>CAWJVP010000001.1:0-14438 GCA_963846345.1 uncultured Alphaproteobacteria bacterium
TCATGTTGCTGGAGTGATTGCCCTTGAAGTACTCCATCTTCAGGGAAAGCATCTTGTCGAACATGCGCTGCTGCAATTGGGCGCTGATGCCGTTGTTGATCCTGCTCATCAGGACGTTCTGCGTGTAGTCGGAAAGGCCCTTGATGACCGCAAGCACCATGATCGCAGTCGCCACCATCCACATGGCCGCACTGTTTTGCTCGACGAACACCTTGTTGATCGCGCTTTGCATCAGCCACGCCAGGCCGGCTGTCGATCCTGCGACGAGCATCATCGCGAGGACCGCAACGACATAGCTGACCAGATGCACGCGGAAGGTTTCGCGGAAGAGGCGTTTCAACAATGCGCCGCTGTCTGAATTCTGTGACACTACATTCCCTTCCGAATACTCATTGCCGGTTTTGCGGGTGACCGCGCTCCGTCATCGCCTGCAATCCAACTTGTTCATGGGCCGGGCGCGAACTCGTGCTTCAGCTTCGCAAAGACTTCGCGCGCCCGGGCTTGCGTCCCGCTTGCGCATTCGGCGGTCCGGAAAGCTTCATAGGCGGCGGAAAGCGTGAATTCGGCCGGCAGACGGATTTCGTCGCGTATCGCCATTGCCTGGCCGATCGCGGCCGCAAGGCCGCCTTCTTCGAACAGGACGACACCCGGTACGTCCGCCAGGTCTTCTACGCTCGGCCAGCGGGCCACAAGCACGGGAAGTCCGAGCCTCAAGCCGTCCGATATCTTGGAGGGAATTTGGAATTTCTGGACCGGCGCGTGGGCCGGATCGCCCGATGGATAGCTCGTGAGCAAGGCGTCCAGTTGAACAAGCTCGCCGTCCAACGCGCCTTGCGGAACCACGCCCTTGGTAACCACGCCGGATTTGTTCAGGGCGTTTTTCAGTTCCGGCGGGTGGAAGGTTCCGTAGACATGCAGGACAATCTTCCTGTCGTGTCGACCGGAAACGTTGAGCAGCCTGACGGCTTCGGCCGCCGCCTCGAGGCCCTTGTGGCGGTGCGCTGTCCCAACGAATCCAATTCGGAATTCGTGATCGGGCCGGCGCCTTGCAACAGGCCCCAACGGCTCCCGGGCATGACGAACCATGTTTGCGCCGAATGCCTGCTGCAACGTCGCTGAGGCGGCGGTGCGTGCGCCTGTCGCCGCAATCAATTCCCGGCTTTGAGCAAGGCCCGCATGGGCAAAGACCTTTTCCCGGTTGTGATGCTTTTCCATGAAATGCTCTTCGTCATCATCGAAATCGAGCACAACACGGGCATCGTCGGCCGCTATCGCGGAGGCAAGAACGAAGGACGGCAGCCTTGGCTTGGAAATCCAGACGGTCTTGAATTCGATTTGCAGGGCCCGGATCGCCTGGTGATACGCCTCCCTGCCTTGCCAGGGGATTGCGACGATCTCGCAATCGGATCCGCGCATCGGTTGCCAGAGCGTGCCGCCAAATTCCTCGAACAGATAAGCGAACAACACGGCAGGCCGCCGCGTGCGCACCACGTCGTAAAGAACCTTTGCCCGCCCTATTGGATTGTGCGCGCCGTCCCAGCAGGTAATTGCAACCGCATCTTCACTGCGGGCGATGGCCGCGGCGCCTGCAAGGCTTGTGAGCTATGTCTTCGGCGCGATGGCCAGCGGGGCCGGTTCGGCCCAACCAGCGTGTGATCCAGCGATTCATGGCGCGTTTCCACGCCTTGCTGGCTGGCTGTCGTGAAAGCCGGTGAAGCCCGTCCCCGCCATCAAAACCCGGTCTCCTGCTCCTTGAGGAGGGGCGCGGCGCGGTCCTTCTGCGACAGCGTGAGCCGCTCGGCGGGAAAACCCCAGTCGATGCCGATATCCGGGTCGGCAAATGAAATCGCCCGGTCGTGCTCGCGCGAATATGGCGCACTCACCTTGTAATTGACGACAGTGCCCGGCTCGAGCGTGACGAAGCCGTGGGCAAAGCCCTTGGGCACCAGAAGCTGGTTGCCGCGTGCGGCGGAAAGCTCGATCCCCACCCATTTCCCGAAGGACGGTGAAGACGTGCGAAGTCCACCGCCACGTCGAAGATGCGCCCGTGCGAGACGCGCACCAGCTTGTCCTGCGCCATCGGAGGAAGCTGGTAGTGCAGCCCGCGCAGCGTACCTGCCGCGTGCGAAACAGAACTCGTTGTCCTGCACGAATTCAAGGTCGATGCCGTGCCGGCGCAAGCTTGCCGTGCTGAAGGTCTCGATGAACCAGCCGCGCTCGTCGGCATGGATGGCAGGGGTGATCTCGACCACGCCTGCAGGCTCGAGGGGCCTCACCTCAACCACGCGAGTATTCCCTTGCCCTTGCCCGCAGATAGTCGGCATAGCCGGTCTTGCCCAGGCTGTCGGCGCGCCTTGCCACCGCCTGCGGCGTCAACCATCCGAGTTGCATGGCGATTTCTTCGGGGCACATCACCTTGTAGCCCTGCCGCTGCTCGATGGTGCGCACATAGGACGAGGCATCGTGCAGGCTGTCATGCGTGCCGGTGTCGAGCCAGGCAAAGCCGCGCCCGAGCGGCTCCACCGTCAGGTCGCCGCGCTTCGAGATAGACGCGGTTGACGTCGGTGATCTCGAGTTCGCCGCGCACCGAGGGCCGGATCGAGGCGGCAATATCGAGCACGTCGTTGTCGTAGAAATAGAGCCCGGTCACCGCCCAGTTCGACTTGGGCTGCGCCGGCTTTTCCTCGATCGAGGCGGCAATGCCGGTTGCAGCGTCGAACTCCGATGACGCCGTAGCGCTGCGGGTCGCTGACATGGTAGGCGAATACGGTCGCGCCACTTTCTCGCGCCGCCGCCGCCCGGCACAGTTCCGGCAGGCCGTGGCCGTAGAAGATGTTGTCGCCAAGGATGAGCGCAGCCGGGGCATTGCCGACGAAATCGCGCCCGATGATGAAGGCCTCGGCGAGGCCGTTCGGCTGCGCCTGCTCCGCATAGGACAGCGCAATGCCGAAATCGCTGCCATCGCCCAGCAGCGCCTGGAACTGCGGCAGGTCGCGCGGCGTCGAGATGATGAGGATGTCGGTTATGCCCGCCAGCATCAGCACGCCCGAGCGGATAGTAGATCATCGGCTTGTCGTAGACCGGCAGCAATTGCTTGGAGACTGCAAGCGTCGCCGGATAGAGCCGCGTGCCCGAACCGCCGGCAAGGATGATGCCCTTCATTCCCGTCCCTTTGGCCATGCGCTCAGATCGCTTCGAGGAGTGAGTCGACGGTCAAGCCGAGGCGGCCGTGCTTGCGGTCGACTTCATCGACAAATTTCAAGGCTGCGGAAATTCGTTGCGTGTATCTGAGCCTTGGCGAGTGGCGCCCCACCCCCAGATGGGGATTTCCTGAACTCAGCCGCGCCACCCAGCCTGCCTGCGGATTGAACAAGCCATGGCTTTGCGAACGGGGACGCGGCTTCACGTCCCATGGGTCGTCCTTCATCTTCTTTTCCGGACCGAAGATGCCGAGGCGCAAAAGCAGTTCGACCTTGTTGCGCCGGGCATAGGGCACCGCCGGGTCGAAGCGTTCCTGGGCCATTCGACTGAAAATGAGTTGCGGCTCTTCGGTCGCCCTGGATTGCAGCCCGACGGCAAGCACCTCGTCGTTGCTCACCACCCGCGCCATCGGAACGCAATGATAGTCGAACATCTGGTTGCGAAGGACGCTGCCTGCCAGTTCGGCCCATCCGCTCGCCGTGAGGAAGCAGTTGCCGTCCCATGGCATGATCCAGTCGGCTTCCTGGCGCATGGCTTCAATGGCAACGTTGCGCGCCGCGTTGACATTCATGATGTAGAGCATCTTCGGGCGGTAGAATGCCATCAAACCGCGCATTTGCGTTTCGCGGTCCAGAAGCTGGAACGCCCTGCTCTTCATGAAGTCGCGGGAAATCAGGGCATCTTCGTCAGAGACAAGGGAATATTCCCTGTCGACGAAGGGTATCGTGATGAAACGCCGGCCGGCATCCTCCAGCATGTCGGCAAGCCGGCGCTCCACCGTCCCGTCGACAATCCGGTTCAGGATCCAGATCTTTTCGCAGTTGTCGAAATCCGGTTCGTTTTCGAGGACGAACTTCGTGTTCTCGACCGATTGTGCCGTGTCGTGCAGCCCGGCGAGGTCGTTTCCGACGATGCGCACGAGCGCAAACCTGTTGCCCAGCGACTGCCCGCTGGTCATCCGGTGAAAAGTCCGCGCCGTCGCGACATCGATCGAATGCCACGCCCGTGCTCCGGGAAGTGAAATGGCGCGCAGCAGGCGCTTGCCCCTGCTGGTCCACTGGCCCGCGCTGTGTCCGCTTTCGGCTGGACCGGTTCTTGTCAGTTCCACGGCGCCGCTCGCTGCAAACGACGCATCTGCCAAGCCCGCGCCCTGCCGCGCGTGGCCATGATCAAAAGCTCTGAACGCCCACCCACAATAGAAATCCCGCCCCGCACAAATGAAAGTACTAACAACCAAACATTGATTGTTAACGGGGCCTTTTACAATGTATGGTGAGTCTTTTCCAAATAGAATTTATCAGCTAATGTATTATACAACAATTTGTATTTTATATGTCAAATATCGGGAGTTGCTTTGTTTGATTTAATACATAATGGTAGCCTGAATAATACCAGAACTCGCAAACGCAAGTCCACGCAATCGGGCGTCAGAGCCACCGGACCACATTAAACGGGGATATTGCCTGCAGGAATTGGCGTATTTTCGCGGATCAGGACCGCGCGCTGCGGCGCTGGTGCCACGCCCAGGCAGTGCGGATGATCTCGTCGAGATCGGCGATCTGCGGCTTCCACCCCAGCAGTCGGGCTGCAAGGCCCGCATCGCTGATCAACGCAGCCGGGTCGCCTTCTCGGGCAGGGCCATAGCGTACGGGGATGTCGGTCCCGGTTACGCGCCTTGCCGCGTCGATAACCTCGCGAACCGAGTGTCCATGCCCGTTGCCCAGGTTGATGGCGCAAGATTGCAACCCGCTTTCGAGGGCGGCAAGCGCCTTGACATGCGCATCGGCCAGGTCGGTAACGTGGATGTAGTCGCGAAGGCACGTGCCGTCCGGCGTTTCGTGGTCCGTGCCGAAGACCGTGATGTTTTCGCGCCGTCCCGATGCAGCGTCGAGGACCAGCGGAATGAGATGGGTTTCCGGGTCGTGGTCCTCGCCGATCTCGTTGTCGGGATCGGCCCCGGCCGCGTTGAAATAACGAAGGGCGATCCATTTCAGGCCGTGGGCCGCGCCGAAATCAGCCAGCATCTGCTCCACCATCAGCTTCGACATCCCATAGGGATTGATCGGGCGCTGCGGGGTGGTCTCGACTATGGGAAGCGCCTGCGGAACGCCATAGGTCGCGCAGGTGCTCGAAAAGATCAGCCGGTTGATGCCGTGGTCGCGCATCGCCTCGATCAGTGTCAGGCTGCCGCCAACGTTGTTGCGATAATATTTGCCGGGGTTGGTCACCGACTCTCCGACATATGCATAGGCTGCAAAGTGCATCACTGCGTCGGGCCGGTATTCATCCAGCACGCGATCAAGCCTTTCGCGGTCGCTAAGGTCTCCCGTCTCGAGCGGCCCCCATTTGACCGCCCATTTGTGCCCGAAGACCAAATTGTCGAATGTAACGGGCACGTAGCCCGCCCGTGCCAGCGCCTTGCAGGCATGTGAACCGATGTAGCCCGCGCCGCCCGTCACAAGGACACGCCTTCCGCCGCCAGCAGCTTCGCTCATCAAATCCCTCATGAATGAACTGAACTATGGTTCAATATCATTCAATGTGTGATTTGTTCCTTATTTTGCACGAACTGATTCTGTCCTGGAAAGCTTGCAACGACCGGACACTGCGCGGACCGGTGCAAGCAGACGCCATGGGCACGGATGACGTTCGTGTCGCCTGCGCGACTGTTCACCGCACGTGATTTTTCCTTCACGAATTGTGGTTTATGAAACATAATGACATTCCGTCATGCAGTGATGCATGCGGGTTGCGGCCATGGGGGGCCGAAACGATGAAGCCAGAGACCAAGCAACGCAGCCGTTTTGCCAACCCCGTTTTCTGGGGCGGGGTCGCGACTGTCTTGAGCCTGCTGTACTATTCGTTCGTCATCGCCATGAAGACGCCGCTCGCATGCTACGTCACGGCGCCCTGCCCCGCGAATATGAACGTTTTTCTGGGCGCGCTGCCCCGCAACGGCGAACTGCTCGTGGCAATGCTGGTCGCCTTGTCGCTGATGTGGATTGCAATAGCGATCTTCAACCAGTCGCGTGCGTTCATGTTGCAGCGCGAGGAACTCGCTGCGGCCAACAGGGAATTCGCGAAGCTGCGCGAAGTGCTGGATTATCACAGCACCGCGGCGGTCAATCACTCCATGGCGGCCGTCGAGCAGGCGAAAGTTCTGAAGGCGGAGCACGACATCGTTCGCAATTCCAAGGCCAACGAAGTGATCGGCGAACTGATAGCGCTTCTGGTCAGCAAGTTTTCGATCGCCAGCGACCGCTTCTACTACGACCAGCCAAACGCTCCCCACCGGCCTTTCATGCTATACAACGAAAGCGATTTCGCGCGGTTGGCCGACCCGATCCTGAAGTCCGCATTCCTTTCCAGCGAGATTGAAAGCCGGATCGAGGTGTTCGGCGAAATCTGCAAGCAGCAACGCCCGTCGGGCATTTCGGAACTGCCGCCGTTCCTTTCGGACATGGCCTTCCTCCACGACTTCAAGAACCGTATCAAGTCGGCGAGCATCAACCTTGATGAAGCCGGGAAAATCCGCACCGAACGCAGCCGGATCCGCCAGCTTGTGGAATCGTGCATCGTCCTTGGGGAGATGCTGTCCGATTTCCAGCCGGATGAGCGGCGGGAAAATGAAAAGACCGCCCCTGCCCAGGCCGTTGCCTGAGGCAAACGAGGCCGGCTACACGAAGAGATCGACCTTTTCGAACTTGCGCACGTCGACAAGGCCGATATCCGAAATACGCAACTCCGGGATGACCACCAGGGCCAGCAGCGAGTGCTGCATATAGGCATTGTTGAGCGTGCATCCCATGTCGCGCATGGCGGCCACCATCCTGTCCGCCTTCGCCGCCACGGTTTCGGCCGGTTCGTCCGACATCAGCCCGGCGATCGGCAGTTCGACCAGCGCGATTTCCTCGCCCTTGTGGAACACGACCACGCCGCCGCCGATCTCGCGAAGCCGGTTCGCTGCCTTGGCCATGTCCTTGCGGTTGGTGCCGACAACGATCATGTGGTGGCTGTCATGGGCGACCGTTGCGGCAATCGCGCATTTCTTCTTGTAGCCGAAGCCCGAGACGAAGCCGTTCACCACCTCGCCGGTCGCCCGGTGCCGCTCCACCAGCGCGATCTGGCAGACATCCCGCTTGCGATCCATCTGCACGACGCTGTCACTGACTTCGAGTTCGCGGGTCAGCGCCTTGGTCGGCGCCTGGTTCTCGATGACGCCGATGACCCGCGCCTTAACCTTGTTCTTGCCCTTCGGTGCCGGGATCTGGAAGTCCTCGGCGGCGAGGTCGCGCTTCATGTTGACCGTGCCGCGTGCGGCAGCAGGATACTCGAATGCCGGCATTTTCGCCTTGAGCTTGCCGTTCTCGGCCATGAGCTCGCCGCGGGCATAAACGGCGTCGATCGTCAGTTCCGCCAGGTTCGTGACGATCAGGAAATCGGCGCGCCTGCCAGGGGTTATGGACCCCAGTTCGCGGCCAAGGCCGAAATGCTCGGCGGTATTGATCGTGGCCATCTGGATGGCGGTGACCGGCTTCAGACCCTGCGCGATCGCATGACGCACGACCCGGTTCATATGCCCTTCATGCACCAGCGTTCCTGAGTGGCAATCGTCGGTGCACAGGATGAAATTGCGCGAATCGAGACCCATTTCGGTGATTGCGCGCACCTGCTCGGCAACGTCGTACCAGGCAGAGCCAAGCCGCAGCATCGCCTTCATTCCCTGGCGCACGCGTGCGACCGCATCGATCACCCGCGTGCCTTCGTGATCGTCGGAAGGACCGCCGGCCACATAGGCATGAAAGTCGGGGCCGAGGTCCGGCGAAGCATAATGCCCGCCCACCGTCTTGCCCGCCGCCATGGTCTCGGCAATCTCGCCCATCATCCTGGCGTCGCCCGCCGCAACGCCTGGAAAGTTCATCACCTCGCCAAGTCCGATGATATTGGGCCAGGCCATCGCGGCGCGCACATCGTCCGGCCCGAGTTCGGCGCCCGGAATGCTCGAGGCCCGGCGCGGACGGCACGCAGGACGGCATCTGGATGAACACGTTGACCGGCAGTCCCGCCGCCTCGTCATGCATCAGCCGCACGCCTTCGAGCCCCAGCACGTTGGCGATCTCGTGCGGGTCGGCGAACATGCTGGTCGTGCCGTGCGGAATGACGGCGCGCGCGAATTCGGTGACGGTCAGCATTCCGCTTTCGACATGCATGTGCCCGTCGCAAAGCCCCGGGACCAGATAGCGTCCCGCGGCATCGACAACCTTGGTGTCGGGACCGATCGTATGGCGCGCATCCGGGCCGCAATAGGCGAAGCGTCCCGCCGAAATGGCGATGTCCGTCGCCGGCACGATCTCGCCGGAATGCACGTTCACCCACCGCCCGCGCCGCACGACGAGGTCGGCATGCGCCCTTCCCGCGGCGACATCCACCAGTTTGGGCGCGGTTTCGCGCCAGCTCTTCAGTTCGGCCATGTATTGCCTGCCCCTTACTCGGTTTGATTGCCGGCCGGGCGGAACACCCACCGGCCCTGCGCATCCGCGCCATATTCGGCTGCATTCGTCGTCATCGGCACATATTCGAGCCGGGCCCAAAGGTCGGCAAGATCGTCGTAATGCCGCGACAGGAAATGCCCGCTTTGTCCGGTCGAAGTGACGAAGCGAGACGTGTCCGGCGCCCCCAGGTCGTACCATGCGCGGTAGGCGGAAGCATGCACGTTGCGATAGGGTTCGGCCTCCGAAAAATCGGTCCGGCCGCGCAGCAGCGTGTATGAATCCCCCGCGCTTGGCCGCTCCACCGTGAAGAAGCGCGCCAGAGGCGCAACAGATGAGAACGGCCGGTGCTCGCCAAAGGCGATGTGCGCCTTGCCCCAGCGCCACGCCTTCCAGTCCTCGCCCTGGCTTTCGCCGATCTCGCGCAGGGCCGCATCGAGCGCGCCTGCCAGGATGATGCCGCAGGTTTCGCTTTGCGTGGTTTCGCGGTTGTCGCACCAGTCGCGCGCGCCAGCCTCGGTCAACGCAGCGATCACCGGCTGCAGATGCCCCTTGGCAAAGCGCGAATAGTCAGGCCCAAGATCGTCGGCAAAGATCGCCATCTGCGCGTGCCGCCACCACGCCGTCACGATCAGCGGTTCGGGCCTGTCGGGCGCCATGATGGCGTCCCAGCTTTTCAAAGCAGCGATGAGTTCGCCATCCTGCCCGGCGCCGGCGGCGAGTTGCGCGAGCGCCTCGCGGCGGAACTGGTCCAGCGCCGGCGAATAATTGTCGGCCTGGATCGCCGCCATCGTTTCGGGCGAGTGTTTGTCATTGCGCCCGATCACTAGCTCCTCGACCCGTGTCTGCCGGTATTGTTCGTCCCAGTCGAAGGTGATGTGCCCGGAATAAGTTTCCGGCATCCAGTCGCCATTGGCCGTCGCAAGCGCCCCTTGCGGCGGGTTGTCGATGCGCGGCAAATCCTCGAAGGACATCCACCCTTTCCAGTCGTATTGCGCCAGCCAGCCGGGAACGGGCGCACGGCCCATGACCGTGTTGGACGGATCGCGGACCGGCACGCGCGCCGGTGCAATCAGGGCGATCGCGCCGGCCGAATCCGCCATGACGATCGACTGCATCGGCGCCACCATAAGCCGCGCCGCCTCCATGGCTTCGCCGACCGTCGCGGCAAGATTAAGCCGCATTGCGGCATCCACCGTCGTGTCATCGGTCGCGAGCGAAACCCACGAAAGCGCAGCGACATGGTTGACCGGCAGGATTTGCGGGATGCTGCGATATCCGTCCGGCAACACCGGTCCGTGACGCGTCTTGCGGCGGGTCATCGGTACCGGCTCGCCTCCCGAAACGGCAATGCTGATTTCCTCTGTCTCGAACTTGCGCCATCCATCCGGTGCGGCATATTGCGAGGCATCGTCGGGTTTGACCCGCTCGATGAAAACGTCCTGCCCGTCGAGATTGGTCGTCGTAAGCCCCCAGGCAAAGGAGCCGGTCCGCCCGGCCAGCACCAGCGGGGTGCCCGGCAGGCTGGCGCCGATAACGTCGTGCCTGCCGCCATTGTGCTTGAACTGCATGTGGGCGAGGTAGAACACGGTCGGGGCTGTCAGGCCCAGATGCGGATCGTTGGCCAACAGCGGCTTACCCGACACCGTGCGCGATCCAGCCACTACCCAATTGTTCGATGCAGTCACGCTGATCGGCCAGGCCAGCCCTTCGGCGTATTGCGTGCCTCCGGCTTCGTCGCCTTGGGCGACCGGCCTTCCGGACGCTGGCCAGCCGTAAAGCGTGCGCAAATCGGGCAGCGGCGGCGGGTTGTCGCGCGGGCCGTAGGGCAGCAGGTCGTCGATCTCCGCCGGCCCGAACCCGCGCGCTGCCAGTGCCAGCCGCCGGATTTCCTCGTCCATGTTCGAATCGAGCGTCAGCGCCATGACCTTGATCATCGCCACGCTTTGCCATGGCTCCCAGGGCTCCGCGTCCTTTCCAAGGATCAGGAATTCGGGCGGCAGGCGCGACCCCATCAAGGACGTCTTGCGCGAAAGCCACTGGTTGACGCCCGAAGCATAGGCGGCCAGCAACCCCTTTGCCTCGGGAGACAGCACCTCGTAGGAAGCCTTCGCCGAGCCAGCGAGATCGACCGTGCGCAGGAACACGTCCGTGCTCACCGTTGCGCTGCCGAAAAGTTCCGACAACCGCCCCTGCGCGACATGGCGCAGCACATGCATCTGCCAGAACCGGTCCTGTGCATGGGCATAACCCAATGCGACGGCCGCATCGTTGTGGGTTTCCGCGACAATGTGCGGGACACCGTGCCTGTCGCGCACCATCTCCACTTCACCGGAGAGGCCCGCGAGATCGGCGGACCCGGACGCTGACGGAATGGTCGAGGCGAGGATGCCGTAAATCGCTGCTGCCGCCAGCAGCAACAGCACGACCGCCGCCAAAACTCCCCGCAACAGCCATTTCCCCAGCGCGCGCATGCGGTCCCCCGTTCCAGTTTCCTGGATCGACTTTGGCAGTACGCAGCCGTTCGAGGCAAGGGCCTCGATGCCAGGAAAACCGGCGCGGTGTCGAACGCCTGCCAACTTCATGAAAACGATGAAGAGCAATTTATGTCAAAATATCTCCACTAACCTTAATCGACATAAACACTCGATCCCAAATCATAAGCTCTTGCGGAATGAATTTTTAATGTTGAACATCCCGTTAACAGCAAGACCAGGTTGTTGCCGGCCGGATTCCGGTTGGTGAACCAGGAACGGGAGTTCAGTACGATGAAGATCGACATCGAACGCATGATCAACGGCATGTTGGGGCTGGTATCCAACCGCACCTCCCTGGCAGCCTTGCTGATCTGGGGTGCAGCCGGCGCCATCTGGTGGCAGGCCTTGTCCTGAAACTGTAGATGCAGGACGAGCGTTCGCTTTGTGTTCTGTGTATTATTTCGTACTTTTGACTAGAACAAACCGGGATCTTTTTTTCGATATCAAACAGTGAGGGGAGCAACGCGCCGCATTGCTCCCCTGCTACCGGCCTCCCGGATGTTTTTCCTGCCGGACGTCAGCGCTTGATGCGCATCTCCGAAATCTGTGCCGCGATGTCGTCCATCGCCTGCGCCAGCTCGGTTGTACCCACGTCGTAGTAGAATTTGCCGGCCGCGTAGACATTCTGGCCGTCGGCGTCCTTGGCGGAACCGCCGCATGCTTCCAGCAGCTTCTTCACCGACGATCCGTTCGACACGTCGAAGGCGATCGAGAACACGGTAATGCCGGCAGCCTTGGCGTTTTCGCAGGTCTGCAAGGTGTGCACGTTCATCTTCGATTCCCAGCTGGTGGGCGTCGTGTTCGTGTAGAGCGCCGGACGGTCGGCTTTCGCAAGGCCGGCTTCGATACGGTCGTGCTTGCCATAGCCCCATGCACCGTAGGTCGTCTCGTTAGGCGTGGAGGAAGTGCTGTAGGTGTTGTTGCCGTCCGTCAGCACGATGATGTACTTGCGGTTGTCGATGTTGTCATAGGCCCGGCCGCCGGTGAACGGCAGGCTGGCGCTGAGCGTACGCCATCCCCAGGCTACGCCCTCCTGCACGTTGGTGTTGCCGTTCGCGACCAGATTGTCGATGGCAGTCTTGATGGTTGCCTTGTCGGTGGTCAGCGGCGTGATCGCAGGCGTGGTGCAGCTGATGTTCGGATCGCGGCTGCTTGTCATGCTGACCTTGCTGTTCTGGTAGCGCCAGATCCAGTCCTGGCGGACGTTCTGGTTCGACGTCCTGTCAGCCGAAGTCGATGCAAAAATGACATCGTCCTTCTTGCGATAGTCATAGGTGTAGTCGTTCGGGTAATTATAGGTGTCGGTGTTGTTGACCCACTTGTTTCCGCTCTTTGTCGTGTAGGTCGATGACGGCTCGCTGGGCGCGAACATCGGCACGAACAGGGCATCGAGCCCGTCGCCGAGCGTGGCTGCCTGCGCCTGCTCGAACGTCACGCCGTTGACGGTCTGCACGGTATCCAGCGTGCTGTGCGGCCAGGGCCTCATCTCGACGCAGCCACTCCATTCCGTCCCCAGAATCCCGTGGATGTCATGGCGGGTCTTCCACTTCCAGGCGCCGTTGCCGATCTTTTCGCGCACGGTCTTGTGGGTGCCCCTGTCGATAATGTCGACCGTGGCGTTGGACGGCTTGATGTAGGTCGACCAGTCCAGGTTTTCGTGGTGAATCGGCGCCCAGCCGTTGATGTCCATCCAGGACTCGTCGGCGTTGTCGGCTCCGATGTTGACGGATGCAGCGAAAGGCACGACCGAGAAGCTGATCGGGTTCGGCTTGTTCGAGGTTGCGGCGGCGGCAAAGATCTTGTCCACCATGCTGCGCGAAGCTTCCTGCAGCCGGGTAATCTTGCTGTTGGATGCCATCGAGCCGGAGTTGTCGACGACGAGCGCGACCTCGACGGTGAGGTTGCCCATGGCAACTTCCGAAGCGATTTGCGACACGATGGTTTCATGTCCGACGATCTTCGCGATCAACGTGTCGTAGGTCAGGCTGGCGCTCAGGGCGACCGCCTTTTCGTCTCGCCATATGCCGTCCTGGTCCTGCTTGGCGACGGTCGTGAATCCCGACGTCAGCACGACATCCTCAGGCTTCACGTCCTCGGGCAGGTTGGCGTGGAAAAAGTCGCTCGCATAGGCATCCATCAGCACCTTTTCCTGTGCGGGCGTGTCTGCGGCGAAGTTGCCGGCAGCGTATTCCTTGGAAGTGGCAAGCGCGGCGGCATCGAGGCTGTTTTGCACAAAGCCCTTCTGCTTCGACAGATTGGAATAGTCGACTGCCAGCGCGACGGTTCCGAGGACCGAAATCACCATCAAGGAAAAGGTGATGGCGAAATTGCCGGCGGTATCTTTCAAGAAGCGGCGCAGGAGCGCCGAAACCATGTTGGACAGCATGGGTGTTCTCCGGGGGGTCATCGCATTAGCCCGTGAAGCTAAGGGGGATGTCCTGCCGGTGCGTCGCCGAAGCGATCTGTATTTAATTAAACATTGAACGATTTATAACATTGCGTAGCGGAAACAGCCCGGCCTGAATGGCTGTTGTCCTGTCAAGCATCTGAAACATAACACCGAGCGTCAGCCTTTACCGGCTGTTGACCAAGTTTGTGAACTGAGTCGGATTTTTCGCAAGTTGCAATGCGATTTGCCGAATCCCGGCCAAATTGCGAGTCCGGGCAGCGCCCGATTTCGTGTCAAACCAGACCACGGGCGGACAAGTTTCGCATCAATTGTCCGATGCCGAATGTCCACGGCGCGCATTCGGTCGACCACCGCACGGTATTGGTGAGGCGACCAAGCCCGGGCGCGGAAATCGTGACGATGTCGCCGAGCTTGTGGGTGAAGCCCTCGCCGGCCACATCACGATCCTTGGTTGGCGCAAACATGGTGCCGAGGAACAGCATGAAGCCGTCGGGGTACTGGTGATGGCGGCCGATCGTCTGGGCAACCAGTTCTTCGGGATCGCGGCTGATCTCGCGCATGGACGAATGCCCGGTCAGCTCGAAGCCATCCGGCCCCCTCACCTCCAGCGTCAACTCCGCCTTTCGCACATCGTTCAGCGTGTAGGAAGCATCGAAAAGCCGGATGAAGGGACCGATCGCGCAGGCTGCATTGTTGTCCTTGGCCTTGGAAAGCAGCAGCGCCGAGCGTCCTTCCACATCGCGCAGGTTCACATCGTTGCCCAGCGTGGCGCCCACGATACGGCCGGCGGGACTGACCGCC
>CAWJVP010000002.1:0-124936 GCA_963846345.1 uncultured Alphaproteobacteria bacterium
ACCATCGGCCCTTATCCAACCTTCAGCCATGCAACGCTCCGGCGAAAACGGGCCTTGCGGCAACGGCGCTTTCAACGCATTCGGCCATGGAGCCGAACAGCACGCCATAGCCGGTATTGCCCGGCGCATATTGCGCGAACTTGCCGGAATTCGTCATCAGCACCCCGCCCGCAAGTTCGGCCATGATCGGCGTCACCACGACGCAGGTGTCGGCGACGATGGTGATTCCGCAAGCTTCAAGCGCCGCGCGCAGGCCGGAGGTTTCGAGATCCTTCAGCACATGCCGGCCGGTGCAGGCGTAAAAGGGCACGCAAGCTTGCGCCCGGCGATGCAGCGCCGCCAGCCTGCGGCATTCCTCCAGCGAAAGATGCGGGCTGCCGATGGCCACCGCGTCGATGCGCGAAGCGCCTGCAACGGTGGCAAGGCGCGTCTTTTGCTCCGCGATGTCGGCCGCCGTGACGATCATCCGCTCCAGCTGCTCCCGGCTCGAGGATCGATGCCGTGTCGGGCGCTTCCGGCGTGATGCCGGCCATGTGGAACAGGCCGACGCCGCCCGTGGAGGCCGCCGCCGCGCCGAATGCCTTCAGCGCATCCTCGCCGGGATGTGCCGGCAACGCCTGTCGATGACGCCGATTTCGTTGCCGGCGCGCCGCCCGTAGAGGCTGCCCAGCACCGGCCAGAAGCTTTCCTCCGCGAAAATGTCGCGTGGCAGGCCGCGACAAATCGAACACGAAGCGCGCCATCCGGTTTTCCGGCAGGTGCAGGCCCGTGCGCGGCGCGCGCCCGGCGATGGCGCAGGCGATGTCGAGATAGTCGCCATAGCGGTTCGTGCGCGCGCCCAGCACCGAATTGCAGAACACCACCGCGTTGGATTCGCCCCAGGCGACATCCGTGCCAAGCTGCCGGGCGGTGACCGGCCTGATAGGGCGAGCAGGTCCAGGTGGGCTCGCAGCCGATGCGCGAGGTAGGCCCGCATCAGGCGCTTTGCCATGCTCGCGTCTCATGCTCGGGCAGCCGGTTGCCCGAGCAGCCGGTGAGGTCGAGCGCGCCCGACATTGAGCGTTGCGCGTACCGACGACCTTCGCGCCGAGGTCGCGCAGCCTTTCGGCGAAATAGGTGCCGGAATCGCCATGATAGAGCGCGCCGTCGATATGGGCGGAGGCAACTCGGCACGAGCGCTTGCGCGCCGAGCAGCCGGGCGCTGTCGCAAACAAGGCGCATCGCCATGGCCGCGCCTTCGCCTTGCGCGCCTGCCAGCCATGGCTAATTCCTGCGCCGTCAGCGCAAGGCTCATGCGGCGGCAGCCTTGAACCGCATCGTGTCGAAGCGCCCGGCCCGCGCGTCGTAGAGGATCAGCCGCCCCGCAAGGCTTTCGCCCGCGCCGGTGATTTCCTTGATGACTTCCATCGCCTGCATCGAGCCCATGACGCCGGTAAGCGCACCGAGTATTCCGGCCTGCGCGCAGGTCGGCAGCAGGCCTTCCGGCGGCTTGTTCGGGAAGAGGTCGCGGTAGCGCGGATAGGGGTTGCCTTGCCCGTCGCTGGCATAGGGCTTGAGCGTCGTCAGCGATCCGTCGAACTGGCCGACCGCCGCCGTGACCAGCGGCTTCTTCAGCTCCTCGCACAAGATCGGCCAGCAGATAGCGCGTGTCGAAATTGTCCGAGCCGTCGACCACCACGTCGTGCAGGGCGACCAGCGCCAGCCCGTTCTTCTCGTTGATGCGAACGGGGTAGGTCTCCACGCGCACATTCGGGTTGATGCGCTGGGCGGCGCGCCTGCGCGCTTTCGACCTTGGACACGCCCGACATGCGCCGGTTTCATGGATGATCTGCCGCTGCAGATTGGAGAGCGAAACCGTGTCGTCGTCGACCACCGAGATCGTGCCGACTCCGGCCGCCGCCAGATAGGCGATGACCGGCGAGCCCAGCCCGCCCGCGCCGATGACCAGCACGCGCGCCGCCTTCAGCTTTTGCTGGCCGGGCCCGCCGACATCGGCAAGCACGATGTGTCGGGCATAGCGTTCCAGTTCGTCGCTGCTCAGCATGGTGCTCATTGCTTCTCGGCCTTCCTTTTTAGCCTGGCCCGATTGTACCGTGTAATATTGCGCCCTGTTCGCCGAGCGCCGCAAACAGCGCCCGGTCGGTTCCGGTCATCCACGCCTGGCAATCCAGCATGTCGATCCGGTCGAAAAGCGCGGCCCGCCGCCTTTCGTCGAGATGCGCCGCAATTTCGTCGAGAAGAAGGATGGGCGCAAATCCGTTCAGATCGCTGACAAGGCGGGCATGGGCCAGGAGGATGCCGACGAGCAGCGCCTTCTGTTCGCCGGTCGAGCAAAGTTCGGCGGCCATTGCCTTCGGCCTGTGCGTGACCTTGAGGTCGGAGCGGTGCGGCCCCTCGAGCGTGCGGCCCGCAGCCGCGTCGATCCGGCGCGACGCCTTGAGCCGGTCGCGGTAGCCGTCTTCGAGATCGACCGAGGCGCTGTCGGGCGCCAGCGCCTCGAGGCTGCCTTCAAGCGAAAGCAGGGCATCGGGAAAGGGCGAGGCCGGGTCGGCCGCGCGTAATGATCACGCCGGTCAGCAGGCTCACGAGTTCAAGCCGCGCCAGCGCGACGGCAATGCCGGTGTCCACCATCTGCGCCTCGATCGCGTCGAGCCAGGCCCCATCGGGATTTTGCTCGGACAGCAGCCGGTTGCGCGCGCGCATGGCCTTTTCGAAATCCGCCGCCCGCCGGCCGTGAACCGGATCGATCGCCAGCACCAGCCGGTCGAGGAACTTGCGCCGGTCGCGCGGCGGGTCCGGTGAACAGCCCGTCCATCGCCGGCGTCAGCCAGACGATGCGGCAGTGTTCCAGCAGGTCGTCGGCGCTTCTGGCCGCCGCGCCGTTGATGCGCACGCGCCTGCGCGCTTCAGGCCCCAGCGCACTCTCGACAACGCCGGTGCCGATCGATACCGGGCCTGCAGCGCCCTCCATCTCGGCATGCACGGACCACGCGCCGCTGCTGCCGCTGCGCGCGACCTGGTCAAGCAAAGCGCGCCGCAGGCCGCGCCCGGGCGAAAGGAAGGAGATGGCTTCGAGCAGGTTGGTCTTTCCCGCGCCGTTGTCGCCGGTCAGCACCACGTGCCGCCGGTCGCAGTCGAGCCGCAACGATGCATAGTTGCGAAAGTCGGTCAGCTTGAGCTGTGTCAGGTGAATGCGGGCCATGGCCTGCGCCCTCTGTCGCGCCGCCCGCCCGGCCCCGTCAAACGCGCATCGGCATCAGCACGTAGATCGCGTCCCGACTCGGCCGAGTCGCGGATCAGCGTCGGCGAACCGGGATCGGCGAGCATGAACACCGTCTCGCTGCCGGACAAGCTGGCTGGTGATATCGAGCAGATAGCGCGAATTGAAGCCGATTTCCAACGGCTCGGACGGAATAGCCGACGGGCAGTTCCTCCGTGGCGCTGCCGGAATCGGGGTTGTTGACGGTCAGCACCAGATTGCCGTCCGACAATTGCAGCTTCACCGCGCGGCCCGCGTTCGGAGGATATGGTCGAAACGCGGTCGACGGCGCTGGCGAAGGACTGGCGGTCCATCGACGAGTTCGCTTGTCATTGCCGGTCGGAATGACGCGGTTGTAGTCGGGGAAGGTGCCGTCGATCAGCTTCGAGGTGAGGATCACGGCGCCGACCGTCATGCGGATCTTGGTTTCCGAAAGCTCGATGGCGATGGTCGACCTCGGGATCTTCGACGAGCTTCTGGATTTCGCCGACCGTCTTGCGCGGAATGATGACGCCCGGCATGCCCTCGCAGCCCGCCGGCGCCTCGATCTGCGCCCGCGCCAGCCGGTGGCCGTCGGTTGCCACGGCGCGCAGCATGAGCTTGCCGGCCTCCTCGACCGCGTGCAGGTAGATGCCGTTGAGATAGTAGCGCGTCTCCTCGGTCGAGATCGCGAACTGCGTATGCTCGATCAGGCCGCGAAGCTGCGATGCGGTGATCTTGAACTTGTGCGTGAAAGTTCCAGCCGTGATGTCGGGGAAATCGCTCTCCGGCAGCATCTGGAGCGTGAAGCGCGAACGGCCGGCGGTGACCTTCAGGACGCTGGATGTCGGCATCGGTCGCCAGCATCACCTCGGAGCCGTCCGGCAGCTTGCGCACGATATCGTAGAGCATGTGCGCCGGCACGGTGGTCGATCCCGCCTGCTCGACCATGGCCGGGGACTTTTCGAAGATCTCCAGGTCCAGGTCGGTCGCCTTGAGCTGCAGCTCGGCCCCTTCGGCGCGGATGCAGCACGTTCGACAGGATCGGTATGGTGTTGCGGCGTTCGACGACGCGGTGCACATGGCCCAGCGACTTGAGCAGGTTCGATCGTTCGATGGTGACACGCATGACTTTTCGCTTTCGACTTCGGCAGGCGGGTTTGCGCCCGCGCAGCCCTTGTCATTGCGGGAACGCGGGCGCACATCAACGCCCTTGTCCCCGTAGTTGCCCCCCTTGATCCCCGGGCCGCAGCACAGGATCGCGGACGGACAAACTGCTGAAAAACGGCTTCATTTGCAAGCCGTGCCAACGCGATGCGAAGCCGCACCGGCGGCATGGCTTGCCTTTATTGTTGATAATCCCGTTCCGCGGCAAAGGTGCCGGCGCAATGCACCGGCAACCTTGGCGCCTTGCGCCGCGTCAGTCGAGGATCAGCCGCTTCAGCAGCTCGATTTCGTGCGCCAGCTTCTGGTCCTTCGAGGCAAGGTCTTCGATCTTGCGCACTGCGTGCAGCACGGTCGTGTGGTCGCGTCCGCCGAACCGGCGCCCGATTTCGGGCAGCGATCGCGGCGTCATGATCTTCGCCAGATACATCGCGATCTGTCGCGGACGGACGATCACCCGTGTGCGCCGGTTGGACAGGAGATCGTTCTTCGAGACGTTGAATTGCCTGGCGACCACCTTCTGGATGTCCTCGATCCGCACCCGGCGCGAATCCGAACTGCGGATGAGGTGCCCGAGCATCTTGTCGAGTTCCTCGAAGCTCATCGGTCCGTCCGAGAAGCGGTGCTGGACGAGAAGCTGGTTGAACGCGCCCTCCACATCGCGCCCGCTCGTCGTCACCTGGCGGGCGACGTAGTGGCGGATGTCCTCGGGTATGTCGAGCGAGGGCTGCTCGGCCCGCGCTTCCTCGTAGCGCGCGTTGAGGATCGCCTTGCGCAATTCGTAGTCGGGCGATTCCATCTCCAGCGTGACGCCGCCCTTGAGACGCGAACGCACGCGCTCGTCGAGGCTTTCCAGCTCCGCCGGCGGCCGGTCGGCCGCGACGACCACCTGCCTGGCGCTGTCGATCAGCTCGTTGAGCAGATGGCAGAATTCTGCCTGGATCGACTTGCCCTGCAGGAACTGCATGTCGTCGATGACGAGCAGGTCGATGTCGCGCAGACTACTCCTTCAAGGAGAGCGCGGTCTGGTCGCGGATCGCGGCTGCAAAGCGCCACATGAAATATTCGGCGGTCAGATAGAGCACCTTCTTGCGCGGATCGCGGGTGCGCGCTTCCCACGCGACGGCCTGCAGCAGATGGGTCTTTCCAAGACCGACCGATGCGTGGACGAACAGCGGGTTGAAACGAACCGATCCCTTGTCGTCCTCGGCAACGGTGCGCGCGGCGGCGTAGGCGATGCGGTTCGACTTTCCGTCGATGAAGTTTGCGAAGGTGTGGCGCGGATCGAGGGGCGAGCCTGAAAAGCCTTGCTTGCGGTCGATCGCATGCTGGTGCAAGCGCGCGGCGCGGGTGCAAATGCTGCGCTTGTTCGAAGCGCCTGGATCCGGGGCTCGCCCGCGGCAATGGGCGATTCCGCTGCCCGTGCGCCGGTCTCCGGCGTCTTTTCCTCGCACGGGGTGATCTGGCTGCGGCGCACGGCGCTGCGCACGGCAACGTCGGCGCGCAGGACCGCCGGGTCCTCCTTGCGCCAAAGCTCCAGCAGGAGTTCGCGATAATGCGAATAGAGCCACGATTTCAGGAAAGCCGTGGGAACGGAATGAAGCGCTACCCCGCCCGAGACGCTTTCGAGCTTCACGCGTCCGAACCAGCTGTTGAACACTTCATTTCCCAGCCGGGCCTGCAACTGGGCGCGAATGCGCAGCCACTGTTCGTCTTTGCCGGGCCCGCCCGGCTTTCCCGCATTTACCATCGCCACTTCCATCCGATCATCAATCCTGTCGCAGTTTCAAGCCTGCGTGGCAGCGCGCATCCCGTGCGTTTTGTTTACGCCCGGTGCGCCTTTTGCCCGCCGGCCCCCAATATGGAACCACCCCTGAGGCCGCGTTGTTTGCCCGCGGCTCTCCTGCCTGTTTGTGTTTTCTTGCCGTTTCCCCTTCGTGCGCCTGTGTCTTTCTTTCGCCCTGCAATTTCCTCAGCGCTGCATCCAGGGCAGCCCGTCAAATTTCCAACCTTCAACCGTGCTGCGGTGCCCGCCGCTCCCGCGTGCCCCCTCGAAACCGCCGGCGACGTTGAACGCCTTGGTGTAGCCGGCTGCAGTCATCGCGATCGCCGCTGACTGGCTGCGCGCGCCTGAGCGGCACAAGAAGAAGAGGGGTGTGTCGAGGTCCGCGCCGCGCGATCCGAGCTCGCTCGAAAGCGTGGCCGCGAAATTCTGGTTGACCGCCATGTCCGGATAGCGCTGCCACTCGATGAGTATCGGCTCGCGGCCAAGCGTGGAAAGATCGGGAAGGCCGACGAAGTTCCATTCCGCCGACGTGCGGACATCGATGAGCTGGGCATTCGGATGTTCCGAAAGCGCTTCCCAACTCTGCTGGCAGCTGACATCGCCCGCATAAGACATCACAAAGCTTCCCCGTTCCCGCGGAGAGTGTCCGCGCGGCACAAAAGATCCAACTCGTTTGAACTGTCCGGTGCCCGGGCCAGCGTCAGCTGCCCACCGCCTTGCTCTTGAACCCCGGCAAGGCCGTGGTGGAACAAGACTCCGGATTTTGACACCACTCATTCCCTCGATGCGGCGTGCGTGGACCCGGATAGAAATCCAGGCCGCAAACGCGGCGCTCGCTACTCTGAAGGAACGGGTTTTGGTGCCCCCCTGCCGTTCTGAAAATGACCATACACAGCCGGTTTGCGCGGTTCAACAACGCATGATTTGCAAAGTGATGAATCCTTGCCCGGTGGCACTTTGTGCGTTTTGGCGGGTCGCGATTAAACGCTTTTGATTCAACAAGATTCGGCTTTGGGGTCGGTTCGGTAATGCGGCGCAAAGGCCACACACAAAGTTTTTCTGTTCGCGCGATGCGCGTTGGAAATTGTTCAAGCAATTCAATGGCCCGTCCGCGGCGGCTTTTAACCTGCCTGCAAGCCATTGGTATCAAAAGAGAAATTTGGGTATGAATATTTTCCGCGCAGCCTGCATGAATGCACTGTGACGGCGCACGATCAGGACGGAAAAGGGTGGATAAACTTAGCCGTCAAAACAAAAAAACCCGGCAGTGCCGGGTTTGATCGCAGGCAATTGGTCAGCTCGTTCAGGCGTCGATGCGCTTCACGCTGGCCGACAGGCGCGATACCTTGCGCGAGGCAGTGCTCTTGTGGATCACGCCCTTCGAAACGGCGCGCATGATCTCCGGCTCGGCTGCCTTGAAGGCGACCAGCGCCTCTGCCTTGTTGCCGGCCGCGACCGCTTCCTCGACCTTGCGGATGAAGGTGCGCACGCGCGAGCGGCGGGTCTTGTTAACCGCTGTGCGGCGTTCGATCTTTCGTGCGGCCTTTTTTGCCGACGGGGTATTGGCCATGGACTGGACCTTCCGGATGGTATGGTTCGATCGTCTGCTGCGATCTGCTTCTGCCGGCCTTGCGCCGCAACGGCGCGGGGCGACAAAAACAATGAGCGGCCAGATGGCCGCCGCAGTGACTCAAGTCGCGGGGCTTATACAGCGGGTGTGTGCCAGCGTCAACGTTGATTCTTGGCGCTTTGCGTTACCGCAAGCAATAGCCCGCCACGTCACGCATCTTTCATGCGCAGCCGCACAAGCGGGCCTTTTGATGCGCATTCGGGAACCAGTTGCCGCATCGTGAATTTTTCCACCTCAAGGTGTTCGCCCGATGCCGGGGTTGGAGAAACGCGATGACGCTATACTGTTTGCAGTTCAGGGGCCAGGACAGGGGACAGCCGGAGGAATTCCGCGACCTTGCCCTCGCCAAGTCGCAAGCCATGGAACGCGCCGCCGATCGCGGATTGGGTGAAGATCTGGACGACCCCGATGCATGGGTTTGCCGCATCTATGAGGGCGAGGATCTCATCCACGAAGTCGTCCTGGAGGATCTCCCGCAGCGCGGGCCCGATGGCAAGCATGTCATGCCCGTCAAACCGGCCGCCGATGTCGAGGGCGACAAGCTTCACGAGGCGCTCGACGAGTCCTTCCCTGCTTCAGACCCGCCATCGCCTGTCTCCCCGACGGTGGCAACCAAGTCGAAATGAGGCGCCGGCCGTGCCCTCGCCGCGACGGCCACGGGAACTTCGCGCCGCGATTGTTGTTGAAGGGGCGGAGGATCGCGCGATGTGCAAACTCGTTCGCTTCATGATCGCGAACATCGCGGTGGGTTCGACCATCGGATGGACGGTCGCGGCCGCCCTGATCGCGATGAACAGCGGCGGCTTGCGCGACGCAATCCTTGCAAGCTCCAGTCCGCCGGTCTTGCTGGCCGCCATGGCCTTGCCGGTCGGCGGCATTTTCGGGATCGGGTATCTTGCGACCGCGCTGATGTTCCTGTCTGCCGACGACTAGCTGCGAGGGACTCGGCGAGCCGTCACGCGACCGTTCGGGCCGCCATGTCCTCGATGGTGGCGCGGGTTTCGCTACGGATCTTGCGTGCGGTTTCCGCGGCAACCTGCGACCCGATGCCCGCGACCTTCTCCGCCTCGCCGGAATACTCCGTCGCCGCGTTCTGGAAATAGCCCGTGAACACGTCGAAAGCGTCGGCGAAATCGTTGGACCGCGTCAGGTCGTCGACAAGCTTCATGTCCTGCTGGATGCGGTGCTTCATGAATCCGGCGGCCTCGAGCTGGAATCGCAGCATCGACTTGAATGCGTGACCCTGCATTCGCGCGATCGCGAAAAGCATTTTCTGGCCGTCCATCGCGGTCGGCACGGGGAAATCGGGTTCCTGGTCAAATGTTGCTGCCATTTTCTTGATCCTTTTCTCTGCGAGTTATTCAGTAATTCGCATGTTACGATCTTTTTCATTGACAAGGATCAACGCATTTCCTTCCGCAAGGTCACATTTGATGCGGACATCCGGTGTGGGGGAGTTTGCGAACATGCAAAAGACAGGACCCGTGCATAATCCGCTGTCGAACCTTCTGTGCATCGCGGACGGAAGTTCCGTTTGCGCCGTCGCCGATACCGCCCTTCGCGAGAAGATCGGCCGGATGTGCAGGGTCAGAAAGGTAAAGGCCGGCGAAACCGTCATCGAGGAAGGCAGGAAGCGCTCCATCGTCGGCGTGGTTTCCAGCGGCGTCCTGAAGATGGCGAAGTCGATGGCGGACGGACGCCAGCAGATCGTCGGACTGCTTCTGCCCTTCGACATGTTCGGCCGCGTCTTCCCATCCGAAAGCGGGTCCTGCGTGCAGGCCGCCAGCGACTCGGTCCTTTGCACCTTCGACCGGCCTGCCTTCGAGGAACTGCTTCGGCAAAATCCGGAGATGGAGCACAAGATGCTTCTCTCGGTTCTCGACGAACTGGATGCGGCGCGCGACTGGATGCTGCTGCTTGGCTGCCAGACGGTGCGCGAGCGGGTGGCGACGTTTCTGCTGATCCTGGCGCGGCGCGGTTCCGCCAAGCTATCGGGGAATGCGCCACATGCCGTCAGGGTGCGCGTTCCCATCAGCCGCAAGGACATGGCCGCCTATCTTGGCACGACGCCGGAATCGATGAGCCGCGCGCTGCACAAGTTCGCCCGCGAAGGCATGATCAAGATCGTCGATCACCTGACTTTCGAGATCGTTCGGCGCGAAGCGCTGGTCAATGCATCCGGGCGCGAGGAATTCGATCGCCCGGAAGAAGAGCACCGGGTGCACCGGTTGAAAGAAAGGGGCCTTGCCACGGTCAAGTGATGCCGCAGCAATCATTCGTGCAAAGAATTCAGGCACTGCGCCTCCCATTGACGCATATCAATGATGGCGCCTGGAAAGACCGGTAAAAAAGCATGCAGAATCAGGCGCAGGGGGCTTTGATGCGTCGCATCGTGTGATCCGGGTAGAATTGCCCCTTGAATCCGGATCGCAATAGCGCGGGCGCGTATGTCCATAGCCCCCCCAACGGCATATGCGCCCGCGCTATATCACTTCAGGCAATATCGCTTTCCGGCGCGATGACAGCGTCTTTCACGGCATTGGCGAGATTCTGAAGGATCCGCCATTCCTCCCTCAGACCTTCGAGCGTTGCCTGCAGTTGACGGGCGTCCTGCGGCTTCTTCAGCTGCGCCGCTTCAATGATCGTCCTGTACAGCGACGCCGTCATTCCGGTCGTGATGGCCTGTGAATAGCCGGCGGCGGTTTGGCGGCAGTTTTCCTTCATCTCGTCACGCCGCTTGCGGCCGCCGTCGCGCATGAAGGCTATTGCTTCGGAAAATTCCTCAACGCTTGCCTCCTCCGGAAGCAGGCAGCCATTGTGCATGTCGCTGACAAGTTCGCGCGCACCCGGCGCGTCGATCGCCACCACCGGAAGGCCCGCCGCCATGGCCTCGGCCAGGACCAGTCCCTGGGTCTCGGTAAGGGAGGAAAAGGCGAAGACATCCATGGCCGCATAGCAGTCGGCGAGTTCCTTTTGCTGTACAGCGCCGGGGAAGTGGACACGGCCGGACAGTCCCCGTGATTCAAAGAGACGAAGCATTTCCTCCCGCATCGGTCCCTTGCCGGCGGCAATGAAATGCGTGCCCGGGTGGCCTTCGAGGAAGTCGGCTACGCTGAGGGTGAGGATTCGAGGTTCTTTTCGGGAGCCAGCCTGCCGACATGCCCCACTACGAAACTGCCTGCCGAAATTCCAAGGCTCTTGCGCAGGGCAGCGCCGTTCCCGGACGAAAACAGTTCGACGTCAATTCCGGTGGGAATGACCGTAATGGGGGTGTCCACTTCGTGATGCGTCAGGAAATCGGCAATGCTCTCGCTTGGCGCGATGACATGGTCGCAAAGGTCGCAATATCCCAGCGTCAGGCTTACGCACGAGGCGCCTCAAGGCGGCGAAGTCGCGCGCCACGTAGTGGGCGTACAACTCGTACCGCGTATGGTAGGTGAACACCACCGGCACCATGCGCATCGCGGCAATGCGCAGTGCAGAGTGGCCCAGCAGGAACGGATGGTGCGAATGGATGATTTCCGGCGCAAATCCGTCCAGCACCCGCTCCAGCGGCTTGCTGAACGGCAGCGGCACGGAGAACTCCGAACCCTTGAAATTCTGGATCGCGGGTATCCGCATGACGCCGGGTTCTATCTGCGGAGCGCCGGGATAATCGGGCGCCACGACCAGCACCTGGTGGCCAAGATCGCGCAGCGTTGCCGCGAGCGTCTCCACGCTGTGGGCAACACCGCCGATATGCGGCGTGAAAGTGTTCGTGAACATCAGGATGTTCATTTAAGACTCTACCCTGCAACGAGCCCTGTCATATTGTTGTCTAAGCAACAAGATGTAAACACAAGCTGAACAATTCGACAGCGCAATTTATGCGATTATGCAAAAAGCGGCATGACGTGGCTTGCTGACGTCATCGTTTTGGCTGGCGAAATTGATGCCAATCAATGCGGAGCCAGAACATTATCTGTCAAATAAAAAACACTCGGAAGAGTACATCATGATCGGTCCGCCGTGTCTCCAGGTGGAATTGGCGGACGGGTCAGGTGAAAACCGGAGCAGGAGTGTTTGCCATGAACGATCAGCAAAAAGCCGTGCCCGCCAAAGACGGGGGAAGCAAGGTTCCAGCAGCATCGGGGGAGTGGACGCCCTTTGAATCCTTGCGGCGTGAGATCAGACAGGATCTTCGACGACTTCCATCCCTTGGAATGGCGTTGGCCTCCACGCGCCGTGGCTGCAAGGCCAGAACTGGCCGTGGCGCCGGCGATGGACCTTGTCGAGCGCGAGGGCGAGTATGAGATCACCGCCGAACTTCCCGGCATCGACGAGAAGGATGTGGAGGTGAAGGTCGTCAACCGGATGCTCACGATCCGCGGCGAAAAGAACGAACAGAAGGAAGAGAAGCAGAAGGACTATTTCCTCTCCGAACGCCGGTTCGGATCCTTCCAGCGCTCGTTCCAGCTCCCCGAGGGCGCCGACGCCGACAAGATCGAAGCGCATTTTGCCAAGGGCGTGCTGACGGTGAAGGTGCCGAAGGCTGCGGAAGCGCAAAAACCCGAGAAGAAAATCGCGATCAAGTCTTCGTGAACAATGCGCCGGCCCTGCCGTTTCCCGGCAGGGCCGGCTCGATCTGGAGGCGAGAAGATGAGCGAATCGGCAATTCCCGCATTCAACCATGCGACCGGGCAGGCACAGGAATGGGTGCGCGAACTTGGCCGTTCGCTCGGCTGGCACGAGCGGCGGGCCATGCGGTTGCTGCGCTCGGTGCTGCATGCGCTGCGCGACTTGCTCACCATCGAGGAAGTGGCGGATCTTTCCGCACAGCTGCCGCTGCTGCTGCGAGGGGTCTATTTCGAGGGCTGGCAGCCGACCAGGGCGCCCGCCAGGCACCGCAAGAAGGAAGACTTCATTGCCCGGATCGCCGCCGATTTCCGCAACGATCCGATCGAGGACGCCGAAGCGGCGGTGGAAGCCGTGTTTGCACTGCTCGACCGGCATATATCCGAAGGCGAGATCAGCGAGGTGCGCAACGCCATGAAGAAGCCGCTTCGCGAGCTCTGGCCCGGGCATTGAGGGGATGCGACGATCATGTTTCGCGATCGCCGTCATGCCGGGCTCTCGCTCGCCGAAGAACTGGCGATGCTGGACCTTCCCGATCCTGTCGTGCTGGCGTTGCCGCGCGGCGGCGTCACGGTGGCGGCCGAGGTCGCCATGAAACTGAAGGCGCCGCTCGACCTCGTGATCGTGCGCAAGGTCGGCGCGCCGGATAACCCGGAACTGGCCGTTGCCGCGATCGTCGACGGCAATCCGCCCGATGTCGTGCTCAACCGCGAAATCGTCGAGGCCTATGGCCTTGATGACGACGAACTGGCCGAACTGGTCCGCAAGGAGCGGCCCGAACTGGAACGCCGCCGTATGCTCTATCGTGGCAAGCGCAAGCTGCTGTCGGTCACCGGCAAGACGGCGATCATCGTCGATGACGGGGCAGCGACCGGAACCACGATCAAGGTCGCCATCCGCGCCTTGAAGCGCCGCCAGCCCCGCGAGATCGTGGTCGCCATTCCGGTCGCTCCGCCCGACACCGTGGCGTCGCTGCGCCAGGAGGGGGTGCGGGTGCTGTGCCTCGTCGAGCCGGCCGATTTCAGGGCGCTGGGCTATCACTACCGCGATTTCACGCAGGTCTCCGATACCGAGGTCACGGAAACGCTGGGCGCCATCGCAAGGCTTCGCAAGAACGGCTGGTCCACGCCGCAATCGGGCGGCGGGGAGTGCCTGCAGCGTCAGTGCGCCATGAACAGCGGCATTTTCGCGCCATCGAGCATGGAATGCGTCACGCCGCCGAAGATCCGCTCGCGTAAGCGCGAATGGCCATAGCCGCCCATGACGATCAGTTGCGCGCCGCAATCGCCGGCGTGGCGCGAAAGCACGGTGGAGACCGGCTCGCCCGACGAAGCGATGCGATCGACGCTCACCTTCACGCCGTGGCGCGAAAGCCATGCGGCGGCATCGGCGCCCGGCTCGTCGCCATGGCCCGTTTCTCCCCTGACCGGATCGACGAGGGCCAGCCGCACTTCCTTCGCGGATCGCAGCATAGGCAATGCCTCGCGTGCCGCCCGTGCCGCCTCGAGGCGCGAATCCCAGGCGACAACGACGCATTCGGGCGCCAGCGTCGGCGTTGCGCCTTCCGGGCGATACCATCAGCGGCCTGCCGGAAGAGAACAGCGCGCCGTCGATCACCTTGGCTTTCAGGCGCGCATCGGCCAGCAATTGCGGCCCGACGAAAGTGAGATCTGCATAGCGGGCGCGCCGACCGATCACGTCGTCCGCCCAGCCCCCTTCGGGAAACTCGGTGGCGACATCGCTCGATATGCCGATGCCGGCAAGCAGCGCCTCGACGCCTCGTTGCGATCGACGAGGCGCATCATGTCGGCCTGCCTCTCCTGTATCCAAACGTCGGAGGTCATCACGGCGTAGTCGCCCACCGGCGGCGGCGCGGCGAAAGCGACCGCCAGGATCGCCAGATGCGCTCCAGTCTCTTCGCAAAGCCGGGCGGCGAGCTTGATGTCGCCGTCCCCGCCATCGACGCCCGTAACGGTCAATATCGTCTTGAATGTCATACGCAGTTCTCCTTGCGACCTTTTGCAGCCGCTCAACAAACGTAGAAGTCGCATGAATGCGGGCTCACATTGCGCTCGATCAAATCGAACCGGCGCCGCGATTGATTGGGGTCAACGACCGCGCTTGTAATGCGCAAAAGTTTGCATCTAGCGCGAGAGGCAAAAGCAATGAAGAATTCGGCATGGGCCTTGGCCTCGCGTGGCGGCCCTGCTGGCCGCAGGCGGTTCCCGCATCGGCCCAGCAGATGGAGTATGGCGCAGGCCGAGTTCCTCAATTCCTGCGCGATGTGTCACGGACCGGAGGGCAGGGGAGACGGCGAGTTCGCGATCAATCTTTCGACCAAGCCGGCGGACCTGACGCAGCTTGTCGCGCAAGAATTCCGGCGAGTTTCCCGTTCGCCAGGGTCTTCGGCGTCATCGACGGGCGCTATATCGTCGAAGGCCATGAGGGCCGCGACATGCCGCGCTGGAACCGGCTTTTCCTGCAGGAGGATCTGGAATCCTATTCGCCCGAGCAAGCCGAGGCGATCACGCGCGAACGCGTGCGCCTGCTGACACTCTATGTCGAGACGTTGCAACGCTGAGCAACGGTCCGGCTCGGGGAGGACGCCCATGATCGTCGATGACCAGAAGGCGGTAACCGAATTTCTTGCCCATCGCCAAGACCATCGGCACTTGCGAGGTGATCGAGACGCACATCTCGCGCATTTTTCTGGCCGCGACACCGCGCTGAAGATGAAGCGCGCCGTCAGCCTGCCCTATGTGGATTTCTCAACGCCGCAGCTCCGGCTGGAAGCCTGCGAAAAGGAGCTGCGGCTCAACTCGCACACCGCGCCCGGGCTGTATCCGCGGGTTCGGCATCAACGCGGGTCGCGGCCGTCTTTCATTCGACGGCCCGGGCGAGCTTGCCGACGCGCTGATCGAGATGGTCCGCTTCGACCAGTCCTGCCTGCTGGACGCCATGGCGCTGAAGGGCGAACTGACGCCGGCATTGATGACGAAACGGTATCGCGGATGATCGCCGCCTTTCATCGCGAAGCGCCGGTCATTATTCCGGCGGCGGAGCGGCAAACATGGCCGCGGTGCTTTCGACATCAACGAGGCGGGTTTCAGGACAAGCCATGTCTTCGCCGCCGAAGAAACCGAAAGCCTTAACCGGCCTTTCGCCAAGCCCGTCGACCGCCATGCAAATGTTCTCGACCGGCGCGAGGCGGGAGGGAAAAATCCGCCGCTGCCATGGCGATCTGCACCTGCGCAACATTTGCCTTCTGGACGGCGAGCCGCGTTGTTCGACTGCATCGAATTCAACGATGCGATCGCGACCGTCGACGTGCTCTACGACCTTGCCTTTCTGCTGATGGATCTGTGGCATCGCGGCTTCTGTCGACTTCGCCAACCTCGTCATGAACCGCTACCTCGACGAGACGGACGATGACGGCGGCTTCACGCTGCTGCCCTTCTTCATGGCGGTGCGGGCCGCAGTGCGCGCCCATGTTACGGCGACGCAGATCGAGGAAGCAGGTGGACCGGCCGGCGCCAAGGGCGAGGAAGCCCGCGCCTATTTCGACCTGGCCCTGGAATTGCTGAAGCAATCTCACCGCCCTGCTGGTGGCGGTCGGCGGCCTCAGCGGCAGCGGCAAGACCACGGCGGGCGAAGCCTGCGCGACGCGGATGTGGTCCGCCGCCCGGCGCGCGCATTGTCGAAAGCGACCGCATCCGCAAGGCGATCCATGGCGTTTCCGCGGAAACGCGCCTTCCTGACGACGCCTACAGGCCAGAGGTTTCGCAGCGGGTCTATGCGCAGATCACGCGCCACAGCCTGGCGATCGCCAGTGCCGGCGGGACCGTGCTGGCCGATGCCGTGTTCGACCGCAGGCAAGATCGCGACGCGCATCGAACATGCGGCGCTTGAAGCTGGCGTTCCGTTCGCCGGGTTCTGGCTGGATGCCCCGGCGCAAGTGCTTCGCGACCGCGTTGCGGCGCGCAAAGGCGGGCCTTCCGATGCGGGCCTCGAAGTGCTTGAGCGGCAACTGGCGCGGTTCTCCGGCGAGATTTCGTGGCGCAAGATCAATGCCGCGCTCGCGCTGCCGCAGGTCGCCGCCGCCTTGCTCAGCGCAGTTGAAGCGTTGCCAGCGTCAGGCCGGGCCCGTCCGGATGACGGGCAGGCTTGAAGCCGAACTCGCGCGCCATCTTCAACATCTTGGCGTTTTCCGTAAGGATGACGCCCTCGATCTTCCCGACGCCTTCCGCCTTGGCGAAATCGATGATTTGCCGCAGCAGCGCCCAGCCGAGCCCGCGCCCCTGCAGGTCGGTGCGCACCAGCAGGCCGTATTCGCCGACATCCTTGTCGGGATCGCAGGAAAGCCGGCACACGCCTGCCAGGGCCCCGCTTTCCTTCTCCAGCGCCACGAAAGCCATGTCTCGGTCATAGTCGAGTTGGGTCAGCCGCTTGAGCATGTCGTCGGAGAAATTCCGGCGCGGCGCGAGAAAGCGCAGCCGCATGTCTTCCGGCGAGATCTTCGCCATGAAGTCGGGATACAGCGCGACATCCGCTGGCTCGATCGGCCGCAGGCGATATGGCATGCCCGGCGCAGTCGATCTCCTTCTCCCAGCCGGCAGGCAGCGGCCGGATGGCAAGTTCCGGGTTCGGTCCCTTTTCCTCGACGCGGGCCGGATCGATCTCGATGCGCGCGTCGAGCGCGATCGCGCCATCGGCATCGGCAAGCAGCGGATTGATGTCCATCGAGACGATGCAGGGAAAATCGACGATCATCTGCGACAGGCCGTTGAGCGCCGCAAGGATCGCCTGGCGGTCGGCCGGCTTTCGGTCGCGATAGCCCTTCAACAGCCTGCCGATGCGCGTTGCGTCGATGAGATCGCCGCCGAGCACGTTGTCGAGCGGCGGCAGCGCGATAGCCGTGTCGTCCATGACTTCGACCGCGATGCCGCCCGCGCCGAAGAGGATGACCGGACCGAAGATCGGGTCGCGGCTCATGCCGAGGATCAGCTCATGGGCATGCTTGCGCACCACCATCGGCTGCACCGCAAAGCCTTCGATATCGGCATTCGGCGCGTGCTCGCGCACCCGCCCGGCTATTGCCTGCGCTGCTTCCCCGGCCGCCCTTGCCGTCTCGATGTTGAGCACGACGCCGCCGACGTCCGATTTGTGCGAGATTGCCTTGGAAAGCAGCTTCACCACGACCTTGCCGCCGTCGCGCAAGAAGCCTTGCGGCAATCGCCTCCGCCTCCTGCGGCGTGCGGGCGACCAGGGTTGGCGGCGTTTCGATGCCGTAGGCGGAAATCGCCGCCTTCGCCTCCGGTTCGGTCAGCATGCTGCGCCCTTCGGCTGCCGCCTTGCGGAAAATCTCGAGCACTGCGTTGCGGTCGATTGCGCCATCGGTGGCGAGGCTCGACGGCACGCGCGACAGCGCGCGCTGCGCCTTGCCCCAGTCGCCGAGCCAGGACAGCGCCAGCGATGCTTCCGCCGGCGTCTCGAAACTCGCGACACCAGCGCGGTGCAGGATCTGCCGCCCCTGGCGCGCCGTGTGTTCGCCGAGCCAGCAGGCAAGAACGGGCTTGCCGTTGATCCTGCCCTGTTGCGTCAATCGCGCCACCGCTTCGGCCGCCTCGACGGGCGAAGCAAGCCCGGTCGGGCAGTTGAGCACGATGATCGCGTCAACGTTCGGATCGTCTCCCGCCAACGTCACCGCCGCGGCATAGCGCTCGGGCGGCGCATCGCCGATGATGTCGACCGGATTGGCATGCGACCAGGTCGGCGGCAGCACCTTGTTCAGCGCGTCGATGGTGTGCGGCGAAAGCTGCGCGAGTTCGCCGTCGCAATCGGCAAGCTGGTCGACGGCGAGCACGCCCGCGCCGCCGCCATTGGTGACGATCGCCGCCCGGCTGCTTTCGAGCGGGGAAAAGCGAGCCATCGTCTCGGCTGCGTCGAACAGTTCGCCAAGGCCCATCACGCGCAGGATACCGGCCCGGCGCAACGCCGCGTCCACCACGCGGTCGGCGCCGGACAGTGCGCCGGTATGGGTGGCGGCGGCCTTTGCCGCGGCTTCGTGGCGGCCGGACTTGATCGCGATCACCGGCTTTACGCGCGCCGCAGCACGCGCCGCCGACATGAACTTGCGCGGATTGGGAATGGTCTCCAGGTAGAGCAGGATCGCGCGCGTAGCGGCGTCTCCCGCCAGCAGGTCGAGATAGTCGCCGACATCGACATCGGCCATGTCGCCGAGCGAGACGATCTGCGAAAAGCCGATGCCGTTATCCGCCGCCCAGTCGATCAGCGAGGTCGCGATCGCCCCGGATTGCGACAGCAGCGCGATGTTTCCCGGCTCCGCCGCCATGTGCGAGAAGCCGGCATTGAGCTTGACCGGCGGGATCATCAGCCCGAGCGTGTTCGGCCCGATGATCCGGAAGAGATTGGGCCTGGCCGCGTCGAGCATCGCCTGGCGCAGGCCGTTTTCGCGCGTCAGTCCGGCCGTGATGACCACCGCTGCACGGCAGCCCTTCGCCCCGAGTTCGGCAATGATGCCGGGCACGGTCGCGGGTGGCGTCACGATGACCGCAAGGTCGGGGATGCCCGGCAGCGCGTCGGCGCTTGCATGGCAGGCAAGTCCCATGAGCTTGCGGTATTTCGGATTGACCGGCCAGATGGCGCCCTCAAAACCGCCCTCGATGATGTTCTTCAGGACGACCCGCCCAACCGAGCCTTCGCGTTCCGACGCGCCGACGACCGCAACCGAACGGGGGCGCGCGGCATGTTCGAGATTTCTGATGCTCAATTGCCATCTCCTGCATTTCAAGCCTGTGGGCCGCGGTTGCACGGCACCTTGTCATGGATCAAGGCGCGACCTTTGCCGGAATCTAGACTAGTTTCACGACGTTTCGAAATACCGCATCGCGGGGGCCTCGATTGTTTGAAAGCATGTTGCGCAAAGTCCTGCTCGCCGTGGCGATAGCAGGCCTGGTGACGGGCCTGGCGCTGAGCCCCGACGGCGCGACTGCGCCCGGCGGTAATGTCATTGACGCCCGGGATGATCTGGACGGCGGCCAGCCTTCCGGTGATCGCGGTTCTGGCGGTCTCGATCCTGCGAGACTTCTGGATCGGCCGCTTTGGCGTCGATGCAATCGCACTTGTGTCGATGAGCGCGGCGCTCCTGCTTGGCCAGTCGCTCGCCGGCGTCGTCGTTGCCATCATGTATGCCGGCGGCACGGTGCTGGAGGACTTTGCCCGCGGCCGCGCCGAACGCGACCTCAAGGCATTGACCGACCGGTCTCCCCGCATCGCCCATAGAAAGGGGCCGCAGGGGATCGAGACGATTTCAGCCAGTGAGGTGCGGGCGGGCGACGAACTGGTGATCCAGGCCGGCGAGATGCTGCCGGTCGATGGCGTGGTCGTGGACGGGACGGCGAGTGTCGATGAATCGGCCGTCACGGGAGAACCGCTGCCGGTCGCCCTCAAAAGCGGCGATCCGTTGCGCAGCGGCACGGTCAATGCCGGCGAGGCCTTCGCCATGCGCGCGACCGCCGCCGCCGATGCGAGCACCTATGCCGGCATCGTGCGGATGGTGGCGGCGGCACAGAACGTGAAGGCGCCGTTCATCCGCATGGCCGACCGTTTCGCGCTCTTCCTGCTGCCGGTGACGCTGGCGGTGGCCGGCCTTGCCTGGCTCGCCTCCGGCGATCCGGTTCGCGGCCTTGCCGTTCTGGTCGTGGCGACGCCCTGTCCGTTGATCCTTGCAGCGCCCGTCGCCTTCATCGGCGGTGTATCGCGCGCTGCCCGCGCGGGTGTGCTGATGAAGGGCAGCGTCGCGCTGGAGGCGCTGGCGCAGGCCCGCACTGCCATCTTCGACAAGACCGGAACGCTCACGCATGGCGGCGCCTCGCTGATCGGTGCGCAGACGGCGCCCGGGATCGATCCGGACGATGCGTTGCGCCTGCTGGCGTCTGTCGAGCAGGCGTCGCACCATGTCATCGCCGAAAGCATCGTCGCCATGGCGCGAAGCAGGGGCTTGCCGCTGACCGCGCCCACCGGCGTGCGCGAATATCGCGGTTCCGGCATCGAAGGTTTCGTCGGGGAGACGGCGGTGCTGGCTGGCTCGCGCGCCCTGGTAATGGCCGGTGCGCCGCTGCCGGACTGGGCGTCGAAATCGCAGCAGGAGCAGGGCGAGGTGCTCGAGGTCTTTGTCGGCGCTCGATGGCGCACTCGGCGCCGTCTTCACCTTCGGCGACGAGGTTCGCACCGACGCCGCCGCGGTAATCGGCAAGCTGCGCAATGCCGGCTTCACGCGCATCATCATGCTCACCGGCGACGGCGCTGCATCGGCCGGGCGCATATCGGACCTGCTGCGGCTCGACGGCATGGTCGCCGACGCGACGCCGGCGATGAAGGTCTCGACCGTCGAGGCGGAAACCGGCCGGGCCGGCACGGTCATGGTCGGTGACGGCATCAACGATGCACCGGCGCTCGCGACGGCCTCCGTCGGCATCGCCATGGGCGCGCGGGGCGCAACCGCCTCGTCGGAAGCTGCCGATGTCGTCATCCTGCCCGACCGGCTCGAACCGGTCGCCAGCGCGGTTCTCATCGCGAGGCGCACACGCTCCATCGCGATGCAGAGCATCGTCGCCGGACTGGCGCTGTCGGGCATCGGCATGGGGTTTGCCGCCGCCGGCATGCTGACGCCGGTTGCCGGCGCGATCTTCCAGGAAGTGATCGATGTCGCCGTGATCCTCAACGCATTGCGCGCGCTGACGGAAGGGGGCGGGCGATGGACCCGCTGATCGCGCGGCTCGGGCTGGCGCTGGCGATCGGGCTGCTGGTAGGGCTCGAACGCGGCTGGCGCGAACGCGATGCGCCCGAGCACAGCCGCACTGCGGGAATCCGCACATACGGCATCGCCGGACTGCTTGGGCGGCGTCTTCGCCGCGATTGCGGAGGCCCTCTCCTCGATGTCGGTGCTGGTCGCCGGCTTCATCGGGTTCTCCGCCATCTTCGCATGGTTCAAGTACCACGAGGCCGAGCATGACGAGGACTACAGCGTCACCGGCGTCATCGCGGCGCTCGCCGTCTTCGCATTGGGTGCGCTGGCGGTAGTGGGGGACTATGTGGCCGCGGCGGCGGGTGGCGCTGCGCTGGCCGGAATCCTCGCCAGTCGCGAAGTCCTGCACGGCCTGTTGAAGCGCATGACCTGGGTGGAATTGCGCTCCGCCCTGATCCTCGCCTCGATGACGGCCATCGTCCTGCCGATGCTTCCCAACCGGACGATCGATCCCTGGGGAGGATTGAACCCTTGGGAAATCTGGTTCTTCACAGTGCTGATGGCCGCGATTTCCTATCTCGGCTACGTCGCGGTGCGGCTGCTGGGCGAATCGCGGGGGCTGACCGTCAGTGCGCTGGCCGGGGCGCTTTTGTCATCCACCGCCGTGACGGTGGCGCTTGCGCGAATGGCCAAGGGCGCCGCCAATCCCGTCGCGCTGGCTGGCGCGGCATCGCTGGCGGCCATGATATCCGTGATGCGCGCGCTTCTGGTGACCTTGATCGTGCAGCCTTCGGTGCTTGCCGCCGTTGCCCCGCCGGCCCTTGCCGGCGCGGCAGTCTTCGGCTGCGCGGGCCTGCTGTCGCTGCTGCGCGGGGGGCACGGCAAGTCGGCGGATCCTTCGGGCAACGCCAGAAACCCCTTCGACCTCTTGGCGCTGTTGGGATTTGCGGCCGTGTTCGCCGTCGTTTCGACGCTGAGCGCCATCCTTGCCAGACAATACGGAACAGGCGGCGTCGTCGCCACGGCAGCGTTCTCCGGCGCGTTCGATGTCGATGTGGCGACGCTGAGCGCGCTGCGGCTTGTCGGCCAGTCCGTCATCGATGCCGGGATTGCCGGGCAGGCGGTTCTGGCGGCCCTCGCGGTCAACGCCGTCATGCGGTCGGTGCTGGCCATGCTGGCGGGACCGCTGCGCTTTTCGCTGACGCTGCTGGCGATTACATCCGCCGCGCTCGCCGGCGGGATCACAGTCTACGCGCTTTCCGGCTGAGCGGGAGTTTCCGCGCCAAGATTGCCTTGGGCAACCGCCACCGTCTTGACGATGGCGAAGCAGGCGCCTCCCGGCTCAAGCCCGAGCGCCTGTGCCGAACGGCGCGTGACGCGGGCAAGCAGTCGATCCCTGCCGCATTCAAGGGTGACGAGCGCGCCCGCGCCGTCATCCTCGCGAATGGCAATGATCTTCGTCTCGAGGATGTTGAGTGCCGAGATCGCCTCGGGGCGCTTCAACGCAAGCAGGATGTCCTGCGCCGGAATGCGCACCCGAACCGTGCTGCCCTTTGGCCGGTCGATGAAAGGCAGCGTCAGCGTTCCGCCGGATATCGAAAGCTCGCTCAGCCCGTCAGCGTGGTGCGCGGTGACCCGCGCTTCCAGAACGGCGCCGGCCTCGCGCATGCCCAGCAGCGGGGCTGCATCGGCATCGGCGAAGAACGCGCCTGCCGCCGCCTGCCGCACGATGCGGCCGGCTTCCAGCATCACCACATGGTTTGCGAGCCGGGCCACTTCGGCGGCCGAATGGCTGACATAGAGGATCGGGATGTCACTCTCGTCGCGCATCCTTTCGAGGTATGGCAGGATCTCGCCCTTGCGCGCCTCGTCGAGCGATGAAAGCGGCTCGTCCATCAGCATCAGCCGCGGCGCGCTCAGCAGGGCCCGCGCCAGCGCCACCCGCTGCTTTTCCCCGCCCGAAAGCGCCTGCGGCCTGCGTGCCAGCAGCGGCTTCAGGTCGAAGGCCGCGACAACCGATTCAACCGATGGTCCGGGGTCCGTGGCGCGACGTGCCGCGAAGTCGAGATTTCCCGCCACGCTGAGATGCTGGAACAGCCGCGCGTCCTGGAAGACATAGCCAATGGCCCGCTTGTGCGGCGGCACGAAACGCGGGCCGTCCTGCCAGGTCGCGCCATTCATCGCGATGCGCCCGCTCGCTCCCGGCTCCAGCCCCGCGATGATGCGCAGCAAGGTTGTCTTTCCCGACCCCGAACGCCCGAACAGCGCCGTGATGCCCGAAAGCGGAATGCGCTCGTCCATGGCGAGCGAAAACGCCCCGCGCGAAAGTTTTACAGAGGCTTCAAGCACGCTCATGCGGCAGGCTCGGGAAAGCGCCGGTTCACCACATAGATGAGCAGCAACACCGCGAACGAGAAGGCAAGCAGGATCGCCGAAAGCACATGCGCATCGGCATGGTTGATCGTCTCGACATGCTCGTAGATCGCGATGGAAACGACCTTGGTCTGGCCCGGAATGTTGCCGCCGACCATCAGCACCACGCCGAACTCGCCGATGGTATGCGCGAAGCTCAGCACCGCAGCGGTGAGAAAGCCGCGCTTGGCGAGCGGCATTCCCACGGCGAAAAAACGATCGAAAGGCCCGGCGCGCAAGGTCGCGGCCGCTTCAAGCGGACTGCGCCCCAGCGCCTCGAATGCCGACTGCAGTGGTTGCACCGCGAATGGCAGCGAATAGATGACCGAGGCGACCACCAGCCCGGCGAAGGAGAAGGTGAGCGTCGTTCCCGTCGCTTGCAGCCAGAACCCGCCAAGCGTCGATTTGGGACTGAACGCGATCAGCATGTAAAAGCCGAGCACCGTCGGCGGCAGCACCAGCGGCAGCGCGGTAATGGCCTCGATGGCGGGCTTGACCCGCGCCTGCGTGAAGGCGAGCCACCAGGCAAGCGGCGTCGCTATCACGATGAGGATCGCCGTCGTGATCGCCGCCAGCTGGATGGTGAGGATCAGCGGTCCGGTATCGGGCAGGAATTCGGTCATGAACCCCCATAACCGAATGACGCCGCGATTTCACGCGCCTTGGGACCTCGCAGGAATTCGAGGAATGCCTTGGCGGCTTCGTTGTTCTCGCCCTTCGTCAACAAGATTGCGTCCTGGCGGATCGGATCGAACCATTCCTGCGGCACCTCGAAGAGCGATCCGCCCGCGGGCTTTTCCGGGTTCTTGACGGCCGACAGCGCAACGAAGCCAAGCTGTGCCGCACCGCTTTGGGCCATGGCGAATGCCTGGCCGATGTTCTCGCCCATGACGATCTTCGGCTGGACCGCGTCCCACAAGCCCATGGCCTGGAGCGCCTGCCGTGCCGCCACGCCATAAGGCGCAAGATCCGGGTTGGCGATGGCGATCTTGAGCGTCGCCGGGTCGCTCAAGGCCGCCTTGGGATCGGCCCCGATCCGTCCGGCGTCCACGCTCCACAACGCCAGCCGCCCGATCGCATAGGTGAAGCGGCTGCCCGCCACCCCATTGCCTTCCGCCTCGATTTTCTGCGGCGTCTTCGCGTCGGCCGAAAGCAACGCGTCGAACGGCGCGCCCTCGCTGATCTGCGCATAGAGCTTGCCGGTCGAGCCGGTGGTAAACGTCGCCTTATGGCCGGTGTCAGCGGTGAATGCTTTTCCGATTGCCTCGGCAGCACCCGCAAAATTGGCGGCGACGGCGATGAGTGCCTCTCCTGCGCGGGCGGACGCTGGAACAGCAAGGTACAGTGCAAGTGTAATGACAGGCAGCAGGCGGAGCATGGATATCCTCCGGAACCGTTATGTCCGGTCGGAAATATAGCTTGGCGAACAACCGGCGCAAGCGTTATTTCCCGTCGGGAATATCCCTCAGCAATTGCCGGATCGATTGTATCTCGGCCGCGCCTGCTTCTTCGACGCGCGCTTCCAGCAGCCTGTACTGCGCCAGCACCCTTTCCCCGGTTTCGGTGAGCCGGGCTCCGCCACCTCTGGTTCCGCCGCGGCTGCTTGCCACCAGCGGTTCGCGGAAAATGCCGTTGAGGGTTTCGACCAGCGTCCATGCGCGCTTGTAGCTCATGCCCATGGCTTTTCCGGCAGCCGAAATCGAACCGGTCTTGCCGATGTGCTCCAGCAGGTCCGCCTTGCCCGGCCCCAGCATGGCATTGCCGCCAAAGACGACGCGCAGCCTGATCTTGTGTCCGTTCCGTCCAGCTTCCATGGGCGCAGTCTTGCCGCCTCCCGCCTTCTTGGCAAGCACCAGTCAGAACAACGCCGGACTGATGCCGCCATTCTCGATCACGGTCTCCATGACCGAATAGGTATGCGTCTGGCTGACGCCGGGCAGCGCCCCGATCCGGTCGCCCAATACTTGTCGATAATGCGCCATGTCCCTTGCGCGAACCTTCAGCAGATAGTCGAAGCCGCCCGCGATCATGTGTGCCGATTCCACCTCCGCGATGCGCTTCACCTCCGCATTGAACCGGTCGAGCACATTGGTCGTCGTGCGTTCCAGCGAAACCTGGACGAAGACCAGCGTATCGAGCCCGACATGGGCCGGATCGATCAGCGCGCGGTAGCCGCTGATATAGCCCTCGCGCTCCAGCCGGCGCACGCGCTCCGTGCAGGGCGTCTTCGACAGGCTGACGGTTTCTGCCAGCTCGGTTATGGTCATGCGCCCGTCGGCCTGCAGGGCCTTCAGTATCTTGCGGTCGATTGCGTCCAGCATGGCGGTAATCCAGTGAAAAACACCAGTGAATGACCATACTTAAGTGAAAATCTCAACCGGAATTGGCTAGGCGAGTGATAATGTACTTTCCAGATCGCAGATGGAGCTGACCATGCAGGAAAGATTGCGCCTCGCCATTCGCCGCAACACGCTTCGCGATGAAGGCGCAATGCGTCGCGGACCTGAAGGACCTCCTGGCGCTTTCGCCATCGCAGCGCTCGCAGATCGCGAACAAGGCGGCCGACCTCGTCAACGACATCCGCGCGGTGGCGACGCCCGGCCTGATGGAGAAGTTCCTCGCGCAATACGGCCTCAACACCGACGAGGGCGTGGCGCTGATGTGCCTTGCCGAGGCCTATCTGCGCACGCCCGACGCCGCGACGCTGGACGCGCTCATTTCCGACAAGATCGGCGAGGGCGACTGGTCGCGCCATCTGGGCCGGGCCGAGTCCTCGCTGGTCAATGCATCCACCTGGGCGCTGATGCTGACCGGCAAGGTGTTCCGCTCCATTCCGGCCCGCGCCGAAGACCTCGCCTCGGTCATGCACGGCGTCGTGCGCCGGCTTGGCGAGCCGGTCGCGCGCACCGCGGTGGGAGAGGCCATGCGCCTGCTCGGCCGGCAGTTCGTGCTGGGCCGCGACATTTCCGAGGCGATGAAGAACGCCGGCCCGGAGATGGAGGACGGCTATCTCCACTCCTTCGACATGCTGGGCGAGGCGGCGCGCACCGCGCGCGACGCATCGCGCTATTTCGCCTCCTATGCCAACGCCATCACGGTGATCGGCAACCACGCGCACAAGCGCGACTGCCACGACAATCCCGGCATCTCCGTCAAGCTGTCGGCGCTGCATCCGCGCTATGAGACCGTGAACCGCGCCCGCGTGATGATGGAACTGGTGCCGCGCGTCACCGAACTGGCGCGGCTCGCCAAGTCGGTGAACATTCCGCTGGCGATCGACGCGGAGGAGGCCGACCGGCTGGAACTGTCGCTCGACATCTTCGATGCCGTGCTGGCCGATCCCGCGCTGGCCGGATGGGATGGCCTCGGCATGGTGGTGCAGGCCTATTCGCGCCGCGCGCCGGCGGTGATCGACGTGCTCTACGACCTTGCCGGCATGCATGGCCGCCGCATTTCCGTGCGCCTCGTCAAGGGCGCCTATTGGGACAGCGAGATCAAGCATGCGCAGGTGCAGGGCGCGGAGGGCTATCCGGTCTTCACCCGCAAGGAGACGACCGATCTTTCCTGGCTCGCCTGCGGGAAGAAGCTGCTCGGCATGACCGACCGCATCTACCCGCAATTTGCCACGCACAACGCCCATTCCGTGACCGCCATCGCCGAGATGGCGCTGCCCGGCCAGCGCATCGAGTTCCAGCGCCTGCACGGCATGGGCGAGACGCTGCACGAGATCGCCCGCAAGCGCGACGGCCACCGCCGCCGCGTCTATGCGCCCGTCGGCGTGCACAAGGATCTGCTGGCCTATCTCGTGCGCCGGCTGCTGGAGAACGGCGCGAACTCGTCCTTCGTCCACCGCATCCTCGACAAGTCGATCCCCGCGCAGGAAATCGCCGCCGATCCGGTTGCAGCCGTTGAAGCGGCCGAGCCGCTGTCGCATCCGGCGATCCCGCTGCCCAAGGACCTCTATGCCCCCGAGCGCGGAAATTCGCGCGGCTGGAACCTGATGGACCCCGCCGTGCTGGTCGAACTCGAAGCCGCGATGGAGCCGTACCGCGAGATGCGCTGGGGCGCAGGCGCGGGACGCGAATTGCGCAACCCCGCCAACCGCGATGAGATCGTCGGCAACGTCATCGACGCCGGACCGGACGATGCAAAGGCCGCGATCACCCGAGCCGTTGCCGCCGCGCCCGGCTGGGCCGCATGGCCGGTCAATGCCCGCGCCACGCTGCTGGAAAAGACCGCCGACCTTTACGAAACCCACGCGCCCGAACTGATGGCGATTGCCGTGCGCGAGGCCGGCAAGACCCGCTTCGACGCCGTCGCGGAAGTACGCGAGGCGGTCGACTTCCTGCGCTATTACGCGGCGCAGGCCCGCACCGCCATGGCCGGCCGCGAGCCGCTGGGCGCGGTCGTCTGCATCTCGCCGTGGAACTTCCCGCTGGCGATCTTCACCGGACAGATCGCCGGCGCGCTGGCCGCGGGCAACACCGTGATTGCCAAGCCCGCCGAGCAGACGCCGCTGATTGCCGCGCGCGCCGCAAGGCTGTTCATCGAGGCGGGCCTGCCCAAGGGCGTGCTGGAAATCGTGCAGGGCGACGGCGCGGTGATCGGCCCGGTGCTGACCGGCGATCCGCGCATTGCCGGGCTCGCCTTCACCGGCTCCACCGACACCGCCGCCGCGATCGAGCGCTCCATGGCCGAGACCGGCAACGCCGCCGCGCCGCTGATCGCCGAGACCGGCGGCCTCAACGCCATGATCGTCGATTTCGACCGCCCTGCCGGAGCAGGCGGTGCGCGACATCCTCGCCTCCGCCTTCCAGAGCGCGGGGCAGCGCTGTTCCGCCCTGCGGGTGCTGTTCGTGCAGCGCGATGTCGCCCCGCAATTCCTGGAAATGCTGGAAGGCGCGGCGCGCGAACTCTTCATCGGCGATCCGTGGATGGCCGCGCACCGATGTCGGCCCGGTGATCGACGATGCCGCCCGCACGGTGATCGAGAAGCATTGCGACCATCTGCGCGCGCAAGGCCGCGAGCTCTTCCATCTGCCGCTGCCGCATGGCACGCGCGGCGGCACCTTCGTTTCGCCCGCCGCCTACCGGCTCGACGCCATGGCGGACCTGAAACGCGAGATCTTCGGCCCGGTGCTGCATGTGGTGGAGTTCGACGCCAACGCCATCGACGCGGTGGTGGACGCCATCAACGCCGCCGGCTACGGCCTGACGCTGGGCATCCACAGCCGCATCGACACGCGCGTCGACCGCATTTGCGAGCGCGCGAAGATCGGCAACATCTATGTGAACCGCAACCAGATCGGCGCGGTGGTCGGCGTGCAGCCCTTTGGCGGCGAGGGGCTTTCGGGCACCGGGCCGAAGGCGGGCGGCCCGCACTACCTCACGCGCTTCACCCGCGCGGCGCAGGCCGTGCCGCCGCAGCCGGGGCCGCAAACGCTGCCCGGCCCCACCGGCGAGCGCAACACCTATGCGCTGAAGGCCCGCGGCCTCGTCGCCTGCATGGGACCCTCCGAAGTCGACCGCGCCCGCCAGGCGACCATCGCAAGGGAGGCCGGCAACAAGGTGCTGGAAGGCGCGCCCGGCGAGCCGCAATTCGACAAGGCGCTGGCGGCGGACGAGATCGACGTCGCGATGATCGACGGCGAAGCCCCGCGGCAGTGGCGCAAGGCGCTGGCGCAAAAGCCCGGCCGCCGCGTGCCGGTGCTCTCCAGCGACGGGGAACTCGCCATGCTCTATTCGGAATTCAGCGTCGCCGAGGACACGACGGCGAGCGGGGGGAATGCGAGCCTGCTGAGCAAGGTGGCGTAGGGGGTATTATGAAATCAGTCGCAGGAAAACACTCTGCAATCGAGCATCAATCTCCGACCGCTGTCCACTTGCTATCAAGTTTAGGAATTCGATGACCTGATCATCGCCGAAAGGAAGCATTACACCTCGACCTGCTTGGGCAGCATCACGGCATCGCTCACATAGACGATTGTAGTCGCTTGCTGACCTATATAGCAAAAGGCCGAGTTGCCCTCTATTAATCGAAAAACGACCTGCCAATTGATCCAACTCTGGATTCGCGGGGTCGCTATTATAATTTTTACATTCCACCATGATTAGGCGTGAAGCAATATTCTGAGATGTGTGCGCTCGCCAGAAAAAACCAGTTTGAGCCGCATTTGTGTAAGTAATATCGATACGCTTTCTGCCTTGTTCGATTTCATGTTCCTTTTTTGGGTATATTAAATTTGGCCAGAAAATAAACTCCAATACCCCCATTATGAAACTGTGATAGCGAGTCGCATCAAAATTTCCTGGAGGAATTTTCGGAAGATTTGTAGCTAGAAGGCGCGCAAATACGCTTTCATCAAATTCTTCGTTAAATTCGTCATGCTTCAAAGTACCTCCAGCATTCTCAAGTTCAGAATAAAAACTTTTATAATCGGCTAAGACATCTGGATGTGCCTCAGAGAACCTCGTTATAAAATCCTTCGAAAATGGGAATACGTCCCGCAAAACCTTTTTACTAGGAGGACGTCTCTCGCCATTTGCCAAAACACGCACGAGTGATGAACGGCGCTCTAACTCCTCTTGTTGAATAAAATTCAGTATATGTTTCGAATAAAACTCTTGGGAATCTAGAGACATATGGCGCCTTACAGTGTATTTTGGCACCAGAATAAGCCTCTTCTCAGCATAAATCGGTAGACTCACGTATGTCTGACGCCACTGACTGGCCTCAATGTCCCAAAAACGGCCAGAAGGATAGGTTCCATTGAGAACTATCCCGTGTAGATCGCACTGAGCTTGTGTGTACTCTATTAGTGGTCGCCTTATTATATTTGTGGTTACGTCGGATATTTTGTCGCTTCCGATTCCTGGAATGAACAATTCACATTCGGCGAGTTCTTCAAGTATACCCGTGCGGGCAGCTTGCGATGCTGCAAGTGCATCGTAGAGATCAAATGCCTGCTTGCCACTCACGCCCCTACCGGCAGGCGCGCCTTTTGAAACACCGAGGCAGGTTTCATTCGGTTCACTAAGACCATTTAAAAGTGTTTGCGCTTGTTCAACACGACCAGCGCGAATGTGATTCAGGGCGGTTTGGAAGAAATTTGTAATGTGCAGGTCGCATAATTCTCGACCAATCATCGCCCTTTATGGAAATAGCAAATGGATCAATGAATAAAGGAGTATCACGAGTGGGATCAATATCCACGAAATCTAATTGAGGCTGTTCTAAATCTAATCCGAAGATTTGAGAGAAGAGCATTGTCGTGCCTCATTAGGATTCAGTTAGCGAATCGACGTTCCTAGAGTATATGCAACGACAGCGTGTATGTCAGGACGCCACAAATCACTATTCCAAACTCTTGATCGGACTACGGCAATGCCGTATATACCTCCCGAGAATTCGTCGCTGCAAACGCTTGTGGCTACACCTACCTTCGAAGCTCAGGCGAAGCGCGCAGGAGTTTCCGAGGCAGAACTGAAAGACATATGCGATCACATCGCTGCCGATCCGACCGCAGGCGACATCATGCCGGGGACAGGCGGGGCGCGGAAGTTGCGGCACAGGACGGAGTCGGGTGGAAAGAGCGGCGGCTGGCGAACCATTCATTATTTCGCGGGCAGGGATATTCCGGTTTTCCTGCTCTCGATCTACGGCAAGTCGCAGAAGGACAATTTGACGAAAGCCGAACGAAATGAACTGGCCAGCGTTCTGCCCTTGCTGGCTGATGCCTATAGAATGAATGCTTCGCGCAGGCGCGGGTGATCAGAGGAAATATCTATGTCGAACTTCGGCGAAGAACTTGTCCGCAGCGCTCGCGAAGCGCTGGAGATTGCGCGCGGTGAGCGCAAGCCCGCCTTCGTCGTGGTGCCGGAGGAGATCGACGTTGCCGCGATCCGCAAGCGCAAGCACATGTCGCAAGAGCGCTTTGCCCGGACCTTCGGCCTTGCGCCTTCCGCCGTGCGGGACTGGGAACAGAAGCGCCGTTTTCCGGACCGCACCGCGCGCGTATTGCTGGCCGTGATCGACCGTCACCCCGAAGCGGTGCTGGACGCGCTCGAACAGGGGTTATGATCAAGAAAACACCCCTCCCCAACCCCTCCCCACAAGGGGGAGGGGCTTTTGCGCCGCGCCAACTTTCCGGCCAAGCATTCGATGTCGCAGAGGTTGGGCCAGGTTAGCCCCTCCCCCTTGTGGGGAGGGGTTGGGGAGGGGTCTTGGAACTCGCAGCGACCGCAAAAAATCTATCCCCATCCCCCTTTCCCCCTCTTATCCTGCCTTCACTGTCTCCCGGCGCAACGCCGGACTGATATCGCCGTCGGATCGGGGGAGGCAGCAGCAGGGCTGTCGTGGCCATGGGTCGAAACGTGGGCGTCATCGAGGGTCGCCGGATTTTGTGTGCACCTGTCCGGGCCGATACCATCAAATCCCTGCGCCGCGCGGCCGGGGGCCGCACACATGCCCCAGCTCGGCGAGGCCGCGCGGTGGTTTGTGCCAAGCTCCCTTGCCGCTGCCGGGAGAAGTGCGCCCGGCGGCGGGAAGGGGACGAAACTTTCCTCATGCCGCGGGCGGGAAGCCGCCGCGCGATCGATATGCCATGACCGGCCCCATGGCCTGACTTTCAACACTCCGGCCCTCAGCACTCGGGAATGTTCACCGGCACGTTGACCGCAAGGCCGCCAAGGCTGGTTTCCTTGTAGCGCTCGTTCATGTCGACGCCGGTCTGGCGCATGGTTTCGATCGCGGCGTCGAGCGGCACGAAATGCGTGCCGTCGCCCTTGAGCGCCAGCGAGGCGGCGGTCACCGCCTTCACCGCGCCCAGCGCGTTGCGCTCGATGCAGGGCACCTGCACCAGCCCCGCCACGGGGTCGCAGGTCATGCCAAGGTGGTGTTCGAGCGCGATCTCGGCGGCGTTTTCCACCTGCTCGGGCGTGCCGCCCATCACCGCGGCCAGCCCCGCGGCGGCCATGGCCGAGGCCGATCCGACCTCGCCCTGGCAGCCGACTTCCGCGCCGGAGATCGAGGCATTGTGCTTGATGATGCCGCCGATCGCCGCGGTGGTCAGCAGGAAGTCGCGGATGCCGTTGCTGGTCGGCGTCCTCGTGGAAGTGCAGGTAGTAGCGCAGCACGGCAGGAACCACGCCCGCCGCGCCATTGGTCGGCGCGGTGACGACGCGCGCCGCCGGCGGCGTTCTCCTCGTTCACCGCCATGGCGTAGACGGCCAGCCAGTCATTGGCGAGCAGCGGGTTGTGGCGGTTCTGCTTCCACTCCTCCTGCAGCTTGTCGTGGATGCGACTGGGCGCGGCGGCGCACCTTCAGCCCGCCCGGCACGATGCCGTCCTGCGAAATGCCGCGCTCGATGCAGCCGCGCATGGCGTCCCAGATCGGCGTCGAGCCGCGCGTCCAGCTCCTCGCGCGGCATGATGCGCCTCCTCGTTGGCCCGCTTCATCTCGGCAATCGAAAGGCCGGAGCGGCGCGCCATCGCCAGCATCTCGGCCGCATTGGCGAAGGGGTACGGCACGCCGGAGGCCACGGCGGGCTTCTTGCCGGACTTGGCAGGCGGCAAGCTCCTGCTCGTCCACCACGAAGCCGCCGCCGATGGAATAGTAGACCCGCCGCAGCAGCAGGCGGCCGTCGCTGCGTCGAAGGCGGAGAACTCCATGCCGTTGGCGTGGCCGGGCAGCGGCGTCTTGCGGTCCATCACGAGATCGCTCGCGGGGTCGAAGCGGTAGGCCGGGTGGCCGGGCGGGGTCACGCGCTTGTCGCGCTTCGACCGTCTCCACCATGGCGTCCATCGCGTCGGGGTCGATGCTGTCGGGCGTCTCACCGGCAAGGCCGAGGATCACGGCGCGGTCGGTCGCGTGGCCGATGCCGGTATAGGCGAGCGAGCCGTGCAGCGAGACGGTGATGCCGCGCCACCTGCGCACCCTGCGGGCGCGGCCAGTCGCCATGGGCGATTTCGTCGAGGAAGCGCGCGGCGGCCACCATCGGCCCCATGGTGTGCGAACTCGATGGCCCGATGCCGATCTTGTAGAGGTCGAAAACGGAAAGGAACATCGCGTGCCTCCGGAGCTTTCGCCCACCCTAGTTGTCCGGCGCGCCGGCGATGCGCCCAAAAGCGGCACGCAATCGGCTTATCCGCGGCGTGCTTCCTCGATGTAGAGTTGGCGCAGCCGCGCCGTCACGCTGCCGGGATTGCCATTGCCGACAAGCTTGCCGTCGATCCGCACCACCGGCATCACGAAGGAGGTGGCGCTGGTGACGAAGGCCTCGTCGGCTTCCATGGCTTCCTGCGGGGTGAAGGCGCGCTCCTCCACCGCAAGGCCGTCCTCGGCGGCAAGCGCGCATCACCGCCCGGCGGGTTATGCCGTGCAGGATCTCCGGCGAAAGATGCCGGGTGATCAGCTTGCCGCCCTTGACGATCCAGGCATTGTTGGAGGTGCCCTCGGTCACGAAGCCGCCCTCCACCATCCAGGCGTCGTCCGCTCCGGCATCGAGCGCCGCCTGCTTGGCCAGCGAGGGCGCAAGCAATTGCACGGTCTTGATGTCACGCCGCTTCCAGCGGATGTCCTCGACAAGGATCACCGACCAGCCCTTCTGCGCCGCCGGATTGTCGGCCAGCTTCTTGGCCTGCGTGAACATCACCAGTGAGGGCTTTGCGTCTTTCGGGATGGAGAAGTCGCGGTCCGCCGCCCCGCGCGATACTTGCAGGTACAGCGCGCCTTCGACGAGATTGTTGCGCGCAATCATCTCGTTTTGCACGGCCTCGATTTCTGCGGGCGGCAGCGGGCTTTCCATGCGCAGTTCGCCGAGCGAACGCGCCAGCCGCACAAGGTGCGCGGCATTGTCGACCAGCTTTCCGTCCAGCACGGAACTGACTTCGTAGACGCCGTCGGCAAACAGGAAACCGCGGTCGAAGACGGAAATCTTGGCGTCTTCCTCGGGCAGGTATTCGCCATTCACATAGACAATGCGGCTCATGCTTCCACTTCCCAATAGATCTCGAACATCGGATCGAAAACGGTCACCGGCCCCGCGCCGGTCTCGACCTTTGAAAGTTGCGGAACCGGCTTGTCGCGGCGGGTCAGCGTGATGCGCTCCTCGTTCGCCGGCAGGCCGTGCCAATTGGGCCCGTTCAGCGAGGCGAAGGCTTCGAGCCTCTCCAGCGCGCCCTCCTCCTCGAACACATGCGCGAGGCATGCGAGCGCATTGGGCGCGGTGAAGCAGCCGGCGCAGCCGCAAGCGGCCTCTTTCAGGGGGTCGGAATGCGGCGCAGAGTCGGTGCCGAGGTAAAAGCGCGGATCGCCCGACACCGCCGCTTCGCGCAGGGCAAGCCGGTGGCTTTCCCGCTTGGCGACCGGCAGGCAATAGTAATGCGGGCGGATGCCGCCGGCGAGGATCGCGTTGCGGTTGATGATGAGGTGATGCACCGTCAGCGTCGCGGAAAGGTTCGCCTTCGCCGCACGGACATAGTCGACGCCCTCGCGCGTCGTCACATGCTCCATGGTGATCTTCAGTTCCGGCAGGCGTCTTCGCAGTGGCTCCAGCACCGTCTCGATGAACACCGCCTCGCGGTCGAAAATGTCGACGGCGCTGTCCGTCACCTCGCCGTGGATGAAGCAGCGGCATGCCGACCGCCGCCATGCGTTCCAGCACCGGCATGGCCTTGGTCAATGTCGCGAACGCCGCTGGCCGAATTGGTGGTTGCCCCGGCGGGGTACAGCTTCACCGCGCGGGCAATGCCGCTCTCATATGCCTTCGCTACATCGTCCGGATCGGTGGCTTCGGTGAGGTACAGCGTCATCAGCGGCGTGAACCGTGCGCCTTCAGGCAGCGCCGCCATGATCCGGTCGCGATAGGCGGCGGCATCGGCCCCGGTGACCACCGGCGGCACCAGGTTCGGCATGATGATCGCGCGGGCGAAATCCTTGGCCGAATGGGGCAGCACGCCCTTCAGCATTTCCCCGTCGCGCAGGTGCAGGTGCCAGTCGTCCGGCCGCCTTATCGTGATGCTTGATGCCAAGTGCGCCATTCCCGCATGTTGCCCGGCCCCTCATAGAGGCCGGATGCGATTGCGGCAAGTTCGGCTTGCCTTTACGGGCGATGCCGGTTGATCATGGGGCGGGACAAGGAGGCAGGCATGTTCACAGCCAGCATGAATTTCGCTTTGGGTGAGGATATCGAGGCGCTGCGCGAGACGGTGCACCGCTGGGCGCAGGAACGCCTCGCCCCGATTGCGGGCGAGATCGACCGCACCAACGAGTTTCCCATGCATCTTTGGAAGGAAATGGGCGAACTCGGCATTCTCGGCGTCACGGTCGAGGAGGAATATGGCGGGGCAGGGATGGGCTATCTCGCCCATACCGTGGCGGTGGAGGAAGTCGGCCGCGCTTCGGCTTCGGTCGGCCTTTCCTACGGCGCGCATTCGAACCTTTGCGTCAACCAGATCCGGCTCAACGGCACGCCCGGAGCAGAAGCGGAAATATCTGCCGGGCCTCGATCTCCGGCGAGCATGTCGGCGCGCTGGCGATGTCTGAGGCCGGCGCGGGTTCCGACGTCGTGTCGATGAAACTGCGGGCGGAAAAGCGCAACGACCACTACCGGCTCAACGGCTCCAAATACTGGATCACCAACGGCCCGGATGCCGACACGCTGGTCGTCTACGCCAAGACCGATCCGGAAGCCGGCGCTCGCGGGATCACCGCCTTCATCATCGAACGGCAGTTCAAGGGCTTTTCCACCTCCAAGCCGTTCGACAAGATGGGCATGCGCGGCTCCAACACCGGCGAACTGATCTTCGAGGATTGCGAAGTGCCGTTCGAGAACGTGCTGGGCGAGGAGGGCAAGGGCGTCAACGTGCTGATGTCGGGCCTCGACTATGAGCGCGTGGTGCTGTCGGGCGGCTGCATCGGCGTCATGGCGGCCTGCCTCGACCATGTCATTCCCTACATGCACGAGCGCAAGCAGTTCGGCCAGAAGATCGGCGAGTTCCAGCTGATGCAGGCCAAGATCGCCGACATGTACACGGCGATGAACTCTGCACGGGCCTATGTCTACGCCGTCGCCGCCGCCTGCGATCGCGGCGAGGTCACCCGCCAGGACGCCGCAGCCTGCGTGCTTTACGCGGCGGAGCAGGCGATGCAGCAGGCGCTTCAGGCGGTGCAGGCTTTCGGCGGGGCCGGATATCTCGAGGATTCGCCCGTCGCCCGGCTGATGCGCGACGCCAAGCTGATGGAAATCGGCGCCGGCACCAGCGAAATCCGCCGCATGCTGATCGGCCGGGAACTGATGCGGGTGACTTCATGAAACGATGGTGGCAAGACCCGGCCTTGACGTCTGACGCTAATTCGTACGAATTCGTGGACGATCCGTAATGGAAACAGCCGCTGATGCCAGTCCTCCAGTCCAGCATTTCGACGCGATCCGAGGCCTTCGCCCGCAACCGTGAGGCCAATCTGGCGGCGCTGAAGACCGTGGAGGAAGCCGCGGCGCTGGCAGCCAATGGCGGCGGCGAGACGGCACGCCAGCGCCATGTCTCGCGCGGCAAGCTGTTGCCGCGCGAACGCGTCTCGCGCCTGCTCGATCCCGGCACGCCGTTCCTCGAGATCGGCCGCACCGCCGCGCATGGCATGTATGACGGCGATGCTCCCTGCGCCGGGATGATCGCGGGCATCGGCCGGGTGGAAGGCCGCGAGGTGATGGTCGTGTGCAACGACGCCACCGTGAAGGGCGGCACCTACTACCCGATGACCGTGAAGAAGCATCTGCGCGCGCAGGAAATCGCGATCCAGAACCATCTGCCCTGCGTCTATCTGGTCGATTCGGGCGGCGCGAACCTGCCGAACCAGGACGAGGTCTTTCCCGACCGCGACCATTTCGGCCGCATCTTCTACAACCAGGCGAACATGAGCGCGGCGGGCATTGCCCAGATCGCGGTGGTGATGGGTTCGTGCACGGCTGGCGGGGCCTATGTGCCGGCGATGAGCGACGAGACGATCATCGTCGCCAACCAGGGCACGATCTTCCTCGCCGGGCCGCCGCTGGTGAAGGCCGCGACCGGCGAGATCGTCAGCGCCGAGGATCTGGGCGGCGGCGATGTGCACACCCGCCTTTCCGGCGTTGCCGACCATCTGGCGCAGGACGATGTCCATGCGCTGGCGCTGGCGCGGCGCGCGGTCGCCAATCTCAACCGCGGCAAGCCCGCCACGGTGCAACTCTCGACGGCCGAGCGAACCGGCACTACGACCCGGACGAGCTGCTCGGCGTCGTCCCGGCATCGCTGCGCGAACCCTACGACATCCGCGAGGTGATCGCGCGCGTCGTCGACGGCTCGCAGCTTCGACGAGTTCAAGCCGCGCTACGGCCCGACGCTGGTCTGCGGCTTTGCCCATGTCATGGGCATTCCCGTCGGCATCATTGCCAACAATGGCGTGCTGTTCTCCGAGAGCGCGCTGAAGGGCGCGCATTTCGTCGAGCTCTGCTCGCAGCGCAGGATCCCGCTCGTGTTCCTGCAGAACATCACCGGCTTCATGGTCGGCAAGAAATACGAGGCCGGCGGCATCGCCAAGGACGGCGCGAAGCTGGTCACCGCCGTCGCCACCACCGCGGTTCCCAAGGTGACGATGCTGGTCGGCGGTTCCTTCGGCGCAGGCAATTACGGCATGTCCGGGCGCGCCTACTCGCCGCGCTTCCTGTGGACCTGGCCCAATTCGCGCATCTCCGTGATGGGCGGCGAGCAGGCCGCCGGCGTGCTGGCGACCGTGCGGCGCGACGCGATCGAGCGGTCGGGCAAGACATGGAGCGCCGAGGAGGAGGCCGCCTTCAAGGCCCCGACGCTCGCCATGTTCGAGGAACAGTCGCACCCGCTCTACGCTTCCGCCCGCCTGTGGGACGACGGCATCATCGACCCGCGCAAGACGCGCGCGGTGCTGGCGCTTTCGCTCTCGCGCCGCGCTCAACGCGCCGATGGAGGAGACGAAATTCGGCGTGTTCAGGATGTGATGGCGCCATGTTCACCCGATCCTCATCGCCAATCGCGGCGAGATCGCCTGCCGGGTGATCCGCACGGCGCGGCGCATGGGCATCAGCACGGTCGCGGTCTATTCCGACGCCGACGCGAAGGCGCTGCATGTGCGCATGGCGGACGAGGCGGTGCGCATCGGCCCGCCGCCTGCCGCCGAAAGCTATCTCGACGGCTACGGCGATCATCGAAGCGGCGCAGGCGGACGGGCGCCGAGGCGATCCATCCCGGCTACGGCTTCCTGTCGGAGAACCCGGATTTCGTCGAGGCGGTGGAGGCGGCCGGCCTCGTCTTCATCGGCCCGTCGGCGGCCTCGATCCGCGCCATGGGGCTGAAGGACGCGGCCAAGCGGCTGATGGAAAAGGCCGGCGTTCCGGTCGTGCCGGGCTATCACGGCGAGGCGCAGGAGCTGTTGATCCTGGCCGGCAAGGCCAACGAGATCGGCTATCCGGTGCTGATCAAGGCGCGGGCGGGCGGCGGCGGCAAGGGCATGCGGCTGGTCGAGCAGGCGGAGGATTTCCGCGAGGCGCTGGCATCGGCGCACGGCGCGAGGCCAAGGCCGCGTTCGGCGATGACCGCGTGCTGGTGGAGAAATACATCGAGAAGCCGCGCCACATCGAGGTGCAGGTGTTCGGCGACAATCACGGCAATGTCGTGCATCTGTTCGAGCGCGACTGTTCGCTGCAGCGCCGCCACCAGAAGGTGATCGAGGAAGCGCCCGCGCCCGGCATGACCGAGGAAATGCGCGCGGCGATGACGGACGCCGCCGTCAAGGCCGCGCAGGCGATCGATTACAGCGGGCGCGGGCACGATCGAGTTCATCGTCGACGGCGTCGAACGGGCTGCGGCCGGACGGCTTCTGGTTCATGGAAATGAACACGCGCCTGCAGGTCGAGCATCCGGTCACCGAGATGATCACCGGGCTCGATCTTGTCGAGTGGCAGTTGCGCGTCGCCGCCGGCGAGAGACTGCCGAGGACGCAGGACGAAATCGAGCTTTGCGGCCATGCCGTCGAGGCGCGCATTTACGCGGAGGACGCCGCGCGCGGCTTCCTGCCGGCCATCGGCACGCTGCACCATCTGCGCTTTCCCGACAGGCGCTGCGCGTCGATTCCGGGCGTGCGAGGCAGGGCGATGCGATCGAGCCCTGGTACGACCCGATGATCGCCAAGGTGATCGCGCAGGCGCCAGACCGGGCCGGGGCGCTTGCCATGCTGGCCGATGGCCTTGAGGCAACACAGATCGCCGGCTGCGTCACCAATACGGCGTTTCTCGCCCGGCTCGCCCGCCATGCCGGATTTGCCGCCGGCGATGTCGATACCGGCCTCATCGCCCGCGACCTGGCGTCGCTTGCGCCGCCGCCGCAAACGCTGCCCGAGGCGCAGGCCGTCGCGGCGCTCGCCGTTCTTGGCCTCGACCGTGCACGCAACGGCGCAGACCCGTTCGACCGGATCGGAAGCTGGGCGCTTTGGGAGCTGCCGGTGCATCATGGCGAACTGGTTGTCGACGGAACGCAGGCGCGCTTTGGCGTGTCATTCGCGGGCCGGGACCAGTGGGATGTGGCGCTGCCGACCGGGTCGATCCGTATCGGCCTTGCGCAAGACGCAGACGAGATCACATTCTCCGCCGGCAAGGGGCCGGAGCCGGTTTCGATTGCGCGCTGGCCCGGTCATGTGACGCTGTTCATGCGCGGTGCGGCCCATGAATTCGCGATACCCGATCCTTTCCGCCATGCAGGCGAAGCCGGCGGCGGCGATGCCGTTGCCGCGCCCATGCCGGGGCTCGTCAAGATCGTTCATGTCGAGAAGGGCGCCAGCGTTTCCAAAGGCGGCCCGCTGCTGGTGCTTGAGGCCATGAAGATGGAGCACGTGCTCGTCGCGCCGCGCGACTGCGTGATCGAGGCGGTCGATGTTTCGCCGGGCGACCAGGTGACCGAGGGCACGCTGCTCGTCGCCCTGCTGCCGGAGGCCGGGTAGTGAAGGTCCGCATCGTCGAGATGGCGCCGCGCGACGGATTGCAGAATGAGAAGCGGATCGTTCCCGCCACTGAGAAGGTAAAACTCGTCGACATGCTGTCGCTGTGCGGTTTCGACACCATCGAGGTTACGAGCTTCGTCTCGCCCAAATGGGTGCCGCAACTGGCCGACGCCGCGCAGGTGATGGACGCGATCCGCCGCGCGCCGGGCGTGCGCTACATGGCGCTGGCGCCGAACCTGAAAGGCTACGAGGCCGCGCGGGCGGCACGGGCCGACATCGTCGCGGTCTTCGCCTCTGCCTCGGAAGGCTTCAGCCGCGCCAACATCAACTGCTCCATCGCCGAAAGCCTCGAACGTTTCGCACCGGTGCTTGAAGCCGCGAAAGCAGACGGCATCGCTGTGCGCGGCTATGTCTCCTGCGTCACCGACTGCCCCTATGACGGCAAGGTCGAGCCCGCCGCCGTGGCGAAGGTTGCCGGCGCGCTTGGCGCAATGGGGTGCGATGAAATCTCGCTCGGCGACACGATCGGCCATGGCACGCCGCAAAGCGTCACCGCCATGCTTGAGGCGGTGCTTGGCGTGCTGCCGCGGAACGCCTCGCGGGACATTTCCACGACACGAAGGGCCGCGCCCTCGACAATATCGAGGCGAGCCTTGCGCTTGGCGTGACCACATTCGATGCTGCGGCCGGCGGGCTGGGCGGTTGCCCCTATGCGCCTGGCGCAAAGGGAAATGTCGATACGCTTGCCGTGGCAAAGCTGATGCAACGGCTCGGCCACGAAACCGGGCTTGATGCAGCCAGGCTCGATGCTGCGGCGGCTTTTGCCCGCTCGCTGCGGGAGGACGCCAATGCAGTATGAAACCATCCGCATCGAGCCGCGCGGCGACGGCGTTGCCTGGCTCGTGCTCAACCGCCCGGACAAGCACAACGCCATGTCCGGCCGGATGCTCGACGATTTGCAGGCGGCTGCGACGGCGCTCGCCGCCGACGAAACCGTGCGCGCGGTCGTGCTGACGGGCGAGGGCGCCAGCTTCTGCGCCGGCGGCGATCTCGACTGGATGCGCCAGCAATTCGAGGCAATCGCGTCAGGAGCGCGAGGCGCAGGCGATGAAGCTTGCCCGCATGCTGCGCGCGCTCAACGAACTGCCCAAGCCGCTGATCGGCCGGGTCAACGGCCAGGCCTTCGGCGGCGGCCTTGGCATGATGAGCGTGTGCGATGTGGTGGTCGCCGTCGACAGCGCGAAATTCGCCTTCACGGAGACGCAAGCTCGGCCTTATCCCCGCAACCATCGGCCCCTATGTCGTGGCGCGGATGGGCGCGGCGCGCGCGCAGGCAGGTCTTCATGTCCGCCCGCATGTTCGGCGCCAGCGAGGCGAAGGAGCTGGGACTGGTGGCGAAGGTCGTTCCGGCGGACGGCCTCGACGGCGCGATCGAAGCCGAGGTGAAACCCTATCTTTCCTGTTCGCCCGCCGCCGTGGCGCAGGCGAAGGCGCTGATCCGGCACATGGCGGGAGAGGTCGACGAACCGCTGATGCGGCACACTGCTGCCCGGCTCGCCGACTGCTGGGAAGGCGACGCACGGGAAGGCGTTTCCGCCTTCTTCGAAAAGCGTCCGCCGGCGTGGAAAACAGAAGGTTAATCAATTGCTTCCACGGGGCATGAAAAAAATTGCGAGGGGCGATGTTTTCCCTTGCATGTGACGGCGATTATCATCATATCACCCCTGCCCAAAGTCGCACGTGCAACGGATGCGCACAAACTCGCGGGAGTAATCCCAAGAGGCGAACCTGGTGAACCCGGTTGATCGGCCCTATTAGGGTCGCTTTCGAAGGCGAAATTCCAGGTAGCGTCCAAGCAACGACGGTGAGGGCTTTTTTGGTCTCGAGCGGATTCCAACCCCGCAGGTACTGAAGAGGCGCACCATCATTGCCGGAAGTGCGGGGGTTCCATCCTTCCAATCCAAGGCAGCAACGAACCGGCCATTCTCCGAGGCGGAGAAAGCCACTTTCGCAACGACTGCCTGTCGCGGCTGGCGCAGCTTTGCGCATGCCCGGCTTGAGAAGGAGGCCATTCAATGATCTCAGCGCGCATCCGCGGCTTTCTCGCCGAACGCAAGCCCGACGAGCCGTGCCTCGTCATCGACCTTGAAAAGGTCCGCTCCAACTACGACGCATTCCGCAAGTCCATGCCGGAAAGCGCGGTCTACTATGCCGTGAAGGCGAACCCGCACCCCGAAGTGCTGCGCGTGCTGGCCGCCGCCGGCAGCAATTTCGATTGCGCCTCGGTCGCGGAGATCAAGATGGGGCTTGAGGCCGGCGCCACCGCCGACCGCATCTCCTATGGCAACACCATCAAGAAGGAGCGCGACGTCGCTTCCGCCTTCGCGCTGGGCGTTCGCCTCTTTGCCGTCGACTGCCGCGAGGAAGTCGAGAAGATCTCGCGCGCCGCGCCGGGCTCCAAGGTGTTCTGCCGCATCCTCACCAATGGCGAGGGCGCGGAATGGCCGCTGTCGCGCAAGTTCGGCTGCGACGCCGAAATGGCGCCGGACGTGCTGGAGCATGCATACCGCCTCGGCCTGGTGCCGGTCGGCGTCTCCTTCCATGTCGGCTCGCAGCAGACCAACGCCGGCGCGTGGGACGAAGCACTCGGCTCCGCCGCGGCGATCTTCCGCGAGATGGAAACGCGCGGCATCCGCCTGTCGATGGTCAATCTGGGCGGCGGCTTCCCGACGCGCTACCTCAAGGATGTGCCGGCGCTGAAGCAGTACGGCGTGTCGATCTATGACGCCGTGCGCCGCTTCTTCGGCAACCGCATTCCCGACACGATCATCGAGCCGGGCCGCGGCATGGTCGGCGATGCGGGCGTCATCCGCTCGGAAGTCGTGCTGGTGTCGAAGAAGTCGGAAAACGACAAGCTCCGCTGGGTCTATCTCGACATCGGCAAGTTCGGCGGCCTTGCCGAGACCATGGACGAGGCGATCCGCTACTCGATCGTGACCGACCGCGACGGCGACGAGAAGAGCCTCTGCGTCATCGCCGGCCCGACCTGCGATTCGGCCGACGTGCTGTACGAGAAGAAGCCCTACGCGCTGCCGAACACGCTGCGCCCGGGCGACGAGGTTTTCATCGAGGGAACGGGGGCCTACACCTCCACCTACTCGGCGGTGGCGTTCAACGGCTTCGAACCGCTGCGCACCTACGTCATCTGAGGCTTCGGCCTTGACCGAAACGGCCGCCCTTGGGGCGGCCGTTTTGGTTTTGCCTTGGGCAACCACCGTCACCTCGGATTGTCCGAGATGACGCGGTAGCTTCACCACCCTCCGTTTCGCGAGACGGCATTGGATCCGGTTCGCATGGCGACCGGGATGACGCCGTGGATTTTCCCTCCCTCGCAGGGAGGGTGCGGCGAGCGGCGGGCTGGTGAAGAAAGGCTTGATCCGGTTCGCCGCGCACGCTCCGTCCCCGGTCCATGCAAACCGGGGTCCAATCCACGCCGATGCACGCACCGCCCTTGCCCTTTGCGCCAATCCCCGCTTATCTCGCCGGCATGAAAACACTCGATTTCTGGTTCGATCCCGCCTCCACCTATTCCTACCTCTCGGCGATGCGCATCGACGCCGCGGCGCAGGCAGCCGGCGTCAAGGTCCGCTGGCGGCCCTTCCTGCTGGGGCCGATCTTCAAGGCGCAAGGCCTCGACAACTCGCCGTTCCGCATCTACCCGACCAAGGGCCGCCACATGTGGCGCGACATGCAGCGGCAGGCAAAGGCGCTGGGCATCCCCTTGAACGTGCCCGGCGATGAAGAAATGGCAGGCTTTCCCCGCAACAGCCTGCTGGCGGCGCGGACAGCGCTGGTTGCGCTGGACGCGCCCTGGGGCCGCGATTTCGTGCGCGAAGTCTACAAGGCGCAGTTCGGCGACTGGAAGGACATTGGCGATCCGGCGGTCATCGCGGCCATCCTCGAGAGCCTCGGGCAGGATGCTGGAGCCGTTCTGGAACAGGCACAGTCCGATGCAAACAAGGCGCGGCTGCGCGCCAACACCGAAGAGGCGCGCGGCGCTCGGAATTTTCGGCGCGCCGAGCTTCACCATCGGGCAGGAACTCTTCTGGGGCAATGACCGGCTGGAGCAGGCGCTGGCATTCGCGCGGGACGAGGCGGCATGAGCTACACGCCCGTCATGACTGCGGCGCAGGTTGGCGACTATGTGCGCAAGGTCTTCCCGCAGGCGGACGGCTATGGCTGGCAGGCGCGCGAGGTCGGGCCGGGCACGATCACGGTCGGCATGAGAGTTTCCGATGATCATTTGCGGCCCGGCGGCACCGTGTCGGGGCCGACCATGTTCGCGCTCGCGGACGTCACCGCCTATCTGCTGGTGCTGGCCCATATCGGTGAGGTCGCGCTGGCGGTGACGACGAACCTGTCGATCAATTTTTTGTCCAAGCCGCCATTGGGCGATCTGCGCGCCGAGGGGCGGCTGCTGAAACTCGGCAAGCGGCTCGCCGTTTGCGAAATTCACATCCTGCCAAACGAGGGCGACACGCTCGTTGCGCAGGCGACCGCGACCTATTCAATTCCGCCAGCGGAGAGCGGGCAATGACCCGATCCTTGAAAGTCCGCCCGCTCACCCGCGAAGCCTTCGCTCCCTATGGCGATGTGCTGGAGGCAAGCGGCGCGCATCACTACCCGATCAACAATGGTACAACGATGCGTTACCACGACCTGGCGAAGGTCGAGGCGACCGGGCCGGGCGCGCGCACCATGATCAGCATATTGCGCGGCGACGCCTTCTTCCTGCCGCTGGAAGTGGCGATGGTGGAGCGCCACCCGCTTGGCAGCCAGGCGTTTTTCCCGCTGCAGGACCGGCCCTGGCTGGTGATCGTCGCAAAGGACGAGGGCGGCAAGCCCGGCGAACCTGAGGCGTTTCTCGTCCAGCCGGACGCCAACGGCCTGCGCGGCGTCAACTATCACCGCAATGTCTGGCATCACCCGCTGGTGACGCTGGAAGAGCAGGGCGATTTCCTGGTGATCGACCGCGGCGGGGAAGGCAACAATCTGGAGGAATATTTCTACGAACGCCGCTTCGAGATCGGGGAACTGCCACTCGCATAAAGCGCCGCGATGATTTCCGCTGCCGTCATGGCCGCTATCACCTCCGGCCGCTTGTCGCGTACCGCCGAGCCGCCGATGGGGCAGGTCAGGCTGTCGGCAAGCGAGCGGCCGAAGCCTTCGCCTTCAAGCCAGTTGACGAAGACGGCGCGCTTGGTCGCCGAGCCGATCATGCCGCAATAGGCAGCATCGCCGCGCTTCAGCGCCTCGGCGATGATCAGGAAATCCTGGCTGTGCGAATGGGTCATCGCCACGAAGGCGCTGCCGGGCGGCGCATCGCGCACCGCCTGTTCGGGCACCGGCGTCAGCACGGTCTCGATGGAAGTGGAAAATCCGTCGAGGCTGCCGGGCCGCTCGTCGATCAGCATGGCCCGCAGCGGCAGCGGCTCGAGCGCGCGCGCCAGAGCCTTGCCGGTATGGCCTGCGCCAAAGACGAGCACATGGAGAAGCTGCGCCGCATCGCCATCGGTTTCCCGACGCAACTCCGCCAGCGACGGATCGGTAAGGCGCGACAGCGAAAGCTCCACCCGCCCGCCGCAGCACTGGCCGATTTCCGGGCCGAGCGGGATGTCCATTTTCGTGGCGGTTTCGCCCGCCGCCAGCATTTCGCGCGCGCGGGCAATCGCCATCCATTCGAGTTGGCCCCCGCCAATGGTGCCGGCAATGGCTTCCGCAGTTACCGCCATTGCGGCGTCGGTATCGCGCGGCGTCGAACCGCGCGCGACCGGCTACGCGCACCAGCACTACCTCTGACGCCGCCGCTATGCCATTGCGCGATCGTGCCATATTCGCCGTGGGGGATTGCCAACTGCGCCGCCGCCTTTCTAAACTCGCCGCGAAGATGATGCGGCCATGCCGGCGATCTAGGCAAGGCCGTGCGCCAAGGCAACCCGCCAGCAGGCGCGGAGGAGCAGGATGGACCTGGAATTCACGGCGGCGGAACAGGAATTCCGCCAGGAAGTGCGCGCCTTTCTCGCCGACAAGCTGCCGCCGCGCCTTGCCGACAAGGTGAAGCTCGGCAAGCGCCTGACCAAGGAAGACATGGAAGGCTGGCACGCGGCGCTCAATGCGCGCGGCTGGCTCGCGCCGAACTGGCCGCGCGAATGGGGCGGCGCCAAATGGACCGCCATCCAGAACCACATCTTCGACGAGGAAGCCTGGGCCGCGGGCGCGCCGCGCGTCATCCCCTTCGGCATCAACATGCTGGGGCCGGTGCTGATCAAGTTCGGCTCGCAGGCGCAGAAGGAGCACTTCCTGCCGCGCATCCTCGATGGCACCGACTGGTGGTGCCAGGGCTATTCCGAGCCGGGCGCAGGCTCCGACCTTGCCTCGCTGAAGACCCGCGCCGAGCGGCAGGGCGACCACTACATCGTCAACGGCCAGAAGACCTGGACGACGCTCGGCCACTATGCCGACTGGATCTTCTGCCTCGTGCGCACCTCGACGCGAAGGCAAGCCGCAGGAAGGCATATCCTTCCTGCTGATCGACATGAAGACGCCCGGCGTGACCGTGCGCCCGATCATCCTGCTCGACGGCGAGCACGAGGTGAACGAGGTCTTCTTCGACAACGTCAAGGTTCCGGTCGACCAATCTCGTCGGCAAGGAGAACGAGGGCTGGACCTACGCCAAGTATCTGCTGACGCATGAGCGCACCGGCACCGCCAATATCGGCAATTCCGCCGCTGCGCTGGCGCAGTTGAGGCGCATCGCCCACGACGTCACCAAGGGCGGCAGGCCGCTGGCGAAGGACCCCTATTTCGCCGCGCGCATGGCACAGGTCGAGATCGATCTGGAGGCGCTGAAGACCACCAATCTGCGCATTCTCGTCGGGGCCGATTCGGGCGCCGCGCCCCGGACCTGAAAGCTCGATGCTGAAGATCAAGGGCACCGTGATCCGGCAGGAGATCAACGATCTGTCGCGCCGCGCGCTCGGGCCGCTGGCGCTGCCCTTCGTTTCCGAGGCGATGGACGAGGGCTACAACGAAGCCCCGGTCGGCCCGGAATACGCCAACGCGCTTGCCTCCGACTATTTCAACAACCGCAAGCTTTCGATCTTCGCCGGTTCCAACGAGATCCAGCGCGGCATCATCTCCAAAACCAAGCTCGGACTTTAAGGGGCGCACGACCATGGATTTCGCCCTGAGCGATGACCGCCGCATGCTGGCCGAAACCCTCGACCGGTTTCTCAAGGACAATTATCCGCTCGACAAGCGCCACGCATTCGCGCGATCCGACGAGGGCTTCTCGCGCGACATGTGGGGAGAGTTCGCCGAACTCGGCGTCATCGGCGCGCTGTTCGGCGAAGATGCCGGCGGCTTCGGCGGCGAGGGCGACGATTTGATGGTGGTGTTCGAGGCGCTCGGCCGCGCGCTGGTGGTCGAGCCGTTCCTGCCGACGCTCTTGGCCGGTTCGCTGATCGCCGACCTTGGATCGCCCGACGCAGAAGGCGATGCTGGAGAGCGTCATCGCGGGCGAAACCTTGCTGGCGTTCGCCCATGGCGAACCGCAGTCGCGCTATGAACTGGAGCATGTCGCTGCCCACGCAGTCGAAGCCGAGGGCGGCTTTGCCATCACCGGCCACAAATCGGTGGTGCTGGGCGGCGGGAGCGCCGACAAGCTCGTCGTCTCCGCTCGCACCGGCGGTGCTTCGGGCGACAAGGACGGCATTTCTCTGTTCATCGTGGATGCCAAGGCCCATGGCGTCTCGATCCGCTCCTATGGCACGGTCGATGGATATCCGGCGGCGGAAATCAGCCTGAACGGCGCCAGGGGCGAATTGCTTGGCGTTCCGGATACAGCCTTCCCCGCGATCGAGAAGGCATATGCGCGCGGCATCGTCGCCGTCACCGCCGAGTGCCTCGGCGCGATGGAGCGGGCCAAGGACCTGACCATCGAGTACATGCACACGCGCAAGCAGTTCGGCGTCATCATCGGCAAGTTCCAGGCGCTGCAGCACCGCATGGCCGACGTGCTGATCGAGATCGAGCAGTTGCGCTCATCGCTCGTCAATGCGGCGGGACATCTGACAGCCGAGCGGCATCTGCGCGAAAAGATGGTTTCCGCGGCGAAGAACCTGGCGGGCCGGGCAGGGCGCCAAACGGCGGAAGAAGCGATCCAGATCCATGGCGGCATGGGCATGACATGGGAATACCCGGTCGGCCACTACGCCAAGCGCATCATCATGATCGACCATCTCTTCGGCGATGCCGACCACCATCTGGAACGGTTCGTGGAGCTTTCCTGAGCCTTAGGGATTGTTCGCGAACCATTCGACGATCGACGGCATGTTGTGCTCGAAACCGCCGGGAATGAAGAAATTCAGCAGTCCGGCGCGTTCGCCGCTGCGGTTTTCGAAATCGTGGATCGTCCCGGCAGGAATGCGCAGGAAGCTGCCCTTGGGCGCTTCCAGCCACTGGTCGCCGACCAGGATCATCGCCGTGCCCTCAAGGACATAGAAGATCTCGTCATTGGCCTCGTGCAGATGTGCGCCGGGTCCCGTCGAGTGCGGGTCTAGCCACCATTCGGAAATGCTGTAGCGCTGGTGCGTCTCTTCTTCGTCGGCCTTGAAGATCGCGGTCATTTTTCCCAGCGCATAGACGCGTCCCTCGCCGGGGCGAAGATACAGGAGTTCGGCGGGGGTTTGGCTGCTGTCCACACTGCTTCTCCTTTTGAAAGCCCGCACCGTACCCGCCTTGCCGCCCATTGTCAGCGCGGATGCTGCCGGCCTTGCCGCCGCCACAGGCCTCCTGCAGGATTTGCCAATGACCAATTCGCTGTTCAGACAATTCGCCACCCTGGCTTTCGTTGCGCTGGCCTTTCTGGCCACGCCCACGCCCGCCCTTGCCCAGCCCGCCAATGCCGCGGCGATCGAGAAGCAGTTCCGCGCCTGGCTGAACGAAGACATCTGGGCGCTTGCTTCTGCCAAGGGGGTAAGTCGCGCGACCTTCGATGCGGCGCTGAAGGGCGTGAAGATAAACTGGAAGCTGCCCGACCTGGTGCCGCCGGGCAGCAAGCCGCAGACGCCGAAGAAGCAGCTGCAGGCAGAATTTCGCGCGCCTTCCGCCTATTTCGCCGAGAAGAACATCGCGCCCGTTGCGTCGGGCGGAACGTCCCGGCTCGCCGCCAACAAGGGCCTGCTGGCTTCGCTCGAGAAGCGCACGGGCGTGCCGGGCCGTTTTCTCCTCGGCCATCTGGGGACGCGAATCGGGCTTTGGCGCCGCCGACATTCCCCACAATGCCTTCGAGGTGCTGGCGACGAAGGCATTCATGTCGACGCGCAAGGACATGTTCACCGGCGAACTGGTAGCCGCGCTGGAAATGGCGCAGCACGCCGGCGTGCCATTGTCGCGCATGCGCAGTTCCTGGGCTGGCGCGCTGGGCCAGCCGCAATTCCTGCCGACGTCCTACATCAAGTATGCTGCCGATGGAGACGGGGACGGCAAGGCCGACATCTGGCAATCGGATGCCGACACGCTCGCTTCCATGGCCAACTATCTGCAGCAATCGGGCTGGGTCGCCGGGCGCGACTGGGGCTTTGAAGTGGCCGTGCCGCAAGGGGTAAGCTGCGCGCTGGAAGGTCCGGACCGCGGCAAGACCGTCGCGCAATGGTCGGCCATGGGCATCGAGCGCGTGAACGGCAAGCCATTTCCTGCCTCCGAGATGGGCAAGGAGGCCTTTCTGTTGATGCCGGCCGGCCGGTTCGGACCCGCATTCATCGTCACGCCCAACTTCTACGTGCTCAAGGAATACAACGAGAGCGACCTCTACGCGCTGTTCATCGGCAATGCCGCCGACCGCATCGCCTTCGGTGGCGGTGCATTTGCTGGCCGCTGGTCGCGATATCGGCGTTATGCTTCGCTCCGACATTGCCGGCCTGCAGCGCAACCTGGAGAAAAAAGGCTTCGATGTCGGCGGCGCCGACGGCCTGCCGGGCTTCAAGACGCGCCGTTCGATCGGCGAATGGCAGCAGCAGAACAACATCGCGCCGGACTGTTTTCCGAGCCAGAGGCTGCTTGGCGAGATCAGGTAGCGCGCTGCGGCAACACGCTACGCAAGTCGTAAAACAATTCCTCTTGCCGCCACGTCCGTTCCGCGCCAAACTCGCGCCGGAGGCGGATACTGCAAGCCAAGAACCTTGCGGGTTCGTCGGGAGGAGACTGCAATAGATGTCAGGCGCGCCTTGCGCCTGCTGCCGCATGCCTTCCCCCGAAATTTTTTCGTACATGGCGCCGGAGACCTCCGGCGGCCGCAGTCAAGGAGGCATGAATGGCAACCGTAACCATGACGGTCAATGGCAAGAAAATCACGGGAACCGTCGACGACCGCACATTGCTGGTCCAGTTCCTGCGGGAGAACCTGAACCTGACCGGCACGCATGTCGGCTGCGATACGTCGCAGTGCGGCGCCTGCGTGGTGCATGTCGACGGCAAGGCCGTGAAGAGCTGCACCTTGCTTGCCGCACAGGCCTCCGGTTCGACCGTTCGCACCATCGAGGGCCTTGCCAACGGCACGGAACTGCACCCGGTGCAGGCGGCTTTCCGCGAACATCACGGCCTGCAATGCGGCTTCTGCACGCCCGGCATGATCATGACCGCCGTGGACATGATCGAGCGGGCGAAGAAGAGCGGCGCCAAGCTCGATGAAAAAACCATCCGGCACGAGCTGGAAGGCAATATCTGCCGCTGCACCGGCTACCACAACATCGTCAAGGCAATCGAGGCCGCCGCGGGCGCGATGGCGTAATGCGCCGCCCGGCTTTCGTGACCGGCACGGTCGCGAAGCGGGCACGATACGACCGATGAACCGCTATTGACGGCCAAAGTTTCACAGGAGGATTCCATGGGAGTTGAAGGTATCGGCGCAAGGGTGCTTCGCAAGGAAGACCAGCGCTTCATCACCGGCAAGGGCCGGTACACGGACGATTTCAAGATGGCCGGCATGCACCAGGCCTATTTCGTCCGCTCGCCGCATGCGCATGCTGTCGTCAAGTCGATCGACCGTTCGGCGGCCGAGGCCATGCCCGGCGTCGTCGCGGTGCTCGACGGCAAGCAGCTCAAGGTCGACGGCATCGGCAACATCATCTGCGGCTGGATGATCCATTCCAAGGACGGCACGCCGATGAAGATGGGCGCCTGGTCGCCGCTCGCCACGGAAAAGGTCCGCTATGTGGGCGATGCCGTCGCGGTGGTGATCGCCGATACCTACGCCAACGCCCGCCTGGCGGGCGAAGCAGTCGTGATCGAATATGACGTGTTGCCTTCCGTCATCGACGCAGTTGAGGCATTGAAGCCGGGCGCGCCGCAGCTTCATCCGGAGGCCGAGGGCAACCTCATCTTCGATTGGGAGATCGGCGATGCCGGCGCCACGGACGCGGCCCTCGCCTCGGCGGCCAGGGTCGTCGAGATGGATATCGTCAACAACCGCCTCTCGCCAAACCCGATGGAGCCGCGCGCGGCGCTTGCCAACTACGACAGCGCCGAGGACCATTTCACGCTCTACACCACCAGCCAGAACCCGCATGTCGCGCGGCTGGTGCTTTCGGCCTTCTACCAGGTCGCGCCCGAGAACAAGCTTCGCGTCATCGCGCCCGATGTCGGCGGCGGCTTCGGCTCCAAGATCTACATCTATCCCGAAGAGATCGTCTGCCTTTGGGCCTCGAAGAAAACCGGCGTGCCGGTCAAGTGGACGTCCGACCGCACCGAGGCGTTCCTCACCGACGCCCATGGCCGCGACCACCACACCAAGGCGCGCATGGGCTTCGACAAGGACGGCCGCATAACCGGCTTCAAGGTCGACACCATCGCCAATCTCGGCGCCTACATGTCGCTCTTCTCCAGCTCGGTCCCGACCTATCTCTACGCGACGCTCTTGTCGGGCCAGTACGACATCAAGAACATCCACGCCAACGTGCGCACGGTCTATACCAACACCGTGCCGGTCGATGCCTATCGCGGCGCCGGACGGCCGGAGGCGACCTTCGTCGTCGAGCGCATGATGGAAACGGCGGCCCGCGAACTGGGGCTCGATCCGGCCGAACTGCGCCGCCGCAACTTCGTCAGGTCGTTCCCGCACCAGACGCCGGTGATCATGGCCTATGACGCGGGCGACTACGACGCCACGCTCGACGCGGCGCTGAAGGCGGCCGACTATGCCGGCTTCCCGGCCCGCAAGGCGGAAGCCGAAAAGCGCGGCAAGAAGCGCGGCATCGGCCTTTCCTGCTACATCGAAGCCTGCGGCATCGCCCCGTCGGCGGCGGTCGGCTCGCTGGGCGCGGGCGTCGGCCTTTGGGAATCGGCGGAAGTGCGGGTCAATCCGGTCGGCACCATCGAGATCCTGACCGGCAGCCACAGCCACGGCCAGGGCCATGAAACCACCTTCGCGCAGCTCATCGCCGAACGTTTCGGCCTGCCGGTGGCCAATGTGAACATCGTTCACGGCGACACCGACAAGGTGCAGTTCGGCATGGGCACCTACGGCTCGCGCTCCGGCGCGGTCGGCATGAGCGCGATCGTCAAGGCGCTGGACAAGGTCGAGGCGAAGGCCAAGAAGATCGCTGCGCACCTGATGGAAGCCGATGCCGGCGACATCGTCATCGAGAACGGCGTCGCCAAGGTTGCCGGCACCGACAAGAAGCTCGACTGGCACATGATCTGCCTTGCCGCCTACACCGCGCACAACCTTCCGGCCGGCATGGAGCCGGGCCTCAAGGAAGGCGCGTTCTACGATCCGACCAACTTCACCTTCCCGGCAGGCACCTATGTCTGCGAGGTCGAGGTCGATCCGGAAACCGGCACGACGGAGATCGTCCAGTTCGTTGCCGCCGACGATTTCGGCAAGATCATCAACCCGATGATCGTCGAGGGCCAGGTGCATGGCGGCATCGCGCAAGGCATCGGCCAGGCGCTGATGGAGGGCGTTATCTACAACGATGACGGCCAGCTGCTGACCGCCAGCTACATGGACTACCAGATGCCGCGGGCCGGCGACCTGCCGTCCTACAAGCTCTCCACGCACGAGACCATCTGCCCGGGCAATCCGCTCGGCATGAAGGGCTGCGGCGAGGCGGGCGCGATCGGTTCTCCGCCGGCGGTCATCAACGCGCTGACCGACGCCATCGGGCATAACAACCTCGAAATGCCGGCAACGCCCCAGCGTGTCTGGGCTGCGCTGCGGGCTGGATAAGGCGCCGTTTGCATTTCCCTGTCCGCCGGCAAGTTCCGGCGGGCGGGGCAAACGACCAACGGACAACGCATTCGAAAATTCGAAGGACGAGACCATGTACGAGACCAATTACCACCGCGCGGCATCGACGGAAGAAGCCGTCAAGCTGATGGGCAAGGCAGGCGACGGCAAGTTCATCGCAGGCGGCCAGACCCTTCTGCCGACCATGAAGCAGCGGCTCGCGGCGCCCACCGACATCATCGATCTTCGCCACATTTCGGCGATGAAGGGCATCACGGTCAGCGGCAAGCAGGTGACGATCGGCGCGGCCACCACCCACGCGGAAGTGGCTTCATCGAAGGAATTGCGCTCGGCTTGCCCCGGCCTTGCCGACCTTGCCGGCATGATCGGCGACCCGGCCGTGCGCCACATGGGAACGATCGGCGGGTCGATCGCCAACAACGATCCGGCCGCCGACTATCCGGCGGCAATGATGGCGCTGAACGCCAGCATCATGACCACCAAGCGCACCTTGACGGCAGACAAGTTCTTCACCGGCATGTTCGAGACCGCGCTGGAAGCCGACGAGATCATCACGGCGGTCACCTTCACCGCCCCGGCAAAGAGCGCCTACGAGAAGTTCCGCAACCCGGCCTCGCGTTATGCGATGGCTGGCGTTTTCGTGACGAAGGACGCCGATGGAAGCGTGCGGGTCGGCGTTACCGGCGCCGGTGCCGGCGGCGTGTTCCGCCACGGCGAGATGGAAAAGGCGCTGGCCTCCAATTTCAGCGCGGATGCCATCGCGAATGTGAAGGTGGATGAAGGCAATCTGCTGTCAGACATCCACGGCACGTCGGCCTACCGCTCCAGCCTCGTCAAGGCGATGGCCAAGCGCGCCGTCGCCAAGGCCGGCTGATCTCCGGCCGACATTTCCTGAATGATCAGGCGGGCGATTTGCCCGCCTTTTTTGTGCGCGCCACCGCGACAACATACAGGGAGCGCAAGTTTCACACACTCCGTCACCCCGGTTGCCATGCAAACCGGGGTCCAATCCACGCCACCGCGCTACGGATGGTGACGGTGTGCGAGGTATCCCCAGATGCCGCCTTCCTTTCCTGACGCAATGCTGTCAGGAGCAATGTGGCAACAGGCGTCATGATGACATCCACCAGTGAAGCCGCCGCTCGAGGCGATCGGGCAATTCCTCGACGGCCTCGAGGGTGTCGCAAGCAAGCGAAGCTGGGGTGAGATTGCCTGGTTTCACAATCCCGGCGGCGTCTTCGCCAACGGCGCTTACGTGGCGACGATAAAGCTGCGCGACGGGCCCAATGACAGTGCCAGCCGGCTCGACGCCGATGGCGCCATGCGTCTCAATTTCGGGATGCTTCGCTCAGCGTTCGTCGCGCGGTTCGGCCAGCCTCCGATGCGCCCGCCAAAGGGTGGAAGCATCGAGGGGCCGTGGGACCTGCTTGCGCGTGACCGGCTGCAGCCGCACCCGGTCTATGGCTGGATGTGCTGGGCTGCAATCGCCGAGCCATCTCCCGCCAGCGTCGAAATGTTGAAGCCGCTGCTGCTGGACGCCTGGTCCCGCGCCGCGGAGAAATCGGCGGCGCGTCTCAAGGAGCGTTAGAATTCAGCCGCAAATCCGCGCTTTCGCCTCGGCATATTCGCGAACGAGCCGCTCGACCAGTTCGGCGGTCGAGACCACCTTGTCGACCGCGCCGATGCCCTGGCCGCAGCCCCAGATGTCCTTCCATGCCTTGGCGGCCTGGTTTCCGCCCGAAGCGAAGCTCATCTTCGATGGATCGCTCGCCGGCAGGTTGTCGGGGTCAAGCCCCGCCGCCTCGATCGAGGATTTGAGGTAGTTGCCGTGAACGCCGGTGAACAAATTGGTGTAGACGATGTCCGCCGCCCGCGACTGCGCGATGGATTGCTTGTAGGCGTCGGATGCGCGCGCCTCATGCGTGGCGATGAAGGGCGAGCCGATATAGGCAAGGTCGGCGCCCATGGCCTGCGCGGCCAGCACCGCCCCGCCATTGGCGATGGCGCCCGAAAGCAGCAGCGGACCGTTGAACCACTGGCGGATTTCCTGCACCAGGGCGAAAGGCGAAAGCGTGCCTGCATGGCCGCCCGCGCCGGCGGCTACGGCGATCAGCCCGTCCGCGCCCTTCTCGACCGCCTTGCGCGCATGCCGGTCATGGATGATGTCGTGAAGCACGATGCCGCCATAGGAGTGGATCGCCTGGTTCACCTCTTCCACGGCGCCGAGCGAGGTGATGACGATGGGTACCTTGTATTTCACGCACAGTTCGATGTCCTGCTGCAGCCGGTTGTTCGACTTGTGAACGATCTGGTTCACCGCGAAGGGGGCGATCGGCCGGCCGGGGTTTGCCGTGCGCGCGCCTTCCAGTGTTTCGGTCAGCATCGACAGCCATTCGTCGAGTTGCTCGACCGGCCGCGCGTTCAGCGCGGGAAAAGAGCCGACGACGCCTGCCATGCATTGCGCGAGCGTCAATTGCGGGTGCGAAATGATGAAAAGCGGTGCGGCCACCACAGGCACGCTGAGGCGGTTCTCAAGAACTGCAGGTATTGCCACGATACGCTCCCCGGGGCTTGAATTGACGCTTACGCAAACGTAAGAATTTTATATCGTCGTGCTCCGCATTTCGCAACGGGCCCCGCAAAGCGGTTGAAAGCCATTCCGCCGGCATTCCCGCTCGTTGCAATATGCAGGCAAAGCGATACAAGGAATTGAAACCAATCGTTCAGGGGTGTCGATTTGGCGGATTTCGAGGGCCTCATTCGCCAAGCATTGGCGCGGCAGGGCGATTCCGACCCGGCCGTCCGGCAGCGCGTGTACCAGTCTTCACGGAACGCCCTCGCGCGCATGATTGCTGCCGCGGGAGCGCAGCCGCCTGCCGTCATCAACGAGCAACGCATCGCGCTCGAAAACTCGATCAGCCGCATCGAGGCCGGCTACAACATTCCGCCGCCGCCCCCCGCCGTCACGCGCGCCCCGCGTCCGGCGCCCGCCGCCCCGCCGCCGCCACCCAAGCCCGCATCAGGCCAGGTCAGGCACGAACCGGTTATGGTTCCGCCTCCGCCGGGCGAGGACCGCTACGAGGAGCAGCGCTACGACGCCTCCAACGATGATTTCGAGTATGTACCCGAGGGCATGGCGGGCGATGACGACTTCGGCGTTTCAGCGGAAAACGGACCGGTTTACCAGCGCCGCAGCAGCAGCTTCAGGCGTATCCTGCCTGTCCTGTTGCTGTTGCTTTTGCTCGCCGGTGCCGCGTGGTTGACCTATTCGCTGGTCAGCACGCTCGTCGGCAATGGCGGTGGCACGGCCGGTCAGACCGATGCTGCGCCGTCCAGTGCGAACGGTTCGGCCGTTACCGACGAAAACGTTGTCTATATCACTGTCCTGACACCGCAAGACACCAGCGCGTTGCAACTTGAAGGCCGCGGCAAGGCCGAGATCGTCAACCAGTCGAATACCGAGATGATCCGCCTCACTTCGGTGCGGCCGGAAGGAAACCGGGCACAGCCGGCCGAGCCGATCCTGATCAACCTTTCGGATGGCGTGCTTTCGCAGGTAGCCGGCAGGGATGTGACGGTGGAGATCAAGGCGAAATCGGGCGGCGCCGAGCCGGCGACTTTCTCGATCCGCTGCGACTTTGCCGGCGAAGAAGCGTGCGGGCGCAAGCGGTTTCCGGCGGGATTGCAGCCCGAAACCATCATCTTCACCGTCAGCTTTCCGCAAAACCCGCAGCCCGGCGCCAAATACAGCCTGCTGATCAACACGGACGTTGCCGCGACTTCCGACCAGTCTGCCGAGGGCGATCCGATCGATATCATCTCGGCGCAGTTGCGCTTCGAAAAATAGCAGGCGCTACCTGGCCAGGGCCTTGCGCCCGGCCACGATCTTGGGGTCGATTGCGCCGACCCTCGTCCTTGTCCTTGGTCGGATAGTCGAGGCGGTGGAGGATCGAGCGGATGATGTTGATCCGCGCCCGGCGCTTGTCATTTCCCAGGATCAGTGTCCATGGCGCATGCTGTGAATCCGTGGCTTCCAGCATTGTATCGCGCGCTTGCGTATAGTCGTCCCATTTCGACAGGGCCTTGATGTCGATGGGCGAAAGTTTCCAGATCTTCAGCTTGCTGTGCCGCCGGTCGTGAAAGCGGCGAAGTTGCATTTCCCGGCCGATGTCGATCCAGAACTTGAAGAAATGGATGCCGTCATTGACGACGATCTTTTCGAAACGCGGCGTTTCCTCCAGGAATGCCTTGTGCTGCTGCGGTGAACAGAAGCCCATCACGGGCTCGACGCCGGCGCGATTGTACCAGGAACGGTCGAAAAGGATCATTTCCCCCTTGGTCGGAAAATATTCGATGTAGCGCTGGTAGTACCATTGCCCCATCTGCACGTCCGAGGGCTTCGAAAGCGCCACCGGGCGGACGTAGCGCGGGTTGAGGTTCTCGCGAATGGCCTCGATCGAGCCGCCCTTGCCGGCGGCATCGCGCCCTTCGAAAACCACCATGATGCGCTGGCCCTCCTCCTGCAGCCAGTAGAGCACCTTGACGAGTTCTTCCTGCAGCGCCTCCAGTTCCTTCTCGTAGGCGTCCTCGTCCATTTTTTCGCGGTAGGGAAAGCCGCCGCTTTCAAGCGACTTCTTCCTGATCCATTCCGGCAGTACGGGTTCGTCGAGATCGAACATGTTCGTCTTGCCGTCAATCGTCACTTCAACTGCGGGCGCATCTGGAATAATCATCTGGCTGTCCGGTACTGGTTGCAGGATGCACGAGGCACGTTTCAAGTTAGAGCATGCTTCGCCGGCATGAAAGACGTTCGCAAGGGACAAGGTCGCAATGCCGAACCAGGAGCCGGTAAAATCCGAAGCACCGGGCGCCAAGCTGTGGAAGATCCGCTGGACCCTCGCCGCCTTGTTCTGCGCGCTGGCGTCGATCGGGCTGGTGGAGCAGTGGCTTTTCCCGTTCCTGCTGTTTGCCTTTGTCGTCACGCTCATCGTTGCGGCGATCGCGCCGCAGGATAACGTCGCTGCCGCGCCGCCGCCCGGCAGGCAGGCACGGGCGCCGGTCTGGCCCGATTCGTCGACCAAGGCGCTGACCGAAGCGCTGACCTATCCCGCATACATCATCGATGCTGGCGGCGTGTTGCGCTATGCCAATGCCGCCGCTGCGCCGGCATTCGGCGCGCCGGTGATCGGCGAAGCCGCCACGATAACCTTCCGGCGGCCGGAAGTGGCCGAACTCATCGCCCGCGCGGTGACGACGAGGACCATGCAGGCCGGCGAGATCACCGAGCCGGTGCCGCGCGAGCGCTGGTTCAACCTGCAGGTCGGCCCGATCCCCAAGGCTGGCGGAGCCCCGGACTTCTTCCTGCTGACTTTCATGGACATGACGGAGGCACGCCGGGCCGAGCAGATGCGTTCCGATTTCATTGCCAATGCCAGCCACGAGCTTCGCACGCCGCTTGCCTCGCTGCGGGGCTTCCTGGAGACGATCAAGGGCCCGGCCGCCAACGACAAGGCCGCCACGGCGCGCTTTCTCGACATCATGCTCGAACAGTCCCAGCGAATGTCGCGCCTGATCGACGACCTCCTGTCGCTGAGCCGCATCGAGATGAAGGCGCATGTCAGCCCGCAGGGAACTGTTGAAATCGTCTCGGTGCTTGGCGGCGTTGCCGCCTCGATGCAGCCGCTGGCACAAAAGCTGGGCCTGACGATCGAGCAGCGCCTGCCGAAAGGTCCGGTGGAAATCGTGGGCGATCGCGACGAGCTCATCCAGGTATTCGACAACCTCGTCGAGAATGCCTGCAAGTACGGCGACTCGGGCAAAAAGGTGGAGTTGACGGCCGAAATCCTGGAGCCCTTGCGTGCCGGCCAGCCCAAGAGGGTGGAAATCGCAGTCCGCGATTTCGGGCCGGGGATTCCCGCCGAGCATCTGCCGCGCCTCACCGAGCGCTTCTACCGCGTCAACGTTTCGTCCAGCCGCGACAAGCAGGGAACGGGGCTCGGGCTTGCCATCGTCAAGCACATCCTCAACCGGCACGGCGCCAGGCTGCAGATTTCATCCACCCCGGGCGAAGGCGCGCGCTTCAGCGTCATCTTCCCGGTGAAGCAGGCCGCTACCGATGTTAACAACCGATAATTAGTACATAAAAATCAGAAGCTTGTTCTGTCATAAAACTACAATCGATTTGTCATTAAACCACTATCCGAAGTCACTAGTTTGGCGGCGTCGGGGCCAAGGCCCGCGTGATGACACGCGGTTTTACGGTCGATCCAGACGAGTGAACCCAAATCACGAATGAAACGGGAGAATTACCGTGAAAACCACCCATCTTGCAGGCGTAGCCTTTGGCGCGCTGATGCTCGCCGTTGCCGGCCAGGCAGCCGCACGCGACCAGGTCCAGATTTCTGGTTCCTCAACAGTCCTGCCTTACGCCACCATCGTGGCCGAAGCTTTCGGTGAAAACACCGACTTCGCGACGCCGGTCGTCGAAGGCGGCGGATCGGGCGCGGGCCGCAAGAAGCTTTGCGAAGGCGTAGGCGAAAACACCATCGACATCGCCAATTCCTCGAGCCGCATTTCCAAGAGCGACATCGAACTTGTGCGCCAAGAACGGCGTTGCCGAAATCATGGAAGTCCGCATCGGCTATGACGGTATCGTCTTCGCCTCGGACATCGCCGGCCAGGAATTCGCCTACACCCCGGCAGACTGGTTCAACGCCCTTGGCAAGATGGTCGTCAAGGACGGCAAGCTGGTCGAGAACGCGAACAAGGACTGGTCGGAAGTCAATTCCGCTTTCAAGTCTCAGCCGATCCTGGCCTTCATCCCGGGCACCAAGCACGGCACCCGCGAAGTGTTCGACGTGAAGGTCATCGAGGAGGGCTGCAAGGCCGCCGGCGCATATGACCTCTATCTTGCCACCGCCGAAGGCAAGGACGAGAAGGAAAAGAAGGCAGCTGCTGCCAAGTCGTGCCTTTCGCTGCGTACCGATGGCGTCGCCATCGACATCGACGGCGACTACACCGAAACGCTCGCCCGCATCGCGGCGGACAAGAACGGCGTAGGCGTGTTCGGTCTGTCGTTCTACCAGAACAACACCGACAAGCTTCGCGTAGCCACCATGGGCGGCGTCGTTCCTTCGGTCGAGTTGATCGCCAAGGGTGAATATCCGGTGTCGCGTCCGCTGTATTTCTACGTCAAGAAGGCGCATATCGGCGTCATTCCTGGCCTGAAGGAATACATCGAGTTCTTCGTGTCGGACGACATGGCCGGCCCGAACGGCCCGCTCGCCGCATATGGCCTCGTTTCCGACCCGGAACTGAAGGCAACGCAGGAAATGGTTGCAGCGCAGACCGCCGATGGGTCCGCTGAACTAAGCTGAAAGCGGGGAGGCGGCGCATCCTGCGCCGCTTCCCCTTCAGATCAAGCCTGGGCGGTTGCAATGTCCGTTTCGCTGACCATCATCGCCATCCTCGTCATTGCGGCCATTGCCTTCGTGGCGTGCCGGCGCAAGGCGCTCGTTTCCGGCAAGGCGGCGGCCAGGCAGCTGCATTCGCTGCCGGGCTACTACGGGTGGAACGGCTTTGTGATGGCATTCCTGCCGGCGCTTGCATTGCTTGTCGCCTGGTCGATCATCCAGCCGGTCATTATCGAATCGAGCATCCGGTCAATGCTTCCTGCCGACCGCGTGGTCGACGAGACATCCGTGAAGCTTGCAATGGCGGATGTGCGCCGCGTGGCGGCGGGCCTCGATGTCGCCGTCGCATTCGGCACGATGAGCGAGCAGGAAGCCGGAATGATCCGGACCGAGTTCCACCAATGTGCGCGACAAGCTGGCGAGTGTGGGCGTCGCGCTTGGATCCGATGTTACGCGTGAAATTCTTGCCGCCGCGCAGGATTACCGCAAGCTCTATTCGACGGCGTCACATGGCGGTCATCGTTCTCGTGCTCCTTGCATCGGCCGCAGGCTTGCTTGCGGCCTACAGGATGACCAATCACGAGTTCCGGGCGCGCAACCGCGTCGAAAACGTCATCCTCGGCCTGCTTATAGCCTCGTCTTCCATCGCCATCCTCACCACCGTCGGCATCGTCATGTCGATGTTGTCGGAGAGCTTCGACTTCTTCAGCCGGTATCCGGCCGCCGACTTCTTCTTCGGCCTGACTTGGTCGCCCAATTTCCGCGGCGGATCGGAACTCGGCATAGTGCCGCTGATCTGGGGCACGATGTATATCAGCCTCATTTCCATGCTGGTTTCGGTACCGCTGGGCCTGTTCGCGGCAATCTACCTCGCCGAGTATGCGAGCCCGAGATTTCGCAGCGTCGTCAAGCCGGCCATCGAGGTGATCGCCGGCATCCCGACGGTCGTCTTCGGCCTGTTTGCACTCGTCACCGTCGGTCCGTTCCTGCGCGACTTCTTTGCCCAGCCGCTGGGGCTAGGCGACAGCGGTTCATCGGTCATGACCGCGGGCATCGTTGTCGGCATCATGAACATCCCGTTCATTTCCTCGCTTTCCGACGACATCATCAACGCGGTGCCGCAAACCATGCGCGACGGTTCCTACGGCCTTGGCGCGACGCGCTCGGAGACCATCAAGCAGGTCATCCTGCCGGCCGCGTTGCCCGGCATTGTCGGTGCTATCCTGCTGACTGCCTCGCGCGCCATCGGCGAAACCATGATCGTCACCATGGCCGCGGGCGCGGCAGCGAAGCTTGACCTCAACCCGTTCGAGGCGATGACGACGATGACCGTCAAGATCGTCGGCCAGTTGACCGGCGACACTGACTTCGACTCGCCGGAGACGCTCGTGGCGTTCGCGCTCGGCCTGACGCTGTTCGTTATCACGCTCGCGCTCAACATCCTGGCGCTCTACATCGTGCGCAGGTATCGGGAGCAGTACGAATGAGCGAACTTGTTGCCGGAACAGCGCCTCTTGATGTCGCCCGCGCCAAGACCTCCATCCTTCCAAGCGATGCGTCGGTCAAGCGCCGCAACGCCGCCGAAGCGCGTTTCAAGGCCTATGGCATTGGCGCAATCGCCGTCGGCCTCGCTGACCTTGCGATCATGCTCTCCACGATCTTCAACGACGGCATTTCCGCCTTCTACCAGGCAAAGCTGACACTCCCCGTCACCTTGAACGCCGAGATCATCGATCCGACCGGATCGGGTACGCGCGAGGGAGATGGCCAAGGTCACGACGGTCGGCTACCAGCGGCTTCTCGCCGAGAACTTCAAGGCGGAGCTGGAGCGGCGGGGCATTTCGACCGAGGGCATCCCGCCAAGGACGTCTCCGGGATGATCTCGCAGGATGCGCCCGGCGCATCTGCGTGCTTCGGTCCTGGAAAACCCGTCCATGGTCGGCAAGACAATCACGCGAGCTTGCTTGCGACAGGCCGCATCGACGGGTTCATGAAAGGCCGCGTCACAATGGAAACCGCGGAACGCGACAGCAATGTCAGCCCGCGCAATTGCAGCTGGCAGAGCGGCTTATGGAGGCCGGTGTCCTCAAGAAGAGCTCGAACTGGGGTTTCATCACCGCGCCGGATGCGTCGGACAGCCGACCTGAAACCGCCGGCCTCGGCGTCGCCATCCTCGGTTCGGCCTACATGATGCTCCTCGTGCTGGTGCTGTGCCTGCCCATCGGCGTCGCCGCTTCGATCTACCTTGAAGAGTTCGCGCCGAAGAACCGGTTGACCGATCTGATCGAGGTCAACATCAACAACCTCGCCGCCGTGCCGTCCATCGTCTTCGGTCTGCTCGGCCTGGCGGTCTTCATCAACTTCGCCGGCATGCCGCGGTCGGCATCGCTCGTCGGCGGCTTGTGCTGACGCTGATGACGCTGCCGACGATCATCATCGCCACCCGCGCGGCGCTCCGCGCGGTGCCGCCCTCGATCCGCGACGCAGCGCTCGGCATCGGCGCCTCCAAGATGCAGACAGTCTTCCACCATGTCTGCCGCTGGCCATGCCCGGCATCCTGACCGGCACGATCATCGGCCTTGCGCAGCGCGCTCGGCGAAACTGCGCCGCTGCTGCTGATCGGCATGGTCGCCTTCGTGCACAACTATCCCGCGGCCCGGCCGGCTTTCTGGATCCGTCGACGGCGCTGCCGTCCAGATCTACATGTGGGCCAACGTGCCGAACGCGGCCTTCGTCGAGCGCACGTCGGCGCCATCATCGTCCTGCTGGCATTCCTGATCGTGATGAACGTCACCGCCATTCTCCTGCGCCGTCGCTTCGAGCGGCGCTGGTAACGGAATGTGGGGACAGCAATATGAACATGCTGAACGTCATGGAAAGCATCGAGACCGAAGTGAACGGCGAAGTGCCGATGCTGAAGATCGTCAAGATGCGCGGCGACAAGGTGTCTTCTATGGCGCAGAAGCAGGCGCTGTTCGATGTCGATCTCGACATCCTCGACAAGAACCAGGTCACGGCGCTGATCGGGCCTTCCGGTTGCGGCAAGTCGACGTTCCTGCGCTGCCTCAACCGGATGAACGACACCATCGACGATCTGCCGGGTCACCGGCAAGATCACGCTCGACAACGAGGACATCTACGACCGCACCGTCGACGTGGTCGAACTGCGCGCGCGGGTCGGCATGGTGTTCCAGAAGCCGAACCCGTTCCCCAAGTCGATTTACGACAACGTTGCCTATGGCCCGCGCATCCATGGACTGGCGCGTTCCAAGGCCGATCTCGACGAAGTCGTCGTGAAGAGCCTCCAGAAGGCGGGACTTTATGACGAGGTCAAGGACCGGCTTCTGGAACCCGGGACCGGCCTTTCGGGTGGCCAGCAACAGCGCCTGTGCATCGCCCGCGCCATTGCCGTGAGCCCGGAAGTGATCCTCATGGATGAGCCCTGCTCGGCGCTGGATCCGATCGCCACCGCCAAGGTCGAGGAACTCATCGACGAACTGCAAGCAGAACTACACGATCGTGATCGTCACGCACTCGATGCAGCAGGCTGCGCGCGTTTCGCAGCGCACTGCCATGTTCCACCTCGGCAAGCTGGTCGAAGTGGACGAGACCAACAAGATCTTCACCAATCCGACCAAGCAGAGGACGCAGGATTACATCACCGGCCGCTACGGCTGATGCGCTTCCAGCCGACGACAAAAGTAATCCGAAAGGCCGCCAGATGACAGATCATACGGTTACAGCATTCGACGAGGACCTCCGTCTCATATCGCGGAAGGTGACGGAAATGGGCGGGCATGCCGAAAGCATGGTGGCGCAGGCCGTCTCGGCGCTCATGCGCGGCGACAAGGCGATGGCGGAGTCGATCATCGCGCAGGACCTCGTGCTCGACAATCTGCAGCATGAACTGGACGAGCATGTCTTCGTGGTGATTGCCAAGCGCCAGCCAATGGCGGTCGACCTGCGCGAAATCATCGGCGCACTGCGCATGGCCGGCGACCTCGAGCGCATCGGCGACATGGGCAAGAGCATCGCCAAGCGCACCAAGGAGATCGGCGACGTCACCTTCCCCAAGAAGGTGCTGCACGGCCTCGACCATCTCAACCGTCTGGCGCTGGAGCAGCTCAAGAACGTGCTCGACGCCTATGTACACAAGGATGTCGACAAGGCGCGCGAGGTCATCTCCCGCGACGACGAGATCGACCAGGTCTACACCTCGCTGTTCCGCGAGCTGCTGACCTACATGATGGAAGATCCGCGCAACATCACCATCTGCACGCATCTCCTGTTCTGCGCCAAGAACATCGAGCGCATCGGCGACCACGCGACGAACCTCGCCGAGACGATCGAATACATCATTACCGGCAAGTCCGCGCTGTCGACGCACGGCACCAGGCTGGCACAGATGTGAGAACCGCCATGGCTGTCGCGACGAGATTGATGCCAAAGGTACATGGTTGTGGAGGACGAGGAGGCGCTTGCCCTTCTGCTTCGCTACAATCTGGAATCGGAAGGCTTCGAGGTCGAGACGATCACGCGCGGCGACGAGGCTGAAATCCGCCTCAGCGAAACCGCGCCGGACCTGCTGCTGATCGACTGGATGCTGCCGGGCCTTTCGGGGATCGAGCTTTGCCGGCGCCTTCGCCTGCGGCCCGAAACGCAGCGCCTGCCCGTCATCATGCTGACGGCCCGCGGCGAGGAATCCGAACGGATCCGCGGTCTTTCCACAGGCGCGGACGACTACGTGGTCAAGCCGTTTTCGGTGCCCGAACTGATGGCGCGCGTGAAGGCGATGCTTCGCCGCTCCAATCCCGAGTCCCTGGCCTCCCGCCTTGCCGCCGGCGATATCGAGCTCGACCGGCAGTCCCATCGCGCTTCGCGCAATGGCCGCGAATTGAAGCTTGGCCCCACGGAGTTCCGCTTGCTCGAATTCTTCCTGGCAAGCCCCGGCCGCGTCTTTTCGCGCGAGCAGTTGCTGGATGGCGTGTGGGGCCGCGATGTCTATGTCGACGAGCGCACGGTCGATGTGCATGTCGGCCGGCTGCGCAAGGCAATCAACCGCGGGCGTGAACGCGACCCGATCCGCACGGTGCGCGGCGCGGGCTATGCGCTGGACGACAAGTTTTCCAAGTAGGATTTCCCAAGACGGACCTGGCGGAGGGTGCCCTTACCAGGCGCCCTCTGCCCTGCGGTCGCGCCGGCGATCGGTGACCGGCTGGTAGGCGAGCTTGCTGTGAAAGGCGCAGTAGGGCGATCCCTCGCGCGAGTCATGGCCGCAGAAGTGAAAATCGTCGGCCTGCGGATCGCCCAGCGGCCACTTGCATGTGCGCTCGGTAAGTTCCGTCAGCACGAGCTTGAGCGGGTTCGGCGCCGTCGCCAGTTCCTCGGCCGCCGCCGTGTTCGTCCGCTCTGCCGGAGATACCAGTTTCATCTGGCCGTTGACGAGTTGACGCTGAATTGTCCGGACAGGTTTCTGGTTGAATGCCGAACCGTTGGTGCGTTTCTGGCGTGCGATCGCAGTGTGCGAGGCGGTTTTCGCGCGGCCCGAAAGTCCCAGCCGATGAACTTTGCCGATTACAGCATTGCGGGTCACACCGCCAAGTTCCTGCGCTATCTGGCTTGCGCTTAGTCCATCGAGCCATAGCTTCTTCAGCTGATCGACCCGCTCATCAGTCCATGACATGCTGCTATTGTCCTTGCCAATTCTCTGCCCGGAAACAAAACGACACTGCCGCGCAGAAACTGAACTCGCGCGTTACTCATTTTTACTTGTCGTCTTGATGCTTGCCGAGCCCGCCGCGGAGCCAGCGTTAACAATCCGGAAACTATCGACCGGCCGAATCCGTGGCAAGCCTTGGGCCATGAGTTCGAATCGATTTTTCAGATTTTCCCCAACTTGCGGAATCGGATTTCAATAAGCTGTGGAAAGCTGAATCAGATTTCCGGACCGTTCGTCGCGGTTGCGGTGGATAACCTTTCGCAAATGCCGAAATTGACAATGCCGGGCCGGACTGTAGTATTGAAAACTGATGGGAGCGGCCGCCGGAAGGCGGCCTTTTCATTCGGGCCGCCTTGAATGGCGGCTTTTGGCTTTTGAAGTACCGGCATCGTGCGAGGCTGGCCGCGCCGACCGGATTTAAGGGGACCCGAAATGGCGCAGGATAGTCACGTCTTCTCCACATACGCACAACCCGCGATCGAGTTGGTGCGAGGCGAGGGCGTGCGCCTGTTCGACACGGCGGGCCGCGACTACATCGACTGCACATCGGGCATCGCGGTCAACGCGCTCGGCCATTCCCACCCGCATCTGGTCGCGGCGCTGAAGGCGCAGGCCGACGGACTGTGGCACCTGTCGAACATCTTCAAGATACCGGGCCAGGAAAAGCTTGCGGCGCGGCTGTGCGAGAACAGCTTTGCAGACCGGGTGTTCTTCGCCAATTCGGGCGCCGAAGCCATGGAGTGCGCGGTCAAGACTGCGCGCCGCTATCACTATTCCAAGGGCAATCCGCAGCGCGTCGACATCATCACCTTCGAGGGCGCCTTCCATGGGAGGACGCTGGCGATGATCACCGCCGGCGGCCAGGCCAAGTATCTCGAAGGTTTCGGCCCGAGGGTTCCCGGCTTCGTCCAGCTGCCCTTCGGCGATCATGAGGCGTTGAAGGCTGCGGTCAATGAAAACACGGCCGCCATCCTGGTCGAGCCGATCCAGGGCGAGGGCGGCATTCGCCCGGTGCCGCCGCAATGCCTGCGCGGCTTGCGGCAGATGTGCGACGAGCATGGCATCCTGCTGATCTATGACGAGATCCAGACCGGCATGGGCCGCACCGGCAAGCTGTTCGCCCATGAATGGGCGGACGCCGCGCCCGACATCATGGCGGTCGCCAAGGGCCTGGGCGGCGGCTTTCCCGTCGGCGCGTGCCTTGCGACCGAGGAGGCTGCAAGCGGCATGACAGCCGGAACGCACGGCACCACCTTTGGCGGCAATCCGCTCGCCATGGCCGTCGGCAATGCCGTGATGGACATCATGCTGGAGCCGGGATTCCTCGAGCATGTGCGTGAAATGGGCAAGCTCCTGCGCCAGCATCTGGCCGAACTCGTGGACCGGTTTCCGGGCGTGGTGGAAGGCGTTCGCGGAACCGGCCTCCTGCAGGGCCTGAAGGCGCGCATTCCCAATACCGAAGTGATCGCCGCCTTGCGCAGCAATGGCTTGTTGGCGGTGGGCGCGGGCGACAATGTCGTGCGCTTTGCCCCGCCGCTGATCATTTCGGCGGAAGAACTGCGCGAAGCACGTTCCCGCATGGAAGGCGCGTTCGAGGCATTGGCGCAAAAGGGAGCGGCTTGATGGCCCCGCCAACCGGTCACGGGCGCAGCTTCCTCGACCTTTCCGCCGTCGATGCGGGTGAACTCAAGTCCATGCTCAGGCATGCGCACGGCATGAAAGAGCGCCTGAAGCGGGATGGTCACGATCGCAACCGCCCGCTGGAAGGCAAGGTGCTTGCGATGATCTTCGACAAGCCTTCCACCCGCACGCGCATTTCGTTCGATGTCGGCATGCGCCAGCTTGGCGGCGAGACGCTGTTCCTTTCCGGCTCGGAAATGCAGCTTGGCCGCTCCGAGACGCTTGCCGACACCGCCCGCGTGCTGTCGCGTTTCGTCGACGCGATCATGATGCGCACCACGAACCATGAGCGGCTTCTGGAAATCGCGCAGTACGCGAGCGTCCCCGTCATCAACGGACTGACCGACGACACGCATCCCTGCCAGATCATGGCGGACATCATGACGTTCGAGGAGAAGAAGGGCGACATCGCCGGCAAGCGCGTTGCATGGTCGGGCGACGGCAACAATGTGCTGCATTCCTGGCTGGAGGCATCGGCGCGGTTCGGTTTCACGGCGGCGGTGGCGACCCCTGAAGGCTCCGAACCTTCAATGAACTATGTGGACTGGGCGCGGGCCAATGGCGGGCAGGTCGAACTCGGCATCGATCCTGTAGCGGCCGTCGATGGAGCCGATTGCGTCGTGACCGACACATGGGTGTCCATGAACCAGGAACACCGCGCCCGCGGGCACAATGTCTTCCTGCCCTATCAGGTGAACGCCGGCCTGATGAAAAAGGCGAAGCCAGACGCCATATTCATGCATTGCCTGCCTGCGCATCGCGGCGAGGAAGTGACCGATGAGGTCATGGACGGCCCGCAATCCGTCGTGTTCGACGAAGCGGAAAACCGGCTTCACGCGCAAAAGGGCATTCTTGCCTGGTGTTTCGGCCTCAAGGGCTGAGCACGAAACGATCCCTTGAAAGGCGGCGCGCAATTCGCGCCGGATTAGCCATGACAGAAGATATCGCGACGCCGCTCGGCGCCATTTCGCTTGCGGGTGACGACAAGGTCGTCCCCTTCCATGTCGCCCCGCTCGACACGCGCGGCCGTGCGGTCCAACTCGGCCCGATGCTGAACGCCATCCTTGCCCGGCACGACTACCCGGGCGCGGTTGCAGCACTGCTGGGCGAGACCATTGTTCTCACCGTGCTGCTCGGCACGTCACTGAAGTTCGACGGCAAGTTCATTGTCCAGACGCAGAGCGATGGCCCAGTGTCGCTGCTGGTGGTCGATTACCGCACGCCCGGATCCATCCGCGCCTATGCGCGCTACGATGCCGACCTGGTCGCGGAAGCGGTGCGCTCGGGCCAATCCTCGCCGAAGGATCTCCTGGGCCACGGCATCCTTGCCATGACCATCGACCAGGGCGTCCATACCCAGCGTTACCAGGGCATAGTCGAGCTCAACGGCATTTCGCTGGAAGAAGCCGCGATGCAGTATTTCCGCCAGTCCGAGCAGATCCCCACCGTCGTGCGCCTTGCCGTGGCCGAGATCATGACGCCCTCCGCCAATGGCGGCGGCTTCGCCCACGCCTGGCGCGCGGGCGGCCTCGTCGCGCAGTTTTTGCCGGAAGCGCCCGATCGCATCCGCATCGCGGACCTGCCTGGCGGCGACGATCCGAAAGGACGCCAGGACTACGGGGAAACCTCCGAGGATGACGCCTGGGTCGAGGCCAAGGCGCTGGTCGAGACGATCAGCGACGACGAACTGACCGATCCGCACATCGGCTCGGAGCGGCTGTTGTTCCGCTTGTTCCATGAACACGGGGTGCGTGTCTTTGCCGGATTGCCGGTGGAGGACAAGTGCTCCTGCAGCCGGGACAAGATCGTCGAGATCGTCCGCAGCTTCACGCCCGACGAACAGGCCGAATCCATGGAGGACGGCCAGATCGTCACCACCTGCGAGTTCTGCAGCACGGTCTATACGCTGACCGCCGACGACCTTTCCGGCTGACGCGGTTCAGTTAAGCACGGGCTTTGCATCGGGCAGGTCCAGCGCGAAGGCGGGTATGGCGATCTCGAAACGCTCGCCCGCCTCGTCCACCATCGTGTAGGTGCCGCGCATGAAACCCGACGGCGTCGTCAGCGGGCAGCCGCTGGTATATTCGAAACTCTCGCCCGGCTTGATCACCGGCTGCTCGCCGACCACGCCGCGCCCGCGCACCTGTTCGGTGCGGCCGGTCGCATCCGTAATGTGCCAGTGCCGCGACAGCAATTGCACGGTCGCCTTGCCTTCATTGGCGATGACGACGCGGTACGCCCAGAAATAGCGGTTCTCCTGGGGCGATGATCGCTCGTCGATATAGACCGGCATGACGGTGACCCGGATGCCGTTGGTGACTGCATGGTACATTGGGCGCCGCTGCGTATGACGTTGGCCAAACCGTGAAGATAGCAACCATTGCCCCCGGGTCAAACCGGCGGGTCCATTTGCCTCACGCGCTGTTGACCATGGCGTGGTCTGGCGGGGCGCGGTCACGCAGGCTATAGCCGGGCAGGGGAAACGCCCATGATCGACAATCACGCCAGGAAATTCATCGACCCGCTCATGGAGCGGGCCGCTTCCGGCCTCGTCAGGCTGGGCGTCGGCGCCAATGCGGTGACGCTTGCGGGCTTTGCTTTTGCTGCAATTGCTGCAGTTCTTGTTGCGCAGCATTTTTTTCATGCTGCACTTTTGTGCATGCTCGCGAGCCGTGCCTGCGATGGTCTTGACGGGGCGGTGGCGCGGGCCACGGCAAAGACCGATTTCGGCGGATATCTCGATATCGTGCTCGATTTCGCCTTCTACGGCCTCATTCCGCTGGCCTTCGCATTCGCTGATCCCGCCGCCAACGCAATTGCCGCGGGCGTTCTGCTGCTCTCGTTCTACGTCAACGGGGCGAGCTTCCTCGCCTATGCGGTGATCGCCGAAAAGCGCGGCCTAGACGCGCAGGCGCGCGGCGCGAAGTCGTTCCTGTTCTCGACCGGGCTTGCCGAAGCCGGCGAAACACTCGCCATGTTCGTGGCGATGTGCCTCTTTCCGGCCTACTTTCCAATGCTCGCCCTGTTCTTCGCGGCGGTCGTCTTCTGGACGGCGCTTTCCCGCGTCCTCGCGGCCCGCCGCGATTTTCGCTAGGCTTTCGCGGCGGCGGCCAGCGCGGCCACGATGTCCTCCTTGAGGTCATCGACGTCCTCGAGCCCCACCGAGAGTCGCAGCAGCCCGTCGGAAATGCCCAGTTCAGCGCGCGCTTCCGGAGCAAGGTTCTTGTGCGTCGTCGTCGCCGGATGGGTGATCAGGCTCTTGGCGTCGCCCAGATTGTTGGAGATCTGGATGATCTCCAGCGCGTTGGCGAAGGCGAAGGCAGCCTGCCTTGCCGCCCTCGACCTCGAAGGCGACCAGCGTCGAGCCTGCCGCCATCTGCCTGGCTGCCAGTTCCGCCTGCGGATGGTCCGGACGGCCGGGATAGATCACCCGCCCGACTCCGCCGCTGCTCCGCAAGGAAATCGGCGATCATCGGCGCAATTTCGCGTCTGCTGCCTTCACGCGCAGCGGCAGGGTCTCGAGTCCCTTCAGCAGCACCCAGGCATTGAACGGGCTCATGCCCGGGCCGGTGTGGCGGAAATAGTCGTGGAGGTTCTTGTCGATCCATTCCTTGTCGGACAAGCACGACGCCGCCAAGGCAGCGGCCCTGGCCGTCGATATGCTTGGTGGTCGGAATAGACCACGATGTCGGCCCCGAGCTTCAGCGGGCTTCTGCCAAAGCGGCGTGGCGAAGACATTGTCGACCACGAGCCGTGCGCCGGCTTCGTGCGCGATCTCGGCAATCGCGGCGATGTCGCACAACTTCCAGCGTCGGATTGGTCGGGCTTTCGAGGAAGAACACCTTGGTGTTCGGCCCGACCGCCGCTTTCCATGCGGCCAGATCGCGTCCGTCGACCAGCGTGCATTCGACGCCGTAGCGCGGCATCAGCGTCTCGACCACCCAGCGGCAGGAGCCGAACAGCGCGCGCGCCGCGACGATGTGGTCGCCGGCCTTGCACCTGGCAGAGCGATCGCAGCGGTGACGGCTGCCATGCCCGATGCCGTGGCGCGCGCATCCTCGGCACCTTCAAGCGCGCACATGCGCTTTTCGAACATGTCGACGGTCGGGTTGGCATAGCGCGAATAGATGAAGCCGGGCTCTTCGCCCTTGAAGCGGGCCTCGGCGGCCTCGGCGCTGTCATAGACGAAGCCCTGCGTCAGGAACATCGCTTCTGACGTCTCGCCGAACTGCGAGCGCAGCGTGCCCGCATGCACGAGCTGCGTTGCCGTGCGCCAGTTCTTGTCCTTGCTGTTCTCTGTCATGGCAAACTCCTGAGCCTGCCAAAAATTCGGGCTGGCCGGAACGCAACTGTGACCGGGGAAGCCGGTCCCGCAACATGGGGCAAGCACCGGATCGCTCACGGCCTTTTTAGCGACTTGTTTAACGTGGCTGCAAGCCGACCGGCCAAATCACCACGGAATTAGGTGTGGTTTAAACGCTTGCGATGTTTGCGTCAATTCCGTCTTGGTCCTATTGCTTGGCTCGGTGACGACGGGAATGCCAGCGTGACGACAAACGGCACGAATGCAGGAATCTTGGCCGATCACGGCCATCGCGGCGCTGTTTGCCTCGGGCCACGCCTGCGAGCGACATTCCGCTCGATCCCGACCAGATCCAGCCGGCCAGTCTCGACCTGCGCCTTGGCGAAGGTCGCGTGGCGGGTGCGGGCATCCTTCCTGCCCGGTGCAAGCCATGCCGTGGCGGAAAAGCTCGAGCGCTTCGACCCTGCACAAGATCGATCTTTCCGAAGGCGCGGTTCTGGAAACCGGCTGCGTCTATCTCGTGCCGCTGCTTGAGAGCCTGACGCTTGCCGGGCGCAGATCGAGGCATCGGCCAATCCCGAAGAGTTCGACCGGGCGGCTCGACATCTTCACCCGGGTGATCACCGACTACAGCCAGGACTTCGACACGCATCGAGGCCGGCTATAACGGGCCGCTCTATCTCGAGATCAGCCCGCGCACGTTCCCGGTCGTCGTGCGCACCGGCTCGCGCCTTTCGCAGATCCGCTTCCGGCACGGGCCATGCCCGTCTGGGCGATGCAGAGCTGCTCGCGCTGCACAATCGCGAGACGCTGGTCGCCTCGTCAGCGCCGAACATCCACAATGGCGGCATCGGGCTTGTCCATCGACCTGACCGGCGGGCCGGACGGCCTCGTCGGCTATCGCGGCAAGCACCATACCGGCGTCATCGACGTCGACAGGAAGGCGCGCGCATGAGGTGCTGGATTTCTGGGAGCCGATCTAGGGAACGCGGAACCGGCGACCTCGTGCTCGATCCCGGACGAATTCTACATCCTCGTCTCGCGCGAGGCGGTGCACGTGCCGCCGCTCTACGCCGCCGAAATGGTGCCGTTCGATCCGCTGGTCGGCGAGTTCCGCGTCCATTATGCCGGCTTCTTCGATCCCGGGCTTCGGCCATGCGCAGGCGGGCGGGGCGGGGGCGCGCGCTGTGCTGGAAGTGCGCAGCCACGAGGTGCCGTTCATCCTCGAACATGGCCAGCTGGTCGGCCGGCTTGTCTACGAGCACATGCGCGAGCGGCCGCAAATGCTCTATGGCGCCGGCCTTGAATCAAACTACCAGGCGCAGGGGCTCAAGCTCTCCAAGCATTTCCGCGCGCCGTAGTGCCGGTCATTCCTCGGCGCAAGGCCACTGCGCGCTTGCCGCCATCCCGGCCGGCAGCTTGGTCGCCCCGTCGCCGCAGGCCAGATCCACCTGCCATTGCGCCAGCCCGGTAGCGGACGAAAGGTCCAGCCCGTCGATGCGCGTGCGGTACATGTAGGCGAAGGTGAAATCGAGCGCGCCCGCTGATTTTCGCGCCGCGAAGGTCCGCCCGCGCGATGTTGGCATAGCTGAAACTGACCCCGGAAAGATCGGCGCCCGTAAACATCGCCCGGGCAAGCTCGGACTTTTCAAAATTGACGCCACTGAGGTTTGCGTCGGTGAAGTCGGCGCGCTGCATCTCCGATTTCGTGAAGTTCGCTCCGGCGAGGTTCGTGCCGACGAAGGAACTGCGCACGCCTTGCGCCTTCTCGAAATTGGCTTTCTGCGCCTTGGAGCCATCCATCATGGCGCGGTCGAGTTGCGCTTTTTCCAGCGAAACCCCGTCAAGCACCGATTTGCGCAGGTCGGTGGAACTCAGATCGGCCCCCGAAAGCACCGCGCCGCTGAGATCGGTGCCGTCGAGCATCAGGTTGCGCTTGCGGCATTCGCTCCAGTTCACGTTCGGGCCAGCCGAATCCGAGCAGTCAGCCATCGCTGCTCCCGGCAAGGAAAAAGCCATGCCGACCACCATGAGCGCCGCCAGTTTGACGGGCGCCGCGCGGTATGTTCCTGCCATCCGATCCTCCGGCCGGGGGTCGAAGAACCCCTCAGATGCGTGTGAATTTCACGATTGGCATATTGGCATCAGATGTGGAATTTGAAAGGCCGTGTTCGGTTTTTTCCCAACGGAAGGGATCGAAGATGAACTGCCAGGCCGCACGCCATCCGGCAATCGATATCAGCAGCCAGTAGGCAGGCAGGGTCAGCAGCAGCAGTCCGGCCCCGCGCATGCGGTGGCGAAGCAGCACTTCGCGCGCAAAAAACGCATAGGTCGTGTAGCCGGCGGCCAGGTTGAACGCCGCAAGTGCGAACAGCAGGCGCTGGGAAAGCTGGGTCGCCGTTCCGCTTGCTGCCGCAAACGCTTCCAGCACGAACACGACCAGGAAAATCGGGTGCGACAGCGCCGAAACAACGATGGATGTCAGCACGAGGTGAAACAGCGCCATTCGCCGCCAGCCGATCTCGCGCAGCATGGCGCCAGGATTGCGGCTGTGCACCAGGATCGTCTGTATCCAGCCTTTCAGCCATCGTGTCCTCTGGCGCAGCCATGTTCCGGTCCTGGATGGGGCTTCTTCCCATGTCGGCAGCGTCAGTGTGCCGCAGGCATAGCCGAGCCTTGCAAGGCGAATACCGAGGTCTGCGTCCTCGGTCACGTTCCACGGATCCCATTCGCCTGCCTGGCGCAGTACGCGGGTCCGGAAGTGGTTCGAGGTGCCACCAAGCGGAAGCGGCCCGCCGAACTGCTCCAAGACGGGTAGCACGCCCCGGAAAAGGGTTTCGTATTCGATCGCGAACATGGCGGTGAGCCAGTTGTCGCCGCCATTGTGGATCGACAGCGGCGCCTGCAGGCACCCGAGGCCAGGCCCTTCCCTTGAAAAGCGCTGATGCGCTTCGCGTAGTTGAAGGGGGTGCGGGCGGTCCTCCGCATCGTAGATGACGACGTATTGCCCGGTAGCCAGGGGCAGGGCGAAATTGAGAGCCTTCGGCTTGGTGCGAGGCCGCGAGGGCGGGCAAAGCACGAGTTGAAATCCTTGCGGCAGCTCGAGCTTGCGGATTGCCCGGACGGTTTCCGCGTCGTCTTCCTCGCAGACGAGAAAAACCTCCCGCCGGTCTGCCGGCCATTCAAGCGCGGCAAGCGCGTTCACCAGCGCCCCTGCCTGGTTCGCTTCGCGGTACAGCGCCACGAGGATCGAGTAACGCGGCAAATCCTCCGGCGCCGCCGGCTTCGGCCTGAACCGCCGCCAGTCGGTTTGCGGCAGGCTGTCCAGCCGCCAGATCATGATTGCCCGCAACAGCACTGCGGCAATGTAGAAGACGGTAAGCGCCAGCCCCGCCATGAACAATGGCTGGTAAGACACCGAAAGGATGACCGCCGCTGCCGGCAGCAGGAAAAGCAGCAGGACAATTTGCGGCAGCGAAAAGCGCCACCGCGCACTGAAATGCGGGCTCTTGCGCGCCAGGCCAAGCGCAGCGCGATGCGATTGCGCGCCTGCATTGGCCATGTGACGTGCAAGCCGCAATGCCGCCGGCGGAACCAGAAGGATTTGCGCTCGCAGCGTTTCCCTGTCGACCCGGCCCACGAAGCTTCGTCGGCTTTCGCGGCTTGACCGTGTTCGCCCGCAAGGCAAAGCATCGAGCCGCTTCGGATATGGATCAGCAGCGGTTCGGCGCCGACGATATCCCGTTCGGCTGGTGCGAAGTTCGCGACCCTGCCGGCCGGCGGCGCGTCGGCATGCTTGAGGCCGAAATGCTTGGCGAGCAGCTCGCCATAGGCTTGGCGCGTGAACCATCCGCGCGCGAAGAGCACGTCGCTTGCGGCAATGCCCTGTGTCCCGCGAGATGCGCGCAGCCTCTGACAGAAGGTGCCCGGAAACGCCGAACCCTGCCAGAAAGGCAATGTCTTCGGGCAGGCCGCCGGCCTGGTTCGCCGGGCGTGCCAGCGCTTCCCCGCCTGTTGCGACCGGAGGCAGGAATGACCCCGTTCCCCGGCCGGCTTCTCGTTTGTCAAATTCCGGCGCACCGCGAAATTGCGCGCGCAAATCCCCATCGCCCGCGGCTTGGCCGGCCACGGCACGTTTCCCCTGCATCATTTAACTGCTAAACAGCCCCCTGCGCTTGCCTAGGTAGTCACGTGTGGGTTACGGGAAGCCTACAATCCATGCGCGAATTGCGCCACCGGAATCTTGCATGGCCTCCAGATTTATCAATATCTTAGCAAAAGTCTTGTTTCTTGCTTTGGTGCTCGTGCAGCTCGCGCCGGGGGCAGTCTTCGCGCAGGGCCAGTCGATCCCGAATTTCTGGCCGCGCGGCGAGGTTCTTTCCAAGCCGGACATCACGTCGATCCAGCGCCTGCGTTTCCTGACGACGACGGATTTTCCCCCTTTCAATTTCATCGACCGCAAGAAACGGCTGACCGGATTCCACGTCGATCTCGCCCGCGCCATCTGCGACGAACTCGGCATCCTCGCCAAATGCCAGATACAGGCGCTGCCCTGGGACGAACTGAAGCCGGCGCTGGAGCGCGGCGATGGCGATGCGATCATCGCCGGGCTCCAGGTCGATGTCGGCTCACGTGACGTGTTCGAGTTTTCACGGCCCTATCTCCACGTGCCCGGAAGGTTCGCGGCCAAGCGCGAGGCCGGTCTCGCAGAGCCGATGACCCTTGCGGTGCGTGGCAAGACAACCGGCGTCATTGCAGGCTCTCAGCACGCCCGATGGTTTGCCGACGCCTTCAAGGGCGCCAGCACGCAAACCTTCGCAAACAAGGCGGAAGCCTTCGCCGCGCTCAAGGCGGGCAAGGTCGATCTGGTCTTCACCGATGCCGTTTCGCTAGCGTTCTGGCTGGTTTCGCAGGATGCGGCCGATTGTTGCGCCTTCGCCGGCGGACCATACATCTCGCAGGAATATTTCGGGCACGGCATGGCGATCGCCTTCGCCAAGGGCAGGGGCGATCTCGCTGCTGCTGCCGACTATGCCCTCAAGGAATTGACCGACAACGGCACCTTCGCCGAGCTCTACCTGCGGTATTTCCCGCTCAGCCTTTATTGATCATTTGCGGAACGGCACCATCAGTGTCCAGCCGATGCCGGTTGGGCGTTCGTCCTGCCACTGCGCAAGGCCGATCTTCATGCCCTCGTGTCCGAGCGCCGGCTGGTCGGTATAGGTGCGGAAAATCCGGTCCCAGATCGAGAGGTTGAAGCCGTAGTTGGAATCGGTTTCGCGCATGTCGATCGAGTGGTGGACCCTGTGCATGTCCGGCGTCACGATGACGAGGCGCAGCCACCGGTCCAGCCACAGCGGTAGCCGCAGGTTGGCGTGGTTGAACATCGCCGCCCCGTTGAGCACGACCTCGAAGATCAGCACCGAGATGGCCGGAGCGCCGAGCGCCAGCACGACGAGGTATTTCCACGCCATCGAAAGCACGATCTCGATCGGATGAAACCGCACTGCAGTCGTCAGGTCGAATTCGACGTCGGAATGGTGCATGCGGTGAATGCGCCAGAAGATCGGGATCTTGTGGCTCGCGACATGCTCCAGCCAGACCGCGAAATCGAGGACGACGAACGAAACCACCACCGCAAGCCAGAACGGTGCGGCGACATTGTTGAAGAGGCCGATGCCGTTTTCCGCGGCCCACAGCGCACCGCCAACCGCCGCGGCCTTGAAGACAAGGCGCACGATCACCGAATCGAGGACGACGATGCCGATATTCGTCATCCAGCGGCGCGCCTTCACCGGCTTCACCTCGCGGCGCGGCGCAAGCAGTTCAAGCAGCGCCAGGGTGACGAACAGCCCGACGAAAATCGCCAATCGGATTTGTGCTTCGCTCATGGCCTTCCTATAGCACCTGGAAGCGTGCGCGGGCGCTGCGTTCGATCGCCGCGCAAACCAGCTTGTCCAGCTTCAAGGCGTCGCGGACCAGCTGCAGCACCCGCAACTCCTCCTTTTCGAGCCGCAGATCGGCCGCGGCAACTTCCACCGCCAGCGCATAGGCGGTTTCACGCAGCTTCTTGGGAAGAACTTCTCCGGCTGTGGCCAGCACCTGGCGCAATCCGTCATCGGCCTGCAGGATTTCCCGGCAGACCGCAGCCGCGTTCATCAGGTCGTCCGCGCTGTATCCTTCGAAAAGCGGCAGCGTCTGGGCGATGTTGCCGATCTTCCCGAGCTCCGCATCCGTCATTGCGCTGTCGGAGGCGGACATCACCACCATGATGTGGACGAGGGAATCGAGCGGCGTTGTGTTCGGCATTGTCTGGTTCTTCCGGGAAAAGTGTTGCGCAGGCTGCGTTGGCTCCAAGGTAGGGCGTGCGTGCACACGCCGCAAGGCGCTTGGCTGCAAGGCGAGGGTTGCAAGACGCCGGCCCGTTCGCGGCAAGGCGCTTGGAAAGCCCGCCGCAATGCTCTACACCGCTGAAAATCCTTATGGAACCGCATGACGGAAACCGCCCCATGACAGGCGAAGCTGCCAATATCCTCTCCTTGCCGGACATCGATTTCTCGCCCGAGTTTTCCGCTGCGGCGCAAAAATGCAATGCCTGGGACTTCGAGGAAGCGCGCAAGATCGTCCGGCGCTACGAAAAGAGCGGTTTCCCGGCGCAAGTGCTGTTCGAAACCGGTTATGGCCCGTCCGGGCTGCCGCATATCGGCACGTTCGGCGAGGTGGCGCGCACTTCGATGGTCCGCCATGCCTTCCGCGTCCTGACCGGCGACAGCGTGCCGACCCGGTTGCTGTGCTTTTCCGACGACATGGACGGGCTGCGCAAGGTGCCGGGAAACGTCCCCGATCCGGCACGCCATGGCGCAATGGCTGGAAATGCCGCTGACGCGCGTTCCCGATCCCTTCGGCTCGCCGCACGGCTCATTCGGACACGCCAACAATGCACGTCTGCGTGCATTCCTCGACCGCTTCGGCTTTGCCTATGAATTCGCCAGCGCCACCGACTACTACACCTCCGGTCGCTTCGACGAGATGCTGCTGCGCATGCTCGAGGTCTATGACGCGGTGATGGAAATCATCCTGCCGACGCTCGGGCCGGATCGCAAGGCAACCTATTCGCCGTTCCTGCCGGTCTGCCCGCGCACCGGCAAGGTGCTGCAGGTTCCGATGGTCGAGCGTCATCCTCAAAAGGGAACCATCGTCTATGTGGACCCGCAGACCGGCGAAAAGGTCGAGACCAAGGTCACCGGCGGCGCGGTGAAGTGCCAGTGGAAGGCCGACTGGGCGCTGCGTTGGGCCTCGCTCGGCGTCGATTATGAAATGGCCGGCAAGGACCTGATCGAACTCGGTCACGCTGTCATCGCGGATCTGCAAGGCGCTTGGCAAGCAGCCGCCAGAAGGCTTCAACTACGAACTCTTCCTGGACGAGAACGGCCAGAAGATCTCGAAGTCGAAGGGCAACGGCCTGACCATCGACGACTGGCTCGCCTATGCGCCGACCCAGTCGCTCGCCCTGTTCATGTACCAGAAGCCTAAGACTGCAAAGCGCCTGTTCTTCGACGTGATACCGCGACAGGTGGACGAGTATTTCCAGTACTTGTCCGCCTATGAGGGGCAGGATTGGGACAAGCGCCTGCAAAATCCGGTCTGGCACACCCATTTCGGCGAACCGCCGAAGGTGGACATGCCGGTTTCCTACACCATGCTTCTCAACCTCGTCAGCGCATCGAACGCGCATGACAAGGAGATCCTGTGGGGCTTCATCACCGCCTACATGCCGGGAGTGACCGCGCAGACGCACCCCGTGCTCGACGACCTCGTCGGCCACGCGATCCGCTATTTCGAGGACTTCGTGAAGCCGCACAAGAAGTTCCGGCCGGCCACGGCGGACGAACTTAAGGCCCTGGCGGCCCTGGACGAGCGCCTTGCGCAGCTTGAGCCCGGCGCTACCGGCGAAACGATCCAGGATGTGGTCTTCGCCGTCGGTAACGAGCAGGGCTATGCGAACCTGCGCGACTGGTTCCAGGCGCTCTACCAGATCCTCCTTGGCCAGGACCAGGGACCGCGCTTCGGCTCCTTCGTGGCGCTTTACGGCATCGACCGCACGCGGGCGCTGATCGGCCAGGCGATCGAGGGCAAGCTCGCCGCGTGAGCCTTGCTCACTGCGATCCGAACTGCGGCCTCGGGCCCCATTGGCCGCGCCCGTTTGCCTTGGCCTCGGACAGCATGTCTTCGAAACCGGGCAATGCGGGCTTTGCCCAGCCCTGGCTGACCAGCCACTGCGCCATGTCCGCGCCGCCAACCCTGCAGGACGTGGCGACCTGCGGCCCGCCAATGCCTTCGACCGGGTCGCACTCGATGGTTCGCTGCCGCACGAGCCGTTGAAACGCCACCTTGGCGAATGTGCCGCACGGCCACTCGCCGGTGGCATCGATGCAGCGCGCGTCCGCGGCGAGGGGTTCTATCCCCTTGAGCTTGATCTGAGTTTCAGCCGAAACGATCAGGCCGGCGGCAATCACCTTGGGCAGCGAATAGGAAACGGGCCTGGGCGGGCGCGCCGGCGGCGGCGGAGGTGCTACCGCAGGAATGCGGACCAGCGTGCCTTCCGGGATTGCCGGCGGTTGGGTCATGTCCCGCGGTGTCACGTGGCGCAAATCGCCGCGAACCGGCTCCTCGATCGCGGCGCGGGTACCGGCCTGCGGCTCAAAGGTCTCGCGTTCCTTGTCCACGGGCATGAAGAAAATGGCGCCGGCAAGCAGGACTGTCATGACGAGTATGAGATTGGCGAGCAGGCGCATGTCCGCTCACCGGACTATTGGCTGGCCCACAGGATGCGCGCGATCCAGTCGAGGTCGCTCGCCATGATCACCCGGTCGGGATGTTCAGGGTTGATCGACTTCAACTCGACCTGGCGCGCATTGCGCCGCATCAGCAGCTTGGCCATGACCTCGCCGTCCCGTGTCTTGACGACCACGCGGTCGCCCTTGTGGATGTTCGCCCCCGGCGCGACGATGATGACATCGCCGCTGCGATAGAGCGGCAGCATCGAATCCCCCGTGACCTTGAGCGCATATACGCCGTCCGCGTCTCCCGTGGGGAACTGGATCTCTTCCCAGCCCTGGCCGGCCGGAAAACCGCCATCGTCGAAGAATCCGCCGACGCCTGCCTGCGCGAAGCCGAGCAGCGGTACGGCACTTGGCGGCATGCGATACTTCGCCTGCGGCGCGTGGACTGCCTGCCGGACCGGCTTGTGGGCAGGCGACGGCTCCTGGATCAGAGCCATGAAATCCTCGAGCGGCGTATTGGTCGCCTTGAGCGCCTTGGCGATGGACTCGGTGGAAGGCCAGCGCGGGCGGCCCGATGGCGTGATGCGCTTGGACTTGTTGAAACTGGTCGGATCGAGACCCGACTTTCGGGCAAGTCCGGACGGCGTCAGGCGATGCATTTGTGCCAATGCATCGATCGCCGTCCATACTGCGCTGTGCGATAGCATCCGCCGAACCTGCCGTCTTCCGGCCCGGCCTTGTGCCGGGAAAAAGGAAATTATTCCTTTTTAGCTTCACCCGCGGCGGGAGTCCAGACTCCTGCCCCAATTTGGTCACAATGCCCGGAACGGCTCCCGCCCGGTGGTGATCATGTGGTCGAGAAGGTCGAGCCTGTCCTGTCCCCAGAACGGCTCGCCCTTGTAGACGTAGCAAGGCGATCCGATGGCGTCCGCTGCGATCGCGGCCTTGGTGTTTTCTTCGCGGATCGCTGCCGTCTTTTCCGATTTCGCTTGCTCAAGCACGACGTCGGGGTTGAAGCCGCATTCCCCCAGTATGTCGGCGATCACTGCCTCGTCGGCGATCTGGCGGTCCTTCGCCCACAGCGCTTCGCCGACCGCGAACGCGAACGCGGCCGGGCTGCGTCCGGCCTGCGACAGCGCGATGATCGTGCGGTCTGCCAGTTCGCGGGCTGGTCGGGAAGTGGGCGGGCTTCGGGTTGATGTGCAGCCCGCGAAAGACCGCGATGCGCTGCAACTCGATCAGCCGGTAGCGTTGACGTACCGGCGGGCGCTGGGCGAGCGGCACGCCGCCCGACACTTCCCACACGCCGCCGAGATTTACCGGGCGCAGGCGCACTTCCTTGTCGTGCTTTGTGGCAACGCCATCAATTGGCGATGGCCAAGCCAGGCAAAGGGCGAAACGGAACTGAAGAAATAATCGATGGCGTCGTTCATGGCTCCTCCTTGCCTCACGCGAGTTTGCAATATGTGCCGCCCGGGGGCAAGTTGGCGCTAGAGAAACAGGGGCAGGTCATGGATGACAACGCACGCGAAATGCTGGATCGCGCCTATGCGCTGAAGGACGCCGGCGAGGCGCGCGCGCTCTATCGCGAATGGGCGAGTGGCTATGACAAGACCATGCTGGATGGCCTTGGCTACGTCACGCCCGCACGCACGGCGCAACTGCTTGCCGCCTACTTGCCCGCGCGCGCGGCAAGGGTGCTGGATGTCGGCGCGGGAACCGGCCTTGCCGGCGCGGAGCTTGCCCGGCTCGGGTTCACCCATGTCGATGCGCTCGATTTCTCCGCGCAGATGCTGGCTGTCGCAGGTTCGCGGGGCGTTTATCAAACGCTGGTCGAAGCTGATTTGACGCAGCCGCTCGCGCTTGCCGCCGACCGATACGATGCGATGATCTGCACCGGGACCTTCACCCATGCCCATGTGGGCGCCGGCTGCCTGCCGGAACTGTTCCGCGTGCTGAAGCCCGGCGGGTTGATCGCCTGCACGGTGCACAAGGATGTGTGGGAAGAAGCCGGCTTTGCCGAAATGACCGCTGCGATGGCACTGGGCGGAACGCTGGCCGTGCTTTACCACCAGCCCGGAACCTATTATCTCGGCTCGCAATCGCCGGAAGGCTACTACTGCATTTGGCAACGCAAGGCGGGATCATGAGACGGACTGTTCTGGTAACGGGTGGCGCGCGTGGTATCGGGCTTGCGGCGGCGCGGCGCTTCCTCAAGGAAGGCTGGCAGGTCGCGGTGGTCGACATCGACGCCGATGAACTGGAAGCTGCCGCGCCGGTGCTCGAAGGCGCATTGCGCATCCATGGCGACGTATCGGACCCGGCATCGGTCGAGGCATTCATGGACAGGATCGCCACGCAGTGCGGCCGGCTGGACGCGCTGGTCAACAATGCCGGCGTCGCCGATTTCGGACCTATCGGGGAAACCACCTATGAGCGCTGGCGGCGCGTGATGTCGGTCAATCTCGACGGCGTCTTCCTGACGTCGCAGGCCGCCCTGGAAATGTTGAAGCGGCAGGGCGGTGCGATCGTCAACATCGCCAGCATTTCGGGCCTGCGCGCATCGACGCTCCGCGTTGCCTATGGCACGTCCAAGGCCGCGGTCATCCAGCTGACGCTGCAGCAGGCGGCGGAACTGGGTGAACATGGCATCCGCGCCAACTGCATCTGCCCCGGCCCGGTGCGCACCAAGCTTGCCATGGCGGTGCACTCGCCGCAGATCATCGCCGCCTATCACGATGCCATCCCGCTGAACCGTTATGGCGCGGAGGACGAAATCGCCAACGCTATCCACTTCCTGTGCTCGAGCGAAGCGAGCTACATCACCGGCCAGTGCCTGTCGGTGGATGGCGGCTTCGAGGCGGTCGGGATAGGCCTGCCGGCGCTGCGCGGGCGTTAGCGTTTTGCGGACGAAAGCAGCCGCATGACGAAGAACACCGGCACCACCACCATCGCGCCATAGATGAAGTAGATGCCGAGCCGTTCGAATGCCTCGTAGCCAAGATCGTACAGCCAGCGCAGGAAATCGCGCAGCGCGTACCACAAGTCCAGCGGAGTGAAGTTGAGCGAGGCCATGATGACGCCGACGACCAGCGAAATCACCGCCAGCTTTACGGCGGTGCGAAGCGGCGTGTCGCCCAGAAAGTTGGTAACGCGGTCGGCCATGAATTTCCTCGGGTTGCCGCCTGAAACTACGCATCGCGGAGCCGTTTTTCAAGGAAGCGGCGGCAGCATCGCTTCAAGCGTCTCCAGCCGGTCGGCCTCCGCCGGCGGCTTGTCCCAGCGCAGGCGGGAGATGCGCGGGAAGCGCATGGCGACGCCGGAGCTGTGGCGGCGTCGAGCGCTCCAGCCCCTCGAAGGCGACCTCCAGCACGAGGCCGTGATTGTGCTCGGCCCGCACCGAGCGCACCGGGCCGAAGCGCTCGACCGTGTTGTCGCGGACGAAGCGGTCGATCTGCTTCAGCTCCTCGTCGGTGAAGCCGAAATAGGCCTTGCCGACCGGCACCAGCTCGCTCGTCGCCGCGTCCAGACGCCGAAGGTGTAGTCGGAGTAGAAGCCCGAGCGCTTGCCGTGGCCGCGCTGGGCGTACATCAGCACCGCGTCGACGGTGTGCGGGTCGCGCTTCCACTTGAACCACGGCCCCTTCGGCCGGCCCGGCAGGTAGGGCGAGTCGCGCCGCTTCAGCATCACGCCCTCGATGACCGGATGCGGCGGGTTGGCGCGCATGCGCGACGAGATCGTCCCAGCTCGGCGAAGGCGAGGAGCGGCGACAGGTCGAACCGCGCCGGATCGAGCTGCGCGACGAAAGCCTCGAGCCGCGTCGCGGCGCGCCGTCGAAGCGGCAGCGGCGCGGAGGTCCTCGCCGCCGTCGATGCAGCAGGTCATAGGCGCGGATGAAGGCCGGATAGCGCGCCAGTCCTTCGCCGACACGGTCTTGCGGTTCAGCCGCTGCTGCAGGTCGGAGAACGTGCCCGTCCCGCTGTGCGGATCGGCGGTCGGCCGACCAGCAGCTCGCCGTCGATCGCGCCGTCGAAATCCAGCGCCTCGACGAGATCGGGAAAGGCGCCGGAAATGTCGTCGCCGGTGCGCGAATAGAGCCGGCGCACGCCGCGCTCCGCGCACCGCCTGGACGCGGATGCCGTCCCATTTCCATTCGGCGACGTAGTCTGTCGGGCGAGATCTGCGCGAGCGTCGCGCTCCTCCAGCGCGTTGGACAGCATCACCGGCCGGAACGGGCGCGGCGGCGGCATTGGCGGGCTTTTCGGCGCCCGGCCCTCGAGCCAGGCGAAAAGCTCGGCGTAGGGCGGCCGCAGCCCGTGCCAGAGTTCCTCGATCTCGGTGACGTCCTTGCCGCCGAAATCGGCGAGCGCCTGCTTGGCGAGCCGCGCCGAGACGCCGATGCGCAGGCCGCCGGTCGACCAGCTTGATGAGGGCGAAGCGCTCCGACGGGCCGAGCGTGTCGAGCAGCCGCGCGCATCAACGGCCGGCGCCTCGCTGCGCGATGCCGTGCGCAAGGTCATGCACGACCTCGCGAAAGCGGCAGGCTCGGCCGCGCGTCCGCGCGTGTCGGTCGGCCAGATCAGCGCCACGGTCTCGGCGAGGTCGCCGACATAGTCGTAGGACATAGCGGAAGAGCACCGGATCCGTGACGCTCCGCCACCAGTTGCCGGAGCAGCGCCGGCTTGACCGCCGGCAGGTCGAGCGTCGCCGGTGATCGCCGCAAGCGCCGATGCCGCGGTCGGGGTCCGGCGTGTCGCGGAAGTAATCGCACCATCAGCTCGATCTTGCGTTGCGCGAGGGCGTGAGGACGAGGCGTTCGAGCAGGTCGGCGAAGGCGTGCATCACTCCACCTCGTCCTCGTAGCCGACGAGATGCAGCGGGCGGGCGCGGAGCTGGTTGAGCTCGCACCAGCGCACCAGCGCCTCCTCGCGGCCATGCGTGACCCAGATTTCGCGAGGCGCCGGTGTCGAGGATCGTCGCGGTGAGTTCGTCCCAGTCGCAATGGTCGGAAATGACCAGCGGCAGTTCGACGCCGCGCTGCTTCGTGCGCTGGCGGATCTGCATCCAGCCCGAGGCAAAGGCGATGAGCGGATCGGGAAAGCGCCGCACCCAGGGCGAGTCGAAGGCGGAGGGCGGCCCGAGGACGATCTCGCCGGCGAAGTCGCCCTTGTCCTCTGCGTCGAGCGGTGGCGGGCAGCAATTCGCCAAGTTCGATGCCGCTGTGCTGGTAATAGTCGCACAGCGCCTTGAGCGAGCCGTGGATGTAGATCGGCCTTCGCCAGCCATGCGTCGCGCAGCAGCCGGATCACGCGCTGCGCCTTGCCGAGCGCATAGACGCCGATGAGATGCGCCCGGTCGGGGAACTCGCGGATCGAGGTGAAGCAGCTTGGCGATTTCGTCCGCCGGCCGGTGGGTGGCGGAAGACCGGCAGCCCGAACGTCGCCTCGGTGATGAATACGTCGCAGGGGACCGGCTCGAAGGTCTCGCGCGGTCGGGTCGGCAAGCCGCTTGTAGTCGCCGGAAGCGACGATGCGCATGCCGTCGTGCTCGACGCCGATCTGCGCCGAGCCCAGCACATGGCCGGCCGGCTGGAAGGTCACCGACACGCCGTTGATCGTCGACCGTCTCGCCGAAGGCGGCCGCCTGCGTGGCAGCCGGCAAAATCCGGCGCCGTAGCGGATCGCCATGATGTCGAGCGTCTGCCGCGTCGCCATCACCGCGCCATGGCCGGCGCGCGCGTGGTCGGAGTGGCCGTGCGTGATGAGCGCCCGGTCCACCGGCACAACCGGGTCGATGTGGAAATCGCCGGGCGGGCAGATAAAGGCCCTTGGGCGATGGGCATAGCAGGTCTTCAGGGCGCATGCGCATCAATGTGGCGCGCGCCATTGCGGGTGCAAGCCCTATTGGTCGCCAACGCCGTCGACGACGCCGGCGGGGCAGCCTTCCTCGACCGGCGGGGAAGCCATGATGAGCGCCGCAAGTTCCTCGCGGCTGAAGGTGTCGCGGTCGAGCGATCCCTTGAGGCCGATGGTGATCTCCGAAATGATGCGGCGGTTGCCGTCATAGTCGCATGACAGCTTTACCCGTTCGCCAGCGCCCTCGCCGAAATCCGTGTCGAATGCATCGCGGATTTGCCCGGCGCTCAGCCTGCGGCCGATATTGCCGGCGAAAAGCCGGGCGGCGGACGAGGCATTGACCGCATCGAGTAGGTCTAGGCTCGTCTCGAAATAGCTTTCCGCCGTCGCGCCCTTCATGCAGGTCCCGTGCTTGATCCATTCGTGCCTGTGAAGTTGCGAACGCGTGCCTGGCATGGCCACCTGCAAGCGCCGCCACAGCGGATCGTCGAGACGGTCGATGTCGATGTCGCGCCAGCGCCCGTCCTTGTCGGCGGCGATGCTCTGCGGCATCGTCCGTGCACCAGGCGCGCGTTCCGGGCTGCGGCCACAACCCGTGCAGCGAGAATTGCCGCGCATCGGGCCGCGAAGCGGTCTGCGAGCGGCATTCGCCACGGCGCGGCGATGTTTCGCAAAATGCCGGCTGCCACGAAAGCGCAAGGACGTAGCTGTCGCCGGGCGCGCGCGCCTGTGCCGCCGGCTCGCACCCGGCCAGCACTGCCATCAAACCCGCGGCGATCAGATTTCGCATTGTTTGCTCCGCCTATGCGTTGGCGCCCTCATGCCCTAAAATCGCCGCGTGTCCAAGCCGAAGCCTTCCGATTTTGCGCAGGCCGACCTGTTCCTGACGCTGCCACAGGCCCTTTGTCGAATGGTTCGGCTCCAAGGGCTGGCAGCCGCGCGCGCATCAGCTTGAACTGCTTTCCCGCGTCCAGGGCGGCGAGTTCGATGCTGCTGATCGCGCCCACCGGCGCGGGCAAGACGCTGGCCGGCTTCCTGCCGACACTGGTGGAACTCGCGCAGCGTTCGCGCCGCAAGCCGGGCGAGGTGCGCCGCGGCGTCCACACGCTCTATATTTCGCCTTTGAAGGCGCTGGCGGTGGACATCCAGCGCAATCTGCAGACGCCGGTCGCCGAAATGGCGCTCGGCATCGAGATCGAGACGCGCACCGGCGATACGCCCGCCCACAAGCGCCAGCGGCAGAAACTCGCCCCGCCCGAGATCCTGCTGACGACGCCCGAGCAATTGGCCCTGCTCATCGCCATGCCCGATGCCGCCCGCTTTTTCGAGGACCTCGAAACGGTGGTGCTGGACGAGCTTCACTCTCTGGTCACGTCCAAGCGCGGGCACCTTCTGGCGCTCGGCATTGCCCGGCTTCGCAGCCTGCGCCCCAAGCTCAAGACGATCGGCCTGTCGGCGACGGTATCGGACCCGGACGAGCTTCGCCGCTGGCTGGTCGGGCAGGGGCCGCATGGCGAAATCCACATGAGCGGCCTCATCACGGTGGATGGCGGGGCCAAGCCCGAGATCACCATCTTGAAGTCGCGCGAGCGGGTGCCCTGGTCCGGCCATTCAGCCCGCTACGCGATGAGCGAGGTGCTGGAGGCGATCAAGGCGCACAAGACGACGCTGCTTTTCGTCAATACGCGCAGCCAGGCGGAGATGCTGTTTCTCCGAGCTTTGGAAGATCAACGACGACAGCCTGCCGATCGCGCTGCATCATGGCTCGCTCGATGTCAGCCAGCGCCGCAAGGTGGAATCGGCCATGGCCGCGAACAAATTGCGGGCGGTCGTGGCGACCTCGACGCTCGACCTGGGCATCGACTGGGGCGATGTCGACCTCGTCGTCCATGTCGGCGCGCCGAAGGGGGCAAGCCGCCTCGCACAGCGCATCGGGCGCGCCAATCACCGCATGGACGAACCTTCGCGCGCCATCCTGGTGCCCGCCAACCGGTTCGAGGTGCTGGAATGCCAGGCGGCGCTCGATGCCAATTATCTCGGCGCGCAGGATACGCCGCCTCTGCGCGAAGGCGCGCTGGACGTCCTGGCGCAGCATGTGCTTGGCAGCGCCTGCCCCGGACCGTTCTTCGCCGATGCGCTCTATGGCGAGATAACAACCGCGGCGCCCTATGCCGCGCTGCCGCGCGCCCGTGTTCGACAGGGTGATCGAATTTGTCGCCACCGGGGGCTACGCGCTGAAGAGCTACGAACAATACGCCAAGATCAGGCAGACCCCGGAGGGAAGCTGGCGTATCAGCCATCCGCGCTTTGCCCAGCAATACCGGCTCAACGCCGGCACGATCACCGAGGTGCCGATGCTGGAGGTTCGCATGAGCCGGGCGCGCGACAAGGGCGCGGCCGCACGCGGCGGGCCGGTGCTCGGCAAGATCGAGGAGGGATTTCTCGAGAGCCTCGTTCATGGCGACACCTTCCTGTTCGCGGGCAAGACCGTGCGCTTCGAAGGCATCCGCGAGAACGTATGCTACGTGTCGAACTCGAGGGAGACCGACGCGAAAATCCCGGTTTATGCCGGCGGAAAGTTCCCGCTCTCCACCTACCTTGCGGAGCAAGTCCGCGCCATGCTTTCCGACCCCGAAAGCTGGTCGCGGCTGCCCGAGCAGGTCGGCGAATGGCTGGCGATCCAGAAGGAAAAGTCGGTCATTCCCAAGCGCGACGAGATGCTGCTGGAGACCTTCCCGCGCGGCGAACGCTTCTACATGGTCTGCTACCCTTTCGAGGGGCGCCTTGCGCACCAGACGCTTGGCATGCTGCTGACCAAGCGGCTGGAACGGGCTCGCGCGCGGCCGCTGGGCTTCGTCGCCACTGACTATGCGCTTGCGGTTTGGGCGCTCGAGGATCTCGGATCTTGCTTCTCGTCCGGCAAGCTGCCGCTCGGCGAACTCTTCGACGAGGACATGCTGGGCGACGACCTGGAGGCATGGATGGACGAATCCTTCCTGCTGAAGCGCAGCTTCCGCCAATGCGCCGAAATTTCCGGCCTCATCGAAAAGCGCCATCCGGGACGCGAGAAATCCGGGCGGCAGATGACGGTCTCTTCCGACCTCATCTACGACGTGCTGCGCAGCCACGAACCCGACCACCTGCTGTTGCTGGCCACGCGCGCCGACGCCGCGCACGGGCTTCTCGATGTGCGCCGGCTTGGCGATTTGCTGGCTCGCATCAAGGGACGAATCAGGCATAAGGACCTGCCGCGCATTTCCCCGCTGGCCGTGCCGATCATGCTGGAGATCGGCAAGGAAAGCGTGGCCGGAGAGGCGCAGGAGGCGCTGCTTGCGGAAGCGGCGGAGGAATTGCTGAAGGAAACGCAGGCCTGATGGCGCAGCCGATGTCGAACCTGGCCCCGATGGCCGCCCCGTCGCAATGCCTGACGCTTGTCAGCGGCGTCACGCTGATGTGCGACATCGCGGGCTGCCTGTTCTGGCCGGAGGAGTCGCTGCTCGTCGTCTCGGACCTGCACCTGGAAAAAGGCGCGTCCTTCGCTTCGCGCGGCTCGATGATCCCGCCATACGACACGGCCGTCACGCTCGGAGCGCTCGCAGCCCGCATTGCCTGGTGGAATCCGCGCCGCATCATTTCGCTGGGCGACAGCTTTCACGATGGCCGCGTCAGCGGGCACATGCCGGAGATATTCCGCGTGCGCCTCGAGGCGATGATGGCTGGCCGCGAATGGATCTGGGTTTCGGGCAACCACGACCCCGAGCCTCCGCAGGGGATCGGCGGCGATTTCGCCGACGAGATCGTCATCGGGCTACTGACTTTCCGGCATGCCCCGGCGCAGCGTTTCGCCGTCGGCGAGATCAGCGGCCATTTGCATCCCGAGGCAAGGGTGGTGCGGCGCGGCAAGGCTGTGCGGCGCAAATGCTTTGCCACGGATGGCGCAAGGCTGGTGATGCCCGCGTTCGGCGCCTACACGGGAGGGCTGAATGTTCGCGACCGCGCGTTCACCGGTCTTTTCGAAGAAGAAAGCCTGCGCGCGCATTTGCTGGGCCGTGACAGGATGTACACGATCGCCGGTCGCGATCTCGTCTAAATCAGGCCAGCGCCGCAAACGCGACGCCGTGTGCCAGCGCGACCATCAGCGTCAACGTTATGCGCAGTTGTGCGAACCACGCCGGGGCCCTGCCGGCGTTGATCGACAGGCTGTCCCACGCGCCCTGTGCACAGAAGCCGAGCAGCAACACCGCGACCGAGACGGCGGGCGCGAGGAAGAGCGAAATCCATGCGGCGATCGCCGGGATGACCGAAAACGCCATGTCCGTCGCCGGCACTGGCTTCGCGTTCAGTGCAAGCCCCCAGCGTATGCCGCCCAGGAAGGAAAGGATGACCGCGCCATAGGTCCGGAAGGCGTCCGCCAGCACCGGATGCAACGCGTTGCTCTTGCCAATCAGCACCAGCCCGGCCGCCGTCAGCAGGAATGGCAGGAACCCCGCCAGGGCCAGTATCCAGGCGAGCCGCCGGTCTTCCATGCCTGTCATCTGCTTCCCCCCGCCTGCCTGCGAACCTTACTTTCGGTTGCCGCCGAACAGCATGCTGGCGAGCCAACCGGTCGCGATTGCCAGTGCCACGGCCAGGATGCCGTACCACAGGCTGTAGCGGTGGGCGAGGGTGTATAGCGTCTTCTCAAGCCCCTGTTTTTCAACCCTGAAGGTGCCGGACCGGCTCGCCAGCAACTGCCCTTCGCGAAACAGGTAGGCGGTAACCGTGTGTTCGCCTACCGGAACGTCGGAAGGGATGGCGAGGGTGGCGCGAAACAGCGAGGTGCCGAGGAATACGACGCCCTTGAGGTCCTCGGTAAACAACCTGCGGTCCTGGCGAAGCTGGCGGAGCGAGCTTGCAAATTCGGGAGCCGGAACGATATCGGCACCGCTCGAATAGAGCCTGAGCCCGATGTTTTCGATCCCGAGCTGGTGTTCGCGCAACAGTTCGGGCGGACCGATCTTCTCTAGCGGCCTGTCGGCAGCCAGGGCATAGAACGAGGGAACGTTGCGGTAGGTGCGCGATGACCGGTTTATCCAGATGCCGGCCACACGCTCCTTGCGCCGAATGACATAGTCGCCGGCTGGACCGCGGACGACCACGACAACGGCATATTCGTTGAGGGTCTGTGCAATCCGGTTTGCATTCTCGATGCTTCCGAAAACCGCAATGCGGGTGCCGGCGAAATCGGAAGTCAGGCCGATGACGTCCGTCGAGATCCCCAACTGGATCTGTTCGGGTTCCACCGCCGTATCCTGTTGGGCGCGGGCAGCCGAAATTCCCCACAGGAGCCCCAACATGAGGGCGATGGCGAATGCGGTGCGGGGGGTCGAGCCTGGAGCCATGCCTTACTCCCCGAGCGCGACCGCGGTGATGGAGTACGGACTCGCCGGGGTGACGACGAGTTCGTAGGCCATGCGCAGGCATACGGAAAGGACGAGCAGTCCCAGCAGGGCGCGCAACTGGTCGCCGCGCAACTTGAGGCCCGCCGCGGCGCCGAATTGTGCGCCGATGACGCCGCCGACCATCAGCACGACGGCAAGCACGATGTCGACGGTCTGGTTGGTTGTCGATTGCAGGACGGTGGTGAACGCGGTCACGAAAATGATCTGGAACAGCGAGGTGCCGATGACGACGTTCGTCGGCACGCGCAGGAGGTAGATCAGCGCAGGCACCATGATGAAGCCGCCGCCCACGCCCATGACCGAGACCAGGACGCCGATGAAGAAACCGATTGCCAGGACCGGAATGGCGCTGAGGTAGAGCTTCGACTTGCGGAAGCGCATCTTGAAAGGCAGGCCGTGTATCCAGTTGTGCTGGCCGGGCTTTCTCACGTCGCTTTTTCCGCCGGCCTTCACGCGGTTGCGGGCGCGCAGGCTTTCGACCACCATCAACGTTCCGATCGAGCCGAGGAACAGCACGTAGAGGATGCTGATGACGAGATCGAGCTGGCCGATGGTCCTCAGCCAGGTGAAGAGGGCGACGCCGAGGCCCGAACCCACAATGCCGCCGGCCAGAAGCACGATCCCGAGGGGTATGTCGATCGTGCCCCTCTTCAAATGGGCAAGCGTGCCGGAAATCGACGACGCGACGATCTGGTTGGTACCCGTGGCAACCGCGACGGCAGGCGGTATGTTGTAGAAGATCAAGAGCGGCGTCATCAGGAAGCCGCCGCCAACACCGAACATCCCCGAAAGAAAGCCGACAGCAACGCCCATTCCGAACAACACGAATATGTTGGCGGATAATTCGGCGATGGGAAGATAGATGCTCACGGGCATCTCCCCGGGACTGTCAGGGCGTTTGCTGGATCAACCGGCGGCGGAAGCGTCTCCGGTGCTTGAAATGTGATGCGCCGCGCCTAGTCGAATGTCAATTGCGGCATGTCCGCGCCCGGCCAAGGCCGGCCGTCAGGCGCGCTGCTCGAGCTTTTGTAGCAGTTCCGTCGTGATCTGCCCGTCGACCGGCAGGCCTTCCTGCTTCTGGAATGCCTTTACGGCATCCGTGGTCCGCGAGCCGATCTGGCCGTCCGGCGGACCGGGGTCAAAGCCGATCTGCGCAAGTTGTTCCTGTACCTTGGCAATGAGTTCCCTGGTCACGGCCTGGGTGGCTGTTTCAAGCGCGGAACCCGGCAGCATGGCGGCTGCGCCCGCTGCGCCCTTCCATTCAGGCTTCTGCTCCGAGGTGTTTGCGACCGGGTCGATGGGCTGGGGCTTCCACAGCTCCGCTTCGCCGCGGGCCTTCTCAAGCTGTTCCGGGCGCATCGCCGCGGCAAGCGTGTCGCGCTTGGCGGCCGCGTCCGCATCCCCGCCGCGCGCCGCGACCGCGAGCCATTTGTATGCCTTCTCCGAATCCGCCTGCGTACCGATTCCCTTGGCGAAAATGATACCCAGATTGACCTGGCTGTCCTTGACGCCCAGCTCCGCCGCCTTCTCGAACCAGCCGATGGCGGCTTCCATGTCAGGCTTTCCGCCGACAAGGCCGGAGGTGTGGATCACAGCGAGATTGTGCATGGCGAGCGCATTGCCCTGCTCTGCGGCGCGCTGATACCACATCACTGATTTCTCGACGTCGAGCTTTACGCCATGGCCCTTCTCGAGGAAGTTGGCCAGGCGATATTGCGCCGGTGCCGATCCTGCGCGCGCGGCCGCCTCGTACCAGACGGCGGCCACCTCGAGGTTGCGCTCGATCCCGTCGCCATCGGTATAGCGGCGTGCAATTTCGAAGTAGGCGACTGGGTCGCCGTCTTCCACCGCTTGCCGCAAAGCGACGTTGTCGATCTCATCGGGGAATTTGGGGACGACGACCGCGGCTTCGGCTTCGAAATCCGCGGGCGCAGTCGCAGCGGCGCTCTGCGACGGATCCACCGGCTGGACGAGCGGCGTATCCGGCGTTCCTGCTGCCGAAGCCTCGATCTGTGCGGGGTCGTCGCGGACCGGGCGGCCACCTGCTTCGGCCTGCGCTGGTGCTTGCGCCGTTTCCTGGGTGTCGGCTTGCGCCTCAATCGCGGCTTCATCGGCAGCGCCGCCGCCTGAAAATTGCGATGCAATCGGAAGCGCCGCCGCCAGCAGGATCACCGCTGCGCTTGCGCCGATGAGGAGCTTGCTCCTGCCCTTCAGAATTGCCGGCAGTGCAAAGCGGCTGGACTTGGCGGGCGCCTTTTCCTGGATAACCGGCTTGGTGGCAGTATCCTGCGCGGCGGTTTGCGCTGCGCGCCTTGCGGCCGCGAGAAAATCCTGCGCGCCGCCCGGCAGTTCGTCCTTGCTCTCGCTGTTGGCGCGCCGACGCTTGCTGGCGTCGCGTACGAGCGCTGCGAGGTCTGGCACGCCGGAGCCGGGCTCGAGCGGGATGTCCTCCATCTCCGGCTCCGGGCTGAACGGCTCCACCGAAGGCATGGGTGTTTCCATGCTTGCGACCGGCTGTTGCTCGAACATCGCCTGCGGCTGCGGCTCGAATTCGCGAACCATGTCCATGGCAGGAGCGCGGTAGGACTGCGCCGGCTGCCGCATTTCGTAGGGTTCATGGGCAAGCGGCGGAGCTTCGTACGGTTCAGCCGTGGCGCGCTTTATGTCGTCTTCTATGCCCTCGAGACGCTGGGAAATCGACTGCAGCGCCTGGCGGATATTGTCGAAGCTGTCGTCGCTGCGGCTGGCGAGTTCGCGCGCCTGGGCGTCGAGGTTCTGCAGCTCGCGGGAAAAATGGTCCACGAGTTGCGCTTCCCGCCCGGCGTTGTCATCGACCGGGGCGGGCTGCATCTGCCCGGCCAGCTGGAAGGCGCGCTCGGCTGCCTGTGCGGCGGCGTCCATGGCCATGTCGCGCGAAATCGCGAGCTGCTGTTCGATGCCTTCGAGGCGTTCTGCAAGCAGGTCGAGCACGGATTCGCCAGCCACAGGCGCTGATGGTGCAATGCGCGCCAGTTCCACGGCTCTTTGTGCGGCTTGCGACGCGGCGTCCCGCGCCATGTCGCGCGCTTGGGCGAAATGCTGTTCGAAGCCGTCGAGACGTTCGGCAAGCATGTCGAACATCGACTCGCCGGCCACGGGTGCCGACGGCGCAATGCCGGCCAGTTCCACGGCCCTTTGTGCGGCTTGCGACGCAGCATCCCTTGCCATGTCGCGCGCTGCGGCGAAATGTTGTTCGATGGAATCGAGCCGTCCGGCGATGGGAGAAAAATCGACCCCTTCCGCGGTGACGGTCTGGAGGCGCGAGGAAATCGCGCCAAGCGCGTCTTCGAGTGCCGCCAGCCGGTCATCCGTGACGGGCTGGTAGTGCTGCTGCGGCTGCGAAGATTGCTCGATGAAGCTTGCGATGGCGGCGATCTGGTCCTCGATCGAACGCAGGCGGCTGTCCTCGCCTTCGGCGGAGGCCACGCCAAGCGCATCCATGCGCGAGCCCATTTCCTCCAGCCGTGACAGGACGGGGTCCACCCACTGCGCCGGATCGATCTGGTTGGCAGTATCGAACCGGCCCGAGAGGTCGCCAAGCTGCATCATGATGTGGTCGAGTACTGGCGAGGAATAGCCGCCATCAGCCGGAGCGGCTTCACCCTTTGCGGCAAGCTCCTCGATGCTGCGCGACAATGTGGCAAGCCGTGCCTCGATGCGCTCCAGCCCGTCGCTGGCCCCGCTTGTCACCGGATTGACGGAGATGGTCACCAGCGCCCGCGTGATTTCATCGAGGCGCTCTTCCATCGCCTGGAAATTGTGAGAGAGCGTCTTGTCGCTGTCCATCCGGATGACCGACTCGGCGATCTCCTCCAGCCGCGCCGACAGGCTGTCGATGGGAATTTGATGCGGCAGGTTTTCAACGAGGTCGCGCAACTGGCCGAGTTGGCCGGCGAGCGCCGCAAGTTCGTCGGCGCCGTCGCGGTCGCCGTCGCGCTGCAACGCAGTGTCCAGCTGGCCGGCGATGCGGGCATAACCCTCTTCGATCGACCGCGCGAGGGAGTCGGGATTGAAGTTCTGCCGCTCCTCGGCAAGGGCGATCACCGCGTCGCGGATCTGGTGCAGATCGGACGCCACCTCGTCGAGATGGGGCGCCGGATCGAAGCGGGAGGCGTTGTCTTCCTGAAGGCGCGCTATTCCTTCCGCAACGCGCCGCAACTCGGCGGCGACGTGCTCTTCACTGTCGTTGCCTGCCATCTGGGCCAGCATGTGCTTGACGTCGGCCAGTTCCTGCCTGCCGTCATAGCCTGCCATCTGGGCCAGCATGTGCTTGACGTCGGCGAGTTCCTGCCTGCCGTCGCGGCCAGCCAACTGTGCCAGCATGTGCTTGACGTCGGCCAGTTCCTGCCTGCCGTCACGGCCGGCCACCTGGGCGAGCATGTGCTTGACTTCCGCCAGTTCCTGTCTGCCGTCACGGCCGGCCATTTGCGACAGCATGTGCCTGACATCGGCCATTTCCTGGCCGGAACCCTGGCTGGCCATCTGCGCCAGCATGTGCTTGACGTCGGCCATCTCGCGTTGAAGCAGTTCGATGCGGGCAAGCGCGGCGGCCGCATTGCGGTCCTCTGCGGGCGGTTGCGGCGCGTGTACCGGTTGGCGCGGGGGCGTCGCCGCGGGGCGCGCCATCTCCTGCATCTTTTGCTGCTGCGACCGTGCCAAGGTGCCGATCGCGCCTGTCAACTGGTCGAGCTGCTGGCGGATGCGGTCCATTTCCGCATTGTGGGAAGGCGGAACCGGATTGCGCGGGGCTTCATTGTAGCCGCCCTGACGGGCCACCGGGCGTGGTGCAGGTTCATACGCGTCGCGATTCGGGCCCGATTGGGCCGTGTTGCGCCGTATTGCTTCCAGTTGCGACCTGATGCGGCTCATACTTCGGGGTACCCTGCGCCTAGACAGCTCCACAACCGGATCCGCTGCGTTCGCTTTCCCGTTTTCGCCAGGGCCTGCCACACACTGCTGGCAGACACCGGACAGGTGGGATTGCTTTGCGAATCTCCTGTGGGTTCCCGTCAGCTTTCTGCCAACAGGGTAAACAGAGGGTTAACTTCCCCGGCGCGTGTGCTTTTGCGGGCGGTGGAGCAACGATAACGGTGATTGTCTTTTTTTTGATACGGACATACCGTCCAGCGGGGATTAACTGCTTTCATTCCAGCGCTGCATTCTTTCCGTTACGTCAACTTTCTCAATGGTTTGGGTGATTGTCCATGGCAATTGACACAGGCTGTACGGCAATCGTGGAACCAAATTTGGCGAAACGAGTTGTCGTTTCGGCAATCTGACGGATACGCGCAGGCGAAGCAGGCAATCTTCCGGTCAGTGGCCACCCAAGCTGCGTGGGGCAGCGGTGGCGAAATAATAATGCGGGAAGAACCGCGCTACTGATTAGAGGTGCATTGCGATGCAGTATGAAGAACACGTTGCGCTTCTCGACCAGCTGGTACCCGACCCGAGCGACCAAAGGCGGGATGTCTACAGGATCGGTGATCTTGCTCGCGAGTTCGACGTAACGCTGAGGACGCTGCGGTTTTACGAGGACCGTGGCCTGATCCATCCGCACCGGGAAGGCTCGACGCGCCTGTACTCTGCGCGGGACCGGCAGCGACTGAAGCTCATCCTCCTTGCGAAGCAGGTCGGATTTCCCCTGACCGAGATCCAGGAGCTGATGCACATCTACGACACGGGCGGCAACGGCCAAAATCCCGTTGAGGCCGTGCTTTCGAAATTTACCGCGCAGCTTGATGTGCTGAAATTGCAGAAGACCGAGGTCGAGGCGGCAATCGCCAAGCTCACCGAGACCATCGAGACGCTTTCTTCCAAGCTCCGCAAGTAATCGCACGCGATCTTGCATGCGCAACTGAGGTCCGGCCTGTATTGCAGCGTCGGTTGATCGGCTTGCCTTTTTTGAAGGAATTATGACCCAGAATGGCAGCCAGGGATCAATTTTCGTTGAGAATGAGCGATTGCGGGGACAAAATTTTGCATTTTTGTCTGAAATGACGTTTACGCAAACGTAAAAGTTTGATAGCACCAGATCGGTCCGGCGGGATGGATGATTGCTGCCGCACCTGCTTCCCATTTGCCGAGGAGGGTCTGATGCCCAGCTACACCGCGCCCGTGCAGGACAGCCTGTTTGTACTGAACGAGGTCTTGAACCTGCAGCGTTACAACAATCTGCCAGGGTTCGAGGAGGCGACGCCCGAACTGCTGGAAGCGATCCTGGGCGAAGCAGCCAGGCTGTGCGAGGAAGTTCTTCAGCCGATCAACCATTCCGGCGACAAGGAAGGCTGCACGCGCCATTCCGACGGCTCCGTCACGACGCCGAAGGGCTTCAAGGAGGCGTTCGAGGCGTACAAGGAAGGCGGCTGGATGGGCCTTGCGGCCGATCCGCAATATGGCGGGCAGGGCCTGCCCTATGCACTGCATTCGGCGGTGGGCGAGTATCTTTCCGCGGCCAACATGGCCTTCGCCATGTATCCCGGCCTGACGCAGGGCGCGATCGCCGCGATCCAGGTCCACGGCTCGCCGGAGCAGAAGGAAACCTATCTGCCCAAGATGATCGAGGGCCGCTGGACCGGCACGATGAACCTCACCGAGCCCCATTGCGGCACCGACCTTGGCATGCTGCGCACCCGCGCCGTGCCGGCCGGCGATGGCAGCTACAAGATTTCCGGCCAGAAGATCTTCATTTCTGCCGGCGAACACGATCTTTCGGAAAACATCATCCACCTGGTGCTGGCGCGCATCGAAGGCGCGCCGGAGGGCACCAAGGGCATCTCGCTCTTCATCGTGCCGAAATTCGTGCTGGATGCCGACGGCAACCCGGGCAAGCGCAATCCCGTCTCCTGCGGCTCCATCGAGGAGAAGATGGGCATCCACGCCAACTCGACCTGCGTCATGAACTATGACGAGGCGACCGGCTACCTCATCGGCCAGGAGAACAAGGGCCTCAACGCCATGTTCGTGATGATGAACGAGGCGCGCCTCGGCGTCGGCCTGCAGGGACTGGCGATTTCCGAAGTCGCCTACCAGAATGCCGTCGCCTATGCCAAGGACCGTATCCAGGGCCGCTCGCTGACCGGACCCAAGGCGCCTGAAAAGAAGGCCGATCCGATCATCGTCCACCCGGACGTGCGCCGGAACCTGATGAACATCAAGTCCTTCAACGAGGCGGGCCGCGCGTTCATGCTGTGGGCTGCGCTCAAGGGCGACATTTCGCACCGCGCCGGTTCCGAAGAAGAACGCCAGCGCGCCGACGATCTGATGGGCCTGCTGACCCCGGTCATCAAGGGCGTGCTCACCGACAAGGGCTTCGACAATACCGTTGCCGCCCAGCAGATTTTCGGCGGGCACGGCTATATCCAGGAATGGGGCATGGAGCAGTTCGTGCGCGACGCGCGCATTGCCCAGATCTACGAGGGCGCCAACGGCATCCAGGCGCTCGACCTCGTCGGCCGCAAGCTGCCCAAGGATGGCGGCCGCGCAATCCGCACCTTCCTCGAGGAGGTCAACGGCTTCACCGCCAAGCACCGCGAGAACGAGGCGATGGTCCGCTTCACCAAGCCGCTGCGCAACGCCGTCAAGGCGCTCGAGGCGGCCACGATGTGGCTGGTGCAGAACGGCATGAAGAACCCCGACAATGCCGGCGCTGCCTCGACCGACTACATGCACCTGACCGGACTTGTCTGCCTTGGCTACATGTGGGCGCTGATGGCCGAGAAGGCCAATGAGGCGCTGGCGCAAGGCGCAAACGGCAAGACATCGTTCTACGAGACCAAGCTTGCCACCGGCCAGTATTTCATGGAGCGTGTGCTGCCCGAGGCGCAGGCGCATCTGGCGCGCATCGAGACCGGCGCCGCGAGCATGATGGCGCTGCCGGCCGAGGCTTTCTGAGCGCAATCGGTTCCGGGAGGGCCGGTCCGCGGGAGGAAATGGCATGAACGCTGCGACGATCCTTGGCGTCACCCCTGCGCCCTGGCGGACGCGGTGACGTCGCCATGCTGCAGGACATGGCGCAGAAGTGGCTGGAGGCGGAAGTCGCCCCCGGCTACCCGGACTACGAAGAGGCCGGCATCGTCCCGCGCGCGCTGTGGGAAAAGGCCGGCGAGGCGGGCCTGCTTTGCGCCTCGATCCCCGAGGAATATGGCGGGTCCGGCGGCACTTATGCGCATGAAAGCGCGATCATTGAGGCACTGAGCCACGCCGGCGTCGATTCATTCGGCATCGGCCTGCATTCGTCCATCGTCGCGCCGTATATCCTTCATTACGGCTCGCGATGAGCAGAAGCTCAAATGGCTGCCGAAAATGGCGAGCGGCGAACTGATCGGCGCCATCGCCATGACGGAGCCGGGCGCAGGCTCCGACCTGCAGGGCATCCGCACGAGTGCCGTCAGGGACGGCAACCATTACCGCATCAACGGCTCGAAGACCTTCATCACCAACGGCCAGCACGCCAATCTCATCATCGTCGTCACCAAGACCGACCCGGCGAAGGGCGCCAAGGGCACTTCGCTGATCGTCGTCGAGACCGATGACGCGCCGGGCTTCACGCGCGGGCGCAACCTCGACAAGATCGGCGCCAAGGCCAACGACACGTCGGAACTCTTCTTCAACGACGTGCGGGTGCCGACCGCGAACCTCATTGGCTCCGAGGAGGGGCAGGGCTTTTACCAGCTCATGCAGCAATTGCCGCAGGAGCGCCTGCAGATCGGCGCGACGGCGATCGCATCGGTCGAGCTGGCGCTGGCGCTGACCATCGACTACGTCAAGCAGCGCAAGGCCTTCGGCAAGGCCGTCATCGAGTTCCAGAACACGCAGTTCAAGCTTGCCGAGATGAAGACCGAGGCCGTGGTCGGGCGCACCTTCTACGACTGGTGCGTGGCCGAGCATCTCGAGGGCAGGCTGACCGCCGAGCTTGCTTCCATGGCGAAGCTTTGGCTCACCGAATTGCAGGGGCGCGTCGTCGATGGCTGCCTGCAATTGTTCGGCGGCTATGGCTACATGAACGAATATCCGATCGCGCGCATGTTCCGCGACGCGCGGGTGCAGCGCATCTATGGCGGCACCAACGAGATCATGAAGCTCCTGATTTCCAGGTCGCTGTGAAGGGGGAAGAACCGATGCCCAAGGGTTACTGGATTGCCCATGTCCATGTGCACGATCCGGAGCGCTACAAGAGCTATCTGGCCGAGGCGGGACCTGCCTACAAGGAACACGGCGCCAACCTGATCGTGCGGGGCGGGCAGTCGACGGAGGTCTGGGGATCGGGGCTTGGCGCGCGCCATGTCGTGATCGAATTCGAAAGCCTCGAAAAGGCGTGGGCCTGCTGGAACAGCGAGCAGTACCAGAAGGCGAAACTGCACCGCGAGGCTGCCTCGACCGGCAACATCGTCATCGTGGAAGGCAATGCCTGATGGCCGACTATACGCTCCACTGCTTCCTTCAGTCGGGCAACGCCTACAAGGCGGCGTTGATGCTGAACCTGTGCGGCTGCGACTGGGAGGCGGTCTGGGTCGACTTCTTCAACGGCGAGACACGCACGCCGAAGTTCCGCCTGCTCAACCCGATGGGCGAGGTGCCCGTGCTGGTCGACAATGCCCATGGCGGCATCGTGCTGACCCAGTCGGGCAACATGCTCTACCATCTTGCCGGCAATACCGGCATGTTCAAGCCACAGGGCGAAGCGGAGGAGCGCGAGGTGCTGCGCTGGATCTTGTGGGACAACCACAAGCTCACCTCCTACACGGCCACCTATCGCTTCCTGCGCATGTTCGCAGGCAAGGACGGATCGCCCGAGGCAGAGTTCCTCAAGGGCCGCATGATGGCGGCGCTGAAGGTTTTCGAAGGCCACATGGCGGGCCGCGATTTCGTTGCCTCGCACCGCCCGACCATCGCCGACATCTCGATCTGCGGATACCTGTTCTGGCCCTCCGATTTCGGCGTGAACTGGAACGACTATCCCGCGATTTCCGCATGGCTTGAACGCATCAAATCGCTTGAAAACTGGGCGGCGCCGGAAGCGCTCCTGCCCTCCGGTCCGGCCACGGCCTGACCGAAACCCCAAGGAGACACGCAATGTCCGACGCATTCATCTACGATCATGTGCGCACGCCGCGCGGCAAGGGCAAGAAGGACGGCAGCCTGCACGAAGTGCCGGCGGTGCGCCTCGCCGCGCACACGCTGTCGCGCCCTGCGCGATCGCAACGGCTATGACAGCAAGCTGGTCGAGGACGTGATCCTCGGCTGCGTCGATCCGGTCGGCGAGGCAGGTTCCGACATCGCCCGCGCGGCGGTTTTCGAGGCCGGCTACGACAATTCGGTCGGCGGCATCCAGGTCAACCGCTTCTGCGCCTCAGGCCTCGATGCGGTCAATTTTGCCGCATCCAAGATCGCGGCGGGTTCGGACGAGGTCATCATCGCCGGCGGCGTCGAATCGATGAGCCGCGTCGGCATGGGCATGTCGGGCGGCGCCTGGCCGATGGACCCGTCGGTCGCGCGTTCCCTCCTACTTCATGCCGCAGGGCGTTTCGGCCGATCTCATCGCCACGAAATACGGCTTCTCGCGCGATGACGTCGATGCCTATGCGGTGGAGAGCCAGAAGCGCGCCGCCAAGAGCTGGGAAGACGGCCGCTTCAAGAAGTCGGTCGTTCCGGTCAAGGACATCAACGGCATCACCATTCTTGCCACGGACGAGCACATGCGCCCGTCGACCAACATGCAGAGCCTTGCCTCGCTCGAACCCTCCTTCGTGATGATGGGCGAGATGGGCGGCTTCGACGCCGTTGCCATCCAGGCGCATCCCGATGTGGAGACCGTGCGCCACGTGCACCATGCCGGCAATTCCTCCGGCATCGTCGATGGCGCTGCGGCGGTTCTGCTTGGCTCGAAGAAGGGCGGCAAGGCGCTCGGCCTCAAGCCGCGCGCCCGCATCCGCGCCTTCGCCAATATCGGCTCCGATCCGGCGCTGATGCTGACCGGCCCGATCGACGTCACGGAAAAGCTGCTCAAGAAAGCCAAGATGAAGCTCTCCGACATCGATCTGTTCGAACTCAACGAAGCCTTCGCTTCGGTGGTGCTGCGCTACATGCAGCACTTCAAGATCGACCACGACAAGATGAATGTCTGCGGCGGCGCGATCGCGCTTGGCCATCCGCTCGGCGCGACCGGCGCGATGATCCTCGGCACCGTGCTCGATGAACTGGAGCGGCGCGGCAAGAGCACCGCGCTCGTCACGCTGTGCATCGGTGCAGGCATGGGAACGGCAACGATCATCGAGAGGGTGTGATGCCCAGGATCGACATCGAGACCGTTCCGGTGCGGAGCGCGACGATCTATCCGGCGCCGTTCGCGCCGGCGATGGCTGGCCGTTCCAAGCAGGCGCTCGGCAACGCCGCAGGTCTCGACCAGTTCGGCGTCAACCTGACGCGGCTCGCTCCCGGTGCAAGGTCGGCGCTCAATCACTGGCACGAGAACGAAGACGAGTTCGTCTTCATTCTCGAAGGCGAGGTGACACTTGTCGAAGGCGACAGCGAAACCGTGCTGAGGCCGGGCGAAGCTGCCGGCTTCAAGGCGGGCGTACAGGTCGGCCATCACCTTGAAAACCGCTCCGGCGCTGACACGGTGTTCCTTGAAGTGGGAACCCGCGCACAGGCCGAACGGGGCCACTATCCGAAAGACGATCTCATGTTCGAACGCATCAATGGCGCCATGCGCATGATGCATCGCGACGGCACACCCTACTGAAATCGACAGGCGCGCGACTGGCTGCGCCAAGGGAGACACGACATGACTTACAAGAATTTCACCATCGAGACCGACAGCGACGGCATCGCGCTCGTCACCTGGGACATGCCCGGCAAGACGATGAATGTCATCGACCAGTCGGTGACGGAAGAAATCGGCAAGATCATCGACGAGACCGCCGCTGATGCCGCGGTCAAGGGCGTGGTCATCACCTCCGGCAAGGATGCGTTTTCCGGCGGCGCCGACCTTTCCATGCTGGAAGGCATTTTCGCGACCTACCAGAAGACCCGCAAGAAGGATCCCGAAGGCGCGGCGACGCTGCTGTTCGAATCCGCTTCCTTCCTGCAGAAGCTGCTGCGCAAGCTGGAAACCGGCAACAAGCCCTGGGTCGCGGCAATCAACGGCCTGGCCATGGGCGGCGCGCTGGAACTTTGCCTTGCCTGCCATGGCCGCGTCATGACCGACGACCCGAAGGCCAAGATCGGCCTGCCGGAAGTCAAGGTCGGGCTTTTCCCCGGCGGCGGCGGAACGCAGCGCGTGCCGCGCCTCATCCACACGCAGGAAGCTTTGCAGATGCTGCTGCAGGGCAAGAACTATGACGGCGCCAAGGCAAAGCGCCTCGGCCTCGTGCATGAAGTGGCTGCCTGCCGGCGAAGTCGTCGCCGCGGCGAAGAAGATGATCCTTGGCGGCCTCAAGCCGGTTCAGCCCTGGGACGAGAAGGGCTTCAAGCTGCCCGGCGGCCCGGTCTATTCGGCGCAGGGCGCGCAGCTTTTCCCGCCCGCGAACGCGATCTACCGCCGCGAAACCTACGACAATTATCCCGGCGCGCGTGCGATCATGAAATGCGTCTATGAAGGCCTGCTGCTGCCGATGGACGCGGCGCTGCGGGTCGAGAGCCGCTACTTCGCGCATGTGCTGACGACGACCGAGGCGGGCATGATGATCCGCTCGCTGTTCCTGTCGATGCAGGCGCTGAACAAGGGCGCGCGCCGTCCCTCCGACGTTGCGGCCTCGAACATCAAGAAGGTCGGCATCCTTGGCGGCGGCGGCTTCATGGGCGCGGGCATCGGCTATGTCACGCGCCAAGGCCGGCATCGACGTTGTGCTGCTCGACCGCGACCAGGCGGCGGCGGACAAGGGCCGCGCCCATTGCGACGACCTCGAGACCAAGGCCATCGGCCGCGGCGCCTCCTCGCCGCAGCAGAAGGAAGCGCTGCTTTCGCGCATCCGCGCCACCACCGACTATGCCGACCTTGCCGATTGCGATCTAGTCATCGAGGCGGTGTTCGAGGATTCGAACGTCAAGAAGACCGTGACGGAAGCAGCCGCCAAGCACATGAAGGCCGGCGCGATCTTCGCCTCCAACACCTCGACCATTCCGATCACCGGGCTGGCGAAGAACTTCCCGGACGCAAAGCGTTTCATCGGCATCCACTTCTTCTCGCCGGTCGACCGGATGATGCTGACCGAGATCATCCTCGGCAAGAAGACCGGCGACAAGGCGCTGGCCGTGGCGCTCGACTATGTCCGCGCGATCAAGAAGACGCCCATCGTCGTCAACGACACGCGCGGCTTCTTCGTCAACCGCTGCGTACTGCGCTACATGTCGGAAGCCTACAACATGCTGATCGAGGGCGTTCCGGCCGCGATGATCGAGAACGTCGCCAAGATGGCCGGCATGCCGGTCGGCCCGCTCGCGCTCAACGACGAGACGGCGATCGACCTGTCGCACAAGATCATGCACCAGACCGTGCGCGACATGGGCGAGAAGGCGGTCGATCCAGCGACCATCTGGCGCTGGTCGACCGCATGGTCGAGGAGAACGGGCGCTTCGGCCGCAAGAACGGCAAGGGCTTCTACGACTATCCCGAAAAGCCGGCCAAGAAGCATCTGTGGCCCGGCCTCAAGGACCTCTTCCCGCAGCAGGACCCCGACAAGATCGACGTGCAGGAACTGAAGAACCGCTTCCATGCGGTGATCGCGCTGGAAGCCGCGCGCTGCGTCGAGGAAGGCGTCGTCACCGATGTGCGCGAGGCCGATGTCGGCTCGATCCTCGGTTTCGGCTTCGCGCCTTTCACCGGCGGCGCGATCTCCTACATCGACGGCATGGGCACGGCGAAATTCGTCGAGATGGCCAAGAAGCTGCAGAAGAAATACGGGCCGCAGTTCAAGCCCAACAAGCTGCTGACCGACATGGCCGACCGCAACGAGCGCTTCTACGACCGGTTCAAGCCGGCGGAAGCGAAGCAGGCGGCGTGAGCGTCACTTCGCAAGCGTTGCAGCCCCGGCGGAAACGCCGGGGTTTTTTGTCGCTCGTATTGGCCCCGATACCTTGCGCTTCACCTCGCTGAGCGTAGCCTCCAGCCGGCTCAACGGGGATGTCCCGGCGAGGCCCGGTGCATCATACCGGGTCACCAGATACTCCCGTGCTTCCGTTGCGTCATGAAGATGCTTCAGCGTTCGCTTGCGCAGTACCAGCCCATGCAGCCCTGCGGCCTGCGCCTTATCGCAATATCGGTGACCACTTTTGCGGATCTCTGCTGACTCGTGCCCATGCAAGCGCAGGAAGGCCGAAAGGTAGAGTTCGACCGCGTGAAGCGCGGCGAAACGGAAGGGCGCCAGTGATTGAGGCTTGCTCACGCGATGCAACTTTCGCAGGGTGTCAGCGGCGTTCGCGTATTCGTCGGCGAGTTCCAGAAACTTCCACGCGTCCATTGCATCCCCCAAGAGTTCAAGCTTGGCCTCGGTCATCGGCGCAACCTCCCACGCCTTGAATGTGAGGCGAGGCGGCATGCTTCTGCAAGCCAAGGCTGCAATCTCGGTTAAACCTTGGTTTCACCCCGCAAACTCCGCCGCCACGCGGTGCGTGATCGCATGGCGGCGGGCGATTTCGTCGATGTCGCGCGAATAGCCCCCGCCCATGACGCAGGCGACCGGTATGCCGCGCTCGCGGAAGAAGCCGATGACGCGCCGGTCGCGTTCTGCCAGGCCCTCGTCGGACAGTGACAGCCGTCCGAGCCGGTCGTCGCGATGCGGGTCGACGCCGGCATTGTAGAAAACGATGTCGGGCCGCATCCTGTTGAAGGCGGCGTCGAGCGCCGCCTTGACCGTTTCGAGATAGGCGTCGTCCTCCATCCCGTCGGGCAGGCCGATATCGAGGTCGGATACCTCCTTGCGGGTCGGGAAGTTCTTTTCCGCATGCAGCGAGACGGTGAAGACCCTCCGCTCGTCCCTGAAGATTTCCGCCGTGCCGTCGCCCTGGTGGACGTCGCAGTCGAACACCATCGCGGTTCCCGCTTCGCCGGTGGACAGCAGGACGTTCGCCGCAACCCCCGCATCGTTGAAGACGCAAAACCCCGCGCCATGCGCGCGCTTGGCGTGGTGGCTGCCGCCGGCGGTCGATGACGCGATTCCATGTTCCAGCGCCAGCCGGGAGGCAAGCACCGTTCCGGCGCTGGCATGGCGCGCGCGGGCGGCGACGCTCTCGCTCACGTGGAAGCCGATCAGCCGGTTGATCGCTTCGGGCACGTTGGCGGAAAAAACCTGGTCGACATAGCGGCGCGCATGGGCAAGGTTCACCCATTGCGCGGGCGCGGGGCCCGGCGCATGGAAGCCGCCCGGCGCGACGATGCCTTCCTCCACCAGCACCTCCGCGATGGCCGCGTATTTCGGCATCGGAAAGCGGTGGTCCGGCGGCAGTTCGGCGGTGAAGAGAGGATTGTGGACGACGGCAAGCGGCATGAATGCTTCATAGCGCGCCCGCTGCCGGTTTTGGAGATGCATTTGCACCGCCGCGCCGTTAGAGGGGTGCGGCATGGACAGCCAAAAGCAAACGCGCCCGACACGGCCTTTCGAGATCAGCCACGCCACCGTCTTCGGCATCGCGGCGCCGATGACGCTCGCCTATCTGACGACCCCGCTGCTCGGGCTGGTCGATACCGCCGTCGCCGGTCGGCTCGGCGATCCGGCACTGCTCGGCGGCCTTGCCATCGGCGCGGTGATCGTCGACCTCGTCTTCACCACCTTCAATTTCCAGCGTTCCGGCACCACCGGCCTTGCCGCGCAGGCCGCGGGCGCGGGCAACGAGCGCGAAAAGCAGGCGATCCTTCTGCGCGCACTGCTGCTTGCCGCGATCCTTGGCGCGGCTTCGATCATCGCCAGCCCGCTGGTGCTGTGGATCTCGCTGACCTTGATGGCGCCGGAAGCGGACATTGCGGGCGCGACGCGGTCCTATTTCCTGATCCGCATGCTGGGCGCGCCCTTCGCGCTCGCCAATTATGCGGTGCTCGGCTGGCTCGTCGGGCTGGGCCGGCCGACGCTGGCGCTCGGCCTGCAAGTCTTGATCAATGGCGTCAACATCGCGCTTTCGATCCTGCTCGGCCTTTGGCTGGGCTGGGGCATCGCCGGCATCGCCACCGCCACGGTGATAGCCGAAATCATCGCCGTCATTGCGGCTGTGCCGCTCTGCCTGCGGCTGATGGATCGCACAATCCGCCTGTCGAGGGCCGAGTTGTTCGATGCCGCCGCGCTGCGCCGGCTCGTTTCGCTCAACGGCGACATCATGCTGCGCTCCTTCGTGCTGCTGTTCGCCTTCGCGTTCTTCACCGCGCAGGGCACCCGGCTTGGCGCGATAACGCTCGCGGCCAATGCCGTGCTGATGCATTTCTTCCTGGTCGGCGGCTTCTTCCTCGATGGCCTTGCGACGGCGGCCGAACAGTTGGTCGGCCGTGCCATAGGCGGCAATTACCGCGAAGGGTTCGTGCGAACCTTGCGCCTCACGACGGTGTGGAACCTTGCAATGGCAGGGGCGCTGAGCCTCTTCTTTCTGGTGGCCGGCGAAGCGCTGGTCAATCTGGTGACGACGATCCCGCAAGTCAGGGAGGAAGCGCGGCTATACCTGTGGCTCGCCGCCCTGACGCCGCTGACCGGGGTCATCGCCTTCCAGATGGACGGCGTCTATATCGGCGCCACCTGGTCGCGCGACATGAGCCGGATGATGCTGCTGTCCTTCGCGGTCTACATCGCGGCATGGGCGATCCTGACGCCAGTGCTTGGCAATACTGGCCTGTGGCTGTCGCTGCACGTCTTCCTGCTGTGCCGGGGCGCGACGCTTTCAGCGCTCATTCCCTCGAAGATGCGGCAGGCTTTCGGTTAGCTTTCGCCGGGCAACTCGCGCGCTGCCCATTCATCCGTCCGGGTGCCGGTCAGGGCAGTGACGCTGGCGATCTCTCGGCGCTCGAGCTCGCGGACGATGCCATCGCGGATTTCGCAGGCAATGCCCGGTCCGCGATAGACCATGCCGGTATAGAGCTGCACGAGGTTCGCGCCGGCTTCCATCTTTGCGATCGCCGTTGCCGCGCTGTCGATGCCGCCGACGCCGATGATCGGCAGCGCCGGGCCCAGCAATTGCCGCATCCGCGCCAGCACGATCGTCGAGCGCTCGAACAGCGGCTTGCCCGAAAGTCCGCCGGGCTCGGCAGCATGGCGCAAACCCTCGACGCCCGCCCGTCCGATGGTGGTGTTGGAGACAATCAGGCCATCCAGCGTGCTTTCATTGATGACGGCCGCGATATCCGCCATCTGCGCCCGGTCGAGATCGGGCGCGATCTTGAGGAGCACCGGACGAAAAGTTCCTGTCCTCGCCGCCAGTTCGTCGCGCTTGCCCAACACCCGCGCAAGCAGCGCCCGCAGCGCCTCTCCCGCTTGCAGGTTGCGCAGCCCCGGCGTGTTGGGCGAGGAGATGTTGGCCGTGAAGTAGCGGGCAAAGTTCCAGAATTTTTCGATGCCGGCGACGTAGTCGTCCGCAAAATCGGCGGCATCCTTGTTCGCCCCGATATTGACGCCGACAATGCCGGGTTGTCCGGCGCGCGCCTTCAGACGCACCAGCGCCGCCTCGTGACCCTCATTGTTGAAGCCGAGGCGGTTGATGACCGCTTCCGCGTCAGCCAGACGAAAGATACGCGGTCGCGGGTTGCCGGGTTGCGGCCGCGGCGTCACGGTGCCCACTTCCGCGAACGAAAAGCCGAGGCGCAATATCGCGTCCGGCACTTCCGCGTTCTTGTCGTAGCCCGCCGCCAGCCCGACAGGCCCCGGGAAGTCGATCCCGGCCAATGTCACCGCAAGGCGCGGATCGTGCGAAGGCGCTGCGGGAAACATGCCGCTTTTGAGCGCGGCGATCGAAAACCCGTGCGCGGTCTCCGGATCGAAGCGGAAGAGAAGATTGCGGCCCAGCGTGGAGAACAGCCTCAAGCGCCGAATTCCTTGGGGAAAACATGCTTGCCGTCGGGCCCGAGCGGCAGGTCGTGGATCTGAACAACCGTGGCAAGCGAGAGCGGTGCGTAGAGATGCGGGAAAAGAGCCCCGCCGCGGGAGACTTCCCACCGGAGCGCCTTTCCCAGGGGTTGCGCTTTCACCTCGACGAGCAGGAGGTCGGACTGTCCGGCGAAATGCCTGGCGGCGGTCTCGCGTACCTGGGCGGCAGTCGAGAAGTGGATGTAGCCGTCGGCCTTGTCGACCGGTGCGCCGTCGAAGCGCTTGGCGCTTTCCGCTTCCTGCCATTGTTCGCGTGTCACGATCTTGAAGATTGTCTGGTCCATGCACACCGATTGGCATGGCCGCGCCCGCCGTTCAAGCCGCAAAGCGCCGCCGGTCAGCTGGTCTCGGGGCGGCTCGCGGGCGCGGGTGCATCGGGCGCCCGCAACTGCTCCAGCAGGTCGCGGTCGGGTTCCCGGCGCTTGGCCAGGGAGACGCCAATGCCGGCCGCCACGAATGCCGCGAAAGCTGCCGCCGCGGCGTGTATCGCCAATGGCAAGGAAGAAAGCCCCGGGATGGCGAGCCGCATCTCGTCGCCGGTCGCCGCCGACAGGTCGGGGCCCGCCAACCCGGCAAGCGCAACCGCCGCCAGGACAAACGCTGCCGCGCCCATTCCGGCGGCTGCTGCAAGGCCGGTCATGCGGTCCCACCAGATCGACATGAGATATGCCGGCGCCAGCGCCCCGGCGCTGATTGCAAGCGACCACATCGCAAAATCCATGGCGGCTCCGGGCAGGAATGCGGCAAGCGCCGCCGCAAGGGCCAGTCCCGCCAGGATTGCGAGCCTTGCCGCGAAAAGCTGCGCGAGGCCCGATGCCGAGCCGACGATCACCCTGACGGACGAAAGCGAGAAGGCGCTGGCATTTGCTGTCGCCATGGCGGCGGCAATCGCGCCCGCCCCAATTCCCATGGTGAATGCGGAAGGAACTTGCAGCATGTCGGGGAAAGCGAGCGCGATCGCTTCGCCCTCCATCGACAGGTCTGCCGGGCTCAATGCATAGTCCGGATTGCCGCCGCATGCCGCGACCGCGCCCCCGACATCGGCAATCTGCTCACCGCAAAACGTAACCAGCGGCTGCAAGGGAGCGAGCGGCGCGAAACGGCTGCTGAATTCGAGAATCCAGCCTGAAGCAGTGCGCATCTCGGATGTAGTAAGACCGAAGATGCCGTCATAGATGGCAAGCTTGGCAAAGGCCGCGGCAGCGGGCGCGGCCGTCAGCACCAGCGCCGCCAGCCCGATGGACCACGCGAGTGCGGGACGCACGCTCTTCACCTGCCGCCCAGCGCCCAATTGCGACAGCAGCGGCGGGAAGGCGAGAAACCCCAGGACAAGGAAAAGGGTGAGCGCCGAAAGCGAAAAATAGTCCTGTGCGCCGGGCAGGCTGTCCGTCAGCATTTCGGCGATGGGCCTCATGCCGACGCGCTTTATCTGGTCTTCAAGTTCCGCCGTCTCCGCCGCCGCGCCGATGCCGAAGGCTATTTGCGGCAATGGAAGCTTCGTGGCGATCGTGGAAATCCAAACCAGCGGCGCCAGAAGTGCCGTGGCGATCAGTACATAGGCGAGTGCATTGGTGCGTACCAGCCCGCGCAATCCGCCAGGGATTACCGCAAAGGCAATCGAAATCGCGGCCAGCAGGATCGAAAGCATTGGCGTTGCGGCGAAATAGACCGCGGCAAGACCGGCAACGACTTGCAACTGCGCTGCAAGCATCAGGATCGCGGCTGACATGATCAGCGCCATGGCGGCGACGGCCGCCATCCGGCCATCATGGCGCAGCAGAAACCAGGCCGCCGGTGCGCCGGCCATGCTCTTGCGCAGATACGGCGCGATCAGCAAGGCACAAGCCGCAGCCCCGGCCAGCGGGCCGATGATCCATGCCGGCGCGCCAAGGCTTCCTGCAAAGAAACTTCCCGGCAACGCGGTGAAGGTTGCGCCGGTAATCAAGGCCGCGGCAAGCGACATTCCCAGCATTGCCGGAAGCACGCGCCGACGCGACACCTGCCATTCTTCGATTTCCGTGGTCCGCACCTGCAGACCGGAAACGATGAACACGGCCAGAAGCAGCGCGCCCGTGAGGAAGTAGCCGACCGCGTCGGGCATTCCTGCCTGTTCGAGCAGCATGAACAAGAGAAAGAAAACCAGCACTCCGGCCGCAACCAGCAAGCCGAAATGCGTTTCTCCGGCGTTGAGCCGGTCGTCTTCGGTCTGTTGCGTTGGAAACGCCATGCGCCGTCAGCGCCCTTCCCAAACGGAATGATCGCGATCCAGCCGCTCCTGGCGCAGGGCGAGCCAGTGCACCAGGAAGGCAAGCGCGAATGGCAGCACCACGACGCCAAGCAATTGCCCGATCGGAATGCTCAGCAGCGTTCCCGCAGCGGGGCTGGCCGCATAACCAGGCGCCGGCTACCGCAATGGCGACGATTGCCGAAGCCGCCAGCCAGGTCAGGAGCCTGGTTTGACGCCACCATCTGGCAGGATTGCGCAGCGGCATTGGGTGATCCTCATGTTGCGCTCCTGCCTCGCGTTTGGCAGGCGCAGGGTTTTTTGCCCGCCAATTTGCCGCCCTGCAAGCACAATCGGAATGGCAAGTTGGCGGTGCGGCTTGCAATTTGGCAAATTGGCCCCTTAAATCGCCCCGGCTTGAATTTTGGGAGAGGAAGCCAGTGACGCCCGGCGCCATCATCGTGGCTGACGACCATCCGCTGTTCCGCGATGCATTGCGGCAGGCCATCGCGACGCTCGAGCAGGCCTATCGCGTGGAGATGGCCGGCGATTTCGAGGCAGTTGAATCACTGCTGGAATCGCAGCGCGACACCGAACTCGTGCTGCTCGATCTCAACATGCCCGGAAACAACGGCCTTTCCGGCCTTTTGCGTTTGCGTTCCGCAGAACCCGGTATCCCGGTCGTGATCGTTTCGGCCAATGAAGAGCCGTCCATCGTGCGGCGCGCGCTCGACATGGGCGCGTCGGGCTATATCCCGAAATCCTCGACAGCCGAGCAGATACGCCAGGCCATCGGCGCGGTGCTTGAAGGCGGCGTCTGGGTGCCGCCGCATCTCGACCTCAACGGTTCGGACGACCTTGAGATGTCGGAACTCATCCATCGCCTGCAAAGCCTTACGCCGCAGCAGAACCGCGTGCTTTCCATGCTCGGGGAAGGCTTGCTCAACAAGCAGATCGCGTATGAACTGGGCGTGTCCGAAGCGACGGTGAAGGCCCATGTTTCGGCCGTACTTTTGAAGCTTGGCGTCGACAGCCGGACGCAGGCCGTGATCGCGCTCGGCAAGCTTGGCTTGTCCGCCCCCAACGGCCAGACGGCCTGAACGGCCTATTGCGCAGCCGCCTGCCGCGCCAGGCCCAGCGACAGCACCGATCGGAGCCCGGCGGGGCGCACCGGCTTGTGCAGCATGGCGATGCCGCGCTCATCGGCCTGCGCCTTCACTGCTGCCGTCCGGTCGGCGGTCACCAGCACGCAGGGGATGTCGCCGTGAATGGCCCGCACTGCCTCGATCACATCGATGCCGGTGCCCGTTTCCAGATGATAGTCGGCAAGGATGATGTCCGGGTCGCGCTCCATCGCCGCGATTGCCGACAAAGCGCCTTCCCTGTCGCGCGCCGTGTTCACCTCGCATCCCCATTGTGTCAGGAGCGCCGACATGCCTTCCAGGATCGAAGCGTCATTGTCGATGCATAGCACCATCAAGCCCTCGAGCCGCTGGGCTGCGACACGCGGGCCCGAGCCGGGCGCTGCCGCGATTTCCTTGCCGGCGGCGACGCGCGGCAGGTTCACGGTGAAGCGCGTGCCCTTGCCCGGTATCGATCGCAGCGAAACGTCGTGGCCAAGGACCTGCGCGACGCGCTCGACGATCGAAAGGCCGAGGCCAAGGCCGGGAGCTTGCCGCGCCCCGTCGTTGAGGCGACGGAATTCGGTGAAGATGTTGCGCTGGTCACGTTCGGCAATGCCGATACCGGTGTCGGCGACCTCGATCAGCACGTTGCCGCGCCGCAGCCTGCAACCGACCAGCACCTTGCCGGCCGGCGTGTATTTGATGGCGTTGGAGACGAGGTTCTGCAGCAAGCGCCGCAACAGCGCGGGATCCGACCTTATCCAGGCCGAAGTCTTCACGAACCGCAGGTCCAGCTTCTTTTCGCGCGCGACGGGGGCAAACTCCACCTCCATCTGGTCGAAGAGGCGCTGCACGGGAAAGTTTGCCGCCTTGACCTCCTGCCGTCCCGAATCAAGCCTCGAGATCGCAAGAAGCGCGCCGAGGATTTCCTCGACCGATTCGAGTGATTTGCTGATGTTCTGGACCAGGGTTTCGTCGCGGGTGTTCTCCAGTCTTTCCAGCAAGGTCGACGAGTAGAGCCGGGCTGCATTGAGCGGCTGGAGGATGTCGTGCCCTGCAGCGGCAAGAAAGCGCGTCTTGCCGGCGTTGGCCTGGTCGGCTGCCCGTGTCGCCCGTTCCAGCTTCTGGTTGGCCTTTACAAGCTCGCTGGTTCGCTCCTCTACCCGCCGCTCCAGCGTCTCGTTGGCCTCTCGCAAAGCTTCCGAGACGAGAATGCGGTCGGTGATGTCGTGCCAGGTCACGACCAGTCCGCCGCCCGGCATCGGGGCCGAGCGGATTTCGACGATCCGTTCCGACGCGTTCAGCGCCAGCAGCCAGGGCTCGTCCGCATTGAGGATGCGGTCCGCCAGTTCGCCGCCATTGACGTTGTGCTCGTCGAGCCCCTGCACCTTCGCGATCTGCCGGGCTATCTCGTTGAGCGAAACGCCTGCCTGGCCCACCTGCGCGGGCAGTCCCAGCAGCTTGCGGAAACGGTGGTTCCAGAACGCCAGGCGAAAGTCGCTGTCGAAGACCGTGATGCCCTGGTCGAGCTGGTCGAGTGCCGTCTGCAGCACGTCGCGATTGTAGCGCAGCGCCTCCGTCGCCTGGTCGAGAAGTTTCTTGGAATCGCGCGAGGCGAGTTCGTATCGCTTGAGCAGGATCGTGTGCACGAGGCGCGAGGAAGATGATCCGATGGCGCTCGCCAGCAACTGCTCGGAAAATTGCAGAAGTTGCGAATCGACAGGGTCGCTGTCCTTGGGCCGCCGGCCGCTTTCGGACCAGTAGGTGTCGAAGGATCGCTCCGTGCGGCGCGAGCCCAGATACATCGCGACGGTGCCGCGCAGTTCCGCGACGTTGACGCGGGCGGCGGCCGAACGGCGCGACAACACCAGCGGCGGGCGGCGGGTCACGAAAATGGCCGCCTGCGCCTGCTCCGAATTGCTCGACACCCTGCTCGCCGAGAAAAGCACGAAGGCCGCCGTGTTGACGAAAAGGCTCCACAGAACGCCATTGGTCAACGGACTGAGTTCGAGATTGAACAGGGCGTTGGGCTTCAGCATTCCCGATTCGAGCGGCCCTTGCACCACCAGCCAGTGGGCCGGATCGAGGAAGGTGGGCATCAGCAGCGTGTAGCTCCAGACGGCCACCCCGCAGATCATGCCTGCAATGGCGCCGCGGGCATTGGCTCCGCTCCAGAAAAGGCCGCCGAAAAAGGCGGGCGCCAGCTGCGCCGTCGCGGCAAAGGAGACCAGGCCGATGGAGGCCAGCGCCTGCGTGTTGTCTGCGGTCCGGTAATAGAGATAGCCCAGGAACAGCAGCACCATGATCGCCGTGCGGCGGATCTTGAGGATGGTCTGCTCCATGTTGCCGACGGTGAGCGGCCTGCCGGCCGCCTGGCTGCGCAGGATCAGCGGCAGCACCAAATTGTTGGAGATCATGATCGCCAGCGCCACGCAGGCGACGACCACCATCGCCGCGCCAGCGGACAAGCCGCCGAGAAAGGTGAACATCGAGATGAACTCGTTGCCCTGCGACATAGGCAGCAGCAGGACGTAGTCGTCGGCGCGGACCGAAAAGCCGAAGCGCACCATGCCCGCAACGGCGATGGGCAAGACGAAGATGTTGATGGCGACGAGGTAGAGCGGGAAAAGCCAGCGGGCGCGCTTCAACTCGTCCTGCGAATGGTTCTCGACCACGGTGACGTGGAACTGGCGCGGCAGCAGGACGAAGACCAGCGTGCTCAAAAGCGTCAGCACGGCGAAATTGCCGGGATCGAACTTGCCGGCCATGGTCGACTGGACGACAGGGTTTTGTGCAGCCTGCGCGAACAAATCGCCGAAACCGTCGAACATGAAGTAGGTCACATAGATCCCGACGGTGAGGAAGGCGGCGATCTTGACCACCGATTCCACCGAGACCGCCAGCATCAGCCCGTCCTGGTGCTCAGTCGCGTCGGCGTGGCGGGTGCCGAACAGGATGGTGAACACTGCCAGCGTAATGGCGATGAGGATCGAAATTTCGCCCATCGCGCCGAATTCGTTCTCACGTCCCGGATTGTAGTGCGAGATGAGAGTCGAGACCGAGGTCGACACGGCCTTGAGCTGAAGGGCGATGTAGGGAATCGTACCCACTACCGCGATCAGCGTCGCCACGGCGGCGACCGGCACGCTCTTGCCGTACCTGGCGCCGATGAAATCGGCGACCGAGGTGATGCGCTCCTCCTTGGACAGGCGGACAATGCGCGAGACCAGCGGGTAGCCGATCAGGATGAACGAGGATCGGTCCGACATAGATGGCCAGGAACGACAGTCCGCCCGATGCGGCAAACCCGACCGAGCCGAAGAAGGTCCAGGTCGTGCAGTAGATCGCCAGGCTCAGCGCATAGATGTTCGGGCGGCTGGAAATCTCCACGCCCTGCTTGCGCCGCCGGTCGCCATAGCTGGCGACGACGAACAGTGCCAGAAGATAGATGAAGGCCGTGCCGATGACGGCCCAACCCTGGATCATGTGTTTCTCCTCCAGCAACCGCCTGCGGCCGGTTGCATACCGATTCCTGCCCCATCGCGGCCGCGGTGTCCACTTTCGAGGCCTGCGGCAAGGCTAATTTCCAGACGGCGGCTTGACGCAAAGCCGTCCTGCACGGCAACAAGGTATACGTTGGCTTCAAGCCGGCGCTTACGCTCAAAGATCGAAAGGGGCACACATGGCTTTGGCAAACGAATTCAAATCCTTCATCATGCGCGGCAACGTCATGGATCTGGCGGTCGCCGTGATCATTGGCGGGGCTTTCGGCGGCATCGTCGCGTCGCTGACAAACGACGTGATCATGCCGGTCATCGGGGCGGTCGTGGACATCAATTTCAGCGACTATTTCATCCCGCTTTCGTCGGCCGTCACCGCAACGACGCTGGAGGCCGCGCGCGAACAGGGGCCTGTGCTTGCCTTCGGCGCCTTCGTCACCGCGGTCATCAATTTCATCATCCTGGCCTTCGTCATTTTCATGCTGGTCAGGTTCATCAACAAGATGCTTGCCGCGCCGCAGCCCGCGCCCGTCGCACCGCCCGCGCCCACCAGCCAGGAACGCCTGCTCGGCGAAATCCGTGATCTTCTGGCGGCTTCAGCGCCGGTCGCAGCGCCGGCGCCGAAGGCGAAGGCCAAGAAGGCCTAGCCTCGTTCGCGCCTCGAGCGTGAAGTAAACGCTGAATTAAGCATGTGCCGCTAGTTTCCCCGCACGATTGATGTGCGGGGAACTGGCGGCGATGACAACGATCCGGAAGGTAACGGGCGACTTCCGCCGCACCTTGTGGATTCTTGCGGCGTTTTCCTTGCTGACGAACCTGCTGGTGCTGGCCCAGCCGCTGTACATGCTGCAGGTCTATGACCGGGTCCTGCCGTCGCAAAGCACCAGCACGCTGCTGTTCCTGACGCTGGTCGTTGCCTTTTCGCTGGTGGTGCTTGGCCTTACCGAGATCGTGCGCGGGGTGATCGCCAATCGCGCCGCGGCGAGATTCGACGTCGGGCTCAGCGATCTTGCGCTGCGCACGGTCATTCGCGGCAGCCAGGATGGCGGGGCAGGATCCCAGCCCTTGCGCGACATCGCATCGCTGCGCGGCCTCATCGCCTCCAAGGCGGTGTTCGGACTGCTCGACCTGCCATTCGCGACGATCTTCATCGCGATCATGTATCTGATCCATCCCGCGCTCTTCTGGCTGACGCTGGGCGGGGCGGCGCTGCTGACCATCGTTGCCGTGCTCAACCAGTGGGCGCTGTCGCGGGCATCGAAAGAACATGGCGACCTTGCCGCCAGCGCGGGCAACCGCGCCGAATACCTGGCGAGGAATGCCGAGAGCCTGCTTGCGATGGGCATGGTGACCAACACGGTCAATGGCTGGGGCGAGGTGCATGCCCGCGCCCTTGCCGCAGCCGACAAGGCGGCGCAGCTCAATGCCTGGTTCGCGGGCCTGTCGCGGGTGCTGCGCCTCGGCCTGCAGATCGCAATCCTTGGCTACGGCGCGCTCTTGGTGCTGGAGGGCGAGATGACGGCCGGCATGATCTTCGCCGCCTCGCTGATTTCCGGCCGCGCACTTCAGCCCATGGACCAGATCATCGGATCCTGGCGCCAGCTTGCCGCCGGGCGCGAAGCGTGGAAACGCGTGCAGGCCTTCATGGACAAGGCAGACCGCCGCACCAGCTATACCAGCCTGCCCGCGCCGCGCGGCCTGTTGCAGGTCGAGGACCTGCTCCAGCTCAATCCGGTCGACGCGGCCAAGCCGCCGATCCTTTCGCGGATCAGCTTCCGCCTCGAGCCGGGCGAGTCCGTCGCGGTGCTGGGACCCTCGGGGTCGGGCAAGTCGACGCTGGCGCGCATCCTGGTTGGCGCGACGGCGCCACGCGCCGGGCATGTGCGCATCGACGGCCACGACATCCGCAACTGGGATCCGGAAGAGCTCGGCCGCCATGTCGGCTATCTGGCGCAGGACGTGGAACTCGTGCCCGGCACCGTCGCACAGAACATTTCCCGCTTCGAGCCGCATGCCGCCAGCGCCTCCATCGTCGCGGCGGCGCGCGCTGCCCATGTCGAGGACCTGATCGCCAAACTGCCGATGCGGGTATGACACGCTGATCGGTGTGGGCGGGGTGCAGGTTTCGGGCGGCGAGAAGCAGCGCATCGCGCTTGCGCGCGCCTTGTACGGCGACCCGAACATCCTGGTGCTGGACGAGCCGAACTCGAGCCTCGACCGGGCGGGTGAACTCGCGCTGATGCGGGCGCTGGCCGGCGCCAGAAAGCGCGGCGTCGACGATCTTCATCATCACCCAGCGCGAGATGGTGCTCGCCGGCGTCGACAAGATCATGCGCATGCAGGCCGGCCAGATTCTCGACTACGACAAGCGCGACGTCGTCATCGAGCGGCACCGCGGCAATCAACGGCCGGGCGCAGCGACGCCGCAGGCATGCAGAAGACGGAGCCTGCCGCATGAACATGCACACCGCCATGGGTTCAGCCGTCCCGTTGCCCAATAGCCGGTCGCACGGCAAAGCGGAAAGCTGGCAGGACAAGGTACCGACCGGCATCGGCCGGCCGGCGCTTTATGGCGGCCTCGTCGCAGCCGTGTTCGTGGCAGTGCTTCGGCGTCTGGGCCGCGATCGCCCCGATCGACGGCGCGGTGGTCGCGACCGGCGTGGTGCGAGGCGAGCGGACGCAACCAGGCCGTCGAGCACCTGGAGGGCGGCATCGTCGCGTCGATCGATGTTTCGGAAGGCGCAGGCGGTGAAGGCCGGACAGGTTCTGCTGACGATCGATGCGCTGCGCCTTGCTGCCGACCGCAACCGTGTTTCCATGGCGCTGATTGCCGCCGAGGCGCAAATGACACGCGCCAGGGCCGAGCGCGACGGCGCGGCGAGCTCGCGCTGCCGCCGGGCTTGCGGCCGCGGCCGAGGCCGCCGGCGCCGAGGATGATCTTGACCAGCAAAAGGCCGAGTTCGCCAACCGGCAGCATCGCCACCAGTGCGGAACTTGCCGCCATCGACCTGCGCATGCGATGCGGCGGAGGAGGAAATCGAGGGCCTGCAGATCCAGAAGGCGTCCGAGGAGCGCAAGCTTGAAGTGCTGCGCGAGGAAATGGCCGCCAAGGCCTCGCTGCTCGGCAAGGGCCTTGTTCCAAAGGCAGCAGGTCAACGAATTGCAGCGCGCCGAGGCCGACTGCAATGGGAGACACTCGGCACGGTCACGGCGACTATCGGCCAGCGCCGTTCTGCCATCGCCGAACTCGCCGAGCAGCGCGCGGGCATCGAAGCGAAGCGCCGCGAGGCGGCATCTGCCGAAATCAACGAGTTGCGCACGAAGATCGGCGACCTGAAGCGAGCAGTTGCGCACAAGGGACGACATGCTGGCGCGATCCGAAATCCGCGCGCCCGAAGACGGCATCGTGGTGAAGCTTGCCAAGAACACGGTCGGCAGCGTCATCAAGCCGGGCGAGGCAGTCATCGAGTTGCTTGCCGACGTCCGGAAAGCTGCTGATCGACGCGCGCGTCGCACCGCACGATGTCGATGCCGTGCGGGTCGGCCAGGAGGCGATGCTGCGGCTGACCGCGCTCAACGCCCGCACGACGCCGCAGATCGCCGGCGAAGGTCAGCTATGTCTCCGCCGATCGCATCCTCGATCCGGCAACGCGCGAATCCTTCTATACCGCCAGGCTCGAGATTTCCGAGCAACTGCCCGACGGCGTATCGCCGCGACCAGATACAGCCCGGAATGCCGGTCGATGCCTTCATCAAGACGGGGGAGCGCACCTTCCTCGAATATCTGTGCAAGGCCGGTGCAGGACAGCTTCGCCAAGGCTTTCCGGGAAGAATAGCCACGTTTTTCACATTGCAAGGATATGCCGCGCCTGTAGTCTGTTTTCTGACAGATATACGGGAGGTCCGGCATGTGGAAATCGGCATTCGCTGCAGCTTTTCTGGCCTTGCTTGCGGTTCCCGCTGCTTCGCAGGAGCCGGCTGAAATCCTGTTTCGCAATGTGCGCGTCTATGACGGCAAGTCGCAGACGTTGACCGCGCCCACCTCGGTCCTGGTGCGGGGCAACCGCATTGCCGCGATCGACGCGGCGGTTGAGTCAGGCGGCGCAACAATCGTCGAGGGCGGCGGCCGGACCCTGATGCCCGGCCTCATCGACGCGCACTGGCACACGATCCTGATCCGCCCGACGCCTGAACAGGCAATCTACGGCGATATCGGTTTCACTGCCCTGGCGGCGGGCGTGGAGGCAAAGGCCACGCTGATGCGCGGCTTCACCACCGTTCGCGACATGGGCGGTCCGAGTTTCGGCCTGAAGCAGGCCATCGACAGCGGCCTTGTCGAAGGACCGCGCATCTGGCCGTCCGGCGCGATGATCACGGTCACCTCCGGGCACGGCGACTTCCGCATGACGTCGGAACTGCCGCGCGACGGCTCGCGGCCCCTGTCGCGCATGGAAGCGGTCGGCGGCTCGATGGTGGCCGATTCGCCGGACATGGTGCGCCAGCGTGTGCGCGAGCAGCTGATGCTCGGCGCCAGCCAGATCAAGCTGACCGCGGGCGGCGGCGTTTCCTCGCCGCACAGCCCGCTCGATGTCTCCACGTTCACTTCGGAGGAGTTGAAGGCCGCAGTGGATGCCGCCGGCAACTGGGGAACCTATGTCGCCGTCCACGCCTATACGCCGGCCGCGGTGCGCCGCTCCATCGATGCCGGGGTAAAGGTCATCGAGCACGCGCATCTCATCGATGACGACACGGCGAAATACATGGCGCAGAAGCAGGTATGGCTGTCGACCCAGCCCTTCCTTGCCGAGGAAGGTTCGACTTTCCAGCCCGGCTCGGTGAACTACATCAAGCAGCGGTCCGTCATGAACGGCACGGAGGTTCTCATGAACCTCGTGCGAAAATACAACATCAAGACCGCGTGGGGCACCGACATCCTGTTTTCGGCGGAAAAGGCCAGGCGCCAGAATGCGATGCTGGCGGCAATGACTCGCTGGTTCACGCCTGCCGAGACCTTGCGCATGGCGACTTCGACCAATGGCGAGTTGCTGGCGCTATCGGGCCTGCGCAGTCCTTATGATGGTACGCTCGGCGTGATCGAAGTGGGCGCGCTCGCCGACATGTTGCTGGTGGAGGGCGATCCGCTGGCGGATATCAGCGTGATCGAGGATCCCGACAAGAACTTCCGCGTCATCATGAAGGACGGGAGGATTTTCAAGAACGACCTGCCGGAGCAGTGAATTTCGGCTGCCATTCGTGAAAATCTGGTGCTGCGAGAGAGGATTGAATTCTAGAAATACCTCGCGCAATCATTGATTACATTAATGAATTTGGAGACGTGCTTCAGCATTTTGTAACATTGTACCGTGCCGAACTTTGTCCGAATTTACCGCCCCAAACTGCTTACTTCCTCGGCTGAGGACCCATAAACGGGATTCCGACCGATATGATCATCTAGCCTTGCCCCGATCCGTTCCAGCTCGTTGCGCGACTTTTCGCGTTCGCGGTAGACGCATGCCAGAACTTCGTGGCAGGTTTGACTTCTGCGACTTGGCTAGGTGGAAAAGATGTTCGATCCAAAGGAAGTGATCAGGGTTGCCGCGGATTATACTGCAGCATGGAATTCCAAATCGGCGGACGCTGTAGCGGCATTCTATGCACCGGAAGGCGAAATCATCATTAATCGCGGCGACCCTTGGACCGGACGTGCTCGGGTACGTGACATGGCGGCCGGCTTCTATGCTGACGTTCCTGACCTCTTACTGACCTGTGATGATGTACGTTGTTCGGGCGATCACGTCATCTACATTTGGACGTTCACCGGGCATGACGCGGCTACGGGAAACACTCTCACAATCCGCGGTTGGGAAGAATGGGAACTCAATGATGACCTAAAGGTGGTCTCGTCGCGTGGTTGGTTCGACGCGGAAGACTATGCGCGTCAAGCGGCAAGTCATTAGCCATTTCTCCAAGCTCCGAAAGTCTCGCCAGACCAAAGCCTCATGAGGAACGGGATGCTGTCACGCGTCGATTTCGAACGGCAGCAGGAAATGAAAGCCTAGGGCGTCTAGAAAACTCGGGCTATTGAGGAAGTTGCTGTCGGGCTGAGCCAAAGTGAAACTGCGAACACAAAATTTCCCCGAGATGGGAGATGCTATAAAGAAAATTCGGCTATATAGGTAGTCATAGGGGTTGATACAAAGAATTAAATATTTCTCTTTTTGTTTGCGCATACGTTGAATATATGCGATCATAGTTCAGCAAAGTTAAAAGAGCCCAAAGAACCAAAGCACCAAAGCACCAAAGCACCAAAGCACCAAAGCACCAAAGCACCGAAGCACCGAAGCACCAAAGCACCAAAGCACCGAAGCACCGAAGCACCGAAGCACCAAAGCACCAAAGCACCGAAGCACCGAAGCACCAAAGCACCAAAGCACGCCACTTCGCCACCAGCCTTTATGGCATTCAGGCACTCCGGCAACACTCAGCTTCAATCCGAACTGCGCACTCAAAGAGTGCGCCCGTATTCAATAACCGCAGCTATTTGTTGCGGACAACTTGGTGTGCGCGATGCCCAACTTCAAACCCTCCCAAAAAGAGCTAGCTGATATCGCCTTTGTGATGGCTGAACTCGATAAGCTTGACGAGTACATGGAACAATACGACGAAGACAATATTGCAGCAGACGTGCCAACGTCTGGTAGCTCTGAAACGCCTGAATTTGCTGCAAACATGCCTGCTGAGCCCGACATAGGTCCAGTTGTAGAGACAGCTGGAACTGAATCTTCTTCAATGGCGCGAACAACAAGCGAAGTAGCCAAGGGTAGCGCTCACGTTGCACCCAAAGCCCATGTGACTCCATTGAAGCAGCTGATCAGCGAAT
>CAWJVP010000003.1:0-21913 GCA_963846345.1 uncultured Alphaproteobacteria bacterium
TGGCGAGGGTCACGTTGTCGCCGAGGAAGTCGGCGTCGCGAATGTGCCAGGCGCCGTTGCGGGCAAGGGTGAACAGCCCCTTGCGGGAAGAGACGAGGATTTCCTGTGTCATCGCAATTCCTTTTGTTTGCTGACCGCCCCTACCCGCCGGACAGGGCCTGCATGACGAAAATGCGGCTGGCCGGCCCGACCGGATCGCTGAGGCGCACGCGGTCCTGGAGCACGACGCCATCGACGATGATGCCCATGTGCTTGCGCAATGCGCTCTGCTCGTCGAGCACATACCCGCGCAGGTTTTGATGCTGCACGAACACAGCATCGCAGCACTTCGCGAACGGTCGCCCCCGCCGCGCTGTACCTGCGGACAGGCAACGTGACGCTGCAAATTGGCGGTGAAATGAACCTCGGCCATGTCCATGCGCTCCCGTGCGCGACATGCTGCCACGGGTCTGCGCGTCTGAAAAGATCACGCTAGGGAATGACTGTGAATCGGCGCCGAATGGCGGCTGCTTGAGGAGCTCGTAGTCGGCGTCTTTCGCAGGCCTCGACCACGACCGCAAATGCCGAGGGCTTCTCGGCTATCGGCCGGAAGCTGCGCAATGGCTGCCTCCATCGCGGCGAAGAGGTCGGCAATGTAGGCTTGGCGAAAGCCGTGGCGGTGATCAGCGGCAGGCCGGGCACATCGACCGATCGTCCTGCCATGCGCACTTCATCCGCAGCCGGTTCATGCGCCAGCGCCAGCCACCAGCTTTGCGCGTCGATGGCGGCGAGCTGCGCCTCGCCGGAAGCCACGGCGCGGATGGAATTGCGATGGCTGCCGGTGAGGTGGAAGCGCGAGCCGGCTGGGAAGTTCGACCGGCGCATCGGCGAGGTTGGAAAGTGCGCGAAAGCCGCTCTGCGAGTTGAAGCGTTGATGGCGATGAACGCGGTCGGCGTCGCGATCAACAATCGCGCGGGTCGCGTCCACCGCGCGTGATGAAGACGCTGTGGTAATCGCCCGGGTTGCCGCCAAGGCCGAAGTCGAAGCGGGCGAAAGGCAGCACCTTCCCCCGCAGTTGCGACACGAATGGCCAGCCACAAGTCTGGCCGAGCAGCAGGTCCGGATCGGTCCATTGCGCTTCGTGGTCGCCGGTGCGCAGCAGCGCCTTCGCGCGTCGATGCCGCCAGCGGCAAGTTCGGCGCGGACGAGCGCCCACAGCCGTCCCATGACCCTGGACACTCGCGGCCAGTCATACATCGGCAAGGCGGCAAAGGGCATTGGCATGGCCCTCCAGTGTGCCGGCGCGGCTGAAAATCTCAGGCAACGAACGGGTGGGGTACCGGCTCTTTCGGCACGAAGAAATACTTGCGGAATATCGCCCAATAAGACGGGTAGACATAGCCATTGTTGCGCTTGATGAACTGAGCGCGGTGGCGGCGGTAGAAGGAGGGCAGGTGATACCAGGCAAGGCCCGGGCGCGTGTGATGGACGACGTGGAGATTGTTGAAGAGAAAGAGGAATGCGATCGGACCGAAATCCTCGATTATCACGGTGCGCTCGCCCTCTTTTTCCGACGCCTGATGCTCCAGGAACGTGCGGATGAGTATGAGTGCCACGCCCAGATAGGCTGCGACGGCAAATTGCCAGAACTGGAGATCGGTGATCGCGCCCGACGATCATCGCAAGCACGATCGAGCGGCCGGAATGTGCCACAGCCAGCGCGGGCGATCGCCATGCGTTCGCCGCGGATGCATGGCCCGGGTATCGTCGCGCACCATGCGCCAGAAGCACGATCAGCGGACCGACAGCATGCGGCCGAGAAGCGTGTTGTTGAAGGTGAGGACCATGCGCGCCAACGGTCCAGTCACCGGTCCATTCGCGCTGCGCCAGATACCAGGTTTCCGGATCGTCGAACGGGTCGGTTAGCTCGCCGGTCGAATGGTGCTCGAGATGACCGTCGCGAAAGCGGCCATGGGCATAGACCCAGCCGATCGGGAAGCCAGACCAGCGCATGATTGACCAGCGCTGTTCTTGGTGGGATGGCCGTGCACCACCTCGTGCACGATGGACCAGTACAGGGCGGTGACGATGCCGGTTGCACGCTATCCACAAGACCGGGTTCAGGGCGTCGCCGAAAGCCACCAGCGAAAACCACAACGCGTAGCACGGCCGCGATCAACGCGACGGTCGGCCATTCGATCCTGGCGAGAGACTGCACTATGCCGACCCCATGCCCATGCAACTGTCACGGAAAATTGATCTGCTTTGCAGTTTGCGCAATGAAACAATGCGCAACTTTTCACCTGATGTGATGTGAATTCACAACAAAGAGGGTCTTTGTTGCAGACCGGAATGGACAAGCGCGATATCGTTCGCACCTTTCAAGGAACGGCTGCGATCTTGCTGGATCGCCGGTCGGCCAGCCTGGCGGACCTGTTCGCGCGCAATTGCGGCGTCGACCGGTCCGCGCTGAGCCAGTTCCTCGATCACGGGGCGACGCGGCTGCCGCGCGCCGAAACGCTGTGCGCCATCGCAAGCGCCGAGACGGTCAGCGTCGACTGGCTGCTTGGCCTGTCGCAGAACGAGACCACGATCGCCGAGGTGGCGCGGACAGAAAGCATCGAGGTGTTGGAGCGACAAGGCCGGTGAAACCCGCCTTGCCGAATGGCACCGGGAGGCTGTCGGATACAAGATCCGTTATGTGCCGGCGACGCTGCCCGATCTCCTGCGCACTCCGGCGGTGCTGAACTACGAATTCAGGTCGGAAGACAGGGATCTCATCGACGCCAAGGCCGGGCAGACCGAGAACCAGCTTGCCTATACGCGCCGGCCCGAAACCGACATGGAAGTGGTGATGCCGCGCCAGCGGATCGAAAGCTTTGCCGCCGGCACCGGCATCTGGTCCGGCCTTTCCGGAGGGGTCAGGCGGGCACAGATCGATCACATGGCGCGGCTTCTCGAAGAACTGTACCCGACCTTCCGGTTGTTCCTGTTTGACGGGCTGAAGGCGTTTTCAGCGCCGTTCACGGTTTTCGGACCCAAGCGCGCGGCGATTTATCTGGGTGACATGTATCTCGTGACACATTCGGTGGGGCAAATCAGGGAACTGACCACCCGGTTCGACCACCTGATCCGGATCGCCGAGGTCGGTCCGGACCGGGCTGCGACTTTGTGCATTGACCAGCCTTGAAGTGAACTGAGGCAAACGCTTCTTCGCAGTTGCACAATCTAATCGATTGAATTCAAGCCGTGCAAAACGCCGTCGCCGGAAGCAGCGTAGCCGTGACTTCCGGCCATCTCACAAGCCAATCGAGAGACCGGGAACGCCCATGACCAGCCAGATCATTCCGGTCGATCCGTTCGACTATGTCGTCTTCGGCGGGACGGGCGACCTCTCCGAACGCAAGCTGATCCCGGCGCTCTACCACCGCGCCGCCGACGGCCAGATCGTCGGCGGTTCGCGCATCATCGGCGCGGCGCGCGCCGACATGACCACGGACGAGTTCCGCAGGTTTGCCCGGCAGGCGCTCAACGGAGCACGTCAAGGAAGCCGAACGCAATCGACGGAGCAAATCGACAAGTTCGTCGAGCGCCTGCACTACGTTTCGGTAGACGCCAAGTCCGAAAAAGGCTGGGAGGAACTCAAATCGCTGCTGGGCGAGGATGACCGCGTGCGGGCCTTTTACCTGGCGGTCAGCCCGGCGATCTTCGGCGACATTGCGGAGAAGCTGCACGCGCATGGCATGATCGGCGACCGCTCGCGGCTCGTGATCGAAAAGCCCATCGGCCACGGACCTTGCCAGTGCCCATGAATTGAACGTCGACGTCGGCCGTTATTTCCGCGAAGACCAGATCTACCGCATCGACCACTATCTCGGAAAGGAGACCGTCCAGAACCTGATGGCGTTGCGCTTTGCCAATGCGCTGTACGAGCCGGTCTGGAACTCCGCCCATATCGACCACGTGCAGATCACGGTCGCCGAGACGCTCGGCGTCGAAGGCCGCGCCGGCTACTACGACAAGTCCGGCGCGATCCGCGACATGGTGCAGAACCATTTGCTGCAGTTGCTCTGCCTCGTTGCGATGGAGCCGCCGTCTTCCATGAATGCCGATGCGGTGCGCGACGAAAAGCTGAAGGTGCTGCGGGCGCTGACGCCGATCAATGCCGACAATGCCAACGAGATGACCGTGCGCGGCCAGTACACCGCCGGCGCCGCGAACGGCATGTCGGTGCCCGGCTATCTCGACGAGCTCGAAGGCGGCAAGTCGGACACGGAAACCTTCGTGGCGATCAAGGCCGAGATCGGAAACTGGCGCTGGGCGGGCGTGCCGTTCTACCTGCGCACCGGCAAGCGGCTGGCTCAGCGCGTTTCGGAAATCGTGATCCAGTTCAAGCCGGCGCCGCACAACATCTTCAGCGCCGATGCCGGGCGGATGATCGCGAACCGCCTGGTCATGCGCCTGCAGCCGGACGAGGCTGTCAGCCAGATGATCATGATCAAGGATCCCGGTCCGGGCGGCATGCGGCTGCGGCAGGTGGCGCTGGACATGAGCTTTGCCGAGCGGTTCGACGTGCGCGCGCCCGACGCCTATGAACGGCTGCTGCTTGACGTCATCCGCGGCAACCCCACTCTTGTTCATGCGGCGCGACGAAGTGGAGGCGGCATGGAAATGGGTCGATCCGATCATCAGCGCCTGGGCAACCGCCGGCATCAAGTGCAAGAAATACACGGCCGGCACGTGGGGACCTTCGGCCGCGATCGCGCTGGTCGAGCGCGACGGGCGGACCTGGCACGAGGAATCGGGAGCTGACTGAGCCACGATCATTCCACACCTATGAAGACCGGACAGCGCTGGCGGGCGCCCTGGCCTCGGGCGTTGCCGCGGTGTTGTCGGGCGCCATCGCCACGCGCGGCGAGGCACGCCTGGCCGTCTCGGGCGGCAGCACACCGGCCCTGTTCTTCGAGGCGCTGTCGAAGCTGGAGCTCGACTGGGCCGAAGGTCACGGTAACGCTGGTGGACGAGCGATTTGTCACCGAAGACAGCCCGCGATCCAATGCAGCCTGGTCAAGCGCGGCACTGCTTCGCGATCGCGCGGCGGCGGCCCGCTTCGTGCCGCTGTCCAGTGACGTTTCAGCCGGGCTTGCCGCCTGCGCCGAGCGCGCCGATCACGCCATCGCGCTGCTGGGCCGGCTGGATGCCGTCATTCTGGGCATGGGCAATGACGGGCATACCGCCTCGTTCTTTCCCGGCGGCGACAGGCTGATCGATGCGCTCGACATGAACGCTCGCCGGCACGTTCTCGCGATCGAAGCGCCCGGCGCGGGCGAACCTCGGCTGACGCTGACGCTGAAGGCGCTTCTGGAAGCCCGCTTCATTGCGCTGCATATCGAGGGCGCGGAAAAACGCGAGACGCTTGACAAGGCGCTTCGCGCCCGGATCCGAGACTGGACATGCCCGTGCGGGCGGTCATCAATCGCGCGGGTGACAGGTTGCAGATTTTCTGGGCGCCCTGAACGCGCCCTCCCGGGAGAAAGCCATGAATGTCGACAAGCGCATCGCCGAAGTCACGCGAACGGGTGATCGAACGCAGCAACCCGGGTCGCCAGGCCTATCTGCGGCGCATCGATGCCGCCGCCTCGCGCGGGCCGCACCGGGCGGCGCTTTCCTGCGGAAACCTGGCGCATGGTTTTGCCGCCTGCGGCGTCTCCGACAAGGCGGCGCTTGCCGGCGACGTGGTGCCGAACCTCGGCATCGTGACCGCCTATAACGACATGCTTTCGGCGCACCAGCCCTACAAGGATTTTCCCGATCTCATCAAGGAGGCGGCGCGCGAGGCGGGCGGCGTGGCGCAGGTCGCGGGCGGCGTGCCGGCGATGTGCGACGGCGTCACGCAGGGCCAGCCCGGCATGGAGCTTTCGCTTGTTCTCGCGCGACGTGATCGCCATGTCGGCGGGCATTGCGCTGTCGCACAACATGTTCGACGCGGCGGTCTATCCTGGGCATCTGCGACAAGATCGTGCCGGGCCTCGTGATGGCGGCGCTGACCTTCGGCCATCTGCCCGCGGTGTTCGTGCCGGCGGGACCGATGCCCTCCGGGCCTGCCGAACGACGAGAAGGCCCGCATCCGCCAGCTCTATGCCGAGGGCAAGGTCGGCCGCGCCGAACTGCTGGAGGCCGAGAGCGCTTCCTACCATTCGCCGGGCACCTGCACCTTCTACGGCACGGCGAATTCCAACCAGATGCTGATGGAAATCATGGGCCTGCATCTGCCGGGTGCATCCTTCGTCAATCCCTACACGCCGCTGCGCGATGCGCTGACCCGGGAGGCCGCCAAGCGCGCGCTGGCGATCACCGCGCTCGGCAATGAGTACACGCCCGCCGGCCGCGTCATCGACGAGAAGGCGGTCGTCAACGGCGTCGTCGGGCTGCACGCCACGGGCGGCTCGACCAACCACACCATGCATCTGGTCGCCATGGCCAAGTGCGCCGGCATCGAACTGACCTGGGGCGACATCGCCGACCTTTCGGAGGCCGTGCCGCTGCTGGCGCGCATCTATCCGAACGGCCTTGCCGACGTGAACCATTTCCACGCGGCGGGCGGCATGGGCTATCTGATCGGCCAATTGATCGATGGCGGGCTCGTGCATGACGACGTGAAGACCATCTGGGGCGAAGGACTTTCCAATTACCGGCAGGAGCCGAAGCTGGGCGCGGATGGCAATCTCGTCTGGGAAAAGGCCGCCGCGGTCTCCGGCAACGACAAGGTGCTGGCACCTGCCGCAAAGCCCTTCTCGCCGACCGGCGGGCTGAAGATGCTTTCGGGCAATCTCGGCCGGGCCGTCGCGAAGATTTCGGCGGTCAAGGCAGAGCGGCACATCATCGAGGCGCCGGCGGTCGTGTTTCACGACCAGTCGGAGATCACGGCGGCATTCAAGGCGGGCAAGCTTGACCGCGACTTCGTCGCGGTGCTGCGCTTCCAGGGGCCGAAGGCGAACGGCATGCCGGAGCTGCACAAGATGGTGCAGCCGCTGGGCGTGTTGCAGGATCGTGGCTTCAAGGTGGCGCTCGTCACGGACGGGCGCATGTCCGGCGCATCCGGCAAGATCCCCTCGGCAATCCATGTGACGCCGGAGGCGCTGGATGGCGGGCTGATCGGCAAGGTGCGCGACGGCGACCTGGTGCGGCTCGACGCCATTGCCGGCACGATCGACGTACTGGTGCCGCAAGCCGAACTCGCGCGCGCGAACCTGCCCAGCCGGACCTTGTCGGCACAACGATTTCGGCATGGGCCGCGAACTCTTCGCCGGCTTCCGGCGCCTCGTCAACGGACCGGCGGAAGGCGCCAGCGTCGTCTACTGAGGAGTGCCGGCAGGCGTCAGCTTCAGCAACCGCCCGCCCTCGCCATCTTCCAGCACCCACAGCGCCCCGTCCGGCCCTGCTCGACTTCGCGGATGCGCGTTCCCATGTCGATCCGCTCTGCCTCGCGGGCGGTTTCACCGGTCGATGTCGATGCGCACGATGCCGTTGAGACCGCAAGCCGCCAATGATCGCGTCGCCCTGCCATTGCGGGAACAGCGAGCCGGAGTAGATGACCAGTCCGGCCGGGGCGATCACCGGATCCCAGAAGGCTTTCGATGCCTCGAATTCGGGCCGTTCGGAAGGTCGGGTATGTGGCGGCCGTGTAGTGCTGCCGTTGCGAGACGATCGGCCAGCCGTAGTTCCTGCCGGGCAGGACAAGGTTCAGTTCATCGCCGCCACGCGGACCCATCTCGATGCTCCACAACCGCCCTTCGCCGTCGAAGGCAAGGCCGAGCACGTTGCGATGGCCGATGCTGAAGAAGGTCTCGGCAAGGCCACCCTCGTCCGGCGTAGGGGTTGTCCGCCGGCACGCTGCCGTCATCGTTGAGGCGGATGATCTTGCCCAGATTGCCGCCCATGTCCTGCGCAGGCTCCATCAGCTGGCGGTCGCCCGACGAAATGAAGAGCTTGCCATCGGGCGAGAAAGCGATGCGGTGGCTGTAGTGTCCGCGGCCCTCTGTTTTCGGTTCTTGCCGCCAGATCACCTCCAGCCCTTCAAGCCGCGGCGACCGTCCAGATACGAGCCGTGCGCGGGCAACCGCAGCACCGCGCGTGTCGCCATCACCGGGTTCGGCGTAGGACAGATAGACTATCAGTTGTCTTCGAAATCCGGATGCGGGACGACATCGCCAAAGCCGCCCTGCCCGCCATAAGGCAACCTCCGGAACGCCGGAGACTTCGTCTTTTCGCCCGATTGGGTGACAAGCTGGAGCGAACCGGGCTTTTCGCTGACGAGCAGCCTTCCGTCGGCGAGGAAGCTCATCGCCCAGGGTTCGTTGAACTCGGCGATCGCGTCAGCCTTGAGCGTGCTGCCGGCGCTGCCCGAAAGAGTTTGCGCGCCGGCCGGAGCGGCCATTGCAACCGCAAGCAGAAACGCAGGATTGATCAGATACCTCATTGCCAAAAACCTCCGAAAGCATCGCACCTTGTCACCTAGGTAACGCGGAGGTTCGCTCGTTGCCGCCTGCAATCCATCACGCTTTGGTGAGGGAGTGCGCGGAGGTCAGTATGCCGGCGGCTCGATGCCCGCGGCGACGGCAGGCGCCGGAAAGCGTGTTGGCCATCAGCATGGCGATGGTCATCGGGCCGACGCCGCCCGGAACCGGGGTGATCGAACCGGCGACCGGCTGGCAGGATTCGAAATCGACGTCGCCGACCAGCCTCGTGCCGCTGGCGCCGGGCGTCGCCGACGCAACCCGGTTGATGCCGACATCGATGACGCAGGCGCCGGGCTTCACCCAATCCGCCTTGATCATTTCCGGACGGCCAACCGCTGCAACCAGGATATCCGCGGTGCGGGCCAGCGCGGGAAGATCCCTGGTGCGCGAATGGGCTATCGTCACCGTGGCATTGGCGAGCAGCAAGAGGTTTGCCATCGGCTTGCCGACGATGTTCGAGCGGCCCACCACCACGGCATTGAGGCCGGACAGGTCACGCGTTCCGAGCGCCTTTTCGATCAGCAGCATGGACCCGGCCGGCGTGCAGGGCACGAAGGCGCTTGCCGTCTCGCCGGTGCCGAGCTTGCCGACATTGATGAAGTGGAAGCCGTCGACATCCTTGTCGGGCGAGATCGCCTGGATGATCTTGCCCTCATCGATGTGTTTCGGCAGCGGCAGTTGCACGAGGATGCCATGGATCGATGCATCGGCGTTCAGTTCGGCGAGCAGCGCAAGCAGCTTGTCCTCGCCCGTGTCAGCATCCAGCCGGTGCGTCAGCGACTTGAAGCCGCATTCCTCGGCCATCTTGCCCTTGGAGCGGACATAGACCTGGCTGGCCGGGTCCTCGCCGACGATGACCACGGCGATGCCCGGCGTGACGCCGGTTCGGGCGACGAGATCGGCCGTCGCCGTCTTCACCCTGGCAACGACCTGCGCCGCGACTTCCTTGCCGTTGATGATCCGGGCCATATGAAATTCCTCGCTCACCTGCACCGGTGTCCGCATAGCGCGGATTGCGCGTCGAGGCTGGCCGCAAAAACGCCGTCCGCCGCGCCAATTCCGACGAAAGCCGTCAGACCTGCTCGACCCTCTGCTCGATGGCGCCGAAAACCGTGTGATGGTGCTTGTCGCGCATTTCGATGCGCACGATATCGCCGAAGTGCAGCAGTGGCGTTTTCGCCTTCGATCCGTCGAGGCTTTCATACATGCGTTGTTCCGCGAGGCAGGCAAAGCCCTTGCCGCCTTCGCTGGCGGGCTTGCCGAAACCGCCCTCGCCGGAACGGTTGGATACGGTGCCCGAGCCGATGATGGCTCCAGCACCGAGCGGACGGGTCCTTGCCGCATGCGCGATGAGCCGGCCGAAATCGAACGCCATGTCCGCGCCGGCATCGACCTGGCCCAGCACCTGGTCATTGACATAGACGCCAAGTGTCATGGCGAGCCTGCCGGCGGACCATTCAGGCCCCAATTCATCCGGCGTGACCGCTACGGGCGAGAACGCCGTCGGCCCTTTCGACTGGCAGAAGCCGAAGCCCTTCGTCAGCTCCGCCGGCGCCAGCGCGCGGTACGAAATGTCGTTGACCAGCATGACGAGGCGGATGTGGCCGAGCGCGTCTTCCGGCGTCACGCCCAGCGGCACGTCGCCGGTAATGACGGCAATCTCGCCTTCAAGGTCGATGCCCCAATCCTGCGAGACCGCCGGAAGGGGATCGCGCGCGCCAAGCATGGCGTCGCCCGGCACCGATATACATCAGCGGCTCGGTCAAATGATTTTCTGGCAGCGGCTGGTTGCGCGCCTTGCGGATCAGTTCCATGTGGCTTGGATATGCCGAACCGTCGGCCCAAAGATGCGCCCGCGGCAGCGGCGCCATGGCGTCATGCTCGTGGAAGCGTTCGGAAGGTACGGAGCCATGGTCGAGGCTTTCCGACAGTGCCGCCAGATGCGGAGAGATGCGGGCCCAGTCGTCCAGCGCCGCGCGAAGGCTTGGCGCGAGGAATGAGGCGTCGGTAAATTTCGTAAGGTCGCGTGAAACCACGACAAGCCGGCCATCGCGCCCGCCATCCCTCAAGCTTGCAAGTTTCATGCTTTTCGGCCCTCCCGCCTGTTCGAATGCCACTCTTCCGCCTCACCGCCGGCCGCGTCAACCGCAACCTTTGGACTGCTCGAAAAGCGACTTTCGTTCGGCTTGCAATGCACGGCAGAAACTAGATCGGTTTCGTGCGCAACCGTGGATATCCATTAACCTTGCGCAAAGCGACAGTGGGCCGAATATTGCTTCCAAATGGGCCGTTCCTTAACGCCTCGTTAGGAAGTGACTGCAATCTTGCCGGGGTGACGGCAAGGAAAGCAGCCAATTCGTGGGGTCTTGGCAGACAATCCCGACGTTGCATGGCGCAGATGCGAGGGGCATTTTTCATCGGAGTTGGACGCTCCCATGGAACTTGGCTGGGGGGCATGCCCCTCGCATCTCCAGCCCAACTCAGTGCAGTTCGACTCGTCCCCGTCCTGACCAGGAATTCCAGCAATTGGTCCGCGGCTTCTTCCGCGCTCAACGTTTCGGTCTTCACCCGGATTTCGGGATTTTCAGGCGCCTCGTACGGTGAGTCGATACCGGTGAAATTGCGGATCTGGCCGGCCCGCGCCTTTGCATAAAGGCCCTTTACGTCCCGCGCTTCGGCGGTCTCCAGCGAAGTGTCGACATGAACCTCGATGAACTCGCCCGGCTCCAGCATCTCCCTTGCCATGCGCCGCTCGGAGCGGAACGGCGAAATGAACGAGACCAGCGTGATCAGGCCCGCATCGGTCATGAGACGCGCGACCTCTGCCACGCGCCGGATGTTTTCGACACGGTCGGCATCGGTGAAGCCAAGGTCCTTGTTGAGGCCATGGCGAACATTGTCGCCGTCCAGCAGGTAGGTGTGCCGGCCAAGGGCCGCGAGCTTCTTTTCGAGGATGTTGGCGATCGTAGACTTGCCCGAACCCGACAGGCCGGTGAACCACAGCACCGCCGGCTTCTGGCCCTTTAGCCTTGCGCGCGCCGTCTTGTCGACATCCATCGCCTGCCAATGGATGTTGGCCGACCTTCGAAGCGCGAAGTGGACAAGGCCCATGCCGACCGTCGCGTTCGTCAGCCGGTCGATCAGGATGAAACCGCCCATGTCGCGGTTCTGATGGTAGGGATCGAATGCGATGCGCCGGTCGATGGCAATGTTGCAAACGCCGATCTCGTTAAGATCGAGCTTGGTCGCCGCGACATGTTCGAAGCTGTTGACGTTGATGCGGTATTTGGGCGCCGTGATCGTCGCCTGGACCGTGGACGGGCCGATCTTGAGGAGGTAGGGCCGTCCCGGCAGCATCGGCTCGTCGCTCATCCACAGGATGGTTGTCTCGAACTGGTTGGCGACTTCGGCCGGCGCCGAAGCGCTTGAAATCACGTCGCCGCGGGAAATGTCGATCTCGTCGGCAAGAGTCAGCGTCACCGACTGGCCGGACACGGCAACGTCGAGGTCTCCATCGAGCGTCACGATGCGCGAAACGGTGGATTCGCGTCCTGAAGGCTGGACGCGGATGCGGTCGCCCGGACGCACCGAGCCGCCGGAAATCTGGCCGGCAAATCCGCGAAACTCGTGGTTCGGCCGGTTGACCCATTGCACCGGCAGGCGCAACGGCGCATCCGCGTCGATGTCGTCGACGGGAACGGTTTCAAGGTGTTCCAGCAGCGCGGGGCCGTCGAACCAGGGCATGGCATCGGTGCGGGCGATGACGTTGTCGCCCTTGAGCGCCGAAACGGGAATGGAAACGATCTCGAAGGGCGCGACGCCGCCGGCGCCCAGTCCGGCCGCGAATTGGCGATAGTCGGCATCGATCTGTTCGTAAGCCTCGCGCGAATAGCCGACGAGGTCCATCTTGTTGATGGCCAGCACGATCCTGCGGATGCCAAGCAGCGAGACGATGAACGAATGGCGGCGGGTCTGCGTCAGGATTCCCTTGCGCGCATCGATGAGGATGATGGCGAGGTCCGCTGTCGAGGCGCCGGTCGCCATGTTGCGGGTGTACTGCTCGTGACCCGGCGTATCGGCAACGATGAACTTGCGCTTGTCTGTGGAGAAGAACCGGTAGGCGACATCGATGGTGATGCCCTGCTCGCGCTCGGAGGCAAGGCCGTCTACCAGGAGCGCGAAGTCGATGTCTTCGCCCTGCGTGCCGACTTTCTTCGAGTCGCGTTCAAGCGCCGCCAGCTGGTCCTCGAAGATCATCTTCGATTCGTAGAGCATGCGGCCGATCAGCGTGGACTTGCCGTCGTCGACGCTGCCGCAGGTGATGAAGCGCAGCAGCGACTTTTCCTCATGGCCCTTGAGATAGGCGAAGATGTCCTGCTCGATGAGGTCGGAGATATGGGCCATCAGAAGTAGCCCTCCTGCTTCTTCTTTTCCATGGAGGCGGACTGGTCGTGGTCGATGACCCGGCCCTGGCGCTCGGAAGTTCGCGTCAGGAGCATTTCCTGGATGATGTCGGTCAGTGTCGCCGCCTCGCTTTCGACAGCGCCGGTCAACGGGTAGCAGCCGAGCGTGCGGAAGCGCACCATGCGCTGCTGCGGCACTTCTCCGGGCTTCAGCGGCATGCGCTCGTCGTCGACCATGATCAAGGCGCCGTCGCGCTCCACCACCGGGCGAACGGCCGAGAAATAGAGCGGCACGATGGGTATCTTCTCCAGCCAGATGTACTGCCAGATGTCGAGCTCGGTCCAGTTCGACAGCGGGAAGGCGCGGATCGATTCACCCTTGTTCTTGCGGGCGTTGTAGGTCTTCCACAATTCCGGCCGCTGGCTCTTGGGATCCCAGCGGTGATCGGCTGTGCGGAAGGAGAATATGCGTTCCTTGGCGCGCGACTTCTCCTCGTCGCGGCGCGCGCCGCCGAAGGCGACGTCGAACTTGTAGAGATCGAGCGCCTGCTTGAGCGCCTGCGTCTTCATGATGTCGGTATGGACAGCCGAGCCGTGCGTGAACGGGTTGATGCCCTGCGCCAGCCCCTCCTCGTTCGTGTGAACGATCAGCTTCAGCCCGAGATTGGCCACCGTGTCGTCGCGAAACGTGATCATTTCGCGGAACTTCCACTTGGTATCGACATGCATCAGCGGAAACGGCGGCAAGGCGGGATAAAACGCCTTCATCGCCAGATGCAGCATCACGGCGCTGTCCTTGCCGATAGAATACAGCATCACCGGATTTTCCGCCTCGGCGGCAACCTCGCGCATGATGTGGATGCTCTCGGCTTCCAGTCTTTGGAGATGGGTCAGCATGGGCGGGGATCAGCTCATTTCGGGGTGACGAATTTGACGCCGGCTGTATAGGCGACAAAATCTGGGTTGCGATAGCCGGGCTTGCCATAGTTCAGCGGCGCGCCGGAAATTTGTTCCACAAATCCGCCAGCCGCCGAAAGCACGGCGTGACCGGCGGCAGTATCCCACTCCATTGTCGGGCCAAAGCGGGGATAAAGGTCGGCTTCGCCGGCCGCCAGCAGGCAGAATTTCAGCGAAGAGCCGGCATTGGTGAGCTTGCCCACGGGGTTGGCGTCGACGAATGCCTGCGTTTGGGGCGTCATGTGCGAGCGGGAAGCGACGACCGTCAGCGAGCCGTTGTCCGGCCTTGCCGTCACCAGCTGGCGGCGCGCCGGATCGGCGAGCGATGCCTCGAAGGCGCCCTGCCCTGCAGCGCCCGCGAACAGGCGATCCACCGCCGGGGCATAGACGGCGCCGGCAACCGGAACACCATTTTCGATGAGGCCGATATTGATGGTGAACTCGCCCCGATCCGCGACGAACTCCTTGGTACCGTCGATGGGATCGACGAGGAAGAACCGATTGCCGGCAAATCCCGCCGCGTGGGTGGCGGCGCGTTCCTCGGTAACGACGGGAATGTCCGGGAATGCCTTGGCCAGTTCCTTGCACAGGAACGCATCGACTTCGAGGTCGGCCTGCGGTAAGGGGCGACATGTCGGATTTGCTTGCTATTTCGCCGACGCGGCCATGATGGCGCATGGCGATCCGCCCGCCTTCCAGAACGAGTTCGGCGAGTTTGTCCACGAGTTGGGGGAGGTCAGGCGTGTTGGTCGGCATACGAAAAGCCATATATGCGAAATTCGTTGAACAAGCGGGGCTTCGCAGGGTTTTGCCAAAAGGTCAACAGCCCTAAGCGCCACGCCAAATTCCGCCACAATTCAAGCGCGAAGCGAAATCCGCCACTCTTACCAGCCCAAGATCCGATGACCGCTATCCCCGTCCGGACGGACAAACCCAGGGCAGTCGATGCCGCCGATCCTTCCCCGCCGCTTTTGGTGGTGGGGCGGCAACAGGACAAGAAGCCGCTCGAGGCTATCGCCGGCAATCTGGGCCTGCGCCTCGTTTCCGCGCGCGAATACATTTCCAATCCGGAGACGCTTGCGGGCTCTCGGCAGGTCATCAACCTGTGCGCCGTCGAAGATTATCTGAGCCAAGGCTACTACGTCTCGCTTCTTGCGGCGGCGCGGGGCCAGCGCGCCGTGCCGAACATCGACACGGTGACCGGCCTTGCCTGGAAAAAGATCTACAAGAACTATCTGTCCGAGCTCACCAGGCTCGTGGACCTGAAAGGCCTCGAAGAATTCGCCGATGGCAAGAATTCGTGCACGGCGGAGATCTATTTCGGCGAAGCGGATCATCCGTGGGCCAAGCGGCTCGCCGCCCGCGCTTTCAGGTTGTTTCCGGCGCCCATTCTGGAGGTCAACGTCAAACGGCTGAAGAGCGGCTGGCGCGTGGCCTATATCTGGCCCCTGTCCAGCGCTTCCATCACGCCGGCCTCCCTCGGCCGGTTCGGCGACTGCCTGGCTGAGCATCTCAATTCGAAGCGAAACACCGCCTCGCGCCGCAAGAAGACGATGTTCGACCTCGCCATCCTTTTCGACCCGCAGGAGAAGATGCCCCCTTCCAGCGAATCGTCGATCAGGCATTTCGTGCGTGCGGCGGAGCGGCAGAACATTTCGGCCGAAATCATCTCGCGCAAGGACATTGCGCGGCTTTCCAGCTTCGATGCCCTGTTCATCCGCGAAACGACGAACATCAACAACCACACCTTCACCTTCGCCCGGAACGCGGAGGCGCGGGGCATGCCGGTGATCGACGATTCGGTTTCGATCCTGCGCTGCTCGAACAAGGTCTATCTGCGCGAGGCGCTGGCGCGCGCAAAAATCGCCATGCCCCAGACCTTCCTGGTGACCAGGAACAGCCTGAGGGAAGTCGTCGGCCAACTCACCTTTCCCTGCGTGCTCAAGATCCCCGACGGCTCGTTTTCGCGCGGCGTCGTCAAGGTGAAGAACGTCGAGGAGTATGTCGAACAGGCCACGAAGATGCTGGAGGATTCCTTCATCGTGCTGGCGCAGGAGTACCTCTACACCGAATACGACTGGCGTATCGGCGTCCTGGACGGGCATCCGCTGTTCGCCTGCAAGTACCACATGGCGCGCGGCCACTGGCAGATCTACAACCACCGCGCGGGCGGACGCACCCTGGCAGGCGGCTTCGAGACCATGCCGCTGGAAAGCGCGCCGCCGGCCGTGATCAAGGCGGCGGTCAAGGCCTCGCAGCAGATGGGCCGCGGGCTCTACGGCGTCGATGTCAAGCTGGCGCGCGGAACGGCCTATGTCATCGAGGTCAACGACAACCCGAACATCGATGCGGGGATCGAGGACAAGGCAATCGGCGAGCGGATGTATGACGAGGTGATATCGGTGTTCCGCAAGCGGATACTGGTCGCGCGCGGCCTTGCCGGAGCCGCTGCCGACAAGGCCGGCTGACAAGAAGGGCGCGGATCGCTCCGCGCCCCATACTGCTCTGCAGGCAAGCTTACTTCATCGCGTCGGTGATTTCCGATGTCCAGGCGCCCGACGGCGCGTTGGTGATGATCTTCTGCGCCAGCAGCGCATCGGCGGTGCGCTGGTAGGCCGCTTCGATCAGCTTGCGCGTCCGGCTTGTCGATCAGCTTGGCCACTTCGCCCATCATGCGCTTCTGGTGGTTTTCGTCCTGGCCGCCGTTTTCCATGACGATGGCCGCGGCCTCGTCGGGATTGGCCATGGCGTATTTCCAGCCCTTCATGGAGGCCGTGACGAACTTGACCATCTTTTCCTTGAAGGCCGGGTCCTTGAGCTTGTCTTCCATGGCGTAGAGGCCGTCCTCGAGCAGGTCGATTGCCCATGGCCGTGTAGTTGAAGACGATGAGGTCTTCCGGCTTGTAGCCGGCGTCGATCAGCTGCCAGTACTCGTTGTAGGTCATGACCGAGATGCAGTCGGCCTGCTTCTGGATCAGCGGCTGCACGTCGAAGGACTGCTTGAGCACGGTCACGCCGTCAGGGCCGCCCTCGGTCGGAAGGCCGAGCTTGTTCATCCAGGCGTAGAACGGATACTCGTTGCCGAAGAACCAGACGCCCAGCGTCTTGCCCTTGAAGTCGGCTTCGGTCTGCACCGGGCCATCCTTCGGGCAGACGAGCTGCATGCCGGCCTTCTTGAAGGGCTGGGCGATGTTGACGAGCGGCACGCCCTTTTCGCGGGCGGCCAGCGCGCCGCCCATCCAGTCGACGATCACGTCGGCGCCGCCGCCGGCAATCACCTGCTCGGGCGCGATGTCCGGGCCGCCCGGCTTGATCTCGACGTCGAGGCCGGCTTCCTCGTAAAAGCCCTTGTCCTTGGCGACGAAGTAGCCGGCGAACTGCGCCTGCGCCACCCATTTGAGCTGCAGCGTAACCTTGTCGGCAGCCATGGCGCTGACCTGCCATCAGCGCCATGGCGAGCGCCACGCCCATGCCCAATGTCTTTTTCATGTTCCCTTCTCCTGTGGTTGCGGCACCACCTTCGCCGGATTATCCCCTGCGATAGGACGGATGCCAGAAAGTGACGAGCGCGCTCGATCAGTGCGAGCGCACCATAGAAGACCGAACCGGCGAGCGCGGCAACGGCAATTTCCGCCCAGACCATGTCGAGGTTCATGCGGCCGATCTCGGTCGAGATGCGAAAGCCCATGCCGACGACCGGCGTGCCGAAGAATTCGGCAACGATGGCGCCGATCAGCGCCAGCGTCGAGTTGATCTTCAGCGCGTTGAAGATGAACGGCATCGCCGCCGGCAGGCGCAGCTTGAACAAGCGTCTGCCAGTGGCCCGCCGCATAGGTGCGCATCAGGTCGCGCTCCATGTGGCCGGAGGCCTGCAGCCCGGCGAGCGTGTTCACCAGCATCGGGAAGAAGGTCATCACGACGACGACCGCCGCCTTGGACTGCCAGTCGAAGCCGAACCAGATCACCATGATCGGCGCGATGCCGATGATCGGCAGCGCCGAGACGAGATTGCCGATCGGCAGCAGGCGCGTTGGACAGGAACTTGAAGCGATCCGCCAGGACGGCGACCACGAAACCCGAGCCGGAGCCGATGACGAAGCCGGCCAGCACCGCCTTCAGGACCGTCTGGTCGAAATCGGCCGCAAGGATGGGCAGCGAAGCCGCGATGCGCGCGCCGATCGCCGAGGGCGGCGGCAGCAGCACGAAGGGTATGCCGCCGCCGCGGGTCGACCGCCTCCCAGATGATCAGGACCCACAAGCCGAACAGGAACGGCACCAGCAGGCGGCCGACAAGCCGTCGCCGATCCGGCTGCGGCCATCGCCGGACAGCACGGTCACAAGCCGCCACGCCAGCAGCCAGTTGGCCGCAAGCAGCGCAAAGAAGCCAAGTCCGGCGCTTCCCTCGGCCCCGCAGGATGCGACAGGATCAGCAGCCAGGCCGCGCCGTGGCAGGCAATGCCCGTGAACCCACAATGGCAAGCCGGCGGCAGGCGCGGACCAGCGACGCGGCCAGCGCCAGCGCCGTCAGCGCGAAAATCGTGGCAGTCGCCGAGCGCCGAGGCGGCCGGCAGGTAAGCGGCAGCGATACCAGCGACACCGCCATGGCGGCTGCGGCAAGCACCGCCTGCCAGCTGGCTTCAGCGCGATGTCATGCCGGCCGCGCCTCCCATGCGCGCGTGACGACGAGCCGGTCGGCAAGGTCGACCAGCGCAGACGAGCAGTGCGGCGACGACCGAGCCGGCGATCAGCGCCGCCCAGATGTCGATGGTCTGGCTGTAGTAGGAACCGGCCAGCAGCTTGGAGCCGATGCCGGCCACCGCGCCGGTCGGCAGTTCGCCGACGATGGCGCCGACGAGGCTCGCGGCCACGGCGACCTTGATCGAGGCGAAGAAGAACGGCACCGAGGCCGGCACGCGCAGCTTCCAGAAGGTCTGCGCCGGCGAGGCATTGTAGGTGCGCATCAGGTCAAGATGCGTGACTTCGGGCGAGCGCAGGCCCTTCACCATGCCGACCGCGACCGGGAAGAACGACAGATAGGTCGAGATCAGCGCCTTGGGCAAAAGCCCGGTGACGTTCACCGCCGCCAGCACGACGATGATCATCGGCGCGACCGCCAGGATCGGGATCGTCTGCGAGGCGATGATCCAGGGCAGGAAGCTGCGGTCGAGCGCGCGCACATGGACGATGCCGACCGCGATGATCGATGCCCAGCACCGTGCCCATCACGAAGCCGAGCAGCGTCGAGGAGAGCGTGACGCCGGCATGGTAGACGAGGCTGCGCTTCGACCAGGGCTTGACGCGTGAAGACGTTCTTCCACAGGTTCTGCGACCACCTGGTGCGGCGCCGGCATGGTCGGCTTTGGCTGCGACCAGGTCTTGCCGACCAATTCGCTGAAGCGTGGAGGTGACGCCGGCGCGCCTGTCGAGGTCGCGCTGGAACGGCACGTTCATGAAGAAGGCGCCGACGTACCAGGCGAGCGACCAGCACGGCGAGCACCGATCAGCGACGGGAAGGAAGCGGTCGCGGCGCCTGCTCGCATCATTCGTCATAACTGTGCCCCGCCCTCAGGCCCTCGCGCACGCGCTGCGCGATGGCGAGGAACTCCGGCGTTTCGCGAATTTCGAGCGGGCGCTCCGCCGGCAAGGTCGATTCGATGATGTCGGTGACACGGCCCGGACGCGGGCTCATCACCACGATGCGGGTCGACAGATACACCGCCTCCGGAATGGAGTGGGTGACGAAGCAGATGGTCTTGCCGGTCTGCCGCCACAGCGCCAGCAAGCTGCTCGTTGAGATGGTCGCGCACGATCTCGTCCAGCGCGCCGAAAGGCTCGTCCATCAGCAAAAGGTCGGCGTCAAAGGAAAGCGCGCGGGCGATGGAGGCGCGCTGCTGCATGCCGCCCGACAATTGCCAGGGATATTTCTTCTCGAAACCGGTGAGATTGACCAGCGCCAGAGTGCGCTTCACCCGCTCTTCCCGCTCGGCCTTCGGAAGGCCCATGATTTCGAGCGGCAGCGCGACGTTCTTCTCGATGGTGCGCCAGGGATAAAGCGCCGCCGCCTGGAAGACATAGCCATAGGCGCGCTTCATCCGCGCCTCTTCCGGCGTCATGCCATTGACGGCGATCGTGCCGGAGGTCGGCTGCTCGAGGTCGGCGATCACGCGCAGGAACGTCGTCTTGCCGCAGCCCGAGGGGCCGATGAAGGAGACGAATTCGCCCTTGCCGATGTCGAGGTTGACCTTGGAAAGCGCGTGCACCGGCCCGTCCGCCGTCTCGAAGACCAGCGAAAGATCACGCGCGGCAATAACGACGGGCGCGCTTGCCTTGGCGGCTGGCCGGGCGGATACTGCGGCGCGTCCGGGTTTACGTGCCGCGGTTTTGGTCGATTTCATCTGCGGCATTTCCCCGGATGGTTGCCGGCAGGCGCCGGCGGGATTGATAACAAAGGGGACATTACTGCAATGCCTTCAGAACCGAAACGGGAATGCCGCGTCATTGCGCCGCAAAAAACCTACGGGGGCAAGCAGGGATTCAACTATTTCGAGGGAATATCCAAAGAATCAGTGGGTTCGCAGGGCGTTTGCCTGCATCTGCTGACCATTCCGCCCGGCGGGCGGGCCAAGGCGCACAAGCACGAGAACCACGAGACCGCGATCTACGCGATCGAGGGCGAGACCGTGATGTGGTGGGGCGAGCGGCTTGAGAACCGCATGGTGATCAAGGCCGGCGAGATGCTCTATATCCCCGCCGACATGCCGCATCTGCCCGCGAACCTCAGCGACAAGCCGGCAACCGCCGTGATCGCCCGGACCGATCCGCATGAGCAGGAAAGCGTCGTGCTGCTGCCGGAGCTGGAGGCGTTGGTGCCCATATAGGGGTCACTTGCAGGGCAGCACTTCGCCCCACCCGTTTCCGTCGGCTTCCGTGATCAGCAGGGCGTCCGGGGTTTTCCGCGCGCTTGCGGATGATCATCATGCCCGCCGTGACGAGGTCGTCGCCCTCGTGGCCGCAGATCACGGTTGCAACCATTTCCTCGCCCAAAACTTCCACGTTCAAGAAGCTGCAATGGGTCACGAAGTTCTGCACGTCGGCAGGCGTGAGCAGCAGCATGTCCTCGTTTTCGCGCACTCCGCCGCGGCCCATCTCGCAGCCCGAACTCATTGCCCCAATTGCCGGTGATGCCGGGAAGGTTTTCGGCAATTGCAATGCCTGGCATGGCGAGCAGCGCGACGGCGAGAAAGGCGCTAAGCCGCATGGTCGGAGCCTTCGCGATCGAGCATGCGCTTCAGTTCGGCAAAATGCGCCTCGTCCGCGCCCTTGTAGTCGTCCCAGCCGGCGGCTGTTGCCTCGGCGAGATCATCGGCCATGACGTTGAGCGGGCGGCCTGTGGAAAGCGCAAGGATCATCGTCTGCGCCGCCTTCTCCAGATAGTACATGGTGTCGAAGGCTTCGCCGACCGTCTCGCCAATCACCGTCACGCCGTGGTTCGCCATCATCAGCACCTTGCGGTTGCCGATGGTGGAGGCGATGCGCTCGCCCTCGGCCTCCTCCGTGGCGATGCCGCCGAAATTCATGTCCACCGCGATGCGATTGTAGAAGCGGGCGGTGTTCTGGTCGATCGGCAGGATCGAGGGATCCTTCAGCGATGCCAGTGCAGTCGCGTGCGGCGGATGGAGATGCAGCACGACGCGCGCCTGTGGCAAATTGCGATGGATGGCCGAGTGGATCGACCAGGCCGAGGGGTCCGGCGCATCCGGCCGGTTCATCGTCTCATCGTCGCCGGCATCGACCAGCATCAAGTCGCTCGCCCGGATCGATGAAAAGTGCCGCCAGCGCGGGTTGACCAGGAACTGCTTGCCATCGGCAGAAACAGCCGCCGAGAAATGGTTCGCCACCGCCTCGTGCCAGCCATGGCGCGCCGCCAGCCGGAACGCCGCCGCGAGGTCGGTGCGCAGGGTGGATTCGTTTGACGGTGCCATGATTGTCACTCCACGATCTGCGCCGTTTCCACCACCGCATGGAAGAGCACGTCGCAGCCCTTGGCTGCCCAT
>CAWJVP010000004.1:0-872500 GCA_963846345.1 uncultured Alphaproteobacteria bacterium
GCACGCCGGGCTGGAACCCGTGAGGGTCTGGACCTCGGGCGTGCGGTCCACCGTGCCGTCGTCGGCGGGGTTCCGCAGCCCGTGGCACTGGCGTCTGCTCAAAGGGCCGCTGTCTTTCCTGGCGCACTGGACCCACAAGGGCGATCACCTGGAATTCCTGGCAAGAAAGCCGCTCGGCTGAATCACGGGTCCGGAGTCCCGCATGTATCGATGGAGATGTGTTCACAATCCGGCAGCAGAGAGGTGCCCGTAACGTGCTCAAGAAATTGCGACGAAGGCTAAAGACAAGGCTGTCATTCTCCAGAAGACGCCTCAGTCGATCCCACTCTCCTGTGAATCGCAGTGGCGAGGTCCTCCTGCACATCGGTTGCGGCAAGATCAATAGCCCTGAGTTCATCAACATCGACGCCTTGCCGTACCCCCATGTCCACGTTGTGACGGATCGCATCACGGAGTTGTCGCAGTTTGCCGATGAGTCGGTCGACCTGGTGTACATGTGTCACATCCTGGAGCATATTCGGACGCCGGGGGTCATGCAGGTTCTCAACGAGATGAGAAGGATGCTCAAGGTCGGCGGCGTGCTCAGGCTGTCGGTTCCGGATTTTGACCGTTTGATCGACGTGTATCGCGAGGCGGGCGGGGATCTCAATGCGATCCGGATGCAGTTGATGGGCGGGCAGGAGTCGGACTATAACACGCACTACGGCGTCTTCAATCACCGGTCTTTGTCCGGTCTGCTGCAGGAGGCCGGTTTTCGCGCCGTGCGAACGTGGGATCCCTCAAATTGTCCCCACCATGATTTCAAGGACAAAGCCTGCAAGGTCATGAAGGCCGGAGAGCGGGAGATCCTCATCAGCCTGAATCTGGAAGCCGTCAAATGACGGGCTGCATCACCCCGGTGCACCATGGGAGATTCCCGAGGCCAGCGAATGCAGTTGCTTGTGTTGACGAACAATCCGGACCGTGCGAGTTTTCGCCAGCGCGTATCGGTGTATCGGGACATCCTCGCCGATCGGGGCGTCCAGACCGAAGTTGCCGGTGCCCCCAGGGGTTTCTTTCGCGCGTCGCGGCTGTTTCGTCGGGCTCGCCACTTCGACGCAGTGTTCATTCACAAGAAGAAATTCAACCTGCTCGACGCCTTTGCACTGCGGCGGCACAGCCGGAGAATCATCTACAGCTTCGATGATGCGGTCATGCTGGACCACACGCGTCCCGAATCCGACAGCCGGGCTCACTACGTGCCGTTTCGGCGGATCGTCCGATTGGCGGATATGGTGATCGCCGGCAGCAATTACCTCGCCGAGCGCGCCCGCCCGTTCAACGCCAACGTTCACGTGCTGCCCATCGGCCTCGATACGCGGGACTACGGCATCGAAGACGCGCCGCCCAGGGATGGTTCGATTCGGCTGGTCTGGGTCGGAAGCCGCAGCACGTTGGGCTATCTCCGATCGATCGATCCGGTCCTGGATCGTCTGGCGGCTCGATTTGCCCACGTCACGCTCCGCGTGATCGGGGATGAATTCCCACGGACGGGACGCATGCCGGTCGAGACGATCCCGTGGTCGCCGCCAGGCCCGCCGGCTCGGTCTGGCTACGGCCGACATCGGCTTGGCGCCGCTGCCGGACGATCCGTTCACCCGGGGCAAGTGCAGCTTCAAGGTGCTGGAGTATTCCGCTTCCGGGCTGCCCGTTGTGGCCTCGCCGGTCGGCACGAACGCCGAGTATGTCCGGGAGGGGAACGACGGGATACCTGGTCGCGACCGAGCAGGATTGGGTGGCTCGGCTGACCCGCCTGGTGGAGGACGGTGAACTGCGTGCGCAAATGGGGCGGGCGGGACGCGAACGAGCCGCACAGTTCGACGTCGAGGTGGTCGGTGCGACGTTTTGCCTCGCTGCTTCGCGCGGTGCCTGCAGGCCGTTCCACTGCGCCGGGTTGCGGACCTGAGGGAGCGGTCTTATACTGTGTCCCGGATGCTGGCGGCGGGCCCGGGCGTGGATGTGCGGGTGACCGTGTGGCAGGAGCAGATGTGAAGATAGCGAGGTTCGACGCGATGAAATCCGCGATTTTCGGCAGGATACTGACGTTCTTGCAGCGTCAGCAGGTGCAATTCCACATGAGCCGGATGCACGTGGGGAAACGAGTCCGGATCAAACCGGGGCTCGTGGTCGCCTATCCCGCCAACATCGTCATCGAGGACGGCGTCACGATCAACGTCAACTGCGTTCTGCAAGCCCATGCTCCCATTCGCATAGGACGTCACACGCTGATTGCCCCGAACTGCACGATCGTGACGGCCCGGCACGACATGTCCCAGCGGGGCGACGACACGCGGCTGCGCCCTGATCGCGGAGCCGGTCACGATCGGTAGCGATTGCTGGCTCGGCGCAGGAGTGATCGTGTTGCCGGGAGTGACCATCGGCGACGGGGTGGTTGTTGGCGCCGGAAGTGTCGTCACGAGAGATCTGCCGCCCGGCATGGTCTGTCTCGGTACGCCGGCCAAGCCGGTCAAGGTCAGGCCTCTGAGTCCGGAGGCGTCCGGCAAGAGGATTTGACAAAGGGTCGGGATTCTGCTTTCTATACGCCGGCGCATCGATCCGTTCGTCGATGCGCGCCCGATGCCACTTGACTCATTCTGCGGGAATGCCCGCGAGGAGTCTCTGTGTCGAATCGATTGAGCTCGTTCTTGAAAAAGAGGTTGTTCAGGGGACAACGGAATCTGGTGTCGCTGGACGAACCTTACGCGGCCATGGCCAGGTTGCTGAAGCGATCGACCGTGACGGGTATCCTCGACGCCGGCGCCAGCAACGGACACATTTCCGAGAGGCTTCTGGGCTGGTTTCCGCGGGCGACGGCGTATGCGTTCGAGCCCAATCCCCTGTACGTCCGGACTCTCGAGGACCTCGCGCGGTGGGATCCGCGGTTTCGCCCGCAGTTTGCGGCGCTCTCGGATCGAGCGGGCCGCGAGCGTCTCGACATTATGGAACTGCCGGGGGCGACCTCGCTGCTTCAGCCCGGCGAGCGTTTCAAGGACGTGGTTCCGACCGGACCGGCCGTCAAGACGGTGAGTGAGGTCGATGTCGTCACCATCGACGAGTGGGCGGCTCGCAATGGCAATCCGTCCATCGAGCTGATGAAGTTCGACATCCAGGCGCGCGGATCAAGGCGCTTCGCGGGGCCGAGCGAATGCTCCGCGAATCGACGTTGCTGGTGTACACGGAGATCTGGTTCAACGCCGTGTATGATGGTTCGCCGCTGTACAGCGAGATCGACGCGTTTCTGCGGACCCAGGGATTCGCTCTGTACGACATGTACAAGCCCAAGTACGACCCCACGGGCTGCTGATGTGGGCCGACGCGATCTTCCTGAACCTGGCGCAAGGTGCCTCTGTAACCGGTCTCTTCCGCGGCTATCGAATCGGGACGTCGCGAAGGAAACGGGCCAGGTCTCTCTCGTGCCTGCGTCGCTGCAGCCAGGCGATTCTGTGGACCTGCATGCTGTCGAGGTCCGTCAGTGCGATGGCGTCCCCGGTGCACAGGATATTGGTGTGCTTGAGGTCTCCGTGGCTGATGCCGTGGCCTGCCATGCGGTCCAGCGTGCGTACGACACCGTCGATCAATCGCTGTCTCCGGTCCTCGGGCACGGTCTGATCCCGAAGGATTCCGTACAGCCCCTGGCCGCCGACGAATTTGGCGACGAAGTAAGAGTGGTGCAGGAGAGAGCCTCGGTACTCATCGATATAGGCCAGCGGCCTCGGCGTGGGAATTCCCAGGAGCAGCAGGCGGTTGGCGTTCAGCCAGTTTCGTTCGGCCCGCGAGCCTTTGGCGGGCGAAAGCCTTGCGGGGCGGCTGATCCTCTACGACGCGCGGGCCGGGCGCTTCGACACGATGCGGTTCAAGGCTGCCGCCGCATGAGCCTTGCGCTGACGGCGCAGGAATTAGCCATGGCGGCAGGCGCGCAAGGCGAAGGCGCGGCTATGGCGATGCGGCTTGTTTGCGACAGCGCCCGGCTGCTCGGCGCGCAAAGCCTCGTGCCGATTGCCTCCGCCCATATCGACGGCGCGCTCTATCATGGCGATTCCGGCACCTATTTCGCCGAAAGGCTGCGCGAACTCGGCGCGAAGGTCTCGGTACGCGCGACGCTCAATGTCGGCGCGCTCGACCTCACAGGCTGCTCGGGCAACCGGCTGCCCGAGCATGAGCGCGAGCCATGGCAAAGCGCCTGATGCGGGCCTACCTCGCGATCGGCTGCGAGCCCACCTGGACCTGCTCGCCCTATCAGGCCGGGCACCGCCCGGCGCTTGGCACGGATGTCGCCTGGGGCGAATCCAACGCGGTGGTGTTCTGCAATTCGGTGCTGGGCGCGCGCACCAACCGCTATGGCGATTTTCTCGACATCGCCTGCGCCATCGCCGGCCGCGCGCCGCGCACGGCCTGCACCTGCCGGAAAACCGGATGGCGCGCTTCGTGTTCGATGTGTCGGGCCTGCCACGCGAACATTTTCGCGGACGAGAGCTTCTGGCCGGTGCTCGGCAGCCTCTATGGGCGGCGGGCCGGCAACGCGATCGGCGTCATCACCGGCGTGCCGGCACATCCCGGCGAGGATGCGCTGAAGGCATTCGGCGCGGCGGCCGCCTCGACAGGCGGCGTCGGCCTGTTCCACATGGCCGGCATCACGCCGGAAGCGCCCGACACGGCATCGATCCTCGAGCCGGGAGCAGCGGAGCGGATGATCGTCACGACGGCGGACATGGCGGAGCAAAAGCGCGCCTTGCCACCGTTGCAGGCGCTTCGCGCATCGACGCGGTCGCCATCGGCAGCCCGCATCTGTCGCTGGACGAATGCCGCAGGCTGGCGGCGCTGATCGCCGGGCGCAAGGTTTGCGTGCCGTTTTACGCCTGCACCGGCCGGCATGTGCTGAAGGATCTCGAAACCTCCGGCCTTCGCGCTGCGCTTGAAGCTTGCGGCATCACCATCGTCGCCGATACCTGCGTGGTGGTGACGCCGATCATGGCTGAACTTGCGGGCGGGCGTGCTGATGACGAATTCGGGCAAGTTCGCGCAATATGCGCCGGGCAATACCGGCTATGGCGTGCTGTTCGGCTCGATGGCCGAATGCGTGGAAAGCGCCGTTGCCGCAAGGCCCGTTTTCGCCGGAGCTTTGCATGGCTGAAGGTTGGATAAGGGCCGATGGCTTGCAGCAAGCCTTGCGCGCCGAAGTCATGATCGACGGCCCCGCGGCATCCGCGCCGGGCCTGGCGCTGACCGCGCCGATCAGCTTCTGGGGCGGGGTCGATCCGAAGACCGGGCGCATCGCCGATGTCCGCCACCCGCAGCATGGCGTCTCGATTGCCGGCACCGTTCTGATGCTGCCGGGCACGATCGGCTCGTCATCGGCGTCCGCGGTCCTGCTGGAGCTGATCCACAAGGGTCTCGCCCCTGCGGCGATCGTCATGCACGAGCCGGACGCAATCCTTTTGCTCGGCGCGCTCGTCGCGCGCGAGATGGGATGGCCGCACCCCGCCGCCTTTCGGCTCGATGCCTCGCACTATCCGTCCCTGGACGGCAAATTGCTGCACGCGGCCTGAGGGCTCAGGCAAGGTTCGGCAGCACGCGGTCCGGCGGGCGGTGGCCGTCGAACAGGGTGCGGATGTTGATGATGACGCGCTCGCCCATTTCGATGCGGCCCTCGATCGTCGCCGAGCCCATGTGCGGCAGGATGACCGCCTTGCCCTGATGGGCAAGCGCCAGCATTTCCGGCCGCACGGCAGGCTCGTGCTCGAACACGTCAAGCCCGGCGCCTGCCAGCTTGCCGTCCGCGAGCGCCTTGATCAGCGCATCCTCGTCGATGATCTCACCGCGCGCCGTGTTGACGATGAAGGCGGATGGCTGCATCAGCGCGAGGCGCCGCGCCGAGAGCAGGTGGAAGGTCGCGGGCGTGTAGGGGCAGTTGACCGAGATGATGTCCATGCGGGCCAGCATCTGGTCGAGGCTTTCCCAATAGGTCGCCTCCAGGTCCTCCTCGGTCTTGTGCTGACGCGCTTGCGGTTGTGGTAGTGGATCGACAGGCCGAAGGCCTTGGCGCGCCGCGCCACCGCCGTGCCGATGCGGCCCATGCCGACGATGCCGAGGCGCTTGCCCCAGATGCGGCGGCCCAGCATCCAGGTCGGCGACCAGCCCTTGAATGCGCCGTTTTCCAGCACCTCGAAGCCTTCCGTCAGCCGGCGCGAGATGGCGATCATCAGGCCCATCGTCATGTCCGCCGTGTCCTCGGTCAGGACGTTGGGCGTGTTGGTGACGGTGATGCCCTTGCGGGCCGCAGCGTCGACATCGATGTTGTCGACGCCATTGCCGAAATTGGCGATCAGCTTGAGATCGGGACCGGCCTGCGAGATCAGCGCTCTCGTCGATCTTGTCGGTGACGGTCGGCACCAGCACCTCGGCGGTCTTTACCGCGGCAACCAGTTCGGCATGGCTCATCGGGCGGTCGTCGAGGTTGAGCGTCGTGTCGAACAGTTCGCGCATGCGGGTTTCCACCGCGTCGGGCAGCTTGCGCGTCACGACCACCTAGGGGTTTCTTGCGTGGCATGTGCCTCCCGCTCCCGATTCTTTCGCTTTTAGCGCCTTCGTTGACCAAGCCTTAACCAGGCTGGGACAAACTTTCCTACCGTCCGATTGTTTAGCAGACCGCCGGTCCGGGTCAAAGCGCCGCGCGCTTGGCCAGGCCTCACCGGCAGCGGCCGTCAAGTTGTAGCGTGCGCGTAAAGGGAGCCAGCCCTTGTCAGCAAGAACATTCGAAGATCCGGTTTTGCTGTCCTTGATTGCCGCGGCAACGACCTTTCTGGCAGCGCATGAACCGCCGCGCTTCCGTGCCTTCGCCGCCGGCGAGCAGATCAAGACCAGCGGACTGCCGCTGCCGCGATACGTCTCGCTCAAATCCGGCGCGGGTGAACATGCGCGTCGGACCGGGCCGCGACTACATGGTCGACTGGATGTACATGAAACGCGGCCTGCCGATGGAAGTGATCCAGGAATACGATACCTGGCGCAAGGTGCGCGATGCGGAGGGCAATGAGGGTTGGGTCCTGCACTCGCTGCTATCGGGCGACCGCACGGCCATCGTGGCGCCGTGGGAGGAAAAGGACACCATGATCGAGATGCGCGCACGTCCCGTCGGCGAATTCGCGCATCGTCGCAAGGCTCGAGCCCGGCGTGATCGCGCCGGTAGCGCCTGCGAAGACGGCTGGTGCGAACTGGAAGCTGCCGGGCGCGCACGGCTATGTGGCGCAAAAACAGGTCTGGGGAGTCTATCCGGACGAAAGCTTCAAGCGCTGACGAGGTCGCCGCTCAGCGGCGGTTGCGCACGGACCGCACGCGCACGATCACGTCGACCCGGCTGATTTCCAGGCCCTCTGGCGGCTCCGGCAGGTTTTCGACACGGATGAAGCCGTCCGGCATGTCGATGACCTCGTTCGAAGCCTCGAGATAGAAATGGTGGTGGTCGCCGGTATTGGTGTCGAAATAGGTCTTGGTCGTGTCAACGGCGATTGCGCGCAGCAGGCCGGCGTCGGAAAACTGGTGCAAGCGTATTGTAGACCGTCGCCAGCGAAACCGGGAAAGCCGGCAGCGCGCGCCTCCTCGTGCAAGGCTTCGGCCGAGACGTGCCGGTCGCCCTTCGAAAACAGCAGGGCGGCAAGAGCCATGCGCTGGCGCGTCGGGCGCAGGTCCGCGCCGCGCAACATCATGGCGATTTCCGCCGGCTGCGCTTGCGGCTTCATGGTTTCACATGCCTTCATGGCTTCGGGTGCACACTGCCACTCGTTCGAACTGTCATATTATAGGTTTTGCGTCCGGCCGCCGCAAGTGCGGCGCTTTTCCCGGTTATTGGCGCGGCGTTCACGGGTTTGGAATGCCGGGGGTGCTGTGTTAAAGAGCGGCGAAGCAAGGCCGGAAGGACGGTCTTCGCGGATGGGAGATAGAGGGGCGAATGACCGGACACAAATCCAGCTTTGGATATGAGGAATTGCTTGAATGCGGCCGCGGCGAGTTGTTCGGGCCGGGCAATGCGCAGCTTGCCCCTTCCGCCCATGCTGATGTTCGACCGCATCACCGATGTGCAGCTGGAAGGCGGCGAGCACGGCAAGGGCTACATCCGCGCCGAATTCGACATCAAGCCGGACCTGTGGTTCTTCGCGTGCCATTTCCACGGCGATCCGGTCATGCCGGGATGCCTCGGGCTCGACGCGATGTGGCAGCTGACCGGCTTCTACCTCGGCTGGCTGGGCGAGCCCGGCACGCGGCCGCGCGCTGGCGACCGGCGAGGTGAAGTTCACCGGCATGGTCACGCCGAAGACCAAGCTGGTCGAATATGGCGTCGATTTCAAGCGCGTGATGCGCGGCCGGCTGAAGCTCGGCATCGCCGACGGCTGGATGAAGGCCGACGGCGAAGTCATCTACCGGGCAACCGATCTTCGGGTCGGCCTCTTCCAGGACAATTGACGGAACCGCGAAAGCTGCGGGATTTGACGCAGGCGGACTTCCATGCAAATGCGTTCAGGGTTCTGCCGCCCCACGGGTGGCCCGCGGACCCTTCGACAGGCAAGAGAAAGGGAAAATCACCATGAGACGTGTCGTCGTCACCGGCATGGGGATTGTCTCATCCATCGGCAACAACACCCAGGAAGTGCTGGCATCGCTGCGCGACGCGAAGTCCGGGATTACGCACCGCCGAGGATTACGTCGAATACGGTTTCCGCTGCCAGGTGCATGGCGCGCCGCAGCTCGACCCGTTCGAGGTGCTGGACCGGCGCACGACGCGCTTCATGGCCAAGGGCACGCGCATGGAACTATATCGCCATGCAGCAGGCGATCCAGGACAGCGGCCTTGAGGCATCGGACATCGTCAATCCGCGCACCGGCATCATCATGGGCTCGGGCGGACCTTCGACCCGCACGATCTTCGATGCCGCCGTGACCACGCAGGAGCGCGGACCCAAGCGCATCGGGCCGACTCGCCGTGCCGAAGGCGATGAGCTCCACCGCATCGGCGGTGCTGGCGACGTAGTTCGAGATCAAGGGCGTCAACTATTCGATCTCTTCGGCCTGCGCGACATCCAACCACTGCATCGGCAACGCCTACGAGACGATCCAGGTCGGCAAGCAGGACATTGTCTTCGCCGGCGGATCGGAAGATCTCGACTGGACGATGTCGAACCTTTTCGACGCCATGGGCGCGATGTCCTCGAAGTTCAACGACCGGCCGGCAGTCGCCTCGCGCGCCTATGACATCAACCGCGACGGCTTCGTCATCGCCGGCGGCGCCGGCGTGCTGGTGCTGGAGGAACTCGAACACGCCAAGGCCCGCGGCGCGCGCATCTATGGCGAACTCATCGGCTATGGCGCGACCTCGGACGGCTACGACATGGTTGCCCCGTCGGGCGAAGGCGCGGTGCGCTGCATGAAGATGGCGCTTTCCACCGTCGAACGAGCCCGGTCGACTACATCAACCCGCACGCCACCTCCACGCCCGTCGGCGACAAGAAGGAGATGGAAGCGATCCGCGAGGTGTTCGGCGACAAGTGCCCGCCGATCTCGGGCACCAAGTCGCTGACCGGCCATTCGCTCGGCGCGACGGGCGTGCAGGAAGCGATCTATTCGCTGCTGATGCTGAACAACCGCTTCATCTGCGAAAGCGCCCATATCGACGAACTCGATCCGGATTTCGCGGACATGAACGATCGTGCGCAGCCGCATCGACAATGCCGAGATCGACACCGTCATGTCGAACTCGTTCGGCTTCGGCGGCACCAACGCCACGCTGGTCTTCCAGCGCCATAACGGCTGAGCCGGGGCCCGGGGGAAACCATGAGGGGAACGCAGCAATGAAGGGCCTGATGGCAGGCAAGCGAGGCCTGGTGATGGGCGTCGCCAATGACCATTCGATCGCGTGGGGCATTGCCAAGAAGCTGGCGGAACACGGCGCCGAGATGGCCTTCACCTACCAGGGCGAGGCATTCGGCAAGCGCGTCAAGCCGCTCGCGGACAGCGTCGGCTCCAAGTTGCTGCTGCCTTGCGATGTCGAGGACATTGCCACGGTCGATTCCGTGTTCGAAACCCTGTCGCGCGAATGGGGAGGCATCGATTTCCTCGTCCATGCCATCGCTTTCTCCGACAAGAACGAGCTCAAGGGCCTCTACGCCAACACGACGCGCGCGAACTTTACCCGCACCATGCAGATCTCCTGCTTCTCCTTCACCGAGATCGCGGCGCGCGCGGCCCCGCTGATGAAGCAGGGCGGATCGATGGTGACGCTGACCTATGGCGGATCGACCCGGGTGATGCCGAACTACAACGTCATGGGCGTTGCCAAGGCGGCGCTCGAGGCCAGCGTGCGCTACCTCGCCTTCGACTTCGGGCTGGACAACATCCGGGTGAACGCGATCTCGGCCGGTCCGGTGCGCACGCTCGCGGGCGCCGGTATTTCCGACGCGCGCATGATGTTCAACTACCAGCGCCGCAACGCGCCGCTGGGCCGCACGGTGGAAATCGACGAGATCGGCGGATCGGCGCTCTACCTGCTGTCCGATCTGTCATCAGGCGTGACGGGCGAGATCCACTATGTCGACTCGGGCTATTCGACCGTGTCGATGCCGCGCCTGGCCGAGTTGAAGAAGACAGACGCCGAATAGGCTACAGCCAGGCCGCGACGGAATGGCCGATCGCGCCAAGCGACGCGGCCAGCAGCACCAGGAATGACAGGCCAGAACCGTATGCGCGCTGCCAGCGCGGCTGGTCCGGCTTGGCGAAATGCAGGCCGTGGATGATCCGCCCCGCAACCAGCAAAACACCCAGGATGTGAATGGCGAGCGCCGGAGCGCCGGCAAGCGCCATGTAGACCATCAGCACGAGTGTCAGGGGCACGGATTCGGTGAAGTTCGCCTGGCCGCGCATGGCGCGTACAAGGTCGATATTGCCGCCGTCGCCAATGGATATGCCGGTCTTGCGCCGCCAGCCGCCGACGATGACGCCCAGCCAGATCGCGATCAGGCCCATGATGCCCGCGTAAATTCCAACTGCTGCAACTGCTGGCGTCATGATTGTCCCCCCAAAGGTAAAGGCGCACGGTGGCGCAACGACTACCTACGGCGATTGGCGGCGGCGATCAAGCAGTCAGCGCACTGCCTCTATGACCTTGAACCGGTCGTTTTCCTCAAGTGTCGTGAAAGACGCAAACGCCTGTGCAAGCGCCGCTTCATAGGGAAGGTTCCGGTTCGCGACCATCAGCAATTTGCCGCCCGGCTTCAATACCTTTGCCGCCGCCGTGATGAATGCGACGCCCAACGCGGGATTGGCCGCATGGCTGTCGTGGAATGGCGGGTTCATGACTATCCAGTCATATCGCGACGACGGTGCCTCGCGGGTAAGATCGAGCCAATGAAAGCGCAAGCCGCGCGTCCTCGGACAAGCCTTCGAGATTGAGCTTCGCGGCTTCCAGCGATGCGTGGTCCGCCTCGATGCTATCGAAGCTGTCGATGCGGAAGGCCACCTGCAGCAAGCTTGTGCCGAGATATCCCCAGCCTGCGCCGAAATCGGCGACATCGCCCTCGATGCGGTCGTTGAAATGGCCGGCAAGCATGACGGACCCTTCGTCCGGCCCGTCGGCGGAAAACATGCCGGGCGCGATCTCATAGGCACCGCGGCGCGGCTTCGTCTGCGGCGGAAAGGGATTTTCGCCCTCGCCCCTGCGAAACGCAAAGACGATCGCGTGATGCTTGGAAAGGCTCTCCGCCGCCCCGCAGTGGCGGGCGACGTATTTGCGCAGCGATTTCGCCCCGTCGTGGTTGTCGCCGGCAACAACGATCGCGCCGCCCGGCGCCACGGCGTCCCAGGCGCGCGAAAGCATCACCTCGTTGAGCTGGCGGGAGCGCGAGACCAGCACCATCGCGCCGTCGAAACCCGCCTCTTCATGGCGCGAGGGCGCGACCTGCCAGCCGGATTTCTGCAGGTCGAGAAAATGTGGCCGGAAACCCTGCTCGCAAGCAAGCACCGGCTTCAGGTCGTTGCCGTGGGCCGGTAGCGGCTGCGCGTTGAGAAAGAGCCAGCGCGAACCGGCAGCCGGCGCTGGCGCCAGGCCTTTTTCGAAAGCGAGCAGCAATGTGTCGCGGGCGTCCGCCATCTTCATCTCCATCGGCGCACAAGAAAAAGGGCGCGGACCATGCCGCGCCCCTTCTGCATTCGGTTTCGGGAAGCGCTCAGCCTTCGGCCTGCGCCTCTTCCTTGACTTCCTTGCCGGTCTCCTGGTCGACGACCTTCATCGACAGGCGGACCTTGCCGCGCTCGTCGAAGCCCATCAGCTTGACCCAGACCTTCTGGCCTTCCTTGACGACGTCGGTGGTCTTTGCGACGCGGTCGCCGGCAAGCTGCGAGATGTGGACGAGGCCGTCGCGCGAACCGAAGAAGTTCACGAATGCGCCGAAGTCGACGCGTCTTGACCACGGTGCCTTCGTAGATCTCGCCGACTTCCGGCTCGGCGACGATGGAGTGGATCCACTTGCTTGGCCGCCTCGATCTCCTTGCCGGATGCCGAAGCGATCTTGACCGTGCCGTCGTCCTCGATGTTGATCTTGGCGCCGGTCTTCTCGACGATCTCGCGGATGACCTTGCCGCCCGAACCGATGACTTCACGGATCTTGTCGATCGGGATGTTCATCACCTCGATGCGCGGGGCGAACTCGCCGAGTTCGCGCGCGGCCTTCGGACAGCGCCTTGGCCATCTCGCCGAGGATGTGCAGGCGGCCGTCCTTGGCCTGGTCAAGCGCGACCTTCATGATCTCTTCGGTGATGCCGGCGATCTTGATGTCCATCTGCAGCGAGGTGATGCCGCTGCGACGGTGCCGGCCACCTTGAAGTCCATGTCGCCGAGGTGATCCTCGTCGCCGAGGATGTCGGAGAGCACGGCGAAGCGCTCGCCTTCCTTGATGAGGCCCATGGCGATGCCGGCGACCGGCGCCTTCAGCGGAACGCCGGCATCCATCAGCGCCAGCGAGGTGCCGCAGACGGTGGCCATCGAGGACGAGCCGTTCGATTCGGTGATCTCGGAGACGACGCGCAGGTGTAGGGGAAGTCTTCCGCGCCCGGCAGCATCGGGTGGATCGGCGCGCCAGGCGAGCTTGCCGTGGCCGATTTCGCGGCGGCCGGGCGAACCCATGCGGCCGGTTTCACCGACCGAGAAGGGCGGGAAGTTGTAGTGCAGCAGGAAGGTTTCCTTGTAGATGCCGGTCAGCGAGTCGACGTACTGCTCGTCTTCGCCGGTGCCGAGCGTGGCAACGACCAGCGCCTGCGTCTCGCCGCGGGTGAACAGCGCCGAACCGTGGGTGCGCGGCAGGACGCCGACTTCCGACACGATCGGGCGGACGGTCTTGAGGTCGCGGCCGTCGATGCGGATGCCGGTGTCGAGGATGTTCCAGCGCACGATCTTGGCCTGCAGTTCCTTGAACACTGTCCGAAATCTGTCTGCGCCTCGCTGGCGGCTCGGCCTTCGGCCGGGACGAAGGCTTCCTTCACCTTCGCCTTGGCGGCGTCGACGCCGGCGTAGCGCGCCTGCTTGTCGGTGATCTTGTAGGCGTTGCGCAATGTCGGCGCTCGACCAGCGCGTCCATCTTCGCCAGCAGTTCCGAATGGTCCGGACGGCATGGAGTCGCGCGGCTCCTTGGCGGCCACTTCGGCGAGCTTGATGATCGCGTCGATCACCGGCTGGAAGCCGCGGTGGCCGAACATGACCGCGCCGAGCATGGTCTTCTCGTCAAGTTCCTGGGCTTCCGACTCGACCATCAGCACGGCGTCGTCGGTGCCGGCGACGACGAGGTCGAGCTTGGATTCCGGCATCTCGTCGATGTTCGGGTTCAGCACGTATTCGCCGTTGATGTAGCCGACGCGGGCGCGCCGATCGGGCCCATGAACGGCACGCCGGAAAGCGTCAGCGCGGCGGAGGCGGCGACCATCGCAACGATGTCCGGATCGTTTTCGAGGTCATGCTGCAGACGGTGCAGACGACCTGCGTGTCGTTCTTGTAGCCTTCGGCGAAGAGCGGGCGGATCGGGCGGTCGATCAGGCGGGAAACCAGCGTTTCCTTCTCGGTCGGACGGCCTTCGCGCTTGAAGTAGCCGCCGGGGATCTTGCCGGCGGCGTAGGTCTTTTCCTGGTAGTTGACGGTCAGCGGGAAGAAGTCCAGGCCGGGCTTGGGCTCCTTGGCCGAAACGACGGTGGCGTAGCACGACGGTCTCGCCGTAGGTGGCGAGCACGGCGCCGTCAGCCTGGCGGGCGATCTTGCCGGTTTCGAGGGTGAGCGGGCGTCCGCCCCATTCGATTTCGACGTTGTGATGATCGAACATGTCTTGTCCTTTTGTGCGCCAGACGCCGCCCCGTCAACGATGACGGAGTCCGGCGCGTCGCCAATAATCCAGGCGTTTTGTGGCGCTAGCCACGGGCAAGACAACGGGAGGTCCGGTGCGCGACTGGCCGCTCGTCAGGCATCCTGCAATCCTGCCCCTTCATTGTCCACAAAGATGGCGGCGCCGGTTCTGCCAATGAGCCGCGAGCGGACGCTTGGAAAACGCCGTCCGGAATGGCGATGCGGCGGGCCTGTGACCCGCCGCGGTTCTTCAAGGCGTCAGCGGCGCAGGCCGAGGCGCTCGATCAGCGTCTGGTAACGCGCCTCGTCCTTGCCCTTGACATAGTCGAGCAGGCGGCGGCGCTGGGAAACGAGCTTCAGCAGGCCACGGCGGGAATGGTTGTCCTTCTTGTGGTCCTTGAAGTGCTCGGTCAGGTTGTTGATGCGCTCGGAAAGGATGGCGACCTGTACTTCCGGCGACCCGGTGTCGCCTGGCTTGGTCGCATATTCCTTGATGAGTTCCGCCTTGCGTTCATGCAGTGATCGACATCGGGTTTTCCTGTTGTTGTACGGCTCGCAAATGCGATGCCGGATGGTTGTTCGCCGCCCAAGGCCGGGATGTCGTCCAGCCGGGGCCAATGAAAAACGGGCGGGCACTTCTGCCCGCCTGATGCGGCGCATATAGTGCCAGTTTCACGCCAAATGCCAGCAGTTTGTGCAGCCTTGCCGGCGACCGGGGTCAGATCCGCGACGCCGTAAACACCCGGCTGCGGGTGGAACTCGCCCTTTTCCGCATGGCCGATGGCAACCAGGTCGTTGCCCGCGCGTGGCGAAGGCCTCGTCGGCATGGGTCGGCGCATCGCGGCCGCGCAGCAGCACCGGATTGCCGGAGCGGATGCGCTGCGCCTGCGTCCGTGCGTGACTGCGGCATCTTCGGGCAGCTCGCTCGAGCGCAGCGCCGGTCGGCGATGATTTCCGCCGTCGAGCGCGGCCAAGATCGCCTTCCAGCGCGACGCAGCTTCCATCCAGCGGCACGAGGTCGTCCGCCGTGAACGGGTCGACCGCCGTGCGGCGCAATTGCGTGATATGGCCGTAAGCAGCCGAGCTCGCGACCCGATGTCGCGCGCCAGCGAGCGCACATAGGTGCCCTTGCCGCATTCGCACTCGAACACCGCCGCGTCGGCGTCGGGCATCTCGACAAGGTCGAGCCGGTAGATATCGACCGTGCGCGCCTCGATCTCGACCGTCTCGCCGTCGCGCGCGAGGTTGTAGGCGCGCTCGCCATTGATCTTGATGGCCGAAAATGCGGCGGCACCTGCTCGATCTCGCCGGTATAGTTCGGCAGGATCGCGCAGTATCTCCTCGCGCGACGGCCGCTTGTCCGACGTCTTGCGTGACCACGCCCTCAAGGTCGTCGGTGTTGGCTCCTGCGCCCCAGGTCACCGTGAAGCGGTAGATCTTCGCGCCGTCCATGCACATAGGGAACGGTCTTGGTCGCTTCGCCGAGCGCGATCGGCAGCATGCCGGAGGCAAGCGGGTCGAGCGTTCCGGCATGGCCGCACTTCTGCGGCCTGGAAGAGCCATTTCATCTTGGAAACGCACTCGGTCGAGCCCATGCCGACCGGCTTGTCGAGGATGATCCAGCCGGAAACCGGCCGGCCCTTCTTCTTGCGCTGGCGGCTCATTCCTCGTCCTCGTCTCATCCTTCAAGGTCGCGCGCCACTTCCGGCGAGTGCAGCAGGGCAGTCGATCTTGGCAAAATTGTCGAAACTGGTGTCGGCCGGAAGCGGAATTCCGGCATGTATTTCATCTGCCGCAAGCGCACTGCGAGACCCTGCCGCGAATGAGCTTCTGGTTTGCGGCAAGCGCCTTGATCACGCGGCTGCGGGTCCTGCCCGCCAAGCGGCGACAGGAAGACCGTCGCGATCTTCAGGTCCGGCGACATGCGCACCTCGGTGATCGAGATGACGGTCTTCTCGATCAGCGGATCGGGGATTTCGCCGCGCTGCAGCAGCGGCGGTCAGGGCGTGGCGCACCATTTCGCCGACGCGAAGCTGGCGCTGGGAAGGGCCTTTGTTTGCGGACATGATTGCATCCTCGCTCGACGCCCGGGCGGAATGGGACCGCCACGGCTGATCTGTCGCATTCCACGGGATCAAAGCGTGCGCGTGATGTGCTCGACGCGGAAGCATTCGATCACGTCGCCCTCGCGCATGTCTTCGTAGTTCTCGAAGGCCATGCCGCATTCCTGGCCGACCTGCACTTCCGAGACTTCGTCCTTGAAGCGCTTGAGCGTCTTGCAGCTTGCCTTCGTGGATGACGACGTTGTCGCGCAGCAGGCGGACGCCGGCGCCGCGCTCGACCTTGCCTTCGGTGACACGGCAGCCGGCGACCTTGCCGACCTTGGTGATGTTGAAGACTTCGAGGATTTCGGCGTAGCCGAGGAAGGTTTCGCGGCGTTCCGGCGACAGCAGGCCCGACATCGCCGCCTTCACGTCATCCACCAGATCGTAGATGATGTTGTAGTAGCGGATCTCGATGCCTTCGCGCTCGGCCGCGTCCTTGGCCTGCTTGTTGGCGCGCACGTTGAAGCCGATGATCGGCGCGCCCGAGGCCGCGGCGAGCGACACGTCCGATCTCGGTGATGCGCGCCGGCGCCCGAATGGACGATGCGGGCGCGCACTTCGTCGGTGCCGAGCTTGTCGAGCGCCTGCGGCAATGGCTTCGACCGAACCCTGCACGTCGCCCTTGATGACCAGCGGGAATTCCTTGCAGCCGGACGACTGCAGCTGGCTCATCATCTGTTCGAGCGAACCGCGCGAACCGGCCTGGCGTGGCGATCTGCTTCTCGCGGGCCATGCGCTGGCGATAGTCGGAGATCTCGCGGGCCGCGCTTCGTTCTCGACGACCGCGAACGCGGTCGCCGGCCATCGGCGTGCCCTGACAGGCCGAGCACCTCGACCGGCATGGACGGCAGCGCTGCCTGCGAGCTGCTCGCCCGGTCGTTGACCAGCGCGCGCACCGGCCCCATTCGCTGCCGGCAACGATGATGTCGCCGGTCTTCAGCGTGCCGGCCTGCACCAGAACGGTCGCCACCGGGCCGCGGCCCTTGTCGAGCTTGGCTTCGATGACGACGCCTTCGGCCGTGACGGTCCGGATTGGCCTTGAGTTCGAGCACTTCGGACTGCAGCAGGATCGGCTTCGAGCAGCTTGTCGAGGCCGGTGCCGGTCTTGGCCGAAACTTCGACGTCGAGCACTTCGCCGCCCATGGTTTCGACGAACACTTCGTGCTGCAGCAGCTGCGGTGCGAACCTTCTGCGGATCGGCGGACGGCTTGTCGATCTTGTTGATGGCAACGATGATCGGCACGCCGGCCGCCTTGGCGTGGTTGATCGATTCGATCGTCTGCGGCATCACGCCGTCGTCGGCCGCAACCACCAGGATGGCGATGTCGGTCGCCTGCGCGCCACGGGCGCGCATGGCGGTGAAGGCCTCGTGGCCCGGCGTGTCGATGAAGGTGATCTTGTGGCCGTTCTTCTCGACCTGGTAGGCGCCGATATGCTGGGTGATGCCGCCGGCTTCGCCTGACACGACATTGGCGTTGCGGATGGCGTCGAGCAGCGAGGTCTTGCCGTGGTCGACATGGCCCATGATGGTGACGACCGGCGGACGCGGACTGCAGGTCTTCGGCGATGTCCTTCGACGTCGAAGAGGCCTTCCTCGACATCGGATTCGGAGACGCGCTTGACCGTGTGGCCGAATTCGGCGGCGATCAGTTCGGCCATGTCGGCGTCGATGACGTCGCCGGGCTTCAGCATCTGGCCCTGCTTCATCAGGAACTTGATGACGTCGACCGCCCGCTCGGCCATGCGCTGGGCCAGTTCCTGGATGGTGATGGTCTCGGGCAATGTCACTTCGCGCGAGATCTTTTCGCGCGGACCGCCCTGCATGGCGGCGCGGCGCGACCTTTTCCTGGCGGCGGCGCATGGCCGCCAGCGAACGGCCCGCGCGCATTGCCGTCCTCGTCAAGGGCGTTGACCAGCGTCAGCTTGGTGCGGCGGCGGTCATCGCCCGACCTTCGGCTTGGCAGGCTTTTCCGGCTCTTCGACGCGCTTGCGCTCGAAAGGCTTCAGCGGCGCAGCGCGCCGGGCTTCTCGTCGCGCGGCGGCAGGACGGGTTTCAGCCGTCGCCGCGGCCTGCGCGCGGCGGCTTCCTCTTCCTCGCGCTTCGCGGCGGGCTTCGGCCGGGCGCGCCTCGCGGGCGGCGGCCTCTTCCTTCGCGTCCTTGGCGCGCTTTTCGGCGGCCTCGCGCTCGGCTACGGCGCGCGCGGTCTTCCTCGGCGCGGCGGCGGCTTTCTTCCTCGCGGCGCGCACGGTCTTCCATCTCGCGCGCATTGGCATCCTCGAGCGCCGGCGGCGGGCTTCCAGTTCGCTGCGGACGAAAGGTTCGGATGCTGCGCTGGCGTCGAAGACGCGCGGACGCGGTGGCGGCGGCGTGCGGCGCGACAGGCGCGGCCTCGCGCAGCTTCGCGGCTGCGGCGCGGCCTCGACGACCGGCTCGGGCTTTTCGCCCGGCTTGGTGATGCGGCGCTTGCGTGTTTCGACGACGACGGCCTTGCTGCGGCCATGGCTGAAATTCTGCCGCACGGTTCCTTGCGACAGCCCGCTCGGCGCTCAGCGTCAGCGTCTTCTTCGGGGTGACGCTGATTTTCTTGTCGTCGGTTTCGTTTTCGCTCATGCTTCGTTCTTTGTCCTTCAATTCCGGCTTTGCAGGGCCGGTCCTGTTGCGGGGCTTTGTGAACCCTTGGGGCCGGAAAATCCAGTCCTGATCCAAGAATTGCGTCCGCGAATCATCTAGGGCAAGCGGCGAACCGCGCTCACCTTGGCTTGCGCCGGGACATGGGCAACAGGTCCCGGCATCATTCGCCGCGATAGCGAACCAGTTGGTCGATCCTGGCCAGCAGCGTATCGGCGGCGCCGCCCTTCAGTGCGGCTGCATGTATCACATTTTTGCCACCCAATGCCAAATCCATTTCGATCCGACGAAAAGATGGCCCGCACCTGCGGCTTGGCAGGCCTCGTCAAGCGAGTGCACCGCCTGGCCTGAGCTATCTTGCGACACCGTCGGCGGCGGCATCGCGTCGCATGGAGCAGCAGGAGCGCCTTGCCCGAGCGCACCGCAGACTTCAACCTTGGTCGAAGCCCGTGACGACCAGTCCGGCCTTGCGCGCCATCGACAAGGCCGCAAGCGCCGGCGGCCTCGAACAGTCTCTCGACGTCCGCCGGCAGAGTTTCGGCCGCCTCGACATTCTCCTTGAGGTCGCGCGCAAACAGACTGCTTGCGCACCGCCGTCTCGATCATGTCGCGCCGGGCGGTCACCCAGCACGCCGCGTCCGGGCAAGCTGCCGCTTCAGGTCCGGGACGACCGTGCCGTCCGGGCCGGCGACGAAGCGGATCAGTTCATCCGGCTCGCCGCCTGCGCGCGTGACGATGCAGGTGCGCGTCGTTCATCTCGTCCTCGTCCTGCTCCGTCCGGCCCATCCGTGCCTCCGGCCGCTCAGCGCCTCAGGCCGGCGCTCCGGCCGCTTCTTCGGCTTCGCCGGCGACGGCTTCGTCTTCGGTGATCCAGCCGGCCTTGAGGCGGGCCGCCAGGACCATCTGCTCGGCGTCGGCGCGCGACAGGTCGAAGCCGTCGAGGACGCCCGGGAAGCGCTTGGTCTCGCCGTCCTTGCGTTCCGTCCAGCCGACGAGGTCGTCCGACGGCGTAGCCGGCGAAATCCTCGAGCGTCTTGACGCCGTCCTCGCCGAGCGTCACCATCATCTGCGGTGGTGATGCCCGTCGATGCTCGCGCAGTTCGTCCGACGACGCCGAGCGCCTTGCGCTCCGCGTCGATGCTCGGCCTCCGATCGCTCGAGGATATTCGCGGGCGCGGGTCTGGATTTCGCTCGGCGGTGTCCTCGTCGAAGCCGTCGATCGAGGCGATTTCGTCCGGCATCGACATAGGCGACTTCCTCGACCGAGGTGAAGCCTTCGGAGGCCAGCAGCTGGCCGACCATTTCGTCGACATTGAGCGCTTCCATGAACAGGTCGGAGCGCTCGGCGAATTCCTTCTGGCGGCGCTCGCTTTCTTCCTGCTCGGTCAGGATGTCGATGTCCCAGCCGGTCAGCTGCGAGGCGAGGCGGACGTTCTGGCCGCGGCGGCCGATGGCCAGCGACAGCTGGTCGTCCGGCACCACGACTTCGATGCGCTCGGCATCCTCGTCGAGCACGACCTTGGCGACTTCGGCCGGCTGCAGCGCGTTGACGATGAAGGTGGCCGCATCGGGCGACCACGGAATGATGTCGATCTTCTCGCCCTGCAATTCGGCGACGACCGCCTGGACGCGGCTGCCGCGCATGCCGACGCAGGCGCCGACCGGGTCGATCGAGGAATCGCGCGAGATCGACGGCGATCTTGGCGCGCGAGCCCGGATCGCGGGCGACCGACTTGATCTCGATGATGCCGTCGTAGATTTCCGGCACTTCCATGGTGAACAGCTTGGCCATGAACTGCGGATGGGTGCGCGACAGGAAGATCTGCGGGCCGCGCTGTTCGCGGCGCACGTCGTAGACATAGGCGCGGACGCGGTCGCCATAGCGGAAGTTCTCGCGCGGGATGATTTCGTCGCGGCGGATGATCGCCTCGCCGCGGCCGAGATCGACGATGACATTGCCGTATTCGACGCGCTTGACGGTGCCGTTGACGATCTCGCCGATGCGGTCCTTGTATTCGTCGAACTGGCGGTCGCGCTCGGCCTCGCGCACCTTCTGGACGATGACCTGCTTGGCCGACTGGGCGGCGATGCGGCCGAAATCCATCGGCGGCAGCGGCTCGGCGATGAAGTCGCCGATCTGGGCGTCGGGGTTGCGGTCGCGGGCGGTGCTCGAGCGCGATCTGCGTGGCGTAGTCCTCGACCTTGTCGACGACCTCCAGCAGGCGCTGCAGCTTGATCTCGCCGGTCTTCGGATTGATGTCGGCGCGGATGTTGGTTTCCTGGCCGTAGCGCGAGCGCGCCGCCTTCTGGATCGCGTCCGCCATCGCGGCGATGACGATCTCGCGGTCGATCGACTTTTCGCGCGCGACCGCATCGGCGATCTGCAGCAGTTCAAGCCTGTTGGCACTGACAGCCATGGTCCGTCTCCTCGGTCTTGCGTGCGCACGGCGCGATGCAGCCTGTCCGCGTCGTTTCTGTGTTCAATGCTCAGGCGTCGTCCGCTTCGATCGTCGTCGATGCCGTTGCGCCTCGCGCAATGCCTTGTCACGCCGCAGCGCCTCGCGGATCAGTTCGTCGGTCAGCATCAGCTTGGCCTCGGCGATCTCGCCGAGCGGCAGCGTGAAATTCTCGTCTTCGCCCGGCGCCGGCCTCGTCGCGCCGGAAGGTGACGTCGTCACCCTCGACCTTGAGGATGCGGCCCTTGAAGCGCTTGCGGCCGTTGATCAGGCTGCGGGTCTCCATCTTGGCGACATGGCCGGCCCAGCTGCTCGAAATCGCCGCGGCGCACCAGCGGCCGGTCGATGCCGGGCGAGGAAACCTCCAGATGGTAGGCCTTCTCGATCGGGTCCTCGACGTCGAGCACCGGCGAGATCGCCTTGGACACCGCCTCGCAGTCGCTCGACGGCCATGGTGCCGTCTGGCGCGCTCGGCCATGATCTGCAGCGTCAGGCCGTTCATCGCGGAGAGCTTGATCGCGCACCAGCCGGAAGCCGAGATCGTTGACCACCGGCTCGACGATGCGGGCTATGCGGGCTTCCTGGCCCGTCTCGATGATTATGCGTCGGCTCGTTCAACTCGCTCAATCGGCAGTCCTTGGCGCTTCGCTTCGCGGCAATAAAAAAGAGCGGGTCCGGGAGGGCCCACTCTCGCGAAACGATCGGAGAATTTGAAGCCGATATATAGTTTCCGGCGCAGCAATGCAAGCAATTCCGGACAGGCCCGCCGAAGCATGCGTGCCGCGCAGGGGCTCCCATGCATGCAATGCGCCTGCAGCCGGTTCGTTGCAACGCCTATCTAAGGGTAAGGAAATGGAGAAACAGATCCCGTGAGAACGCAGTCTTCCCTCGTCCGCTTCATTGCCGCCGTGCGCGGCGCCTATGCCCTGTCGGCGGCCCATGAAGGCCATCGCAAGCCGGAACGGCGTCACCTTGCCGCCCTTGGTATCGACGCGGTCGACTACGACCGGATCGCCCGCTGATCAATCGGTGTCGGACGCGAGTTGCGCAAGCACCTTGCCGCGGCCTCGCGCCCGCAGCACGATCGGCAGAAGGAACATGAACAGCGCCAGAAGCAGGATGGTGATTGATATCGCCGATCCGGCAAGGATCGACGGATCGCCCTGCGTGATGGCGAGCGCCCGGCGCAGCTGCTGCTCGGCCATCGGCCCGAGGATCAGGCCGACGACCACCGGCGCGATCGGATAGCCGAAGCGGCGCAGGCCATAGCCGAGCAGGCCGAAGAGCGAGCAGCAAGCCCGAGCTCGAATGGCGACGGGTTCGCGCCGATCGTGCCGAGCGTGGCGAAGACGCAGGATGCCGCGCATAGAGCCACGGCCGCGGGATGGTGAGCAGCCTCACCCAGAGGCCGATCAGCGGCAGGTTCAGCACCAGCAGCATGAAGTTGGCGACGAGCAGGCTGGCGATCAGGCCCCAGACCAGATCGCGTGCTGGTGACGAACAGCAGCGGCCCCGGCTGCAGCCCGAACTGCTGGAAGCCGGCCAGCATGATCGCCGCTGTCGCCGTCGTCGGCAGGCCGAGCGTCAGCAGCGGCACCAGCGTGCCGGCGGCCGAGGCGTTGTTGGCCGCCTCCGGCCCGGCGACGCCTTCGATCGCGCCATGGCCGAATTCTTCGCGGATGCTTGGTCAGGCTGCTTTTCGGCCGAATAGGAGAGGAAGCGTCCCGATATCGGCGCCGCCGGCCGGCATGGCGCCGATCGGGAAGCCGATGACCGTGCCGCGCAGCCAGGCTTCCACGACCGCTCCCAGTCGTCGCGCGTCATCCAGACCGAGCCCTTCACCGCCTCGACCTTTTCGGCCGCCTGTGCCTTGCGCGGCCACGACTGCAGCGTCTCGCCGATGGCGAACAGCGCGACCGCCAGCGTCGTCACCTCGATGCCGTCGAGCAGGTCGGGCACGCCGAAGGACAGCCGCGCCTGCCCGGTCTGCAGGTCGATGCCGACCAGCCCGAGCGCCAGGCCGATGAACAGCGAGGTGAGGCCGCGCAGCGTCGAATTCGCCGAAGGCGGCCGAGACGGTGACGAAGGCCAGCACCATCAGCGCGAAATATTCCGCCGGGCCGAAGGACAAGCGCGAACTTGACCACCCAGGGCGCGATGAAGGCGAGGCCGAGCGTGGCGATGCAGGCCGGCGACGAACGAGCCGATCGCGGCGGTCGCCAGCGCCGGCCCGCCGCGGCCGGCGCGGGCCATCTTGTTGCCCTCGAGCGCGGTGACGATCGAGGCGCTTTCGCCGGGCGTGTTGAGCAGGATCGAGGTGGTCGAGCCGCCGTACATGCCGCCGTAGTAGATGCCGGCGAACATGATCAGCGAGCCGGCCGGATCGAGCTTGTAGGTGACCGGCAGCAGCAGCGCGACGGTCAGCGCCGGGCCGATGCCCGGCAGCACGCCGACGGCGGTGCCGAGCGTCACGCCGATCAGCGCATAGAGCAGGTTCATCGGCTCCAGCGCGTCAGCAAGACCCTGGCCGAGAAGCGCGAAGGTTTCCATCTACAGCCCCCGAAAGCAGCGGTGCTCGAGCGGCCCGGCCGGCAGCGTGAGCTGCAAGGCCCGCGCGAAGATGCATCCAGACGAGCGAACGCAGAACACGATGCCGACCGGGATCGTCAGCCACAGCGGCCGCCGCCGAACGCCCGTGCGGTGCAGCGCGAACAGCAATGCCGGTGGCGATCGAAAAGCCGAGCGGCTTGAGCAGCAGCATCTGCAGCGCGAGCCCGCCGACGATCCAGAGCATCGGCGGACAGGCTCTGCGGCTCGCGCTCGGGAAAGATCGCCGCGCAGCGCTTCGAAACCGCCGTGCCAGATCGCCAAGGCCGACAGGCAGCGCCGCAAGCGATGCACAGGGGCGGTCGGTCGGGCCGACCCGGGCGTAGCCGCCCGCCGCCGGAGCCGACCAGGCCGTGCTCCAGACGATCACGGCGCCGGCGACAAGCCGAGCAGCGCTGCGATGACGAGCGCCGCCCGATCGGGGCGGCGCCTTCGTTTGCGTGTTCGGCCCGGCTCATTGCACCAGGCCGATGTCCTTCAGGATCGCCGAGGTCGCCTCGATGTCCTTGGCGAGCTGCGCTTGCAAAGGCGTCACCGGCGAGGTAGGTGTTGGCCCAGCCCTTGGTCGGCGAGCGATCTTCTGCCAGGCTGTCGGAGTTCACCATCTTCTCGATGTCGGCGGTGATCGCGGCCTTCTGCTCGTCGGTGATGCCGGGCGCGGCCGCAACCATGCGCCAGTTCTGGATCACGACGTCGACGCCGCCTTCCTTGAAGGTCGGCGCGTCGATGCCGGCGATCCGCTCGGCGCCGGAAATGCCGAGCAGGCGCAGCGTGCCGGCCTTCGACCTGCTCGGCGAACTCGCCATAGCCGGAAATGCCGACCGTGACCTGGTCGCCGAGGATGGCCGCCAGCGCTTCGCCGCCGCCGGAGAAGGCGATGTAGTTGATCTTGGTCGGGATCGACACCGACCGCCTTGGCGATCAGGCCCGCGGTGATGTGGTCGGTGCCGCCGGCCGAGCCGCCGGCCCAGGACACGGCGCCCGGATCGGCCTTCAGCTTGGCGACGAGGTCGGCCATGTCCTGGATGTCGGAGGCGGCCGGAACGACGATCGCTTCATACTCGCCGGTGAGGCGGGCGATCGGCGTGATCTGGTCCAGCGTGACCGGCGAGTCGTTGGTCAGGATCGCGCCGACCATGACATAGCCGCCGACGATCAGGCTGGTCGGGTCGCCCTTGGCTTCGTTGACGAACTGCGCAAGGCCCGATGGTGCCGCCGGCGCCGGGCACGTTGGTGACCTGCACGTTGCCGGAAATCTTCTCGTCCTGCAGCGCGGTCTGCATGGAGCGCGCGGTCTGGTCCCAGCCGCCGCCCGGCGCCGCCGGCGCCATGATCTTGTAGTCGGCGGCATGCGCCGCGCCCGCAACGCCGACCGCGAAAGCAACGGCGGTCAATCCCCTAAAAAGCCTGTTCATGATTTCCTCCTCCACAAGCATTGGCCGGTCACTCAATCGCACGCGCCGCGCGAGGTCAAGCCATGCCATTCCGGGTGTCGGATATCGGCTTATAAAAGGCGTCAGCGGCGGCGAAAGGACAGATAGGCGGGCGTGCGGCCTTCGCGGATCGCCTTTGCCTCATAGCGGGTGCGCAACCACCCTTCCCAGGGTTCGGCGGGTGCGCGGCCTTCCATCGCCGGCGGCCCGAAGGCGGGATGGGCGGCGCAATGCTCCAGCGTCCACCCGACATAGTCTTCGATGTCGGAGGCGAAGCGGAACTCGCCGCCCGGCTTCAGCACCCGGGCAAAACGGTCAAGGTTGGCCGGACTGACGAAGCGACGCTTCCAGTGCCGCTTCTTCGGCCACGGATCCGGGTAGAGCAGGTCGATCCGGTCGATGGATGCTTCCGGCAGCCATTCGAGAAGCGGCAGCGCATCCTCGTCGCGGATGCGCAGGTTCTGCAGAGCCAACGCATCGGCGTGCTGCAACATCCGGGCAACGCCGTTCACGAACACCTCGGCGCCGATGAAGCCGGCATCGGGAAAGCGTGCGGCCTCGTGCGCCAGATGCTCGCCGCCGCCAAAGCCGATCTCCAGCCTCACGACCCTTGGCAGGTGCGGGAACAGTTCACCCGGATCGGCGGGGCAAGGTTTCGAGAGGTCAAGCCGCAGGCCGCGGCAAGAGCGCCTCGTAAAGCGCCTGCTGCGAAGCGCGCAGCGGCTTGGCCTTGCGACGCCCGAAAAAAGCTTCAGCCGCCCTTGCGGGGCGGCCGGAGCCTTTTTCGCCATCATTTTCGCCGGTGGTCACGCCCGGTCGCCGCGCCGGCCTATGCCGGTACCGCGACGCCCTGCTTGACGGCGTCCTTGAGCGCCTTGGCCAGGTCGGTCTTCTCCCACGAGAACGAACCGTCGCGGCCGGGCTTGCGGCCGAAATGGCCGTAGGACGCCGTGCGCGCATAGATCGGCTTGTTGAGGTCGAGATGCTTGCGGATGCCGGTCGGCGACAGGTCCATCACCTTGCGCACTGCTTCTTCGAGCTGGCTGTCGGCGACCTTGCCGGTGCCGTGCAGGTCGACATAGATCGACAGCGGCTGCGCGACGCCGATGGCGTAGGAGATCTGGATGGTGCAGCGTCGGCGAGGCCCGCGGCGACGACGTTCTTGGCAAGGTAGCGCGCGGCATAGGCCGCCGAGCGGTCCACCTTGGTGGTGTCCTTGCCGGAGAATGCGCCGCCGCCATGCGGGGCCGCGCCGCCATAGGTGTCGACGATGATCTTGCGGCCGGTGAGGCCGGCGTCGCCGTCCGGGCCGCCGATGACGAAGGCGCCGGTCGGGTTGATGTACCAGCTGGCAGTCCTTCGGCGATCGTCAGGTCCCCGAGCGCCTCGCGGATGTACGGCTCCACGACCTTGCGGACCTTCTTGCTGTCCCAGCGACGCATCGAGATGCTGCGTGGAAAGCACGATCGAGGTGACTTCCGCCGCCTTGCCGTCTTCATAGCGCACCGTGACCTGGCTCTTGGCGTCCGGGCCGAGCTTGCCGACATCGCCCTCGCCCTTCTTGCGGGCGGCGGCGAGCAGTTCGAGAATCTTGTGCGCGTAATAGATCGGCGCCGGCATCAGGTCCGGCGTCTCGTCGCAGGCATAGCCGAACATGATGCCCTGGTCGCCAGCGCCTTCCGAGCCCTGCTGGTCGGCAGGCATTGTCGACGCCCGGCGGCGATGTCGGCGGACTGCGCATGCAGCAGCACGTCGATCTTGGCGGTCTTCCAGTGGAAGCCGTCCTGCTCGTAGCCGATGTCGCGGATCGCCTTGCGGGCGACGGACTTGAACTTGGCGGGATTGATCACGGCCTCGCCGCGGGCGTTCTTGAGGACCTTGCCGTCCTTGCCGTTCTTGCAAAGCGAGGCGGGAACGCGCACTTCACCGGCGATGACGACCCGGTTGGTGGTGGCCAGCGTTTCGCAGGCAACGCGCACCTTCCAGGGATCCATGCCGGTCTTCTTGGCTTCCTGGTAGACGAGATCGACGATTTCGTCGGAGATGCGGTCGCAAACCTTGTCCGGATGGCCTTCGGAAACGGATTCGGAGGTGAACAGATAGTTCTGGCGCGCCATGTCGTACTCCCCTGCTGCAGGAGGACAAGGATTCGTCGACCCGCCGTGAAATGACGGGCTGTAATATCGGGCGTGGCGCACAGGTCAAGAGGGTCCGGCCCCGCGGACAGGGCCGGATCCCTGGGTTTGACGCCACGTCAGTCGGCGTCGCCGGCCGAGGGCCTTGACCATCTCGACGATCTTGCGGCGGACCTTCGGATCCTTGATCTTCACGAATGCGCGGTTGAGCTGGAGCCCTTCGGAACTCGAGAGGAAATCCACCACGTAATTCGTGCTTTCCGCCTCGGCAAATCCGCCCGCGGTGGGTGCGGCGCATGCCCGGGGCATCTTCGAAGAAGAACGAAACCGGCGTGTTCAGTACCGCCGAAATCTGTTGCAACCGGCTCGCCCCGATCCGGTTGGCCCCCTTTTCATATTTCTGTATCTGCTGGAAAGTTATGCCTAAATGTTCGCCAAGTTTCTCCTGACTCATGCCCAGCATCGTGCGCCTGAGGCGAACGCGGCTTCCGACATGAATGTCTATCGGATTTGGCTTCTTCTTTTCGTCAGCCATTTTTGTGTCTCAAGTCTATCGCCTTTTTCGGCGTGGGTTCTTGTTTCCGTTCCAGACGGCGATCGGACAGTCGAGTCCAAAAGGTGGTTCCGGCTCTGGGGCGGCTCGCTGCATTCCATTTCGGAAGACGAAGCCATGATGCTCCCCGTCAACGCAGGGTGTCAATGCGTCGCCATTCGCCAACGACGTGCCGAAATCAGTGAAATGATTACAAAAACGGCAAGTAAAGCTAAAAACAGGCCATTGCCATATCTTGCGAATATCGTCTGCGGCAAGCGCAGCGGCAAGGCCGCGTCAACGACGCCGCGAATGCCGAGCGGAATGGAGGCAATGATGCGCCCCGCCGGATCGGAGACGGAGCTGATTCCGGTGTTGGCCGACCGCACTACCGGCAATCCTTCCTCGACGCCGCGAAGCACGGCCTGCCGCCAGTGCTGATAAGGTCCGGGCGTCATGCCGAACCATGCATCATTGGTCAGGTTGAGGATGAAGTCCGGCCGCTCCTGGCCGTCGAGGACGCGGCCGGGAAATATGATCTCGTAACAGATCAGCGGGAGGAAGCGGCCGGCGCCGCCGGCATCGAGCAGCGTGCGCCCCGAGCCTGCCTCGAACCCGCCGCGCAGGCGTGTCAACTGTTCGAGGCCGAAGCTTTCGGCCAGTTCCTGAAGCGGAAGGTATTCGCCGAACGGCACGAGGTGAACCTTGTCCCCCGCGCCGGTGATTTCGCCGGCGGTGTCGATCGTATAGACCGAGTTGAAGGCCATCTCTCCCTTTTGGCCGGCCGCCGGCTGCTCGACGCGAACCGCACCTGCCACAAGAACCGTTCCGTCGGGGATCATCGCCGAAAGCGCCGACAGAGCGTCGCGCCGTTCAGTAAGCAGGAAGGGAAACGCAGTCTCCGGCCAGACCAGCAAGGTCGTTCCCGACAGGCCCTGCTTTTCGCTGGATGTTGCCTGGACCGAGAGGTCCATCAGCAGCCGGAAATTGCGCTCTGCCATTTCCGGCGACCATTTCTCGGCCTGGTCCATCGCGGGCTGCACCAGGCGGACGCTGACGTTCTGCGCGAACGTCACGGGATTTGCCGCCAGGCGCCACGCCCCGAAAGCAAGATCGCCCACAACGAGCACCGCGGCGCAGATCACCAGGACGCGTGCGCGGTTGCCGGTCCTTGGTGCAATCAGCGCCGGAAGCGCGAAGACGGCAAGCGCCAGCAGCGTGACGCCGTAAAGGCCAAGCACGGATGCCTTCTGCATCGTCAGCGTTGTCGTCATCGCCGCCTGGCCGATGGTGTTCCACGGAAAGCCGGTGAGCAGCGTGCCGCGAAGATATTCGGCCACCGACAGTCCGGCCGCCAGGGCAAAGATGCGGCTCGCAGCCCTCCCTCCAGATGAGGCGCGCCAGCATGGCGCCGACACCCCAGAAAAGTGCCAGCCCGGCGGGCAGCAAAAGTACGGCGAAGGGAAGCAGCCAGGCAAACGCCTCCGCTTCCACGAGGAAGGCGCCGCCGATCCACCAAAGGCCGGCGAGGAAATAGCCGAAACCGAACCACCAGCCGAGGGCGAAACCGTGCCACATCCTTGCGCCGATGCCCTTCTGCGGCTCGGCGGCAACGCCGTCCATCAGCCATGCGAAGGCGGGGATGGTGAGGAAGAGGACCGGAAAAAGGTCGAACGGCGGCATGGCAAGGGCCGACACCGCGCCTGACGCGAATGCCAGCATCGCCCGCTTCCATCCCCAGGAGAGGATGAAATAGCCTGCCGCACGCTCGATCCAGTCGATCGGTTTCAAGGCGAATCAATCCCGGCCATTCGAGACACACGGATGATCCGCCGGGGCGGGGTGGTCAAGCGCGAAGGCGCGCGTCGGCCTGCGGTTTCAGGCATCCGAGGGTTTTCGCGGGCGTTTCCGTTTGGAAACGGACAGTTCGATCCGCTTCAGCCGGCGCGGGTCGGCGTCGATCACGCGAAACTCGTATCCAAGACCCTCGATGATCTCGCCGCGAACCGGTACCCGTCCGGTCAGTGCGAAGACGAGCCCGCCAATGGTATCGACGTCCTCGCCATAATCCCCGGTCTGGAAATCGCTGCCGACCGCCTGCGCGACGTCGTCCAGTTCCGCCTTCGCGTCGACGATGAAGACGCCGTCGCCCTTTTCCTCGATCAGCGGCACGTCCTCGTCGACATCGTGTTCGTCCTCGATGTCGCCGACGATGACCTCGACGATGTCCTCGAGGGACACCAGGCCCTCTGTTCCGCCATATTCGTCGATGACGAGCGCGATCTGCGTGCGCGTCGCCTGCATGCGGGTCATCAGGTCGGCGGCCAGCATGGAGGGCGGAACGAAAAGCACCTTGCGCACGATCTTCAGCGCGCTGAGCGGTCTTTCGAGATTGACCTTCTTCAAGTCCAATCCGGCGGCGACGGGGCGCTTGCGCGCGGCAGTCTCCTGCTTGTTCATCGCGGCGGTGCGGGTGATGTAGGCAACGACGTCGCGGATGTGGACCATGCCGCGCGGATCGTCCAGCGTGTCATGATAGACGGGCATTCGCGAATGGCCCGATTCCTCGAACAGCTTCAGCAGGTCGCCAAGGGTGATCTCCGAATCGACCGCCTCGATGTCTGCCCGCGGCACCATCAGGTCCTCGACGCGAACATCCTGCAGCCGCAGGATGTTGTGCAGCATCGCCTTTTCGCCGGCGGAGAACGCGTGAAGCGTCGTGTCCGCCGAAAGCGCATCCGCCAGATCCTCGCGGAAGCTCGGCAATGCTCGCTTGCGGCCGCGAAACAGGCGCGTCAGCCAGCCGTTGCGCGCGCCGTCATGAGCCGCGCTGCCGTTCGTGTTGCTTGTCGATGTGCCGGACTGACCGGCATGACTAGGCGAAGGCTCGCTGTCGCCTTGTTCCGCCGATTGCGCCGCGTCAGCGGCGGTCGCGGGATCTGCACGTTCCATGTTCTGAGGACTGCCCATTGTTCCGTTCGTGTTGGTCGCGGACGCCCTGTCAGGCGTGTGGATCTGCGATGCCGAGTGCGGCCAGTGCCCGCGTCTCCAGATTTTCCATTACCACGGCTTCCGCATCGTCAAGGTGATCATAGCCGAAAAGATGCAAAAATCCATGAACCATGAGGTGCGAGAGATGGTCCTCGAACCGCTTGCCTTCAAGTGCGGCCTCCCGCGCCACCGTTTCGCAGGCCAGAACAATGTCGCCCGAGCATCTGTTCCCCGGGTTCGCCCGGCCTGATGTCGGCAGCCGGAAACGACAGGACGTTCGTCGGCTTGTCCATGCCGCGCCACTGCGCATTGATCGCCTGCATCTCGCCATCGGTGGTGAAGACAAGGCTGAGTTCGGCGTCCTGCGGCATCCGAAGCGCGGCCTGCGCGATCGCGGCGCCGACTGCAGCCTGCGCCAGGTCCTGCAGCTTCTGCTCGCTCGGCCAGTCGCCGCCATTGACGCTGATATCGAGATGCGGGGTCAACCCGGCCTTCCCGCCCGTCCCTTGGCCGGCGCGCCGGATCGAGCGGCGGGCGCGGCGCCTTGTCGTAGGCGTTGACGATCTCGGCCACCAGCGGATGGCGCACGACGTCGGCCGAGGTGAAGCGGACCTTGGCGATGCCCGTCACGCCATCGAGGATTTCGCAGCGCCTCGACGAGGCCCGACATCTGGCCCGGGCGGCAGGTCGATCTGGCGTCGGATCGCCGGTGACGATCATGCGCGCGTTCTCGCCGAGGCGGGTCAGGAACATCTTCATCTGCATGGACGTGGTGTTCTGCGCCTCGTCGAGGATGACGGCGGCATTGGCGAGCGTGCGCCCGCGCATGAAGGCGAGCGGCGCGATCTCGATGACGCCGGCGGTGAGCGCGCGCTCGACCTTGTCGCCGGGCATCATGTCGTAGAGCGCGTCATAGAGCGGGCGCAGATAGGGATCGACCTTCTCCTTCATGTCGCCGGGCAGGAAGCCGAGCCGCTCGCCGGCCTCGACCGCCGGGCGCGACAGGATGATGCGCTCGACGGCGCCGCGCTCGAGCAGCGATGGCGGCATAGGCGACGGCGAGATAGGTCTTGCCGGTGCCGGCCGGGCCGATGCCGAAGACGAGTTCGGAGCGGTCCAGGGCGCGCATATAGGCGTCCTGCGTCGGGCGTGCGGGCCTGGATGACCTTCTTGCGCGTGGCGATCTGCGCCATGGCAAGCCGTCCCGCCTTTTCCAGCGTCGGCAGCGTCAGCTGGTCCTCGGCCGCATCGCCATGCGGATCGCGCCGTCGACATCGCCGCGCTCGATCGTCGTCGCCGCTCTGCGAGCCGGGCATAGAGGTGTCCAGCGCCAGCCGGCGCGCCGGGTCGGCGCCTGCCGGTCGCCGCGAATGTCGACGAAATTGCCGCGCGTGGCCGGCATCGACGCCCAAGCTGCTGCTCGAGCAGCGCCAGATGCTCGTCGAACTGGCCGAACAGGGCGGTGGCAAGCTTGTTGTTGTCGAAGGTGCACGAGCACGAGATCGGCGGCTGGCCTCTGGCCTGGTGGCCTTCTCGAAGCGTTCACGGCGGCTCCGGTGCGCTTTGAGCATGGACGCAATGCCTGTCACCATCGTGACACTGAACGCGGATGCTGCACCCTCGGTTGCCTTGCCGCAAGACCGGCACGCATGCGCATGCCGGGCCGGTATCATTGCGGGCTCGCCGATTGAACCGCGCCGCTTGAGCGAAAGCGGTCCCGCCTCGGTGATTCGCACCTTCACAATGTCACCGATTTCGCCCGCGCTTGCATCAACAATCACGGACTGCAGCCAGGGCGAGCGGCCGACGCATCTGGCCGGGCATGACGGCCGCGGCTTTTCGATCAGCACATCGGCCTCGCGGCCCAACAGCGAGCGGTTGAAGGCGTGCTGCTGCGCCTGCAGCAGGGCCTGCAGCCGCTGCAGGCGCTCGGCCTTGACCTCGTCGGGCACCTGGTCCGCCATGTCGCGCCGGGCGTGCCGGGACGCTGGCGAATATTTGAACGAATAGGCCGGCGCATAGCCGACCTGCCGCACAAGGTCGAGCGTCGCCTCGAAATCCGCATCGCTCTCGCCGGGAAAGCCGACGATGAAGTCGCCCGAAATCGCGATGTCGGGCCGCGCCTCGCGGATGCGGTCGATGAGGTCGAGGTAGTCGGCCGCGTGTGCCGGCGGTTCATCGCCTTGAGGATGCGGTCCGAGCCCGACTGCACCGGCAGGTGCAGGTAGGGCATCAGCTTGCGGCAGGTCGCGATGCGCCTCGATCAGGCTCATCGTCCATGTCGCGCGGATGGCTGGTGGTGTAGCGCAGCCGCGTCGACGCCGCTGATCTGCGGCCAGTTGCGCAAGCAGGTCGCCAAGGCCCCATCGGCGTACCGCTTCGGCGCCTCGCCGTGCCAGGCATTGACGTTCTGGCCGAGCAGCGTGATCTCGCGCACGCCCGGCATCGGCGAGCCGCCGCGCCTCGGCGAGGATTTGCGCGACCGGGCGCGAAACTTCCGCGCCGCGCGTATAGGGCACCACGCAGAAGGTGCAGAACTTGTCGCAGCCTTCCTGCACGGTGAGGAAGGCGGTGACGCCGCGCGCAGCGTCTGGCGGCGCGTGGCGGGCGGCAGGCTGTTCGAACTTGTCTTCGATCTGCGAAATCGGTCTCGACGACCGGCTCGCCGGCCCGCGCTTGCCGCACGGTACTCGCCGAGGCGGTGATAGGTTTGCGGCCCGACGACGAGATCGACCATGGGCGCGCGGCGCAGGATCTCGCCGCCCTCGGCCTGCGCCACGCAGCCGGTGACGCGCAACCATGGTTTCAAGGCCGGCCAGCGCGCGCTCGTCCTTGAGCTCGCGGAGGCGGCCAAGCTCGGAATAGACCTTCTCGGCGGCTTTTTCGCGGATATGGCAGGTGTTGAGGACGACAAGGTCGGCCTCGTCGATCTCGCCGGTCGCGGCATAGCCTTCCGCCGCCAGCGCATCGGCCATGCGCTCGGAATCGTAGACGTTCATCTGGCAGCCATAGGTCTTGATGAAGACCTTGCGCTGGTTGCCGGTGACAGAAAGGCTTTCGGGCTTGGGTACCTCGTTCATGACGGGCGTTCTATAGCTGCGGCCGTGCCGTATCAAGCGTCAGCGCATCCGCATGGCGGCGGCGAAGGAGGCGTGGACGCGCCTGCGCGTGATCGCGGCGATTTCCTTGCGGCGCGTATCGAGCGCGAAATCGCCGGCTTCGCCAAACACCACTTCCACGTCATAGGCGCCGTTGGCGATGAACGAGAGCAGATGCGGGGCGAGCGGCACGTCGCCCGGCCAGGCAGCGCGCGCCTGGTGGTAGCGCCCGAGCGGCAGGCCGTTGAGGCGGGTATAGGCCAGCGCAACCGGCTGCACGGTGACATGGCTGAAATGCGCCGTCTCCAGCGCGGCGTGGACAGCGCCGAAAAGCGCCGACTTGAATGGCATCAGCCGGATGCCATCGCCGGTCGTGCCTTCGGCGAAAAGCACCATGGCGTCGCCCTCGACCAGCCGTGCGGCGATCGTGCCGGCCTGCCGGCGCGAATCGCGCCCGTTGTTGCGCTCGACGAAGACCGTGCGCTGCATGAATGCCAGCCAGTTGATCACCGGCCAGGCCGTCATTTCCGACTTGGCGATGAAGCACAGCGGCATGACCGATCCGAGCACGAGGATATCTGCCCAGGAAATGTGGTTGGCGACGATCAGCAGCGGCCGCTGCGCAGGGATCTTGCCCCGCACATTGACCTTCACGCCGACCAGCCAGAGCGCCAGGCGATGCCAGATCACCGGAATTTTCCGGGCCACCGGCAGCTTGAACCGCATGGCCACGAGCTGGACCGGCGCGAGCAGCAGGGTCGCCGGAAGGAGGACCGCAAGGACCGGCAGCAGGCGCAGATACGCACCCATTCAGTCTTCCTTCTTGCCGCTCCTGGCTCCCTTGGCGCCCAGCGGAACGCCATAGAGCTCCAGCCGGTGATCGACGAGACGGAAACCGAGCCGGGCGGCTATCTCCTCCTGCAGCCTTTCGATCTCGCTGCTGGTGAATTCGATGACTTCGCCGGTCTTGAGGTCGATGAGGTGGTCGTGGTGATCTTCCGAAGCCGCCTCGTAGCGCGAGCGCCCGTCGGAACGGAAATCGTGCCGCTCGATGATGTTGAAATCCTCGAGCAGCTTCACCGTCCTGTAGACGGTCGCGATGGAAATGTTGGGGTCGATTGCCGAGGCGCGCCGGTACAGTTCCTCGACGTCGGGATGGTCGCTGGACTGCTCGATGACGCGCGCGATGGTCTTGCGCTGCTCGGTCATCCGCAGGCCCTTTTCGGCGCAAAGCGCTTCTAGCGACATGATGCCTCCGGACACCCGTGAAGTACCGGCGAAGCGTCTATCGAAGATCAAGTTCCATGACAAGCGCACTGGCGGCAGCGCCGGCAGCATCGCCAGCGGCGGCGGTGACGGCGTAGTAGCCCTTGCGCGTGCCGACCTGGCGGAAGCCAAGGGTGCGGTATAGTGCAACGGCCGCAGCGTTCCTTTCGCTGACTTCGAGGAACAGGCGCGCTATGCGGTCGCCGTGCAGGTGGCGGATCGCATGGCTCATCAGCGCACGGCCGATGCCCAGCCTGCGCATTGAAGGATCGGTGGCGATGGTGATGATTTCCGCTTCGTCAGCCGCTTCGCGCAGGATCACGAAACCGCAGGGTTCGCCGTTGCCCGCGCCGTGCGTGCGCACCACGAAACAGTCGACGCCCTTTCCGGAGATCAGCCGCGCGATCTCGTCCTCGTTCCAGGACTTGGCGAAGGAGCGTGCGTGAATGTCGGCCATGGCAGGCAAGTCCGGGCTTTCGGCACGGACCACCACCAATTCAGGCTTCCTCGTAAAGAACCAGCCCATTTTCCAACCGCATGAGACGAGTGACTTAAAGTTAACATCGCACCCAAAAGTGAATGTTTTGTTTCAGGCGCGGTTCAGGACGAAGGCCTGTTGCGGCTTTGCGTCCGGTGCGCGCAGATAGAGCGGCTCCGGGCGAACCGCCGACGGCGCGCGCGATGCGCCGATCCGGGCGATGACCGAAATCGGCATTGCCGCCAGTTCATGCAGGACGGCAAAGCCCGCCCCTGCCGCTGCGTTTACGTGCGCGGCGCCAGAGCCGCAAAGCTGCCAGTCGCGCCCTTGCGCCAGCAATTGCGGGAAGTGGTGATAGGCGGCGACGAAGGGGCCGCCGTCCGGTCCGTCAAATGCCTCGCCATACGCTTCGCCACGCTTTGCATCGAGGGCCACCATCAGCGGCCTGCCCGCCTTCCACCCTGGCGATTGCCGCGCGACCTCGGCCGCCGCATCAAGAACGCTGACACCGCACACATCGACGCCAAGGCCGAGCGCGATGCCGCGGGCGGTGGCCAGTCCCACGCGCACGCCCGTGAAACTGCCCGGCCCGACCGTAACCGTAACCCTGCCGAGGCCCGAATATTCGACGCCTGCCCGCGCCAGCACGCCGGAGATCACGTCCATCAGCCGCTCGGCATGGCCGCGGCCGATATCCTCGCTCGCCTCGGCGAGAATCTTGTCCGTCGCCCGGTCGTGAACCGCGGCGGCGCACAGATGCGCGGACGTATCGATCGCAAGCGAAATCATGGGCTTCAGACTTGCCATGGGCAGCGGGAAAGTCGACTAGGCAAATGGTCCTATAGACTGCCCTCAGACCGCCTCGACTTCGCGCACCTCTGGAATGAAATGGCGCAGGAGGTTCTGGATGCCGTATTTGAGGGTCGCGGTCGATGACGGGCAACCGGCGCACGATCCGCGCATGTGCAGATAGACGACGCCTTCCTTGAAGCCGCGGAAGGTGATGTCGCCGCCATCCTGCGCGACTGCCGGGCGAACGCGCGTTTCCAGCAATTCCTTGATTGTGGAGACGATCTGGCCGTCGCCTTCCTCGTAGAATTCCTCCGACGCTGCCGCTTCGTCGCGCTCGCCCTCGATGACAGGGCGGCCGGACGTGTAGTGCTCCATGATCGCGCCAAGGATCGCCGGGCGCAGATGCTGCCATTCGAAACCGGGCTCGTTGCGCTCTTCCTTCGTCACGGTGATGAAATCACCGCCGAAAAACACGCTGGAAACACCGGGTACCTCGAACAGCCGCAATGCCAGCGGCGAAGGCGCCGCGGCGTCAGGCGTCAGGAACTCGGCCGTTCCCTCGCCAAGCACGGCGCGGCCGGGCAGGAACTTCAAGGTTGCCGGATTGGGCGTCGCTTCGGTCTGGATGAACATCGGTCTTCTCCGCGCGGGCAAAGCCGCGAGATTGCAGGGCTGCTTTCGATCTATCTGCGCATTGGGACAGATAGGTAAAGGCGCGGCCGAGTTCAAGAATGCGCCCTCAGGCGACCGTCTCGATGTCCTCGTCGCTCATGGCGCTTGGAAGCACCAGGACGGGGATCGAAAACGCCGCACCGCGTCCGGCGACCGAGGCGACCAGCGGTCCGGGACCTTCCTTTGCGTCGCCTGCCGCAAGCACGAGCTGGGCGATGTCCATGTCTTCCTCGATCAGCGCCAGCACCTCGTCGCGCGTCACGCCTTCGCGGACCACGAGTTCAGGATCGATATTGGCGCGTTCGCGGGCATAGCGGGCAAACTTGTCGAGCGCGGCGTTCGCTTCTTCGCGGGCCTCGGCGCGCATGATTTCCTCCACGCCGATCCAGTGCTGGAAGTCGCCGGGCGGGCAGACATAGAGCAGGACGAGGCCGCCATTGGTCTTGTGCGCCCGCCTTCCGGCGTAAAGCACGGCCTTGCCGCATTCGGGAGTGCCGTCGATGACCGCAAGAAACTTGCGCTTGTGGCCTTCCTCGTTGATTTGCCGTCTGCTGACCATGGTGTCCTTTTATCCCGCCATGCCGCCGCGAAACAAGTACGCGCCCCGCCAGACCCGGTTCCGGCCGCGCATTGTCACCCGATAAATCCGACGATCGCGCGCACTTCGCGCATGGTCTCGCCCGCGATGATGCTCGCCCGCTCCGCGCCGTCCTTCAAGATTGCGTCGACATGGGCCGGGTCCGCCATCAGCCGGCGCATCTCGGCATTGATCGGGGCGAGCTTTTCCACCGCAAGATCGGCCAGCGCCGGCTTGAACTGCGGAAAACTGCTTGCCGCCAAACTGCGAAAGCACTTCCGCCTTGCCGGTGTCGGCGAGCGCGGCATAGATGCCGACGAGATTGTCCGCCTCGGGCCGCGCCTTGAGTTCCTCGAGCGTCAGCGACATCGGCTCCGGATCGGTCTTGGCCTTGCGGATCTTCTTGGCAATGTCGTCGGCATCGTCGGTCAGGTTGATGCGCGACAGGTCGGACGGGTCGGATTTCGACATTTTCTTGGTGCCGTCGCGCAGGCTCATCACGCGCGTCGCCGGACCCTCGATCACCGGTTCGGTCAGCGGGAAATAGCCGTTGGTCTCGCCATGGCCATTTCGACGCCAGGCCAGATCTGCGATGCGGCGAAAGTCATTGTTGAACTTCTGCGGCGATGTCGCGGGTCAGTTCCAGATGCTGCTTCTGGTCGTCGCCGACCGGCACATGCGTGGCGCGGTAGAGCAGGATGTCGGCGGCCATCAGGGTCGGATAGGAAAACAGCCCGACCGACGCGTTTTCGCGGTCCTTGCCGGCCTTTTCCTTGAACTGGGTCATGCGGTTCAGCCAGCCCATGCGCGCAACACAGTTGAAGATCCAGGCCAGTTCGGCATGCTGCCGCGACCTGGCTCTGGTTGAAGACGATGTGCTTTTTCGGATCGATGCCCGCGGCGATGAAGGCTGCCGTCACCTCGCGGGTGTTGTGCGCCAGCACCTTCGGGTCCTGCCAGACGGTGATCGCGTGCAGATCGACGACGCAATAGATGCACTCATGGCTCTCCTGCAGCGTCACGAAACTTGCGGATCGCGCCGAGATAGTTGCCAAGGTGCAGATTGCCGGTCGGCTGGACGCCGGAAAACACGCGATCCTTTGGCTGGGTCATTTCAAGCTTGCCCGTGTGTCGACATCAAAAACGCGCGCGGTTATGGAATCAGCCGACGCCCAAGCGCAAGGCCTCACGCCGGGCCGGATCCGTCCGATCCCGGCGCCGGCGCTGCCTTTACCGCACGCTTTCGCCTGAACAACGCCTTGAACGCGTCGCGGTCGATTGCGCCGGTCGCGATCACCAGCCCGAAATAGACCACCATGGCGAGCGCAATCGCCGACAACACGAGCACCAGGCGCTCGCCGATGCCGCCATCGAGCATGCGGGCGCCAAACGCCGATTCATAGGCATAGAGGAAGGCCGCCGATCACCGCGTTCGCGACCAGGATAAGCCCGAGGCGGCGCAACAGGGCGGGCGAGGGACGAAACAGCGACTTGCGCCAAAGGACCCAGCCGAGGAACAGCGCATTGACCCAGCCAGCCACGCTGGTGGCAATGGCGATGCCGGCCGGTCCGTAGCGGGGAAACAGCAGCAGCGCTCAAGACGATGTTGACGAGCGCGTTGGCGCCCGCGCCCCACATTGGCGTCTTCATGTCCTCGCGGGCGTAAGAATCCGGGCCGGAAGATGGCGATCAGCGTGAAGGCGGGCAGTCCTGCCGCAAAGCCTGCCAGGACGCCGGCCGACAGCAGCGTCGTTTCGCGGCCGAACGCGCCGCGTTCGTAGACCAGCGCCAGCAGGGCTTCGGGCAGGATGAGAAAGCCGACCATGGCCGGCAGGACAAGGCCGAGGCCGAACTCGAGGCTGCGGTTCTGCAGGTGCAGGGCATCGTCCAGATTGCCCGCCCGCAGGGTCAGCGCCAGTTCGGCGAGCAGCACCACGCGCAATGGCGTTGGTGATGATGCCGAGCGGCAACTGGAACAACCGGTCGGCGTAGTTGATGACGGCGATCGCGCCCTCCTGCCCGGATGCGATGTTCTGGCCGACAAGGAGGTTCACCTGGGTGATGCCGCCGGTCACGGCGGCAGGCAGCGCCAGCCACAACAGGCGCCGAACAGACGGCGTGAACGCCGGGCGCGCAGGGAAAGGCCGAAGCCCTGGCGGCGCACGCCTTCGACCAGGAGCAGCAATTGCAGCGCGCCCGAGACAATGACCGACCAGGAGAGCCACAAGCCGATCCCGGCCGGATCCGATCCGCGCCAGCCAGGCGAGGCCAAGCGCCGCGATCATTGACCAGGTTCAGCAATACCGGCGCCAGCGCCGCGAGAAAATAGCGGCGCAGCGAGTTCAGGATGCCGGAGAACATCGCCACCAGCGACATCGCCATCAAATAGGGGAACATGATCCGCGTCATCGTCACGGTCAGCTGGAACTTTTCAGGAAGTCGGGTCGAAGCGGGCGGCGATGACCGTTTCGACCAGGAAGGGCATGAAGATCATCGCCAGCGCCGACAGCGCCAGAAGGATGCAGAAGAGGACCGAGAGCACCTGTTCGGCGAACAGCTTGGCTGCGCCTTCGCCTTCGCCCTCCAACTCCTTGGCAAACAGCGGCACGAAGGCCGAGTTGAACGCGCCTTCGGCAAACAGGCGGCGGAACAGGTTGGGAAACCGGAACGCGGCGTAGAACGCGTCGGCGACCGGTCCCGCGCCAAGCAGCCGAAGCGATCACCGCCTCGCGGACGAAGCCGAGCACGCGGCTCGCGGCCGTGGCGCCGCCGACCGCGGAGAATTTTCCGATGAGCCCGCCCGCCATGTGTGTTCCTACTGGTTAGCGCGGCCCGAAAGCCGCCAGGGTTCATCCGGTTGGGCGATTGCCGGGTCGAGGACCGCGACCAGCGTTTCGCCGATCCTCGTTTGCCTTGCCGAAGAGGTGATCTTGTGGCCGACCAGGTCGCGCACGTAAAACGCGTCGATCACCTGCTCGCCGAAAGTGGCGATGTGGGCGGAGCCGATGTTGAGGTTGAGGTCGGCCAGCGCCCGCGTCAATTCGGACAACAGGCCCGGCCGGTCGAGGCCCTCGACCTCGATGACCGAGAATTTGTTCGAAAGCTCGTTGTCGATCCGCACCGCCGGCTTGACGCTGAACGCCTTTGTGGGCCGGCGCGTCCGCGCCTTGATTTCGATCATCTCGGGCAGGCCGACCTTGTCCGGCGAGAACGTCCTCGATCATCGCGCCGACGCGGGCCGCACGGCGTTTTTCATCCGCCTCGTCGGTCGAACTCACGCGAGATGAAGATCGTAGTCGAGCGCGCGCCCGTCCGTGGTCGTGTGGATCTTGGCATCGACGATGTTGGCGCCCGCAGCCGCGCATGCGCCGGCGATGATCGACAAGAGGCGCGGATGGTCGGGCGCGAGCACCGTGATTTCGGTAATCGCCTCGAACGCCTTCGAACTGACCATCGTTGCAAGCTTTTGTCCCTTGGCGTCGGCCTCGCGGACGAATTTCATCTGCCGGACCTGCGTTTCGAGGTCGGTCGACATGAAATAGGCCGGGTACGGCAAGTCGGAATAGCGCCGCCTGTCGGCCTCGCTCCAGCCATCGAGAGCGCCGGCCAGCGCAATCGCGCGCCGCTTCGACGCGCTCCTTGCGGTCGACGCTCGAAAAGCCGCCGGTCAGCACCGGCTCGGTTTCGTAGTACAGCGTGCGCAGCAACTGGCCTTTCCAGCCGTTCCACACGCCAGGTCCCACGGCGCGGATGTCGCACACGGTCAGGATCAGCAGATAGCGCATCCGCTCCAGCGTCTGCACGGTCTCGGCGAAGGTCGTTGATGGTGCTTGCGGTCGGAGAGGTCGCGCGACTGGGCCACCATGCTCATCGTCAGGTGCTGCTAGCACGAGCCAGGACACGAATTCGGTCTGCGCCTCGCTCATGCCGAGCCGCGGGCACAATTGGCGCGCGATGCGCGCACCGGCGATGGAATGATCCTCCAGGCGGCCCTTGGCGATGTCGTGGATGAGCAGGGCGACATAGAGAACCTGCCGGTCCTTGATCGTCGGCAATATGTCGCGCGCCAGCGGATGCTCCTGCGCCAGCGACGCCGTTTTCGAGCTGGTGCAGCATTGCCGACGGAGCGCAGCAGGTGCTCGTCCACCGTGTAGTGGTGATACATGTTGAACTGCATCATCGCGACGATCTTGCCGAAGGCCGGGATGAACTTGCCGAGCAGGCCCGCTTCGTTCATGCGGCGCAGCAGGTTTTCCGGGCCGTTGCGCGTCGTCAGGATGTCGAGGAACAGCCGGTTCGCCTCCTCGTTGGCGCGCAGTTCGCGGTCGCACAGCGAAAGCGACTTGGTCAACAGGTGCAACGCGTCGGGGTGGAAATCGAGATCGTTGTCGTCGGCCAGCTTGAACATGCGGATCAGGTTCACCGGGTCGCGCTCGAACACCTTGTCATTGGCCACGTTGATGCGGCCGTTGTCGTTCATGAAGTCGAGCGTGCCGGGAATCTTGCGCACCCGCGAGCTCGATCGAGCGCAGGAAACCGGTGAAGCCGCGCACGGACTTGGCGTCCTGTTCTTCCAGCGCCGCGCAGACGATCAGCGTCAGGTCACCGACTTCCTTGGCCATCAGGAAGTAGTGCTTCATGAAGCGCTCGACATCGAGCAGGCCGCCATGGCTGCCATAGCGCAGCCGGGTCGCCATGTCGCGCTGGATGTCGAAATGCAGCCGCTCCTCGGCCTGGCCGGTCAGGAAATGCAGATGGCAGCGCACGGTCCACAGGAAATCCTCGGCCTCCTGAACCGGCGATATTCGGCCCTCGGTGAAAAGCCCCGCCTCGACAAGCTCGCGCCGGCTCCGCACCTGGTAGAAATACTTGCCGATCCAGAACAGCGTGTGCAGGTCGCGCAGCCCGCCCTTGCCGTCCTTGACGTTGGGCTCGACCAGATAGCGCGAATTGCCCGTGCGCCGGTGGCGCTCGTCGCGTTCGGCAAGCTTGGCGGCGATGAACTCGGTCGCGGTTCCCGCCACCACCTCGGTGCGGAAGCGGCGCCGTCAGTTCGTCGAATAGCTCCTCTTGCCCCGAAGATGAAGCGGGCTTCCAGTATCGCCGTGCGAATGGTCATGTCGGCCTTTGCGACTGCCGCATGCATTCATCGACGTTGCGGGTGGCGTGGCCGACCTTGAAGCCCATGTCCCACAGCATGTAGAGGATGAACTCGACCACCGCCTCGCCCCAGGCGGTCTGCTTGTAGGGAAGCACGAACAGCAGGTCGATGTCGGAGCCCGGCGCCAGCATGCCGCGGCCATAGCCGCCGACCGCGACGATCGCCATGCGCTCGCCCATCGAGGGGTTGGTCACCTTGTAGACGTGGGCAATGGCAAACTCATAGGCGAGGCAGATGATGTCGTCCTGGAGGTCGCAAATGCGGCGCGCGCAATCGGCGCCCTTGCCGTCCTCGTCGAGGCGGCGGCGCGCAAGTTCTCGCCCCCTTGCCGAGACGTCCTTGAGAAGCGCCAGCACCTGGCTCCTCACCTGAGGCTGGGACCCGCCGCTCTCGCCGATGGCAGCCAGCGCCTTGCGGGCGGCGTCCATGTCGATCAAGCGTGCAGGTTCGGTGAGTTCAGACGCCATTGCGGGCGAAAATCCCATTGAAGCGGTTCAAAGCCGCAATCCCAAGCGTCTAGCGCCGCATGGCGCGCTTGCGCAAGCCCCGTGATCAGCGGGTATTGGTGCGGTCGGGAACGGCATCGCCTGCCGGGCGGCCTGACCGGTGGCGGTATCCCGGCATCGTCCAGCCGAAATGCAGCGCGCCGCCGCGAATTGCGAAGGCCAGACCGGCCGACAACGGCACCGACAGGGCAAGGGGCGCGCCCCCTATTTCCAGCGCAACATAGGTGGCGGCTCCCGCCAGCGCGGCGGTGACGTAGATCTCGCGGCGCAGGATCACCGAGGGCTCGCCGCTGACGACATCGCGCAAGATGCCACCGAACGTGGCCGTCATCATGCCGGTGACGATTGCCGCGAGCGGCGGCGCGCCTGCCGCAAGGCCCTTGGCCGCGCCCATGACGCAGTAGGAGGCAAGGCCGATCGCGTCGAGCCACAGCAGCAGGCGGTAGCGGTATTCAACCAGCGGCGCGATGAAATAGAGAACGACTGCCGTGACGACGCAAACCGCCAGATACAGGCTGTTCTGGACCCAGAATACCGGCGTGAGGCCCAGCACGATGTCGCGGAACGTGCCGCCGCCGATACCCGTCAGGCTGGCAAGGAAGATGAAGCCGATGATGTCGAGCTGCTTGCGCGAAGCCGCAAGCGCCCCGGTGGCGGCAAACACCGCCACGCCTGCATAATCGAGAAATTGCAATGGCTCCAAGCAGCCCTCCCGGAGCCTTGGCGGGCAGCAGGCTCGCTATTTGCCGCCTTCTTGACCGCCCTCACCGTCCGCGGCCTCCGCCGAAGGCTTGGCCAGTTTCGGCCCGCCGCGCGAGACGCCGACCATGGCCGGCCTCAGCATCCGGTCGCCGATGACGTAGCCTTCCTGGACCACCTCGAGCACGGTGTTGTTCGGCACCTCGGGGTTCGGTATCTCGAACATCGCCTGGTGGAAATTCGCGTCGAACCGCTCGCCCTTTGGCGACACCTTGCGCACGCCGGAGCGCTCCAGCGCCTGCAGCATGGCGCGCTCGGTCAACTCCACGCCGTCGATCAGCGCCTTGAAGCCGGCGTCGCCCGCATCGCGCGCCTCGTGCGGAATTGCCTCCAGCGCCCGGCGCAGATTGTCGGAGACCGCCAGCATTTCGCGGGCGAAGCCGGCGATTGAATACTCGCGCGCGTCGGACACATCGCGCGCGGTGCGCTTGCGCAGGTTCTCCATCTCGGCCGCCATGCGCACGACCCGGTCCTTCAGTTCCGACTTCTCGGCTTCCGCCTTGGCAAGTTCGGCGTTGAGGAACTCGAGCGGATTGGCGAACCCTGACCGCGCCGCCTCTTCGGCGACCGCGAGGCTCTCGTCGAGCTGCGTCTCGTCCTGCTCGCCTGCCTGGCCCTGGAATGTCTGACTGTTCGTGATGTTCGGCTTTGCCCGCCATCATCGTCACCTGCTCTGTCATAAGAGGAAAACTTGGGCTCGATATCTGTGCTTCAAGACCAAAAATCAAGAGTTTTCCAGTCGAAAGGGACCTTGCACTGCCTTAAGGAGGTTCGGCGGGCAAGGCGTCCGCCGGGAGCATGCAATGGATTTCACGGTCGAGAGCGACGAGATATTGTCACACGAGCACCATGTGCTTCGCCGGATGCGCTACGCCATTTCCGGCAGCGACGGCGCGGACCAGACTGTCACGCGCGAGGTGTTCGAGCGGGGCGAAGCGTCCGCCATCCTGCTGCACCACACGGGGCGCGGAACCTTGATCTTCGTGCGCCAGTTCCGCCTGCCGGTAGCGCTGTGGGGCGAGGACGGCATGATGCTGGAAGTCGCGGCGGGCGGGCTCGACGCCAAGGAAACCCCGCTCGACGCGGCGCTGCGCGAATGCCGGGAGGAAACCGGCTACGATCCCCGTTCCGCTTCGCTGGTCTGCGTGATGCATCCCAGCCCGGCGGCGGTGAAGGAGCGGCTGCACCTTTTTCATGCCGACGTGGATGATACGATGCGGACGGGTTCGGGCGGCGGGCTTGAGGACGAGCACGAGGACATCGAGATCGTCGAAATGCCGGTGGAAGAGGCCCGCGCCATGCTGGAACGCGGCGAAATCCGCGACGGCAAGACGTTGATCCTGCTGCAATGGTTCTTCATGAACCGCTAGCGCAACAGGCGCGTCACCACCTGCGCGGTGAAATCGACCATCGGCACGATGCGGGCATAGTTCATGCGTGTCGGGCCGATGATGCCGAGCGCGCCGATCACGCGCTGGTCCTTGTCGCGGTAGGGCGCGACGACGAGCGAGGAGCCCGAAAGCGGGAAAAGCCGGTTTTCCGAGCCGATGAAGATGCGCACGCCCTCGCCGTCCTCGGTGAGTTCGAGGAGGCGGATCAGGTTTTCCTTCGATTCCAGTTCGTCGAAAAGCTGGCGTATCCGGTCGAGGTTTTCCGCCGCGTGCCGGTCGCCGAGGAGGTTGGCGTGGCCCGAGACGATCAGGCGGCCGGGGTCCTTTTCGGCGCTGCCTGCCCAGACGGCAATGCCGGTATCGACAAGGTTCTGCGCCAGCGCGTCGAGTTCGTTGCGCGCGGCGGCATGCAACCTTGCAAGTTCCGCTGTCGCCTCGGATATCGTTCGCCCGGCGATCTTGGCGTTGATGTAGTTCGACGCCTCCTGCAGCGATGACGCGGTGACGCCCACGCGGAAGCGCGATGACGCGGTTCTCGACAAGGCCGTTCTCGCCGACGATCACGACGAGCGCCTTTTGCGGCTCCAGCCGGATGAACTCGATGTGGCGCAGGCGCAAATCCGCCTTTGCGGCCATGACGAGGCCGGCGCTGCGCGAAAGGCCGGAAAGCACCTGGCTCGCCTCGGTAAGCACGCTTTCCAGCGTCCTGCCCTCCGAGGCATCCTGGACCTTGGCCTCGATCGAGCTGCGCTCGGCCGAACCGAGATCGCCGATCTCCAGGAAGGAATCGACGAAGAAACGCAGCCCCGCCTCGGTCGGCAGCCGGCCGGCACTGGTGTGCGGGGCATAGATCAGGCCCAGCATCTCGAGGTCCTGCATGACATTGCGGATCGTCGCCGGCGAAACGCCCAGTGACAATTGCCGCGCCAGCGTGCGCGAACCCAGCGGGTCGCCGGTTTCAAGGTAGGATTCGACGATCGAGCGGAAAATCTCGCGCGAGCGCTGGTCAAGTTCTTCCAGCGCGCTCGTGTGCACGATCGGCTTGCGGCCCTCGCCCATTGATATCCCTCTCCGCACCGCGATTGGCTTGTCACCCATAATATGGGTACAGCCGCGCGCCGCGCAATCGCGGCCTTTTTGCCTTTGCCAGCGCGAACCGCAAACGATAGAAGGCTCGCGAACGCCAAATCGGAGAATGCCAATGCGCCCTTCAAGGCGAGCCCCGGACGAACTTCGCCCGATCACGCTCGAACGCGGTTTCGCCCGCCATGCGGAGGGCTCGTGCATGGTGCGCTTCGGCGACACGCATGTGCTTTGCACGGCGTCGCTGGAAGAGCGCGTGCCGCCCTGGCTGCGCGGCGGCGGCAAGGGCTGGGTGACGGCGGAATACGGCATGCTGCCGCGCTCGACCACCGAGCGCATGCGCCGCGAGGCGAGCGCCGGCAAGCAGTCCGGCCGCACCCAGGAAATCCAGCGCCTGATCGGACGGTCGTTGCGCGCAGTCGTCGATCTCGTCGCACTGGGCGAGCGGCAGATCACGATCGACTGCGACGTCATCCAGGCCGATGGCGGAACGCGCACGGCGGCCATCACCGGCGGCTGGGTGGCGCTCAAGGACTGCGTCGAGTGGATGAAGGCGCGCGGCATGGTGGGCGACAATGTGCATTCGCGACCATGTGGCGGCGATTTCCTGCGGCATCCACAACGGCGTGCCGGTTCTCGACCTCGACTATGCCGAGGACTTCGACCGCCGGCACGGACGCCAATTTCGTGCTGACCGGTTCGGGCGGCATCGTCGAGATCCAGGGAACGGCAGAGAGCGCACCCTTCAGCGAGGAGGAGTTCCACGCGCTGATGGCGCTGTCGCGAAAGGGCATCGCGCAACTCGTCGACCTGCAGAAGCTTTCAACGCTCTGAGGCCGGCGGTGCGCAAACTCGAAGGCCGCGAGATCGTCGTCGCCACCCACAACGAGGGCAAGGTCCGCGAACTCAACGAGCTGATATCCCCTTTCGGCCTGACCGCACGGTCCGCACGCGAACTCGGCCTTCCCGAGCCGGAAGAGAACGGCGAAACCTTCGAGGAAAACGCCTACACCAAGGCATATTCGGCAGCCTCGGCAACCGGCCTTCCGGCCTTGTCGGACGATTCGGGGCTTTGCGTCGATGCACTCGGCGGCGATCCCGGCGTCCGCACGGCCGACTGGGCGCAAATGCCGGAAGGCGGTCGCGATTTCATGATGGCCATGCGCAAGGTCGAGGACGCGCTGGAAGCAAAGGGCGCCTTCTCCACGTCGGAGCGGACCGGCCGCTTCGTCGCCGTGCTGTGCCTTGCCTGGCCCGACGGACATGCGGAATATTTTCGCGGCGAGGTGGAAGGCACGCTCGTGTGGCCGCCACGCGGGACGCGCGGTTTCGGCTACGACCCGGTCTTCCTGCCCGACGGCTTCACCCAGACATTCGGCGAGATGGAAGCAACGCAGAAGCATGGCTGGGAAGCGGGCCGCGGCGACCTCGGCCTGTCGCACCGCGCGCGCGCTTTCGCCAAGTTTGCCACGCAATGCCTCGGGGCGCCAAGATGAGCAACGCCTCGAACCCGCCCGGCGAGGGTTTCGGCGTCTATGTCCACTGGCCGTTCTGCGCGGCCAAATGCCCCTATTGCGATTTCAACAGCCATGTCCGGCACCAGCCGGTGGACCAGAAGATGTTCGTCGGAGCGCATCTGCGCGAGATCGCGCACATGGCCTCGCTCGCGCCCGGCCGGACCGTGACGAGCATCTTCTTCGGCGGCGGCACGCCCTCGCTGATGGAGCCCGAGACAGTCGCGACCATCCTCGATGCGATCGCCGGACACTGGACGCGTGGCGCACGACGCCGAGATCACGCTCGAGGCCAACCCGTCCAGCGTCGAGGCGGAGCGCTTTCGCGGTTACCGCGCGGCGGGGGTCAACCGGGTATCGCTGGGCGTCCAGTCGCTGGACGACAGCCGAGTTGAAGGCGCTCGGCCGGCTGCACGACGCGGCGGAGGCAAGAACCGCCATCGGCCTTGCCCGCGAGATCTTTCCGCGCCTCTCCTTCGACCTCATCTATGCCCGCCCCGGACAGACACCGGCCATGTGGGAAGCGGAACTCAAATCCGCGCTCGTCTCTCGCCGCCGACCATCTGTCGCTCTACCAGCTCACCATCGAGCCTGGAACGCCCTTCTTCGACCTTCAGGCGCGCGGCCGGCTGAAAATACCCGATCCCGATGCCGCGGCCGATCTGTACGAAATGACCGCGGCAATAACGGCGGCGGCAGGCCTTCCGGCCTACGAAATCTCGAACCATGCGGCATCCGGCGCCGAGTGCCGGCACAACCTCGTCTACTGGCGCTACAACGACTATGCCGGCATCGGCCCCGGCGCGCATGGCCGCCTGACGATCGACGGCGTCAAGACTGCCACCGCGACGCTTCGCAAGCCTGAGGACTGGTGGCAGCAGGCAATGGTGAAGGGGCACGGGATGGACGTTACGGAACGCCTCACGGGCGAAGAGTCGGCCGACGAGATGCTGCTCATGGGCTTGCGCCTGCGCGAGGGTATCAACCTGTCGCGGTATACGCGAATGAGCGGACGCGAACTGGACCCGGGACGGCTTGCTTTCCTTGAAAAGGAAGGCCTGGTCGAAAGCCTGCCGGGCACGCTCGTCAGGGCGACACCGGCGGGCTTCCTGGTGCTCGACGCGATCGTCGCCGATCTTGCCGCCTGACGCTCAGCTGCCGCTGCGCGAGAAGCTGGTCGGTGCGGGCACCACCAGTTTTCCGGCGTTGCGCTCGACCTGGTAGATCGCAAGGCCGCGCTCGGCGGTGCCGTCGGCCCTCAGCCGGAAGATGCCGTTGATGCCGGCGAAGCCGCTCGGGTTTTCCAGCGCCTGCGCCTTGAAGGGATCGGGACCGCCGGTTCGGATCAGGCTCACGGAAAGCGTGATGGAATCATAGCCGAGCGCTGCCCAGACGTTCGGCTTGTTGCCGTAGGTTGCCTGGTAGCGCGTCGCGAAATCGGCGAAGCGCGAAAGGTCGCGTCCGGGATAGAGTGCGCCCTCGAGCTGGGCTTCCTTGAAGACGACGCTTTCCCATGCGCCCGAGCCCAGGATCTGCTTGCCCACGATGTCGATCGTGTTGCGGCGGAACATCAGTGCGATGGCGTTGGGGATTTCGCCGCCTTCGGGAATGTAGATCGTGTCGACGCGTCGCCATCATCGCGGCGCTGCCCTTGACGGCCTCCTCGATGGAAGCGGCGGAACGCTCGTAGCGGATTACCTGCACGCTGGCGCCGGCGGTTCCTGCCACCTGGCGCAGCACGGTCTCCCTGACCGAGCCTTCCGCATTTGAGGGCAGGAAGGCGATTATCGAGCGCGAACCGCGCGAAAGGGTGAATTCGATGATGCGCTTCGTGTCTTCCTGCGGCGTATAGGACAGCAGATAGACGCCGCGCCGGGCATTGGAGGTGTCGGTCGAGAACGCAATCATCGTGCGGCCGGCCGGCAGGGTGATTCCCGCCGCAGCCGTGACATTGGCGGCAAAGACCGGGCCCAGGATCGCCGTCGATCCCTCGCGCACGGCTTCGCTGGCGGCTGCCTGGGCGCCCGCCGCCTGGCCCGTGTCGTCCTTGATGACCAGTTCCATGTCGGCATTGCCGAAGTCCTTCATCGCCAGAAGCGCGCCGTTGCGCACCTCGTTGGCGACTACGGCGCCATTGCCCGCGGCCGATCGCGGCAGCATCATGGTGATGCGGGTCTTGCCGGACGTGCCGTGCACCTCCCCGGCCGGATTTGGCGTCGGCACCGCCTGGCCGGCAGTGGCAGGGCCCGAATCGATGCCGAGATCGGTCGACTGGCAGCCCGCGACCAGCACCATCGCGGACCAGAGGCAGCATGCCGCAAACGCCGTCCGCGCCTTGATGATCGCACTCAACATTTCCGCTTTACCTGCCTTCCGCACCCATTTTGTCCGGTCTGCGCGACAGCGGACAACCGGAATGATATCACCGCCTTGCTGCGGTGCGCCACATGGCTGTGACCTAGAATTTGTGTTGGCGTTGCTGCAATTCATGAAAAACTGCAAGTCTATGACAGCAAAATAGTTGCCCGGAGCGTGGCTAATGTCGGAATTCTCAATACGCGGGGCGGTTTTTCCCGCGCGCGCACTGGAAGCCGGGCTTTATGTGGTGGCAACGCCCGATCGGGAACCTGGGCGATGTCACGATACGCGCGCTGGAGACACTCGCCTCGGTTCAAATGATCGCGGCGGAGGACACGCGGGTTTCCGGCAAGCTGCTGAACCACTACGGCATATCGGCGAGGATGATTTCCTATACCGAGCACAATGCTGCGGCGGCCGGCGAAAAAATCCTCTCGATCGTTCGCGAAGGCGGGGCCGCGGCGCTGATTTCGGACGCGGGAACGCCGCTTGTCTCCGACCCGGGACAAAGGCTGGTGGCGAAAGCGCGGGCCGAGGGATTGCCGGTCTGGCCGGTGCCGGGCGCCGAGCGCGCCCATCGCGGCCTTGAGCGCCAGCGGGTTTTCCCCCGACACTTTCCTGTTTGGCGGCTTCCTGCCCGTCAAGGACGGCGCGCGCCGGGCGCGGCTGAAATCGCTGGGGAACATCGATGCAACGCTCATCTTCTTCGAGAGCCCCAACCGGATCGACAAGGCGCTGGCTGCAATTGCCGCCGAATATGGCGAAGACCGGAAGGTGGCGATCTGCCGCGAGATTACCAAGCTGCACGAGGAACAAGTGAGCGGGCGGGCCGGCGACCTGGCCGCGGCCTATGCCGGGCGCGCCGTCAAGGGCGAGATCGTGCTCCTCGTCGCGCCGCCGGAGGCCGAAGCCGCCGCAGATCCCGATATCCTGCTGTCGGAACTGTTGCTGAGCATGACCGTGAGCCAGGCGGCAGGCGAGGCGGCGCGCATGACCGGCCTGCCGCGCCGCTTGCTCTATTCGCGCGCGCTGGCGCTTTCAGGCTCTGCTGGCGATGACGAAGACTGAGCCGCGCCCGGGCAAGCGCGAAGCCTTGAGGCGCGGTGCATCGGGCGAGTGGCTCGCCGCGATGGCGCTGCGCCTGAAGGGCTGGCGCATCGTCGATCGCAATTTCCGCTGCCCGATGGGCGAAATCGACGTCATTGCGCGCAAGGGCGACCTCATCGCCTTCGTCGAGGTGAAGGCGCGGGCAAGCGAGCAGGAAGCACTGGATGCCGTAAGCCCCAGGGCCAAGCGGCGGATCGCCAATGCCGCCGCCGCATGGATCGGCCGGCAACGCGACGCCGAACGGCTGTCGTGGCGCTTCGACATCGTCGCCGTGATTCCGGGCCGCTGGCCAAGGCACCATCCGGCTGCATTCTGAGCTGTGATGACAGGCCGGCATTGCCAAGACCGCGGCCGGCGGCATATCACATGCGCGGCGTCAGCAAAGAGGACATAGCGGCATGGCCCTGAAGGTCGGCATCCAGATGGACCACATCTCGTCCATCAACATTCGCGGAGACTCCACCTTTGCGCTGGCGCTGGAGGCGCAGGCGCGCGGACATGTGCTTTTCACTACACGCCCGACCGGCTGCAATTGCGCGGCAAACACGGTGACGCGCCGCGATCGAGCCGCTGACGGTACGCGACGAACCCGGCAACCACTTCACGCTCGGCGAGGCGAATGTCACGGACCTGACCGAACTGGACGTCGTGCTGCTGCGGCAGGATCCGCCCTTCGACATGGCCTACATCACCTACACGCACATTCTCGAGCGCATCCACCCGCGCACGCTGGTGGTGAACGACCCGGCTTCGGTGCGCAACGCGCCGGAAAAGATCCTCGTCATGGAGTTTGCGCGATCTGATGCCGGAAACGCTGATCACCCGCGATTTCCAGGCCATCCGCGACTTCCGCGCGCGAGTTCGGCGACATCATCGTCAAGCCGCTCTACGGCAATGGCGGGGCCGGCGTCTTCCGCATCGGCGAGGCGGACCAGAATCTTTCCTCGCTGCTCGAAGTGTTTGGCGGCGTGTTCCGCGAGCCATTGATCGCGCAGCGCTACCTGCCGGACGTGCGCAAGGGCGACAAGCGCATCATCCTCGTCGACGGGGAACCGCCGGCGCGATCAACCGCGTGCCGGCGGAAGGCGATGCGCGCTCCAACATGCATGCCGGCGGGCGGGCCGAACATACCGAACTGACGCCGCGCGAGCGCGAGATCTGCGCCGAGATCGGCCCGCGGCTGCAAGCAGCTCGGCTTCATCTTCGTCGGCATCGACGTGATCGGCGACAAGCTGACCGAGATCAACGTCACGTCGCCGACCGGAATCCGCGAAGTAAAGCGGTTTTCGGGAACCGATATCGCCGCGCTGGTTTGGGACGCCATTGAACGCAGGCGCTGATCCGGACCAAGACCGGAAAGATTGCCGAACGCTTCAGTCCCGGCATTCGAGTTTTCCACCGGTTGTGAACAGGCTCTTAACCGGTTGCGCCGCTCATGTGGCGGTTTTTCCAGAGTAATTTGCTTTTTGTCTTCTTTCGTACATTTGCGGCCTTCGTCCATGTTCCTTTTTTGTTCTTTACGGGAACAAAAATCCTGCTATGGTTGCATTGGCATAAGGATTAGCGCGAAGGTTCGGGCATGCGGCGCCCGGCCCCTGGCGCTGGCAGGGGGACAGGGGCATGGTGGCAAGGGTAAAGACGGTCGCCTTCCAGGGCATCGAGGCGGTGCCCGTGGATGTGCAGGTGATGATCCAGCCGGGCAACGCGGTGATGAACATCGTCGGCCTGCCGGACAAGGCGGTGGCGGAAAGCCGGGAACGGGTGCGCGCGGCGCTGCATGCCTCGGGGCTTTCCATTCCGCACAAGCGCGTGACGGTGAACCTTGCTCCCGCCGACCTTCCCAAGGAGGGAAGCCACTACGACCTGCCCGTTGCGCTGGGGCTGATGGCGGCGCTTGGCGCCATTCCCGCCGACATGCTCGAGGAATATGTGGTAATCGGCGAATTGTCGCTTGACGGTACGCTCACCGCCATTGCCGGGGCGCTGCCGGCGGCAATGGGCGCCAACGCCATCGGCAAGGGCCTGATCTGCCCGGCCGAATGCGGCCCAGAGGCGGCGTGGGCGAGCGCTGACATGAACATCGTCGCGCCGCAGGAGCCTGGTTTCGCTCGCCAACCATTTCCGCGGCACGCAGGTGCTTTCGCGGCCGGAGCCCTCGATCCGCCAGGCATCGGGCAGCCTGCCGGACCTTGCCGACGTCAGGGGGCAGGAAACCGCGCGGCGGGCGCTGGAAATCGCGGCGGCCGGCGGACACAACATGCTGATGGTGGGTCCGCCGGGATCGGGCAAGTCGATGCTCGCGGGCCGGTTGCCGGGCATTTTGCCGCCGCCGGGGCCGAAGGAATTGCTGGAGATCTCGATGATTGCCTCCATTGCCGGCGACCTGGCCGGCGGGCAGCTTTCATCGCGCCGGCCGTTTCGTGCGCCGCACCACTCCGCCTCGATGGCGGCGATGGTGGGCGGCGGCGTGCGCGCCCGTCCCGGAGAAGTGTCGCTCGCGCACAACGGCGTGCTCTTCCTCGACGAGCTTCCCGAATTCGCGGCGCCCGTGCTCGATTCGCTGCGCCAGCCGCTCGAAAGCGGGGAGACGGTAATCGCGCGCGCCAACCACAGGGTTACCTACCCTTCGCGGTTTCAGCTCATTGCCGCAATGAACCCGTGCCGCTGCGGCATGGCGGGCGAGCCCGGGCATGTGTGCAAGCGCGGCGTGCGGTGCGCGGCCGATTACCAGGCCCGCTTGTCGGGTCCGCTGCTCGACCGGATCGATCTGCGCGTCGATGTTCCCGCCGTGACGGCATCGGACCTGTTGGCGCCGTGCTCGGCGGAAAAAAGCGCCACGGTCGCCGCGCGCGTCGCGCGGGCGCGCGCGATCCAGGCCGACCGCTTCCGCGAACTCGGCTCCGACGCATTCATCAATTCAAGCGCCTCGAACAGCACGATAGAGGCCGCGGCAGCGCCGGAGGCATCCGGCCTGCAACTGTTGAAGGACGCCGCCGAAGCCATGCGTTTTTCGGCCCGGGCCTATCACCGCATCCTCAAGGTCGCACGCACGATCGCCGATCTCGACGGCGCGGACCGGGTTGGGCGCATCCACATCGCCGAAGCGATAGCCTACCGCATGCCGGCCGAGCGGCTGGTCGCGGCGGCCTGAGATTGGGGAGCCATGCCGGTGCAAGGGAATCTCAACCTTGCAGTGCGATCATCGGGCCGGGCGCTGGAAAGAACACGGATCATACCATTGAGTCGCAAGGCCATTCATGAAGCGCCCGAACCGGGAATCGAGCAAAGCGAAAGCCCCGCAAGGCGGCCGGTAAGCCGCCTGCCGCTCGTCGATGCGCCCGGAATTTCGGAAATCCCGGTCGCGGCGGCGCGGGGCCGGCTATCAAGCCGGCTGCCGGCGGCGACGGTCGTCTTTGCAGCGCTTGCGGCTTCTTGCGCGGCGATCATGTTTCTTGCAGGCGAGAATTTTGTCTCTGGCGCCGCAACGGGCCTGCTTCTTGCGGCAGGTACGGCATCGATGGTCATTGCCTGGCTGGTCAGGCGTGAGCGCGGCGAGCGCATGCGGCTGGTAAGCGAAATCGAAGCCCTGGAGGACAAGACCTGGGAATTGCGCGAAAGCGAGGAGCGTTACCGCAGCCTTGCCGAGGTATTTGGCGACCTGGTCCTGCACCGGGACGCGAAGGGACGCGTGATCTTCGCCAATTCCGCGCTCATGGAAGCATTCGCCATAGAACCTGGAACGCTGACCGGGCAGCCCTTCAAGCCGCAGATCCTCGCCCAGTGCGAGGTCGGTTCTTCCATGCGCGCACCCGACGGGTTTGCGGCGCGCGAATTGCGCATCGTCACTGCGGCGGGGCCCCGGTGGTTCCACTGGATCGACTTGCCGATCCGCGACGACGTCACCGGAGAGGCGGCGATGCGCTCCGTGGCGCGCGACATCACCGGGCCACAAGCAGGCAGAGCAGGCGCTCGAACTTGCGCGCATCAAGGCGGAACAGGCGAACCGGGCCAAGTCGCGGTTCCTTGCGAGCGCCAGCCACGAGATGCGAACGCCGCTCAACGGCATTCTTGGAATGTCGGGCCTGCTGCGCGATACAGAGCTGACGCCTGAACAGGCAACCTACAACGACGCGATCCATGGTTCCGGCAGCGCCCTGCTGGCGCTCATCGAGGACATGCTCGACCTGACCCTGATAGAGGCGGGCAGGTTCGAGCCGAAGAGCGAAGCATTCGCCCCGGCGCAAATGGTAGAGGAAGTTTGCGAACTTCTGGCCGGGCGTGCGCATGAAAAGGGCATCGAGCTTGCATCGCGCATCGGCCCGCACGTGCCGGAAAGGGTGCTTTCCGATCCCGGCCGGTTGCGGCAGGTACTGGTCAACCTCGTCGGAAACGCCGTGAAGTTCACGGAGAAGGGCGGCGTGCTGGTCGATCTGGACACCGTCGGGAATTCGCCCTCGAAGCTCAGGTTTGCAATCACCGACACGGGGCCCGGCATTTCGGAGGAAGATCGCGGACGGATTTTCAACGAATTCGTCCAGGCCGATTCGGCCAGCACCCGCCGCCACGGCGGTGCCGGGCTGGGCCTCACGATATCGCAGAGCATCCTGAAAAGAATGGGCAGCGAGATTGCCGTCACGCCCGTGGCAGGATCGGGGTCGCGTTTCGAGTTCGAGATCGATTTTCCCGTGGTCGAGGCAGCCGCCGGACGCAACGCCTGCAGCGCAATGGCATCGCGGACGGTGCTGGTGGTTTCTCCCGGCAAGGTCGAGGCAAATGCCATCGCGGCCACGATCGAAGCCTATGGCGGAAAGGCGGTGGTCGCGGCAACGCTCGCCCGCGCCTCGACCCTGCTCGGCAAACCGGCCGGCGCAGCGCCATCAATGCGCGAATTCGACACGCTGATCATCGATCCGGCCATTTCGCGCGATCCTTCCCGTTCCCTGGCAAGGTTGATGCGGCGCGCCGGCAGGCCGGTTTTTTCGGTGGTCCTCATCCATCCCGAACGCCGCGGAAAGCTGGCGCACTTCCTCGAGCAAGGCTTTGATGCCTATCTCGTGCGGCCGCTGCGGCGCTCCTCGCTGCTTCGGGTTGCCGGAGAGCGCCGCACCGACCTGTCCGAGCCAAGGCCGGTGCGCCCAGATCACAGGCCGCTGCGGACGGCGGGCGACAGCTTGCCGAAGCTGAGGGTGCTCATCGCCGAGGACAATCCGGTCAATGCGCTCCTGGTCCGCACCGTTTTCGAAAAGGCAGGGCAGGACGTCACCATGGCCGGCGACGGGCGTCAGGCCGTCAACGCCTGCCGCAAGCTGGCGCGTCAGGGCGGCGGGTTCGACCTCGTCGTCATGGACCTGCACATGCCGGTGCTCGACGGCCTGTCGGCGATTGCCGCCATCCGCAAGCTGGAACGCAGATACGGCCTCGCCCGAACGCGGATCCTGACATTGACGGCGGATGAAAGAACGCAGGCAGGCGAGGAAACGCTCAAGGCCGGCGGTGACGGTTTCATCACCAAGCCGGTTTCGCCGCATGTGTTGATGGATCTCATCCGCCTCCAGGCGCGAACGCCGAGGGATGTCAAAACGCCGTCTTGAATTTCTGTCATAACCGGTCGCTATTGTGGGCGGGGGTCTGGCGAAGAACCCGCCGCAACGCATATCAAGCCGGGGGCGAATGAACCATTTGCCGGTAACGAGCGAACCGCAGTCCACTGCACACGAAATGCGAATCCCGTGGCATTCCCGGCTCGATCCGCAAGCCCCGGTGCTGGGCCGCATCGGAAGCTTGCAAACACGGCTCGCCCGCACCGCGCACGAGATCGAAGAGGCGCAACGGCTTCGCAGCCTGGTTTTCGGCGGCAATGGCGCCGTGATCGACGCCGATGCATGGGACAGCGTTTGCGAGCACCTGCTCGTCATCGACGAAGCCGCCAACCGCATCGTCGGGACGTACAGGCTGTTCACCTCAAGCGATTCGGCAATTTCGCGGCAGCCATTCTACACCGCACAGGAATTTGCGATCGGGACGCTGATGGAGCGGCACCGGGGGCTCGAATTCATGGAACTCGGGCGCTCCTGCGTGCTGGCGGAATACCGCACCAAGCGGACGCTGGAACTGATGTGGCATGGCGTGTGGGCGCATGTGCTCGCACGCGGCGTCGATGTCCTGGTCGGATGCGCTTCGTTTCCCGGCACCGATCCGCAGGCATTTGCCGAACCGCTGTCCTTCCTCAACCATTTCGCGCCGCCGCTCGATGGCTGGCAGGTTGGCGCCTGCGCTGCCGAAACATCGCCAACCGCGCTGATGGCGGAACATGAGATAAACGCCAAGCGGGCGCTGCATTCGCTGCCGCCGCTGATCAAGGGATATCTGCGGCTCGGCGCACGCTTTTCGCAGGAGGCCGCGATCGACCGGGCATTCGGCACCACCGACGTGCTCGTCATCCTGCCGGTCGCGGGCATCAACCCGCGCTATGTCGAGCACTACGGCGCCGATGCCGGCCGGTATTCGGCGGGCAGCTAGATCGCGTTGTAGGCGGCAAGCACCGCCATGTTGACGATGTCGGTATCGCGGACGCCCATGCGGCACGATCTGCACCGGCTTGTCCAGGCCGACCAGGATCGGGCCGATGACCGTCGAGCCGCCCAGTTCCTGCAGCATCATGCGTCGAGATCGATGCCGAGTGGAAGGCCGGCATCACCAGCACGTTGGCCGGGTCCCGACAGCCGGCAGAACGGATAGAGCGCCATCATTTCCGGGTTGAGCGCCACGTCGGCGGCCATTTCGCCGTCATATTCGAAGTCGACGCCGCGCGCGTCGAGCAGCTTGCACGGCCTCGCGCACCTTCTGCGGCGCGCTCGCCGGGCGGATGGCCGAAGGTGGAGTAGGCGAGCATCGCCACGCGCGGCTCGTAGCCCATGCGTGCGGGCGAAACCGGCCGCCTCGCACGGCGATGTCGGCGAGTTCCTCCGCCGAGGGCATGTCGTGCGATCGCGGTGTCGGCGACGATGACGGTGCGGCCGCGGCAGAGCGCGATGGAGACGCCGATCACCCGGTGCCGCGGCTTCGGGTCGATGACCTTGCGGACATCGTCGAGCACGGTGGAATAGTTGCGGGTGACGCCGGTGACCATGGCGTCGGCATCGCCCAGCGCCACCATGCAGGCGCGCGAAGATGTTGCGGTCGTTGTTGACCAGGCGCTGGCAGTCGCGGAAGAGGTAGCCCTCGCGCTGCAGCCGCGCGTAGAGAAAATCGGCGATAGTCGGCATTGCGGTCGCGACAGGCGCGCATTGATGAGTCTCGATGCTCGGGCGGTCGAGATCGATGCCGGCCTTGATTGCCGTCTCGCCGATCTGCTCGTCGCGGCCGACCAGGATCGCGGTGCCGAGCCCCTGGTTCACATAGGCGATCGCCGCGCGCATCACCTGCTCCTCCTCGCCCTCGGCGAAGACGACGCGCTTCGGGTTGCGGCGCACCCGCTCGAAGATGCGCTGGAGCGTGGCGGCGATCGGATCGCGCCGGGCCGACAATTGCTGGCGCATAGGCTTCCAGGTCGACGATCGGCTTGCGCGCGACGCCCGCTCTCACGGCGGCCCTGGCGACCGCGACCGGGATTGCCGCAGATCAGGCGCGGATCGAACGGCACCGGGAATGATGTAGTTCGGGCCGAATTTCGGGCGGATGCCCTGATAGGCGGCGGCCACCTCGTCGGGCACGTCCTCGCGGGCGAGCGCGGCCAGCGCCTCGGCCGCGGCGATCTTCATCGCTTCGTTGATGGTGGTCGCGCGCACGTCCAGCGCGCCGCGGAAGATGTAGGGGAAGCCCAGCACGTTGTTGACCTGGTTCGGGATAGTCCGAGCGGCCGGTCGCCATGATCGCGTCGGCGCGGATGCCTGCGACCTCCTCCGGCGTGATTTCCGGATCGGGATTGGCCATGGCGAAGATGATCGGGTTCGGCGCCATCGACTGCGACCATTTCGGGCGTCAGCGCGCCCTTCGCCGACAGGCCGAGGAAAACATCCGCGCCGTTCATGCGCCTCGGCCAGCGTGCGCGCGTCGGTCTCGACCGCATGGGCCGATTTCCACTGGTTCATGCCTTCGTTGCGGCCCTGGTAGACCGACGCCCTTGGTGTCGCACAAGCATGACGTTGTCCGGGTTGAAGCCCATCGCCTTGATCAGCTCGATGCAGGCGATGCCGGCCGCGCCCGCGCCGTTGCAGACGAGCTTCGTCGTCTTCATGTCGCGGCCGGTGAGGTGCAGCGCGTTGATCAGGCCGGCCGCGGCGATGATCGCCGTGCCGTGCTGGTCGTCGTGGAAGACCGGAATGTCCATCAGTCTCGCGCAGCGCTGCTCGATGATGAAGCAGTCCGGCGCCTTGATGTCCTCGAGGTTGATGCCGCCGAAGGAGGGGCCGAGATAGCGCACGCAATTGATGAAGGCGTCGACATCCTCGGTGTCGACCTCGAGGTCGATGGAATCGACATCGGCGAAGCGCTTGAACAGCACCGCCTTGCCCTCCATCACCGGCTTGGAGGCGAGCGCGCCGAGATTGCCGAGGCCGAGGATGGCGGTGCCGTTGGAGATGACGGCGACCATGTTGCCGCGTGTGGTGTAGTCGAAGGCGCGCTCGGGGTTCTCGGCGATCGCCTTCACCGGCACGGCGACGCCCGGCGAATAGGCGAGCGACAGGTCGCGCTGCGTCGCCATCGGCTTGGTCGGCGTGATCTCCAGCTTGCCGGGCCGGCCGCGCGAGTGGAAATCGAGCGCTTCCTGGCGTCTGAAACCGTAGGCCCGCGCCCGTTGCCATTGCCGCCTGCCATGTCGTCCTCCTCCGCTGCATCCCGCTGCAGCGTCGCTGCGGGATTTGCTTTGTGACACCCTCGCGCGGGTTTTCCAACACCGGCGAAGACGCACAACACTTGCCTTGCAGTGCGCTGCTGGGGAATGGTCGGGCAGTGAATCTGACGGATTCGGCAGTGAACGTTTCCACAGTAGATGCGCGAAATCGTCGCCGGAGGCGGTTGCGCGATCGCGGGCAAGGGCGGAGCGCCGACGCCGATGATGGCGCAGTATGTCGAGATCAAGGCGGCCAATCCCGGACTGCTGCTGTTCTACCGGATGGGCGATTTCTACGAGCTGTTCTTCGAGGACGCCGAGATCGCCTCGCGCGCGCTCGGCATCACGCTGACCAAGCGCGGCAAGCATCTGGGCGAGGACATCCCGATGTGCGGCGTGCCGGTGCATGCCGCCGACGATTATCTGCAGAAGCTGATCGGCTCGGGCCATCGCGTCGCCGTCTGCGAGCAGATCGAGGATCCGGCCGAGGCGCGAAAGCGCGGCGTCGAAATCGGTCGTGCGGCGCGACGTGATGCGGCTCGTCACGCCCGGCACCATCACCGAGGACAAGCTGCTCGATCCGGCGCGGGCCAATTTCCTGACGGCGCTTGCGCGCGTGCAAGGCGGGCGAAGGGCGCGACGAACTGGCCATCGCCTGGATCGACCTTTCGACCGGCGCGTTCCGCGTCTGCGCGACCGCGCCGGAACGGCTGGCCGCCGATCTTGCGCGCATCGACCCGCGCGAGATCGTCGTGCCCGACACGCTGCTGGCGGAGCCGCAGCTACAAGGCCGCCTTTTCGCAGATGCGCGCGGCGCTCTCGCCGCAGCCCGCGCAACGTCTTCGACAGCGCCGCGGCGACCGACGCGGCTGGAAGCGCTATTTCAGGCGTCGCGACGCTGGACGGCTTCGGCGACTTTCTCGCGGGCCGAGCGTTCGGCCGCCGGCGCGGTGCTGGCCTATGTCGAGAAGACGCAGATCGGCGAGCGGCCGGCCCTTTCGCGCGCCCGGCGCGAGAGCGCCGCGCAATCCATGTTCATCGACCGGCGACGCGGGCCAATCTCGAGACTCGTCCGCACGCTTTCGGGCGAGCGCGACGGCAGCCTGCGTCAAGGCGATCGACCGCACGGTGACCGGCGCCGGCGCACGGCTGCTGGCGCGAGCGGATCATGAACCCGCTGACCGATGCCGCCGCCATCCACGAGCGGCTGGCTTCGATCGCATGGTTCCTCGCCGAGCAGGCCTGCTGCGCCGCGATCCGCGCAGATGCTGCGAACGCGCTGCCCGACATGGCGCGCGCGCTGTCGCGGCTGTCGCTCGACCGCGGCGGGCCGCGCGACCTCGGCGCGATCGCGCGCGGGCCTGACGCAGGCGCGGGCAATCGCCGCGCTGTTCGATCGCTCCGGCCTGCCCGACGAACTCGCCGGGCCGTCGGCGCGCTGCTGCGGGCGCCGCACGAACTTGCGCGGGCTGCTGGCGCGCGCCCTGGCCGACGGACCTGCCGCTCGTCCGGCGCGACGGCGGCTTCGTGCGGCAGGGCCATTCGACGCCGAACTCGACGAGCTGCGGCAACTGCGCGACGAGAGCCGGCAGGTCATCGCGCGGCATGCAGGCGCAATATCGCGAGGAGACCGGCGTCACGGCGCTCAAGATCCGGCACAACAACGTGCTCGGCTACTTCATCGAGGTGACGGCCAACCACGCCGGCGCTGGCGGCGCCGCTGCCAGGCGCGCTTCATCCACCGCCAGACGATGGCCAACGCGATGCGCTTCACCACGGCGGAGCTTGCCGAGCTCGAGACCAGGATCGCCAACGCCGCCGACCGGGCGCTGGAGATCGAGCTCGCCGTCTTCGACGCGCTGCAGGCCGAATGCGTGGCAAGCGCCGCGGCGATCAGCGCAGGCAGCCGAGGCGCTGGCCGTGCTCGATGTGTCGGCGGCGCTGGCGGACCTCGCCGACGAGCGAAGACTGGCGCCAGCCGGTGGTCGACGACGAGCCTCGCCTTCGCGATCGAGGCCGGGCGGCATCCGGTGGTCGAACACGCGCTGCGGCAGGCAGGCGGCACCTTCGTCGCCAATGACTGCGACTATCGGCGCAGCGGCGAACGCGCCAACGGCGCGGATCTGGCTGATCACCGGCCCGAACATGGCCGGCAAGTCGACCTTCCTGCGCCAGAACGCGCTGATCGCGATCCTGGCGCAGACGGGCTCCTTCGTGCCGGCGACGGCGGCCCATATCGGCGTCGTCGACCGGCTGTTCAGCCGGGTCGGCGCCGCCGACGATCTGGCGCGCGGGCGTTCGACCTTCATGGTCGAGATGGTGGAGACGGCGGCGATCCTCAACCAGGCGACGAGCGCGCGCCTCGTCATCCTCGACGAGATCGGGCGCGGCACGGCGACCTTCGACGGGCTTTCCATCGCCTGGGCGACGATCGAGCATCTGCACGAGGCGAACCGCTGCCGCTCGCTGTTCGCCACGCATTTCCACGAGCTGACGGCGCTCGCCGAAGCGCTGCCGCGCCTCGCCAACGTGACGATGAAGGTCAAGGAATGGCACGGCGACGTGGTCTTCCTGCACGAGGTCGCGCCGGGCGCGGCCGACCGCTCCTACGGCATCCAGGTGGCGCGGCTCGCCGGCCTGCCGGCCGCCGTGGTCGCGCGGGCGCGGGCGGTGCTCGACCAGCTCGAGAACGCCGAGCGGGCAAAGCCGGCATCGGCGATGATCGACGACCTGCCGCTGTTTTCGGTCGACATGAAACCGAAACCGGCCGCAGTACCGGCGGGCGAGCACCCTGCCCTGAAGGCGTTGCTGGCGCTCAATCCGGACGAACTGACGCCGCGCGAGGCGCTGGAGGCGCTCTACCGGCTGCGTGCGCTTGGAGCCGATCCGAAGGCCTAGAGCCCTTCCTCGTCGAGAAACGCCTTCAAGTCTTCGCGCGGGCGCGGGCCAACCTGCTGGATGACGCGCGCTGCTGCAAGCGAGCCGATCCGGGCGCTGTCGACGAGGCTGCGGCCATTGGTAAGGCCGAACAGGAAGCCGGCGGCGTAGAGATCGCCGGCGCCGGTCGTGTCCACGACCCGTTCCACGGGATGGGCGTTGACGGCGTGGGTCTCCTCGCGCGTGACGACGACCGATCCCTTTTCGCTGCGCGTGACGATGCCCAGGCTGCAATCGGCGCGAAAGGCCTCAAGCGCCGCCTCGAAGGACGAGGTCTGATACAGCGACTTCACCTCCGATTCGTTGGCAAAGACGATATCCACCGTGCCGGAGCGCATCAGGTCCAGGAATTCGCCGCGATACCGGTCGACGCAAAACGGGTCCGACAGCGTCATGGAGAAGCGGCGGCCGTGTTCATGGGCTATTCTTGCCGCAAGCAGGATTGCTTCCTTGGCGCGCGGCGGGTCCCACAGATAGCCCTCGAAATAGGTGACTTTCGCCGCTGCGACGATTTTCGCGTCGATGTCTTCCGGCCCGAGTTCCACGCAGGCGCCCAGATAAGTGTTCATCGAGCGCTCGCCGTCCGGCGACACGAAGATCATCGAGCGCGCGGTTGGCGGGGGGCCTTTCAGCGGCGCGGTCTCGAAATGGACGTCGATGGCATGGATGTCGTGCCGGAAGAAGCGCCCGAGACCATCATCGGCGACCTTGCCGAAATAGGCAGCCTTGCCGCCAAGGCCCGCGACGCCCGCCGCCGTGTTTCCGGCGCTGCCGCCCGACGCCTGGATCGCGGGACCCATCACCGAATAGAGATGCTCGGCGCGGTTCGCGTCGATGAGGTTCATCGCGCCGCGGATGATGTTCTCGCGGACGAGGAAATCGTCCTCGCAATTGGCGATGATGTCGACAATCGCATTGCCGATCGTCAGCACATCGAAGGTCAGGTCTGCCATGAAGTTCCCCGATTGTCGGCGCTTGTGCCGCTTTTACGCTGCAAAGCAGAACTTGAAGCGCGGGGCAAGGGTAACCATCTTGGCTCCTGCGTTACCACGAAGGAAAAGGCCGTGATCATTCAGGCAGCCCGGCTTGCCGCCGGACAGATATTCGAACCGGCATTCCGCTCCGTGCTGCTGAAGTCGCTTGGGCTGACGATCCTCCTGTTGATCGTCGCCTGGATCGGGCTGGAGGCGCTGGTGTCCACCTTCCTGGCGCCGCTGCTCGGGCCATGGCCCTGGGTGACGACAACCGTGCTTTGGCTGCTGGGCGCCGGTCTTTTCATCGGCCTCGGCTTCCTGATCGGCCCGGTCACGGCGGCATTTGCCGGCATTTTCCTCGACGATGTCGCGCTGAAGGTGGAAACGGGCAACTATCCCGACGACCGCCCCGGCACGCCGATGCCGATGCTCGCCTCCATGGTGATGGCGGCGAAATTCACGCTGGTCGTCATCGCCGCGAACCTCTTTGCGCTGGCGCTGGTGCTGCTGCCCTTCGTCAATGTCGCGATCTTCTTCTTCGTCAACGCCTGGCTTCTGGCGCGCGAATATTTCCAGTTCGCGGCGATGCGCTTTCGCAGCGAGGCGGACGCGAACGCCATGCGGCAGAAATATTCGCTGGAGATCTTTCTTTCAGGGCTGGTGATCGCAGGCTTCATGGCCGTGCCGATCCTCAATCTGCTGACGCCGCTGTTCGCGACCGCCATGATGGTGCATGTGCACAAGGCGCTTGGCGCGCGCGAAGTTGCGAAATCCGGCGCGCGGGCGCACCCGGTTCAGGGCAGGACCTGATCGGGCAGGCGGTTGAGCGGCGCGGGAATGGCGTTGGTCTTTTCAGGCCATCTGCACAGGTCTGCGATGACGCAAGCCTCGCATTTCGGCTTCCGCGCGACGCAGGTATAGCGCCCGTGCAGGATGAGCCAGTGATGGGCATGGCGCAGGAATTGCGCCGGGATGACCTTCTCCAGCTCCAGTTCGACCGCCTCCGGCGTCTTTCCGGATGCGAGGCCGATGCGGTGCGAGACGCGGAAAACATGCGTGTCCACCGCCATTGCAGGCACGCCGAAGGCCATGTTGAGCACGACGTTTGCAGTCTTGCGCCCCACCCCGGGCAGCTTGACCAGCTCGTCGCGGCTGCCCGGCACCACGCCGCCATGTTCGTCCACCAGCTTCTGCGACAAGGCGATCGTGTTCTTCGCCTTGTTGCGGAAAAGGCCGATGGTCTTGATCAGTTCGCGGACGCGCTCCTCGCCCAGCGCCAGCATTTTTTGCGGCGTGTCGGCAAGTTCGAACAGGCGCCCGGTCGCCTTGTTGACCCCCGCATCGGTCGCCTGCGCCGACAGCACCACGGCAACCAGCAGCGTGAACGGGTTCACATGCGCCAGTTCCCCCTTGGGCTCGGGCCGCTGGACCGAAAAGCGTGAAAAGATCCCGGCGACCTCGGCCGGCGCCAAGCGCGCCCTTGATGCGGCAGGCTTTCGTGACGGGGATTTGAGCACGTGGAATCTTTTCTTTCGCCATGACCTTCCTATACTCATCTGCCATGAGCGACCGCAACAACCCGATTTCGGATGCCGAGGAAGAAAGCGAGCCTTTCTTCGCGGCGCGGCTATTTCCCCACCGTTCGCTGTCGCAGCGCAATTTCGCCATCCTGCTGGCGATCGTCGCGGTGCTTTGCCTGTCGAGCGGGCTGGTCTTCCTGTCGATGGGCGCCTGGCCGGTTTTCGGCTTCCTGGGCCTCGACGTGCTGCTGTTGTGGCTGGCCTTCAAGCTGAACTACCGGTCGGGGCGGGCATTCGAGGAAGTGGCGGTCTGGCCGCATGACGTCATCGTGCGCAAGGTATCGCCGGCAGGAAGGGTGCACGAACACCGCTTCAACCCATTCTGGACGAAGTTCCGCATCGACCGGCACGATGAAATCGGCATCACCCGCATGTTCCTTGCCGGCGAGGGGCGCGAACTCGACATCGGCTCCTTCCTCAACCCCGTGGACCGCGAGAGCTTCGCCGTTGCTTTCGCGCAGGCGCTGGCCACCGTGAAGCGTCGCTGATCGCCGCCGGAATCGGGTGGCTTGCGGTGCGCGGGGGGCGTAACTTGCGGGCATGGACACCCACAGCGGACAAGAACCATGTCATTCATGAGCACCGACACTGGCAGCGACTACCAGACCGTGCGCCGCGTGATCGAGATCATTTCGAGCGAATGGCGCGACCAGCCGCAACTCGAGGACCTGGCGCGCGAAACCGGCATGAAGCCGGCGCAGTTGCAACGGATCTTCACGCGCTGGGCGGGTTTGTCGCCAAAGGCGTTTCTGCAGGCAGTGACGCTGGACCATGCCAAGCGCCTGCTGGCGCAGGACGCGCCGATCCTCGATGCGAGCTTCGAACTCGGCCTATCCGGGCCGGGCCGGCTGCACGACCTCTTCGTCACGCATGAGGCTATGTCGCCGGGCGAGTACAAGACCCGCGGCGCGGGGCTGGCCATGCGCCATGGCTTTCACGATTGCCAGTTCGGCCGGGCACTGGTGATGATCACCGAGCGCGGCATGGCAGGCCTTGCCTTCTGCGATCCGGGCGGCGAGGCCGAGGCTTTGGCCGACATGCAGGCGCGATGGCCCGAGGCGGTCTACGCTGAGGACATGGCCGCGACCGCGCCCTATGCAAGGCGCGCCTTCGACCGGCAGAGCTGGCGGCCGGACGAGCCGCTGCGGGTGGTGCTGATCGGCACCGACTTCGAGATTCGCGTCTGGGAAGGGCTGCTCGACATTCCGCTCGGCCGGGCAACGACCTATTCGAACCTGGCGCGAAGCATCGGCCGACCGGATGCGCCGCGCGCGGTCGGCAGGGCGGTGGGGCGAAATCCGGTATCCTTCGTGGTGCCCTGCCACCGGGTCGTCGGAAAATCCGGCGCGCTCACCGGCTATCACTGGGGCCTTACCCGCAAGCGGGCGATGCTGGGCTGGGAAGCAGGCGCGGTGGCCGGGGCTTAGGCGCCGTCCGCGAACAGCCGCACCGTGCAGCTTGCCCGCGCCACCGGCGCATCCTCGTCGTCCTGCCAGCACCAGACATCGAGGAACGCGAGCCGCCGGGCAAGGCGCACCACATCGACGCGCGCGAAAAGGTCGGTGTCCTTGGTGACGCGCAGATAGTCGATCGAGGAAGAAACCACTTCGGCCTCCACTCCTGGCGAGAGCCGCGCCAGTTCGAGCAGCGCGGAAAGTTCGGCCATGGAGCCGACGACGCCGCCATGCAGGGCCCGCACGAACGGATTGCCGATATGCCGTTCGGCAAAGCCCAGGCAGTAGACATTGGCCCGGTCGGTGGTCGCCGCCTGCAGCCAGCGCGCCACGGGCGATGCCAGCAGCGAGTCGCGCCGGGTGACGGCAGTTGATCCGGCGGCGCTCATACCCGGCTGCCCAGGGGCTTGGCGCGGGTGCCGATCATGAAGGTGCCCGCCGCGGTGGACAGCACTTCGCCGCTCTGCGCCGAAACAAGTTGGCCGCTCATATGCGCGATGTCGCTGTGGATGCCTTCGCAGCGCGCCCGGCATAGCAGTCTTTCGCCGCTGACGGGGCGCCGCATGTGCTGGGAAGTGAGGCCTGCCGTGGCGAAGGGCTGGATCTTGTCGAGCGAACCCAGCACCGCGCCGCCCATGACGGTATCGAGCGCCAGCGTGGCAAACCCGCTGTGCAGAGCTCCGGTTGCCTCGTCGGCAACGAATTCGGGCGTCGCCTCGAGCTCGACCGAAAGGACGCCGTCGGTAAAGCCGAGATATCGAATCTTCAGCGTGGCGTTCGCCGGGTGGTGCGAGGTGAAAAACCGCTCGACGGGGCTGATCTCGTTCATGGCCACAAAATAACTTACGTTTACGCAAACGTCAAAGAATCAGTGCTCAAGCACTTCCTTGGCGGCCACGGTCGTGTCCGCCTTCAGCCGGTAGATCATGGGCACGCCTGTGCCGAGATTGAGCTCGGTGATCTCCTCGCGCGACATCCGGTCCAGCACCATGACCAGCGAGCGCAGCGAATTGCCGTGCGCCGCCACCAGCACGGTCTCGCCGCGCATCACGCGCGGCAGGATTTCCTGCATGTAGTAGGGCCAGACGCGCGCGCCGGTGTCCTTCAGGCTTTCGCCGCCCGGCGGCGGCACGTCATAGGAGCGGCGCCAGATATGCACCTGCTCTTCGCCCCACTTTGCGCGGGCATCGTCCTTGTTGAGGCCCGAAAGGTCGCCATAGTCGCGTTCGTTGAGCGCCTCGTCGCGGATCGTCTCAAGGCCCGGCTGGCCGACGCCGTCGAGGATGATCGTGCAGGTTCGCTGCGCGCGCGACAGGGCCGAGGTGAACGCCATGTCGAACTTCATGCCCTTGGCCGCCAGCAATTCGCCGGCGCGCGTTGCTTCGTGCACGCCGAGTTCGGTGAGGTCGGGGTCCTTCCATCCGGTGAACAGGTTGAGAAGGTTCCATTCGCTCTGGCCGTGGCGCACGAGTACGAGGGTTCCGGACATTGCAGTCTCCAAGGAAAGGGTGTGGGTTCAGGCAAGGCCCAGGACATCGCGCATCGAGTAAAGGCCGGGCTTGCGGCCCCTGCCCCCACAACGCCGCCTTGACCGCGCCGCGCGCGAAGATCGAGCGGTCCTGCGCGATATGCGTGATTTCGATGCGCTCGCCCGGGCCGGCAAGCATGACGGTATGGTCGCCGACGACCGAGCCGCCGCGCAGCGAGGCAAAGCCGATGGTCCCTTCGGGCCGCGCGCCGGTGTGCCCGTCGCGCGCCCGTACGGAGGAATTCGCCAGCCCGACGCTCCTCCCCGTTGCCGCCGCTTCGCCCAGCAGCAAGGCCGTGCCGGACGGCGCATCGACCTTGTGGCGGTGGTGCATCTCGACGATCTCGATGTCGTATTCACTGCCGAGCATGCGCGCGGCCTGCTCGACGAGGATCGCCGCAAGATTGACGCCGAGGCTGAAATTGCCGGACTTGACGATGATTGCGTGGCGGGCGGCGGCCTTGACCTTTTCCTCGTCCGCCGTGCCCATGCCCGTCGTGCCGATGCACATGGACGATGCGCGCCTGCGCCGCGAGGCCGGCGAATTCGACGCTCGCCGCCGGCGCGGTGAAATCGAGCACGCCCTCGGCAGCGGCAAAGACCGGCAGCGGATCGGATGTGATGATGACGCCGCTTTCGCCCGTACCGGCCAGAATGCCCGCATCCTTGCCGATGGCTTCCGAGCCCTCGCGCTCGATGGCGCCGGCAAGCACCGCGCCGGGCTGCGCCTTGATGGCGCGGATCAGTTCCTGACCCATCCGGCCGGCGGCGCCGGTAACGACAAGTCGCATCTCATCCATGGCGAACCGCCTCGTCTTCGACCAAGCCTTCCGCCGATGCCGCGCCAATGCGGTGCAGGCGCGAATAAAGCCCGGTGCGCTTCTTGATAAGGGCGGCGTGATCTCCCTGTTCCACCACGCGGCCGCGATCGATGACGAGAATAGTATGCGCATCGCGGATGGTCGACAGGCGGTGCGCAACCACGATGGTGGTGCGCCCATGCATCAGCGTGTCGAGCGCGCGCTGGACCAGTTTTTCCGATTCGTTGTCGAGCGCGGAAGTGGCTTCGTCGAGCAGCAGGATCGGCGCATTGCGCAAGATTGCGCGGGCGATGGAAAGCCGCTGGCGCTGGCCGCCGGAGAAGTTGTTTCCCATCTCCGCGACTTCGGTATCGTAACCGGCCGGCAGTTCCATGATGAAATCATGCGCCTGCGCCTGGCGTGCGGCTTCCTCGATCTCGGCCTGCGTCGCCCCTGGCCGCGCATAGCGGATGTTCTCGGCGATGGTGCCTTCGAACAGGATCGGCTGCTGCGAGACATAGGCGATCGACTGGCGAAGGCTGGCGACCTTGAGATCGGCGATGTCCTGGCCATCGACCAGGATGCGCCCGCTCTCGAGATCGTAGAACCGCTGGATCAGATTGATGATCGTCGACTTGCCGCCGCCGGAAGGGCCTACCAGAGCGGTGGTCTTGCCCGGCAAGGCCCTGAACGAAACGCCGTCAAGCACCCGTTCGCCGGTACCGTAGGAGAAGCAGGCATCCTCGAACAGGATCTCGGCATTGGCCGGGCGGTAATCGACGGCACCTGGCTTGTCGGCCTGCCTTGCCGGCGTGTCGAGCAGTTCATAGAGCATGCGCGCGTTGACCAGCGACTTCTCGAACTGCACGCGGAAGGCCGCAAGCCTGCGCGCCGGCTCGTATGCCAGCATCGCTGCAGCCAGGAACGAAAGCAGCGCCCCCTGGTCAGCGCCGTGGGCGATCACCCGCCAGCCGCCGAAGGCAACCGCGCCTGCGATCGCGATACCGCCGAGCGTCTCGGTCAGCGGCCGGGTGCGCGCATTGACGAGGGCGATGCGGTTGGACTGCTTCTCGGCCGCCTCGACGATGGTGCCGACCTTCGCCCGCATCTGGTCTTCCATGGTGAAGGACTTGAGGATGGCGATGCCCTGTGCGCTTTCGACCATGGCGCCGGCGACGCGCGCGTTGAGGCTGACGTCCTTGCGCGAAAGCCGCTTCATCTGCTTGACATAGCGCGACAGGACATAGCCGGCGATCGGGAGCACCAGCATCGAGCCGAGCGTCATCATCGGGTCCTGGATGATCATCACCACCATCAGGCCGGCCATCGTCAGGAAATCGCGGACCACCACGGTGATCACGAGATTCATCATGTTCTTGATGCCGCCGATGTTCTGGCCGACCTTGCTGACGAGGGCAGCGGACCGCTGGTCGGCATAGAAGCTTACGCCCAGATGCAGCATGTGATCGTAGACACGCTTCTGGTAGCGCGCGATCATGCTGTTGCCGATGCGGTTGAGCAGCACGTCCTGGCCGAAACCGGCAAAACCCTTCACCGCGAAAATGACGAAGATGATGAGCGCGATGGTTCCGGCGGCGCCGACATTGCGCTTTTCGAAAACCTCGTTGACCACGTCCTTGATGATGTAGGCGCTGTAGCCGGTGGTCACCGCGACCACCAGCATGCACAGGATCGCAAGGAAATATTCCTTGCGGTAGCGGCCCATGTTTTCGCGCACGACGCGACGCAGGACGTCCATCGACTGCGTATCGGAGGCTACATTCTTGAGGCTTTCGAGGGACAAAAGTTTATCCTGTGCATGACCAGGCGCCGCACGACATGCGACCAGTATTAACGCATGGCTTCCGGCCTTGCCGGAATGAAATTCGCGGCTCTAATACCAGCGCCGCGTCCGGTTTGCAAAGCCTGCGGCGCCCGCCGCAATATGTCAGGCAAAGCGCCGGACAGCGCCCTCGAGACTGTAGCCGTCCGGGCTGGCGCACCCATGCCGCGAGGCCTTCCAGCGCGGCGGTTGGATGCGTCATCACCATCACGGGAATCCCGCGCATGATGGCCTGGTGCGGCGCCTTGTCCTCGAAATCGGCGCGAAACCGCGCCTTGTCGAGCAGCGGCATCAATTTCTGCGCGATTCCGCCGGCCAGATAGATGCCGCCGCGCGAAAGCGTCAGCAGCGCCATGTCACCGGCAAGGCGGGCAAGCAGCGTGAAGAACAACGCAACCGCCTCGACGGCTTGCGGATTGCTGTTGTCCGCGGCCATGGCGGAGATGGCCGCCGCGGCGGGCTTGCCGCTGTCGATGCCATCGGCGGCGCATATTGCCTCGAACAAATTCTCCATGCCGCGGCCCGAAAGCGCCTCTTCCGCGCTCATGCGCCCCTGCTGCTTGGCAAGGTGAGGCCAGATCGCGAACTCCCTTTGCGTGCGCGGTCCAAGGTCGACATGGCCGCCTTCGCCGGAAATCACGGTCCATTTGCCGCCGACATTGACGAGCTGTGCGATGCCCAGGCCCGTGCCCGCGCCGAGCACCGCCTTGGGATGCCCATCGAGTGATCTCGCCGCCGCCGATCTTCGCCAGATCGCCTGGCCCCAGGGCAAGGGCGGCGAGGCCCTGCGCCGCGAAATCGTTCATCAGCACCACTTCGGCAAGGCCGTACCCGGCGATCAGTTGCGCGGGATCGATCATCCAGTCGGCATTGGTCAGCCGGAACCGTTCTCCGACCAGCGGCGTGGCAATCGCCATCAACGTGGTAGCCGGCCGCATTGCGGTCTTCGCCAGGACCGCGTCGATCGCATCCTCAAGCCGGGGATGGCCGGAGAGCTGCAGCGGCTCGAAGGTTTCAGCCGGGCTCTTCGCGTCTGGCACGATCGCGAACCTTGCATTGGTGCCGCCGATGTCGCCGATAAGGACCGGAAAACTGAAATTCACGCTATTTCCCCAGTTTCAAGGCTTCAGTGTGCGTCCGCCGGGCGTTTGGTACCGGCCTTTTCCGCCTGCATGAGCCCGGAATCGAGCAGGATGGCGGCTGTGGCTGCATTGAGCGCCATCGGAATGTCGTAGAGCGCGGCAAGGCGCATCAACGCCTTCACGTCGACGTCGTGCGGCATGGGAGTGAGCGGATCGATGAAGAAGACCAGCGCGAAGATGCGCCCCTCGGCGATGCGCGCGCCGATCTGCTGGTCGCCGCCAAGCGGGCCGCTGCGCACGCGCTCGACTTCGAGCGCAGGACAGGCTTCGACAATGCGGGTGCCTGTCGTGCCGGTGCACACGATCGGCACGCCGTCCAGGACGCGCACATGGCGCGAGACGAAAGCGACGAGTTCGTCCTTGCGCGAATCATGGGCGATGAGGGCGAGCTGGCGCATTCAAGGTTTCCGGATCAACGGCGAAGCTGTAATGCGAAACGGACCGCCGTGCAATCGATTGCAGGCAGCCTCGCGATGCACGCCTTGGTGCGCAAGGGGCCCGCTTCTGCTGCCAGAACCGCGGTAGCAACACCGTGATGCCGCTTGCGGTTGCACGCAAAATGGCGCTAACTCGCGATCAGCGCGGGCGTCAAGGCGCCCGTCGCCGCACGCGATCGCATTCGTTTCGCGGACAAACCGATCAAAGAGACAGGGAACCCCAGATGAAGAGAATTATCCTTGGCATCCTCGCCGCCGCAGCCACGGCGTTCGCCGCGCAGGCGCAAGATGTGACGCCAGCGGTGATCTACGACATGGGCGGCAAGTTCGACAAATCCTTCAACGAAGCAGCCTTCAACGGCGCCGAGTTGTGGAAGAAGGAAACCGGCAAGGAATATCGCGAGTTCGAGATTTCCGACGCGGCACAGCGCGAGCAGGCGCTTCGCCGCTTCGCGCAGGACGGCAACCAGCCGATCGTCGCCATGGGCTTTGCGCAGGCCGCGGCGGTCGAGAAGGTCGCCAAGGAATTCCCGGACGTGAAGTTCGCGATCATCGACATGGTCGTCGACCTGCCGAACGTGCGCTCGATCGTGTTCAAGGAGCAGGAAGGCTCGTACCTCGTCGGCATCATGGCGGCCATGGCCTCCAAGACCGGCAAGGTCGGCTTCGTCGGCGGCATGGACATCCCGCTGATCCGGCGCTTCGCCTGCGGCTATGTCGGCGGCGTCAAGGCAGCAAACGCATCGGCTGAAGTGTTCGAGAACATGACCGGCACCACGCCGGAAGCCTGGAACGATCCGGTCAAGGGCGGCGAGCTCGCCAAGTCGCAGTTCGACCGCGGCGCGGACATCGTCTACGCACGCGGCAGGCGGCACCGGCATCGGCGTGCTGCAGGCGGCAAAGGACGCCGGCAAGCTCGGCATCGGCGTCGACTCCAACCAGAACGGCCTTCAGCCGGGCTCGGTCCTGACCTCGATGCTCAAGCGCGTCGACGTCGCCGTGACCAACGCCTTCAAGGAAGGCGGCTCTGACAAGTGGGGCGGCATCCAGGTGCTCGGCCTCGCGGAAGGCGGCGTCGACTACGCCATGGACGACAACAACAAGTCGCTCGTGACAGCCGGAGATGACCGCGGCGGTCGAAAAGGCCAAGGCCGACATCATCGCCGGCACCATCACCGTGCACGACTACATGTCGGACACGCCTGCCCCTACTGATCGGAGCGAAGGTCCAACAAATCGGCCGCTCCGGGAAACCGGGGCGGCTTTTTCATGTCTCAGGCGGGATCGACGTGGTCGAAGTTCCTGCGCATCCCCGGATGCAAGTGCAGTGACGGCATCGCCAAGGCGCACTTCACCTTCGTCGATGACGATCGCCGTGATGCCGCCATGACCGCGCATCGCGTTATAGCCGCCGCGACCCAGTACTTCCTCCATGCGCGAACACGGCGCACATACCTCGACGCCTTTCAGCACCGCCGTGCCGATGCGAAATCGCCGCCCGCGCAAGGCGGCGAGGCTGATGCCCGAGACGGCGATATTGCGGCGCAATTCGGCCGGATCGACACGCTCCAAGCCGGCAAGGGCGGCGATCGCCGCAAGATGCTCGGCCTGGATCAGCGTGACGGCGCGCGCGCCCGGCTTGTCGCGATGATCGCCTACAAGTCCGCCCTTGCCGACGAAAGCGCTTTCGAGCCGTGCGACCGGCGCGCGTCGTTCCGGCCGAATCCCGATGAAGGCAACCCTGCCTTCCCGCGGGAAGCGGGAGATGAGGTCGGCAATGATTTCCATGGCTGCGTACCGGTTTCGGGTGGATTTGCGCAGAAACTAGCCGATAATCCTGCCATGCGCGATTCAACGATCCGATACTGCACCCTGCAAAGCCCGATCGGGCCGTTGCTGCTTGCCGGCAGCGACGAAAGCCTGAAGGTGTTGAGCTTTCCCGCACGGGCGCGGCGCCAGAAGGCCGAAGTCCGAATGGCGCGAAGACCCATCGGCATTCCGCGAAACGGCGCGCCAGCTCATGCCTATTTCGCCGGCGAGCGCACCGGGTTCGACCTGCCGCTGGCGCCGGAGGGCAATCCGTTCCAGCGCAAGGTCTGGGAGGCGCTCCTGCAAATTCCCTATGGCGCCACCGCCACCTATGGCGAGATCGCGACGGCCATCGGCGAGCCGCTTTCGGCCAGCCGCGCGGTCGGCGCCGCCAATGGCGCCAACCCGCTGCCGATCGTGATTCCCTGCCACCGGGTGATCGGCGCGGGCGGCGCTCTCATTGGCTTTGGCGGCGGCATCGAGACGAAGAAATTCCTGCTCGACCTCGAATTTCGCGTGCGCCCGCCGAAGGACACGCTCTTCGCGCTGATGTGATCACCAATGCGGCGGACGGGTCGATTCGGCCGGCGGCGCAACGGTTTCCTCCAGCGCCATGAAACGCTCGGCCATGGCGTCCAGCTTCTTCTGCATGCGCCGCAGAGTTTCGCCCTGCACCGCCATTTCGGACGACAGTTCCTCGATGGCGCGGGCCTGGTGGGCGGTCAGTTCCTCCAGCGCGCGCAATCTCTCCTGCGCGGTTCGCTCATCGCTCACTTGATGTAATCCTCCAGCAACACCCGGAAAGCCTGCGACAAGGGCTGCGGCTTGCGGGTCGCACGGTTCACATAGACATGGACGAAATACCCCTGCGCGGCGGCGCGTTCCTCATCACCGCGAAAAAGCGCGATTTCATAGCGCACCGACGACGTGCCGACATGGGCAATGCGAATGCCGGCGACGATCTTGTCGGGGAAACCCAGTTCGGAAAAATAACTGCAGCCGGTCTCGACGACCAGGCCGACGGTCTCCCCCTTGAGCGGATCGACCATTTCCTTCTCGATCAGCCAGCCGTTCACCGCCGTATCGAACAGCGAATAATGAACGACATTGTTCATGTGGCCGTACATGTCGTTGTCCGACCACCGCGTCTGTAGGCGGCGGAACAGTCCGAAATCGTCGCGCGACCATGGATTGGCGCGTGCCATCGCAATTCCCTTCGTCTTGTTGATTATTCGCAGTATCGCTTGCGAGGGCCGCTTTGCAAGGCTGCCCGCTTTGAAGTAGCGCCCGGATTTTTGACCGGTTGATAAAAATTTCGCGCAGGCAAAGGCGCTGCCCCACTGCTTGGCCTTGTGCGGCGGGCGATATTGAGCAAACTAGCGCAGTCGGAGCGGCGGGCGGACCCCACGCTGTGCAGAAACGGATTGCGATGGTTCACGACGCATCAGGCAAGGCTGAAATCGCGGCTGGCGAAGCGCCGCTGGCCATCGAACTCGTCGGCATTTCCAAGCGCTTCGGACCGGTGGAAGCCAACAAGAACATTTCGCTTCAGGTAAAGCAGGGCGCGATCCACGGCATCATCGGCGAGAATGGCGCCGGCAAGTCGACGCTGATGTCGATCCTCTACGGCTTCTACCAGGCCGATAGCGGCGAGATCCGCGTCAAGGGCGAGCCGGTGAAGATCCTTGACAGCCAGGCGGCGATCCGCGCCGGCATCGGCATGGTCCACCAGCATTTCATGCTCGTGCACAATTTCACCGTGCTGGAAAACGTCATGCTGGGCGCGGAGGACGGCATGGTGCTGAACCGCGGCGTGGCGCGCGCGCGGGCCGAGCTGCAAGCGGCTGGAACGCGAATATTCGCTCGATGTCGATCCGGACGCCATCATCGAGGAACTGCCGGTCGGCCTGCAGCAGCGCGTGGAAATCCTCAAGGCGCTCTATCGCGGCGCGGACATCCTCATCCTGGACGAGCCCACGGGCGTGCTTACGCCGGCCGAGGCGGACCACCTTTTCCGCATCCTGGCGCAGCTCAAGGGGCAGGGCAAAACCGTCATCCTCATCACGCACAAGCTGCGCGAGATCATGGCGATCACCGACACGGTTTCGGTGATGCGGCGCGGCGAGATGGTGGCGACGCGCGAGACGGCGAAGACCGGCGTCGAGGAACTGGCCGAACTGATGGTCGGCCGCCGGGTGCTGCTGCGCGTCGACAAGGGCGAGGCGAAGCCCGACGGGGTGAAGCTGCAGGTGCGAAACCTCACCGTCCGCGACAGCCGCGGCGTCAAGATGGTCGACGACGTATCGCTCGACGTGCGGGCGGGCGAGATCGTCGGCATTGCCGGCGTCGCAGGCAACGGCCAGTCGCAATTGCTGGAGGCGATCGCCGGCATGCGCCGCGCCGAAAGCGGCGAGGTGCTGATGGCGGGAAAAAGCATTTCGGTCACGGGCGGCGCCGACCCCGCGCTGCTGCGAAGGCAGGGTCTCGCGCATGTGCCGGAGGACCGGCAATATACCGGGCTGGTTCTGCCGTTCGAGGAAAACGAGAATTCGATCCTCGGCTACCACGACAAGTCGACCTATGTGTCGGGACCGCTTCTCAACATCGAGGCGATCCGCGAGGACGCGAAGGCGAAGATCGAGCAATACGATATCCGCCCGCCGGACTGCCGGTCTGAAGACCGCCAATTTTTCCGGCGGCAACCAGCAGAAGATCGTGCTGGCGCGCGAGATGGAAGCACATCCGGACGTGCTGATCATCGGCCAGCCGACACGCGGCGTCGATGTCGGGGCAATCGAATTCATCCACAAGCGCATCATCGAGATGCGCGATGCCGGCAAGGCCATCCTGCTGGTCTCGGTGGAACTCGACGAAATCCGCTCGCTGTCGGATCGCATCCTGGTCATGTTCGCCGGGCGCATCGTCGGCGAACGCTCGCCGCAGGCGAGCGAAGCGGAAATCGGCCTGCTGATGGCCGGGATCGAAGGCGAGAAGATCCCGGAGGCGGCGCAATGACCTTGCCGACCGCGCGCATATCGCTGGTGACGCTTGGCGTCGCGGATGTGGCGGCGGCAACCGCATTCTACGAGAAGCTCGGCTGGCTGAAAGCACCGCAGAGCGTCGAGACGACCGCCTTCCTGCAAGGCTCGAACCTGGTGCTGGGGCTTTGGCTGCGTACCGACATGATCGCCGATGGCGGCGAGGGTGAATTGCCGCGCGGCTCCGGCTCGCTGGCCCTGGCAATCAATCTCGAGAGCGAGGCGGATGTCGACGATTTCTATGCACGGGCCGTGGATGCCGGTGCATCTGCCGTGAAGCCGCCGGCAAAGGCGTTCTGGGGCGGCTACACCGGCAATTTCCGCGACCTCGACGCGCATTTGTGGGAAGTGGCGCACAACCCATTCTTCCCGATGAACCATGACGGCCGGCTGGATCTGCTCGGGGGAGCGGCACAATGAGAAACGAACTTCCCAAATGGGTCGACTACGGCCTGTTGCCGCTGATCAACTTGGCGGTGGCGTTCCTCATCGCCGGCCTGGTGGTGATCTTCGTCGGCGAAAACCCGCTGCGCGCGGCCTACCTCCTGGTCACCGGCGCGTTCGGCTCGGGCTACAATATCGGCTTCACGCTGTTTTACGCGACGAACTTCATCTTCACCGGGCTGTCGGTGGCAGTGGCGATCCATTGCGGGCTTTTCAACATCGGCTCGGAAGGCCAGGCCTATGTCGGCGGGCTTGGCGTCGCGCTGGTGTGCCTGACGCTGGACGGGTTTCTGCCCTGGTTCGCGATCATGCCGGTCGCGATCCTCGGCGGCGCGCTTTTCGGCGCACTTTGGGCGCTGATCCCGGCATGGCTGCAAGCCTTTCGCGGCAGCCACATCGTCATCACGACGATCATGTTCAACTTCATCGCGGCGGCCATCATGACCTGGCTTTTGACCGGATGGCTGAAGCCCGTCGGCCAGATGGCGCCTGAGACGCGGGTATTCCTCGACGGCGCGCATTTGCCAAGGCTGGGCGGGCTGTTCGCCGCATTCGGCCTCAACATGTCCAGCGCGCCGCTGAACATCTCGTTCCTGGTGGCGCTGCTTGCCTGCTTCCTCGTCTGGCTGCTGATCTGGCGCACCCGGTTCGGATATGAGGTGCGCACCACGGGCATGAACCCGAACGCCGCGATCTATGCCGGCATTCCGCAGGCCCGCACGATCATCGCCACGATGCTGATTTCAGGCGGGCTTGCCGGCATGATGGCGCTCAACCCGCTGATGGGCGAGCAGCACCGGCTGAACCTCGATTTCGTGGCGGGCGCGGGATTCGTCGGCATTGCCGTTGCACTGATGGGGCGCAACCATCCGGTCGGCATTCTCTTCGCGGCGATCCTGTTCGGCATGCTCTACCAGGGCGGCGCGGAACTCGCCTTCGAGATGCCGAAGATCTCGCGCGACATGATCGTGGTCATCCAGGGGCTGGTGATCCTGTTCGCCGGCGCGCTGGAGAACATGTTCCGCCCCGCGCTGACCGAGTTCTTCGCCGGCAGGGCGCGCGCCGCCGCCGCGCAGGCAAAGGGGGCTTGAGCCATGGAATTTTCCACCATCGTCCAGATCCTCGACGCAACGGTGCGCACTTCGACGCCGCTGCTTCTGGCGGCGCTCGCGGGCCTTTATTCCGAACGCTCGGGCGTTTTCGACATCGGTCTTGAAGGCAAGATGCTGGGCGGGGCCTTCGCGGCCGGCGCCGGCGCTGCCGTGTTCCAGTCGGCCTGGGTGGGACTTTTCCTCGGCGTGCTCGTCGCCGTGTCGCTGTCGCTTGTACACGGCTTTGCCTCGATCACGGCGCGCGGCAACCAGATCGTCTCCGGCGTCGCGATCAATTTCTTCGCCGCCGGCACGACGGTCCTTTTGGGCGCAAGCTGGTTCGCGCAGGGCGGGCGCACGCCACAGCTTCCAAACGAATTGCGCTTCACCCAGATCAAGCTGCCCGGCGCGGACGCGCTTGCGGGCGTTCCGGTCATCGGGACGATCTGGGCCGACCTCGTCTCCGGGCACAATCTCATCGTCTACTTCGCCTTCGCCATGGTGCCGATCACCTGGTGGATCCTCTATCGCACCCGTTTCGGGCTGCGCCTGCGCGCGGTCGGCGAGAACCCGGCGGCGGTCGACACCGCAGGTATTTCCGTGACGCTGCTGCGCTACCAGGCGGTGATCATTTGCGGCATGCTGTGCGGCATCGCCGGTGGCTATCTTGCCATCGCGCAGTCCGCCGGCTTCGTGAAGGGCATGACCGCCGGACGCGGCTTCATCGCGCTCGCCGCGCTGATCTTCGCCAAGTGGCGGCCCGTGCCGGTGCTTTTCGCCTGCCTGCTGTTCGGCTTCCTCGACACGGTCGGCAACCGGCTGCAGGGCGTCAGCCTTCCGGGCATCGGCGAAATTCCGGTGCCGCTGATGCAGGCGACGCCGTTCATCCTCACCGTCATCCTGCTTGCCGGTTTCATCGGCAAGGCCATTCCACCGCGCGCCGGCGGCGTGCCTTACGTGAAAGAACGCTGACATGGCCGCAAACCTGCACCGCCTCGCCGCCATGGCCATGGCGCGGGCGCATGCCCCCTACTCCCGCTACAATGTCGGCGCCGCGATCCTGACGACCGACGGGCGCACCTTTGCCGGCTGCAATGTCGAAAACGCCTCGTTTCCGGAAGGCTGGTGCGCCGAGACGAGCGCCATTGCCCACATGGTCATGGATGGCGGCGGCAGGATTGCCGAAGTCGCGGTGATCTGCGACGCGGTCGATGCCATCACGCCCTGCGGCGGCTGCCGCCAGCGGCTCAGCGAATTCGGCGCGCCCGGGAACGAAGATCCATTTGTGCAACCAGGAAGGCATCATGGAAACGGTGACGCTGGGCGAGTTGCTGCCGAAATCCTTCTCGATGGATAAACCTCGATGAACCGCGCGACGGAACATCTGCTGCATGTGCTTGCCGGCATGCAGCCGCACACGGCGATCGTGCTGGGCTCCGGCCTTGGCGGGCTCGTCGGCATGCTGGAGCAGTCCGTACGCGTGCCCTATCACGAGCTGGAAGGATTCCCGCATTCCTCGGTCAGCGGGCATGCGGGGGAACTTGCGGCGGGCTATCTTTCCGGCGTGCCGGTGATCCTGCTTTCGGGCCGGGCGCATTACTATGAAAAGGGCGATGCGGCCGCCATGCGCTGGCCGCTGGAAGTCATGAAGGCCATCGGCATCAAGCGGCTGATCCTCACCAATTCGGCCGGATCGCTGCGGCCGGAAATGGATGCCGGCTCGGTGATGATGATCACCGACCATATCAATTTCGCCGGGGCCAACCCGCTGATCGGCGAACCCAGCGATGCGCGCTTCGTCGGCCTCACCAATGCCTATGACGCACGCATGATGGACGTTTTCCGCGGCACGGCGAAAGCGGCGGGCGTCACGCTGCATGAAGGCGTCTACATGTGGTTTTCCGGCCCAAGCTTCGAGACGCCGGCCGAGATCCGCATGGCGCGGATCGTGGGCGCGGACGCCGTCGGCATGTCGACCGTGCCGGAAATCATTCTGGGGCGCTTCCTCGGCCTCGATTGCGCCGCCTTCTCGGTGATCACCAACCTTGCCGCCGGCATGACCGGGGCGGAACTGTCGCATGGCGAGACCAAGGAGAACGCGCCCAAGGGCGGGCGCATTCTCGGCGAACTCATCGCCGCCGGCATCAAGGATCTTTCGAAATGAAGACCGAAACCGCCGAAGCGGGAAAGGCTGTCACGCAAACCGGCGGCGGCCATCTCGTTGCCATCGCCCAGCCGCACCCGCGCAACGAGATCATGGCGCTGCGGCCCGAACTCTTCGAAGCCGTGGAGGTCAACCTTTCCGCCGCGCAGCGCCGCACGGCGACGCTGACAGGGCGCCGGACGGTAAAGAAGGCCTGGCAGGCGGCGTGGCTGCTGAAGGCGGTCGAAGCCATCGACCTGACGACGCTTTCGGGCGACGACACGCCGGGCCGCGTCCACCGGCTTTGCGCCAAGGCGAAGAACCCGCTGCGGCACGACCTGGTGGAAGCGCTCGGCCTCGAGCCGGGCGAGATCAAGACCGGCGCGGTCTGCGTCTACCCAACCATGGTCGCAAGTGCGGTCCGCGCGCTTGAAGGCAGCGGCATTCCGGTTGCCTCGGTTGCGACGGGATTTCCCGCAGGGCTGACCCCGCTGCCGCAAAGGCTTGCCGAGATCCGCTATGCGGTGGCCGAGGGTGCGGACGAGATCGACATCGTCATCACCCGCGCGCATGTGCTGACCGGCGACTGGCAGGCGCTCTACGACGAGGTGGCGCAGATGCGTGAAGCCTGCGGCAAGGCGCACATGAAGGCGATCCTCGCCACGGGCGATCTCAAGACGCTCACCAATGTCTACCGCGCCTCGATGGTGGCGATGATGGCGGGCTCCGATTTCATCAAGACCTCCACCGGCATGGAGGCTGTCAACGCGACACTGCCCGTGAGCCTCGTCATGGCGCGGGCTATCCGCGACTACCACGAGGCGACAGGCTTCAAGGTCGGGTTCAAGCCGGCCGGCGGCATCCGCAAGGCCAAGGATGCACTCGACTGGCTGATCCTGATGAACGAGGAGCTTTCGCGCGAATGGCTGGAGCCGGAGCTTTTCCGCCTCGGCGCGAGCGCGCTCCTCACCGATATCGAGCGCCAGCTCGAACATTTCATCACCGGCCGCTATTCGGCGGCGAACCGCCACGCGATGGCCTGAGGCTTCGATGAACGAGATCCGCTCCCTGATGAAGTCGATGGAATACGGGCCCGCCCCGGAAGACGCCGCGCCGGCAAAGGCATGGCTTGAAAAGCATGGCCGCAAGTTCGGCCATTTCATCGGCGGCGAGTTCGTCATGCCGGCCAAGGCAAAGACCTTCGCCTCGACCAATCCGGCGACGGGCGAGAAGCTGGCCGACATCGCGCTTGGCACCGCCAAGGACGTCGATACAGCCGTGGCCGCCGCGACCAAGGCGTTCAAGACGTGGTCGGCGCTTTCGGGCAATGCGCGCGCCCGGCACCTTTATGCGCTGGCGCGGCAGGTGCAGAAGCATTCGCGCCTGCTCGCCGTGCTGGAGACGATGGACAACGGCAAGCCGATCCGCGAATCGCGCGACATCGACGTGCCGCTGGTCGCCCGGCATTTCTACCACCACGCCGGCTGGGCCGAACTCATCGAGACCGAATTGCCGGGCCACGTTCCGGCGGGGGTGTGCGGACAGGTGATCCCGTGGAACTTCCCGCTGCTGATGATGGCCTGGAAGATCGCTCCCGCGTTGGCGGCTGGGTGCACCGTGGTGCTGAAGCCGGCCGAATACACGCCGCTGACCGCGATGGCCTTTGCGCAGTTGTGCAACGAGGCGGGGCTTCCGGCGGGCGTCGTCAACTTCGTCAATGGCGACGGGACGACCGGCGCGGCAATCGTTGCGCATGATGGCTTCGCCAAGATCGCGTTCACCGGATCGACCGAGGTCGGGCGCATCATCCGCAAGGCGACCGCGGGAACCGGCAAGAAACTGTCGCTGGAGCTGGGCGGCAAGTCGCCCTTCATCGTCCACGGCGAAGCCGATATCGATGCGGCGGTGGAAGGCGTGGTCGACGCCATCTGGTTCAACCAGGGCGAAGTCTGCTGTGCCGGATCGCGGGCGCTGGTGCAGGAAGGCATTGCCGGGCGCTTCCATTCGCGGCTGAAGGCGCGGATGGAAAAGCTGCGCATGGGCGATCCGCTGGACAAGGCGATCGACATCGGCGCGGTGGTCGATCCCGTCCAGATCGAGAACATCGAGGCGCGGGTGCGCGAGGGCGTCGCCTCCGGCGCAACCTTGTGGCAGCCGTCCTGGGCGCAGGGCATGCAGCGCAAGGGCTGCTTCTATCCGCCTACTCTTTTCACCGATGTCGAACCGGCTTCGCGGCTCGCGCAGGAAGAAGTTTTCGGGCCGGTGATCGCATCGATGACCTTCCGCACGCCGGGCGAGGCGGTGGAACTTGCCAACAACAGCCGCTACGGCCTTGCCGCCTCGGTCTGGAGCCAGAGCCTCGACATCGCCTTCGACACGGCGCGGCGGCTGAAGGCAGGCGTCGTGTGGATCAATTCGACCAATCTGTTCGATGCCGCAGCCGGATTCGGCGGCTACCGCGAATCGGGTTTCGGCCGCGAGGGCGGGCGCGAGGGAATGCTCGAATATCTGGTGCCGGCCAGGACGAAGCAGGCGAAGCTGCTGCCCGCGCCCAAGCCCGCGCCGGAGCCCTTGCCGGAAGGGGGGGCAACCGGTTCAGGTCTCGACCGCACGATGAAGAACTATATCGGCGGCGCGCAGGCCCGGCCTGATTCGGGCTATTCCTATCCCGTGCTTGATGCGCGCGGGAAGCTGATTTCCGAAGCCGGCTACGGAAACCGCAAGGACATCCGCAACGCGGTCGAGGCGGCACACGCAGCCGCAGGCTGGGCCGAGATGACCGGCCATGGCCGGGCGCAGGTGCTCTACTTCATCGCCGAAAATCTCGAAGCGCGCGCGAGCGATTTCGCCACGCTCATCCGCCGGCTTACCGGCGTTTCGCAGGCCGCGGCGAATGCCGAAGTCGCCGCCTCCGTCGCGCGGATCATGCATTATGCGGCATGGGCCGACAAATATGACGGCGCGGTGCGCGCGCCCAGCGCCAACATGCTCAGCCTCGCGCTCAACGAACCCTACGAGGTGCTGGCGATCTCCGCGCCGGACGAGGCTCCGTTGCTGTCGCTGGTGTCGACAGTGATGCCTGCCATAGCCATGGGCAACCGTGTCGTCGCGACCCCTTCGCAGTTTTTCCCGCTGGTCGCGGGCGATCTCTACCAGGTGTTCGACACCTCCGACCTTCCGGGCGGGGTCGTCAACTTCGTCACCGGCCCGCGCGAGGCGCTGGCGAAGGAAATGGCGAAGCACGACGACATCGCCTGCCACTGGTATTTCGGCACGGCGCAAGGCAGCGCGGTTGTCGAGTCGGAATCGGCCGGCAATCTCAAGGCGACGTGGGTAAACCACGGCAAGGCGCGCGACTGGTTCTCGCCGGCGCAAGGCCAGGGCCGCGAATTCCTGTTCCACGCAGTCCGGGTCAAGACGATCTGGACCCCGTTCGGCGTTTGACGATGCTGCCGCAGGAAACCATTCGCAGAAAGCGCGACGGGGGATCGCTCGACCCTGCCGAGATCGCTGCAATTCGTCGAAGGCGTAACTTCGGGGCGCGTTTCGGAAGGTCAGGTCGCCGCGCTTGCAATGGCGATCTTTCTCAACGGCATGAACCGCGACGAGGCCGTGGCGCTGACGCTGGCCATGCGCGATTCAGGCGATGTGCTCGACTGGTCGCATCTGGGGCCGGCGGTCGTCGACAAGCATTCCACGGGCGGCGTCGGCGACAATGTCTCGCTGATGCTGGCCCCGGCGGTCGCGGCTTGCGGCGCTTACGTACCGATGATTTCGGGACGCGGCCTCGGCCATACCGGCGGAACGCTCGACAAGTTCGATTCCATTCCCGGCTATACCACCGCGCCGGACAATGCGCTGTTCCGCAAGGTGGTGGAGGAGACCGGCTGCGCCATCATCGGCCAGACGGGGGATCTCGCGCCCGCCGACAAGCGCATCTACGCGATCCGTGACGTGACCGCGACCGTGGAAAGCGTGCCGCTGATCACCGCCTCGATCCTGTCGAAGAAGCTTGCCGCCGGCCTCAAGGGACTGGTGCTTGACGTCAAGGTCGGGTCGGGCGCGTTCATGAATTCGCTTCCCAAGGCGCACGAACTCGCGATCAGCCTGGTGGAGGTCGCGAACGGCGCGGGCCTGCGCACCACGGCGCTGCTGACCGACATGGACCATCCGCTGGCCTCGGCTGCCGGCAATGCCGTGGAAATGCAGAACGCCGTGGATTTCCTGACCGGCAAGCACATCGACGCAAGGCTGTGGGAAGTGACGGTCGCGCTCGGCGCGCAGATGCTGGTGTCGGCGGGCATTGCCGCCAACGCCGCCGACGGTGCGGCGCGGATGGAGGAAGCGTTCCGTTCGGGCCGTGCGGCGGAGCGTTTCGGACGCATGGTCGCGGCGCTCGGCGGCCCCAAGGATTTCATCGAGAATGCAGCCCGGTATCTGCCGCATCCGCCGGTGCGGATTGCCGTAACGGCAGACGAGGCAACCGCGCATCGCTGCAGGGGCAACCTCGCATTCGATGCCCGTCAGATCGGGCTTGCGGTGATCGAGCTCGGCGGCGGGCGTACGCATCCGGCCGACGCGATCGACCACGCCGTGGGGCTCGTCAACATCGCGAGGCGCGACTGGGACGGCGTTTCGCCGCTGTGCGAAATTTTGGCGCGCGACGAGGCGAGCGCCGCCCGCGCAAAGACGCGCGTGCTGGGCGCGGTTGAGAAGGGTACCGGCATGCCGCCGGCGGTGATCGAGCAGATCGGCTGATCTACTGCGTCAGCACCAGCGTGCCTTGCGCAACCTCGAAGCGCTTGAGCTTTCCGAGGAAACTCATGCCAAGAAGTATGCCGTCCAGCGCATCGTCCTTCAGCACGCTTGCCTGGACGTTCTCGACGCGAACGCGGCCGATCTCGATTTCGTCGATGGTGACGACCGCAGCGAAGGTCTGTCCGTTGGCGGTGTTTACCTTGTATTTGAAATCGGCCTTGCCGAGCTTGATGCCGATGCGCCGGGCCATGCTTTCGTTGATGGCGACGGAGGTCGCGCCGGTATCGACCAGCACGTCGGCGGACCGGCCGTTGAGCCTTGCCTTGGCGATGAAATGGCCGCGATTGTCGGAAGCTATCCGGGTGGATCGTCCCGCCGCCGGATTGTCCGCCTGGTGCGGTGCGGTTTCTTTCGCAGCCATGGCGACGGGCTGCGCCGGTTCGCTTTGCGCAGGGCGCCCATCAAGCTTTTCCTGCAGCAATGCAGGTCCGTAGCTCGCAAAGCTGATGAACGACACCGCCATGAAGATGTAGCGCCACATGCCAGATATCCCCGAAGGTCCGGCGACAGACTGGCACGGCGATCTCATTTTCCGGTTTATCGCGCCGGAAAAACGCTCGACCGGTTAACGTTGCGTTACTTGGTGCCGTACATGCGGTCGCCGGCATCGCCAAGGCCCGGCACGATGTAGCCCTTCTCGTTGAGATGGCTGTCGATCGCTGCGGTGAACGACCGGCACGTCGGGGTGGGCCGTGGTGAAGCGCTTGATGCCCTCGGGCGCGGCAAGCAGGCACAGGAAGCGCAGATTGGTGGCGCCGCGCCGCTTCAGCCGGTCGACCGCCGCAATGGCCGAATTGGCGGTGGCCAGCATCGGATCGACGACGATCACCAGCCGGTCGGCCAGGTCCTGCGGCGCCTTGAAGTAGTACTCCACGGCCTCGCAGCGTGTCGTGGTCGCGGTAGAGCCCGATATGGGCGACGCGCGCGGCAGGAACGAGGTCGAGCATGCCCTCGAGCAGGCCGTTGCCGGCGCGCAGCATCGAGGCGAAGACCAGTTTCTTGCCCTCGAGCGTCGGCGCTTCCATCGGCTGCAGCGGCGTCTCGATTTGCGTCGTCGTCAGTTCGAGATCGCGCGTCACCTCGTAGCACAGCAGCAGCGATATCTCGCGAAGCAGCCGCCGGAAGCTCGCGGTCGACGTCTCCTTGTTGCGCATGATCGTCAGCTTGTGCTGGACCAGCGGATGATCGACGACGGTGACTTGCGGGCGGGTCTTGTGGGTCTCGGGCATGTTCACTCCGGTTACCTGGGCGCGCGGGCGCCGCTTTCGTCAACCTATGCGCCCGGCGGCGCACTTCTCAAGCAGGCGGGCCCGCATTTCCCCATCTATGAAGGCGCTTTCGACCGCATTGCGGGTAAAGCGCAGCAGATCGGCCTCGCCATAGCCCCAATGCTGCGCCGCAACCGCATATTCGCGCCCGATCGAGGTGTGGAAATGCGGCGGATCGTCGGAATTGAGGGTGACGCGGCAGCCGGCCTTGTCCAGCGCGGGGAATGGATGGGCCGCAAAATCCTCGAAAACCTTCAGCACGACGTTCGATACCGGGCAGCATTCGAGCACGATGCCCTCGGCGGCGATGCGCTCCACAAGCGCGGGATTCTCGATGGCGCGCACGCCATGGCCGATGCGCGATGGCCGCAGATGGTCGAGCGCGGCGGCGACGCTTTCCCAGCCCGCCAGTTCGCCGGCATGGACGGTGATGCCCAGCCCGGCGTCGCGGGCAATGTCGAAGGCCCGGGCGAAGTCGCGCGGATGGTGCATGCGCTCCTCGCCCGCCATGCCGAAGCCGGTGATCATCGGGTGGTCCAACTCGACGCAGAGCCGTGCCGCGGCCTCCACCGCATCGGGGCCCATGTGGCGCAGGCCGGTCGCGATCATCCGCGATTCGATGCCGGTCGTTTCGCGGGCGCGCGCCATGCCTTCGGCCAGGCCCTCGACATAGGCCTCGGCGAAAGCCCGGCCTCGCGCGCGTGGTCGGTCGAGATGAAGAACTCGCTGTAGATCGCACCCTCCGCCGCAAGCGAACGCAGATAGGTCTCGGCCAACAACGCATAGTCATCATGCGTGCGGAAGAGCGCCGCCGCACCGTCATAGGCCTTCAGGAAGGACGTGAAGTCATGCCACACATAACCGCCCTGCGGCGATATGAACGCCGAGACATCGGCGCCGTATTTGCTGGCCTGCGAAAGCACCAGCGCGGGACTTGCGGCCCCTTCGATGTGGCAGTGGATCTCTGCCTTGGGCAGACCTGGCGGTCATTCGAGTGCTTCCCTTACCGGGTTTCCGTGGGGGCCGGGATCGATCCCCAGATGCGCCGCAATCGTCTCGCCGATATCGGCAAGGCTCTGCCTTGTGCCGGCATCGGCCGCGACAATGCCGTGCCGCCACATCAGCACCGGGACCTGCTCGCGCGTGTGATCGGTGCCACGCCATGTCGGGTCGTTGCCGTGATCGGCGGTGATGATCATCAAGGTCGCCCGCCTGCATGCGCGCCGGTCAGGCGCGGCACCTCGCGGTCGAAGGCTTCGAGCGCGGCGGCATAGCCCGCGACGTCCCGGCGGTGACCGTAAAGCTGGTCGAAATCGACGAAATTGGTGAAGACAAGGCCGCCATCGGCAAGGTCGGCGATGGCGGCGAGGGTTGCTTTCAGCAGTTCGGCGTTGCCATTCGCCTTGCGGACATCGGTCGGGCCTTGATGGGCGAAGATGTCGTCGATCTTGCCGACCGCGATCACCTGGCGCCCGGCTGACTTGAGGCGATCCAGCAAGGTGGGCTCCGGCGGCAGCACGGCATAATCCTTGCGGTTTCCCGTGCGCTCGAAACCGTCTTGCGTCTCGCCGATGAAAGGCCGCGCGATGACGCGGCCGATCACGGCGTCAGGCATCGTCTTGTCGAGCACGGCGCGAGCGATCTCGCAAAGCCTGTACAGGCGTTCCAGCCCGAAATGCGTTTCATGCGCAGCGATCTGGAGCACCGAATCGGCGGAGGTGTAGAGGATCGGCTTGCCGGTCCGCACATGCTCCTCGCCGAGTTCGGCGATGATTTGCGTGCCCGAGGCGTGCTTGTTGCCAAGGATGCCCGGCAGCCCCGCCCCTGCAATGATGGCAGATGTCAGTTCCGCCGGAAAGCAGGGTTCGGTCCTGGGGAAATAGCCCCATTCGAACGGAACCGGCACCCCGGCAAGTTCCCAATGGCCCGAGGGCGTGTCCTTGCCCTGCGAAACCTCGATGGCGCTCGCATGCACGGCAACCGGCTCGACGTGCGCGTCGAACCCGGCCGGCAATTCGCCGCAAGCGTTTCGGGCGGCAAGGCCGAGGCCAAGGCGTTCAAGGTTGGGCAGGTTGAGCGGACCGCTGCGAAGGCCTTGCCGGTCGGCGCGGCCGGCGGCGCATTCGCGCGCAATGTGCCCCAGCGTGTTGGCTCCGAGGTCGCCGAAAGCGGCCGCATCGGGCGCTCCGCCGATCCCGACCGAATCGAGCACGAAGAGGAAGGCCCTCGCCATTTCAGGAATTGCAATTGTCGCTGCGCATGGGGGCGGACCTTACCAGAATGGATGACCCGCGCCATATGATGCTTGCCTCCATCCCCGCGGTTTTGATCTTGCGGCGTTTTGCGGCTAACTGGTTGCAGGTGATTTGCGGAGGCGCGCCTTGTTCGGCAGGTTTGTTGCAATTGCAGGTATCGTGCTGGCGCTGGCCGGACCCGCCCGTGCCGAATGGCGCGAAGACATGGGGTCCTTCCGGATTGCCGTTGCGGCGCCCCAGGATGCCCGGGCGGCGGCCGGCCGGATCGAGCCGTTCCGGCTTGCGCTCGAACAGGCGCTTGGGCTGCCCGTCGAGATCGTTACCATGCGCAACTACCGCTCCGTCATCGATGCCGTCTCGCGGTCGCGGGTGGAGTTCGCCGTGCTTTCGGCAAGCGCCTATGCGGCCGCCTATGCAAGTTGCGAATGTGTAGAGCCGCTTGTTGCCGCGACACTTTCCGGCGGCGGCCAGTCCTTTCGCCAGCAGCTGATCGTGAAGAGCGACGGGCCGCAAGACCTCCAGGCGCTCAAGGGCCGCAAGCTGGCGGTCGTGGAGGCAGGTCCGGTCGGCGGCTCGATGCTTGCCATGCATGAATTGAAGGAGGCCGGCCTCGACGTGGAGACCGCAGCAGCAAGCGTTTCAAGTCACGCCGACAGCAAGGCCGCGATCGCGGCACTTTCCGGCGGTTCGGTAGATGCGCTGCTCGGCTGGAGCCCGGACGCAGGCGACCAGGAACAGGGTGTGTCGCGCGGTACGCTAAGCCAGATAGCCGAACTCGGCGAAGCGGCGTTCGAGGCAAAGGTCATCTGGCAGTCTTCGCCGATTCCGTATCGCATCCACGCGGTCCGCAAGAATCTTGCCGCGGAGGCCAAGACGATCCTCAGGTCTTTGCTCGGCACCTTGTACGATACGGATCCGGTGGCATATGACGCGATCGAGCCCGACTATGGCGGCGGCTTCGTTGCCGCGCGCCAGTCGCAGTTCGCGCCGCTCGTCAAGATGTTTCGCGAGGCGGGACTTTCCGCACAGTCCCTGGCCCGCTGAGCGGGCCTGCAATCAGTTGACCGTGACGGTCGAGCCGATGCGCGGCCGCAGGAATATTTCCTCGTTCATGTTGATCGCCGACCGGTCGAAGGAAAGCCCTTTCGCCGCGCTGTACTGGGCCCAGCCGAATGACGGGGTGTACTTCGTGGCGACCTTGGCGGCGACGAGGAACGTGTTCGGCTTCTTGATCTTGGCCGGCACGTTGGCATAGGTCGTACCCACCGTCAGCGGCGTTCCGTTCTTTGCCCGGCTCCAGGCAACCTTCGCGGTGCCGGCGCCATCGATCGATATGCCGGTGAGGATGATGCTCACGGTATCGGTATAGGGATACATGACCTTGGTGGATGCATCCATGATGTTGGTCACGTCGGTTGCCGTCAGCGTCTGGCTCTGGGTGACAAGATCGCTCACGGTGCTGGAAAGCCGCGACAGCTTGCGGTTGACCGATACGCCCGCGGAAAGCTCGATCGTGCCAACGAAGAGCAGCAGCATGATCGGGGCGATGAAGGCGAATTCGACCGCCGCGACGCCGCGAACCTCGCGCAGGAACGCATCGCCGGCCATCAGCAACCTGGCCTTGGCCCTGAACAGCGATTGACCGATTGACATCGTGGGGGTCCTCTTTGGCATCAGCATGCCTTGCCGCCTGAACCCGCCGGATAAGGCTCGGTCCGGAAGACGGAGACAGCATTGAGAAGGATCTTGCGGAAGGCCGAATTGTTCTTGCCGCGCGACTGCGGATAGATGTTGTCGGCGGCGAAATAGGTGAAGATCGGCCATTCGTAGCTTGCCGTCACCATGGCGATCTCCTCGGGGCATGGCGCCGTGAAGCCGTAGGTGGAAAAATCCGTGCCGTTCGTTTTCGGATCCGCGATCGGCGGGTTGCCGAGGTCTTCGAACTTGGCCACCACGCGCATGTCGATCTTGAGATCGTCGCAATCGAACAGGATCGCCGCCGACTTGCACATTTCCGTGCGGAACTCGGTTTCGGTAATGGTGTTGTCGAGCTGGCCGGTACGGACCTTGCGGGCTACCTCGTCGACAGAGCTTTCCAGCATCTGGCCGGCGAAAAAGATGAGCGAGCTTTCGATGATGCCGAAAAGAAGAACAAAGAACGGTGCGGCGAGCATCGCAAACTCGATCGCCGTGGTGCCCTTCTCGCTGTCGCGGAAACGCCTGACCACTTTCGGTGCGCGAAGGTAGTCGCGCAGCCTTGGCCGGCCCTGCAGGTTCAACTCGGTCATCTCGCCACCATTCCGGTCAATACAATCGGCATGGCGAGATTGATACCACGTGGCGCTTAATGGACCGTTTGCGCGCAACCCGAATTCGACGCGATCCGCGAAAGGACCGGTAAACCAAGCCGCGATTTCTTACTGCTTGGCGTCGGAGAGCGAGTTGCGGGCAGTGATCTGTTCGGAAGCGAAGTTGAACGCTTCGGAATCATCGCCGATGGTCAGCGTCGGTTCGCAGACCGGAGCGCAGGCCATGGTCTCGCGCTGCGAGCGGCGGTAGATGCGGACCGTATTGGTCTCATGGCCCTTGACCACCAGCGTCTGGTCGACGATCGGCTCGCCCTTGGCGTCAAGGATGATCAAGTTGGTGACACCGAACGAGCGGCCGGTCAGCACCAGGGTCTGCTCGTCCTCGACGGTTGCATCCGCGATAGCGGGATTTCCGATGATTACCGTGGCCGCGGGCCGCGAGACGCGGAACACCTTGGCACGGTCTACCGTGACGATGACGGGCGGATTTGCTTCGTCTGCCTGAACCGCTTCGGCCGCCGCAATGCCGGGAAGGGCAAGCGCGCATATTGTGGCCACCATGAACAACCGGACCATTTCTTCACTCCAACGGTTCGAACTTTTCAAACCTTCGGATATTTTGGTTTAGGATTGGTAAACTTGCCTCACATGCGGCGGCAAACTGCTTTCCCGTCCGGCAACAATATATATAAAGTGCAATGGCAAAAGCCTTGCTGCATTAGCACTTCATTTACCAAGTTTCTTGACTCATGCCGACAGCACAGGCTGGACCGTGTGCTTTAACCTCCCCGAAATATCCTTGTCATAGAAATGGGTCGGGTCAGAACGGGGGAACACCCGGTGGACCGCACAAGGTGCGCAACTCGTGGAGCAAGGATTACCGAAATGAAACTCGTGGCACGCTTTCTCAAGAATGAATCGGGCGCAACGGCTATCGAATACGGCCTGATCGCAGCCCTCATCTCGGTCGCCATCATCGGCGGCGCGACGGCAGTCGGCGGCGGTGTGAACAACACCTTCACCAACGTCAAGAACAAGCTGTAATATTCAGCGCCTGAAAAGGCCGATCAGCCGCCCTCGCAATGCGACGGGCGGCTTTTTCGTTTCTTGGCAACCGGCAACGAACAGTTTTGGGCCGGTTTGTTGATTCATCCGCCAGGTTCGAATAAGGCAACGGCTTACCAGCCTCCAACCTTCAACGACCAGGATGAACCAATGGCCACTTCCGCCCACCAGGCGCTCGAAAAGACCATCGAAGCCGCGTTCGAGGCGCGCGACGGGATCTCAACCGCGACAAAGGGCGAAATCCGCGACGCGGTCGACGAGGCGCTTGCGCTGCTCGACAGCGGCAAGGCGCGGGTGGCAACGCGCGGCGACGATGGCAACTGGACCGTGCACCAGTGGCTCAAGAAGGCGGTGCTGCTCTCCTTCCGCCTCAACGACATGGATGTGATAGCCAACGGCCCGGGCCAGTCGTCATGGTGGGACAAGGTACCCTCCAAGTTCGACGGCTGGGCGGCGGGGAATTTTCGCGAAGCCGGCTTTCGCGCCGTGCCCAATTGCATCGTTCGCCGTTCCGCCTTCATCGGCCGCAACGTCGTGCTGATGCCTTCCTTCGTCAACCTCGGCGCCTATGTCGATGAAGGCACGATGGTCGATACCTGGGCCACCGTCGGCTCGTGCGCGCAGATCGGCAAGAACGTGCATCTTTCAGGCGGCGTGGGAATCGGCGGCGTGCTCGAACCGATGCAGGCCGGCCCGACCATCATCGAGGACAATTGCTTCATCGGCGCGCGCTCCGAGGTCGTCGAGGGCTGCATCGTGCGCGAAGGTTCGGTGCTGGGCATGGGCGTCTTCATCGGCAAGTCGACAAAGATCGTCGATCGCGAGACCGGCGCGGTGGCGTATGGCGAGGTGCCTGCGGGTTCCGTGGTCGTCGCCGGGTCGATGCCCTCGAAGAACGGCATCAACCTCTACTGCGCGGTGATCGTGAAGAAGGTCGACGCCCAGACCCGCTCCAAGACGTCGATCAACGAATTGCTGCGCGACTGAAATGGACACGACCAGCCCGGCCGAGGTTCTGGCGGCGCTGATCCGCTGTCCATCCGTCACCCCTGCCGAAGGCGGGGCGCTGGCCTTGCTGCAGTCCCTGCTGCAGCCGATGGGCTTTGCGGTCGAGCGGCCGGTGTTCAGCGAGGCCGGCACGCCGGATGTCGAGAACCTCTACGCCCGGCTCGGCGGGGACGGCCCGCATTTCCTCTTTGCCGGCCACACCGACGTGGTGCCGCCGGGCGACGAAAGCCGATGGACCCACCCCCCGTTCGCCGGCGAGATTGCCGACGGATACATCTACGGGCGCGGCGCGGTGGACATGAAGGGCGGCATTGCCTGCTTCCTTGCAGCGACCGCCCGCTACATCGCCACCCATGGCAATCCGCCGGGGTCGGTTTCGTTCCTGATCACGGGCGACGAGGAAGGCCCTTCCGTCAACGGCACGGACAAGCTGCTGGCGTGGGCAACAGCGCGGGGCGAACATTGGGACGCCTGCATCGTGGGCGAGCCTTCCAACCCATCCTTCATCGGCGAAGCCATCAAGAACGGGCGGCGCGGTTCGCTGTCGGGCCGCGTCATCGTGGAGGGCGTGCAAGGCCACTCGGCCTATCCGCATCTTGCGGACAATCCGGTCAACGGATTGCTCGACCTGCTCGACGCGCTGATCGCAACGCCGTTCGACGAAGGCACGCAATATTTCCAGCCGACGAACCTGGAGATCACCTCGGTCGATGTCGGCAACGCTGCGACGAATGTCATTCCGGCGAAAGCTTCCGCCGCCTTCAACATCCGCTTCTGCAATTTGTGGGACGGCGAAAGCGTCAGGGCGGAAATCATGCGCCGCCTCGAGGCAGGATCAAGGGCCGGACGGCTGCGCCATGGCAAGGAAGGTCCCGCGCGTTTCAGCGTCGAATGGATCGGCCGCGTCAGCCCCGTTTTCCTCACCAGCGACGAGGCGCTGACCGGCACGCTCACCTCGGCGATCGGCGCCGTGACGGGCGCGACGCCGCTTCTGTCGACCGGCGGCGGCACCTCCGACGCGCGCTTCATCAAGGATCATTGCCCGGTCGTCGAGTTCGGGCTTGTCGGGCAGACCATGCACCAGGTGGACGAGCGGGCGGCGCTTGCCGACCTCGAAACCCTGACGCAGATCTACCTGAAGTTCCTCGAAGAGTGGTTCCGGACCAATGGCTGACCAAAATCACCGCATCGAAACGCTCGAAGAATTGCAGTCGGTCTACGGCATGCCCGGCGAAACCTCGCTGGTGAAGGAGACGCAAGGCGTCATCGCGCAGTACCGCGCCTTCATCGAAGCCTCGCCGTTCTGCGCGCTGGCGACGGTGGGGCCGGAGGGAATGGATTGTTCGCCGCGCGGCGACGTGCCGGGCTTCGTGCGCATTGCCGGCGAGCGGACGCTGATGATGCCCGACCGCAGGGGCAACAACCGGGTCGGATTCACTGCGCAACATCGTTCGCGACCCGCGCGTGGCGCTGTGCTTCCTCATTCCCGGCTCGGTGAATTGCCTTCGCGTCAACGGCAACGCCCATCTGTCGGTCGATCCCAAGCTGAGAGCCTCCTTCGCCGTGGACGGCGCAGACGCCGCGCAGCGTCATCGTGATCGAAACCCACGCAGTCTATTTCCAGTGCGGGCGCGCGCTCGTTCGCTCGCGGCTGTGGGAAGAAGATGCGAAGGTCTATCCGGCGACATTGCCGACGCCCGGCGAAATCCTCGCGGCGCTGTCCGCAGGCCGCGTCGGCGGGCCGGACTACGACGTCAAATGGAGCGGCCGGGCGATGGAGACGCTGTGGTAGCGCAGGCGCCCGGTCAGGCCCGCATGGCCGAGGCCGCCGCCGAGTAGCCCCCGCCGGCACCGTCGAGGAAAGTGGAAGTGTCCGTCTTCCATCACCGAGGGCGCGTAGCAGGTCAGCAGCGCGCTGTCCTGCACCGAAATGCCATAGCGGATCAGCCGTTCTTCCCGCTGCAGTTCGAGGAATGTCTCGAGCCTTTCCTGCTCGTGCGGAGCAATCGATACGGTCGTGCGCAGGCCATCCTGAACCTTGCGGAAATCGGTGTTGAGCCCGGTCATCGATTGGTAGTGCGCCGGATCGAACTCGCCCACCTGATGCCGGTCTTGAACAGGAAGAACGCGAAAAGCGTCGTGAAGAAAAGCTGGAGGCGCATGACCACGAGGCTGCGGTCGCCGCGCGTGGCGCGCGCTTCCAGGTCGGCGCCTGCCACGGGCCAGCGCACGTTCGGCCCGCCCGGCGGAATCGGGCTGCCACCATCGCCGTCCATGTCGAGCAGCGCCAGCAATTGCGCGGATGATTTCTGAAAAGCCTTGCGGCGTTGCCGATTCGCCCCGTTCCACGATCAGCGAAACGATGCTGCGGCCTTCCGGCCGAGATCGGCGTCCACCGGCAGGAAAGCCCCGTCAGGTCGGGCCGCGAACCGGGCGCGCCCTTCGCCACGCGGTACTCGCCCGCCTTCATCAGCTTCTCGGCATGCGAGATGCCGCCCCCGGTGAAGGCATAGTTGGTGATGGAGTCGGACACCCGGACCGGCCGCATGCGGACGTCGAACCCGTCGGCGCGAATGCGCGACACCGGCACCAACGCGGCGCGCAGTTCGAGCTCCAGCTCCTCCTCCGCCATGGTCACCAGCCTTGAAAGCACCGGCGAGAAGGCCTGCGCCTCGGCGGGGGAAAGCACCATCGCCGCGCCGTCGCCGCCAAACACATAGGGGAGGTCACGGCTGGAAAGTTCGTTCATCGCGGCGCTGATCATGGCCACGCCGGCCATGTTCACCGCCTTGTAGCGCCCCTTGGCGATCTGGTCGCGAGAGCGCACGACATCGGTGACAGCGACGAACCAATCATCCGGAACCCCGGCATGCCCCGCCTCGTCGAAGGCCTCGGTGAAGTGGCGGGCGACCGGCAGGGCGCGGACGAAACGCGCGGTGTCGTTCGGCGCAACATGTTCGTTCAAGGATTTGCCTCCGGCGCGGGCTCAATGGGTCCACTTGGGGCCCGCTCGCTCAAACTAGCCCTTGCCGGGCGGGGATCAATAGCTGACTTGCTCGAGATACAGCCCGCAGGCGGGCGCTACCGGGCCGCAAGCCTTGCGATCGCGCGCGGCCAGGGCGGTTGCAACGTCCTGCGGGGCCCATTTTCCTTCGCCCACGAGCTTCAGCGTACCGACCATGGAGCGCACCTGGTTGTGGAGAAAGGAGCGCGACACGGCGGTGATCACGATTTCCTGATGGCCAAGTTTCTCCACGTCGAGCACGTCGAGCGTCTTCATCGGGCTTTTGCCCTGGCAATGCTGCGAGCGAAACGTCGTGAAGTCGTGATGGCCGACAAGCAATTGCGCCGCCGCATGCATGGCCGCCACATCGAGCGGCTTCTTGACGTGCCACGCCCGGTCGATGTCGACGGTGAGGTTGGCCCGCCGGTTGATGATGCGGTAGCGGTAGCGCCGGCTGCGGGCCGAAAAGCGGGCATCGAAATCGCCAGGCACCTTGTCGGCATCGAGCACCGCAATCGGATGTCCCGGCGAATTTCATCGTGCCGTTCACCGATTCGGCCACCTTCTCGGCGGTCCAGTTCGCGTTCGAGGTCGACATGCACGACCTGTCCCAGCGCGTGAACGCCGGCATCCGTGCGCCCGGCGGCAAAGACCGTCGCAGGCTCTTGTGCAAAACGCTCGATGCCCTCCTCCAGCGCCTGCTGCACCGAAAGCCCGTTTTCCTGCCGCTGCCAGCCGACAAATGGCGTGCCGTCATATTCGATGACAAGGCGGTAGCGGGGCATCAGGCGAGCACCGCGCCGGGCGGCACGCGGCTGCCGCGCAGGAATTCATCGGCGCCCGCTGGCTGGCGGCCCGCCCTTTGCAGGCGGGTGAGGCGCACCGCGCCCGACGCCGCAGGCAATTGTCAGGAGATCGTCGAGCACCTCGCCCGGCGCGCCGCGTCCTGCCGCGCAGCGTCGAGCCGAGGATCTTCACCCGCTCGGGCTTGCCGCCGAAATTCATCTCGCACCAGGCGCCGGGAAACGGCGACAGGCCGCGAATGTGGTCGTGCACAGCCTTCGCGCCACGGCTCCAGTCGATCCGCGTCTCGCCCTTGTCGATCTTGGCGGCGTAGGTGACGCCTTCGCCGGCCTGCGGCGCCACGGGCAATTCGCCCGCTCCAGCAGGCCGGCGGCGCGAACCATCAAGGCTGCTCCCATTGCCGAGAGGCGGTCGTGCAATTCGCCCGCGGTCTCGTCTAGGCCCGATCGGCGTTCGGTCCGCCAGCGCCACGGGGCCGGTATCCAGCCCTTCCTCCATGCGCATGATCATCACGCCGGTTTCCGCGTCGCCAGCCATGATCGCGCGCTGGATGGGCGCGGCGCCGCGCCAGCGCGGCAGCAGCGAGGCGTGGATGTTCCAGCATCCGAGCCGCGGCGCTTCGAGCACTGGCCTGCGGCAGGATCAGGCCATAGGCAACGACGACGGCGACATCGGCATCGAGCGCGGCAAAGCCGGCCTGCTCGTCCGCGTGCTTTGAGGGAGACCGGCGTTCGCACCTCGATGCCGAGCGCCTCGGCCCGCTGGTGCACCGGCGAGGCGCGCAGTTCCATGCCGCGCCCGGCCGGCCTTGGCGGCTGGCTGTAGACGCAGGCGACATCATGCCCGGCGGCATTCAGCGCATCCAGCACCGGCACGGAAAAATCCGGCGTTCCCATGAAAATGATGCGAAGGCTCATCTGCTGCCCGTGCGGCTGTTACCGCATGTTTCAAACGGGTTTATCGCCCTGCGGTCAAGGCCCGGAACTCCGAAGCGGCGCTGGTCAGCCCACCATACGGCCGGGCTTGGGGCTCTGCTTGGCGATCTTGGTGAATTTCTTCACCACCATCTCGCGCTTGAGGCGGGAGATATGGTCGATGAACAGCCTGCCGTCGAGATGGTCGATCTCGTGCTGCAGGCAGGTCGCCATCAGCCCGTCGGCCTCGATCTCCTGTTCCTTGCCCTCACGGTCGAGGTAGGAAACCTTGACCGCAGCCGGGCGCTCGACCTCGGCGTAATAATCGGGGATCGACAGGCAGCCTTCCTCGTAGACCGAACGTTCGTCGGATGAGGTGAGGATCTTCGGGTTGATCAGGAAGATCGGGTTCGGCTTGCGCTTCTTGCGCGCCTCGCGGCGGCCTTCGGCGGTGGTCTCGTCGGCAGCGGCCTCGTCAGGCGCTTCCTCTTCCGGATCGCCGATGTCGACCGTGACGATGCGCAGCGGCACGCCGACCTGGATGCCGGCAAGGCCGATGCCCGGCGCTTCGTACATGGTCTCCAGCATGTCGTCGAGCAGGCGCAGCAGCGGCTCGTCGATGCGTTCGACGGGCTTGGACACCTCGCGCAGCACGGGGTCTGGCAAATGGATGATTTCTCGGACGCTCATGCCGGGGAAACCTTTCCACCCTGAAATATGAAACGAACAGGCCGTGGTCAAGCGCGGCAGCCGGTCACGGCACTGGATATTCCTGTTTTGTTCCTCGCCGGAATCAGCTAACCTCGCGCGATGGAACAGACAGCTACCGACTTCTCCGCGATCTTCGCGCGGACGCTCTTCGTGATCGGCAACCGGCCGGTGAGCCTCGGCGAGGCGCTGGGCATGGCCGGCGCATTGCTTGCCGCGCTGCTGCTGTTGTGGATCGTCCTCGCCGTCGGGCGGGGAACCGGCGCGCCGGCGAACTGGCGGCCGCGGCCGAGCGGGCGCGCGAGGCCGAGGCGCGCATGGCCGAACTCGTCGCCAGCCAGAACGAGATGACCGGCCGCATGGCGGCGATGTCGGAGCATCTCGGCGCACGGCAGGCCGAAATGATGCGCCTTGTCTCCGAACGGCTCGAGGCCGTGACCGGGCGCGTTTCGCAATCGCTGATCGACACGACAAAATCCACGCAGGAGAGCCTTGCCAAGCTGCAGGAACGGCTTGCGGTGATCGACACGGCGCAGAACAACATCACCGCGCTGACCGGCCAGGTGGTGCAGCTGCAGAACATCCTCGCCAACAAGCAGACGCGCGGCGCCTTCGGCGAGGCGCGCATGGCGGCGATCGTTGCCGACGGCCTGCCGCAGGGCGCCTACGAGTTCCAGGTCACGCTTTCCAACGGGGCGCGGCCGGACTGCATCGTCCACATGCCGAACGATACGCCGCCGCTGGTGGTCGACGCCAAGTTCCCGCTGGAATCGTGGAACGCGATCCGCGCGGCCGAGACGCCGGAGCGCGAGAAGATCGCGCAGCAAATGTTCCGCCGCGATGTGGAGGTACATATCAAGGCGATTTCGGACCGCTATTTCCTGCCCGGCGAGACGCAGGACACCGCCTTCATGTTCGTGCCGTCGGAATCGGTGTTCGCCGAAATCCACGAGAAGCACGAGAGCCTTGTCACGCGCGCCCACAGGGCGCGGATCGTCATCGTCTCGCCGTCGCTGCTGATGCTGTCGATCCAGGTGATCCAGTCGGTGCTGAAGGACCACCGCATGCGCGAGCAGGCGCATCTCATCCAGGGCGAGGTCATTCGCCTGATGGAGGACGTCAACCGGCTGGACGATCGCGTGCGCAAGCTCGGCAACCATTTCGGCATGGTCACGAAGGACGTGGAAGACGTGCTCACCTCGACCGGCAAGCTGACGCGGCGCGGGTCGAGAATAGCCGACCTTGATTTCGAGGAGGCGAGGACGGCGCTGGAAACGGCCCGGCCCCGGCTGAAGGCGGTGGAGTGAGGGTGTCGATCTCGACACCCCTCTACCACTACTCAGACACCGTCCGCTGTGAGGGGAGGGAAGCGGCCCAACACACCGCCGTCATCCCGTTTGCCATGCAAACCGGGATCCAATGCCCGTCACCCAGCGACGGAGATTGATGGAGGGCAAGATAGTGCCAAGTCCTGCCAGTCCTTCGGACCCCCAAAGAGAAGACCTAACCCCGCAATCAGAAAGCGCTGCGGCTTCTGAGCGCCGCCGAGAGCGTGCCCTCGTCGAGATAGTCGAGTTCGCCGCCGACCGGCACGCCATGGGCAAGGCGGCTGACCTTGACGCCGGTTCCGGCGAGCTGGTCCGAGATGTAGTGCGCGGTCGTCTGCCCCTCCACCGTGGCGTTGACGGCGATGATCACTTCCTTCACCGGCGAGCCTTGTGCCGCCACGCGATCGACGAGGCCGGCGATGTTGAGGTCTTCCGGCCCGACGCCGTCGAGTGGTGAAAGCGTGCCGCCGAGCACGTGGTAGAGGCAGTTCATTGCCCCGGCCCGCTCCAGCGCCCAAAGATCCGAGACATCCTCGACCACGATCAGCGTGGAGGCGTCGCGGCGCGGATCGGCGCAGACCATGCACGGATCGGAAGTATCGACATTGCCGCAGCTCGAGCAGATGCGAACCTTCGCAGCTGCTTCCGCCGCAGCGGCCGCCAGCGGCACGAGCAGCGCGTCCTTCTTCTTGATGAGCTGCAGCGCCGCGCGCCGCGCCGAACGCGGCCCGAGCCCCGGCAGCCGCGCAAGAAGCTGGATCAGCCTTTCGATTTCAGGTCCGGTGATGTGGGATGCCATGGTGTGACACGTGGTTCGTTGTTCGTCGCTCGTGGTTCGATACGTGATTCGAACGCGAATGGCGAACACGAACTGCGCCTAGAACGGCAATTTCATGCCCGGCGGAATCGGCAGTCCCGCCGTCAGCTCGCGGGTCCGCTCGGCAACGTGCTGCTCCACCTTCGCCTTGGCGTCGGCATGGGCGGCGACGATCAGATCCTCGAGGATTTCCGCCTCGTCCGCTTTCACAAGCGAGGGGTCGATTTCGAGCGCCTTCATGTCGCCCTTGCCGTTGAGCGTGACCTTGACGAGCCCGCCGCCGGCCTGGCCGGTGATTTCGAGCGATGACAGTCCTTCCTGCATCTCCTGCATCTTGGACTGCATTTCCTTCACCTTGCCCATGAGGCCCATGATGTCTTTCATCTCAAACCCTTTTCCTATTCGAAGAAATCGTCGAGACCTTCGCGGGTCTCCGCCTCGGCCAAGGCCTGCTCGACGGAATCGGCGGCCTCCTGCCGCATCTGCACGTCGACGATCCGGCTGCCGGGGAAGCGGCTGAGGATCGCGGCGACCACCGGGTCTTCGCGCGCCGCCTCGGTGCGCTGGCCCATCTCGGCCTTTTCCTGCTCGTCCAGCGTCAGTGCGCCGCCCTCGCGGCTGACGACGAGCGACCAGCGCTTTCCGGTCCAGGACAGCAGCTTCTGGCCAAGGTCGGAAACGAAATTGGCTGGCGGATTGCCTGCGGTGCTGAACTCCATGTGTCCGTCACGAAAGCCGACGAGCCGCACATTGTTCCGCAAGATGGTCTTCAGGCGGATCTCCCGCTTGTCCTCGCAAAGAAGGATCAGATCCTCGAATCGCCCCAGTTCCAGCGCCGGCGTCGCGGCAGCGTCGGGGGACGGGGCGGCCTGCGGGCGCGACGCTTCCAGCCGCTGGCCGCCGGCCTGCATACGTGGTCCGTCGCCATGGTTTGGCATCTCGCGCGGCGCCATGGCGCGCGGTGCGGACCCCGGCGAATCCGGCGCAGGGCTGGCACCCGCACCGATCCTCGCCCCGTTGCTTTCGCCATTTGCTGTCAGCGTACGCACCAGTTCGTCGGGCGCCGGCAGGTTTGCGGCATGCGTGAGGCGCACCAGCACCATGTCGGCGGCGGCAAGCGGCCGCTCGCTGCCTTCGACCTCGTCGATGCCCTTGAGCGAGGATCTGCCAGGCTCTGCCAAGCGAGCGTACGGAAAGTTTGCCGGCAAACTCGACGCCGCGCTTGCGCTCGGTCTCCGTCAGGGAAGCGTCGTCCACAGCCTGCGGCACATATTTCAGCCGCGTGACGAAATGGATGAAATCGGCAAGGTCGGTCAGCACCACGGAAGGGCTCGGCGCCGATATCGTACTGGTCTTTCATCTCGGCGAGCGCGGCGGCGATGTCGCCGCCCATGACCTGTTCGAACAGGTCGATGACGCGGCCCCGGTCGGCAAGGCCCAGCATGGCGCGCACGCTCGCGGCCTCCACCTTGCCGGCGCAATGCGCGATCGCCTGGTCGAAGATCGAGAGCGCGTCGCGCACCGAGCCTTCGGCGGCGCGGGCGATCAGCGCCAGCGCCTCGTCCTCGACCTCGACGGCCTCCGGACGCGGCGATCCTGCGCAAGATGCGCCGTCAGCGTTCCGGCGTCGATGCGGCGCAGGTCGAAGCGCTGGCAGCGCGACAGCACGGTGACCGGCACCTTGCGGATCTCGGTGGTGGCGAAGATGAACTTCACATGCGGCGGCGGTTCTTCCAGCGTCTTCAGCAGGCCGTTGAAGGCGTGGCTGGAGAGCATGTGCACTTCGTCGATGATGTAGACCTTGTAGCGCGCGATCGCCGGCGCGTAGCGCACGCGCTCGATGATCTCGCGCATGTCGTCGATGCCGGTATGCGAGGCGGCGTCCATCTCGATGACGTCGACATGGCGGCCTTCCATGATGGCGCGGCAATGCTCGCCCTCCTCGCGCACGTCGATGGTCGGCTGGTCGATGCCGTCGCGTCTTGTAGTTGAGGGCGCGGGCAAGGATGCGGGCGGTGGTGGTCTTGCCGACGCCGCGCACGCCGGTCAGCATGTAGGCCTGCGCGATGCGGCCGGTGCGAAAGGCATTGGTCAGCGTGCGCACCATCGGCTCCTGGCCGATCAGGTCGTCGAAATTCTGCGGCCGGTATTTGCGCGCCAGCACGCGATATGGCGCTGCCTTGCTCCGTGCGTCGCCGGTTCGGTCATGGGCGCACTATAACGCGCTTTTTGCGGCGCGAATACCGTCCGCGGCACGGCGACTGGCGAAATCGACGGGAAAGGGTGGAAGGCTGGCTTAAGGCGACCCGGACAGAACTCGTTGGGGCTGCTTCCTTCCGGACCTGACCCGGTTGGCGAGGAGCTCGTCCGCCACCAACCTTCCGCCGGCACATATCGTCTTTTCCGCGCCGATATGCAAGCGTTTCGCCATCCAGATTCGGGGCCGCCGCATGTTCACGCTCGATCCAAGGCTTGAGGCAGACAGCCTGCCGCTCGGCACGCTCGGCCTGTGCGAGCTGCGCCTGATGAACGATTCCCGGTGGCCCTGGCTGCTGCTCGTGCCTATGCGGCGAGGGCGCCGTGGAACTGCACGACCTTTCGGCCGCCGACCAGGCAATGCTCGCCCGTGAAATGGCACATGCCGCCAAGGCGCTGAAAGCCGCCACCGGCGCGTTGAAGATCAACACCGGCGCGCTCGGCAACATCGTGCGGCAATTGCATATCCATGTCATTGCCCGCAACGAGGGCGATCCAAACTGGCCCGGTCCCGTATGGGGCTTTGGAACCCGCCAGCCCTACAACCCGCAGGAGGCGGCGGCGCTCAAGGAGCGCCTTGCACCGCATCTGTTTCCATTGGAAAGCAAGGCATGAACGACCTCTTCGACGGCCCCTTCCCCGAGCCAAGCGCGCTGACCGGCTTTTCGCGGAACCGGCTGGTCCGCGACAGCGAGAACCGCGACGGCCAGACCCTCGACAAGGCGATCGCCGATCCCTCGGCGCGGTTCCACCTGTTTTCCGGGGCGAAGGCGCTGGTGCGCAAGGATGACCGGCCCACGGCGACGTTTACAGCCGGCGAGGCGCGGCAATTCAGCCTTGATGAGACTTCGGCGATCCTGCTCGGCGCGGACGACGCCGGCCCGCGCCTTGCCGTCACGATTGCCATGGATGGCGAACCGGCCGAGCCGATGCGCCTTTATGACTTCCGCTCGCTGCTCTATTCCTCAGCTGTCACGGACGAGGAGGCCGGCGCGATCGCGCAGGCGGGCAGTCTCCTGCACTGGCACTCCATGAACCGCTTCTGCGGCAAATGCGGCGAGCCGACCACCGCCACCAATGGCGGCTACCGCCGCGACTGCGCCTGCGGCTCGCAGGTGTTTCCCCGCACCGATCCCGTTGCGATCATGCTGGCAGTGCGCGGCGACAAGGCGCTGCTTGGCCGCAGCCCGCATTTTCCGCCCGGCTGGTATTCGACGCTTGCCGGCTTCATCGAGCCGGGCGAGACGATCGAAGACGCCGTCCGGCGCGAGACCTTCGAGGAAAGCGGCATCCGCATCGGGCGCGTGCGCTACCATGCCAGCCAGCCATGGCCATTCCCGCATTCGCTGATGATCGGCTGCCATTGCGAGGCGCTGACCGACGAAATCCGCTTCGATGGGAGCGAACTTGAGGATTGCCGCTGGTTCTCCCGCGACGATGTCCGCCTGATGCTGCGCGAGGAGCATCCCGAGGGCGTCAAATGCCCGCCCTCGAAGGCGATCGCGTCTTTCCTGATACGGGCCTGGGTGGAAGGCTGACTACTCCGCCTGGTCGATCTTCTCGCGCTCGGCCTCGCGGAAGGCGTGGGCCGGGTAGACGCCGACGATCCGCATGTCGCGCGAGAAGATAGGCGAGTTCCTCCAGCGCCCGCTTTACCGGCGCGTCGTCGGGATGGCCTTCGATATCGGCATAGAACTGGGTGGCGTAGAACTTGCCGCCAAGCTGGTAGCTTTCCAGCTTGGTCATGTTGACGCCGTTGGTGGCGAAGCCGCCCATCGCCTTGTAGAGCGCGGCCGGAATGTTGCGCACGCGAAAGACGAAGGTCGTCATCAGCAGCCGGCCTGCGTCCTGCGCGGCCCACTGCTTTTCCTTGGAAAGCACGACGAAGCGCGTGACGTTGTTTTCCGGGTCCTCGACATTTTCCTCGAGGATGTCGAGGCCGTAGAGTTCTGCGGCCAGTCGCGGCGCCAGTGCGGCGATCGACCGCTCGCCCTCTTCGGCCACCATTCGGGCCGCACCGGCGGTATCGCCTGCCACGACCGGCTTCCACTTGTGCTTGCGGATGATCTTGCGGCACTGGCCGAGCGCATGGATATGGCGTAGCACGTTGCTTGATCTCCTCCAGCTTCACGCCCTTGAGCGACCATCAGCTGGAAGCGGATCGGCAGGAAATATTCGCCGATGATGTGCAGCGGCGAAACCGGCAGCAGATGATGGATATCGGCCACGCGCCCGGCGATGGTGTTCTCGATCGGGATCATCGCGAGATCGGCCTTGCCGCTTTCGACCGCGTTGAATGCGTCCTCGAAGGTCGGGCAGGGCAGCGGCTCCATGTCCGGATACATGTTGCGGCAGGCGGTGTCGGAATTGGCGCCCGGCTCTCCCTGGAAGGCGATCCTGTTGGTCATTCCCGATGTCATGCAGTCTGTTCTCCGAAGCGGCGAGCATGGCGCGCGCCTTCTCAAGGTCTGCGGGCGTATCGACGCCCAAGCGGCACGGTGTCGACGATGCTCACATCGATGCGCATGCCTGCTTCCAGCGCGCGCAACTGCTCCAGCCGCTCGCGCATTTCGAGCGGCGAGGGCGGCAGCGCGACGAAACGCGCCAGCGCCTCGCGCCGGTAGGCGTAGAGCCCGATGTGGTGGCAACAGATCGGCCCGTCGCCCCATGGCGCGGTGGCCCGTGTGAAATAAAGCGCCCGCAGCCTGCCCGGCGCAATCTCGCTGCCTACGACCTTGACGACATTGGGATTGCCGCGCTCGCCCTCGTCATGGATGACCGCTGCCAGCGTGGCGATGTCGGCAGGCCCGTCGAGCAGCGGGGCGAGGCTTTGCGCGATCACGCTGCGCTTCGATGGTCGGCAGGTCGCCCTGCACATTGACGATGAAGCGGCATCTGCCCTGGGGATCGAGCTTTACCTGCCGCCTCGAAGATGCGGTCGGAGCCGGACTGGTGGTCGGCGCGCGTCATCACCGCCTCGCCGCCATGCGCTTCCACCGCCTGCCTGACCGCATCGCTGTCGGTCGCGACGACCACCCGCCCGATATCCGCCTCGGCGGCACGGCGCATGACCTGCACGATCATCGGCACGCCCGCGATGTCGGCCAGCGGCTTGCCGGGAAGACGGGTCGATGCCATGCGGGCGGGGATGAGCACAAGAATGTCTGCCGCGCCGGCGGCATGCGGAACTTTCATGACTGGCATTTCAAACGTGCGCCGGATGTGGAAGGCGGGGCTTTTTCCGTCCGGAACGGCGTCCGGTGTCAAAAAGTCTCACTTGATCAACCCATACAGTCGTTGTAACGCAACCGCAAACAATAGTTCGCGCTGCCTTGGGCGGCTGCCTGCCGCCAGATCCCTTCTGACCGGCGCGACAAAGGCGGGCGCGGCATTCACAGACACCCGCGCGTGGGGATCGGAACCAATGGATTCGTTTCAGTTCAACAAGATTGCGATGGCTGTGCTGGGAACGGTGTTCCTGATTTTTGGCACAAGCCTGATCGCCGAAACGCTGTTTCACGCCGAGGCGCCCGAAACGCCCGGTTTCGTGATTGCGGCAGCCGAATCCGAAGGCGGTGCGGCGGAAGGCGGCGAGCCTGCCGGCCCGGCCTTCGACCCGGTTGCGCCGCTGCTCGCCTCGGCCGACATGGCCGCAGGCGAAGGCGTGTTCAAGAAATGCGCTTCCTGCCACACCATCGACGCCGGCGGACCGAACAAGGTTGGCCCGAACCTCAACGGCGTGGTCGGACGGCCTATCGCCTCGCACGAAGGCTTCGGATATTCGGCTGCGCTCAAGGAATATGGCGCCGGCAAGAATTGGGATTTCGAGGAACTCAACGGCTTCCTTTGGAACCCGAAGAAGCATGTCCCAGGAACCGCGATGGGATTTGCCGGCCTCAAGGACGTGAAGGACCGGGCTGACATCATCGCCTGGATGAACACCCAGTCGGCATCGCCGTTGGCGCTTCCCGATCCTGCCGCAGCCGCGGCACCCGCGGCGGAACAGCCGGCAGCCGAGGCGGCAGCGCCGGCGGCCGAACAGCCTGCGGCGGAAGCGACGGCACCTGCTGCCGAGCAGCCCGCCACCGCTCCGGCGGAACAGCCTGCAACCGCTCCGGCCGAAACGGCCCCGGCGCAGCAGCCGGCGCAGTGATGCGGCGCAACGCCGCTTGATGACGCAAATTTAATGAGGCCGGCATTGTCCGGCCTTTTTCTTTGGGCAAAAGCCGGGCATGAGAGCAACATTGCCATGCCACAGCCTTCGGTTATGGTAGGGCAGTTTCCCGCGATGGATGCCCGATGATTTCCGCCTTTTTCCGCGCCGCATTCCTGTCCGCACTGTTCCTGCTTCCGCACACTTCGCTTCGCGCAGGACGCGGAAGGCTGGCGGCATGGCGGCACGCTGTTCGGCGAACTGAAATACGGCCCGGACTTCACCCATTACGAGCACGCCGACCCGAACGCGCCGAAGGGCGGCACCTTGAACGAGGACGCGCTCGGCACGTTCGATTCGTTCAACCCCTTCGTGGTGCGCGGACAGCCCGTGGCGGGCGTCAACTATTTCGGCGGGCTGTTGTGGGACACGCTGATGGAGCAGTCGGTCGACCAGCCGTCGGCGTCCTACGGGCTGGTCGCCGAAGCCTTCCGCTATCCGCCGGACTTTTCGTCGGCCACCTACCGGCTGCGGCCCGAGGCGCGGTTTCACGACGGCGCGCCGATTACGCCTGAAGACGTGCTGTGGACGCTCGATGCGCTGCGGCAGAACCACCCGCTGTTCGGCCAGTACTACCGCAATGTCGTCAAGGCGGAGAAGACCGGCGAGCGCGAGGTGACCTTCACCTTCGACATCAAGGGCAACCGCGAACTGCCGCACATCATGGGGGACATGCCGGTGCTGCCGAAGCACTGGTGGGAGGGCACGGACGCCAAGGGCGTCAAGCGCAACATCGCCGAGCCGACCAGCGAGCCGCCGCTGGGTTCGGGGCCCTACCGCATCGCCAGCTTCGATTCCGGCAAGTCGGTCACCTGGGAACGGGTCAAGGACTATTGGGCGGCGGACCTGCCGACGCGCAAGGGGCGGTACAATTTCGACCGCATCGTCTACACCTATTTCCTCGACGAAAACGCGCTGTGGGAAGGCTTCAAGAAAGGCGGCATCGCCGACACGCGGGCCGAGAACCGGTCGCAGCGCTGGGCGACGGAATACAATTTCCCGGCCTTCGAACGCGGCGACGTGCTGCGCAAGTCTTACGCGACCGACAATTCCGAGACGTTCCAGGCCTATTTCCTCAACACCCGCAATCCGAAGTTCCAGGACGTGCGCGTGCGCAAGGCGCTCAACCTCATCTTCGACTTCGAGAGCATGAACCGCACGCTGTTCTACGGCCTTTATACCCGCACCGATTCCTATTTCGAGGGCGGCGAATTGCAGGCCGGAACCGGCAAGCCGGAAGGGCGGCTGAAGGAAATCCTCGAGGAGTATCGCGGGCGCATACCGGATGCGGCGATAGACGAGGCGTTCGAATTGCCGGTGCACGCCAATGCCGGCGATACGCGGCGCTACCAGCGCGAGGCGCTCAAGCTGTTCACCGAAGCCGGCTACAGCTTCAAGGGCGGGAAAATGCTGGGTCCCGACGGCAGGCAGTTCGAGATCGAGATCCTCGGCTCCGGCCAGACCGACGAGCGTGTCGGCATTCCCATGATCGACTACCTCGCCAAGCTCGGCATCAAGGCGGGCCTGCGCATCGTCGACCAGGCCCAGTACAAGAACCGGATCGACAATTTCGACTTCGAAATGACCATGTCGACGACCGCCCAGTCGCTGTCGCCCGGAAACGAACAGCGCGAATACTGGACTTCCAAGGCAGCAGAAACGCCGGGAAGCCGCAACTTTGCCGGCATCAAGGATCCCGTCGTCGACGAACTCGTCGAGCGCATCATCACCGCGCAGGATCGCGCCGAACTGGTGGCGCTTACCCGGGCGCTCGACCGCATCCTCCTGACGAACTGGTACACGATCCCCATGTGGCACAATCCGGAGATCTGGTTCGCCTGGTGGAAGAAGCTGGTTTCCCCGCCGACGCAGCCGGCCTATTCCGGTGTCGACATCTATTCGTGGTGGGTGGACGAAGCGGCGGAAAAGGCAGTGGGGGCGGCGAATTGAAAGGTCTGCGATTCACGCGGCGCGAATTCATAAAGGGCGCGCTGGCAGCGGCCCTTTTGCCATCTTCTGCCCGATTTTCCCTCGCTGCCAATCCGGTCGAGCAGAAACTGCACGGAATGTCTGCCTTCGGCGAGCTCAAATATCCCGCCGGCTTCACCCAGTTTGAATACGCCGTCACCGACGCGCCCAAGGGCGGCGCGTTCGCGTTTGCGCCGTCGAACTGGTCGTTCAACCAGAACGTCCAGACCTTCAACACGCTGAATACGTTCGTGCTGCAGGGCGAGGCGCCGCCGCGCATGGAATATTGCTTCGACACGCTGATGACCGAGGCCTGGGACGAGCCCGATGCCCTCTACGGCCAGCTTGCGTCGAGCGTGACCATCTCGGCGGACCGCAACACTTTCCGCTTCGACCTCCGGCCGGAAGCAAAATTCCACGACGGATCGCCGGTAATGGCTTCCGACATGGCATGGTCGCTGATGACGCTGAAGGAGTTCGGTCATCCGCAGTTGGCGCTCGATCTCGTCAACCTTGATGCCGCCGAGGCGGTCGAGGACCATGTCCTGGAGCTGCGGTTCAACGGCAAGCAGTCCGACCGGGCAATCCTCGCCATCGCCGCGACCGCGCCGGTTTTCTCCCGCGCCGCGTATGGCTCGGCCCGGTTCGACGAAACAACCAGCGAGGCGCCGATGTCGTCGGGGCCGTACCGGGTGAAGCGCGCCTCCACCGGACAGTTCATCGAATACGAAAAGGTGCCCGACTATTGGGGCCACGACCTGCCGGTCATGCGCGGCCTCGATCATTTCGACGTCCTCCGCATCGATTTCTTCACCGAGCGCCAGGCCGCCTTCGAGGCCTTCAAGAAGGGCGAGATCCTGTGGCGGCAGGAATTCACCTCCAAGACCTGGGCGACGGAGTATGATTTCCCGGCGGTGCGCGACGGACGCGTGCGTGAAAATCGAGTTCGATGCCGAGAAGCGCCCGCAGTTCCAGGCCTTCGCGCTCAATACGCGGCGCGAGAAGTTTGCCGATCCGCTGACCCGCCAGGCAATCGCCACCCTGTTCGATTTCGAATGGACCAACCGCAATCTTTTCTTCGACGCCTATACAGCGCTCCAATTCGCTGTTCGAGCGGTCGGATTTCGTCGCCAGGGGCAAGCCGTCGCGAAGCCGAGCTGAAGCTTCTGGAGCCGCTGCGCGACAAGCTTCCCGACGGAGGTTTTCGGCACGGCGGTCACGCAGAACGTCACCGATGGCACCGGCCGGGACCGCAGCATCTTCCGCAAGGCCGACAAGCTTTTCGCCAAGGCCGGCTGGAAGAAGAAGGACGGCAGGCTCGTCGCCGCCGATGGCAGGCAGCTTTCCATCGAAGTGCTGATCGATGACGCAGATCTTCGAGCGCATACTGTCGCCCTTCATCGAGAATCTTGCGCACCATCGGCATCGACGTCTCGATGCGCCAGGTCGATCCCGTCGCAATACCAGAGCCGCATCGAGGCGCTACGACTTCGACATGATGATGGTGGCCTACAGCCTCGCGGCCAACTCCGGACGGCGAGACCCTGCGCCGCTTCTTCCATTCCGAATGCGGCCGACAAGCACGGCACCGAGCAATCATCCCGGCACCAAGGATCCGGCAATCGACGCGCTGGTCGAGGCGGCAGGCGCGGCAGCCTCGCGCGACGAGCTGGTGGTCGCCATGCAAGCGCTCGACCGGGTCTTGCGTGCGAGACATTACTGGATTCCAAATTGGTACTCGGCGAATCACCGCGTCGCGTGCTGGGACATGTTCGGCTGGAAAGAGCCGAAACCCGACTACGGTTTTGCGGTGGAGCGGCTGTGGTGGCGCGATCCGGCGAAGAAGACACCGTCGGCCGGCAATTGAAATCAGGGCCGCACGCGGCAGTCCCGGGGCAGGCAATGCCCGCGGGGGCAATCAGGGAGTAGCCGGGCAGAAATGGGAGCCTATATCCTCCGCCGCGCTGCTTGCTGATGATCCCGACCATGTTCGGCATCATGGCGATCTCCTTCGTCGTGATCCAGTTCGCACCGGGCGGTCCGGTCGAGCAGGTGATCGCCGAGCTGACCGGCCAGGGCGGCGATCGGCAACCGACCGCCTTTCGGCGGCAGGCTCGGATCTTGGCGGCGGAAGCCAGATCGACCGGGCGGGCGATGCGGCGAGCAAGTATCGCGGCGCGCAGGGGCTCGACCCGGAATTCATCGCAAAGCTCGAGAAGCAGTTCGGCTTCGACAAGCCGCCGCTCGAGCGCTTCGGCCTGATGCTCTGGAACTATGCCCGCTTCGATTTCGGCGAGAGCTATTTCCGCGACATCGCCGGTGATCGACCTGATCCTCGAGAAGATGCCGGTGTCGATCTCGCTCGGCCTGTGGATCACGCTGATTTCCTATGTGCATCTCGATCCCGCTCGGCATCCGCAAGGCGGTCAAGGACGGCTCGCGCTTCGATGTCTGGACGAGCGGCGTCATCATCGTCGGCTATGCCATTCCGGGCTTCCTGTTCGCCATCCTGCTGATCGTGCTGTTTGCCGGCGGCTCCTTCTTCGACTGGTTCCCGCTGCGCGGCCTGTCGTCGGACAACTGCGACCGAGCTTGTCCGTGGTCGGAGCAAGATCGCCGACTATTTCTGGCACCTGACCCTGCCGCTGATCGCGATGGTGCTGTCGGCCTTCGCCACGACGACGCTGCTGACCAAGAACTCGTTCCTCGACGAGATCCGCAAGCAGTATGTGCATGACCGCGCGCGCCAAGGGCCTGACCGAACGCCAGGTGCTCTACGGCCACGTCTTCCGCAACGCCATGCTGATCGTCATCGCCGGCTTTCCCGGCGCCTTCATCTCGGCCTTCTTCACCGGCTCGCTGCTGATCGAGACGATCTTCTCGCTCGACGGGCTCGGCCTGCTCGGCTTCCGCTCGGTGATCAACCGCGACTATCCGGTGGTCTTCGCCACGCTCTACATCTTCTCGCTGATGGGCCTGCTCGTCGGCCTGCTCTCCGACCTGATCTACACCTGGATCGATCCGCGCATCGATTTCGAGCGGCGGGACGTCTGATGGCAGCGTGCTCGACGCAGCGCCTCCGAGCCAAGCGGCCGTTCCTGTCGCCGCTCAACCAGCGGCGCTGGGCGAACTTCAAGGCCAACCGGCGCGGCTACTGGTCGCTGTGGATCTTCCTCGTCGCTGTTCGTGCTGTCGCTGTTCGCCGAGTTCATCGCCAACGACCGGCCGATCCTCGTCTCCTACAAGGGCGAGATCCTGCTTCCCGGTCTTCGTCGACTATCCGGAGGAGAAGTTCGGCGGCTTCCTCGCCGTGACCGACTACCGCGATCCCGGTCATCCAGGACGAGATCGACGCCAACGGCTGGATGCTCTGGCCGCCGATCCGCTACTCCTACCGCACCGTCAACAACGAAATTCCCGAGCCCGCGCCCGCCAAGCCGTCCTGGATGTATGACGCGGACGAGCGCTGCGCAGCGCTATCCGCACGGCGTCGACGATCCCGAACTGCACGCATCGGCAACTGGAACTGGCTCGGCACCGACGACCAGGCGCGCGACGTGCTCGCCCGCGTGATCTACGGCTTCCGCATCTCGGTGCTGTTCGGCCTGATCCTGACGCTCGCCTCGGCGGTCATCGGCGTCGCGGCCGGCGCGGTGCAGGGCTATTTCGGCGGCTGGATCGATCTCATCTTCCAGCGCTTCATCGAGATCTGGTCGTCGATGCCGGTGCTCTATCTCCTGCTGATCATCGCCGCGATCCTGCCGCCCGGCTTCTGCATGCTGCTCGGCATCATGCTGCTGTTCTCCTGGGTGTCGCTTCGTCGGCGTCGTGCGCGCCGAGTTCCTGCGCGCGCGCAATTTCGAGTATGTCAACGCGGCGCGCGCGCTCGGCGTCGCCAACCGCGACGATCATGTTCCGCCACCTCCTGCCCAACGCGATGGTGGCGACGCTGACCTTCCTGCCGTTCATCCTCAACGGCTCGATCACGACGCTGACCTCGCTCGATTTCCTCGGCTTCGGCCTGCCGCCCGGCTCGCCCTCGCTCGGCGAACTGCTGACGCAGGGCAAGAACAACCTGCAGGCGCCATGGCTCGGCCTCACCGGCTTCATCGTCATCTCGCTGATGCTGTCGCTGCTGATCTTCATCGGCGAGGCGATGCGCGATGCCTTCGATCCGCGCAAGACCTTCCGATGAGCGCAACCCACTCCTCTCCGTCCGCGACCTCTCCGTCGCCTTCACGCAGGGCGGCAAGCACGATCGCTGGCGGTCGACCACGTCTCCTTCGACATCAGCCAGGGCGAGACGGTGGCGCTGGTCGGCGAATCCGGCTCGGGCAAGTCGGTCACGGCGCTGTCGATCCTGAAGCTGCTGCCCTATCCGGCCGCGTCGCCATCCGACCGGCGAGATCCTGCTTCAAGGGCAAGGACCTGCTCGAGCCACGACGAGCGCGACCTGCGCGCGGTGCGCGGCAACGACATCACCATGATCTTCCAGGAGCCGATGACCTCGCTCAATCCGCTGCACACGATCGAGCGGCAGATCGGCGAGGTCCTGAAGCTGCACCAGGGCCTGGGCGACGGCGCGGCGCGCGCAGCGCATGCTCGAACTGCTGCGACCAGGTCGGCATCCGCGAGCCGGAGAAGCCGGCTCGGCGCCTATCCGCACCAGCTCTCCGGCGGCCAGCGCCAGCGCGTGATGATCGCCATGGCGCTCGCCAACGAGCCGGACCTGCTGATCGCCGACGAGCCGACCACCGCGCTCGACGTCACCGTGCAGGCGCAGATCCTCGAACTGCTCGCCGAGCTGCAGGCAGCGAGCGGGCATGGCGATGCTGTTCATCACCCACGACCTCGGCATCGTGCGCAAGATCGCCGACCGCGTCTGCGTGATGACCAAGGGCAAGATCGTCGAGACCGGGCCGACGGCGGAGATCTTCGCCAACCCGCAGCACGACTACACCAGGCATCTGCTCGCCGCCGAGCCGAAGGGCAAGCCGCCGGTCGCCGACCGATGCGCGCGCCGATGGTCATGGAGGGCGACGACGTCAAGGTCTGGTTCCCGATCAAGCGCGGCTTCCTGCGCAAGACCGTCGGCCACGTGAAGGCGGTCGACGGCATCGACGTGACGGTGCGCGAGGGCCAGACGCTCGGCGTCGTCGGCGAATCCGGCTCCGGCAAGACCACGCTCGGCCTGGCGCTGCTGCGGCTGATCTCGTCGCAGGGCAGCATCGCCTTCGTCGGCAAGCGACATCGACGGCTACTCGTTCAACGGCAGATGCGGCCGCTGCGCAGCGAGATGCAGATCGTCTTCCAGGACCCCTACGGCTCGCTCAGCCCGCGCATGTCGGTGGCCGAGATCGTCGCCGAGGGGCTTGGCGATCCACGAGCCGCAGCCTGACGCGCGGACGAGCGCGACGCGCGGGTCGTGCGAGGCGCTGGACGAAGTCGGGCTCGATCCGCGAACCCGGCACCGCTACCCGCACGAATTCTCCGGCGGCCAGCGCCAGCGCATCGCCATCGCCCGCGCCATGGTGCTGAAGCCGCGCTTCGTCATGCTCGACGAGCCGACCTCGGCGCTCGACATGAGCGTGCAGGCGCAGGTCGTCGATCTGCTGCGCGACCTGCAGGAGAAGCACGACCTCGCCTATCTCTTCATCAGCCACGACCTGCAAGGTCGTGCGCGCGCTCGCCAACGAGGTCATCGTCATGCGCAACGGCAAGGTGGTCGAGCACGGCCCGGCGGAGCAGATCTTCGACGAGCCGCAGACCGACTACACCAAGGCGCTGATGGCGGCCGCCTTCAATCTCGAAACCGCGCCCGCCGGAGTGGTCAACCAATGACGCAAGCATCGAAGGGCCGCATCCTGCTGGCGACGACCGGCTGGGATCCGGCCGGCTGGGTAGAGCAATTCCGCCGACCTCACCACCCGCGAGGTCGTGCAGGAGCCGGATGGACCGGACGATCCGTCCATCCGCTTCGCCGTGGTGTGGAAGCAACGGCCGGGCGTGCTGGCGGGGCTGCCCAATCTCAAGGCCATCTTTTCGATCGGCGCCGGCGTCGATCACATCTTCCGCGACCCGAACATTCCGCGATGTGCCGATCGTCCGCGTCGTCGCCGACGACCTGACGCTGCGCATGAGCGAATATGTCGTGTGGCAGGTGCTCGACCATCTGCGGCAGGGCCGGATCTACCGCGAGCAGCAGCAAAGGAAGATCTGGCGCGAGCCTTACCAGCCTGCGGCAAGCGATGTCACGGTCGGCATCATGGGGCTTGGCGTGCTGGGAACCGACGCGGCGCTGAAGCTCGCCGCGATGGGCTTCAAGGTCGGCCGGATGGAGCCGGCGCGAAAAGCATGTCGAGGGCGTCTCGAATTTCCACGGCGAAGGGCAGTTGCCGGCCTTCGTCTCCGCTTCCGACATCCTCGTGGTGCTCTTGCCGCTGACGCCTGCCACGCGCGGCATCGTCAATGGCGAGTTGCTGTCGAACCTGCAAGCGCGCAACGCCGATCGGCGGGCCGGTGCTCATCAATGCCGGGCGCGGCCAATTGCAGGTCGAGGCGGACATCCTCGCCGCACTGGATCGGGGGCGCTGATGGCCGCCAGCCTTGATGTTTTCGAAATCGAGCCGCTGCCGCGAGACAGCCGGCTCTGGGAGCATCCGCGCGTGAGCGTCACGCCCCACGCCGCCGCGACATCCGATCCCGGCAAGCTGGCCCCGCTGATGGTGCGCCAGATGGACGATTTCGACGCCGGGTTGCCGCTGACAAACCTGGTCGACCGCGACGCGGGATATTAGGGCCGGCGAAAGCCGATCGGCGCTTCGAAGAGGCTGGCAATCCGCGAGATGGCGACCATCAGCGGTTCGCTGACCACCTGCATGGAATTGCCGCTGGCATGCAGCAGATGACCGTCGCCCTCGACGATGGCGACGTGGCCGCGCCAGAAGACGAGATCGCCGCGCCGAAGCGCCTCGAGGCCGGCGCCCGGATCGATCCCGGTACCGAGCGTCGCTGCCTGCATGTCGGAGTCGCGCAGCACATCGCGCCCGCACATGCGCATGGAAAGCTGCACGAGGCCGGAGCAGTCGAGGCCGAAGCCGGTATTGCCGCCCCAAAGATAGGGCGTGCCGAGTAACCGCCGCGCCACTTCGACAAAATCGCCATCGTGCCTTTCAGCTTCCCTCAGATGCCCCGCGAAGATTGCCCCGCCACCGTCGGTCAGCAGGTACCTCGTGCCGCGCGTCACCGCCTCCCCCTCGATCGCCACCCGCGAGCCAAGGGACAGCGCCGTGATTGCCGGGAAACGAAGGTCAGGCCCCGGATAGACGAAGGTCCGCTGCGCCGTCACGACATGCGTCGCAGTCTTGCCGTCCTTGCCGATCGCGGCCGCTGGGATCCAGCCGCAATAGCCGTCATGCAAGGCCCTGACCCGTGCCCAGCCATCGCTTTCCTCGAAAACATCGACCATGTCTCCGGTGATGAGCTGGGTGTCGACGCCGCAATCAAGCCTGGGATCGCGGCGCATGTCGCAAACCGGAGCGGCGATGATGGCGCGGTGCAATGGCGCCTTCGGGCCCGGATCAAGCCGCCGGTCTTTCGGATCGAGGAAGGGTAGGGTCACAGCGCTTCTGCCTTGTCGCGAATGAGGTCGCCGAGTTGCTCGAGGAACAGCGCGCCTTCCAGCGTGCGCTGCACGATCACGTTGCGCCGGTCGCGCTCGTCGCGGCGGCGTTTCAGGAGTTGCATCTGCCCCATCGTGTCCAATGCCCGCGTGATGACCGGCTTGGTAACGCCAAGTCTTGCCGCAAGGCCGCGCACCGTGTGGGGCGGCGGCTCGAGATACACGGTAAGGAGGATCGCGAACTGCCGCAAGGTGAGGTCGGGCTTGTCGTCATGCACCATCGCCATTGCCGCGGCATGCCAAAGTTTCAATGCCTGTTCCGGTCGCATGGATACAGACATGCCATTCTCCGCTGCGCCAGTAAGGAATTCGTTTCGCTGCCGTTTCAGTCTAATGCAAGGCAGGCGATCGCTCAAGCCGCGACGAACAATCAGGCAGGGTAACGCGCCTCGACTCACATCGTATATCGCGCGTATCGCCTGCGGGTCGCCGCCGACCGGGGCGAAGGGCTTTTCGGCATTGACCCACGCATAGAGGTCGAAATGCGCCCATGACTTCGCCTTCTCGACGAAACGCTGCAGGAACAGCGCCGCGGTGATCGCGCCGCCGAACGGGCCCTTGCCGATATGCGAGATATCGGCGACGTCGGAGGAAAGCCCCTTCTTGTATCCGGGCCAAAGCGGCAGGCGCCACAGCGGATCGCAAACCTTTCGCGAGGCACTGTAGAGATCGCCCGCCAGCGCATCGTCATCGGTGAACATCCCCGGCAGGTCGAGGCCGAGGGCGACGCGCGCCGCACCGGTCAGCGTCGCCATGTCGATCATCAGTTCCGGTGCTTCCTCGTCTCCCCAGGCAAGCGCATCGCCAAGGATCAACCGGCCTTCCGCGTCGGTGTTGCCGATTTCGACCGTGATGCCCTTGCGGCTTTGCAGCACGTCTCCCGGCCGGAAGGCATTGCCCGAAATGGCGTTCTCTACCGCCGGCACGATCAGCCGCAGCCGGACCGGCAGTTTCGCCGCCATGACCATCTGCGCCAGCGCCAGCGTGCTGGCCGCCCCGCCCATGTCCTTCTTCATCAACGACATGGAATCGCCGGGCTTCACGTTGAGCCCGCCCGAATCGAAGCACACGCCCTTGCCGACCAGCGTCACCCTCGGGTGGGACGGGTTGCCCCATTGCAGGTCGACGATGCGCGGTGCGCTCGCGCTGGCGCGCCCGACGGCGTGCACCATCGGAAAGTTGCGGGACAAAAGCTCGTCGCCGATCACGGATCGGACTTCCGCCTTGAAAGTCGCGCCGACCTTGCGGATCGCGTCCTCGAGTTCGGCAGGCCCCATGTCGTTGGTCGGCGTATTGATGAGATCACGCGCCAGGAACACGGCCTGTGCCTGCCGAACCAGGGCATCGCCATCGACGCCGGCGGGAATCACGAGGCGCGCCTTCTGCTCCTTCTTCTTGCGGTAACGATCAAAGCTGTAGCTGGCGAGGGCGAAGGCGAGCGCGGCAAGCGCCGGATCGGCAACATCGCCCTCCAGCCGCCAGTCGCCGGCCGGCAACTGCCGCGCAAGCCTTCCTGCATCCATGGGCGTGCGATCCGCGCCACCGGCGCCGGCAAGGGCGCATTCGATGCCGCCCTTTTCGTCCGGAACCAGCAGGAGCGACGGACGTGATCCGTCGAAACCCGCTTCCGCGGCAAATCTTGCGGCGCGAGTACCGACACGCTCGGGATCGGGAGCCGACGCGCACAGATGCACCGGCTTGCCGCCGCTCTTCAAGGACGAAATCGAGGTCAGTGTCATTGCGTAGCTCCGGTGATTGCTGGCGCGGCCCAGCGTCGGCCGCGGTTAACCATGCATTAGGGTTAACAGAATATTTCTCGTCCGATCAGCCCGGCTAGCCCAATTCGCGACGCCGGCGAAATGACCGGTACGACAGGATCGCGTTACATGGAACTGCGCAGCTTCGGATCTGCAACGGCTGTCTCTGTTGCAATTGCCGCCATGTTGGTTTTGGGGGGGTGCGCGAAGGACAGTCGCACGACCGGTTCGGTCACCCGCGACCAGCAGACCCTTTCGAAGATGTCGGTGCCGCAGCTCGACGCGCAGACACGCAAGGCCGGGGAAGTCTACCGCAAGAATCCCAAGGACAAGGCGGCAGGCCTCAACTACGCGGCGCTGTTGCGCATGACCGGGGGCGACGACCAGGCCCTGGCCGTGATGCGCCAGATGGTCATCTACCACCCCAAGGACAATGACGTCTTGTCCGCCTATGGCAAGGCGCTCGCTTCCAGCGGCAACCTTGTCGAAGCGCTCGGCGTCATCGAACGCGCGCAGCTGCCGGACCGGCCGGACTGGAAACTGCTTTCCGCGCAAGGAGCAATCCTCGACCAGCTTGAACGGACGGCAGAGGCCCGCGAATATTACCGCAAGGCGCTCGACATCGTGCCGGAAGAACCTTCCGTGCTGTCGAACCTTGGCATGTCCTACCTTTTGTCCAACGACCTGGCCGCGGCGGAGACCTATCTTCGCAAGGCGGTAGGAAAGCCTTCCGCCGACAGCCGCGTGCGGCAGAACCTGGCGCTGGTGGTCGGTCTTCAGGGCCGCTTCGAAGAGGCCGAGCAGATCGCAGGAGCCGAATTGCCCCCGCAGGAAGCCAAGGAAAACGTCGCCTATCTGCGCCAGATGCTGACCCAGCAGAACGCCTGGAACCAGCTCAAGCAGGAAGACTCTTCGAAGACGACTAAGCAGCAGTAGGCTGCGCGCGCACTGCACGGCAAAAATAGCAGTTGTTGGACGCCGAGCGAATGTCGGCAAAAGCCACTTCGCTGTTGGCGAACAATCTTCCAAGGTGCTCATCCATTCGCGCGCAGTCGACGATTGCCCCCGTGCCGTAGACGATCCGCTCGTTCACATCATAGCCCTTGACCAGCAATTGCCTTCGGCTTGTGACGATTGGCGGCGCGCCGCCGGTGCGATCATGCGCTTCACATGAGTCTGCATGCAGGAAGACAGGGCCGGTTTCGGCATAGGGATGCAGCTTCGAAAATGGCCGCAACGAGAGCGTGAGCATGCCTTCGCCTGCCTTGATGTCCTGCAGGCAGTGACGGCACGGATTTCCCCCGCCATCCGACAGCGATCGCTCAGGCAAATTGCCATAGGCGTCGGGTGAACCACGCTGAAATGCCATGACGTCGTGGGTTGGCAATGGAAGGTAGTGGAACAGCATTCGATGATTCTCCCGGTTCACGAGGGAGAATCATGGCCCGGCAAATGCGGACGGCGCCACCCGATTTGCGCGCAGGCCTAACCGGTCTTGCCGAAAATCTGGATGAATGCCGGACCCATGATGACCGCGAACAGCACCGGCAGGAAGAACAGGATCATCGGCACGGTCAGCTTCGGCGGCAGGGCGGCGGCCTTCTTCTCGGCCTCGGCCATGCGCATGTCGCGGTTTTCCTGAGCCAGCACGCGCAGCGCCGTGCCCAGCGGCGTGCCGTAGCGCTCCGCCTGGATGAGCGCGATGCGTGACCGACTTGACGCCGTCGAGCCCGGTGCGCGAGGCAAGGTTCTCATACGCCTTGCGCCGCTCTTGCGAGGTAGGAAAGCTCGGCGTTCGTGAGCACCAGTTCTTCGGCAAGCGCCGGCGACTGGATGCCGATCTCGACCGCAACCTTGCGGAACGCAGCCTCGATGGACATGCCCGATTCGACGCAGATCAGCATCAGGTCGAGTGCATCGGGCCATGCGCGGCGGATGGAGAGCTGGCGCTTGCCGATCTGGTTCTTGACGAACACGTTGGGCGCGTAGAAGCCGGCATAGGCAACGACGAGCACGATGGTCAACTTCACCATGAAGGGCCGTTCCATGTCGGACAGGCCGAAGACATAGAGATTGGCGGCGAAGAACATCAGCAGCGGCAGCACGATACGGAAGAACAGGAACACATAGATGTGCGACTGCTTGCGGTAGCCTGCCATCTTCAGGTTGGCAAAGGTGTTGTCGTCGGCGAGCGCCTTCCTGAGGTTCAGCTTTTCGACGATGTCGCGCATCAAGCCGGACGTGTCCTGGCGCAATGCCGCCCGCGGTCCCTTGGCGGCCTCGGCGGCGAGGCGCGCGCGCTCGCGGGCCCTGATCTTGTCGCGCTCGAGCGCCGTCGCCTTCATGCGCGACGGAAAGTTCGTCGCGCGCCAGCATCGGCATGGCGATCGTCACGATCGTCGCGAAGACGGCTACCGCCGACAGGATCGCCAGCATGGTGACCGGCTCGAATATCTTGAACAAGAGATCGAACACGCACGGTCTCCTAGAAGTCGAAGTTGATCATCTTCTTCATGACCATGATGCCCATGCACATCCAGATGCCGGAGCATACCGAGGACGATGTTGCCCGTAGGGTCGGTGAAAAGGATCGTGATGTAGTCCGGCGTCGTCAGGTAGACGAGCATGGCCACGAGGAACGGCAGCGCGCCGATGATGCCGGCGGAGGCCTTCGCCTCCGTCGACATGGCGGTGATCTTGTGCTTCATCTTCTTGCGGTCGCGCAGGACGTTGGAAAGATTGCCCAGCGCTTCCGAGAGGTTGCCGCCGGCCGATTGCTGAATGGCGATGACGATGCCGAAGAAGTTCGCTTCCGTCAGCGGCACGTTGTCATAGAGGCGCAGTCACGGCCTCGGACATCGGTATGCCCATCTGCTGGACCTCGATGATGCGCCGGAATTCGGACGCGACCGGCTCCTTCGCCTCGCGCGCAATGATGCGCAAGGCAGTCGTTGAGCGGCAGGCCGGCGTCGCACGCCGCGCACGATGACGTCGACCGCGTTGGGGAATTCCTCGAGAAACTTGTTCATGCGGCGCTTGCGCATGCGCGCGACCATCCAGCGCGGCAGGCCGAAGCCGCCAACGATGCCGGCGCCGCGAGCGACCCCAGCGGCGGCGCGCCCAGGAACATGGCGAGCGCGACCGACACGATGCCGGCAGCGACCGACATCAGCACGAACTGGCGCATGGTGATCTTCAGGCCGGCCTGCTGCATCTGGCGCTTCAGCGCCGACATTCGTCTTGCTGCGCTCGCGCTGCTTGGCTTCCAGTTCCTTCAGCGAATCCTGGACCGACTTCTTGCGCTTGGCGGCGTCGGCGACACGCGCGCGCCGCCTTGGTGCGGTTCTCGTCCTTGCGGACCTGGACCGACTTGACGCCGCTTTTCCTGCCGTCACCTCGTTCGGTGACGCGGTCGAACAGCAGTGCATAGGCGAGGCCGCCCACGCGCCAGGGCAACGAGGCCGACAAAGGCCAAGTATGGTCAGGTCAAGGCCGAACATCAGTCATTCGGCCCCGCTCTTGTCGGCAGCGGCGTCGAGTGCGGCGGCCAGACGGTTTTCCTCGTTGTAGTAGCGGGCGCGGTCCCAGAAATGCGGGCGGCCGATGCCGGTCGAGACGTGCTGGCCGATGATGCTTGCCGTTCGCGTCCTCGCCCTCCATCTTGTAGAGGAAGAGGTCCTGCGTGATGATCACGTCGCCTTCCATGCCGATCACCTCGGTGATGTGGGTGATGCGGCGCGAGCCGTCGCGCAGGCGCGTCGCCTGGATGATGACGTCGACCGAGCCGACGATGATTTCGCGCACTGTCTTTGCCGGCAGCGTGAAGCCGCCCATCGCGATCATCGATTCGATACGGTTCAGGCATTCGCGCGGGCGTGTTGGAGTGGATCGTGCCCATCGAGCCGTCATGGCCGGTGTTCATCGCCTGCAGCAGGTCGAAGACCTCCGGTCCGCGCACTTCGCCGACGATGATGCGTTCGGGACGCATGCGCAGGCAGTTCTTGACGAGGTCGCGCATGGTGATCTGGCCTTCGCCCTCGAGGTTGGGCGGGCGTGTTTCGAGGCGCACGACATGCGGCTGCTGCAGCTGCAGTTCGGCCGAGTCCTCGCAGGTGATGATGCGCTCGTCGCTGTCGATATAGCGCGTCAGGCAGTTGAGCAGCGTCGTCTTGCCGGAACCGGTGCCGCCGGAAATGATGACGTTGCAGCGGACGCGGCCGATGATCTGCAGGATCGTCGCGCCTTCCGGCGAGATCGCGCCGAACTTGACCAGCTGGTCGAGCGTCAGCTTGTCCTTCTTGAACTTGCGGATGGTGAGCGCCGGGCCGTCGATGGCGAGCGGCGGCGCGATGACGTTGACGCGCGAGCCGTCGGGCAGGCGCGCGTCGCAGATCGGGCTCGATTCATCGACGCGGCGGCCGACCTGGCTGACGATGCGCTGGCAGATGTTCATGCAGCTGCGGGTTGTCGCGGAAGCGGATGCCGGCTGTGCTGCGACCTTGCCGTCGACTTCGATGTAGGATGTGCGTCGCGCCGTTGACCATGATGTCGGCGATGTCGTCGCGGGCCAGCAGCGGCTCCAGCGGACCATAGCCCAGCACGTCGTTGCAGATGTCCTCGAGCAGTTCTTCCTGCTCGGAGATCGACATCGCGAGGTTCTTGATCGCGATGATGTCGTTGACGATGTCGCGGATTTCCTCGCGCGCCGCCTCCGGTGTCCAGCTTGGCAAGCTGCGACAAGGTCGATCGTGTCGATCAGCGCGGAGAACACCTGGCCTTGGTGTCGTAGTAGTCCTCGTTCTTCTCGCGGATGACCGGTTCGGCCGGCGTCACGATACGCGGCGCCGCTTCGATCTTCAGCCGGTCGAAGCCGACTGGGCTTCCGGCGAGAGCGTCGATGGATTGCTCGCGCGCGCTGGCGCAGGCGCTGGACTGCCGAACGCTGTCGCCACCGCCCGCCGCCGGTGTTGCCGCCTCTTTTGCCGAACATGCTTTACCCCGCTCCTGACAAGCTTGCTGACCGGCACGGCCGGCCTGCGGTAAGATCAGCTTTTCTTCTTGATGCCCAGCCGGGCCAGCAGCCCGAGCCCGCTCTTCTTTTCCACCCGCAGCGAGCCGCTGCCGGTCAGCACCTGGGCCAGCGTGTCGAAGCTTGCCGATACCGGGTTCTTGGCGTCCGCTTCCGAAATCATCTGTCCGTTGTTGGCAGCCGTGCCGAACAAGGCCGGCTCGAACGGAATGATCGCCAACGGTTCCACGCCAAGCGGCGCGGCGAATTCACGGATGCCGATCTCCGGCCGCTTCGGCATTCCGACCTGGTTCATGATCAGCCGCGGCTTGTGATCGTTCGGGCGCAGCTCCGCCAGCGTGTCGATGAGGTTCTTGGCGTTGCGCAGGTTGGCAAGTTCCGGACAGGCGGTGATCACCACCTCGTCGGCTGCGGCAAGGATCTGCCTGGTCCAGCCATTCCAGACATGCGGCACATCGACGACGACGCAGGGCGCGCCGCGCTGTGCAACCTCGAGGATTCCGGCGAAGGCGTTCTTGTCGAAATCATAGGTGCGGTCGAGCGTCGAGGGCGCGGCCAGCAGGCTCAGATGGTCGGCGCACTTGGCGAGCAGGCGGTCGAGCATGATGTCGTCGAGGCGCTCCGGCGAGAACACCGCCTCGGCAATGCCTTGCGGCGGATCCTGGTTCAAGTTGATGTTCGCCGTGCCGAAGGCAAGATCGAGATCGGCCAATACGACGTCGCTCTGGTACCGCGAGGAGATCGACCAGGCGACATTGTGGCAGATGGTCGATGAACCGCAGCCGCCCTTGGCGCCGATGAAGGCAATGACCTTGCCAAGCGGCGCGGCGTCCGCGATCGACGAAGATGTCGGAAATGGCCGACATGAAATCGGCCATCGAGATCGGGCCGACAAGGTATTCGGAGACGCCGTTGCCGATCAGCTCGCGATAGAGCGAGATGTCGTTGTAATGGCCGATGACGACAACCTTGGTGTCGCTGTCGCAAACCTCGGCCAGGCGCGTCAGCGCGGCAAGGATCTGGTGTCCGCCAAGCTTGGTTTCCACGACGATGAGGTTCGGCGTCGGCGCGCTGCCGTAGAACTCGACCGCCGCCGGAATGCCTCCCATGTGAACCTTCACATGCGCGCGCGCCATTCGCCTGTCGCGCGAGCAGGCCTCCAGCGTCTGCGCCACCGCCTCGCTTTCGCAGAAGGCCTGGATGGTGACCCGCGGGATCGGGCGGATCTCGTTGATGTCCCCCGTCTCGACCGCCTTGGCCAAGTACCCTTCGGTTTGAGCGTATTGCTGCGCCATCGTCATTTGTCCCGTTCGTTTTGCGGCATTGCCTGCATCGGATGGTTCCGTTACCGGAAGAGTACCGGCAGTTCTTCAGAACCGAAGTCACGCCAATCGTTGATCACATTGGTCCGGCGTGTCGCATCGATTTCCGATACGCCGCGCGGTCCAAGCAGGTCTTCCGGATTGGCGACCATCGCAGCGAGGTTCTTCTGGGTCGCGCAGCCGAAGTTCTCGTAGTTGCGGTTCTCGACCGTATCGAGGACGTCCTCGTTCCACTGGCCGCAGGGCGATTCGACTTCGGCGGTCGTTGCAACGGAGACGAGGCGCACGGTGGCAGCCGAGCCGTGGCTGGCCGCGTCGTAGCTCTGTATGCTGATCTGCCTGCGGCTGATGCCTGCCTCGCCGAGGATCGGCACGATCTGGTACGCGACGCGTTTTGCCGCCGCCGAGTTGGCCGAGCCTGCGGGGACGAGGATCGCCATCCGCGCGGAACTCTTTCGCTTGAACTGCGACCCGAACTCCTCGACGACCGAGCGGTCGCGGTAGGTAAGCCCGCGTGAATTGGGCGAGACCACGATGTCTTGCGTTTGCTCGTCCTGGCGCACCACGATCGGATGGCGGGTCCGGTAGTCGTCCGGAACCGAGCCGACGGTGAAGTGGCTGCGATCGTAGGAAGCGCAGCCTGCCGACAGTCCGGCAGCAGTCAGGAGCGCTATCAGCGCGGCGCTGGCAATCGGCCGGCGCCGCTTTCCGACGGCCTGGCAGGGATGGCTTGGGTTTACTGTGCACATGGCAATTACTCCGCTCTCAACCCTGGGGCCTATTTGTAGATGAATCCGACCTGGCCGTTGTAGCGGCCCGGAGGAACGTTGCCGTCGACGACGCCATAGATGCGGTTGACGCGGCCAAGGAACATGCCCGGCCCATCGGCGGCCGGATTGAAGTTGTCGTCGGGACGGGCCATTTTCGAACGCGCCACCGGCCGCACGAGATAGGGCGTGACCAGGATGACCAGCTCGGTTTCGAAGCGCTGGAACTCGCGGCTGCGGAACAGCGTGCCGATGATCGGTATCTTGCTGAGGCCCGGAAAGCCGCTGACTGCCTGTCGAACGTCGTCCTTGAGCAGGCCGGCGATCACCATCGTTCCGCCCGAGGGCAGTTCGACCGTCGTTTCGGCCTCGCGTTGGCGAAGGCCGGGCGCGGAGGCCGCCGCCGCGCCGCCGCGCGGAATGGCATAGCTGCCTTCCGTCGTCGGTTCGGAAACTTCCGTGCGGATGCGCAGGCTGATTCTGCCCGGCGAAAGCACGACCGGCGTAAAGGCAAGGCCAACGCCATACTCAACCTGCCGGTAGGTATAGGTGACCGTTTCCTCGTCCTCGGTCTTGCCGTCGGAGATGTTGTATTCGCCGCCGACGCGGAACTTGGCGGTTTCGCCGGAAATCGCCGTCAAGGACGGCTCCGCCAGCGTGCGCATCACGCCCGACTGGTCGAGCGCGCGAATGAGCGTGTTGATGTCGTTGCCGCCATGCTTGTAGCCGAGCGCCCCGCCCGAATGCGAGAGCCGCCTTGCTGAGCGCGAAGGGATTGTCGCCGTAGAAGGCATAGTTGAGCCCGCCCGCGGTGCCGGCGGCAGACAGGTCGATGCCGAGCTGCTTGACGACCGTGCGCTGGATTTCGGCGATCGTCACCTTGAGGTTGACCTGGTCCTCGCCGTCGATCTGCAGCAGGTTGACGATCTGGCTGACCTGCCGCTCGTTCTCGTCGCCCAGATAGATCGTGTCGCCGGTGCCGGAGGCTCGCCGTGTCGAACTGGTTGGTCGTCGCCTCGCCGCCTGTCACGAAGATGCGCGCGAGATCGACGGCCCGCGCGGAAGCCTGCGGCGTCGGCACGGTTCCGGTCAGGATGACGTTGTCGTTGACCATCTCGACCTTGATTTCGGAACCCGGAATATACTTGGCGAGATTGGCCTCCAGTCCGGCGATGTCGCGCTCGATCACAAGGTCGATGCTGAGCAGCTGCTTGCCGGCCGCATCGAAGATGAAGATGTTCGTCTCACCCACCTGCTTTGCGAAGATGTAGATGCGCCGCGACGACCGCGTGATGGCGTCGGCGACTTCCGGATTGGCCACCAGGATGTCGTGCGCGTCGCCCGGCAGGTCGATGACCATCGACTTGTTGAGGCCGACCGATATGCGGCGCGTCTCGCCGATGGCCGCCTCGTTCAGCTTGATGTAGTTGCCCACGCCCGATGTCTGCGCTTTCGCAGGCGTCACGGCCGGCAGTGTCCAGCCGGTTGCCGCAGCAATTGCCGCGACGCAAACAGCCGTTTGGAAGTGTGCGAACATGATCGATTTCCCGGTCCTTACAGTCTTCAAAGCCGCAGTCATTTTTTCTGTGCCTCGCTCTGCTGGACCGATATGTCCTTGGAATTTCCATATTTGATGGTCCGCACGAGGCCGGAACCGCGCGCGCCGCCGAGCAGGTGATCGGCATCCTTCGTCACTTGCGCCTTGCTGTCCGAGACCGAGCGCAGGGCCAGGGCCAGGCGGTCGGCCATTTGCTGGGCGACGGTCAGGATTTCGGCCTGCTTGGGCGTGAGCTGGAGCGTGGCTGTTTCGCCGACAACGACGGATTCGCCATCCTTCTCCTCGATGGTCTGGTCGATGGCCAGGACGCGGATGTTTTCGAGGATGGTCTCCGTAACGAAGCCCTCGCCCTCATCCGTCTTTTCGCGGCGGGTCATGATGACGTCGACATTGTCGTTCGGCAGGATGAAGCCGCCGGCGCTGGTCGCCGTCGAAATCGTTGTCGCCACGGCGCGCTGGCCGGAGGGGAGGATCGCCGACATGTAGCCGCGATCGGAGCGTACCAGCTTCGCCTCGCGGATCGGTTCGCCGGCATAGAAGCCGCCGCGGGCGATCGCGTCCGTCATCTTCTCGAGCGCCGCGGGATCGGCCGAGCGGGTGATGAACCCGGCTGACACGGCATTCTTTGGCCATTCCTGCCAGCGCAGGATGTCCGGGCGAAGCCCGGATCCGAGCGGAATGTCGTTTCCGGCCACCAGCACTTCTTCGACCTCGATGCGAGGTCCGCCTTCCACCACTACGGTCTCCGGCTCCCGGTTCGAGAGGGATAGCGCAAGGAACCCGGCACCGGCCGCGGCAGCCAGTGCGCCTCCCATTACAATCATTCGCGCCGCCTTCATGAAGAGACTCCCACGATGCATGCCTTTCCAGGTTTCGTGGGTGCATACTGCGGCCAGAAAGGTGTAATTATGGTTAACGGTGTACTGAGAATTTGAGTTAACGGGCGGTGAAAACCGCAGTTATCGGAAAACAAAAAAAGCCGGGCTGCTCACCCGGCTTTTCAATCACTTCATCGAACAGTCAGCCGCCGATCGCGCGCACCGATTGGATGACATGCTGCATCCAGGGCGTTTGCGGATAGACGAAGAACGCCGCGGCAGCGAGTGCGATGCCGTACGGAACGCCTTGGTCGGCGCGATAGAGCCGGACAATCCAGTCGACCTTTTCGAAGCGGTCCGGCAGGGGCACGGAACGCATCTTCAAGATGAGAAGTGTCAGGATGCCGCCGAAAAATGCCGAAACGACCAGATAGGGCATGAGCTGTTCGGTGCCCAGCCACAACGCGGTCGATGCCGCCAGCTTGGCGTCGCCGCCGCCGATCGTCCCGAAGGCGAAGAGCACGAACCCGCCGGCAAGCACGGCGGCGAACATCGCCCAGTGCATGCCGATTTGCGGCCACGGCATTCCGATCGCCAAGGCAAAGACCATGAACCCGGCGATGAGCACGATCGAGACCTTGTTGGAAATGGTCATGGAGACGAGGTCCGACGAGGCGGCAAATGCCATCAATGCCGGAAAGAACAGGATGAGAGCAATGTCGAGCATACCGCGCCTCTTGGGTCAGGCTGATAATGATCTTCGCATGTTCAGATTTGGTAAATGCGACGGTGCCTGATGGCGGCCTTCGAAAAGAAAAGGCCGCCCGGAGGCGGCCCTTTCGTCTGGCGCTTTCGTGCCGGAAATTACAGCTTGTTCTTGACGTTGGTGAAGGTGTTGTTCACACCGCCGCCGACTGCCGTCGCGCCGCCGATGATGGCGACCGAGATGAGGGCTGCGATCAGGCCGTATTCGATAGCCGTTGCGCCCGATTCGTTCTTGAGAAAGCGTGCCACGAGTTTCATTGCCATTGCTCCTTGATTTTTGTTTCGCCTTTCGGCGTAGTCTGCCGCTCTCGGCGACTGGAGCCAACCTAACGTAACAGTGTTGAAGTGTTGTTAATCGTCATGCTTTTCAAAATGTAAAGAAAACTACTTTTTTACGGCCCGCCTCGATCAACAAAGTTTCGAAAGGAATGACATGACGGAAAAAGAAACGGGCGGATGGAAAGCCCTTGTCCGCTCGCGCGAGGACGTGGAGAAGTCACGGCACATTCCCGTCACGCCGCAGACCCAGTCGCCCGCCTACAAACTGGCCATCGACGACAAGGATTTCCTTTACCGCGAGGAATTGCGGCCGGTACGCCTGCAACTGGAATTGCTGAAGCCGGAGATGCTGCTGCAGGAGCGCGGAATCCGCTCGACCGTCGTCATGTTCGGCGGCGCGCGCATTCCCGAGCCCGGCAAGGAGGCGTGGGCGGCACTGAACGAAGAGCAGAAGCGCAACCTCGAATCCAATTCCGCCTATTATGACGAGGCCCGCCAGTTCGCCCGGCTGGTGTCGGAATATGCGGCCAGCACGTACTACCGCGAGATGATCATCGTGACGGGTGGAGGCCCGGGCGTGATGGAGGCGGGCAACCGGGGCGCAGACGATGTCGGCGCGCCATCGATCGGCCTCAACATCGTCCTGCCCCACGAACAGGCGCCCAACGCATTCGTGACGCCCGGACTGTGCTTCAACTTCCATTATTTCGCGATCCGCAAGATGCACTTCCTGATGCGGGCGAAGGCGATCGCGGTGTTTCCCGGCGGCTTCGGCACGCTGGACGAGATGTTCGAAAGCCTGACCCTCATCCAGACGAAGCGGATGGAACCGATACCCTTCCTGCTGTTCGGCCGCGAATTCTGGTCGAAGGTCATCAATTTCAAGATGCTTGCCGAGCAGGGCACGATCTCGCCCGACGACCTCTCGCTGATGCATCACGTCGACACGGCCGACGAGGGCTGGGACGTCATCCGCGCCCATTACGGCATCTGAAGCGGCCGGTCCGCGTACCCACAAGACATTTTTGCGCCCCAATCGCGCGCCGGCGCGGCAAAATCGGTGAATGCCTGCAATTTTAATTCCCGCCGAAGTCCGGCCTTAATGCCTGATTTGCAACAATGTTTTCAAAGCAGGGAAAATCGCGATCACGCAGTGTGACAAACTACACATAAAAGCCGTTTTCCTTCACCATTTAATAACCATGAAACAAGACGCGATGGTTACGGGAACCAGTGTCGGGAACAAACGTTGGGAAGGCGGAGAGGACAGTTCGATGGCTACCAAGAATGGATATGTGCACCAAGCGCCCGCGGGCATGAACCTGCGGTGGGACGTACCTGCCGAGACGATGCGCCGCACGCCGGCCGCGCGTTCGATCGAGGTGGCCGGTTCTTTCCGTGACGGCCAGTCGCTTGCCGGAACCGGCGCGCTGGTTTTCGAAGGCGAATTGCTCGAAGGCCCGCGCTTCGCGGTTCACTGAGCTAAATCATCTGGGATGATATGAAAAAGCCCGGCCATTGGCCGGGTTTTTCGTTTCTGCCTCCACTTCCCTTGGCCGGTGAACCAGGGTCACCAGCACGAAGGAACGAGACCGGCGGCAAATCCGCTTTTCGGCAGGCCGTCGAGCACCGAATGCGCCAGGGCATCGATGCGCGCTTCGAGCGAGGTGAACCGCGGTTCAATCGGCCCGTTCAAACGACAGTTCCCTCAGGAAGCGCTCGATGTCATCGGCAACGTGGTCGATGTGCGGCTCGTCGTGGCCCTCGATTTCCCAAGCTTCCGCGGTGTGCGGCTTGTCGGCATAGGGCACGATCAGCACCGTCACCATGCCAAGGCGCTTGGGAACCTCGAGATTGCGCGGCATGTCCTCGAACATGGCGGCCTTCGTCGGAACGATGGCATGCGAGGCGAGGAATCGTTCATATGCGATGGCGCGCGGCTTGGGCTCGAAGCCGGCCGCCACGATGTCGAACATGGCGTCGAAATGCCTTGGAAAACCCAACGCCTCGAGCGTGTTCATGGCATGGCGCATGTCGCCATTGGTGAAGATGTGCTTGCGGCCCGGAAGCGACGCAATTGCTTCGCCAAGCTCCGGGTGCGGTGGGATCAAGGAATAGTCGATGTCGTGGACATCGGCGAGATAGGCATGCGGGTCGATGCCGTATTCGGCCATCAGCCCGGCGAGCGTCGTGCCGTGCTCGCGGTAGAGCCGCTTCTGCAGCAGCCGCGCCTCGCCCTCCGCAAGGCCCGTCAGCCGGGACACATAACCGGTCATGCGCCAGTCGATCTGCGAAAAGAGATCGTAGTGGCGCGGGTAGAGCGTGTTGTCGAGGTCGAAGACCCAATCCACAACGTGGTTGAAAGTCCGGGCGTCAGATTGGCTTGTCCATGGCTCCTTATGGCGCAAACCGCGGCAATTTGAAATCTCTGCGTAAAGCGCCGCGGGCGTTGCAATTGCGGCGGCGGCAGGCAATCTCGCGCGATGAGCCTGTGGATTCCCATCACCATCGCAGCCGCCTTCCTGCAGAACCTGCGATCGGCACTGCAAAAGCACCTCAAGGGCGTGATGGGCACGACGGGCGCGACTTTCGTGCGGTTCGGCTTCGGCGCGCCGTTTGCGCTGGTGTTCGTTGCGCTGCTGCATCTGGGCGCCGGATATGCCTTCCCGCCGATCGGCCGGGAGTTCCTCATCCATGCCGCCATTGGCGGGCTGGCGCAGATCGGCGGCACCTTCCTGCTGGTGTACCTCTTTTCCTTCCGCAATTTCGTGGTCGGCACCGCCTATTCGAAGACCGAACCGTTGCAGGCTGCCGGTTTCGGATTCCTGATCCTTGGCGAGGCGGTCAGCGTTGCAACGCTCGCCGCCATCATCATCGGAATTTTCGGCGTGCTGCTGATTTCGCTCGCCCGCACGAGCCTCACGCGCGGCGCCATGCTCTCGGCCGTGGCGAGCCGGCCCGCGCTCATCGGCATCGCCTCCGGCGCGGCCTTCGGCATTTCTGCGGTCGCCTACCGGGGCGCGTCGCTATCGCTGGGCGGGCCGAACTTCGTCATGCAGGCCGCGGTCACGCTTGCCTTCGTGACGGTGTTCCAGACTGCCGTGATGCTGGCCTGGATGGCGTTGCGCGAACCTGGCGAGCTTGCGCGCATCGCCATCGCCTGGCGCCCGTCGCTGCTCGTCGGCATGGCGGGGATCACCGCCTCCGCCGGCTGGTTCACGGCAATGACGATCGAGAAGGTCGCCTATGTGCGGGCGCTCGGGCAGATCGAACTGGTGTTCACCTTTGCCGCATCGATCTTCGTTTTCCGCGAGACGGTGACGCGGCTCGAGATCGCCGGAACACTGCTGATCGTCGCGGGAATCGTGGCCCTGCTCTATTTTCGCTAAGGGCGGATCAGGGCACGATCAGCGTGCCGGCACCATGCTCGGTGAACAATTCGAGCAGCACCGCATGCGGGGTCTTGCCGTTGAGGATGACGACGCCCTCGACGCCGCGTCTCCACCGCCTCGATGCAGGTCTCGACCTTGGGGATCATGCCGCCCGAGATCGTGCCGTCGGCGATCAGCGCCCTGCGCCTGCGGCACCGACAGTTCCTTGATGAGATTCTTGTCCTTGTCGAGAACGCCCGGCACATCGGTGAGGAACAGCAGGCGCGTCGCGCCGAGCGCACCGGCGATCGCGCCGGCAAAGGTATCGGCGTTGATGTTGTAGGTGTGGCCGTCGCGGCCCGGCGCCACCGGCGCGATGACCGGGATCATTTCCGACTGGGCCAGCAGGTCGAGCAGCGTGCGGTCGACCTCGACCAGCTCGCCGACAAAGCCGAGATCGAGCACCCTCTCGATGTTGGAATCCGGATCGACGCATGGTCTTGCGCGCCTTTTCGGCGAAGACCATGTTGCCGTCCTTGCCGCAAAGGCCGATGGCCCATTCGCCTTCGGCGTTGATGAGCGCGACGATTTCCTTGTTGATCGAGCCGGCCAGCACCATCTCGACGATCTCGACGGTCTTCTGCGTCGGTGACGCGCAGGCCGCCCTCGAACTTCGATTCGATGCCGAGCTTGGTCAGCATCGCGCCGATCTGCGGCCCGCCGCCATGCACGACGATCGGGTTGATGCCGGACTGCTTCGAGCAGCGCGATGTCGCGGGCGAAGGCCTGGCCGAGTTCGGCATTCGCCCATGGCGTGGCCGCCATATTTCACCACGACGGTCTTGTTTTCGTAGCGCTGCATGTAGGGCAGCGCCTGCGACAGCAGTTTCGCCTGCATTTCGCCAGTCTGGGCCGCGGTTGAAGGTTTGTCGTTCATGCCAGCCATCCGGTTCGGGTCCGGCGCTCCTCTTAAACGAGGCGTGTGCAATTGCAATGGCGGGCGATGCCTACTGCCGCATGATCTCGAGGATCTCGGCGCGCAGCGTGTCGATGCCAACGCCTTTTTCCGAGGAGGTCGCAAGGATGCGCGGGAAAGCCGCGGCGCGGCGCGAGATCGCCTTGAGCGTTTCCTCTTCCAGGCGGGCAAGCGCGCCGGGCTTGATCTTGTCGGCCTTGGTCAGCACGATCTGGTAGGAAACGGCGGCGCGGTCGAGCAGGTCCAGCGTTTCGATGTCCTTCTTCATCAGGCCGTGGCGCGAATCGATCAGCACGAAGACGCGCTTGAGGCTGGCGCGCCCGCGCAGATAGTCGAAGACGAGCCGCGTCCAGGCATCGACCTGGTCCTTCGGCGCCTTGGCGAAGCCGTAGCCGGGCATGTCGACGATCGCCACCGGCGGCAGGTCGCCGGCTTCACCCGAGTATCCGTCCGGCACGAAGAAATTCAGCTCCTGCGTGCGGCCCGGCGTGTTGGACGTGCGCGCCAGCCCGGACTGGCCGACCAGCGCGTTGATCAGCGACGACTTGCCGACATTGGAACGGCCGGCAAAGGCTACCTCCGGCGGGCCTTCCGGCGGCAGGAACTTCATCGCGGGAACGCCGCGGATGAATATCCACGGCCGGGCGAAGAGCTTGTCGCCGCCAGATCCGGGCCGCCTTCGCCTGTCGTCGCCATGTCTTGCGCGCTTTCGGCGAAAGCCGGCCTATTCGGCCGGCTTCGGGTTTGCGGCTCTGAACAGGCGACTTCAGATTGTCCCAAAGCTCGATCTTCGCGCCTTGCGCTTCATGATCATGCCCTGCTGGATGATCGACAGCGTGTTGTTCCAGGCCCAGTAGATGACCAGGCCGGCCGGGAACGTGCCAAGCATGAAGGTGAAGATCACCGGCATCCAGTTGAAGATCATCGCCTGCGTCGGATCCGGCGGGGTCGGGTTCATGCTGCATCTGCAGGAACATGGTGATGCCCATGATCACCGGCCAGATGCCGAGCATCGGCAGGCCATGCCGGCGCGTCGAACGGCAGCAGGCCGAACAGGTTGAAGACGGTGGTCGGATCGGGCGCGGCAAGGTCCTGGATCCAGCCGAAGAACGGCGCATGCCGCATTTCGATGGTGATGAACAGCACCTTGTAGAGCGCGAAGAAGACCGGGATCTGGACGAGGACCGGCCAGCAGCCGGCGAGCGGGATTGATCTTCTCGCGTCTTGTACAGCTCCATCATTTCCTGCTGCTGCTTCACCTTGTCGTCCGCGATAACGCTCGCGGATCGACAGCATTTCCGGCTGCATCTTCTTCATGTTCGCCATCGAGCGGTAGGACATGTTGGCGAGCGGGAAGAACACCGCCTTGATGAGGACGGTGCCGACCAGGATGGCGAGGCCGAAATTGCCGAAGCAGCTTGTAGAGGAAGTCGATCAGCCAGAACATCGGCTTGGTGATGAAGTAGAACCAGCCCCAGTCGATCAGCAGTTCGAAATTCTTGATGCCGCAGCGACGTCTCGTAGTCGTCGATGACATCGCACTTCCTTGGCGCCGGCGAAGAGTTTCTGCGTCACTTCCAGGCTCTGCCCGGCGGCGACCTTCATCTCGAGCCCGAGGAAATCGGCCTGGAAGCGCGGGCGCCCGTCGTCGAAGAAGGAAAAGCGCGGCTGGTACTCGCCCGACGGGCGACCATGATCGCAGCCCAGTACTTGTCGGTGATGCCGAGCCAGCCTTCGGTCACCGCCGCAGGCGTGGTGAACGATCGGTCCTCCTCGATGGAGCTGTAGGTGATCTCGTGCAGGCCCTCTTCGCCGAGCACGCCGATCATGCCTTCGTGCAGCACGTAATTGGCCTGGGACACGCGGCTTGTCGAAGCGCGTGACGCGGCCATAGGGCGACATCGCGACTTCCGCCGCCGTGTCGTTGGCGACCTTGTCGCTGACCGTGAACATGTAGTGCTCGTCGAGCGCGATGGTGCGGGTGAAGACGACGCCGGACGGGTTTGTCCATGTGAGCGTGACGGGCGTTTCCGGGGCCAGCGGCCGCGCCTCGCGGCGCGGTCCACATCGTCTCGGGTCCGGGAACCTCGCCCGAGGTCGCGGAGGCCGACCCAGCCGAATTCGGCGAAATAGCCGTCGGCCTCAGGTCAGCGGGCGAAAGCAGCGTGACCAGCGGGCTGTTGCGGTCGATCGTGACGCGGTAGTTCTTCAGCCGCAGGTCGTCGATGCGGCCGCCCTTGAGATTGATCGAGTCCGATGATGTCGCCGTTCTCGACCGGCACGCGCGGCGACTTCGCCAGCGCCTGGTCCCGGCCCATTTCCTGCTGCACGCCAGCAGTTCCGGGCACCGCAGGCCAGAACCGGGCACGGCGGTGGTCGGCTGGCCCGGCTGGGCTGTCTGGGCACCTGGCTGGACAGCGGGTGCGCCGCCCTGTTCGCCGGATTTCTGGACGCGCTCGATCTCCGCCGCCTTGCGCTCGGCATCGAGCTTGGGGTTGACGTAGAGGAATTGCCACCCCAGCAGCACCAGCAGCGAAAGCGCAATGGCCAGTAGTGTGTTGCGGTTGTTGTCCATTCAGTGGCGCTCCTGTGCGTCGCGGCATCAATGCGGCGCGAGCCGCAACGGGCGGCTTCTGGCTGCCGCCGTCGTTCGCGTGGCGGATTTGCCTTGAATGGACCGGCGCGGTCAAGGCCCCGGCCAATTTCTGCGACAATAGAACTGAACGGTTCGTCGAGCGCCGCCGCCTTTCCGACCAGCACGTAGTCGTGGCCGGGCTTGGCGTGGTCCATTGCCGCCAGCCGCACCGCCTCGCGCAAGCGGCGGCGAATGCGGTTCCTGACGACGGAATTTCCAATCTTGCTCGTTACGGTAAAGCCGAACCGCGGTGCATCTTCCGGCGTCTCGTCCGGCTGCCTCTCACGGATTTCCAGCAGGAAGGACCGCGACGGGATGCCGCCCGCCGGAACGCATCGGCAAGAAACTGCGATCGCTTTTTCAAACGCAGGGGCGGTTTCACTCCGACTCCTCCCGCCCTTCGGCAATGAGTCCTTCGGCCGGCCACTGGCCGCATGCAGGGGCGACCTGCCGTCAGGCCTGAGGCTCTTGCGGCCGCGGGCGCGGCGAGCCGCGACTACCTTGCGCCCGCCCTTGGTGGCCATGCGTGAACGGAATCCGTGGCGACGCTTGCGCACGAGTTTGCTGGGCTGATAGGTACGCTTCATCTTGACCAATCCGCCGTTTCTGGCGGACCCTCATCCAAGACATCGAAAATCGGGGAACGGCAACCTTGCGACGGTCCCGCATCATTTGCGGATACTGTCCGGCAACACCCTGACACAGAGCACCGCCCGGCCAAGGGCCCGAACGTTGCCGGGCTTATAAGGCGCAAGCGGGCGCAATGTCAATCGCCGCGGGAGCGCGTCAGGCTCCCCGTTCACTTGCACTTGATGGCAACGCGAGGTCATTGAACAGCCGGGCGGAAGGGCGCAATAAGCGCAAACGCCAATAGCCGCCGGTTTCATGGAGGCGCAAAGCGACGGCAGGAGACAGATGAGGCCCGAAAATCAACCCGATCCGCGTGGCGCCGGCTTGCCGGCAGTCCGCCTCGTGTTGCCGCTCGCCATCGTTGCCGTGCTTGCCGCGGCCTGGGCGTCGGGGCTTCTCGACAAGCTTTCGCTTTCGGCCGTCATCTCGCATCGCGAGGCGCTGGCAGCGCAGATCAGCCGCAAATCGGCCACTGGCGCTTGCCGCCTACGTTCTCCTATATGCGGCGCTGGTCACGATCTCGTTTCCCGGCGCATCGTTGCTGACGCTGGCGGGAGGCTTCCTGTTCGGCGGCTTTGCCGGCGCAGCGGCACCGTGATCGGCGCGACGGCGGGTGCGGTGCTGATCTTCCTCATCGCGCGGTCGTCTTTCGGCGAGTTCGCTCGAGAAGCGTGCCGGCGGATTTGCGGCACGCATGGCGGAAGGCTTCCGCCGCGATGCGTTCAGCTACCTGCTTTCGCTGCGCCTTGGCTCCGATCTTTCCGTTCTGGGTGATCAACATCGTGCCGGCCATCCTCAACATGCGACTTGCGCCCTTCGCGCTAGCGACGTTCCTCGGCATCATCCCCGGCACATTCGCCATCGCCTTATCGGGGCCGGCCTCGGCAGCGTGATCGAGTCGCAGGAGCGTGCACAGCCGGGTTGCGCGGCGGCCCGAAGCTGCATATCGATCCGAACAGTCTCGTGACGCCGCACTCGCTGCTGGCGCTTGCCGGACTTGCCGTGCTGCCCTCGTTCCGGTGGCGGTGAAACGCATGGCGCGGGCGGCCATGACGAATTGCAACGCCGTCCTATGCAGGGCGCGGCAACCTTTATCGGACATCTGCGAAAATGAGCTACCAGACTCACCCCGGATATCTGCGTGATCGGCGCCGGATCGGGAGGCCTGTCGGTCGCGGCGCCGCGGCCGCGTTTGGCGCGTCGGTGGTGCTGATAGAGCGCGGCCAGATGGGCGGCGACTGCCTCAATTACGGCTGCGTGCCCAGCAAGGCGTTGCTGGCGGCGGGCAAACGCGCGCAGATGGTGCGCGAGGCGCAGGCTTTCGGCGTGATGGCGGACCCGGACGTCAACGTGAATTTTGCCAAGGCAATGGCGCATGTGAAAGCCACCATCGAGGCAATCGCGCCGAACGATTCGCAGCAGCGCTTTACGGCGCTGGGCGTCACGGTCATCCGCGAGCATGCGCGTTTCCGCGACAAGCGGACGGTGATCGCGGGCGACCACGAGATCGTGGCGCGGCGATTCGTCATTGCCACGGGCTCCTCGCCGCTGGTTCCGCCAATCGCGGGGCTTGAGGGCGTCAGCCATTTCACCAACGAGACGATCTTTGCGAACCGCAACCGGCCCGGGCACCTCGTGATCATCGGCGGCGGCCCGGTCGGGCTGGAAATGGCGCAGGCGCACAGGCGGCTCGGCAGCCAGGTGACTGTGCTTGAGGCCGCCACCGTGCTTGCCAAGGACGATCCGGAGCTTGCGGCAATCGTGCTGGGCAAACTGGCGCAGGAAGGCGTTTCGATCCGCCAGGGCGCGAAGGTCACGAGCGTGGAAAAACATGGCCGCACGGGTGTGCGCGTGCATTTCGAGACCGCGAAAGAGCCGGAGCGCATCGACGCAACGCATCTGCTGATCGCCGCCGGGCGCAAGCCAAATATCGACGATCTCGGGCTCGAGGCCGCCGGCATCGACTTCGACCGCAAGGGCATTTCCGTCACCGACAAGCTGCGCACCAGCAACCGCCGCGTCTATGCCATCGGCGATGTCGCGGGTTCGCGGCAATTCACCCATGTGGCCAATTATCATGCCGGCATCGTCACGCGCGCGCTGCTCTTCCGCCTGCCGGCGCGTGTGGATTTGTCCGCCGTGCCCTGGGTAACCTATACCGACCCCGAGCTTGCCCATGTGGGCATGGACGAGCGCATGGCGCGCGAGAAATTGCGCAAATTCTCGATCTCGCGCTGGCCCTTTCACGAGAACGACCGCGCACAGGCCGAGCGGCAGACCACAGGGCTGGTCAAGGTAATTGCCGACGGCAAGGGCCGCATCATGGGCGCAAGCATTGGCGGGGCCAATGCGGGCGAATTGATAAGCCTTTGGTCGCTGGCGATCGCCAAGGGCATGAAGCTTTCCGACATCGCCGGACTTGTCGCGCCTTACCCCACGCTTCAGCGAGATCGGAAAGCGCGCCGCAACATCGCATTATGCTCCGCTGGCGCGCGGCCGCTGGGTGCGCCGGCTCACGGGCTTGCTGCGCGCCTTCGGCTAGGCCGGGGCGTGCACGCACTGGACGCGGCGGCAGGTCTCACCCTATACCTTTGGGCATGCAACACGAGCGCACGCAACCTCAAGCAGGCGAGACCCCACAGGGCGCGGACCAGAGCCGTGACGTGAACGGCCAGCCCATGCCGGGCGAACACTAGGTCAGCACCATGAGCGGGCTGTCCGGCAAGCTGCTGGTGCTCACCATCATCTTCGTGATGATTGCCGAAGTGTTGATCTTCGTGCCGTCGGTGGCCAATTTCCGCAATGTCTGGCTGCGCGGCCATCTCGATACGGCGGAGGCGGCCAGCATCGTCTTCCTCGATACCGCCGATCCTATGCTGAGCGAGCAGGCGCAGCGCGAATTGCTGAGCGCCACAGGCTCGCTCGCGGTCGTCATCCGCGAAGGCCCGATGAGCCGGCTGATGGCGACGAGCGACATGCCAGCGCCCATCGACCATTCCATCGATCTGACCCGCGACAACCCGATGGAGGCCATCACCGGCGCGATTTCCATGCTGTTGTCGACCACGCCTGGCACGTACCGCGTGTTCCAGAAGATGAAATCGCGCGAGGGCGTGATCGAGCTGGTGCAGCGCGACGACCGGCTGAAAAGCGCGCTGCGGATCTATTCGCGCAACGTGCTGCTGATCTCGCTGGCGATCTCGGTGATCACCGCCGGGTTGGTGTTCCTGGCGCTCTACCGCATGATCGTGCGGCCGATCCGCACCATTTCGCGCAACATGATGGATTTCGCCAAGGAGCCGGACAATGCCGCGCTGATCTATCCGGCGAGCGCGCGGCAGGACGAGATCGGCATTGCCGAGCGTCAGCTTTCCGCTTTCCAGCGCGAATTGCACCAGACGCTGCGCCAGCGCCAGCATCTGGCGGATCTGGGCCTCGCGGTTTCGAAGATCAATCATGACTTGCGCAACATCCTTGCCTCGGCCCAGCTCATCACCGACCGGCTGACGCAATTGCCGGACCCGACCGTGCAGCGCCTCGCGCCCAAGCTGCTGCGCGCCATCGACCGCGCCGTCGACTACACCCGCTCCGTGCTGGCCTATGGCAAGGCGCTGGAGGCCCCGCCGGACCGCCGCCACCATCGGCTGTCGATGATCGTCGACGATGTGATCGATCTCATGGCGATCGAGGCGGACAGCGGCATCGAGTGGCGCAAGGAGGTGCCGGGCGAGCTGGAAGTCGTCGCCGATGCCGAGCAATTGCTGCGGGTTATGCTCAACCTGGCGCGCAATTCGGCGCAGGCGATCAAGCGGCAGGAGGCGGGCGAGCGCAGCCGGATCGACCGAATCACGCTTTCGGCGATGCGCGACAATGGCAATGTGCGCATCCGCGTTTCCGATACGGGCCCGGGCGTGAGCGAGGCGCAGCGCGAGAACCTGTTCAAGGCATTTTCCAAGTCCACAGCGCCAGGCGGCACAGGCCTTGGCCTTGCCATCGCCTCCGAACTCGTGCGCGCCCATGGCGGGCGCATTGAACTTGAAAGCTCGTCGACGCGGGGACCGTGTTCACCGTGCTGCTGCCGGACGCCGCCGCCCGCCCCGCGGCCAAATTGCATTGGCGGCTTGCTTTTCGAACGGCGAGCGATTAGGTACGCGCCTTGCCGCACGTTCGGCACGCGCACCCGTAGCTCAGCTGGATAGAGCACCAGACTACGAATTTGGGGGTCAGGAGTTCGAATCTCTTCGGGTGCGCCAGCAAAAAACAAACGCTTACATGAAATCAATGCTTCTCGAACGGAATGTGTACCGATCAGACATGCTTGTATTTCGTTTGTTTCTGCCCATCCAGAAAAGACTTGCGCAAACGATTTTGAAGTGTTCGTCGGTTCTCTGGTGAGGTTCGGAAAGCGGAGGAGAGCTTGCGCCATTTGATCGGAGCACTGTTCGCCGGGAAATGCAGAAGGCCGGCCAAATGGCCGGCCTGTGAATCACGAACAATCCTAGAGCATACTCAGGGCGTGGCGCCGACATTCACCATTTCGCCCTGCGCGACCTGCGGGTAGGCAGACAGATCGCCGCTGACCTGCATCGCCTCGAGGTCGCTCTCCGTCACCCCGCTGACGACCAGGCGGTTGTCCTGCATCGAGACCCGTTCAAGCGGCAGGATCGCCTGGTTCTGGTCGAAGCCGAACGACTGGTCCGTCTGCATCAGCAGATAGTGACGGTCGCGCTGGGTCGGATCCTGCAGCACGCGATCGACGCGGCCAAGCGTCTCGCCGCGGCCGTTGTAGACCTGCATGCCTGCCAGATCCGAGGCAGCAACCTGCTGTCGCTGTCCGCTGGCGCCCTGCTGCTGCTGACCGCCCACCTCGAAAGCCTGCCGCACCCGTTCCTGGTCGAAGCCTTGCGCGCCGGCCTGCTGCTGTTCCTGGCCTGCTTGCTGTTGCTGGCCGGACTGTTGCGCAGCCTGCCGCTGTCCGGCCGCCTGTTGCGTGCTGCCCGACTGCTGCTGGCCGTCGCGTCGCTGCGCTGCCTGCTGCTGGCCCGCCTGCATCCGTTCGACACGGATCTTAGGCTGGCCCTGTTCCTCCTGGAACTGCACCTGCGGCTCGCCCGTGCGTTCGAAGGTCACCTGCGGCTGGGCCTGCTGGGTCGAAACCATGGCCTGCGCCTGGTTGGTCTGCACTTCGGGTTCGGGCTGCTCGATCTGCACCTGCGGCTGCTGCTGGTTCACCGATACCTGCGGTTCGGGCATGCGCACGATGATTTCCGGCTGCGGCTGCTGGACGATGATCGTCGGCGGAGCCTGCCGGACGATGATCTGCGGCGGCTGCTGTTCAACCATCACCTGCGCCGGCTGCTGCTCGACGGTGATCTGTGCGCCCTGGGTTTCCTGCGAAGCGCCCTGTCCGCCCTGCTGCATCGCCGCCAGCGTTACCGGTTCCTGCTCCGGCACGGGCGTATAGCTCGACTGCATGTCGTCCCGCCACGGCTGTCCGCTGCGAAGGCTTGCCGCCGAAAGCGCGAGTTGCCCGCCTTGCATGCGGACATTCTCGATCTCGACCATCACCATGTTGCGCTCTTGCGCGGTCTCGATCACCACATATTGCTGCTGATCGCGTTCGACCACGCCGGCGACGGTTCCCGCGCGCTGGTTCTGGTCGTCGACCACCGGCATGCTGACGAGCTCGATGGCGCGCACCTGCCGCTCGCCCGCCCGCTGCTCCTGCCCGCTCTGCTGCCCGATTTGCTGCCCGAGCTGCTGGTTGTTTTCCTGCGCCTGCACAACGCCCGGCACAAGCGCCGTCGACGAAAGCAATGCCGCGAAAATCAGGTTCCTCATCTCTCAACCTCTCTGCTTTTGGACTTCGAATGGTCCCAACAGTGAGGCGCGCCGATGGTTCCGCCATTTTCGCCGACGTTCCCGGGATCCGGGTTTGGAAGAAACTGCAAGGCCCTCGTCAGCCCCGCCGCGCGCGCGATACCTGCCACAGATAGAACAGGTAGGCTGTCATGAAGCTCAGCACGATCATCTCGCCGCCTTCTTCCAGGATGCCGAAGGCAAAGCCGAGACGCGGGTCCTTGTCGAAGACGGCATGGATGACGTCGAAGACCACCGCGAAGAACGCAAAGCAGGAAAGCATCACGAAAATGGCGAACGAGGCGGACACGAATTCGCGGCTGCTGCGGCGCAGGAGATAGCCAAGGAAGGCGGAAACGGCGAGGCCGCCGCCGATCGCGAAGGCAAACTTGCCGTAATCGGCCGGCGCCAGCCCGAACAGGGTCTCGAAGCTGAACAATTCGCCGAGGATTCGGCCCGCATGCTCGGAAATCTCGAAAATGTCGTCGGCCAGGATATAGAGAAACAGGTACTTCCAGAAGTCGAAGGCGCGGTCGCGGCGATTGTACTTGATCTCCGAGAGGAAAAAGACCATCGCCGCGAACTGGGCGAAGTTCAGGACCGACGACAGGCTGAACTGCGCATCGATGTCGAAGAGGCCCGTGCGCAGGAGCGGCAGCCGTGCCTGGAAGGCGTATGCCAGGATCAATCCCACGTCGATGGCGAGCATGACCATCAACAGCACATGCGCGTCGTGCCGCTGCCTTTCATGGTGAGCCGTCACCTGCTGAAACACGTTCTTCTCCGCTTTGCCGCCGGTCGGCCCTCACCGCACCTAGATGACTTGCGCGCGGCAGGCGGCCAAGATTGCGCGAGGCCGCTCAGTAGAACCCGATCCTGCGCACGTCTATCCGCGCTTCGTGGTCGCGGCCATAGGCGACGATCCCCACCGATCGAAGGGTTGAGGGATCGGGTGCGCCCGCCAGTCCGCGGCCCGAGGGTTTGAACGACGAAAAGGGCAGGCGCACCTCGCGCCAGCCCGGTCCGGTGGAAAATCCCGCCTGGTAGTATTGCCAGGGCAGCAGCATGGCGGAGGTGCGCAAGTGAACGAAATAGCGCTCGCCATTGCCGCGCGCGACCAGGAGAACGCCCGTCGCCCCCTCGGGCACGCGGCCGGCCAGATCCGTGCGGAACTGGATGAAGCCTCCGTTGTTGGCCGTGCTTACCGCGCCGCTCATGCGCGCGAACGTCACGCCCTTCTCGCTCAGGAAATCGACCTTGCCGGTCGAGACCCCGCCCATCACCGTGTCGGCGAAGAAGCGCCAGCGCCCGGATGCGCCATTGCCGAAATCATCGAGCGTCACCGGATCGGCCATTGCGCCCGTGGCGGACATCGCCAGCAACACAGCCGCCAAGAGGGGCTTCAATCCCATGCCATCTTCTCCGTCGGCCTCAATGCCGCCGCGCCCGTTCTAGCCGCTCGGCATGGCAATGAAAACGTCTTTCGCGCCGGGTGCACCATCCTGGCCTTGCGAAAAATCGCGGCATGCATATGTTCTGTCCACACGTCACATCGAACTGCTCCCATGAAATCACTCGAACTGTTCATCGAACGGATCATTCTCGCCTCGCGCTGGCTTTTGGTGGTCTTCTACCTCGGCCTGACGCTGGCGCTCGCCATGTACGCGATCACCTTTTTCAAGAAACTGATCGATTTCATGGCGAACGGCCTTGCCCTCGACGAGACCCAGACGATCCTTCGTATTCTTGCCCTCATCGACGCCGCGCTGGTCGCGAGCCTCGTCGTGATGGTGATCATCTCGGGCTATGAGAACTTCGTGTCGCGCTTCGAGGACGCAGCGGGCGAGGAAGTCCACTGGCTCGGCAAGATCGACGCGGGATCGCTCAAGATCAAGGTGGCCTCGACCATCGTGGCGATTTCCTCGATCCACCTTTTGCAGGTGTTTCTCAATGCGAACCAGTTCACCAACGACAAGCTGATGTGGTTCACGATCATCCACCTGGCCTTCGTGGTTTCGGCGCTGATTCTCGCCTGGATCGACGTCATCATGACCAAGGCGAAGGGGGTAAAATAGGTCGCGCGCCTGCCGCAAAGTGCGGAACCGTTGACCTTGCCATTTTTTTGCTGAATTATTGTCGCTATTCTGGCATGAGCGTCCAATTGACTGCGAACATGTCAGGCAAGGGGCTGTCAGGAGCAAAAATTCATGATTTCCAATGAAATCAGCCGCCGCCGTTTTCTCGGCAAGGCTGCGGTGTTGACGGTCGGGGCAACGGTGCCGCTGGCGATGCCGTTCGTGCGGACCGGCCAGGCGCTGGCGCAGGCCAACAACAAGTACATTGCCGGCATGGCGACCGATTCCGGCAACCAGTATATCGCCACGAACTTCTCGGCCGTCGACCCGCGTTGGCGCCGCCAGATGGTGCAGTATTTCTCGGACGAGCCGGAAGGCACGGTCGTCGTCGATACGAAGCATCACTACCTTTACTGGATCTGGGAAAACAACACGGCGATCCGTTACGGCGTCGGCGTCGGCAAGGAAGGCTTCCAGTGGTTCGGCCGTTCGCGCGTCGCCAAGAAGACCCGCTGGCCGCGCTGGGTGCCGCCGAAGGAAATGCGCGAGCGCCATCCCGAACTGCCGGAATTCATGGATGCCGGCCCGAAGAATCCGCTCGGCCCGCGCGCCCTCTATCTGTTCAACGACCAGGGCGACACCGGTTACCGCATGCATGGAACGGTCGCGCCATGGTCGATCGGCACCGATGCGTCGTCCGGCTGCATCCGCATGTTCAATGAAGATGCGATCGACCTTTACCGGCGCTGCCCGGTTGGAACCGCCGTGCTGGTCCTTGAGCACATTGCCGACCGCGCCCCCGTGGCAGAGGACAGCTGACAACATGCGTGCCGATGCGTTCTTGCGTTTTTCGAAGTCGGCACTCGTTGCCGGGGCGTTGCTGGTCGCCGGTTGTACCGGCGGCGGCGGCCCGGACATAGCTGCGATCAAGCCCACCGGCGTCACCGACCAGCCCGCCCGGGGCTATGAACAGATCGCCGCCGGGAGCGAGGAAGAACTGGTCATGAACGCCGGCAGGCGTGTCTATTTCTCTTCCGGTTCCGCCGAACTTGACGATGTCGCGCGCGAGACGCTCGACCTGCAGGCGCAGTTCCTCAACTCGAATCCGAAATGGCTGGTGAAGCTGCAGGGCTTTGCCGACGATCCGGGGAACAACAACGCCTTGTCCGACAAGCGGGCCAAGGCGGTGATGGCATACCTCGCATCGAAGGGTGTCGACCCGCAGCGCATGTGGGCGCAGGGCTATGGCAAGGAACGCCTGGTGCGCGACTGCCCGGACATTTCATGCAAGGCGCTCAACCGGCGCGTGGTCACCAACCTTCGCACCGAGTTCGACGAAGCCGCTCCGCAGTTCAAGAACGGCAAGGTCTGACAAGCGGACAGACCGGCGGGTGCATGATGCATCCGCCACCGGTTTGCGGCGGCGCGCCGGCGCCAGGATCAATCAATCGCGGGAATTTGGTGGAGCCAGGCGGAATCGAACCGCCGACCTCTTGAATGCCATTCAAGCGCTCTCCCAACTGAGCTATGACCCCATCCGCAATGCCGGAACAACAGCTCCGGCCCGGGTTTTGGTTCGCCGCAGCAATGTGACGCCCTTGGGATGGGACGCCGCCGCGACAGCGGTGCTTCTATTCCGCACCCGGCCTCAAATCAAGGCCTAAGATCGGCTGCCCGAGGCCTCAGACTTCCTCTTCGCCGTCCACGCCGCCGATGACGTCGGACAGGTCGTCATCCTCTTCCTCTTCCTCGAGGAAGGGATCGGCAACCTCGTCTTCCTCTTCCTCGACCTCGATCTCGACATCGTCGGGCAGGTCGGGAATTTCCTCGTCGTCTTCGTTGTCGACGGTCTCGGCCGAATCCTCGTCGGCGTCCTCGAGGCTGATGAGTTCGGGCGCCGCCTCGTCCTCGTCCTCGAGTTCTTCCTCGGCCTCGACCTCTTCGTCCTCGACTACCTTCGCCTTGGCGCTTTCCTTGCGAACGCGCACCGGAGCTGCCTCGACGAAGAACGACAAGGGATAGGATTTGCCGGTATAGGGCGATACTACCGGATCCTTGTTCAGATCGTAAAACTTCTTGCCCGTTTCCGGGCAGACACGTTTAGTGCCGAGTTCTTCCCTGGCCACTGCAGATACCTCGGTTGTCCTGAAAAATCCGGCCTCCCATAGACTGGCAATGCTTCCGTGTCAAAAGCCAATTTGGCCGCGTCGGGCCAAGGCGGGATTTGACGATGACGGCCAGCGGCGGCTGTGTTACATGCGCCGGCATTCTCCAGCCCCGGATTTCCGCCAGCCATGACAGCACATGCCGCAAAAAGACCGATGACCGCAACGCGCTCCGGGAGGCTCTCGGGGATTGCGCCCGTGCCCGGCGACAAGTCGATTTCCCACCGCTCGGTGCTGTTCGGCGGCATCGCCAGCGGCACGACGCGGATCGAGGGCCTGCTGGAGGGCGAGGACGTCATCAATTCCATCAAGGCCGCCGAGGCGCTGGGGGCAAGGGCGCGCAAGGAAGGACCGGCCTGGATCGTCGAGGGCACCGGCAACGGCGCGCTGCTTGAGCCTTCGGGCCCGATCGACTTCGGCAATTCGGGAACCGGCTGCCGCCTTTTCATGGGCCTGGCCGGAACCTACGATTTCCCGGTGACCTTCATCGGCGATCCGTCGCTGTCAAAGCGGCCGATGGGCCGGGTGCTCGATCCGCTCGCCCTGATGGGCGTGCCAGGTGCTGGACCAGCAGCCGGGCGGCCGGCTGCCGGTGACGATCCGCGGCGCCCGCGAGGCGAACCCGGTCACATACACGGTTCCCGTTCCCTCCGCGCAGGTCAAGTCGGCAGTGCTTCTTGCCGGCCTCAACGCGCCCGGCGTCACCACCGTCATCGAGCCGGTGATGACGCGCGACCACACCGAGAAGATGCTGCGCGGCTTCGGCGCCGATCTTGAAGTGGAGACCGACGCAAAAGGCGTGCGCCACATCCGCATCACCGGCCAGGGTGCGTTGAAGGGACAGGAAATCACCGTGCCGGGCGATCCGTCCTCCGCCGCTTTCCCGCTGGTGGCCGCGATCATCGTTCCGGGCTCGGACGTCACCATCTCCAATGTGCTGATGAACCCCACCCGTACCGGCCTCATCGCGACGCTTCAGGAAATGGGAGCCGATATCGAGATCCTCAACGCCCGCTCGGCCGGTGGCGAGGACGTGGCGGACCTGCGCGTGCGCCATTCGCCGCTCAAGGGCGTCACCGTTCCGGCGGAACGCGCCCCGTCGATGATCGACGAGTATCCGGTGCTTGCCGTCGCGGCCTGCTTTGCCGAGGGCGACACGCTGATGCAGGGGCTCGACGAATTGCGGGTGAAGGAGAGCGACCGCCTCGCCGCCGTCGCGCGCGGGCTCGAGGCGAACAATGTTGCCTGCCAGGAGGGGCATGACTGGCTCAAGGTCACCGGCCGTCCGGACGGCAAGGGCCTTGGCGGCGGCACCGTCGCAACCCATCTCGACCACCGCATCGCCATGTCCTTCCTCGTCATGGGCCTGGCTGCCGAACGTCCCGTGACGGTGGACGACGCCTCGCCGATCGCCACCAGCTTCCCGCAATTCGAAAGCCTGATGCGTGAATTGGGTGCGCAGCTAGCGGCGGAGATCGCCTGAGATGACGGACAAGGTTGCCTTGATCGTCGGCGGCGGAACCGGCATGGGCGCGGCGGCCGCACGAAGGCTTTCCGTTGAAGGCTATGGCATCGCCATCCTCTCGCCCTCGGGCAAGGGCGAGGCGCTGGCGAAGGAACTCGGCGGCCTCGGGTTCACCGGCTCCAACCGCAACCCCGAAGACCTCCGGCGTTTCGTCGACCTTGCCGTGCAGCGCTTCGGGCGGATCGATGCAGTCGTGAACAGCGCCGGTCACGGTCCCAAGGGTCCGATCCTTGCCATCAGCGACGAGGACTGGATCGTCGGCATGGAATTCTATCTGCTGAACGTCATCCGCATGGCCCGCCTCGTGGTACCGCTCATGCAGGCGCAGGGCGCCGGTTCGATCGTCAACATTTCCACCTATGCAGCTTTCGAGCCGGAAGAAGCGTTCCCGACCTCCGCCGTGTTCCGCACCGGCCTGTCGGCGTTCACCAAGCTTTTCTGCGACCAGCATGCATCGCACAACATCCGCATGAACAACGTCATGCCCGGGTTCATCGACTCGCTGCCCGAGAAGGAGGAGCGCCGGGCGCGCATTCCGATGGGCCGGTACGGTACGTCGGAAGAAGTTGCCGAACTCATTGCCTTCCTGGCGACGCCGCGTTCGTCCTACATCACGGGGCAGAGCATCCGCATCGACGGCGGCATCACGCCGGAGTGTTTGACGCATGCCGATGATCATCGCCATCGACGGGCCGGCGGCATCGGGCAAGGGAACGCTGGCGCGCCGGCTCGCCGACCATCTTCGCCTGCGCCATCTGGATACGGGCCTCACCTACCGCGCCGTGGGCCATGCGCTTCTGTCGGTCGGACTGCCGCTCGACGATGCCGGCCTTGCCGAGGAAGCGGCGCGCCATGTCGATCTTGCCGCGCTGGACCGCGACGTGCTTTCCGAGCACGACATCGGCGAGGCTGCTTCGCGGGTCGCGGTCATGCCGGACGTCCGGCGCATCCTCGTCGAAAAGCAGCGCGAATTCGCCAGGGTCCCGCCCGGCGCGGTGCTCGACGGACGCGACATCGGCACCGTTGTCTGCCCTGATGCGCCAGTGAAGCTCTTCGTCACCGCCTCGGCGCAGGTGCGCGCGCAGCGGCGAATGGAGGAGATCGTCGAGGCCGGCGGCACGGCGAATTACGATGAAATACTCCAGGCGATCAATGTGCGCGACGCGCGCGACATGGGCCGAACCGACTCGCCGCTGCGCCCAGCGCCAGACGCACACTTGATCGATACCAGCGAGATGGGTATAGAGGCGGCATTTCGCGCTGCGCTCTCGATCGTAGAAGCGGTCACAGGCAGCGCGTGAACCCCCTGCCGCCACGGCGGCAACGGGACTGACATCAAGCAGGCAGGCTCCGTTCCCCTTGCGCCACCCGGCATTGCCGGAAAGCCCTTTCGGGCGGGTAGCGGGGTTTGCCAAACGCAACACCAACCAAAGGCGCCGGACCCGTCCGCAAGGGCGGCACGGGTCACACCAGGAGAAAATATGTCACAGAAGCAGACGGGCATGAACCCGACGCGGGAAGATTTTGCCGCGCTTCTCGAAGAATCCTTCCTCACCCACGACGTGGCCGAAGGCTCGGTCGTCAAGGGCCGCATCACGGCGATCGAAAAGGACATGGCCATCATCGACGTCGGCCTGAAGGTCGAAGGCCGCGTGCCGCTGAAGGAATTCGGCGCGCAGGGCCAAGGACGGCACGCTCAAGGTCGGCGACGAGGTCGAGGTCTATGTCGAACGCGTCGAAAACGCGCTGGGCGAGGCCGATGCTGTCGCGCGAGAAGGCCCGCCGCGAGGAAAGCTGGATCAAGCTCGAAGAGAAGTTCGACGCAGGGCGAGCGCGTCGAAGGCGTCATCTTCAACCAGGTCAAGGGCGGCTTCACGGTCGATCTCGACGGCGCCGTGGCCTTCCTGCCGCGCAGCCAGGTCGACATCCGCCCGATCCGCGACGTCACGCCCGCTGATGCACAATCCGCAGCCCTTCGAGATCCTCAAGATGGACCACCGCCGCGGCAACATCGTCGTGTCGCGCCGCACCGTCCTTGAGGAAAGCCGTGCCGAACAGCGTTCGGAAATCGTGCAGAACCTCGAAGAAGGCCAGATCGTCGACGGCGTGGTCAAGAACATCACCGACTACGGCGCGTTCGTCGATCTCGGCGGCATCGACGGCCTGCTGCACGTCACCGACATGGCATGGCGCCGCGTCAACCATCCGTCCGAAATCCTGTCAACATCGGCCAGACGGTCAAGGTGCAGATCATCCGCATCAACCAGGAAACCCACCGCATCTCGCTCGGCATGAAGCAGCTCGAGAGCGATCCGTGGGGTGCGATCGGCGCCAAGTATCCCGATCGGCGCGAAGGTCACGGGCACGCGTCACCAACATCACCGACTACGGCGCGTTCGTCGAACTGGAGCCGGGCATCGAAGGCCTGATCCACGTTTCGGAAATGTCCTGGACCAAGAAGAACGTCCATCCCGGCAAGATCCTCGTCGACCTCGCAGGAAGTCGAGGTCATGGTGCTCGAGGTCGATCCGGCCAAGCGCCGCATCTCGCTCGGCCTCAAGCAGACGCTCGACAATCCGTGGGAAACCTTCGCCGCGAACCATCCGAATGGCTCGGTCGTCGAGGGCGAGGTCAAGAACAAGACCGAGTTCGGCCTGTTCATCGGTCTCGACGGCGACGTCGACGGCATGGTCCACCTGTCCGATCTCGACTGGAACCGTCCGGGCGAGCAGGTCATCGAGGAGTACAACAAGGGCGACATCGGTCAGGCCAAGGTCCTCGACGTCGACATCGAGAAGGAGCGCATCTCGCTCGGCATCAAGCAGCTCGGCTCAGCGACCCGGTTGGCGACGGCAGCCGAATCCGGCGACCTGCGCAAGGATGCCGTCGTCACCTGCGAAGTCACCGGCGTGAAGGATGGCGGCCTCGACGTCGTCATCGTCGACACCGACATCGCCACCTTCATCAAGCGCGTCCGACCTGTCGCGCGACCGTGACGAACAGCGTCCCGAGCGCTTCTCGGTCGGCCAGAAGGTCGATGCCCGCGTCACGCCAGTTCGACAAGAAGACGCGCAAGGTTGCGGTCTCGATCAAGGCGCTGGAAATCGCCGAGGAGAAGGAAGCGGTGGCCCAATACGGCTCCACCGATTCCGGCGCATCGCTCGGCGACATTCTCGGCGCGGCGCTGAAGGAAAAGAAGGCCGAGTAATCTTCGCCTTTCGCTACGACACAAAGGGCTCGCATGGATTGCGGGCCCTTTTTTGTTGCAACCGTCCATTTGCAGCCACGCCGCCCGCGATCCGGCTTGCCCATGACGGTCACGCCTGCTACCGCAGTGGCAAAAGGTCAATCCAAGGGAGCAATCCATGACCCTGACCGCGGACGAGATCATCGAGCGGCGCCGCATGCGCCGCAAACTGACCTTCTGGCGCGTCGCCGCCTTCCTGCTGCTGGCGGGCGCGATCGTGGCGCTGGCCGGCGCCGGCGGGCTTTTCGCCAATGCCGGGCGCGAACACATTGCCCGCGTCGAGATCGAAGGCTTCATTTCCGATGACCGCGCATTGATCGAGATGCTGGACAAGATCTCGCGGACCGACAGGGTGCGGGCCGTGATCCTCGACATATCCTCGCCGGGCGGCTCGACGGCGGGCGGCGAAGCGATCTACGAGGCCGTCCGCAAGCTCAATGAAAAGAAGCCGGTCGTCGCCAGCGTCGGCACGCTTGCCGCATCCGCCGCATACATGATCGCCTGCGGATCCGAGCGCATCGTTGCGCGCCGCTCATCCATCGTCGGATCGATCGGCGTGCTGTTCCAGTACGCCGATGCCTCGGTCCTGCTGGACAAGGTCGGGGTCAAGGTCGACGCGATCAAGTCGTCGCCGCTCAAGGCCGAACCCTCGCCCTTCGGGCCCGCCAGCGAGGAAGCCAAGCAGATGATCGGCCGGGTGGTGAACGATTCCTACGAATATTTCGTCGGCCTCGTCGCCGAAAGGCGCAAGCTTGAACCTTTCAAGGCGCGGCAATTGGCCGATGGCAGCATATTCACCGGCTCGCAGGGTCTTGCGAATGGTCTTGTCGATCAACTCGGCGGAGAAGATGCCGCGAAGGATTGGTTGACTGAATCGAAGTCGATACCGGCCGATCTGAAGATAATCGAGTGGAAGCCGGATCGCGACAACGGACGTATTCTAGGCAATGTCGCGGGACTGTCGCGTATCATGCGGCTGATTGGCGGCGAAGATATCGTGCTCGATATCATCCAATTGCGGGAAGTTATCTCTAAACGTCTGTTTCTTGACGGTCTTGTCTCGGTGATGCAAAGTCCGGAACCGGTACTGGAGAGGTTGGGTCAATGATCAAGTCAGAACTTGTAGAGGCGATCGCCCTCAAGAATCCACATCTGTACCAGCGAGACGTGGAAAACATCGTCAATGCGATTCTTGACGAGATCACGATAGCGCTTTCGCGCGGCGACCGCGTCGAGTTGCGCGGTTTCGGCGCGTTCTCGGTGAAGAACCGCCCGGCGCGCACCGGCCGCAATCCGCGCACCGGCGTCAAGGTCGAGGTCGACGAGAAGTGGGTGCCCTTCTTCAAGACCGGCAAGGAATTGCGCGAAAGGCTGAATGGCAGCTAAAGGGAGCGGACGTTTAGCCCGTTTTTACCTGCTGCCATTTGGCGCGCCGCCTTGAAAGGAATTCACCCGTGAACAGGCTTTTGTGGTTGTTCGTTGCCGTCCCTGTGGCGGTTGTGCTGATCGTCTTCTCCGTTGCGAACCGTGCACCGGTGACAATGCTGCTCGATCCGTTCTCGCGCGAGAACCCCGCGATTTCGCTGACACTTCCCTTTTTCGTCTTCATCTTCGCGGCGCTGGTCGCCGGCCTGCTGACCGGCGGATTCCTGGTTTGGCTGGGCCAGGGCCGCCATCGCAAGGAAGCCAGGAAGCAGGCGCTTGAAGCGCGGACGTGGCGCGCCGAGGCGGAAGAGCAGCGCAAGCGTGCCGACGCGTTGGTCCAGGAAAAGCAAGGCTTCACCGCGCTTCCGGCACCGGCCGGACGCACCCGGGCGGCGTAAACGGCGCTTTGCGTTCAGGCGAGGGAACTGTCCTTCGGCGCCACGGCCTGCGAGAAATTCTGGAAGAACTGGTCGGCGAGCTTCTTGACGGTGGAGTCGATGAGGCGCGAGCCGAGCTGCGCCAGCTTGCCGCCGATCTGTGCCTTCACGGCATAGGAGAGCTTCGTTCCCTCCGGCACCTCGTCCAGCACCACGTCGGCCCCGCCCTTGGCGAAGCCGGCGATGCCGCCCTTGCCCTCGCCGGCGATGGTGTAGCTTACCGGTGCGTTGATGTTCTCCAGCCGGACCTCGCCGCTGAACTTCGCCTTTACCGGACCGATCTTTGTGACCACCGTCGCGGCCATCTCGGTATCGGATTTCTTCTCAAGCGTTTCGCAGCCGGGAATGCATGCGCGCAGCACGTCAGGGTCGTTCAGCGCCTCCCAGACCCGCTGGCGCGGGGCTTCAATGATGTATTCGCCGGTGAGATCCATCGGACGGCTCCTTGTTGCCGAACAATTTGCATGCTGTCGGCAATCAGGCAAGCCGTCAGCATTGGGGTTTTGTCCGCGCCCGATTTAAAGTAGGGCTTTGCGCGCTGACATTGGCAAAAGGTCGAAGTCCAAGTTGAACGAGCGATCCAATTCCACCGCCGCGCCGGCGCAGCCGGAGCGCCGCCCGCCCGCCAAGGGCCGCCTGCCGGAAACGGCGCCGGTCATCCTCGAGGCGTCCGGCGACCGCAGCTATGCGCTCATCGACAGCGGCAATGGCCGCAAGCTCGAGCGCTACGGCGCCTATGTGATCGAGCGGCCGGAAGGCCAGGCATTGTGGCGCCCGGCGCTGGACCCGCGCGAATGGCGCAAGGCGGACGCGATCTTCACCGGCGACACCGAGGAAGACGGCATGGGCCGCTGGCGTTTTCCCAGGACGCCAGCTTGGCGAGACCTGGCCGCTCGACTGGGACGGCATCGCCTATCTCGGCCGCTTCACGTCATTCCGTCATGTCGGCGTGTTCCCCGAGCAGTCGACGCATTGGCGCTTCATCGAGGACAGGATCTCGCGGCGCGAAGCCGCCCGGTGCGCCTGCTCAATCTCTTCGGCTATACCGGCCTTGCCTCGCTGGTGGCAGCGCGTGCCGGCGCGCATGTCACCCATGTCGACGCCTCGAAGAAGGCGATCGGCTGGGCGCGCGAAAACCAGCTGCTCGCCGGCATGGACCAGAAAGCCGATCCGCTGGATCTGCGACGATGCGGTGAAGTTCTGCGAACGCGAAGTGCGGCGCGGCAGCCGCTACGACGCCATCGTGCTCGACCCGCCAAGCTATGGCCGCGGACCAAAGGGCGAGGTCTGGCAGCTTGTTCGAGAACCTGCCGCACATGCTCGACCTTGTTCGCGACCTTTTGTCCGACCGCCCGCTTTTCATCATCCTCACCGCTTACTCAATCCGCGCTTCCTTCTTTGCCCTGCATGAAGTGATGCAGGAAATCATGGGCGACAGCGGCGGCAGGCTCGAATCGGGCGAACTCGTCATCCGCACCGAGGGCGGCAGCCGCATGCTTTCCACCTCGCTGTTTTCGCGCTGGATCGCGCCATGAACGACACGCCGCGCGCCGGTCAGGTCAAGGAAATCACCTCGCTCGCCAATCCGGTGATCAAGGACATCCGCGCGCTTGCGCTGAAGAAGAACCGCGACAGCGAGAAGCGCTTCCTCGGCGAGGGGCTGAAGCTCGTCACCGATGCGCTCGACGGCGGCTGGCCGGTGCATGTCATGGTCTATGCCAAGCGGATGGCGCATGAGCCGCATCTGCAGGCGGCGGCGGCCCGGGCGCGCGCGCGCGGCGCGCTCATCCTCGAGGTCAGCGAAAAGGTGCTGGGCGCGATCAGCCGGCGCGACAATCCGCAAATGGCGATCGCCGTCTTCGGCCAGCGCTGGACCGAACTTGGAGCGATCCGCCCGAAGGACGGCGATGTCTGGCTGGCGCTCGACCGGGTGCGCGATCCCGGCAATCTCGGCACCATCATCCGCACGGTAGACGGCGTCGGCGCCAAGGGCGTGATCCTGGTCGGCGAGACCACCGATCCGTTGGAACATCGAGGCCGTGCGCGCCACCATGGGTTCGCTCTTCCACGTGCCGCTGGCGCGCGCTTCGCAGGCGCAATTCCTGGAGTGGCGCAAGGGCTGGCCGGGAATGGTCGCCGGCACGCATCTGGAAGGCTCCGTCGACTATCGCTCGCCCGATTATTCCGGCAAGCCCGTCCTCCTGATGATGGGCAACGAGCAGCAGGGCCTGCCGGGCGAACTCGCCCAATGCTGCGACGTGCTGTGCCGCATCCCCATGGCCGGGGCGGCCGACTCGCTCAACCTTGCCGTCGCTACGGGCGTGATGCTCTACGAAGTGCGCCGCGCCGCGCTCAAGGACAGCATCGCATGAACCGCATTGCCGGAGCGCTCATCGTCATCGCGGCAGTGGCGCTCGACCAGGCCAGCAAATACCTGGTCGAGACCGGCCTGCCGCTGCAGGAGCCGGTGCCGCTCCTGCCTTTGCTGTCGCTGTTTCGCACCTACAATACCGGAATCGCCTTTTCCTTCCTCTCCGGCCTCGACGATGCGGCGCTGATCGCGCTGACGCTCGGGATTTCGGGATTCATCGTCTATCTGTGGTCGCGCTCGCAGCCTCATCAACATCTGGCTCGGCTCGGCTACGCCTTCGTCCTGGGCGGCGCCATCGGCAATCTCATCGACCGCGTCCGGCTCGGCCATGTGGTGGACTTCATCCTCGTTCACACGCAAAGCTGGTCTTTCGCGGTCTTCAATTTCGCCGACAGTTTCATCACCATCGGCGCCGCGATCATCATCCTCGACGAGGTGCTGGAAACCCTGCGCCATCGCCGCAGGCAAGGCGGGGCATGACAACACGTACAGGAAAGGCATCTCGACCATGGCTGAGGCATTCAGGGCAATTCGCGTTTCGCGCGACGACCAGAAGAAACAGACCGTCGAAACCGTGACGCTGACCGAAGACGACCTGATGGAGGGCGATGTCACCGTCAGGGTCGAAGCAACGACGGTCAACTACAAGGACGGCCTCGCCATCACCGGCAAGAGCCCGGTCGTGCGCCACTGGCCGATGGTTCCGGGCGTTGATTTTGCCGGCACGGTGGTCAGGTCGCAAAGCCCGCTGTTTGCCGAAGGCGATAGCGTGCTGCTCAACGGCTTCGGCGTCGGCGAGACCCATTGGGGCGGCTATGCCGGCCTCGCAAGGGTCAAGTCCGACTGGCTGATCCCGCTGCCCAAGGGCCTCACCGCAAAACAGGCGATGGGTATCGGCACCGCAGGCTACACCGCGATGCTCTGCGTCATGGCGCTGGAGCGTCACGGCATGAAGCCGCAGCACGGCCCGGCAATCGTGACCGGCGCCAGCGGCGGCGTCGGCACGGTCGCCATCGCGCTTCTGTCGAAGCTCGGCTGGTCCGTGATCGCCTCGACCGGCCGCATGGAGGAGGAAGATTTCCTCAAGAACCTAGGTGCAACGGAAATCATCGACCGGGCTGAACTTTCCGCCCCCGGCAAGCCGCTCGCAAAGGAGCGCTGGGCCGCCGGCATCGACAGTGTCGGTTCGCACACGCTGGCCAACCTCCTGGCCCAGACGAATTACGGCGGCGCGATCGCGGCCTGCGGCCTGGCGCAGGGTTTCGACCTGCCTGCCACGGTCATGCCGTTCATCCTGCGCGGCGTCTCGCTGCTCGGCATCGATTCGGTCATGGCGCCGAAGGAGCGGCGGATCGAGGCGTGGGACCGCATCGCTGCCGAGCTCGACATGAAGAAGCTCGACGCCTTGACCACGACCATCGGTTTCGACGACATCATTGCGGCGGCGCACGAGATACTGGCAGGCAAGATCCGCGGCCGCGTCATCGTCGACATGCGCGGCTGAGAACACCCTGGGAGGGGAAAATGACGGGAATGATTCTGGCGATCGACCAGGGAACAACCTCCTCGCGCGCCATCCTTTTCGACGGACCGGCCTCGATCAAGGCGACGGCGCAGCAGGAATTCACGCAGCACTTCCCGCAGTCGGGCTGGGTGGAGCATGATGCGGAGGAAATCTGGCAAAGCGTCGTCGCGACCGTCAGGCAGGCGATCGCCAAGGGCGGCACTGCCGCTTCGGCAATTGCCGCGATCGGCATAACCAACCAGCGCGAGACGACGCTGGTGTGGAACCGCAAGACCGGCAAGCCGGTACACCGCGCCATTGTCTGGCAGGACCGCCGCACCGCTCCCATTTGCGCCAGGCTTAAGGAACGGGGCCTCGAGCCCCTGTTCACCGAGCGGACCGGCCTGCTGCTCGACCCCTATTTCTCTGGCACCAAGGTGCGCTGGATCCTCGACAATGTCGAAGGCGCCAGCGCGGCGGCCGAGCGCGGCGAGCTTGCATTCGGCACCATCGACTCGTTCCTTGTCTGGCATCTGACAGGCGGCAAGGTCCACGCCACGGACGCGACCAACGCCTCGCGCACGCTGCTCTACAACATCGCCGACAATCGCTGGGACGAGGAGTTGCTCGCCCATGTCGGCGTTCCGGCATCCATGCTGCCGCAGGTGCGCGACTGCGCCGCCGACTATGGCGAGACGCTGCCCGAACTCTTTGGCGCGGCCATTCCCATTCGCGGCATTGCAGGCGACCAGCAGGCGGCGACGATAGGCCAGGCCTGCTTCGCGCCTGGCATGTTCAAGTCGACCTACGGCACCGGCTGCTTCGCCCTTTTGAACACCGGCACGGACATGGTGCAGTCGAACAACCGGCTGCTCACCACGATCGCCTACCGGCTCAAGGGCCGCACCACCTATGCGCTGGAGGGCTCGATCTTCATAGCCGGGGCCGCGGTGCAATGGCTGCGCGACGGCCTCGGCATCATCGATGCGGCGCACCGGACGGGCGACTTGGCCGAGGCAGCCGACGCGACTCAGCAGGTCTATCTGGTGCCGGCGTTCACCGGACTTGGCGCTCCCTATTGGGACGCCGAAGCACGCGGCGCGATCTTTGGCCTGACGCGCAATTCAGGTCCGAAGGAATTCGCGCGCGCGGCGCTCGAGTGCGTCTGCTACCAGACCCGCGATCTGCTGGAAGCCATGCAGGGCGACTGGAAGCCTTCGGGCGAGACGGTGCTGCGGGTCGATGGCGGCATGGTCGCCAGCAACTGGACGATGCAGTTTCTCGCCGACATTCTCGATGCGCCCGTCGATCGGCCGAAGATACTCGAAACCACCGCACTTGGCGCCGCCTGGCTCGCCGGATCGCAGGCCGGTGTGTGGCCGGACGAGGCTGGCTTCGCGCAGGTCTGGTCGCTTGACCGCCGTTTCGAGCCGTCCATGGACGCCGACGCGCGCGAACGCAAATATGCCGGCTGGCTCGATGCCGTTTCGCGCACGCTCACGAACCGGGGAAGTTGAAGCAGCACAAGTGTCACACAAGCGTGTTTTGACCGTGTCCGGTGCGCTGCGGATAACACGGGACGCACTCAATTTGCTCTGGAGATCAAGGACTTGAAAAACCTGTTGCCCCTGATCGGCGTTCTTGCCGCGGCGTTTCTTGCCCGCGAGGCTTCCGGTGCCGACTTGTCGAACTGGGAGAAGATCGAGGCGACGGCGCGCGGCCAGACAGTCTACTTCAATGCCTGGGGCGGGGCGCAGAACATCAACGATTACATCGCCTGGGCAGGCTCGGTGGTGAAGGAACGCCACGGCGTGACCGTCGTGCATGTGAAGCTCGACGATACGGCGAACGCCGTCGCCAAGGTCGTTGCCGAAAAGGCCGCCGGCAAGGCAGAGGGCGGCTCCATAGACCTCATCTGGATCAATGGCGAGAACTTCGCGGCCATGAAGGACCAGGGCCTGCTGTTGACGCCGGGCTGGGCGACAAGCCTTCCGAGCTGGCAATATGCCGACCACGAGAACAAGCCGGCGCTGACCGTCGATTTCACCGTGCCTGTCGAGGGCCTTAAATCGCCATGGGGCATGGCGAAGATGGTTTTCTTCCATGACACCGCGCGCGGGCTTTCAATGCCCGGCTCATTCGCCGAGCTCATTGAATGGACCATGGCAAATCCAGGCCGCTTCACCTATCCGGCCCCGCCGGATTTCATGGGATCGTCCTTCCTCAAGCAGGCGCTGGCCGAATCCGTCGCCGACCCGGCAGTGTTGCTCAAGCCGGTGGTCGAAGCCGATTTCGAGACCGTGACGCGCAAGCTCTTCGAACGTCTCGATGCGATGCACCCCAATCTTTGGCGCGCGGGCCGGACCTTCCCGCGCAACAAGGAGGCGCTGCGCCAGCTCCTCGCCGACAACGAGATCGACATCGCGTTCGCCTTTTCGCCGGCCGAAGCCTCCAACGCCATCGCCAACGGCGAATTGCCTGAAACCGTGCGCTCGTTCGTGTTCAGGAACGGCACGCTCGGCAATGCGCATTTCGTGGCCATCCCCTATAATGCCACCGCCAGGGAAGGCGCGCTGGTCCTCGCCAATTTCCTGCTTTCGCCGGAGGCGCAATTGCGCAAGCAGGACCCGAAGGTCTGGGGCGATCCCACCGTCCTTTCCATGGAAAAACTGCCGCCGCAGGACCGCGCAAGTTTCGCCGCGCTCGACCTCGGCGTCGCGACTCTCAAGCCGGAGGAACTGGGCCCCACGCTCGACGAGCCGCATGCAAGCTGGATGACCCGCATCGAGGCGGAATGGGCGCGCCGCTACGGCGTCGCCAACTGAGGCAACGCGAATGCGCTGGGGCGAGCGCCTGCTGGCAGCCGCACCGGCGGCGACGGCAGGCGTGCTCGTCCTGCCTGTGATCTTCGGCCTCGGGGCAACGGTTCTTCCCGCGCTCGGCTACCTTCCGGCGCTGGGCGGCGATGCATTCAGCCTCCAGCCTTTCCGTGAGCTTCTCGCCGAACCGGGCCTGCTGCGCTCATGCCTCGTCAGCCTTGCCGCAGGGCTGGTCACAACGGCCCTCGCCCTGGCGGTGGTAGCCGGCTTCGTCGCGGGCTGGTCCCACACGCGCCATTTCCGCGTCCTCCAGCACCTGTTGTCGCCGCTGCTTTCGGTGCCGCATGCCGCGGCGGCCTTCGGCCTCGCATTCCTGCTTGCGCCCTCCGGTTGGCTGATGCGGCTCGCCTCGCCCGAATTGACCGGCCTGACGCGCCCGCCCGACTGGCTGATCATCCACGATCCGCTCGGCCTGACGATGATGGCCGGGCTGTTCGTCAAGGAACTGCCGTTTCTTTTCCTCGTCACGCTCGCCGCGATGCCGCAAGTGAATGCAAGGGCCTACTCGGCCGTGTCGGCGAGCCTTGGCTATGGCGCGACGGCGGGTTTCCTCCACGCGGTATGGCCGCGCATCTATCCGCAGATCCGCCTCGCGGTGTTTGCCGTCATCGCCTATTCCAGTTCCACGGTCGATGTCGCAATCATCCTGGGGCCGACCGCGCCCGAACCGCTGGCGCCGCGCCTGGTGCGCTGGATGAACGATCCCGACCTTGCCATGCGCTTCAAGGCATCGGCGGGCGCATTGCTGCAACTCGGCGTTACGCTCGCCGCGCTCGCAATCTGGATTGCCGGCGAGCGCGCCATCGGCGCTTACATGCGCCGGCTGCGCGTTGGCGGATGCCGCTTGCGCCGCGATTTTGCCGCGCGATGGTTCTTCGCCGCAATGGTGGTTCTGGCGAGTGGCGCCGTTTTCGCCGGCCTGTTCCTGCTCGGGCTGTGGTCGTTCGCCGGAAGCTGGAATTTTCCCGACGCCTTTCCCCGCGATCTGACGCTGCGCGGCTGGGAACGGCAATTGCCGATGCTGGAGCGGCCAATGGCGATAACGCTCGTGACCGGCCTTTGCGCAACGGCGATAGCCCTCGTCCTCACCCTCGCCTGCCTTGAAAGGGAAGCGCAAACCGGCAGCGCGGGCGGCAGCCGCGCGCAGATGCTTCTCTATCTGCCTTTGCTGGTTCCGCAGGCCTCCTTCGTTTTCGGCCTGCAGCTTCTGTTCCTCGCGGCGGGGATCGATGCCAGTTTCGGAGCGCTGCTGCTGGCGCATCTCGCCTTCGTGCTGCCCTATGTGTTCCTGTCGCTTTCCGATCCATGGCGTGCATTCGACACCCGCTTCGTCCGCGCAGCGCAGTCGATGGGCGCAGGATCCGCGAAGGTCTTCATGCAAGTGCGCCTGCCGATGCTGCTGCGCCCGGTACTGGCCGCCGCCGCCGTCGGTTTCGCCGTCTCGGTGGGGCTGTACCTGCCGACGCTGCTCATCGGCGCGGGACGATGGCCGACGCTCACGACCGAAGCCGTGGCGCTGTCGTCCGGCGGTGACAGGCGCATCATCGGCGTGTATGCATTCGTCCAACTCCTGTTGCCCGTGCTTGGATTTTTCGCAGCCACGATGATACCCGCCTTCGTCCACAGGGGCCGCCGCGACATGCGGGCTTCGGCGTGAGCGCCGCACAATCCGGATTTGCGCCGGAGTCCGGCCTCGTGCTGGAGAACGTATCGATCAGCCTGGACGGCCGCGCGCTGATCACGATCTCGGCCCGGATCGAACCGGGATCGGTGCTGACCGTGATGGGCGAATCAGGCTCGGGCAAATCGACACTGCTTTCCTTCGTCGCCGGGTTTCTCGATCCGGCATTTTCCGCTCAAGGCCGGGTGGTGCTGGCCGGCGGCGACATAACAAGCCTACCGGCCAATGAACGGCGCACCGGCCTGATGTTCCAGGACCCGATGCTCTTCCCGCATATGAGCACCGGGGAAAACCTGCTGTTCGCAATAGAAGGCGGCAGCAAGGCGCAGCGCCGTGCCATGGCCGATGCGGCGCTTGCCGAGGCCGGGCTTGAAGGGCTCTTCGACCGCGACCCGGCAACGCTTTCCGGTGGCCAGCGCGCCCGTGTCGCGCTGATGCGGGTGCTGCTTGCCAAGCCGCAGGCATTGCTGCTCGACGAGCCATTCTCGAAACTCGACCACGCGCTGAAAAGCCAGATCCGGCAGTTCGTTTTTTCCGAAGCACGCATGCGCGGCTTGCCGGTGCTGCTGGTTACGCACGATCCGCAGGATGCGGCGGAGGCGGGCGGCGCGCTTTTCGAGCTCGGTCGCGATGGCTGAGGCGCGCAGCCATGCCCTGCCAGGCATGCCGCAGCCGGTGGACGAGGCTTTGCCGCGCCTGCTTGCGTCGTTCGAGCACGGAAACACCGCCGTGCTCAGCGCAGCGCCCGGCGCGGGCAAGACGACGCGTGTTCCCTTCGCCCTCGCCGCGGCGCCATGGTGCGCGGGCTTGGTCGTGGTGCTGGAGCCCCGCCGCATCGCCGCACGCGCCGCCGCCGCGTTCATGGCCGGACAGCTTGGCGAGAAGCCGGGCGAGACGGTCGGGTATCGCGTGCGGCTCGAAAGCAGGACCTCTGCGCGGACCCGCATTCTTTTCGTGACCGAAGGCGTGTTCGCGCGGATGATCATGGATGACCCTGAACTTGGCGGTGTCAGCGCTGTCGTCTTCGACGAATTTCACGAGCGCTCGCTCGACGCCGATCTCGGCCTCGCGCTGGCGCTCGACGTGCAGCAGGCGTTGCGGCACGACCTCAAGATCCTCGTCATGTCGGCAACGCTGCAGACACAGGCGATATCGCGACTGACGGGCGGCGCGCCGGTCATCGAAAGTCCCGGCCGTTCGCATCCCGTCGAAATCCGCCATGAGGAACGCCCGGCAGGCGAGCCGGTGGAGGACGCCGTTGCGCGGGCAGTGCGTCGCGCGCTTGCCGAGGAAGACGGCTCGGTGCTCGCATTCCTGCCCGGCCAGAAGGAAATCCGCCGCACAGCCGAAAGGCTGCAGGCAGCGCTGCCGGCCGATGTCCGCCTGTTCGAGCTCTATGGTGCGGTCGATCCGCGCGCGCAGGATGCCGCGATCCGGCCGCCTGCCAAGGGCGAGCGCAAGGTGGTGCTGGCGACCTCGATCGCCGAAACCTCGCTGACGATCGACGGCGTGCGCATCGTCATCGACAGCGGTCTGAAGCGCGTGCCGGTCTACGAGCCGCGCACGGGCCTGACGCGACTCGAGACAGTGCGGGCCTCCCGCTCTGCAATCACCCAACGCGCCGGTCGCGCGGGACGCACCGCGCCGGGCGTCGCCATACGCCTTTGGCGCGAGCAGCAGACGGCGGCGCTGCCGGCAGACGACACGCCGGAGATCCTCGAGGCCGATCTTTCGGGCCTTGCGCTTGACCTCGCCGCCTGGGGCGTCAGCGATCCGGCAAGCCTGGCCTTTCTCGACCTGCCGCCCAAGCCGGCATGGGACGAGGCGGTGGAATTGCTCAAGCGGCTTGGCGCGCTCGACGGCGAAGCGCGGATCACGCCGGAAGGCAAGTCCATGCGCACCCTGCCGCTGCCGCCGCGCTTCGCCCACATGGTGGTGGAGGCGGGGCGCCACGGACAGGCGCTCGACGCGGCGATGCTCGCGGTGCTGGCGTCCGAGCGCGGTTTGGGCGGCAACGGCGTCGACCTTGCGCAGCGGCTCGACCGCCTGCGGCAGGAAAAGGGCGAGCGCGCCAATGCGGCGCGGGGCCTTGCCCGCTCGATCGCCCGCGGTCTCGATCACGCCGCACAAGGCGGGCTTTCGGCAGGCGCGTTGCTGTCGCTTGCCTGGCCCGACCGCATCGCCAGATGGCGCGGCCAGGGCGGCGCGTTCCAGCTGTCGAGCGGGCGTGGCGCGGTACTCGACGAGGCCGAGCCGCTGGCGCGAAGTCCCTTCGTTGTCGTTGCCGATCTGCAGGGCGTGGCGGCCTCCGCGCGGATCCTCTCGGCAGCAGCGATCGGCATGGACGAGATCGAGGCGCTGCATGGCGGTTCCATCCAGGCGAGACGCGAGGCATTCCTCGATCCGCAGTCCGGCCGCGTTCGCGTCAAGGTGTCGCGCCGTCTTGGCGCGCTGGCGCTCGGCGAGGCTGCGGCGGAACTTGCCCCACAGGACGCGGCGCAGGATATCATCGTGGCGCATCTGCGCCGCAACGGGCTTGCCGCGCTCGACTGGGGCAAATCCGCGGGCCGGCTTCGCGACCGCCTCGCATTCCTCAATGCCCACGAACCCGCATGGCCGGACGTGTCGGATGAGGCGCTTTGCGCCAGCCTCGACGACTGGCTGCTGCCGTTTCTTGCAAATCCGCGCGCGCTTGCCGACATCACGCCGCAAATCCTGCGCGAAGGGCTTGAATACCGCGTCTCGCTCGCTGGCAAGACGCATCGCCGCGGCGGACAGGCTGGCGCCCGAGCATTTCCACACGCCGGCAGGCTCGCACGTTCCGATCCGCTACGAGGGAAGGGCCGCTTTCCTTGCTGTGCGGGTACAGGAGCTTTTCGGGCTCAAGAGCCATCCGGCGGTCATGGATGGCAGTGTTCCCCTGACGCTCGAACTGCTTTCCCCTGCCCACCGCCCGATACAGGTGACGCAGGACCTCCCCGGATTTTGGAAAGGCTCGTGGGCGGCTGTCCGCAGCGAAATGCGCGGCCGATATCCGCGCCACCCCTGGCCGGAGGACCCGGCGGCCGCGCCGCCCACCACCCGCGCCAAGCCGCGCGGGACCTGACCGATTTGCCAAGACCCGCGCCTTGCCGGTATCTACAGGGCGAGGGAGCGCGCGATGGTCGACAAGATGTATGGAAAGCCGGGCGGGTCTCGCCTGAGGCTCGAGACGCTGGTGGCGATCCGCTGGCTCGCCATCCTTGGCCAGACACTCGCCGTCACGGTCGTTGCCTTCGTGCTCGGCTACGAGTTCCAGCTTGCGCTCTGCCTGGCGCTGATCGCCATGTCGGCATGGCTCAACGTCTTCCTGCGCCTGCGATACAAGGCGAGCTACCGCCTGCCCGACAAGGCCGCGATGGCGCTGCTCGCTTACGATATCCTGCAGCTTTCGGCCTTGCTCTACCTGACCGGCGGGCTGCAGAACCCGTTTTCCGTCCTGCTCGTCGTGCCGGTGATCGTGTCGGCGGCAACCCAGTCGCCACGCCAGATCCTGCCGCTGGGCGGGCTTACGGTGGCGGCGGCAACGGTGCTCGTCTTCTTCCACCAGCCGCTTCCATGGGAGGCGGGCCGCTCGCTTGACCTGCCGCTGGCGTTGCTGGCCGGCACCTGGGTCGCGATCGTCTCGACGCTGGTGTTTACCGCCGTCTACGCCTACCGCGTCGCCGACGAGGCGCGAAAGCTCTCCGACGCGCTCGCCGCCACTGAACTCGTGCTGCAGCGCGAGCAGCATCTGTCGAACCTCGACGGCCTCGCTGCGGCGGCCGCGCATGAACTCGGCACCCCGCTCGCCACCATTGCGCTCGTTTCCAAGGAAATGATGCGCGAACTTGCCGAGGATTCGCCCTTGCGCGAGGATGCGAGCCTCTTGCGCAGCCAGGCGGAACGGTGCCGCCAGATCCTGCAGAAGCTCTCCTCGCTATCGGGCGAGGGCGACAGCCATATCGGACGCCTCGCGCTGTCATCGCTGATGGAAGAAGTGGCCGCGCCGCTTCGCAGCTTTGGCGTGGAGCTTGCCGTCACACCGGGCGCGAAGCCGGGCGAACCGGTGCTCGCCCGCAATCCCGGCATTCTCTACGGGCTCGGCAACCTCCTCGAAAACGCAGTGGATTTTGCGAAAACGCGGGTGGAATTCTCCGCAGCATGGGATGGGTCGATCATCACCGTGTTCATCCGCGACGACGGGCCGGGCTTCTCGCCCAACATGATCGAACGGGTGGGCGAACCTTTCCTGACAACTCGCAGCCGCGATCCCGAGGCAAAGGGAGGCGGGCTCGGGCTTGGGCTGTTCATCGCCAAGACGCTGCTGGAACGCTCGGGCGCGACGGTCGAATTCGCCAATTCGCGGAAGGCCGAAACGCCCGGCGCGCTTGTCACCGTGCGTTGGCGGCGTGACGAGGTCGATCTTTCGTTGGCCCCGCCGGCGCAGGAGCTTGCCGCAGCCGGTTGAGCTTCCCTTTGACAAACGGGTGGCACTGACACAGAACAAGCACGTTACGCTTTGGAAGGTGAACATGCCGGAGACAGTGATTTCCGAAGAACTCGGACAGGACCGCAGCTTGTTGATCGTCGATGACGACAAGCCGTTCCTGACGCGCCTTGCCCGCGCGATGGAAAGCCGCGGCTTCGAAGTGCAGACCGCGGAGACTGTCGGGGAAGGCGTTGCGGCCGTGCGCGCCCGCCCGCCAGCCTATGCAGTTGTCGACATGCGGCTCAATGACGGCAACGGCCTCGACGTCATCGAGGCGATCCGCGGCAGGCGCACCGATTGCAAGGCGATCGTGCTGACCGGCTATGGCAACATCGCGACGGCGGTCACTGCCGTCAAGCTTGGCGCGATGGACTATCTGTCGAAGCCGGCAGACGCCGACGACATCTACATCGCGTTGATGCGCAAGGCAGGCGAAAGGGCCGAGCCGCCGGAAAACCCGATGTCGGCCGACCGGGTTCGCTGGGAGCACATCCAGCGGGTTTACGAGCTTTGCGAGCGAAACGTGTCGGAAACCGCGCGCCGTCTCAACATGCACCGCCGCACGCTGCAGCGCATCCTGGCAAAGCGCGCGCCGAAATAGGCGTCAATCGCCGTTGAGCCTTCCCAGACCCTCGGGCAGTGAACCGCCCGTCGCCTCATAATGCGAGAGCACGCGTTCGAGGCGCGCGGCTGCCGCGCGCGCGAAACGCAGCGTCAGCGCCTTGCGGGTTGCGCCGGCAAGGCAGCCGGGAGCCGAGTCGCGCAGCACCTCCGCACCATAATTGTCGGCGACGATGAGGCCATGGCCGCCCGGGAAGATTTCCGGCGGCACGCCTTCATGCGTGGCAAAGAAGAACGCATCGCAATGCGCCAGATAATCCGGCCATTTGCCGTCCGTGCGAAAATCCTCGACCGACGACTTCACCTCGACAATCGTGAAACGTCCGCGCTGGTCCATGCCGATGAGGTCGGCGCGCCTTCCCGAAGCGAGCGGCAACTCGGCGATCAGCGCCATGCCGCTCTCCTGGAAAAGCCGTGTCACGCCGCGCCGGATCATCAGCGCACGCTCAGACTGGCGGCCATCCACCAGCGGATTGTTCGGGGCGAAATCGACGATCGGCATGGCAAGAGTTTGCCACAGGCCCTTGCGCCGATGCAAACCGGATCGCTCAGCCTTTCGCCTTCAGCTCCAGCCGTCTGCGCGTGCAGGATCGGCTCGGTATAGCCGTTCGGCTGCATCGCGGCCCTTGAAGACGAGGTCGCACGCCGCCTGGAAGGCGATCGAGCCGTCGAAATCGGGCGCCATCGGCCGGTAGAGCGGATCGCCCGCGTTCTGCCCGTCCACGACCGCCGCCATGCGCTTCATCGTCTCCATCACCTGCGCCTTGCGTGACGACGCCGTGATGCAGCCAGTTGGCGATGTGCTGCGAGGAGATGCGCAGCGTGGCGCGGTCTTCCATCAGGCCGACATTGTTGATGTCCGGCACCTTGGAGCAGCCGACGCCCTGGTCGACCCAGCGCACGACATAGCCGAGAATGCCCTGCGCGTTGTTGTCGAGTTCCTTGCTGGATGTCTTCCGGCGTCCAGTTCGGCGCGGATGGCGACGGGGATGGAGAGGATGTCGTCGAGCTTGCGCGCTTCGGCGCTTGAGGCGATCTTCGCCTGCACCGTCGTGCGACATTGACCTTGTGATAGTGCGTCGCGTGCAGCGTCGCGGCGGTCGGCGACGGCACCCAGGCGGTGTTGGCGCCGGCCTTCGGGATGGGCGATCTTCTGCTCCAGCATCGCCGCCATCAGGTCGGGCATCGCCCACATGCCCTTGCCGATCTGCGCATGGCCGGCGAGGCCGCATTCAAGGCCGATGTCGACGTTCCAGTTCTCGTAGGCCTGCGATCCAGGTGGCGGCCTTCATGTCGCCCTTGCGGATCATCGGGCCGGCTTCCATCGAGGTGTGGATCTCGTCGCCGGTGCGGTCGAGGAAGCCGGTGTTGATGAAGACGACGCGCGACGCTGGCGGCGCGGATGCATTCCTTGAGGTTGACCGTCGTGCGGCGTTCCTCGTCCATGATGCCCATCTTGATGCGTGTTCGGCGCCATGCCGAGAACTGTCTCGACCCGGCCGAAGAGTTCGTTGGCGAAGGCGACTTCGTCCGGCCCGTGCATCTTCGGCTTGACGACATAGATCGAGCCGTCGGGCGAATTGGCGCGCCGCCCGTTCGGGCCGACGTCGTGCAGCGCGATCAGCGCGGTCACCATGCGCATCCATGATGCCTTCGGGCATCTCGCTGCCATCGGCGCAGCAGGATCGCCGGATTGGTCATCAGGTGGCCGACATTGCGCACCAGCATCAGCGCGCGGCCCTTGAGGCGCAACAGCTCGACCGTCCGGCGCCGGTGAAGTCGCGATCGGGATTGAGGCGGCGGGTGAAGGTCTTGCCGCCCTTGGCGACCTCCTCGGTCAAGGTCGCCCTTCATCAGGCCGAGCCAGTTGCGATAGACCAGCATCTTGTCTTCGGCATCGACGGCAGCGATGGAATCCTCGCAGTCCATGATCGCGGTCAGCGCCGATTCGAGCACGACGTCGGCAGATGCCGGCCGGATCGTCCTTGCCGATGCGCTGATGCGGTCGATGATGATTTCGGTGTGCAGGCCGTTCTTGACCAGCAGAACGGACGGCGGTTGCGCTGCTTGCGCACGGCATGTCCGGCGAACTGCGCCGGGTCGGCAAGGCCGGTGCGCCCTGCTGCGGTGCGTGACTTGCGAGCGCTGCCATCCGCGACTGCAAGTCCGGTGACATCCGCCCATGTCCGCGCCGTCGAGCGGCGCGCTTTCGTCGAGGAAATGCGCGCGCCCAGGCGATGACCTTCGCGCCGCGCACCGGATTGTAGCCCTTGCCCTTTTCCGCGCCGTCGGCTTCGGCAATGGCGTCGGTGCCGTAGAGCGCGTCGTAGAGCGAACCCCAGCGCGCATTGGCGGCGTTCAGCGCATAGCGGGCATTCATGACCGGCACGACAAGCTGCGGACCGGCGATCGTCGGCGATTTCCGGGATCGACATTGGCGGTCGTGACCGTGAAGGCCGGGCCTTCCGGCACGATGTAGCCGATCTCGCGCAGGAACGACTGGTAGGCCTCCATCGAGATGGCTGCCGCGATTGGCCTTGTGCCAGGCGTCGATCTTTTCCTGGAAGGCATCGCGCACCGCGAGGAGTTCGCGGTTGCGAGGCGCAAGGTCCGCCACGATGGCGCCGAAGCCTTCCCAGAAGGCCGCCGGGTCGACGCCCGTGCCTGGAAGGGCTTCCTTCTCGATGAAGTCGTGAAGCTTGCGGTCGACCTTGAGGCCGGCGGTCGCGATACGCTCGCCCATGATGCGCTTTCCCTCGGCTGGATTGGATGCGCGCCTTGGTAACGCAAAAGCAGGGCCTGTCAATCAGCCATGGGAAGTATGCCCGGAGCCGGAGATTGTTCCGCCACCGGGCCGCTGTCGTGCGTCAGGCAGCTGCGGTGGCCGTCTTCGCGCCCTGCCTGCGCCAGATTCGCGCTGCCATGATGCCCACGGACATCGCCGCCACGAAGATCAGCGGATCGGCGGAGCCAAGCCCGAGCGCCGGAATGGCGCCGCCCGGGCAGAAGCCGGCGATACCCCAGCCGACGCCGAAAGTCGCAGCGCCGAGTACCAGCGGCCTGTCGATGACCGTCGTGCCGGGAAGGCTGTAGGAAGCCTCGAGCACCGGCTTCTTGCGCCGAAGCACCAAGGCATAGCCGGCCATCGCGGTGAACATGGCGCTGAACATGACGATGACGAGGCTCGGATCGAAGGTGCCGGCGATATCGAAGAAGTTCAGCACCTTGGCCGGATTGGCCATGCCCGAAATGGCGATGCCGGTTCCGAAGACCATGCCGACGACCAGTGCGGAAAGGTTGCGCATGTTATGCTCCGATCACGTGACGGACGACAAAGACGGTGGCGAAGGTCGCCGCCATGAACACGCAAGTCGCGACGAAGGAGCGCCGGGAGAACCGCGCGATTCCGCAGACCCCGTGTCCCGACGTGCAACCGCCGCCGAACGTCACGCCTATTCCGACGATAAGACCGCCGACGACCAGCATCGCCTTCGAGACGGGCACGTCTATGGCGAGCACATTGCCGCTCGCCGCCGAATAGATCACCGGCCCGGCAACAGCGCCAGCAAGGAATGCCGGCCCGCCATTGCCAGTCCGAGGCGACCGGGGGCAAGACGGCGCCGACAAACCCCGGTCATGCCGGCGATCCTGCCGTGAAACAGCATCAGGAGCACGGCGGAAAGGCCGATGAGGAAGCCGCCAAAGGCGGCAGAGAAGGGAGTGAATTGCGTCACGAACAAATCCTGTGTCATGCCAAACCGTTTCCACGAAGCTAGCCGATTCGTGCAAGACCCTGAAAGAAAGGATTTTGCGCAAAAATCCGGCTTCGTGGCATTGTAATTTTATTAGCTATTGCTAATATACAAGACATGCAAGCGGAACTTCTGGAAAAAAATGCTGAACAGGCGGCCGAACTGCTCGCGGCCATGGCCAACCCCCGCCGGTTGATGGTGCTTTGCAAGCTCATCGACGGCGAGAAGAGCGTCAACGCGCTTGCCGAAAGCGTGGGGCTCAGCCAGTCGGCGCTTTCGCAGCATCTGGCGAAACTGCGCGAACGCGGCCTGGTAAGCACGCGGCGCGATGCGCAGACCATCTATTACGGTCTCGCTTCCAAGGAAGTTCGGGGCGTTCTTTCCACCCTTTACGGCTTGTACTGCGCCGCCTGAACCTGCTCTCGCGGGTTGAACCGCTCCACGGCCACTCCCATATCTTCGTCAGCGCGGTTCGCCGTTACGGGTTCCGCGAGGAAGTTGCTGAAACACCGGGTTCGCCCGGCAGGGCTTTGGAAAGGGAGGGGGATGTCGCGCATCGCAGGGTTTTCAAGCCCGTTGCTGCTTGGCTTCGACGAGATCGAGCGCCTGCTCGACCGGGTGTCCAAGAACACCAATGACGGCTATCCACCCTACAATATCGAGCGGATTCGCGCCGGGGAAGCGCGTCCGGAAACCTTGCGCATCACCCTCGCGGTCGCAGGTTTTTCGCAGGAAGATCTGGAAATCACGCTCGAGCAGAACCAGTTGATGATCAGGGGCAGGCAAAAGGAAGAGCCTGACCGTGAGTATCTCCATCGCGGCATTGCCGCACGCCAGTTCCAGCGCGCCTTCGTGCTCGCCGAAGGAATGGAAATAGCAGGCGCCATGCTGGAGAACGGACTGCTTTCGATCAATCTCACCCGGCACGAGCCGGAGCGGATCGTTCGGAAGATCACCATATCGTCGAAAGCCTGACGGATTCGGCGATTGCAACCGGCGCCGTTACGGGCCGAAGGAGTAAAACGATGCGTCACGAAAAAGAACTCGCCGCCATCACCCCGCAGGAATTGGCAGCCATTGGCGCCGGCCACATCGCCTATATGCGCGAGATTTCCGGCAAGGAAATGAACGAGGCGTTCCCAGGCAAGCTGCAGATCGAGCCCGAAGCAAAGGTCTGGGCGCTGTTCGGCGCCGACGGAACCCCGATCATGCTGGCAGGCGATGCCGGTTCCGCCTTGCAGGGCGCGTTCCAGAACGACCTTTTGCCCGTCGCTGTCCACTGATCGCATGAGGAGGGGGTCCACCGAGACCCCCTTTTTTCAGGCCGCGTTCGACGCCTGGTTGTCCGTCAGCAACGAATAGATCGCCGCCGCATCGTTCGTCTCGCGCAATTTCTCAACGATTTCGGGCTGGCGCAAGACCCGTGCGATGCGCGCCAGCGCCTTGAGATGGTCCGCCCCGGCGCCTTCCGGCGCCAGCAGCAGGAACACGATGTCGACCGGCATGTCGTCGATCGCCTCGAAATCCACCGGCCGCTCCAGCCGGGCAAAAATCCCGGTTATCCGCTTCAGGTTCGAAAGCTTGCCATGGGGTATGGCGATGCCGTTGCCGGCACCGGTCGAGCCCAGGCGTTCGCGCTGCAGCAGCGTGTCGAAGATCTGCCGTCCCGCGATGCCGGTCTTGGCCGAAGCACGCTCGGACAGTTCCTGGAGCAACTGCTTCTTCGAGTTGCTGCGCAGCGCCGGCATTATGTCGTCCGGTGAAATCAGATCGCCAAGGTTCATGCGAATTCTCCAGGAGGCCTTGTCCGGCTCCCTTGTTTCCGGCGCTGCGGCGCCTTTCAGCTTTTCGAGGGATCGATCCAGCCGACATTTCCGTCGGCCCGCCGGTAGACGACGTTGGTGCGCCCGTTGGCAGCATTGGTGAAGACGATCAGCGGCTTGTCGGTGAGGTCGAGCTGCATCACTGCCTCGGCAACCGATTGCGTTTCCACCCCGGTCGACATTTCCGCAATGATGGCGGGGGCGAAATCCTCGCCGATTTCCTCTTCCTGGGCGGGCGCGGCCATCACGGTATAGGATGCTTCCCCCGGCGCCGGCCGTCCGCGGGCCGCTCCGTGATGATCCTTGAGGCGCCGCTTGTAGCGGCGAAGGCGCTTCTCGATACGGTCGGCGGCATCCTCGAATACCACGGCCGGATCATGGCCTACTGCGGTGGCGTTGAGCACCATTCCGCTGTCGAGATGCAGCGTGCAGTCGCATTCGAACCCGCGGATCGATTTTTCCAGCGTGACGGAACCTGAATAGCCGCCCTCGAAGAACTTTGTCACGGCATCGGTGATGCGCGCTTCGATGCGTTGGGCGAAAGCCTCGCCCACATTCATGTGTTTTCCGGAGATGCGAAGGTTCATCGGAAATGCTGCTCCGTTTTGGCAAGCGAAGTTGCCCTTGATACTAGCGGCATCGGCTGCAGTATGACACCCCTGCGTCACACCCGGCCCTGTTGCCCCGGCGTGCGTTTCGACCCGTTTCGTGCTGCTTTGTCGGTCAGGGTTTCCTGCGACGCGGCGCCTGCCGCCCGATCCGGGGCGCGGCCTTGTCGACGGCGCGCTTCTAGGGGCAGGGGCACTGGTTGTCAAGGCAAGGCTTGCGGGAGGATCGCTCAGCCTGGAACCGCTTCGCGCTCGCTGAAGGCCATGCGTTCGCGCCTGCGCTGTACCGAGGACGGGATATTCATGGATTCGCGGTACTTGGCGACGGTCCGCCGCGCGATGTCGATACCGCTCTTGCGCAGTATCTCGACAATGGCATCGTCCGACAGGACGTCCCTTGCGCTCTCCGCTTCGACCAGCTGCCTGATCCGGTGGCGCACGGCCTCCGCCGAATGCGCTTCCGCGCCTGTGCTCGACGCGATCGCCTGGGTGAAGAAATACTTCAGCTCGAACAGGCCGCGCGGCGTCATCATGTACTTGTTGGAAGTGACGCGGCTGATCGTCGATTCATGCATCTTGATGGCGTCGGCAACGGTCTTGAGGTTGAGCGGGCGCAGATGCTGGACCCCGTGCGCCAGGAACATGTCCTGCTGGCGCACGATTTCGCTGGCGACCTTGAGGATGGTCTGCGCCCGCTGGTCGAGGCTGCGAACCAGCCAGTTGGCGTTCTGCAGGCAATCGCCCAGGAACGTCTTGTCGGCTTCGCTGCGGCAGGACCGTGCGACCGTCGCGTGGTAGCTGCGGCTGATCAGCACGCGCGGCAGCGTTTCCGAATTGAGTTCCACCGACCAGGTTCCGTCGGGGCGGGCGCTGATGAGGACGTCGGGAACCACCGCCTGTACCGGCGCGTGATCGAAGGCGCTACCGGGCCGCGGCTCCAGTTCGCGGATCTCCTGCACCATTTCCGCCATGTCCTCGCGGTCAACGCCGCAAAGGCGGCATAGCTCGGCGAAGTCGCGGCGCGCCAGCAGTTCCAGATTGGCCAGCAGCGTTCGCATTGCCGGATCGAGGCGGTTCTTCTCGGCGAGCTGGATCGCAAGGCATTCGGACAGGTTTCGCGCACAAACGCCGGGCGGGTCGAATGTCTGGATCGTTGCGATCACCTTTTCGACGCGTTCGGCGACAACGCCGAGCGTTGCCGATATCTCTGCCGTCTCGCGGCGCAGATAGCCGTCGTCGTCGAGCGAATCGATGATTTCGGCACCAATCAGTGCATCGACGCGGTCCTTGAACGCGAATGCCGCCTGTGCGCTGCAAATGCCCCGTCAGCGTGGTTGCCGCCGCGCACCAGGCGTCGAGATCGGGGGCTTCGCCGTCGAGGCTGACGGTCGATGCAGGCGATTTCCACGGATCGGAAAGCGCAGGCGCGGCAGGTGCTTCGCCGGGGGCCGTTTCAAAGACGTTTTCAAGCGAAGTGCCGAGGTTTCCCTCGATAGCGGCGGTGCTGGTCTCAAGTTCCGCGCCGATCGAATCCACAGGCGCTTCCACCGCCGGAGCCGCCTCGGGCTCGAAAGCTGCTTCCGGACCCGGGCCTTCGGCCAGTTCCAGGAGCGGATTCTTCTCCATTTCGCGGGCTATGAAGGCGGAAAGCTCAAGATGGCTGAATTGCAGCAGGCGGATCGACTGCATCAGCTGGGGCGTCATCACCAGCGATTGCGATTGCCTGATCTGCAATTTGGCGGATAGCGCCATAGAGCCTGCCCCGGAACGAAACACGGTGTCGGGTTGGCGCGTTTTCGCACACTGGCCCGCTTCTTGCTAGCCGTATACCATCACCAAGTCATCAAAGAGTAAACTGCTCGCCGAGATATGTACGGCGGACATCGGGATTTCTCACGATCTCCTCCGGCCGGCCGTGAGACAGCACCCGCCCGTGCGCGATGATATAGGCCCGGTCGATGAGACCAAGCGTCTCGCGCACATTGTGGTCGGTGATCAGGACGCCGATGCCGCGGCGGGTCAGCTGCCGCACCACCGCCTGGATATCGCCAACCTGGATGGGGTCGATGCCGGCAAATGGCTCGTCAAGCAGGATGAAGGACGGGCGGGATGCCAGCGCGCGCGCGATCTCGCACCGCCGCCGCTCGCCGCCCGACAGCGCAATCGAGGGAGACTTGCGCAAATGCGCAATGTTGAATTCGTCAAGCAGGGCGTCGAGTTGCCGGTCGCGTTCGTCCCGGTCCGGCTCCACCACTTCCAGCACGGCACGGATGTTGTTCTCGACCGACAGTCCGCGGAAGATCGATGCTTCCTGCGGCAGGTAGCCGATGCCGAGCCGCGCCCTGCGATACATCGGCGTCTGGGTGATGTCGTGACCGTCGAGTTCGATGCGGCCTGCATCGGGCCGCACGAGGCCCGTGATCATGTAGAAGCAGGTTGTCTTGCCGGCGCCGTTGGGGCCGAGCAGTCCGACCGCCTCGCCGCGGCGCACGCCAAGCGAAACGCCGCGCACGACCTGGCGGCCCTTGTATCCCTTCTGCAGGCCGTAGACCGCAAGCACTCCCTCGCGCGATGCCATCCGGCGCGGTGCCGCCGCCACGCTTTGCGGCGGACGCTGCGGCGCTTGCGCGTCATTCTCGGATTTGCCTCTTGCCAGCGAACCGACCTGCTCGACCAACGAACGCGCCGCATCCTCGACGCGCTCCGCCGCGGACTGCCACGCGCGAAATGCCCGCGAGCCGAAGCCGCCGGCCTTGCGCGATCGGTTGTCTCCCGGCTTCAAGCGATTTCCCCCAGGCCTTTCACTGCGAAGCGCCCGCGGCGCCCGACTTGCGGTCGATCAGAACCTTGACCCGCCCGCTGCCGGCCTCGCCGCATGGCTTCACCTTGATGTCGTTCGTCTTCATGTCGATCGTTATCTGGCAGCCGGTGATGATGTTGTTGCCCTGGCTGACGGACACATTACCCGAAAGGCTGGCGACTTGCGTCTGCATGTCAACGACCGCCTTGTCGGACGAGGCGACCTGGTCGTTGGATCGCACGGCAACGCCGCCCGACGCCTCGATCTTCTTCACGTTTCCGCCCGGACCGGCCTTGCCATTGCCGTCGCGCGAATAGAACACCTTGAGGTTCTTGGTGCGCAGCAAAGTCGAGCCTTGCGTTACGGCAACGTTACCCGAAAACGTGGCCGTGCCTTCATTGTCGGCGACTTCCAGCTTGTCGGCCTCGATCTGGATCGGCTCGTCCGAACTGCTCATTCCCTCGAATGCGCCGCCGAAAGTCTGCGCCATTGCGGGCGCAACGGCAAGAACGGCGAGTGCCAGGGCGGCGCCCGGCAAGATCAGCTTCCTGAATTTCATTGCTTGGTATCAGCCTTCTTGTTCCGCGCTGCCTGCTCGGGATCGATGGGCAGGATCGTCATGCGAACCTTGTTCTCGAAAACGATCTTCTTGCCCTTCTCGGCAACGGTCAGCGAATTGGCGGTTATCTTGGCCCTGCCGGTGTCGATCGAGACGGCCTTGTCCGTCGACAGGGTACCGGCGCCGATGTCGATGGAGGCGCCCTCGAGCCGCAGCGCCATGCCGTCCTTGGTGTCCACGGCGACATTGCCGGAAAGCTCCAGCGTCTTTGCTACGCTGTCGTAGACGCCGATGCCGGCGGTAACCGCGGCCGAATTGCTGTCGTCGATCGCAAGGTTCCCGGTGATCTGCTCCAGCGTTACCTGCGTCGGCTTCTGCGCATCCTGCACGGCGCGCACGGCTGTCAGGTTGTAGGGCCTGTCTTGCGAATCGGTGCCCGCGATCCGCGGATTGTTCATCACCAGCTTGCCGTCCGTGATCCGCGCCTCGCCCGGATCGATCGAGGGCAACGCAAACTGCGAAAAAATCCACGCGCCGATGATGAGCACGGTCGCAAGGACGCCGCCCAGCGGCAGGGCCAGCTTGAGGAAACGGACCCGGCGGCTGTGACGCTGGGCCCGCGCGAACTCCTCCGGCGAGCGGCCGGCGCTCATGAACGCCCTGCTGTCGGCAGGATGCGGCGCGCGCGGACTTGCCTGCGCGCCGGGCGCCCCGTCAACCTTGCGCGTGCCTGTGTGCTGGTAATTCAAGCAAAACCCGATGGTTCAGCAGCCAATTTCAAACTTTACTGCGCGATAAAACGGCCTTTTTGTGAACGGAATCAATACTTTCCGAAACAGGCGCCGATCCGGACCGGGAAAGGCGGTCCCCTCTCGGACCTGTCGATCGGGCCGCCGCTTTGTGGCACGATCAATTTGTTCATTTTACGGTGAAAAAATTCACCATTCCAGCCGGTAATCCCGGTTGTCAGCAACTTCCGCCGAATGGCGCATGCAGTCACGAATGCGCGAAGATGTCGTCCTCCGGCCAGCCGGCAAGGTCGAGCCGCGCGCGCCATGGCAGGAACTCGAACGCAGCGCGGGCAAGCTCGGTCCTCCCCTCGCGGGCGAGGCGCTCGTCGAGCTTTGCCTTGATGAGATGCAGGTGGATGACATCGGACGCTGCATATTCGAGCTGCGCCGGCGTCAATTCCTCCGCGGCCCAGTCCGAACTCTGCTGCTGCTTCGACAAATCGACGCCAACGAGGTCGCGCGCAAGGTCCTTGAGCCCGTGCCGGTCGGTGTAGGTGCGCGTCAGCCGCGAGGCGATCTTGGTGCAATAGACCGGGCTCGCCATCACGCCAAAACTGTGCGCAAGCACGGCTATGTCGAACCGTCCGAAATGGAAGATTTTCAGCCGCTGCGGATCGGCAAGGAGTTTCTCCAGATTGGGCGCGGAAGTCTGCCCTTTGGCGATCTGCACGACATCGGCGCTGCCATCGCCCGGCGAAAGCTGGACGACGCACAGCCGGTCACGCGCCGGGATGAGGCCCAGCGTCTCGGTATCGATAGCGGCGCTGTCGCCATAACGGTCCAGATTGGGCAGATCGCCCCGATGCAGCCTGATGTTCATGAATTCGTCCGGATTGCCTGAAGGCGCATGTATTAACCGGTTGCGCGCGCCGCGCAACTGCGCCGAACGCCGCTGGTGCAAACGCGCGTCAATTGCGGCCGAACAGCGCCCGCCGCAAGGCCAGCACGGCGCCGATCACAATCAGCAGCATTGCCGGCTTTCGCGACGACCGGCCCGCCAGCAGCGAAAGCGCGCCTACCATGGCCATCCGCCGGTTCAGCCGCATGCTCTCTTCCGCGCGCAGATGCGACCGCTTCATCGCGATTGCCGTCAGCGCCAGCCCCAGCGCAACCACCGCCATCGCGCCGGCGACCATCATCAGGGCGGGCACCGAGCCAAAGCGGTCCGCGAGCGCGATCGCCGCGGCGCTCGCCATCGATGCAACCGCCAGCGTGGCGAAAACGCCGGCTGCGGCATAGACCGCTAGGAGCTTGAGCCGGTGGCCGATCAGGCCGCGATAATCGGTTGCGGCAAGTTCCACCAGCCTCTCGATGCCTTCATTCATGGCGTCTCATCCTTTGCATCCCGCAATGGTCATGTCGTGGTTCTGCACGTTACCAGAAATTCGCGGCGCGTTTTTCGGATATCGAACTTTCATGTGCAGGCACAAACGGGGTTCCGAGGTCGCCTTGCCGCCCGGGAATACACAACAATTGCTGTTGCGTTGGAACATACCGCCCCCCTGAACATTCGGAATTGCGCCGGTCGTTACCGGACCCATGCCCCTCGAAGTTGTTGCGTAAGGGTGCACCATGCTGTTGGTACGAGGTTTCGCACTCCTGATCCTGATTGCTCTGGTTGTCCTCGCCGTCGACACGCTGGTGCCGGACCGCGATGTCGAGGCAAGGAGCGCTCTTCGCGCAGCCCTGGTGACGGACGTTTCCACGCGCATAGCCGGCCTTGGCGCGGTGGATTGCGGCACGCAGCTTGAGGTCGATTGTGAGACACTGGCAGCATTGCCGGTGCAGTCGCCATGAACGGAATGGATAAAAATTTTTCCGCCGTGCCAGAAAAATGCTGGATTTGATTGGCAATTGCGTCATGCCCGGACCAAACCGGCGCACCCATCGTTTTTCACCCCGGTGTTTGTTCAGGAGTCCGAGATGATTGACCGCCGCCGCTTTGCCACTGCGGGACTTGCCACGCTCGCGCTTGGCATGACGCCGCTCGGATCCGCCTTCGCAAAGACCAGATCGCGGCTCACCGCGGAGCAGATCGAGCCCAAGGTCGTGCGGTTCGAGGGCGATGCGGGGCCCGGTGAGATTCATGTGCTGCCCGATCACTTCGTGCTCCTGTGGACGCTCGGGCGCCGCCGGGCCGTGCGATATTATGTCGGCATCGGCAGGCCCGGTCTCTACACGCCCGGCCAGTTCCATGTCGGCGCCAAGAAGGAATGGCCAAGCTGGACGCCGACACAGGCGATGATCGAGCGGGAGCCGGACAAATACGCCAAATATGCCGGCGGCATGCCGGGCGGGGAGAACAATCCGCTGGGCGCCCGCGCGCTTTACCTCTTCACGGCGAAAGGCGGCGACAGCTTCTTGCGCATCCATGGCACCAACCAGCCGGAGACGATCGGATCGGCGGTTTCCAATGGCTGCGCCCGGCTGGTCAACGAGCAGATCATCGAGTTGTACGACCAGGTGCCGCTGGACACGAAGGTCGTGCTTTACCCCAAGTCGTGAGTCAAAATCCCAGCCCGGCCAGGAGGACCGCCAGCGTCATGTAAACCATGATCAGCGAGCCGATCGTCCAAAGGCTTGCCCGCATGTCGTGCGTCTGCGCGGTGAAATAGGCGGCGAAGTGCATGAGCCGGGAGACCACGTAGCCGTACAGGAGTATCCGCGCCATGGTCGGCGAGGGCTGCGTCAGCACGTAAAGCAGTCCTGAAACCAGGAAAAACGGCAGGTTCTCCAGGTCGTTGAGCTGTATCCGGCGGATCCGCTCGACCCTTTCGTTGGGCTCGAGCTGGGAGGGATGCGGCGCCGGGTTGAGCGGGGTTTTCCGGATGTCTTCCGGCGATCGGTAGCCGCCCTTCTCCTGCATCATGCGCAGCACCGTCAGCCATGACATGGCAATTGCCTTGAGGATCATGATCGCCGCCGCAACGGCGTAGGCGGCAAAAACCGGGTTCTCGAAGGTGAGAAGATTCATGCGCCGCGTGCGCCTCCCGCAGCGCCATGCATCTTGCTGTGCGCCCTGCATCAAGTTAAGAAAAAGACAAATGGCAGTCAAATCGGCTGCCGGCCTTGGTATGCCATTGGTAATATTGGGATAATCGAAAGTTATCGCACTATTTCACAAGGTGCCCGGGCAACCGACTTGCCGGGTCGCGTGCCGGTTTGAAAGGACTTTCGAATGACCAGGAAAATCCCGATGTTGCTCGCGGCCGCGCTGGCGGGTCTGGCCGGGCCGAACCTTCTTGCCGCCGTTCCGGTGCTGGCACAGGAACAGGCGGCCGCCGCAGCGCCGGCGGAACAGGCTCCCGAACCCCTGACCGGCGAGGAGTTGGAGATCCTCGTGGCGCGCATCGCACTCTATCCCGATGAACTTGTCGCGGTGATCAGCGCGGCGTCGCTCTATCCGCTGCAGATCGTGGAAGCGCAGCGCTATCTCGACCAGTACGCCAAGAACAAGGATCTCAAGCCCAAGGCCGACTGGGACGGCTCGGTCGTGTCGCTGCTCAACTATCCCGAGATCGTCAAGATGATGTCTGACGACCTCGACTGGACGCAGATGATGGGCGAAGCAATCACCTTGCAGCAGAAGGACGTGCTCGTCGCGATCCAGCAATTGCGAGAGAAGGCCGTCGCCGAAGGCATCATCAAGACCGACGAAAAGGTGAAGGTGGTCGAGCAGAACAACAACATCGTCATCCAGCCGGCCCAGCCGGAAGTCATCTACGTGCCGCAATACGAGCCGCAGATCCTCTATGATCCGGCCTATGTCGCAGCGCCCGTCACCTATTGGCCGCAGCCCTATCCCTATTACTGGAACCCGGGCGCGACATTCTTCGCGGGCGCCGTCACCGGCGCGGTCTGGGCGGCCGCGGTCGACTGGGACGACTGGGGCGTTTGGGGCGGCAACAATTGGGGCAATGACGTCAACATCGATTGCAACAAGTGCTTCAACAATGTCGACTTCAACGGCAAGATCAACATCAACGACGTCGACTGGAAGAATGTCGATCGCAGCAAGATCAACATCGACAAGAACCAGTTCAACAAGATCGACAACACCAAGATCAAGAACGACCTTCGCAAGAACGACTTCAACAACATCCAGAACAAGGCCGTCAATCTCGACAAGACGCGGCCTTCGACGCGCCCGGCAGGCACTGGCAACAAGGGTGTCAAGGACGTGCGCACGAGCACGCTGGAAGGCCTGAAGGCGACCGACAAGCAGCGGCCTGCGGGCGGCCAGGGTGCCGGCAACAGGCCGGCCGGAGCGGGCGACAAACAACGGCCGGCGGGCGACAGGCGCCCAGCTGGCCAAGGCGGCGGCCAGGGCGGCGGCAACCGGGACAAGGCGAGCCTCAACTACGACAAGCCGGTCGGCAAGGCGAAGCCGGCATCGCGCCCGGACAACCGCCCCAAGGACCTTTCGCCGATGGGCGACAAGGGCCGCGGCAAGGACACGCAGCTTCAGTCCAATCGCGGCTCCAAGTCCATGGGCGGCGGACAGCGCAAGCCGAGCGCCGGTGGCGGCGGTGGCGGGCACAAGCAGGTCAGCCGCGGCGGCGGCGGAGGCGGCGGCAAGAGAGTGGCGGCGGCGGCGGCGGCGGTCGCGGTGGACGCCGGTGAGCACGATGGAGAAGGGCACGAACATGACGACATACCGCAAACTGCTCAACGCGCTCGTGCTGGGCGCTGCGCTTGCCGCAACCGGCCCGCTGGCGGGCGCGAATGCCCAGACCGCGGGCGAGGGAAGCGTGCTCGAGCGCTTCGTCGGCGACGAGCCGACCGCCTTCGCCACGCCCGACGAGGCGGTGGCGGCCTTCAAGACGGCCATCGCAGCCGATGACGTCGCTGCGCTGGCAACGCTGCTCGGCCTCGATGCGCAAGCGCTGGCCAAGGCCGAGGGCCTCAAGGAGCGCATCGGCGAGATCCGCGACGATGCGGCCGAGCTTCTCACGGTCAAGGGCGAGGGCGATGTGCGCATCGTCTCGGTCGGCAACGAGGTGTGGCCGTTCCCCTTCCCGGTCACAAAGCTCGACGACGGCACATGGTCCTTCGCGACCTATGCCGGCCTCGAGGAGATCGTCAACCGCCGCGTCGGCGAGAACGAATTGCAGGCGATCGCCACCGCAAAAGCCTATGTCGAGGCGCAGCGCGACTATGCCGCCCTCGACCATGACGGCGACGGCGTGCTCGAATATGCGCAATTGCTGGTGAGTTCGCCGGGCCTGGCCGACGGGCTCTACTGGCCCGCCGACGAGGTCAATGGCGAAAGCCCGGCCGGCGCGTCGATCAACGAGGCGGCGCTCGACAAGGCGGAAGCGGGCGGGGGCTATTTCGGCTACCGCTTCAAGATCCTGCCCGGCCAGGGCGAGAACATCGCCGGCGGCAAGCATGACTACGTCATCAACGGCAACATGATCGCCGGCTTCGCGCTCGTCGCCTGGCCGGTGAACTATGCCGAGACGGGGGTGAACACCTTCGTCGTCAACCAGGCCGGCATCGTCTACGAGAAGGACTTCGGCGCGGAAACCGAAAAGACCGCCTCCGAGATGACGGTGTTCAACCCGGACGACAGCTGGACCGTCGTCGAGGACTGAGCGCGGCTTTCCCTCCCCTCTCAGGGGAGGGTGTCCGCGAAGCGGACGGGCGGGGTTCTCTTGGGAAGACCTCCCCTCCGCCTCGCTACGCTCGGCACCTCCCCTTGCCAGTGGAGGAAAACCGGCAAGTCCGATGATGGCGGTGAGTTAACCCTGCAAACTCACCCCTCCAACACCCCGCCATACATCTCCCTCAGCACGTTCTTCCGGATCTTCCCCGTCGCGTTTCGTGGTATCTCGCTCACGATCTGCACCGCGTCGGGCACCCACCATTTGGCGACCTTGCCGTCGTAGAAGCTGCGCATGTCGTCGCCGGAGAACTGCTTGCCTTCCTGCGTGACGACGATGAGCAGCGGGCGCTCGTCCCATTTCTTGTGGCGGGCGGCGATGACGGCGGCGTCCTTGATCGGCGGGGTGGGCCAGCGCGAGGTTTTCCAGTTCCACGGTCGAGATCCACTCGCCGCCCGACTTGATGATGTCCTTGGAGCGGTCGCGGATGGTCATGTTGCCGTCGCCGTCCAGCGTGGCGACGTCGCCGGTGGGGAACCAGCCGTCGGCGCGCTGCGGATTGCCGCCCTCGCCCTTGAAATATTCCGACAGCACCCAGAAGCCGCGGCAATAGAGATTGCCCTGCGTCACGCCGTCGTCGGGCAGGCGCTTGTCGTCGTCGTCGAAGATGCCGAGCTCGATGCCGAAGGGCGGGCGGCCCTGGTTGAGGCGCAGCCGGTTCTGCTCCTCATGCGGCAGGTCCATGTGCTTGTTCTTGAGGTTGTTGACCGAGCCGAGCGGCGAAAGCTCGGTCATGCCCCAGGCGTGGATGACCTCGACGGCATATTTGTCGCGGAACTTCTCGATGATCGAGGGCGGGCAGGCCGAGCCGCCGACAATGGTGCGCGGAAGGTGCGGCAGCGTTTCGCCCGATTGCTCGAGATAGGCGATGAGGCCGGCCCAGATGGTCGGCACGCCGGCGGAGATGGTCACCTTCTCGGTGTTGAACAGCGTGACGAGGCTCTTGCCGTCCAGCCCCGGGCCGGGCAGCACCAGCTTTGCCCCCACCATCGGCGCGGCATAGGCGGTGCCCCAGGCGTTGACGTGGAACATCGGCACGACCGGCAGCAGGCAGTCGCGCGCGGAGAAGTTCATCACGTCGGGCGTCGCGCTCATCATGGCGTGCAGCAGCGTGGAGCGGTGCGAATAGAGCACGCCCTTGGGATTGCCGGTCGTGCCGGAGGTGTAGCACAGCGAGGAGGCGTCGCGCTCGTCCAGCGTATCAGGCCATTGGTGGCCGTTTTCGCCCTCGGATAGCAGGTCCTCGTAGAAGGTGAGCCATGGGTATTTGCGCGCAGCGCCGTCGTCCGGCGCTTCCATCAGCACGAAGGCCTCGACATGCGGCAGGTGCGCGCGCAGCCGCTCGACCAGCGGCAGGAAGGTGGCATCGAAAAAGATGATGCGGTCCTCGGCGTGGTTGACGATGTAGACGAGCTGCTCGGCGAAGAGGCGCGGGTTGATCGTGTGCAGCACGTAGCCGGAGCCGGAGATGGCGTAATAGAGTTCGAGGTGGCGGTAATTGTTCCAGGCGATGGTGGCGATGCGGTCGGATTTGCGCATGCCGCGCTTTTCCAGCGCCGCTGGCCATGCGCAGGGCGCGGGCACTGATCTGCGCATAATTCGTGCGGTGCTGGCCGCCAAGCGTGTTCACGGAAACGACCTCGGTGTCGCCATGGTAGCGCGCGGCGTGCTCGATGATCGCGGGGATCACCAGCGCGCGGTCCATCATCAGTCCCTGCATGCGAAATTCCTCCCTGATCCACCCTTGCGTCAAGATGTATCGCATTTGCCGCCGCCGCCGCAATCGCCGGGCGCAAAGGCATCGATTGCTTCAAATGCATGCATCAACGCATACGCAATGTTATGAATTGCCTGCTAGCTTGGCCCGCTAAAGCACCTCCAGTGGGACACGAACTGCCATGTTGGGCCGTACCTTCATCCGATTTTTGCGCAACGAGCGCGGAAACTTCATGATCACCTTCGCCGCCGCGGTCTTCGCGATCGCCGGGGGCGCCGGGCTGGCGCTCGATATGACGCGCGTGAAAAACGCGGAGTCCGAGGCCCAGGATGCCGCCGATGCCGCTGCCATGGCAGCGGTGGTCGAGTACCAGCAGAAGGACAACAAGTCCAAGGCCGAGCAGTACGGCGTGGACATGTTCGACAGCAACCTTGCCCTGGCGATCAATGGTGCCAGCATCGTTTCGCGCGAGGTCACGATCGAAGACACGCAGTTGCGAGCCACCGCGTCTGCGACGATCAAGGTGCCGACGACGCTGATGTCGCTGTTCGGCCAGAAGTCGATGACAGCCAAGGTGAAGTCCGAGGCCGAGATCGGAGCGGCAAACAAGCCTTTCGAGCTGGGTGTCATGCTCGACGTGAGCGGCTCCATGCAGGGCTCCAAGTTCGAGGGCCTCAAGGAAGCCGTTACCGACATGGCGTCGGCGCTACTGGTTCCGGGCGGATCGACCCGCATCGCGCTCGCGCCGTTTTCCTCCTCGGTCAATGCCGGGTCCTACGCCTCCAAACTTGTCGGCGGGTCCAGCAGCAACAATTGCGTTGGAGAACGCATCGGCGCGCGTCGCTTCACCGACGCTGCGCCGCGGGGCGATTTCTTCGACGTTACCGGCCGCTACGCCATTTCCGACGACGAGAACGGAAAGGTTTACCGGGAGGCCTATTACAAGGGCTACTTCGCCAACGGGCTCGATGATCTCGACGTCACCACCGTGTGCCCCGGTTCGGTCATCCTGCCGCTGACGAACAGCCTGCCGGAAATCACGGGGGCGCTGGACGACTACGTTGCTGAAGGCATCACGGCCGGCCATGTCGGCATGTATTTCGCCTGGTACCTCGTTTCGGAAAACTGGCGCAGCTTCTGGCCGTCTACCGGCCGTCCTTCCATGGATGCCGAGCGCCAGAAAGTCGTGGTCCTGATGACCGACGGCGAATTCAATACCTATTACGACAAGGACAACGGCCTGCCGAACGACCAGGGCAGCAGCATCTGTTCGCAGATGAAGAAGTCCGACTACCTCATCTTTGCCATCAGCTTCGACACACAGGGCAATTCGGAGAAGATGCTGCGGGAGTGCGCCAGCAAGCCCGAGTACTTCTACGGGCCGGACACCGTGAGCGAGCTCAAGGATGCTTTCATGGCGGTGGCAGACGAGCTGAAGAGCATGTCCAAGCCGCGGCTGATGAACTGACCGGCGCCACATTCGGCCCCGCCGGGCTTGTCACGGCGTCGGGACGGCTCCAAAACACCGTGAAACATTCACGGGTGCGGCATGGCTAAGAAGAAGATCGACCCCATCCGCCCGACCGACGACGAGGCACGGACGCTGGCACGCGGGCTGCTGGCGAAGGCCAGCTTCGCCGCCATCGGCGTGGTCGAGCCGGAAACGGGATTTCCGCTGGTTCGCGCATCGCATTCGGGCGTGACCGCAAACGGCCGGCCGGTTTTCCTCGCCTCGGAGCTGTCGTTCCATTCGAAGGCGCTGGCGCTCGACCGACGCGCCAGCATGCTGGTCGGCGAGCCGCCGGCCAAGGGTGACCCGCTGGCGTTTGCGCGCGTCACGCTGATCGGCGAGGTGGACGCGATCGACCGCGGACTCGCCGCAGCGCGACGCGCTGCGCGGACCGTGGCTGGAGCAGCACCCCAAGGCGCAGCTCTATATCGACTTCGGCGATTTCCACTTCTTCCGCATGGATGTGCAGCGCGCGCATCTCAATGGCGGATTCGGCAAGGCCTTCGTGCTCAATGCCGCCGATCTGGGGATCGCGCTCTACCAGGCGGCCCAGCTTCGCGTGGCGGTTGACGTCCTTGTAGAGCAGGTAGCGGAAGCGGCCCGGCCCGCCGGCGTAGCAGGCCTGCGGGCAGAAGGCGCGCAGCCACATGAAGTCGCCGGCCTCGACCTCCACCCAGTCGTCGGTTGAGCCGGTAGACGGCCTTGCCCTCCAGCACGTAGAGGCCGTGCTCCATGACGTGGGTCTCGGCGAAGGGGATCACCGCGCCGGGCTCGAAGGTGACGATGTTGACGTGCATGTCGTGGCGCAGGTCGGCCGGATCGACGAAGCGCGTCGTCGCCCAGCGCCCGTCGGTGCCGGCCATGGCGTAGCGCATCACGTCCTGCTCGTTGGTGACGAAGGGCTCGGGCGCGTCGATGCCCTCGACCGCCTCGTAGCGCTTGCGGATCCAGTGGAAGGTCACGCGGCTTTGCGTGGTGTTTGCGCATTTCCAGTCGCAGGCCGGCGGCAGGAAGGCGTAGCCGCCCGGCCGCAGCAGATGGCGCGCGCCCTCGATCGCCAGCGTCAGGTCGCCCTCGACGACGAAGAGGACGCCCTCGGCGCCCGGCGTCGGGCTCGGGCTGCGTCGCTGCCGCCGCCGGCGTCGACCTCCATGATGTACTGCGAGAAGGTCTCGGCGAAGCCGGACATCGGCCGGGCGATGATCCAGGCGCGGGTCTTGTCCCAGAGCGGCAGATAGCTGGTGACGATGTCGCGCATCACGCCGTGCGGGATGACGGCGTAGGCGTCGGTGAAGACGGCGCGGCCGGTCAGCAGTTCGCTCTGGCCGGGCAGGCCGCCGGCGGGCTTGGCGTAGAACTGGTGTCTTTCATGGCAACAGGTCCTTGAGGCGCAGCAGCGCGATGCGCTCGACCTGCGCGCAGGCGGTGGCGAATTCGATTTCGCGGTCGTTGTCGATGCGCGTCTCGAAGGCGTCGAGGATCTGCGCCTTGGTGCGGCCCGCGCACGGCGATGATGAAGGGAAAGCCGAACTTCTCGACATAGGCGTCGTTGAGCTCGTGAAACTCGCGCGCTCGGCGTCGGTGAGGGCGTCGAGGCCGGCGCGAGGCCTGCTCGGCGGTCGATTCCGGCGTCAGGCGCTTTGCCGCGCGCCAGCTTGCCGGCAAGGTCCGGATGGGCGCTCAGCACGGCGAGCCGCTCGCTCCTCGCTTGCGCCGCGGAAGACCTGCGCCAAGCGCGCTGTGCAGGCCGACGGCGCTGTCGTTGGCGGGGCCAAGGCCCATGTCGAAGGCGCGCTCGGCGATCCAGGGCGAGTGCTCGAAGATGCCGCCGTAGTTCGCGACGAATTCGGCTCGCGCGCCATGCGGCTAGGGCCGAGTGCGCGGCGCATAGGGGTGGGCCGCCCGCCAGTGCTCCGCGATCTCGCTGCGCGTCGGCAACCCAGACCTTGTCGTGCTTTTGCACATGAGTCGATGAAGCGTTGCAGCGCGCCGATGCGGCCCGGCCGGCCGATCAGGCGGCAGTGCAGGCCGATGCTCATCATCTTCGGCGCGCCGCGCTTGCCTTCCTCGTAGAGCGCGTCGAAGACTGTCGCACAGATAGGCGAAGAACGGCTCGCCATGGTCGTAGCCCGCGGCGATCGCGAAGCGCATGTCGTTGGCGTCGAGCGTGTAGGGCAGGATCAGCTGCGGCTTTTCGCCGGCGTGCCGTCCATGTGCGCGTCGAGCCAGTAGGGCAGGTCGTCGTCATAGGTGTCGGAGCACTAGTCGAAGTCGCCGCGCCGCGGCGACGAGGTCGACCGTGTTGATCGAGGAGCGGCCGGTGTACCAGCCGGTCGGGTCGTGCGCCGGTCACTTCGGCGTGGATGCGGATCGCCTCGTCCATGTCGGCGCGCTTCGGCCTCGCGCGAATGGTTGCGGTAGTCGATCCATTTCAGGCCGTGCGATGGCGATCTCCCAGCCGGACTCCTGCATCGCCGCCACCTGCTCGGGCGAGCGCATCAGCGCCGTGGCGACGCCGTAGACGGTCGGCTTGATCCCGGCATCCTCGAAGGCGCGGCGCAGCCGCCAGAAGCCGGCGCGCGCGCCGTATTCGTAGATCGATTCCATGTTCCAGTGGCGCATGCCCTGCCAGGGCGCCGCGCCGGTGATCTCGGAGAGGAAGCGCCTCGGAGGCCGCGTCGCCATGCAGGATGCAGTTCTCGCCGCCCTCCTCGTAATTGACGACGAACTGCACCGCGACATGCGCGCCGCCCGGCCATTGCGGGTGCGGGCGGGTGCTCGCCATAGCCGCGCATGTCGCGCGGGTAGTGGTTGGGGGACGGCAGATCGGAGGGTTGGGATTTCATTTTGCGCCCGGGTAAGAGCCGGCAATTGCCAAAGCTGGCCAAAACCGGAAAGATAGACCAAGGATTATACGCGATTGGCGCGGTTGTCAGCGGGGAAATGCTGCGATCGCCCAATCGGTAGAATGATAGCGCACATTGGCGGGAAGGGAATGCAATTGGCCAGGGGGCGACTAACCACCCATGTGCTCGACACGGCGTCGGGCAGTCCGGCAGAGGGCATGGCAATCACGCTGTATCATGCGCGAGGGAACGCAGTTCAAGCCGGTCAAGACGGTGACGACCAATGCCGACGGCCGCTGCGACGCGCCGCTGCTGTCGGGCGGGGAAATGGCCGCCGGCGTCTATGAGCTCGTGTTTCATGCGGGCGACTATTTGCGCGGCGCCGGCGTCGCCCTGCCCGATCCGGCCTTTCTCGACGTGAGTGCCGATCCGCTTCGGCATCGCCGATCCGGACGGTCACTACCACGTGCCGCTGCTGATCTCGCCCTACGGCTACTCCACCTACAGGGGGAGCTGAGCGATGATCGACCTGTTGTGGGAATGGCTCAACTTCGCGGCGCGCTGGACGCATGTGATCACGGCCATCGCCTGGATCGGCTCGTCCTTCTATTTCATCGCGCTCGACCTCAGCCTGAAGCAAGCGCGAAGGCCTGCCCACCGGCGCGCATGGCGAGCACGTGGCAGGTGCATGGCGGCGGCTTCTACCACATGGTGAAATACAACGTCGCACCGGCCGCAAATGCCGGAGGAGCTGACCTGGTTCAAATGGGAAAGCTACGCCACCTGGATCAGCGGCTTCTTCCTGCTGTGCGTGCTTTATTACGGCTCGTCCGAGCTCTTCCTGATCGACCGGTCGGTGCCGACATCGCGCCCTGGCAGGCGATCGGCATCGGCATTGCCGGGCTGGTCGCCGGCTGGGTCGTCTACGATCTGCTGTGCAAGTCGCCGCTGGGCAAGAACGACTCGCGCTCTACGCCGTGCTGTTCGCCTTCGTGGTCGCCATCGCCTGGGGCTTCACGCAGGTGTTCTCCGGCGCGCGGCGCGTTCATCCATACCGGCGCGCTGATCGCGACGATCATGTCGGCCAATGTCTTCATGATCATCATTCCCAACCAGAAGAAGGTGGTGGCCGACGCTGCTCGCCGGGCGAAGCGCCGGACCCGGCGCTCGGCAAGCAGCGCCAAGCAGCGCTCGATGCACAACAATTACCTGACGCTGCCGGTGCTGTTCCTGATGCTGTCGAACCACTATCCGCTGGCCTTCGGCACCCAGTTCAACTGGATCATCGTCGCGCTGGTGTTGGTGATGGGCGTGACCGATCCGCCATTTCTTCAACACGGCACCATGCGCGGCAAGGGCTATCCGTGGTGGACATGGGCGGTGACCGCGATCCTGTTCATCATCGTCATGTGGCTGTCGCAGGCCGGGCCTGCCGACCGGCCGCAGCCGGAGGCGCTGGTGCCGGCGCAGCAAAGCTCGTCGCAGATCGCGGAATTTCCCGGCGGTGCGCGACATCGTGGTCAGGCCGCTGCTCGATGTGCCATGCGGCCGAGCCGGTCTGGGAAGGCATCTTGCGCATGCACCCAAGGGCGTGATGCTCGACAATGACGCCGAGATCGCCGCGCACGCCGAGATGATCTATGTGCAGGCCGGCCGCTCGCGACGCCATGCCGCCCGGCAACGTCACGGAAATGCCGGTGCGAGGAGCGCCAGGTTCTGGCGCGCTGGTACGAGGCCGCCACCGGCCAGCCGCATAATTTCCTGTGGTGAGCTAAAGTGGCGGCAGCACCACGACCTGCGGCGCGGCGGGCAGGGTCTTCAGCGACACGGTCACGCTGCTTTCGTTGAGCAAGCCGGGTTTCGAACTTGCCTTCCATGCCCGCGACGAAGCGTTGCAGCGAGAAGGTCGAGAACCAGTGCATCGGCACGATCATGCTCGAACGCAGCTGGCCGGCCAGTTCGATCATGCCTTCCTGGCTCATCGTGTAGGTTCCGTCGACCGGAATGAACAGGACGTCGATCCGTCCGATCTCGGCAATGTCCTGCGGCGTCAGCTTGTGGTGCAAATGCCCCAGATGCCCGATGCAAAGGCCCGCCACCTCGAAGATGAAAATGGAATTGCCGTCCTCCTCCATGAGGAAGCCTTCGCGGTAGATGTCGGTGGAAACGTTGCGGATCAGGACATCGGAGACTTCGAGATAGTGCTTGGCCGCTCCGCCATCGGGGTTCCAGCCGCGCAATACGTGCTGGACCGCCGGGTCGGGCATGTTGGTGTAGTGCGTCGAATGGCGCGTGGTTCATCGTCACGACCGTCGGCGCGCCGCCGGGTCCGGTGGAGCCGAAAAAATCCGTTACGATCGACACGCCGGCGGCAGTTTCGATCCTGAACGCGGAATGCCCGACATAGGTGATCTTCACTTCATCGGCGGCAAGCTGCGCCAGTTGCAGCGACGCCTTCTCGATGCGCGGCCCGCCATCGTTCATCGCCACGGCGATGACACGTGCTTGGCATCACCTGGGCGAAGGCCGCCGGCGCCATGCCGATTGCGGCGAGCAGGCCGATCACTGGAAGAACGTTTCGCATGCGGGATCTCCCTGTCGGTAAAAACACTGTGCACCATTTCTTGACGCAATTCGTACCCGGAATGCTTGAAGCCGTCTCCACCCGCGCCACCTTGCGCAAGGCGACAACCCGAAAAACTGACCGGAGGACACCATGACCGAGAAGTCCAGCCTCAGCACGACCGGCATTTCGCGCCGGACCGCCATCAAGTCCGCTTTCGCGGCCGGCGCAGCCCTCGCCGCGCCCTTGGCAATCCCGCAGATCATGTCACGCCCTGCACAAGCCAAGGCCCCGATGCAGGATGGTTCTGTGGCGGAATTCTTCCGCTTCAAGCTCGGGGACTTCGAAATTACGACGCTGCGTGACGGCATCCGCCCGGGCGACGGTCCGCACCCGACCTTCGGCGCGAACCAGGAAGCCGCGACGGTTCATGCGCTCCTGCGCGAAAACAACCTGCCGGAGACGAAGTTCGCCAACGGATTCACGCCGACGCTGGTCAACACCGGCAATGAACTCATCCTCTTCGATACCGGCCTGGGCGCTGGTGCGCGCGAGAACGGCCTCGGCAAGACCGCCGCCGCCTTGCGTTCGGCCGGATACATGCCCGAGCAGGTCGACATTGTCGTGCTCACCCATTTCCACCCGGACCATTTCGGCGGATTGATGGAAGCGGGCGCCCCGGCCTTCGCCAATGCCCGCTATGTCACCGGCGAGACCGAGTTCAACTTCTGGACAGCGCCGGAGCGCATGTCCGGCCCGACGGAGAACCTTGCCAAGATGATCGACGGGACGGTCAAGCCGCTGGCCGAGAAGACCACCTTCATCAAGGATGGCGGCGCGGTCGTCTCGGGCGTGACGGGCATGGCCGCACCCGGCCACACGCCCGGCCACATGATCTACATCGTCGAGAGCGGCGGAAAGCAGCTGGTGCTCACGGCCGACACGGCGAACCATTTCGTCGTCTCGCTGCAGCGGCCCGACTGGGAAGTCGCCTTCGACGCCGACAAGAAGCTGGCGGCCGAGACGCGCAAGAAAGTCTTCGACATGATCGCGACCGACAGGCTGCCATTCATCGGCTACCACATGCCGTGGCCGTCGGTTGGCTTCGTCGAGAAGATCGGCGAAGGATACCGGTACATTCCCAACAGCTACCAGGTGAACCTGTAGGCGTTGGTCGCGGTTCGTGGTTCGGTTGGCGCAAATGCCAATGACGAATTACGAACCGCGAACCGCGTCTTTTGATCTGCATCATTTCCCCGGCGGCGCGAACGGCGCAAAAACATTCCTGTTCGAAAGCCTTGCCAGGCTCCATAACCTGCGTCTGATCGCGTGCGGTTGAACCGCGCGGTGCAACGGGTTATGTCCGGCAGGAACGGTGAAGCGTCATGGGCGTCGTGGAAATGAACATTCAGGATCAACCCGCATTCGCGGTGCCGGACAATGTGTTTGCGCAGAAGGTCGTCTCGGTGCGGCACTATACCGACCGGCTGTTCAAGTTCCGGATTACGCGGCCGGCCTCGTTCCGCTTCCGCTCCGGCGAGTTCGTGATGATCGGCCTGCCGAATGCGGAAAAGCCGGTGTACCGGGCCTATTCCATCGCCAGCCCGTCATGGGACGAGGAAATCGAATTCTTCTCGATCAAGGTGCCCGGCGGGCCACTGACCGAGCATTTGCAGAAGATCGTACCCGGCGACACCATCTTGATGCGCAAGAAGCCGACCGGCACGCTCGTCAACGACGCGCTCCTGCCCGGCAGCCGGTTGTGGCTGTTTTCGACCGGCACCGGCGTCGCGCCCTTCGCCTCGATCGTCCGCGATCCGGAAACCTACGAGAAGTTCGATGAAGTCGTTCTCGTCGCATACCTGCCGGCAGGTGGCGGAACTCGAATACAGCCGCGAACTGGTCGAGCACTTGCGCGAAGACCCGCTGATCGGCGAGTTCGCCGGACGCCTGCGCTACATCCCCTCGGCAACGCGCGAACCGTTCGAGCGCAACGCCCGCATCACCACCATGATCGAGAGCGGCGAAATCACGCTTGATCCGTCAGACCGACCGCGCCATGCTCTGCGGCTCGATGGACATGCTCAAGTCGGTGAAGGTGCTGTGCGAGAAGGCAGGGCTGGTGGAAGGCTCCAACGCCGCGCCTGGCACCTTCGTCGTCGAGCGCGCCTTCGTCGACTAGTGGGCACGATCCGGCGGGCAACTCCGGCCGACCTCGACGCGCTCGTCTCCATCGAGAACCGCGCCTTCTCCGCCGACCGGATTTCACGCCGGTCGATGCGCCGGCTGCTTGCGAGCCCTTCGGCGGCGGTCCTGGTGCTTGAAGAGAACCGCGCCATCGCCGGCTATGCGCTGCTGCTGACGCGGCGCGGCAGCCATGCCGGCCGGCTTTATTCCATCGCAGTAGATCCGGATGAGACCGGCAAGGGCATGGGGTCCCGCCTGCTGAAGGCGGTTGAAGATCACGCGGGAAACGCCGGGCTTGACCGGATCACGCTGGAAGTGCGCGAAGACAATACCGCTGCAACGGCGCTTTACGAGCGTTCGGGCTACCGGCTGTTCGGACGGCATGAAGGCTATTACGCGGACGGCATGGCCGCGCTGCGGTTCGGGAAGGCTCTTCCTCAGCGGTAGATGTGAAACCGGCCGTTGCGCCCGGCTTCGGCAATGGCGGCATCGATATCGGCTTCGAGATTGCGCCGTATTTGCGGGGGCATCCCTTTCAGCATCTTGCGGACCCGCTGAAGCTGCTTGCTGTCCAGCCCCGCCAATGGCGTGGCGACCGCGCCACCGCGCAAGGGCGATTCGCTTTGCAATTCGGCCTGCGCCACGATCTGCGCCTGCGGCTTGCCGACTGCGGACATGAGCGCAAGGTCGAGCACGTAGGTCGCTTCCACGCGCATGTCATGGCTGTTGATGGTCGTCTTGACCGCGACGCCTGCTTCGCCGAAATTGACCTCGACGAAATCGGCGACGATCGCCTGCATTTGCGCCACTTCCGCGCCGCTTGCCGCCGCCGCGACAATTGCGGAATCGACCGATGACTGCAGCCTGTCCTTCGCCGACGAAATGCGGGAATAGTCCAGGGCAAGGCCTGCTATGCCCAGAACCGGCACTGCCGCCAGCGCAAAGATGATGCCGAAATTGCCGCGCCGGCACGAAATGAAGGCACGCAGTGTCCTGGCCGTTGCGATCATGCGAAATCCCCGCGAGGCGGCTTTTGTCGCAGCATCTTTTTCAGATTGCGTGAACAAAAAGGCCGGGACTTTAACGGTCCCGGCCCTTGGCATGCAAAAATCGCGGTCGCGCTCAGGTGATCGGGCTGATGCGGATTTCGACGCGCCGGTTCTGCGCGCGGCCCTCCGGCGTGGCGTTGCTGGCGATCGGGCGCGTCTCGCCGAAGCCGACCACGAGCAGGCGGCGCTGGTCGATGCCGCGAGAGCCCAGGTATTGCGCGACCGAAATCGCCCGGCGTTCCGACAGCGCCTGGTTGTACTGCTCCGAACCCTGGTCGTCCGTGTGCCCGTCGATGTCGAGCAGCGTGCGGGGATATTTGTTGAGGACGATGGCTACCGAATCGAGCACCGGCAGGAATCCGCCATTCAGCTGGTCCTGGTCGGTCGCGAAGGTAATGTTCGAGGGCAGGTTCAGGATGATCTGGTCGCCGGCGCGCGAGACGCTTACGCCCGATGCCTGCAATTGCGAACGCAGTTCCGCTTCCTGCTGGTCCATGTAGTTGCCGACGCCGCCGCCGACCAGCGCGCCAACGCCCGCACCGATGAGCGCTGCCTTGCGCTGGTCGCCGCCGCTCTTGTTCTTGGCGATGAGCAGGCCGGCCACAGCGCCGGTGATCGCGCCGATACCGGCGCCCGCGGCAGTGTTGTTTACCTGTGGCTTGCCCGTAAGCGGATCGGTCGGTGTCTGGCAGGCCGCAAGCGAGCCGGCGACGAGCAGCACCGGCAACGCCTTCAGCGGAAATTTATGCATGGAATGAGCCCCTTGAACCGTTCGGCGACGATGCGCCTCGCGGCGGCGATTGCCGGAAAACAAGGGCGAAATTGCGACCGGCTTCCTCCTCGTCTAGCGCAGGAAGCGGTCTTCGTAGGGGTAGTGTGTGATATCTTCTATCCCGGTCTCGGTGATCAGCACCTGCTGCTCCAGCTTCACGCCCTCGCGCCCGCCGAGCGCGCCGCAATAGCTCTCGACGCAGATCGACATGCCCGGCTCGAACACGCCGTCATAGCCGGTCGCCGGGTAATCCTGCGGGAAATAGAGGCTCGGATATTCGTCGCAAAGGCCGACGCCGTGGGCGAGCACGCCATACCGGTTGTGGCGGAACTCTTCCGGCGCAAGATCGGCCTTTTGCGAAAATTCGAGAAAGCTCATGCCCGGCCGCAGGATGGCGATGTTGTTCATCACCTGCTCGTATGCGTGGCGGTAGATGCGTTTTTGTTCCGGCGTCGGATCGCGGTCGCCGGCGAGCCATGTGCGGGAGATGTCGCAGCACATGCCGTAGACGCCGATGAGGTCGGTGTCGAAGGCAACGATGTCGCCGTCCTCGATGATTCGCGGTCCGCATTCCTGGAACCAGGGATTGGTACGCGGGCCCGAGGCCAGGATGCGCGTCTCGATCCATTCGCCTCCATGACGGATGTTTTCCGCATGCAGGATCGACCACAGATCGTTCTCGGTCATCCCCGGATGCAGCGCTTCCTGCATCTTGCCCATGGCTATTTCGCAGGAATGGACCGCGCATTTGAGCGCCTTGATGTCGTCCGGCCCCTTGATGGCGCGGGCATGCTCGGTGACCAGCTGGCCCTGATGCGTCTCGATGCCGGCGCGGTGCAGGGCGAGCAGCCCCTCCGGCTCGATGCGGTCGATTGCAAGGCGCCGGTTCGTGCCGCCATGGCGGCGCAGGAGTCCGTCGATCTCGCCCGCGAAACGGTCGGCATGCTCCACGACGCGTTCGCCCTGCAGCATGTAGAAGAAGGACGCGCCTGTGCGCCTTTCATTGATCAGGGAAAGATGGCCGGTGAGGTGGTCGCAATTGTGATAGTCCCACAGCACCAGATGGCCGTCGGCGGAAACGAAGCAGGCGCGCGACGGGTTGTGCGTCACCCATACCTGCATGTTGCTGGAATCGGTGACGTAGCGGATGTTGAGCGGATCGAAGCACAGCAGTCCGGCGTAGTCGTGCTTGCGCAGTTCGTTGACGATGCGCTGCAGTCGGTATGCGCGCATTGCTTCCAGGTTAGGCGCTTCCAGCCCGGCCTTGGCCCAGGCGTTGAATGCCAGCGCGGTCGGCCCGATCTCCACCCTGTCATTGTCGTCGGGCGAACCGTCCGGGCGCGTGCGCGGCCGGCGCGAAGGATCGATCTTGCGGTTGGAAGTCGTATAGGCTGCGATCGCGTCCATGCTCGTTTCCTTTGCGGGCCGGCCGGTCCGGCGGCCCGTGTGCCTGCACAAACGCTACGCCCGGCGCAGGCCGAACAAAACCGCTGGCCGCGGCATGATGCCATCCAAAAGCGGCGTCGGGAAAGGAGTTTCAGTTGAAGAAGCGCGGCGGCCTGATGAAAAGCACCCCGGCCATGCGGCCGCACCGCCAGCGCACGATGCAAAGCGTGCGGGTCTTCCTGGTGTGGTTCACGAGAATAAACCGGTCGGGTATGCCGGACAGGCCCGTTTCGAGAAGCGCCCCGGTCGCCGATATGTTGTGCGCCAGGCAAGGCAGGGCGTAGGCGGATCCCTGCGTCACGATTTCGCAAAGGTCGCGAGCCGGTTCGCGCGCCGCGCCGCGCCGGTTGGCGGCTGAACCCGGCTCCCCCGGCTTCTCGTCGCCCGACATCAATTCGGCGGCATTTTCCTCAATCTGCCGCATTTGCAAGGCTGCCATGTTTCGACTTCCCCCGGACGCCGCATGCGCCGTCATAACCTCGGCAGAAATTAACGATAAAAATATTTCCAATTGGATAATTTGTTACGGTTAGACTTGCCGCCGGCAAGGCCGCGCGGTGCAAAAGTGGCGAAATGATCGAGGACATGCAGTTTCACCAGGACGAGGCGGCAGGCGAGCCGCCCGCGAGCGAACAATCGAACGAGGGCAATGGCGACGATTACATGGCAGCGCCGGAACGGCTTTCGTCGGTCTTGCGCCGTCTCGCCGCGCGCGAAGTGGAAAAGCTGACGCTGGGCGATATCTCGCGGGCCTTGAAGGACCGCGGCTTCGGCGCGCTGATGATCCTGTTTTGCGCGCCCAATCTCATCATCATGCCGCCGGGCGTTTCGACCATTTTCGGCCTGCCGATGATGTTCGTCGCGCTGCAGCTCATCATCGGCTACCGCAAGCCGCTGCTACCGAGGAAAATACGCAGCCGTGAAATCAAGATTGGCACGTTCCGCAGCATCATCGCGCGCATGGAGCCCTGGATCATGCGCTTCGAAAGGGTTGCGCGCCCGCGGCTTTGGCTCCTGCCGCAGCGCGTGGCGGAGCGCATCATCGGTTCCATAGCCTTGTTCATGGGGCTGATGCTGGTGTTGCCGATCCCCTTCGGCAATTTCCCGCCAGCCCTCGCCGTCATCGTCATGTGCCTGGGTCTTGGCGAGCGCGACGGCGTTTGGACAGGCGCCGGCATCTTGCTGGCGATCCTTGCCACCGGCATCACCATCGGTGTCCTGGCGACCGCCGGTGTCGCCATGTTCTCCTATTTCTGAACGCCGATGCGGCCCGGAATTTTCGGCGCGGGTTCTGTTGGCTGCTTTGCAGGCGGGATGCTGGCGGCGGCGGGCAAGCATCCCGTGCTGGTCGGAAGGCCGGCGCTGCGCGAACGCCTTTCGAGCGGCATGGTCCTGACGAGCCATGACGGCAAGGAGCGCTTCGCCGCGCCGGGATCGTTCGACGTCGACGCCCGGGCGCAGGCGCTGGAAGGCTGCGATCTCGTCTTCGTCTGCGTCAAAAGCGGCGATACCGAAGGTGCGGGCAAGGCGCTGGCGCCGGTGCTGAAGCCCGGCACGACCGTCATCAGCCTGCAGAACGGCATTTCCAATGCGGCAGTGCTTTCAAACGCCCTGCCGGAAATGAACGTGCTTGCGGGCATGGTCGGCTTCAACGTCGCGCAGATCGGCGCCAACCGCTTTCACCGCGGTACGGAGGGTGAGATTGCGATTGCCGACGGCAAGGGCGCGCTCAAGGCTGCGGCGATGTTGACCGCGGCAGGCGTGCCGGCCATGGTCCGCCGCGATTTCGAGGCGGTGCAATGGGGCAAGCTGCTCCTCAACCTCAACAACGCGGTCAACGCGCTTTCCGGCCTTCCGCTCAAGCGCCAGCTTTCCGATTTTCGCTGGCGCAAGGTGCTGGCCGCCAGCATGCGCGAGGCGCTGGCAGTGCTCGATGCCGCCGGGATAACTCCGGCGAGGCTCGGCAAGGTCGCCCCCCGCTACATTCCCTTCGTGCTGGAACTGCCCGACTGGCTGTTCACGCGCCTCGCCGCTTCCATGTTGAAGGTCGACGGCGACGCGCGCTCCTCCATGGCCGAGGATCTGGAACGCGGCCGTGCGCCCGAGATCGACTGGCTGAACGGCGAGATCGCAAGGCTGGGCGCCGCCAACGGCGTGCCGACGCCCGTGAACGATGCGATCATTTCAATGATCCGCGAACTCTTTGCCGGCAAACCAACCCGCCACCCCGCACCAAGGGAAGTGCTGGCGCGGATCGGATTGCCGTAAACGAACCGCCGCCTAAAGCGTTATGCGGTAAAGGGCAAAGCCTTCCGCGCCGTCGCCTGCCGGTTCGATCTTCACCGAAGTCACGGACCCGATATATTCTTTTGCCTTCGGGCCGGTCTCGAAGGTCACCGTGGTGCCCGGCATCGCGGCAAAGGACCAGTTGAAGTCCGCCGACGGGTTGATCGTGCCCTGGTCGACGATGTAGCGCACGATCACGTCGCGGTTGGTGTCCGGCGCTTCGACGATGATGCGCGACGCGTTGATGCCGGGGAAGTTTCCGCCGCCGCCGGCACGGTAGTTGTTCGTGGCGACGACGAATTGCTGCGCCGGATCGACCGGTTTCCCGTCGAACATGAGATCGATGATACGGCTTGCCGACGCGTCCGCGACCTCGCCCTTGTCACCGTATTTTGCCGGCTGCGACAGGTCGATCCTGTAGGTCACGCCGTCGATGACGTCGAAGTTGAACGAGGGGAAAGCCGGGTTGACCAGAGGTTGGTCCGCCTTGCCCGGCTCGATGCGGTTGAACATGCCGGCCGACATTTCCAGCCATTCCTTGACGTCCGCGCCGGTGATCAGCACGGCGCGGACGGTGTTGGGATAGAGGTAGAGATCGGCGACATTCTTGATCGCGACATCGCCGGCCGGAACGTCGGTATAGTACTCCGCTCCGCCGCGGCCACCGGCCTTGAAGGGGGCGGCGGCCGAAAGCACCGGCAGGGATTCGTGCTCGGCCGCCCTTCAAGAGCTGCTTGACGTACCAGACCTGCGCCTGGCTGACGATCTGCACCGACGGATCGTCGGCGACGAGCGCGAAGTAGGAATGCAGCGGCGCGGAAGTCTTGCCGACCGGCGTGCGAACATAGGCGAGCGTCGCCTCGTGTTCCTGCTTTACCGCGGCCTCGACCTCCGGCTTGCTTTCCGACCAGCGGAACCACCTTGCGGTTCTCGTCGCGATTGTAGATCGGGCGCGCTTCCGAGGTCGAGGAGACGACGCGCCAGCTTGCCGCCATCCTGTTCCAGCAGCAGGTCGATCAATCCCAGATGCGAGCCCCAGAAGCCGGCCATGACGCCCGGCTTGCCGGAGATCAGCGCCCGCCTTGTTCGTCGACGCCGGGCATGTTGTCGAACTTCGAACCGGGGAAATCGAGATGGCTGTGGCCGGTGACGATCGCGTCGATCCCTTCCACCGCTGGCGAGCGGTATGGCGGCGTTTTCGAGGTTCTCGGCATATTCGGCCTGCCCCATTCCCGAATGCGAAAGCGCGATGACGATGTCGGCGCCTTCCTCGCGCATCTGCGGCACCCAGGCGCGCGCGGCCGCCACGATATCGCGGGCATTCGCCTTGCCCTCGAGATGCTTCGCATCCCAGGTCATGATCTGCGGCGGCACGAAACCGATGAGGCCGATCCGTATCGGGTGCTCGTTGCCCGCGCCATCGCGTGATCTTGCGGTCGATGATGATGTAGGGCTTGAGGAACAACTCGTCATTGCGGGCGTCGGCCGCGAGTGCTGCCCTTGGTGAGATTGGCGCAGACGAAGGGGAATTTCGCCCCGTCCAGCACCTTGAACATGAAGTCGAGGCCGTAGTTGAACTCGTGGTTGCCGAGCGTGGAGCAATCGAAGCCAAGGACGTTCATGCCCTGGATGACCGGGTGGAGGTCGCCGTCCTTCATGCCGCGCTCATAGGCGATCCAGTCGCCCATCGGGTTGCCTTGCAGGAAATCGCCATTGTCGACGAGGATCGAGTTCGGCGCTTCGGCGCGGATGGCGTCGATGATCGACGCGGTGCGCGCCAGGCCCATCGTGTCGTTTGGCTTGTCGCCGTAATAGTCGTAGGGCATCACGTGCACATGAAGGTCCGTCGTCTCCATGATGCGAAGATGCGCCTGGTTCGCCGCCGCATGCGCGCTGAAGGGATGGACCGCCAGCAATGCGGCGCCGGCCGCAGCCCCGCCGATAAAGCTTCGCCGGCTCAATACCGACCTGCGTGCGAAATCCTGAAGTTCAAGCGTGATGCGGCTCATGGCGATTCTCCATCCGGGTTCCCGGACGGGGTTCTAGGCAGGCGTCATGACGCCCGAATGAACGCCCGCCCCGAAGCCATCAAACTACGGAAGATCGCCCTGGACAAGTTGCCGCCACGGAAGTGCCGCCGCATTCAGACCAGCGGCTGGCCCTGCATCTTCCAGCCGGTGATGCCTGGCCGATAGTTCACCACATCCGTGCGCCCGGCCTTCTTGAGCATCTGCAATGCCATGCCGGATCGTCCGCCCGTGGCGCAGAATACGACCACCGGCTTGCCGGCCGGAATGCGCGACGGGTCGAAGCCCGACAGCGGCATGTTGATCGCGCCCTTGATCGTACCCGAGCGAAACTCGCCGGTCTCGCGGACATCGACCAGCGTGTGCGAGCGCGACTTTACCGCCTCCACCATGGCGTCGTGGTCGATGGCGCCCGCAGGGGCGCCGGAGCGGTTGAACAGCGAGGAAAACATCGAAACTCTCCGGAAGGTGTCATGGCGGCCCGATGGCCGCGATGATCCCTATATATTAGAACATGCTAATATTTGCAAGTGACGGCTTGGCGATGCCCGTGGAATGGCATCCAGGCTGCCCACGCGGCCCGGCCGTCTTCACTCCACTGGAGGGGAGGGTTGAGAGTGGGGGTCGCGAGCAAAGCGAGCAGCTCGCATTCGCTTGCCTCCCCTCAAGGGGAGGCGGACGCAAGCCCGTCGGACTGGGCCTATAGCCTGAGAATGTCGACGCACTGGGGGTTGCTGGCCAGAGGGATGCCCTGCCCGGACCGCAGGCGTGGATTGGACCCCGGTTGCCATGCAAACCGGGATCCAATGCCAAGGCGAAGGAGCGCAAGGCGGATCGGCGCAGTGGAGGCTATTTGCGCGATACTCTCACCCCACCCGTCCGCCACGCGGACCCCCTGTGAGGGGAGGGAAAAGGCGCCCACATGGCCTCCTCAAACGTCGAGATTGGCGACGCTCAGCGCATTGTCCTGGATGAAGTTCTTGCGCGGTTCGACCTCTTCACCCATCAGGCGCGAGAACAGGTCGTCGGCGTCGGTGGCGTCGTTGATCTTGACCTGCAGCAGCGAGCGGGCCGCCGGATCGAGCGTCGTTTCCCAAAGCTGGTCCGGGTTCATCTCGCCAAGGCCCTTGTAGCGCTGCAGCGTGATGCCCTTGCGGCCGGTGGCGAAGACCGAATTCGAGCAAGGCCCGCGGACCGGCGATCGGCGGCCGTGTCGTCCTTGCGCCGGAACATCGGCGGCGTGCCGTAGACTTCCTGAAGCTGGGCGGCATGCTGGTCGAGCCGGCGCGCATCGGCGCTGTCCACCAGCGCCGCATCGATGCGCGAGGATTCCTTGACGCCGCGCACCGTCCGCTCGAACAGCAGCCCGCCCTCGGCGAGGCGTTCGCCCTTCCAGCCGCGCTCGGTTTCCTCGGCGATGACGTCGAGGCGGCGCGCGATATCGGCGGCGGCCGCTGCCGCAAGGCCGGGATCGTTCATCGTCGCGGGATTGAGCACGCCCGCTATCGCAGCCTGCTCGACAACGTCCTTGTCGTAGCGTGTATGCAGATTGTCGATGATCGCGCGAACCGCAAGGGCCGTGTCGATGACGGCGCGCAGATCCTGGCCGGTCCGCACTTCGCCGCCCGAAAGCTGCAGGCTGGTTTCATCAAGGCCCGCCTCGATCAGATAGTTCTCCAGCGCCCGCTCGTTCTTGAGATATTGCGAGCTCTTGCCGCGCGTCACGCTGTAGAGCGGCGGCTGGGCGATATAGATGTGGCCGCGCTCGATCAGCGCCGGCATCTGCCGGAAGAAGAAGGTCAGCAGCAGGGTGCGGATATGCGCGCCGTCGACATCGGCATCGGTCATGATGATGATGCTTGTGGTAGCGCAGCTTGTCGATGTTGAATTCGTCCTTGCCGATGCCGGTGCCGAGCGCGGTGATCAGCGTGCCGATCTCGGCGCTGCCGAGCATCTTGTCGAAACGCGCCCGCTCGACATTGAGGATCTTGCCGCGCAGCGGCAGGATCGCCTGGTTGGAACGCGCCCGGCCCTGCTTGGCCGAGCCGCCGGCCGAATCGCCCTCGACGAGGAAGACTTCGGATTTCGCCGGATCGCGCTCCTGGCAGTCGGCAAGCTTGCCGGGCAGCGAGGCGATGTCGAGCGCGCCCTTGCGGCGGGTCAGTTCGCGCGCCTTGCGCGCCGCCTCGCGGGCGGCGGCGGCCTCGACCACCTTGCCGATCGACGATGCGCGCTTCGGACGGGTTCTCCTCCAGCCACTGGTTCAGCGCGCTCGTTGACGAGGCTTTCCACCACCGGCCGCACTTCCGAGGAAACCAGCTTGTCCTTGGTCTGCGAGGAAAATTTCGGATCCGGCACCTTTACCGACAGCACCGCCGTGAAGCCTTCGCGGCAATCGTCGCCGGTGAGCGTGACCTTTTCCTTCTTCAGGATGCCGGACGAGTTCGGCATAGCCGGTCACCTGCCGCGTCAGCGCGCCGCGAAAGCCGGCAAGGTGCGTGCCGCCGTCGCGCTGCGGGATGTTGTTGGTGAAGCACAGCACGTTTTCGTGGTAGCTGTCGTTCCACCACATCGCGACTTCGACGGTGATGCCGTCCTTCTCGCCGCGCAGATGGATCGGCGCGCCGATCAGCGGGTTCGTGGCGCGGTCGAGCTAGCGCACGAAGGCCTCAAGCCCGCCCTCATAGATCAGTTCGTCGCGCTTGACCTCGACGCCGCGCCGGTCGGTCAGCACGATGCGAACGCCGGAATTCAGGAACGCGAGTTCGCGCAGGCGGTGTTCCAGCGTGTGGTAGTCGAACTCGATCATGGTGAAGGTCTGCGTCGACGGCAGGAAGGTCACTTCGGTGCCGTTGCGCCCCGTCCATTCGCCGGTGATCTTCAGCGGCGCGTCGGGCACGCCATGGGTGAAGCTCATTTCGTGGACATGGCCGTTGCGGCGGATCTTCAGCTTCAGCCAGGTCGACAGCGCGTTGACGACGGACACGCCGACGCCGTGCAGGCCGCCGGAAACCTTGTAGGAATTCTGGTCGAATTTTCCGCCCGCATGCAGCTGCGTCATGATGACTTCGGCGGCCGAAACGCCCTCGCCGGTGTGGATGTCGGTCGGAATGCCGCGACCATTGTCGGTGACCGTGCACGAGCCATCCGGGATTGAGCGTGACCGTCACGAGGTCGGCATGGCCGGCCAGCGCCTCGTCGATGGCGTTGTCCACCACCTCGTAGACCATGTGGTGCAGGCCGGAGCCGTCATCGGTGTCGCCGATATACATGCCCGGCCGCTTGCGCACGGCGTCGAGGCCTTTCAGCACCTTGATCGAATCGGCGCCGTATTCGGCGGTTTCCGGTCCGGTTTCCGGCGTATCCGTCATGATGGTTTCCGCAACTTTCCGCAGGAGAAGGGGGCCGCACGCAGGAAATGCGTGATTCGCCCCCGGAACTAATTGTCAATATAGTGTTTTTTGCCGGCAAACCCAACCTCCAACGCCAGTGCGGCGCCGGTTTGCAGCAGTTATCCAGCCCTTTGGTCGAATCATGCCCGGGCGACGACCCAGCCCGCCGCCGCGGCCATGGCAAGGGCGGCCGTGCGGTTCAGGAACTTCAGCGCGCGGGGGTTTCCAAGCGCGGCCCGTGCCTGTGCCGCCAGCGCCAGATAGGGCAGAAGAACCGTATAGAGGACGATGACGGTGACGAGCGCCAGGACGGCGAAATCGGCCACACCGACGGATTGCAAGTCGATCACCACCGGCGTGATCGCCAGATAGAAGACGATGGTTTTCGGATTGCCCAGCGTCAGCGCCAGGCCTGCGAGAAACGAGGCTAGTCCGTCGCGCGTGCCGGTATCGGCCCGCGCCTCGGTTACCGTGATGCCGCTGTTCCAGAACTTCCAGGCGAGGAAGGCGAGATAGAGCGCGCCGCCGATCTTCACCAGCAGGAACACGCCGGCGAACGTCTTGGCGATGACGGCAAGGCCAGCGACTGCCAGCAGCAGGTAGGTGAGATCGCCCAGCACCAGGCCTGTGAGCATCGGCAGGGTGCGCCAGAAGCCGGTGCCCAGTGCGCGGCCGACAAGCGCGGCGATGCCGGGACCGGGAATGGCCGCGGCTATCGCAAGCGCGGTTCCGTAGGCGATGAAGGATGCCGTGTTCACGGTCAGCTTCCCGTCGAGCCGAAGCCGCCCGCGCCGCGATTGCTCGGCGTCGCCTGCAGCCGCAATTCGGTGCGCGCCTGCACGAAGGGCGCCACGACCAGCTGCGCAATGCGCATGCCACGCGTGACCGTGAAAGTCTCGCGCGAATGGTTGACGAGCAGCACCTTTACCTCGCCGCGATAATCGGCGTCGATGGTGCCGGGCGAGTTCAGCAGGGTCACGCCGTGCTTCAGCGCGAGGCCGGAACGGGGGCGGACCTGGCCTTCATGGTCTTCCGGCAGTTCGATGATCAGCCCGGTCGGCACGAGCACGCGATCGCCGGGTGCGATTTCCAGCGGGGCGTCGATTGCCGCCATCAGGTCCATGCCGGCCGCTTCCGCCGACTGGTAGCGCGGCAGCTCCAGGCCCTCGCCGTGCGGCAGGCGAATGACCCCGACGACGGGCGTTGTGAATGTGCTCATGGCAATCTCCAGGCTGGCTCCCGCAAATAGCGGCTTTCGGCGTTCCGCGAAAGGGTCAGGTACGCGCGGTGTTTCGGGCGAACCATTGCGCAACCCGGGCGGCGAGGCGGTTGGCGACCTCCTCCTTCGGCAGGTCCGGCCAGTCTTCCACGCCGTCGCGAGTGACGAGGCGCACCGTGTTGCGCTCCCCGCCCATGATGCCGGTGCGCGGCGATACGTCGTTGGCGACAATCCAGTCGGCGCGCTTGCGCTCCAGCTTGCCGCGCGCATTCTCCTCGACATTCTGCGTTTCGGCGGCAAAGCCGATCACGAGCAATGGCCGCTTCTGGTGGTGTCCGATGCCCTTGAGGATGTCGGGGTTTTCCGTCAGCGACAGCGACGGAGGTCCTTTGCCGGCTTCCTTTTTCAGCTTCTGCCCGGATTCGTCTTCCGTTCGCCAGTCCGCCACGGCAGCGACCATGACGGCAATGTCCGCCGGAAGTTCGGCCTCGACCGCCGCCTGCATCTGCCGCGCCGTCTCGACGTGCACGGTCCGCACGCCCCGCGGATCGGGGACGTTTACCGGGCCCGAAACCAGCACCACCTCGGCGCCCGCAGCGGCGAGGGCGGCGGCGATGGCGTGGCCCTGCTTGCCCGACGAGCGATTGGCGATGTAGCGCACCGGATCGATCGGCTCGTGCGTCGGGCCCGGAGGTGACGACCGCCTTGCGGCCCGACAGCGGTTTCGGCCCGGTATCCAGCATGGCGCCGATGCGCTCGACGATTTCCATCGGCTCGGCCATCCGCCCGCGTCCCGCCTCGCCCTTTTCGGCCATTTCGCCGGCATTCGGACCGATGAAGTGAACGCCGTCCCCCGACAGCGTCGCCATGTTGCGCACCGTCGCCGCGTTGCGCCACATTTGCGGGTTCATTGCCGGGGCGGCGAGGATCGGACAGGCCGCCGCGAGGAGCACGGCAGTGGCGAGATCGTTGGCAAGCCCGTTCGCCATTTTGGCGAGGATGTCCGCCGTCGCCGGCGCGATGACGATGAGATCGGCCTCGCGGGCAAGGCGGATATGGCCGATATCATGCTCCTCGGCGCGGTCCCAAAGATCGGTGAACACCTCGCCGCCGCTGATCGCGCCCGCAGCCATCGGTGTCACGAATTGCTGCGCCGCCTGCGTCATCACCACACGAACCGCCGCTCCGCGCTCGCGCAGCCGGCGGATGAGGTCCAGCGACTTGTATGCCGCGATGCCGCCTGAGATGACCAGCAGGATGCGTTTGCCGGCCGCCGGATAGCCGGCAAAGGAAACCGGCACGGCTTGGGTGAAATCGCTGGTGACCGGTGCCGGAACGCTTGCGGCGGCGGCCAGTGCTGCCGATCCCAGAAGGTGGCGGACTTCCTCTTCCATGGAGCGGCCGTTTCGCGCCGCGCGCTCCCGCAACGCCTGCTTGGTCGCTTCGTCAAGGTTGCGGATCGTGATGCTGGCCATGGCGACACCTGATTGCGATGCTATCAGATTAGCGAACGCTTATCGGAATATCAAGGCACCCAGTGCAATCAATGCAATCAGCCAAAGCGCGATCCGACCGGACCGGCTGTGCCTTGCCTCGGCGCTGGCCGATTGCCTCGACCGTATCGGGATCGAGTTTCAAGCCGCGCTCGCCCATGTCGCCAAATTCGCGGGCAAGATCCTCGGCCCGGGCGGCAAGCTCGGGAAGGCCGCGCGAGAGCTGGCGAAGCGAGGCGAGGCCGAGCGAGGCTTCCTCGACCAGGCCCCGCGGCCCGAGGAAATAGGTGATGTATTCGCTGACGACCGGCTCCGCCGTCTTCCACATGTTGAAGGCGGGGTTGAGCTTGCGCGCGACCCCCTCGACAACGACCATCGTCTTTTGCAGCAGGATGAGTTCGGGCCGCGTCTGCATGTCGAAGAGTTCGGTGACCTCGAACAGCAGCGTCAGCAGCTTTGCCATCGAGATGGTCTCCGCCGACTGGCCGTGGATCGGCTCGCCGATCGCGCGGATTGCCTGTGCGAAGCTCGAGACATCGTGGTTGCGCGGAACATAGCCGGCTTCGAAATGCACCAGCGCCACGCGGTAATAGTCGCGGCGGATGAAGCCGTAGAGGATTTCGGCGAGGAACCGGCGCTCCTTGCGGCCCTAGCCTGCCGGTGATGCCGAAATCGACCGCGACGATGTCGCCCTTTGCATCCACGAAGAGATTGCCCGGATGCATGTCGGCGTGGAAAAATCCGTCGCGCAGCGTGTGGCGCAGGAAGGACTGAACGAGATTGGCCGCGATGAGGTTCAGATCGTGCCCTGCGGCGGCGATGGCGGAAATGTCGGAGAGCTTGATGCCGTCCACCCATTCCATGGTCACGCAGTCGCGGCCCGTCAGTTCCCAGTCGACGGCGGGAACGCGGAAGCCCGGATCGCCGACGGTGTTCTCGCCGATCTCGGAAAAGGCCGCCGCCTCGAGGCGCAGATCCATCTCGATGCGCGCCGACTGCGCCAGCGTGTCGACCACCGCGACCGGCCGGAGCCTCCGCACCGCCGCCACATGCTTTTCCATGAGCCGCGCTGCGGCGTAGAAGGTATCGAGATCGGCGCGGAAACGGCGGCGCACGCCGGGCCGGATGACCTTGACCGCCACTTCGCGCCCGTCGCGCCGCAGCACCGCGCGGTGGACCTGCGCGACGGAGGCGGCGGCGACCGCGTCGCCGAAAGCGGAAAAGACCGAATCGCAGGTGACGCCGAGCAATTCCTCGACCCGCGCCCTGGCGTCGGCGGTCGGGAACGGCTCCATCGCGTCCTGCAGGCGCTCGAGGTCGATGGCGAGTTCCTTGCCCACGACATCGGGCCGCGTGGCGAGGAACTGCCCGAGCTTCACCCAGCTTGGCCCCAGGCGGTTGAGCGCATGGCTGAGCCGCTCCGACCGGCCCTTGCGCCGGGCGCCGCGCCGCTCGATCCATCCGGAAAACCGCTGCAGGGCGAGCGCGCTTCGCGGCATTCCGTCGGAGGGCAGGCTGGAGATCACGCCTTCGCGGGCCAGCACCCAGCCCGCCCTTGCGAGCGAAAGCAACGAGCCGGGCAAGCTCATCGGCGCCGTTCCAGGGTTGCGGGCCGTGCGGCTTGCATCAAAGCTTGACGCCCCAATGCAATGCGGCGATTCCGCCGGTGAAGTTCCGGTAGCCCACCTGTTCAAAGCCCGCGCCGCGGATGATCGCGGCAAACCGCTCCTGGTCCGGAAACTTGCGGATCGATTCGACCAGATAGCGGTAGGGCTCGCCCTCGCCCGCCAGCATTTCGCCCATGCGCGGGATCGCGCGCAGCGACCACTCGTCGTAGAGCCTGTCGAGAACCGGCAGATCGACCCGGCTGAATTCAAGGCACAGGAACTTGCCTCCATGCTTCAGCACCCGGAAGGCTTCGGCGAGCGCCACGTCGATGCGCGGCACGTTCCGGATGCCGAACGCGATGGTGTAGGCATCGAATGAATTGTCCGCGAAGGGCAGCTCCTCGGCATTGGCCTCGACGAAATCGAGATTGCCGATGAGGCCGCGCTTGGCCGCGCGCTCGCGGCCGACTTCCAGCATGGAGCCGTTGATGTCGAGCACCGTGACCTTTGGCATGGCCGCGCGAACGGTCGACGATGCGCATGGCGATGTCGCCCGTGCCGCCCGCCACGTCGAGGCAGGTCCAGCCCGGCGCGGCGCGGCGGATTGAGCCGCGTCACCATCGCGTCCTTCCACAGCCGGTGCATGCCGCCCGACATGACGTCGTTCATCAGGTCGTAGCGCCGCGCCACCTTGTGGAAGACGGCATCGACCATCGGCTGCTTTTCGCCCCGCGTCGACTTCGCGAAAGCCGTAGGACCGGCTCATTTCCTCCGGCCGCGACGCCCGTGCATCACTCATGGAAACATTTCCCTTTGCTTGGCCGACAGCTAATGGAAAAGACAGGAAAGGAAAAGCCCGGCAGGCGCAAGCGCGCGGATTGGCGCACGGCCAGCGGGCGGCAAGGGAAAAGCATGCCGGAATTGCCCGAGGTTGAAACGGTACGGCGGGGACTTGCCCCGGCCATGGAAGGCGCCGTGTTCGATCGGGTCGAGGCACGCCGTCCCGATTTGCGCTTTCCGCTCCCCGAAAATTTCGCCGCCCGGCTGCAAGGCAGGCGCATCGCCGCTCTTTCGAGGCGGGCCAAGTATCTCCTTGCCGATCTCGACGACGGCGAGGTGCTGGTCATGCATCTGGGCATGTCCGGCTCGTTCAGGGTTGAGAGCGAGGAAACCGCGACGACGCCCGGCAGCTTTTACCACGAGCGCGGCGCGGCGGGAGCGCATGACCACGTGGTCTTCCACCTCGACGGGCCGACGGGGCAGGCCCGGATCACCTACAACGATCCGCGCCGGTTCGGCTACATGGACCTCATTGCGCGCGCCGCGCTGGATACCCATCCGCTGTTTTCGGCCCTTGGCATGGAGCCGCTCGGCAACGAGCTCGATGGCGCCGCGATCCGGCGGCTTTTCGCCGGCAAGGCCGCGCCGCTCAAGGCTGCGCTCCTCGACCAGCGGCTGATCGCGGGGCTCGGCAACATCTATGTCTGCGAGGCGCTGTGGCAGTCGCGGCTCTCGCCCCTGCGCGCGGCGGGATCGCTGACCAACGCAAAAGCGGCAAACCTGTCGACCGCCATTCGCGACGTGCTCACGCGAGCCATCGAAGCGGGCGGCTCGACCCTGCGCGACCACAGGCTGGCCGACGGCACGCTGGGCTATTTCCAGCACTCGTTCATGGTCTATGACCGCGAGGGCGAGCCTTGCGCGCGGCCAAGCTGCCGGGGCGTGACAAGCCGCATTGTCCAGTCGGGCCGCTCCACCTTCCATTGCCCGCTCTGCCAGAAATAGGCTGGGCCGCGTAACAGGTGTGATTTCAGTCACATTGCCGCAGGTGCGGCCCTGCAAACTCCCACGAGAAAGCCCATATCCTTGTTACCCAGCAAGGAGAAACCCGATGTCGAAACCCTCAAGCATGCTCAAGATAGCGGCGCTTTCCGCCGCGATGCTCGCCGCAAGCACGTTGCCCGGAATGGCCGGCGGCTTTTTTGGCGAGTGGTTCTTCAGCGACGGCTCGCAGCAACGCCTGTCACGCACCGTGGCCGGGGCAGCGCCGAACATCATTGCGACTGCGGCCGGCGTGCGGTGCGACTATCGCTATGTCGTGCGGAACGGCCAGCGCGTGAAATACGAGGTCTGCGAATAGTTGCCGGCGCCGGTTTTCCCGATCTCCGGGAAACCGGCCCCGCCGTCGCCAGACGTGCCAGCCAACTTTGGCGCGGGGCGACCGCCGGACCAGCCGCTATCGGGTATAGCGCTCGCGATCTACCGCTATGGCCATCCCGCATGCGAGGTTTTGGACATGGGCAAGCCCGCATGATCGCACCATGCGCCGCGATGCCTCGTTCGACGCCGATACAAGCTCATAGATGTGGGATGCGCCCAGCTTGCGGAACATGCGAACGACCATCATCGCATTGACGAGGTTGCCAAGGCCTTGGCCACGCGCCTTTTCATCAACCGAGACGAGGCCGCCCCATCCATAGCTGTGCCATGGGCTGTGCCGGTTATGTGGGAAATAGCCGTGCGCGACCGCTACCGTCTTTGCGCGATCGTCTCCGATGGCCACGGTCGTCGAAGGCCCGGCCTCGCCCACAAGCATCGAACCCGAGAAGGGAACGATCGCGCACCTTGAGATGAGCTCCTGAATGCTGCGCGTGTCCTCGCCTTCGGGGTCGACGGGTTCATCCAATTGCACCAGCCCCCGGGGCAGACCTTTCGAAACGATCGCCTCCGAAAGGGCAAGCGCACTCGCGCGCTCTCCAACGAAAAGGTCCCATGTATCCAGCCGAAAGTTTCGCGCCGCCAGCCGGGACCGGATCGCGTCCATGTTTTCCGCCGGTATCAGGCGGAATGCAAAGACTCCGTCCCGCTCGAGGAAGCGGTCTATCTCGTCCCATCCCAGCCTGTCCGGATCGTCGCACCCCATGATCCTGCCGATCTGGCAGGCGCCCGGGGTCGCCTCGATGAAGCCGGCGCTGGTCTCGGCGAATTTTTGGAGGCGTTGCTGTTCTTCAGTGCCAAAATATCCGGACATGACAGAACTCTCCGCTGCACTCGGTCATTTGCGCGGTCGTGGCAATGGGTGCTGCCACCGTTGACGTACTGGCGATCAGCCTCGCCGGCCGCGCAGCGACGGCGCCGCTGAAACCGCGACCACTTCGACCTCCTGGTTGGCTGTTCCCAATCTGGAGAGGGAAACTCGCAAGCCCGCCTTGGCAAGCCCCGTCGCGATGAGACGGATCAATTTGGGATGGACATTGCGGGCTTCCAGATCGGCGGAAACCTTGTCGCCATAATGCGGGTCGATTGCCAGGATGGCCTCGACAGCTTCGCGCCGTTCGCTCTCATGGCCGAGGTTTGTCGCGCAAATGGCGCGCATGACATGGCCGTAGAGGACATCGGGAGAGACAACGCGCCTGGCCTCGATAAGGCTTTCAGCGTACCGCCCGTGCCAGAAATGATAGAGCGACAGCGCGATACGATAGGTGCCGGGCAAATACGGGTCCTGGTCGAACGCGGTCTCGAGCAACGGAATGGCCTTTTCCCAATCGGCCAGCATTGCGTAGCGAAATCCGAGATCGACCATGATCTCGGTGTCGTTCGGATTGAGTTCGATGCCCGCATGGAAGGCGGAAAAGCTGGAATCGACATTGCCAAGGAACCAGTAGGCCATCGCAAGTGCATGGTGGCAGCTGCTGGAATCGGGTGAAATCTCGACTGCCTCCTGCGCCAGCGACCGGGCCCTTGCGAGTTGATCGGAACTTTCCCCGGGCAGTTCCCAGCGAAAGCGGGCTGAATCGATGTAGACCCGTGCGAGGCAGGCGAGGGCCTCTGCGTTTTGGGGCTCCCTGCCGACTGTCTCCTTGAGCGCGTGGAACACTTCCTGGAAGGGTTTCTTGCCGTAGGTCCGGCTGTATCGGTGAAACTGCGCAATGCTGTCTTGCGTGCCCGGCTCGGCCTGTGCGGCTTCGCCTTCCGCCTTGTTCTTGAAAATCGCGCCATGCGGCTGCGCCAGGGCCCGCACGATGCGGTTGGCTACTTCATCGCTGACGCGAACCGGTTCTTCGCTCAATTCGCGGTCATACTGGCTGGCCCACACATATTGGCCCGTGCGGGCATGCAGCAGGAACGCATCGACCCTCAACATGTGACCGGAAATCGATGCACTGCCACGCAGGATGAACTCCGCCTTTGACGCGCATTCTCTTGCCGCCTGCGTCGTACCGTGCCAGTCGCCGCCTGCGTACACCGACAGATTGGCAAAGCGGGTGAGGCCCAGGATGATCTGCCGCTCGATCGCCCTTGCAAACTGCGTTTCCTGCTCGTTGCCGCTTCCGTGCTCGAAAGCCTCGACCAGGACGGTTCTGCTGCCCTCCCTGTGGCGCTCCGAAGCAACAAGTCCGGACGCCGCCTCGCCATTGTTCCCACTTGGGGAGAAGACCGGCACATACGAGCCCTTGGGTATCGTGATGCGGACCGGGTCGCCGATACCCGCGGTAAGATAGTAGTGTTCGATCGAACGGCGCAGCCGCCCGGCTTCGATGCGGACAATGGAATCGAGCTGGGGATCGAAGTCCTTGCCCCGGCCGAAAACCTCCGTTGCGATCGTGTAAGCCTTGATTCTCTCCGCACGCCCCTCGATGGTCTGCTCGACCACGAACGACAGGAATTTCCGGTTCCGCTCGGCCGCTTCGAAGCAAGGCGAAGCGAGGATTCGCGCCAACTGATTCCTGACCAGTTCCTCCTGCAATGCGACCGTCCCCCGATATTGCCGAATGAAATATGATTATATCATACAATTCGCACCGACATAACCGTAACGTACTTCCGGCAACAACCCTCCAGTGACGATCCTTCCACCAAAATCGGGATGGAGAATCTGGACATGGCCGCAGCCAAGCTCGCGCAGATCGATCGTTTTTTGGCGTTTCACTCTTCCAGGGCCGACAGTTGGCGCGCTTTGGTCGATGCTTGCGAGGCCTGGACTGGCAAGGAAGGCGGGCGCGAGCCGGTGACGGCGGCATTGGCGCAGGTTGCGCTCATCGAGCGGTTCCACGCAATTCCCGGCATCCGGCTCATGGAGGATCTCGAAGCGCTTGTGGAGCGCAATGAATCCGGCGCCGCAACTTCCCTTTCGAAGCGCATTGCCGAAGCGATCATGACCGGGGGCGAGATAGCGGCCGAGGGCGAAGAGGCAGGCGAGGAGTTTTCCGACCTGGTTCCAAGCGTACTCGGCGGCGTTCACCCGCGCCGGCCGTCATTCGAAACCCTGTTCGTGACTGTCCAGCCGGCGTCGAAATGGCAGGCGTTGATCGACAACATCCGGCGCCTGCGGCGCCACGAGGACCAGTTCATCTATGAACCGGTCATCGTCGGGTCGTTCGAGGACGCGGTCTGCGCCATCCTGGCCAATCCGAAGATCGCGGCGGTCGTGACGACCGACGACATGCCATACCGTTCGCTGCACGACGCACCGATCCTGCGGACCGTCCTCGATCCGCTGCAGCTTCAGCAGCATGCCCGCGGCACCGGGGTGGACCTCGCCCGGGTCATCAAGGCGATCCGACCGGAGCTCGACCTCTATCTGCTGGCAGACCACGACGTGGAAACACTGGCGGGCGACCCGCGCGCCGACAGCCTTCGCCGGATCTTCTATGCGGTCGAGGAACTGCTGGAACTGCACCTGTCGATCCTGGAAGGCGTCGCGGCCCGCTTCGAGACGCCGTTCTTCGACAATCTGAAGAAATATGCCCAGCGGCCGATCGGCACCTTCCACGCACTGCCGATCGCGCGCGGCAAGTCGGTGTTCCGCTCCGAGTGGATTCGCGACATGGGCGAGTTCTACGGGATGAACCTGTTCCTTGCCGAGAGCAGCGCCACGACCGGCGGCCTCGACAGCCTGCTGGAGCCGACCGGCAACATCAAGAAGGCGCAGGACATGGCCGCCCGCGCCTTCGGGGCGGACAAGGTGTTCTTCGTCACCAATGGCACCTCGACCAGCAACAAGATGGTGGTGCAGGCGCTGGTGAAGCCGGGCGACATCGTCATCGTCGACCGCAATTGCCACAAGTCGCACCATTACGGCCTGGTGCTGGGCGGCGGACAGCCGCTCTATGTCGAGGCTTTCCCGCTGACGCAGTATTCGATGTATGGCGCGGTGCCGCTGGCGACGATCAAGAAGGCCCTGCTGGACCTCAAGGCCGACGGCCGGCTCGACCGGGTGCGGATGCTCGATCTCACCAACTGCACCTTCGACGGCCACATGTACAACACGCGCCGCGTGATGGAGGAATGCCTCGCCATCAAGCCGGACCTCATCTTCCTGTGGGACGAGGCCTGGTCGGGCTTCGCGCACTGGTCGCCCTTCCTGCGGCCACGCACGGCGATGGGCGCGGCCGATGCGATCGGGCAATGGATGCGCGAGCCGTCTTCGGTCGAGGCCTATGAAAAGCAGCAATCTGAACTTGGCAAGAATCCGTCCGTCAAGAAGCTGATGGAGACGCGGCTCATCCCCGATCCACGCAAGGTTCGGCTGCGCGTCTACCAGACCAACTCCACGCACAAGTCGATGTCGGCGATCCGCCAGGGCTCGATGGTCCTGGTCAAGGACGTCGATTTTGCGCAGGTCGAAAGCCAGTTCCGCGAGGCCGTGTTCACGCACGCCTCGACCAGCCCAACCAGCAGCTCATCGCCAGCCTCGACGTGGCGCGCCGGCAGATGGAACTGGAAGGCTACGGCCTCGTCATGAATGCGATCTCGATCGCATTGAAGATCCGGCAGGCGATCAACACGCATCCGCTGATCTCGAAATACTTCAAGGTGCTCGGCGCCGACGACCTGATCCCGGAGCAGTTCCGCCAGTCCGGTTTCGTCGACTATCTCAAGCCCGGCACCAACTGGGGCGATCTCGTCAAGGCAATGCGCGAGGACGAGTTCTATCTCGATCCGACCCGCATGACGCTGGTCTGCGGTACCGCCGGGTATGACGGGACCCAGTTCAAGGGAATCCTCGCCAACAAGTACGGCATCCAGATCAACAAGACCTCGCGCAACTCGGTGCTGTTCCAGTCGAACATCAACAACACCCGCTCCGATGTCGCGCATCTCATCCGCGTGATGGTCGAGATCTGCCACGAGATCGAGGACCGGCTGAAGTCCGGCGGCGCGGGCGCCAAAACAGCCTTCGATGCACGGGTGAAGAGCCTGATGCACGACGTGCCGGACCTGCCGAATTTCAGCCGCTTCCACGACAGCTTCCGCGGCGATGCCGGCCCCGGCACGCCGGAAGGCGACATGCGCACGGCCTTCTTCTGCGCCTATGTCGAGGAGGAATGCGAGTACGTGCCGCTGCGCGGCGCTGAAATCGACAAGCGGCTGAAGGAAGGGCCCGAACTCGTCTCGGCGAATTTCGTCATCCCCTATCCGCCGGGCTTCCCGATCATGGTTCCCGGCCAGGTGCTGACCGTCGAGACGGTCGACTTCATGCGCAAGCTCGATGTCAAGGAAATCCACGGCTACCAGGCGGAGCGGGGGCTGAAACTGATCAAGCCATCCGCGCTGAAGAAGAAGCGCCACGGCCAAGTGACGAGCGTGATCGCACCCGTCTGAGACAAGGATCTGACAATGTGGACCTATATCGTTGAGACCCTGCGCGCCAATCCGCAACTGGCGATCTTCATAACGCTCGGCGATCGGCTACTGGATCGGAGCGCAAAAGATTTGGCAGCTTCAGCCTTGGCGCGGTGACCGGCACGCTTCTGGCGGGCGTCGTCATCGGCCAGATCGGAATCGAGATTTCCGGTCAGGTGAAGTCGATCTTCTTCATCATGTTCCTGTTTGCCGTCGGCTTCGGCGTCGGGCCCCAGTTCGTGCGCGGCATCGCGACGGACGGCCTGCCGCAGGCCCTGTTCGCGGTGGTGGTGTCCGTGCTCTGCCTGCTGGGGGTCTACATCGCCGCGATCGTGTCGGGCTACGGGCCGGGACTTGCCGCCGGGCTTTTGGCGGGTTCGCAAACCATTTCCGCCTCGATCGGCCTCGCCACCGATGCGATCAACACATCGGGAATGACGCCCGAGGAAGCCAAGGCGCAGCTGGACCTCATACCGGTCGCCTATGCGATCACCTATCTTTTCGGCACGGTCGGAACCGGCTGGATACTGGCGTTCCTTGGCCCGAAGATCCTCGGGGTCGACATTGCCGCCGAGTGCGCCCGCTATGAAAAGGAGATGTCGGCAGGCGCTCCCAAGACCGGCGGACTGACTTCGGCATGGCGCCAGCACGAATTGCGCGGCTACCGCGTCAAGGAAAAAGGCCTCGCCACCAACAAGACGATTGCCGAGGCCGAGGCGCTTGCCGACGGCGAGCGCATCTTCATCGAGCGCATAATGCGCGATGGCGAGATCATCCCGGTCACCGCCGAAACCAGATTGCTTGCCGGCGACCAGGTAGCGGTGGCGGGTCGCCGCGACGTGCTGGTGAAACGCTTTGCCGAGGGCGACGAGATCGATGACCGCGAACTGCTGGACGTTCCGGTCGAGGCGCTGGATGTCCTCGTCACCGCAAAGGCGGTCGACGGGCGCACGCTCGTCGATCTTTCGAAGGAGCCTTATGCGACGGGGCATCTATTTGACCTCGATCCGGCGCGGCTCCGCGGCGGTGAACATTCCCGTATTGCCGCAGACGAAGCTCAACCGCGGCGACATCATCCGGGTTGGCGGAACCAAGGCGAACATCGACCGCTTCGTGAAGAGCGTCGGCTTTGCCGATCGTCCCTCGACCGTAACGGACATGGTGCTCGTCGGCGTCGCGATCCTGATCGGCGGCCTCATCGGCGCTGCCGTCATTCCGATAGCGGGCATCCCGATCACGCTCAGCACGTCGGGCGGCGCGCTGATTGCGGGTATTTTCGTCGGCTGGCTCAGGACCGTGAAGCCGCAGATCGGCAACGTGCCGCAGGCGACGCTATGGTTCATGAACTCGGTGGGACTGAACGTCTTCATAGCCATCGTCGGCATCAGTTCAGGGCCGACCTTTGTCGCCGGCCTCAAGGAGGCAGGGTTCGCCATCTTCTTCTGGGGCCTGTTCGCGACGGCAATGCCCATGCTGATCGCGCCGCTGATCGGCAAGTACATCTTCAAGTTCGACCCGGCCATCAATCTTGGCTGCTGCGGCGGCGCCCGCACGTCCACGGCGTCGGTGGCGATGGTCGGCGAGATCGCCAAGAGCGACGTGCCGATGCTGGGCTACACGGTGCCCTATGCGGTCAGCAACACGCTGCTGACGCTGTGGGGCCTCGTGATCGTCTTGCTGCTGACCTGAGCGCTTCGATGACAGCTAGCGGGGGCCATTGCCGGCAGGGCTCCATGGCAGGCGATGATTCCGCAGGGCGGGAGGGTTCCCCCCTCCCGGCAACCCCTTGCAAACGGGTGATCCGATGAATTTCGAACTCGACGAACTCACGACGCTGATTGTCGGCGTAATTGCGCTGGAGGTCGGCGCACGGGTTCGCCAGTCCGTGCCCTTCCTGCGCAGGATCGACATGCCCAACGCGGTTGTCGGCGCGATGATCGTCGCGGTGCTGGTGCTGATCGGCCAGATTTTCTTCGAGTGGAACGTGACCTTCGGCTCGCGCCTGCGCGACGGTTTGCTTCTGATATTCTTCACCTCCATCGGACTTTCGGCAAAGCTGAGCGCGCTGAAGGCCGGCGGCAAGCCCTTGCTGATCCTGTGCGCCGTTACCGTCCTGGCGCTGATGGCCCAGAACATCGGAGGCACGATACTCGCGACTGCCTGGGGAGCGCATCCCGCCTATGGCGTACTCGTCGGTTCGCTTTCCTTCGTTGGCGGGCCGGGTACTGCCCTGGCATGGGCCAAGGAACTGCAGGTCATGGGGCTCGAAAATGCCCAGGTCGTTGCTGTTGGAGCCGCCACGCTTGCGGTGATCACCGGCGCGCTGGTGTCGGGGCCGGTAACCGGTTTCATCATCAAGCGCCACGAGTTGCGGTCCGCGTTGAAGCCCGGCGAGGTCGTGACTTTTGCCGAGCCGCGCGAAACGGATGAAGCCCCGGCCGAGGATCCCGGCCATATCGAGCGGCTGCTTGCCAGCGTTTTGGTCATCGCGATGGCGGTGTTCATCGGCGAGAAGATCAACGACTACGCGAGGGACGCGGGCCTGCTGCTTCCCGGCTTCCTGTCGGCGATGATCGCCGGCGTGCTGATCACCAACCTTGCGGACCTGTTCAAGTACAGGCTGGACTTCGCGCCGATCGAGAAGGGCGGCGCGCGTGGCGTTGCAGCTCTTCCTCGTCATATCGCTGATGGCGACGCCGCTGATCTCGGTGGCGGCGATCATCGTGCCGCTGGCGCTGAACGTGCTCATCCAGGTTTTCGTCACCGTGGGGATCGCCTATTTCGTCCTGTTCCGGCTGTTGGGCCGGGACTATGACGCCGCCGTAACCGCGGGCGGGTTTCTCGGCTTCGGGCTCTCTTCCATGCCGGTCGCCATGGCGACGATGGACGAAGTCGGCCGCCGCTACGGTCCATCGCCAAAGGCGTTCCTGCTGATCACGCTTGCCGGATCGTTCTTCGTCGATCTCGCCAACGCCTTCGTCGCCAAGGGCTTCCTGGCGCTTCCCCTCTACAATATCGCCGCGCCGGCCGTTGGCGGCTAGCCGCCGAGCGCGATCGCCAAGGCCACGAGAACTGCGCCGAGCAAGACGAACGCGCCGGCTGCGACCACAGGCCGGTGACCCGTCAGCCTGCCGAAAATCCAGCCAAGGATTGCCAGCATCACGATGGCGATTGCGTTGGAGATCCGCACCGCCGTGAAGGGTTCGCTGACGAACACGAATGGCAGCGCCACCGGAAATGTCGACAGGAAGACCAGCAGGAAAACTCCGGCGGCGCCCTGCCAGTCATCCATGGCCAACCGGGCGCGGCGCACCGGGCGTGGCATCGCCTCGATCGCCTGCCTGATCTTTTCGATCTCGTCCGAATCGAGCGCACTGGCCACCACGGGCGGCAGGCTCTGCGATACGACGGCATGCGCCTTTGCATCGCTTCTTGCGTTGAGAACGGCAAGGGCGATGCGGCGCTGCTCGCCGCGTTCGGCAAGGCAGCCCATGAGGTACATGATTGCGTCGATGATGCCCCAGGCGAAATTGCAGCCGAGCGCGCCGATCAGCATGATGCGAACTTCCGCCCGCCCCGACTCCGCCACGCTCAGCGAACCGGTGAAGGTCAGCACCATGATCAGGCCGAACAGGATTTCCGATACGCGGTCGATCGGCTCCAGCGCGCGTTTGGATGTCCTTTCCGCGCCCGGCATTTCTACAAGGCCGCCGGCATCGCGAACAGCGTCATCGCGAACACGAGATAGACCATCAGCATCAGCACGCCGATGAACCACGCCGAACGCCCGCCCGCAGTGGCAAGGGCGGCGGTAAAGGTCGCGATGAACATCATGACGACGGCGCCCGGCCAGAACTGCAGGTCCATCGGCGCGGGGCCGATGAAGTAGCTGAGGATCACCAGCACGGGAGCCACGAACAGTGCAATCTGCGCAGCGCTGCCGAAGGCGATGCCGACGCTCATGTCCAGCCGGTTCTTGGCCGCCGCCGAGAACGCCGAAGCCATTTCAGCGGCGCCGCCGACCAGCGCCACGACGACGAAGCCGACAAAGGCGGGCGAAAGGCCGAGTTGCTCGGATGCGCCGGTGACGGATTCGACGAAGATCTCGCCGATGAGCGCCACCATGACCGTGGTCGCCGCAAGAACAGTAAGCGCCAGCGACATCGGCCACGGATTTTCTGCCGCTTCGTGATGCGATCCGCGGCTGAAGACTTCGCGGTGGGTGCCGAGCGTGAAGAACAGGCCGAGGCCGTAGGTGCCGATCAGCAACAGCGAAATCCCGAGGCTCAGGCCTTGCGATAGCGAAACGGCGTCGGCATCGGCAACCGCGGACGGGGCAAGCAGCGCGAAAGATGCCAGGAACAGCATCGCGACCTGCATTCGCGCGCTCGCGGCGTTGAACTCCTGGACGTGATGGCGAAGGCCGCCGATCAGGAACGAGGCTCCCATCATGAAAAGCGTGTTGGTGACGATGGCGCCTGCGATCGAAGCCTTGACGAGCACATACTCGCCGGCGCGCAGTGCAGCGAGCGCGATGATGAGCTCGGTCAAATTGCCGAGCGTGGCGTTCAGCAGCCCGCCCACGGCATCGCCGGTCCGCTCGGCAACGTTTTCGGTGGCAAGGCTGAGGAGCGCGGCCAGCGGGATGATTGCAAGGACCGAAAGGGCAAAAAGCAACGTGTCCGAATGCGGCGCCAGTGCCTTGACGATGAGCGGCACCGGCACGAACACCAGCAGCCAAAGCAGCACGTTGCCCTTGATGGCGAGGAACAGCTGCTTCATGCGAGGCTTCCGGGCGCCGGCATGCAATCGCTCCTGGCCGTTGTTTGCCTGCAGATCAGAAGTTGCGCACCAGCCGCAAGTTGAGAATGCCGTAATCCTCCTGGTCCGGATTTTCCTGGTCGTAGTCCGTGACCTGGTATTCCGGCAGGAAAAAGAGGTTCGGGGCCAGTTCCCATTGAAGTCCCACTTTCCACTGGGTCCCCGAGTTGTTCAGCTCGGTTTCGCAGTCTTCGCTCGAGCAGGCCAAAGTCGTGTCGGCATACAGATTGTCGTAGACGCCGTAGCCGCCGAAAAGGATGACGGAGTTTGCCAGGTTGACTTGCGCCGTCAGGCCGAGTGCATGGCCCTTGACGTAATCGGTGTCGCCGTCATCCCAGGTGTACCAGCCGCCAACCTTGAAGTAGGACCAGGCTTCGCCGAACTCATAGTCGAAGCGACCCTTGTAGGCACCGGCTTCCTGGGACGTGTCGTAATAGGCGATCGCCGCGAGATAGAGGCCGCCATTGGTATAGGTGACGCCGGCATAGGGGTCTGGCGCACCCGCCTCTCCGGACTGCTTGCCGTCTTCCATGCCGGCGGTCACCGCAAAGCCGTTCGCCCTGTAGGTGTACTCGAAGAACAGCGCATCGTAGTCGCCATAGGGACCTTCGAAGCGGGCATTGCCCACATACCATCCGTCATGGCCGGCGCGCTTGAAGTAGTTGTCGTCGAACCCAAGGGTGAAGCCGGCGAGCGAGATGATCGCCTTGTCCACCACAACCGCCGCGGAATCGGGCCCCTCGGCCTGGGAGATCGTGTCGTTGTGCCCGCCACCCTTGCCTGTTTCCGGATCTACCGTTCCCGTGCCCTTGTCGCTGTTTTCTTCCGCCTTGAACCGGAAGCGCGACTCCAGTTCGCCATACTCGGTTTCGTTCTTGGCCGTTACCTCCAGCCGCACGCGATAGCGCGTCTCGTGAACTGAAGTCTCATCGTCCTGCTCCTCGTCGTAGTGCCTCACTGCATAGTCGGCGCGGACCTGGCCGTTGAAGCGGATGCAGGTTTCAGTTCCGGGAATGAAGAAATATCCGGCGCCGTAGGCATCGCAGACGCGCACATATTCGATCGGCTCCGGCTCGGGGAGCACTGCGTCCGCTGCGTGCGCCGCGGTAGCGGCGACCAACACGGCACCCGACGAATACAGAAGGCCCAACAGCCTGGTTTTATTTGCAAACAACCGGGATTCTCCTTCGTCGATCGATGGGCGGCTTCATCAAACGCACGGCTACCGGCTGGAAAAGTATCGGCAATCCCTGCCCGCGATAACGTCGCTTACTGTTACGTACGTGAAGGGAATCGCTTGATTGTGTTTGTTATGCAACGCATTGTGATTCCGTACAATATTGCGGGATTTTTTAAATGAATGAATTGCATTCAGCGGAGCTGGCGCACCTGCCGTTCTTCATAACGCCTCCCGGCGAAACCGATGTCTTGATGATCGCCATGGGCATCTTCCTGCTGCTGGCTGTCGTGGGGGTGGGCATTCTCTACTTCACCATTCATGCGTTGCCGGAGCATCTGGCGCATGGCGGCAACAAGATCCAGCTGCAGATCGTGGCGGTTCTGGCGATCCTGGCACTGTTCACGCACAACCATGTCTTCTGGATCGCCGGGTTGCTGCTGGCGCTGATCCAGTTCCCCGATTTCGAATCGCCGCTGAACACGATGGCAAGTTCGCTCGAGCGCATTGCCAGGAAGGCCACCGGCTCCGATGCGCCCGCGCCGTCGGTCGCCGACGAGGACGCCTCGCTGCCGCTCCCCGCGCCTGCCAACGTTCAGGCTGCGGTGCCGCCCGCCGGTGAGGCTGCCTTGAAGGTCGCCGGCGCCGATCACAAGAAAAAGGGGTAGTCCCGTGTTCGAGTTGATGCTGTGCTCATCGCTGACGATCCTGCCCGACTACCTCTTTCGCCGGTATGTCCAGGGCAAGCGCATCGGCTACGAGATCAACTTCTTTACCATGTGGTACGAGCTGCGATGGGGCATCACGCTTTGCCTCATCCTGACGATCTCGCTGATAACGCTGATCTTCTATTTTCACCCCTCGACGCGCAACGCCGTATCGCTGTACCGGACCATTCCGATCCTGGCGGAAGGCATTGGCCGCGTGACCGAGGTGAAGGTGACGATGGGCCAGGCGGTGAAGGCGGGCGACGAACTGTTCAAGATGGACAGCCGCGAACAGGAAGCGGCGCTGGAAACCGCGCAAAAGCGGATCGCGGAAGTCGATGCGACGATAGCCGTCAAGCAGACCGAGCTTGCCTCCGCAGACGGCAGGATCCAGGAGGCGCAAAGCGCGCTTCAGCAGGCAATCGACGAATTGGAGACCAAGACCGAGCTGTTCAAGCGCGATTCCGGCACGGTTGCCCGGCGCGACCTTGAAAGGCTGCAGAACGTCGTTGACGGACGCCGCGGCGGACTGTCGGCGGCCATCGCCAGCAAGCAGAACATCGAGGTGAACCTTTCGACCCTGCTTGCCCGCGCAAAGGGCAAGCGCTGAAGCCTCGCTGCAGCAGGCGCAGGTCGAGATCGACAAACTTACCGTCTACGCCGGAGTCGACGGCACGGTCGAACAATTCGCGCTGAAGGTCGGCGACATCGTCAATCCGCTCAGCCGCGCGGCCGGCATCCTTGTTCCGGCCGAGGCCGGACAGCGGGGCGTTCTTGCCGGCTTCGGGCAGATCGAGGCACAGGTCATGCGTCCCGGCATGCCGGCCGAACTGGCCTGCTCGGCAAGGCCGTTCGAGATCATTCCCATGGTCGTGACGGACGTGCAGTCGGTCATTGCGACGGGCCAGGTCCGCCCGACCGATGCCCTGATCGACCTCAGCCAGTCCGGCGGGCAGGGCACGATCACCGCCATCCTCGAGCCGATTTTCGAAGGCTCGATCGAAACCCTGCCGCCCGGCTCCAACTGCATCGCCAACGCCTACACCAACAATCACGATAAGCTGGCGTCCGGGGAACTCAGCACGCTGCAGGCCATCGGCTACCACGTCATCGACGGCGTCGGCCTCGTCCACGCAATGCTGCTTCGCATCCAGGCCATCCTGATGCCGATACAGACGCTGGTGCTCAAGGGTCACTGATGGCGGCCAATCCGTCGCACCACGGGGCTTTCGGATGAACGCCGACATGCTGCAATTGGCGCAGGCGCTTCTGGGGCTTGCGCTGATTGTCTTCATGGCTGGAAACCTGTTCGACACCGGCCTCAAGCTCGATCTGGGCGAGACCGCGGCATCGCTTGCGAACATGCGCTTTGCCACAGCGACGCTGGTATGGTCGTTTGTCGTTGGGCCCCTGTTCGCGCTGGCCCTGACACGGCTTCTTCCCTTGGCTGCGCCGTTTGCAACCGGCATGCTTTTCATCGGGCTCGCGCCTTGCGCACCCTTCCTGCCGGCAATGGCGCGCAGGGCAGGCAGCCGTCTCGGTGATGTCGCGGCCTTCATGCTGATCGCGTCAATCGGTACCATCGCCTTCATGCCGTTGCTGGCGCCGATCCTGGTGAAGGGCTTTCCGACAAGCGCCTGGACCATCGCCAAGCCGCTGTTGCTGTACATCGCCCTGCCGTTGCTCGCCGGGGTGGTCGTGCGCCGGACGGCGCCGCATGTCGCAGGCAAGCTCCAGCCGCCGGTGAAGACGGCGACCGCCGCTGCTACGGTTCTGATGCTGGCCCTTCTCGTTGTCCTTTATGGCGGCGAGTTCATGTCGATGCCGGGGACCTGGTCCATTGCCGCGCTGACGCTCTTTTGCGTGGGGTTGCCGGCAGCGGCCTATGCCCTCGGCCTAGGCCTCGACCGCTCGCAGCGCAGCGTCCTGGCGTTGGGGCTGTGCACCCGCAATGTCGGCGCAGCCATCGCACCCCTGTTTGCAGTTCCGGGAGCCGACCCGCGGTCACTCGCCTTCTGCGCCATGGCCGTACCCGTGACGATCATTGCCTCGGCGGTTTTCGCACGGCTTTTTGCGGGTGCCGAAGCGAAGGGTCTCAATCGGGCAATATGAACGGCTTAAGCAGCCGTCCTCCTCAACCGACAAGCGAGGAAATCCATTTCTGTCGGGCTCTATCCGCTTTCGACCATTCGGTCTCATTCAACAATGCAAGCAAAGTCCGGTAACGCTCCTGATCGAACACGAACAGCCCATCGAGCCCGGCGGGCGCATTCGAAATCGATTCCTCGAATTCCCCGCGCTCCAGGCGTCCATAATCGAAATCGGGAAAAACAACACCAAACTCATCACGCAGCCAAAGGGCATCGTTACTGCCATAGTCAATTGCATCTGCAACGCGCGGCAGGGCCCTTGCAGGTCGAGAATTGAGGATTTTGTCAATTCCGTTCAATTCCTGCATGAGCGCCCTGCCATCGGGCGACAGCACATTTTCATCGTCATGATGGAAACTGAATCTGTATTGCCGAATGGCCTCGACAGCTTCGGAAGACAAGGACGGATTGTCGTTTGCAACAATTCCCGCATCTTCCAACACTGCGCCGTTCAAATAGTGATGCGCAAAATCACGCGTGATATCGCCATTCAACAACAACTTGCGATCATAGGCGCGCACACTAATGTTCGCCCTGCCAAACGTATCGATATAACTCATCAAATGTTTTTTCAGGGGCAGTGCTTTCGGCACACCAATGGTGTGTGCGGCCCTGTGTTTTTGTTGGACCTTCGCTGCAAAGTGGCTGGATGGCCGCCGCACATATGCAACGACCGTAAATTCGGTGACGCCGCTATTGTTCAAGTCACTCTTGATCTGGTTGACCAGGCCATCCTTCGTGCGATTGAACAGGCTTTCCGAAGAAATTATCGCAGTGCGCCCTTCTTTCGACAGTCTGGCAAGTTCCGTCAGAAGCTCAATTCTGGCGGATACAAGCTTGTTTTCAGATTTTCTTCTTATGTGGCGCGGGAGGTCCGAATGCGCGACCAGGCCGGATAGCAGGACCTTGTGGTTGTTGAAGCCACCGGTATGGGCGGGATAAGCAAATCCCTGCTCCAGAAGCACGTTACGTGAAGCAGAAAGCGAATCCTGCAAATAGGTAGTACCCGTTTTATTGGTACCAATGTGCAGGATTGCTTTCACTTTAGACCTACACCTTTGAAAGTGAATGGGAAGGGTTGCGCGCCAGGCCAACTCTGGCTGAAAGGTCACTGGAATGTTAAATCATTGACACACCCGGCGCCAGCGCGGGGGCAAAACATCCTCATCGCGCGGGAGAGGATATTGAAACGTGCAAGGGCAGGCAGTCCTCGATGCCTGGCGCGTCCACGACAATGTACCATGGGGCGAGCGATGCAGGGCGGCTGCCAAATTTGTGCTGCATCCCGACAGAAAGCGCGCTTGCTATTGTTGAACTTTAAGTGTTTGAGATTTTGCCATGAGCGTTTCACTTGAAAGAACGTCCGCCAAGGACGACACGAAAATGGGTTCGAACCGGGCGTTCGGCCTGGTTTTCGCGGCGGTCTTCACCATTATCGGCCTCTTCCCGCTGGTGCATGGCGGGGGGATCCGGGCATGGTCGCTGGCGGTCGCGGCGGCGTTTCTTGCCGTGGCACTCGTCATTCCGTCGATCCTTGCGCCGTTGAACAAGATCTGGTTCAGGTTCGGGCTGCTCCTGCATCACATCGTCAACCCGGTGATCCTCGGCATCATCTTCTTCGTCATCATCACGCCGCTTGGCTTCATCACCAAGCTTTTCGGCGGAAAGCTGCTGACGCTAGGCTATGACAAGGCGGCGCCGAGCTACTGGCACAGGCGCAACCCTCCCGGCCCGCCAGTGGAGTCGGTCCGGAACCAGTTCTGAGGTAAAACCATGACGTTCATCGGGGAGCTTTGGGCGTTTGCCCGCGCGCGCAAGAAGTTCTGGCTGTTGCCGTTGCTGATCGTGCTTGGCTTGTTCGGCGGCTTGCTCGTTCTGGCCAAGGGCAGCGCGATTGCGCCCTTCATCTACACCATCTTCTAGGCGGCGGCGAAATTGCGCATCCTCGGGATTTCGGCCTTCTACCATGACAGCGCCGCGGCGCTGGTCGCGGACGGGCGCATCGTGGCGGCGGCGCAGGAAGAACGCTTCACCCGCATCAAGCACGATTCCGGCTTCCCCGCGAACGCGGTCGAATGGTGCCTTGAGGAGGGCGGACTGAAGCTTGGCGATGTCGACCACATCGTTTTCTACGACAAGCCGTTCCTGAAGTTCGAACGGCTTCTGGAAACATACCTCGCCTTCGCGCCAAAGGGGTTTGCCTCCTTCAAGATGGCGATGCCGGTATGGCTGCGCGAAAAGCTCTTCCAGAAGAACCTGCTGGCGAGCGAACTTCGCAAGCTCGATCCCGAGTGGAACGCCCAGTCGAAGCTGCTGTTCACCGAGCACCATGTCAGCCACGCGGCAAGCGCCTTCTTCCCATCGCCCGTTCAAGGAGGCGGTGGTGCTGACCATGGACGGCGTCGGCGAGTGGGCGACGACATCGGCAGGCATCGGCAGCGGCGCCGACCTGAAGATCGACCGCGAGATCCATTTTCCCCATTCGCTCGGCCTGCTCTATTCGGCCTTCACCTATTTCACCGGCTTCAAGGTGAATTCCGGCGAGTACAAGCTGATGGGCCTGGCGCCTTATGGCGAGCCACGCTTTGCGCAACTGATCCGCGACAATCTGATCGATGTGAAGGACGATGGAACCTTTCGCCTCAACCTCGACTATTTCGACTATTGCACCGGCTTGCGCATGACCAATGCGCGGTTCGCCGAACTTTTCGGCGGGCCGGAGCGGCAGGCGAGCGATCTGCTGACCCAGCGCGAAATGGACCTTGCGGCATCCATCCAGCTTGTCCTTGAGGAAGTGGTGCTGAAGCTCACCCGCGGCCTCAAGCGCGAAACCGGGATCGACAATCTGTGTCTTGCGGGCGGCGTTGCACTCAATTGCGTCGCCAACGGCAAGATCCTGCGAGACGGGGCATTTTCAAACATATGGATACAGCCCGCGGCGGGCGATGCGGGCGGCGCGCTGGGCGCGGCGCTGGCGGCGTGGCACGGCATCGCCGGCGGCAAGCGCATCTCCACGCCGGGCGGCGATGCCATGAATGGCGCCTATCTGGGGCCGCAATACAGCCAGGCCGAGATCGAGCGCCGCCTCTCAGGCGCGGGGGCCAAATTCGAGGTGATGGACGACCGGCAATTGCTGGCGCAAACCGCTGACGCGCTTGCCGAGGGCAAGGCGGTCGGCTGGCACCAGGGCCGCATGGAGTTCGGGCCGCGCGCACTCGGAAACCGCTCCATTCTTGGCGATCCCCGCTCGCCCGCCATGCAGTCGGTGCTCAATCTTGAAGGTCAAGTTCCGCGAATCCTTCCGCCCGTTCGCCCCTTCGGTATTGCGCGAGGAAGTCGCCGACTGGTTCGAGATGGATACCGACAGCCCCTACATGCTGCTGGTCGCCGACGTGGTGAAGGATCGGCGCCGCGCAATGAGCGCGGATGAGGAAAAGCTGTTCGGCATCGACAAGCTCAACGTGCCGCGCTCCGACATTCCGGCTGTCACGCACGTGGACTATTCCGCCCGCGTGCAGACCGTGAGCGCCAACACCAACCCGCGATACCATGCCCTGATTTCCGCCTTCAAGGACAGGACCGGCTGCCCGGTCCTGGTCAACACCAGCTTCAACGTTCGCGGCGAACCCCTGGTCTCGACGCCGGAAGACGCGTTCCGCTGCTTCATGGGTACCGACATCGAGATCTTGGCGGTCGGCAACTGCTTCCTGCGCAAGGAAGAGCAGGACCAGAGCCTCAAGCAATCCTACGAGAACCAGTTCGAGCTCGACTGACGGCCGTTATCTGGCTGGAAGCTGGCCGGCGACAAATTCGCCGAACAGCTTGTGCCCGGCAGCATTGAAATGGTTGTCCTCCAGGTTGAACAGGCGTTCCCCCGCCTTTGCCCGCTCCAGGAAGATGTCATAGGGCGAGGTGAACTTCACCCCGCTGGCGGCAAGGCGCTCGCCCAGCGGCGTCACGAGCGGGTGGTCAAGGGCCTGTTGCGCCAGCACATGTGGCTTGAAGGGCACGAAGACCACCTGGAATTGCGCGCCATTGGCCTCCACCTCGTCGCGCAGCTGTGCGATGAGCGCTGCGGTCAGGTTGAGGCCCTTGATATCTTTCTCCCGCAAAGGCCTTGGCTCTCGAACCTGGTCCCTGGCCTCCGCAAGCGCCTCCTCATCGTCGATGCTTCTGGAGATCAGCCACCTGAGGTTCAAGATGCCGTTGTTGACCACCGTTGCCGCGCGGCTATGGGTCAGGAATCCCGTCCACCAGCGCCGCAGCGTGCTGTCGCGGACATGGCCGTCGTGAAGGATCAATTCACCGTCGAGCGTGAAATAGGGCTTGTCGTACCCATACGCATTGCTTTCCAGATTGTTGGCGAGATCATTGTAGGTGGTGAAGACGAGAACCACGGCGTCGACATCGAATTCGTGGCCTGACTTGCGGTACAGCAACAGCGCCTGGTCGGTGCCATAGCCCGACACTCCCATGTTGATGAGCTCCAGGTCCTGCCTGCCATGCACACCCTTGTTGGTGAAGATGTCGGCCTGCCCCGCGCCGTAGCCCCAAACGTAGGAATCACCGAGCACGAGCGTTCGAAAATCGCCATTGCCCCGGGCAGTGCCGATCTCTTGCGGTGCGCGCAATCCCAGGCTGTTCTGCTCCACCAGCACTGAAAAATCGTGATCGGAATGGTATCGGCGAACGTTCGGGATCGGCACCCAACCAAGTTCGGGATCGAATTTCGAGAAATAGCCGCGATCGGCGGATGTGCTTTCGACCATGCCGAGCGGTACGATCCGCAGCATGATTTCGACAAGCACGAAGGCGAAAACCACGCTGGCAAGCGTCAGCGCCAGATTGATGAAAATCTGTCTATCCCGCAATTTTGCTTCCCCGAACCGCCATTGGCCTTGCGCTCTTTCGTGCGCCCGACCTTCCGCGCCTGATTAGCACCGGGGAGCGACCGCACACAATGCACGGCTGGGATGGCGAGAGGTGTAGAAGAACGAAAACACACCCCTCTACCGCGTAGGGTGGACGGGGGCGCCGGGATCGTGGCCTGGAATGGATCCTGACCTGAAGCGCTATTGAAGCTCTGCCCAACCGGTACACCAATCCAGGACAATGCAACCCCGCAAGGAGACAGTTTGCCTGCGGTGGCGCCCAAACCGTTATGGACTAAGATTTCATTGCCGGACTACGCAATGGAGGCCGATAGGGTCAGCAACCAATGCTTCGGGTTCATTGACTGAAACAACAATGGAGCGCCAGTGGCCAAGATCGTCCTGGTTGGATGCGGTATCTGGGGAAGGAAGATCTTGTCCGCCCTTGTTGAACTGCAGCAAGAGATTGTTGTTATCGAAACCTCCGAAGCAGCCATTGCCATGCTCGCCGCGGAGTTCGGAGTATCGGTTGTAAAGCGGATGGAAGATCGCATTGCGGCGGACGGTTTCATCGTGGCGACACCCGCCTCCAGCCATGCCGAAATAGTCCGGTCTTTGCTTCCATACGGGAAACCGATTTTTGTCGAAAAGCCGCTCACCACGGATCTGCAGTCTGCGCTGGATCTCGCCCGGCATGGAAACAGACAAGTTTTCGTGATGCATGTTTGGCGATATCACGCCGGAGTGATGGCGATGGCTCAGATCGCTGCTTCTGGCGAATTGGGAAGGGTGAACGTCCTGCGGACCGAGCGGAAGAACTGGACCAGCCCGCGCAAGGACGTGGACTCGACCTGGACGCTAATCCCGCATGACCTCTCGATTGCGAAGGCCATACTCGGACATATCCCTGAACCGGTGTTTGCGTGCGCCGAACTGCTGGATGGCCGGGCAGTGGGAATGTTGGCGATGCTGGGCAAGGACGCACCCTTTGCGATTTTCGACACGTCGAACCGCTACACGGACAAGCGCAGGGAAATCCGCATGCACTGCGAGCGAGGTGTGGCGTGGCTGCCAGATGAAACCTCAAACCAGGTGCTCATCCAAAGAGAGGGAGAAAGCCAACCTTCCTTCCGGCCGTTTGACTTGGTCCCCCCATTGCGGGTGGAGTTGGAGACATTCATTCGCCATCTCGATGGTGGCCCGCCCCCGCCAACGTCAGTCGGCGAGGGTGTTGAAGTTGTCGAGGCCGTGTTGCGCCTGCGAAAACTGGCAGGATTGAATGACTGAAATGGAAAAAGCGACCGCGCAACAAAACATTGCCGCAACCATCATTGTCCCGACCACCGGCGACCGCGGTCCGCTCCTGCCGCTTTCGGTCGGCAGCATCCAGCGACAGACCCTTTCGAACATTGAAATCTTCGTCATCGGCGATGGCGTCGACGAAGCAACCAGGAAAGTTGTCCAGGGACTTGTCGATGCGGACCCGCGGGTGCGTTTCTTTGACCACCCAAAAGACCAAAGGCGGGGCGAGACATACCGAAAGGAAGCTCTTGAGCAGGCACGCGGCGAGATCGTCTGTTACCTTTGTGACCGAGATCTGATGCTCGGGCAACATGTCGAGCGAATGTTCAAGGCCTTGCAGACAGCAGACTTGGCATATTCCCACACATTCAACCTGAATCCGGATGGAAGCATATTTTCCGCGCGTGGAAGAAAGGTAAGGCCGACTTGCCTCTCGATGGTGGCGCATCGCCTGGACTATTATCGCTCATTACCCTTTGGCTGGCGTACGACGCCCGCAGACGAGTACACTGACGTATTCATGTGGCGTCAGTTCATGGATCAACCTGGTTGCCGCATTGCGCAACTTTTCTACTGCACGATCATCTACCTCAAGCGCGGAGATCACCCGGGTTTGAGCACTTTGGAACGATTCGAGGAAAACAAGGCTGTTTTCGCTCGATACATTGATCCCGGCAGCTTCGACTACGAGCAGGAAGTCATGAAGGACCTGATTGCAAAGGAACATTTGTACCGAAAAAACGAGAAATTGGTTCAAAAACTGAAAGCAAAGGATCGGTCGGTTCGCTTTTGGTCGTTCCTTAGGAAACTTTTAAGCAAATAATTACGTGATGACTCACACGCCTTTAGTCTGGCGATCACGTCAGTTTCTTGCGGATATCTTTCAAGCCTGACGCATTGATTGCCAGGTCGGTCATGATTGCTTCTTTTGTGGGCCAGGGTATTTCCAATGCCGGATCCTGCCAAAAAATCCGGTGATTGTCGTAATGCGCATAGTCGTCATAGGCTTCGGACACGGCCTGCAGGTGGATTGATTGCTCGTGAAAGTACCAACCGTGCACCAGGCCTCGCGGGAAAATCACCGCTGCCGGGTCACTCGCGCAAAGATGATAAAGCGACCAGACATTTCGCGTTGGCGAACCGCGCCGCTCATCACGCAAGCCAACACTGGCTGCCCCGGCAAGAAGGCAAAAATATTCGTCGTGACGCCAGTGAAGATGGCACCCACGCATCACGTTGGGTCCAGAATGCACGACGCTGAACTGAACCGGTTGCAGCAGAGTGCCCCAGTTCGACTTGAAGATTTCCGTAAAGGAACCGCGAGCGTCTACGTTGTTCTTCAACTTGACGAAGTGAACATCGTGGATGGGTGCGCCTTCGACCAGTGCGGATCTTGCCATTGAACGCGTCCGTTTACAGCATACTGTCACTCAACAGTATTGACTTACCATCGCTTTGTCATCCAGCGCCAGTTGGAGATAAAGTTCTGCAATAGGCATCGATGGGCTTGTAGCCCACGAACTGAAGCACATAAGCGACTGACCGCTTGCCAGCTAGCTCGAACGTGCCAGTGCACCCCTGACCTTTCATTTGCACGTGAGAGTGGCCGCCTCGGACAGCAAGGAATCGCCAGTTGGTTCAAGCAGCGTCATCGTGCGATCACGATGGAACCTTGAGAGGCGTCGGTTGACGTCTGCCTGTTGGGTTTGCCCTTCGCTACCGGTTGATATGCCTTCGCCACTGCTCGTGCTTGGGATGCTTGGAGAGACTTCGTACGTGATCATGTCACGTCGGTAGTGCCCCTTGAGATTCTCGGGGGCACGCCTGGTGAAGCAGAAATCCGATCTTTTCCGAAACAGCACATGGTCTCCAACAGTTTTCCATTGAAGATCAAAAGGTTACTTTGTAGAAACCTTGTGGCTGGTGCCCAGGAGAGGATTGGCCGCGCGCCGCTTCGAACCTATCAAGGTGCTGATATTGCTAGCATACAAGCCGTCACTTTATATTCCTTGTGACCCAGTTTGTGCCCCATCTGCCACTCTGTCAACAACGCGGCCCGACGTGTATCGTCTCTGTCGGCTATTCTCTGACTTTGGATAACCAAGCCAACTTGATCGTCCTAGCTGGGCATCGAACCATTTCGCCAGAAGTCCGGTATTTTTGGAGGGCGCTGAGTACGGCTTGTTCGAGGGCAAAAGCATTCAGCTTTGATGTTGTGCCATGATAAAATACGCACCGCCATTTCGCAGGAACCACCTCTTCCGGTATGTGATCGTTAATCGCCTTCAGGCGCTTACGGACATTAACGGCCCATCCGATCTTCCAGATGTCGTGATCGCCAAACCGCAGTATATAAACATATGCCTGCTTGCTAGATTTGTGCTCGACCGCTCGGCTCCAATTTGTCGGCAACACACCGGTGGGACTCGAACCTCCACGCCTCGCGGCACAGGTACCTGAAACCTGCGCGTCTACCAATTCCGCCACCTGGGCAAGCGGTGGCGAGCAATAAGGCTCGCACCCTGCCATGTCAACGTGATAATTGCCCGTTGCGACGGCGCATCGGCCGCATGCCTGCCGGTTCCAAATCGCGCGCAAATTGGGTAAGCAACGCTGCGGGCAGGCAAGCCGGCAACGTGGTCAGCGGCACAGGGGAAGCGGCATGCGCATTTTCGAAAATTCGAAGACGGTGACGGTTTTCGGCGGTTCGGGCTTTGTCGGCCGCCATGTCGTTCGCGCGCTCGCCAATCGCGGCTACCGTGTCATTGTCGCCGTGCGCCGGCCCGACCTTGCGGTGCACCTGCAGCCGCTCGGCAACATGGGCCAGATCCGCGCCGTTCAGGCGAACCTGCGTTACCGCGCCTCGGTCGACCGTGCGGTCGAGGGCGCGGACGTCGTGGTCAACCTCGTCGGCATCCTGAAGGAAAGCGGACGGCAGAAATTCGACGCGGTGCAGGCTTTCGGAGCGCGGGCCGTGGCAGAGGCGGCGCGCGCGCGCGGCGCCAGGCTGGTGCATGTGAGCGCCATAGGCGCGGATCCGGACAGCCCTTCCATCTATGCCCGCACCAAGGCAGAGGCCGAGGCGGCGGTGCTTTCGACGGTCAAGGACGCAGTGATCTTCCGTCCCTCCATCGTCTTCGGTCCGGAAGACGATTTCTTCAACCGCTTCGCCTCGATGGCGGCGATCTCGCCCTTCCTGCCGCTGATCGGCGGCGGTGACACGAAGTTCCAGCCGGTCTTCGTGGGCGATGTCGCCGAGGCAATCGCCATGGCGGTCGACGGAAAGGTCGCGGGCGGCAAGGTGTATGAGCTGGGCGGACCGGAAATCGTCACCTTCCGCGAATGCATGGAGATCGTGCGGCGCGAGACCGACCGCAGCCCCCTGCTGGTCTCCATTCCATGGTTCGTTGCCAAGGCGATGGCCAAGCTGACCGGCTGGCTGCCGGGCGCGCCGGTAACCCACGACCAGGTGCTGCTGCTGCAAAGCGACAACGTCGTTTCACAAGCGGCGGCGAAGGCCGGGCGCACCTTCGAGGGGCTCGGCATCAAGCCGCACACGCTGGCGGCGATCGTGCCGGCCTACCTGGCAAGGTTCCGGCCGCAGGGCCAGTTCCAGCGCCGCGGCGAAGCCTGAGAGCGCCGGTGCTGCCGGAAGGCGTTTCGCAAGCCGCGGCGGCAATCCTCGTGTGCGCCAGCTTCTTCACCTCCGCGCTCACCGCCGCATTCGGCCTTGGCGGAGGCGTCGCGCTGCTCGTGATCATGGGCTACCTGCTGCCGGTGGCCGCGCTCGTGCCGGTGCATGGCGTGGTGCAATGGGCCTCCAATGCGGGCCGCATGGCGGTACAGCGCCAGTTCGTCGCCTGGCCTGCCGTCATACCCTTCATCATCGGGTCGATCGCAGGCGCGCTTGCAGGCGCCCCATTCGTCACGCAAATCGACGATCCCGCGTTGAAGCTGGCGCTCGGCGTCTTCATCATCGCGGTCACCTGGGCCAGGCTCCCCGCGCTGGCCAATGGCGGCCCGGCGGTGATGGCGGCGGGCGGGGCCGGGACCACTTTCCTTTCCATGTTTTTCGGCGCGACGGGGCCGCTGACCGCAGCCTTCTTCGCCAAGTCCTTCGACGACCGGCGCGCCTACATCGCATCCCATGCCGCGGCAATGACGTTCCAGCATGCGCTTGAAGGTGGTTGCCTTCGTCACTGCAGGCTTCGCCTTTTTCGAGTGGCTGCCGCTGATGGCGGCAATGATCGGCGACGGGGTATCTGGGCACGCTCGCCGGTTCGCGTCTGCTGCTCGCCATGCCTGAGAAGCGTTTCCGGCTGGTTTTCTCGATCATCATCACCGTGCTGGCGCTCGATCTCGTGCGCCGCGGCCTGATGGAGTGGCTCTAGCCCACGACAGTAGAGGCCGGCGATGCCGGCGACGCCGACCACGATGCGCCACCAGGCGAAGGGCGCGAAGCCGTGGCGCGAGACGAATTCCAGCAGCGAGCGCACGACGAACACCGCGCTGACGAAGGCCATGACGAAGCCCGCGCCGATGATCGACCGCATCGTCCATGCTGAGCATGTCGCGGTTCTTGTAGAGGTCGTAGGCGAAGGCGCCCGGCCATGGTCGGCATGGCGAGGAAGAAGGAGAACTCGGCCGCCGAGCGCTTGTCGGTTCCCATCAGCAGCGCGCCGACGATCGTGGCGCCGGACCGCGAGGTGCCCGGCATCAGCGCCAGGCACTGGAACAGGCCGATCTTGAGGCACAGCGACAGCGGGATAGTCCATCACGTCGTGTGTAGCGCGGCTTGAGCGGCATGCGGTCGATGAACAGCAGCACGATGCCGCCAAGGATCAGCATGATGCAGATCAGCATCGGCGTCTCGAACAGCACGGTCTTGATGAAGTCGTGCAGCAGACGCGCCGACGATCGCGGCCGGCAGGAAGGCGATGAGCACGCCGGCGACGAAACGGCGCGCCTTCTGCGTCGCGCGGCAGCGCCAGCGGCAAGGTTCAGCAGCCGGCCGAAATAGACCGAGAGAATGGCAAGGATGGCGCCGAGCTGGATCAGCACCTCGAAGGTCTTGCCGGTCGACTTGAAGCCGAGGAAATGGCCGAGCAGCAGGATGTGCCCGGTCGAGGAAACCGGAATGAACTCGGTCAGGCCTTCGACGAAGCCGAGAATGAGGGCTCCCGCGATCGTCTGGTCTGCCATGAGGATTCTTTCGGCCGGAAAGCGCCGGTGCGCCTGCGGAAATGCCCGGCGCGCGTGGCGCCTCGGGCATCGAATCGTGCCGCCGCGCAATCCTGCCGTGCCGCCCCGCAGCCGATTCGCGCGTTGTATAACCCTTTGACGCGACGATTGCACCATGGCAGTGGAACGTTGAAATTTGATGGATGCAATTGATGATCAGACTGTACCAGCACCCCATGTCGGCAGCCTCGCGCTATATCCGGCTGGTGCTGGCCGAATACGGCCAGTCGGCGGAGTTTACCGAGGAGAAGCCCTGGGAGCGGCGCACGGAATTCCTGCGGATGAACCCGGCCGGCACGCTTCCGGTGCTGGTCGACGGCGAGGGCGACCCCATCTGCGGCGCCATCGTGGCGGGCGAGTATCTCGACGAGACGCTGGGCGCGATCATGCGCGACAAGCGGCTGATGCCGGAAAACCCGCATGCCCGCGCCGAGACGCGCCGGCTGGTCGAGTGGTTCCTCGTCAAGTTCGAGGCGGAGGTCGGCGCGCTATCTCGTCGGCGAGCGCGTCTACAAGCTGCTGATGCGCAATGAGGAAGGCGGCGGCGCGCCCGATTCGACGCTCATCCGCGCCGGCGCGCACGAACTCTGAAATCCCACCTCAAATATGTCGGCTGGCTCGCCGCCTCGCGCAACTGGCTGGCAGGACCGCGCATCTCGCATGCCGACCTTGCCGCTGCTGCCGCACTTTCCGTGATGGACTATCTCGGCGAAATCGAATGGTCGGGCGAGCCCGCGGCGCGCGAGTGGTATGCCCGGCTGAAGTCGCGGCCCTCGTTCCGGCCACTGCTCGCAGACAAGGTGCCCGGCCTGCCGCCGGCCGCCCACTACATCGACCTGGATTTCTGATTGGACGGTGAAAGGCTCACAAAGGCGATCCGGGCGCAGGCGCAAGCGCAGGGTTTCGATGTCGTGCCGGCTCACCGCCGCCGCCCTGCCCGAACTTGCCGGCACCCGCCTTCAGGAGGCCGTGGCGCAGGGCTTTCACGGCACCATGGACTGGATGGAGGAAACGCTCGAGCGCCGCCGCGATCCGCGCGCGCATGTGGCCGCAGGCGCGATCGGCGATCATGCGTCGGCATGAATTACGGGCCGGACCGCGATCCGCTGGAAGTGCTCGGGCGCAAGGACCGGGCGGCGATCTCGGTCTATGCGCAGAACCGCGACTACCATGACGTCATGAAGGGCCGGCTCAAGCATCTGGCGCAGAAGGTCGCCTCGCTCACGGGGGCCGAGGTCAAGGTCTTCGTCGATACCGCGCCGGTGATGGAAAAGCCGCTCGCCGCGCAGGCCGGGCTCGGCTGGCAGGGCAAGCACACCAACCTCGTCAGTCGCGGCAATTCGGCTCTTGGCTGTTCCTCGGCGTCGATCCTCACCGACGCGGTAATCGAACCCGACGCGCCGGAGGACGGATCATTGCGGCAATTGCCGCGCCTGCCTCGACATCTGCCCGACCAATGCCTTTCCCGCAGCCCTACCGGCTCGACGCCCGGCGCTGCATTTCCTACCTCACCATCGAGCACAAGGGGCCGATCCCGCGCGAGTTCCGCCAAGCGATGGGCAACCGCATCTATGGCTGCGACGATTGCCTTGCCGTTTGCCCGTGGAACAAGTTTGCGAAAGCGGCGAGCGAGGCGAAGCTCGTCGCCCGCGCCGATCTTGCCGCACCGCTGCTCGTGGAGCTTGCCGCGCTCGACGATGCCGGCTTTCGCGCCCGCTTTGCCGGATCGCCGGTCAAGCGCATCGGGCGCAACCGTTTCATCCGCAATGTGTTGATTGCAATGGGAAACAGCGCCGAGGCAGTCATGATCGACAGCGTCCGGCGGCTGCTGTCCGATCCGGACCCGGTGGTGCGCGGTGCGGCGGTCTGGGCAATTTCGCGGCTTGCCGGCCACGGCGAACTCGTGGCAATCCGGAACGGACTGCCGCCTGAGATGGATGCCGGCGTGGCATCGGAATGGAAGATGGCTTTGGAGAATGAAGCATGAAACGGCTGCTGGTTTTCGGGGCGGGCTTTTCGGCCAAGGCATGCGCCTTGCGGGCTGCCCCGCTGTTTGACCGGGTGACCGGCACCACCCGCAGCGCTGCAAAGGCCGCGGTACTGTCGCGCGAAGGCATCGAACCGCTGGTCTTCGACGGCAAGCTTACCGACGATGTCGCCCTGGCAATCGCGGCGGCGAGCCATGTGCTGGTGTCGGTCGCCCCGGACGCCGATGGCGACCCGGTCCTCAATGCTTGCCGGCAGACGCTTGCCGCAAGCCCGTCGCTGCAATGGATCTGCTATCTTTCGACCGTCGGCGTCTATGGCGACCATGACGGCGGCTGGGTGAGCGAGGAAAGCGTATGCCACCCGGTCTCCGACCGCTCGGTGGAACGGGTCGCCGCCGAGAAGGCCTGGCAGGAACTGGCCGATTCCGTCGGCGTTCCGCTGGCGATCTTCCGTCTTTCGGGCATTTACGGGCCGGGCCGCAACGCCTTCGTCAATCTCGCCAACGGCACGTCGCGCCGGCTGGTGAAGCCGGGCCAGGTGTTCAACCGCATCCACCGCGACGACATCGCCAAGGCGTTCGTGCTTGCTTGCGAGCAGAAGGCGGCGGGCATCTTCAACATCACGGACGACGAACCGGCGCCGCCGCAGGATGTCGTCGCCTTTGCCCACGAGCTTGCGGGAAACGAGCCGCCCCCGGAAATCGATTTCGCCACCGCCGAGCTGTCGCCGATGGCGCGCAGTTTCTACGGCGAGAACAAGCGCGTCTCCAACGCCAAGTCGAAGGCCGTCCTTGGCATGGAATACGACTACCCCAATTACCGCGCGGCACTGGCGTACATGTGGAACGAAAACCGCTGGAAATGAATTTGGCCGGCTTGAGTGCAGCGCAGCATCTTGCAGTTTGGCATCTTACGTATTAGTAAGACTTCGCATTCGGGCAAGCCGCCCGCAAGTTTCCACAGGCCGCCTTCCGCGGCCGCATCCCCGGAAGGAAATTCAGCATGAGCACACAAACAGTGGCGGAAACGATCCGCTCGCGCGTCGGCGCAGGCGGCTCCAGCCTCGGGGCGACAGTCAAGTTCGATTGCGGCGCGGACGGCGTGGTTTTCGTCGACGGCGCTGCATCCCCGGCAACCGTCAGCACGACCGACGCGCCGGCCGATTGCACCATCACCTGCACGCTCGAGACGCTCGAGGGCTTGGTCGCGGGCGATCTCGACCCGACCGCGGCCTTCATGATGGGCAAGATCAAGGTTGCCGGCGACATGGGCGTCGCGATGCGGCTTTCCTCGGTTCTCTAAATAACACTCGATACTGCAAATCGGCGCGCACGCCACACCGGCGGCGCGCCGTTTTCTATTGAAGTTCGTGCGCGAAAGGCGGATTTGCGCCGGCGCGCGCTACGGTAACTGCCGCTGCCTTTGCCGCCAGTTCCAGCGCCGGGCGCAGCACGCTCTCCCCGACTTTTCGCAGCGCCGCCTTGTCGAGCGCCCCGGCCCGGCTGAGACCGGCGAGCAAGCCGGCATTGAACGTGTCGCCCGCCCCCACCGTGTCGACCACGGTCGCCTTGATCGCTTCGACTTCGACCTGACCCAACCGCGTGATCGCGATCGCACCCTTCTCGCCGCGCGTCAGCACGACGACCGACGCGCCGTCGCCGATCCAGCCCTTGGCGACGGCCTCGAAGTTGTCGCCGGGCGCCAGCCAGGCAAGGTCCTCGTCCGATACCTTGATGATGTCGGCCTGTCGCAACATGCGCTCGAGCCTTCCGCGATAGGCCGCTTCGTCGCGAACGAAACCCGGCCGGACATTGGGGTCCAGCGAGATCACCGCCTTGTCCTTCAGCCGGTCGCACAGCGCCTCGAAAGCTGTGCCGCAGGGCTCGCCGATGAGGCTGATCGCACCGAACTGCGCTGCCCTGACGTCGGCAAGCGCCTTATCGGAAGGCAGGTCCGCCGGGCTCAACATCCGCAGCGCCGTGTTCTCGTCGTAGAAGGCATATTTTGCGTGGCCGTCCACCAGCGTGACGAAGGCGAGCGTGGTCGGGCGCGCCGGCCTTGGGCAAAGCGAATGGCCGACGCCCGACTGCTCCAGCGAAGCGATCAGCATCTGGCCGAACATGTCGCTGGAGATGCCGCAGTAAAATCCGGTCTTCTCGCCAAGCCGGCCGAGCGCGATCGCAGTGTTGAACACCGCCCCGCCCGACACCGGGAGGAAGGCCGCCTCGCCTGTTTCCAGCGTGCGCGGCAGCATGTCGATCAGCGATTCGCCGCAACAAAGGATCATGTCGTCGCTCCAGGTCCGATCGCGCCCTTGCGCAGGATGATGTTGGCGTAGAGGCGCGGCTCGCTGGTGGCAACGATCGTGTGCGCGTGCTTTACGCGCTGATAGAATGGAGCGCCCTGCATTGCCAGCACGGGATGGCTTCCGGCGCGCCGGGCCACGATGTCGCACATCTGCGCATGGACCGGATCAAGCGTCTTGCCGTCGCCACCGACGGTGGCGATCATGACGGCATGCTCCACCGACCTGTCGAGCGGCAGCAATTGCAGCACGGCATCTAGAATTTCCGCCATCGCGACACCGTCGGCCCGGACCAGCCCGCCGGTCCCAAGCGCATCGGTCTGTGCGGGATAGTTGGCGTCAACGAGCGCGATCTCGTCGCCATGGCCCATTGCCCGCAGGTTGTAGAGGAGCTGCGGCCCGAGGCAGCCAGGAATTCCGTTCAGCATTCAATGCTCCCGCATCAAGGTGTTCTGGTCGATGAGGAACCGGTCGAACAACGGCAGGCTGGCGCCCCCGAGCGCGCGCGCCGCCGGCCCGATCCCGCCCTCTTCCAGGCGCGGCACCGCAATGCCCTGCGTGTCGATCCGGCCGATCTCCTGCGCCACCCTCGCGACAAGCCGGGCGCGGATCGTGACGGGAAAGCCGCCATCGATCATCGCCGCCTCGAAGTCGATGACCGACGCTGCCGCGACGATCGCATGGGCGATGCCGCGCGCTGCGATGTCGAGCCAGGCCGTCGTGTGGGCCTCGAACGCCGACCAGTCGCCGTCGGCGGTCCACAAGGGCGACGGGTCGATGCCAGCCGCGTTCAACCGCCGCTCCAGCACCACCAGCGAAGCCTGGTCGATGAGCTGCTCGGAGATTGCCTTGACGCCCGGCACGGGCATGGAGCCGAGCGCCCCGGCATTGCCGGTGCGGCCGGTATAGAGGCTGCCATTGAGCACGACGCCGCCGCCGACAAACGTGCCCACGTAGAAATAGATGAAATCCTGCTTGCGCGGGCCGGCGCCGAAGGCGAGCTCGGCGCCGCAAGCCGCCGTTGCATCGTTCTGCAGATAGACCGGCCAAGGGCAGAATTCGCGGATCGTCTCGCGCACGTCGAACGTCCGCCAGCGGTCCATCTGCTCGGCGGGCGCGCCGACCTCCTCGGCCCATGCCCAGATTTCGAACGGCATGGCAATGCCGATCCCGGCTATGCGCGCTTCGTCCTTGCCCAGCCATTTGCGGGTATCGGCAACCGCCTTGCGTGCGAAGGCGAATATGTCCTCCGGCAGCGGCCAGGCATAGGCGCGGCTCGACTGGCGCACGATGTTGCCGAGAAAATCGACGACGACGAAATCCGTTGAGCGCCGCCCGATCTTGAGGCCGATGAACCACGCGCCTCGCGGGTTGAGCGAAAGCGGTACGGAAGGCTGGCCCACCTTGCCGCGCAGCGGCTCGCCACGAACCAGCAGGCCGTCGGCCTCGAGCTGGCGCATGATCACGGAAATGGTCTGGTTGGAAAGGCCGGTCAGGCGCGCGATACCCGTCTTGGATATGCCGCCATGGCGCCGGACCAGTGTCAGCACCAGCCGCTCGTTATAGGCGCGCATGCCGCTCTGGTTCGTGCCCCGATGGGACGGCCAAGCCCCGGCCGCATCCCCGCCGTCGACCGTCGCGCCCGGCAGGACATCGCCCGAAAGGGTAGCGCTCACCTGCAAGCATTCCTCCCCGGCCCTTGCGCAAGCGCAGACACGAAGTCCGCTCGCGGCGCAATAGCAGCACAATCCATTGTCATCATGTTGCCGGTTCTCCTCCCGACACCTGCCAGATGATGCGGCCCCAGCCCATGCCTGTCAATTATTAAATCAGTCTGATTTATTTATTGACACGGGAAAAAATCGGGTGTTGATTTGGAGACAGCCGGGCAGGGAGGAACTGCCGCCGGTGCACGGGAGGGGAAATGAGCGGGCGTCGCCCGCCGGACTTCCCGTGTTGTCACAAACTCCGGGAGGAATTCCGTGAAGAAACTCGTTTCCCTCAAGTCAATGCTGCTCGGCGCTGCCGCGGTCGGCATGTTCGCCGTCGCGCCCGCCTACGCCGAAACCGGCGCCTGCCTCATCACCAAGACCGACACCAACCCGTTCTTCGTCAAGATGAAGGAAGGCGCGGAAGCCAAGGCCAAGGAACTCGGCATCACCCTGAAGTCCTATGCCGGCAAGGTCGACGGCGACCATGACAGCCAGGTTGCGGCGGTCGAGTCGCTGCATCGCGGACGGCGCCAAGGGCATCCTGATCGCCGCGTCCGACACCAAGGCCATCGTCGACCAGGTCAAGAAGGCGCAGGCCGCCGGCCTCCTCGTCATCGCCCTCGACACCCCGCTTGATCCTGCAGAGGCAGCGGACGCGACCTTCGCGACCGACAACCTCGAGGCCGGCCGCCTGATCGGCGCCTGGGCCGCCGCAACGCTCGGCGACAAGGCCAAGGATGCCAAGATCGGCTTCCTCGAACCTCACCCCGTCCGAGCCGACCGTCGACGTGCTGCGCAACCAGGGCTTCATGATGGGCTTCGGCATCGACGTGAAGAACCCGGCCGACATCGGCGATGAAGACGATGCACGCATCGTCGGCCACGACGTGACCAACGGCAACGAGGAAGGCGGCCGCAAGGCGATGGAAAACCTTCTCCAGAAGGACCCGTCGATCAACGTCATCCACACCATCAACGAGCCGGCGGCGGTTGGCGCATACCAGGCGCTCAAGGCAGTCGGCAAGGAAAGCGAAGTACTGATCGTATCGGTCGACGGCGGCTGCCCGGGCGTGAAGTCCGTGGCCGAAGGCGTCATCGGCGCGACCTCGCAGCAGTACCCGCTGCTGATGGCCTCGCTCGGCATCGAGGCGATCGCCGCCTGGGCCAAGGACGGCACCAAGCCGAAGCCGACCGAAGGCAAGTCCTTCTTCGACACCGGCGTTGCGCTTGTCACCGACAAGCCGGCCGCGGGCGTGTCGTCGATCGACACCAAGGAAGGCACCGACAAGTGCTGGGGTTGATCTCCCGCACGCTTTGGTGATTGACTGAAAGATGCGGGCAGGGCGGCCCATTGCGGCCGCCCTTTTCGCAACCGGCGCGGCGGGAGGAGCCATCGCGCCACGCATGCGATGCATGTGAGTGGAGGAGGAACCCATGACCGCGACGCAGGATTTCGAAAAGGTGGCGGCGCAGGCCGAAACCGCGGTGGCCCATTTCGAGGAAAAGCCCTCGCCCTTGATGCGGCTTCAGCATCTGCTCCACGGCAATCCGGCCCTGGTGCCGTTGATTGTCCTCGTCGCCCTCATCGTCTTTTTCGGAATTGCCCGCGGGGAGCGCTTCTTCTCCGCCTATACCCTCACCTTGATCATGCAGCAGGTCGCGGTCGTCGGCATCCTTGCCGCCGCGCAGACGCTGGTCGTGCTCACCGCCGGCATCGACCTCTCCATCGGCGTCATCATGGTCTTTGCCTTCGTCATCATGGGCAACATGGTGGTCAGCCATGGAATGCCGGTGATCGTCGCCTTGCTGGCGGGCTTCGGCGTCGCCGGTTTCTGCGGTTTCGTGAACGGTTTCCTGGTGGCGCGGCTGCGGCTGCCGCCCTTCATCGTCACGCTGGGCACCTGGAACATCGTGATGGCGATCTGCCTCATCTATTCCGCCAACGAGACGATGCGCGAGGCCGACGTCACCGCCGCGACGCCGTGGCTGCACATCTTCGGCATCAGCTTCAAGGTCGGCGGCGCGGTCGTAACGCTTGGCGTGGTGGCGATGCTGCTGCTCTACGTCGCGCTCTGGTACATGCTCAACTACACCGCATTCGGCCGGCATATCTATGCCGTCGGCGACGATCCGGAAGCGGCTGAACTTGCCGGCATCCGGTCCAAGAAAGTGCTCATTGCCACCTACACGCTCGCCGGCCTCATCGCGGGACTGGCGGCCTGGGTCTCGATCGGCCGCAACGGCTCGATCTCGCCTTCCACGGTGACGACCGATTTCAACCTCCAGGCCATCACGGCCGTGGTCATCGGCGGCATTTCGCTCTTCGGCGGCCGCGGCTCCATCCTCGGCACCCTGTTCGGCGCGCTCATCGTCGGCGTCATGAGCATGGGACTGAACATGCTCAATGCCGACCCGCAATGGAAGGTTCTTCTGACCGGCGGCCTGATCATCGGCGCCGTCGCCGTCGACCAATGGATCCGCAAGGTTTCGGGGTGATTGCCATGAACACGACCATCCAGCCTGTGCTCACCACGCGGGGCCTTATCAAGCGCTACGGACGCGTGACCGCGCTCGACAGTGCCGATTTCGACCTTTACCCCGGCGAGATCCTTGCCGTGATCGGTGACAACGGCGCGGGCAAGTCCACGCTGATCAAGGCGATCTCCGGCGCAGTCGTGCCGGACGAGGGCGAAATCCGCCTCAACGGCGAGCCGATCAATTTCACCTCGCCGCAACAGGCGCGCGAGGCCGGCATCGAGACCGTCTACCAGAACCTCGCGCTTTCGCCGGCCCTGTCCATCGCCGACAACATGTTCATGGGCCGCGAGATCCGCAAGACCGGGCTTCTGGGCCTGTTGCGGATGCTCGACCGCCCGGAAATGGAGACGCCAGGCGCGCGCCAAGCTCACCGAACTTGGCCTGATGACCATCCAGAACATCAAGCAGGCGGTGGAAACGCTTTCCGGCGGCCAGCGCCAGGGCGTGGCGGTGGCCCGGGCCGCGGCCTTCGGCTCCAAGGTCGTGATCATGGACGAGCCGACGGCCGCGCTCGGCGTCAAGGAATCGCGGCGGGTGCTCGAACTCATCCTCGACGTGAAGAAGCGCGGCCTGCCGATCGTGCTGATTTCCCACAACATGCCGCATGTCTTCGAGGTGGCGGACCGCATCCACGTTCACCGGCTGGGACGGCGGCTGTGCGTCATCGACCCGAAGGACCACACCATGTCCGACGCGGTTGCCTACATGACCGGCGCCAAGACGCCGCCGCCAGAGGCGATGGCCGCCTGAGCGTGACCCCGAATGAACTCTCCCGCGAGATAATCAAGCGCGCCGGCGATGCTCGCCCGTTTCATCGTGGCGATTGCCGGACCGCCCGGCGCGGGAAAATCGACGCTGGCCGAAAGCCTGCTGGCCGAACTCAACGCGGCGAACCCGGGAAACGCGGCGCTGATGCCGATGGACGGCTTCCATCTCGACAATGCCGTCATCGCACCGCTGGGCCTGATGCCGCGAAAAGGCGCGCCGCAAACCTTCGATGCCCAAGGCTACCTCGCCGCCCTTGCCCGCATCCGCACGGCAAACGGCGAAGTCGCCGTGCCGGTGTTCGACCGGACCATGGATCTCGCCCGGGCAGGCGCGGCGATCATCAGCCGCGAACACCGGATCGTGCTGGTCGAGGGAAATTACCTTCTGCTCCAAGATGCGCCGTGGCGCGAAGGCGCGACGTTGTTCGACCTCACGGTGTTTTTGCGCGTGCCGCAGCCGGTGCTGGAAGAACGGCTGGTGCGGCGCTGGCTGGACCACGGGCTTGCCCGCGACGCGGCGCGCCAGCGGGCGCTGTCGAACGACATTCCCAATGCGCTCACCGTGCTGGCGAACTCGCTGCCGGCGGACATCACCATCGAAAACGGTTGAGACTACGCCATGGTTTCGAGGCTGGCGAAGCCCTGCGGCTCGCCTTCCTCGCCGAAGGGCGTCTGCACTTCGACGAAGGTGTCGGGGATAAAAGCCGTTGAAGCGGGTGCGCAGCGACAGCGAATAGGCCCCGATATGGCCGATCTCGATCCAGTCTCCGGTGTCGACCGTTTCCGGCAGCCAGAACGGCCGGGTCAGGATGTCGACCGAATCGCAGGTCGCGCCGCAAACGCGGAACGGCACGATGTTTTCCGCGTTGCCGCTGCGGTTGCGGATCGCCGGATCGGGGATGAAGCGCGCCGGCAGGGTGATCTTGCCGGTCCATGAATCCGATAGCGAGCCCCAGATGCCGTCATTGATGTAGAGGCGTCGCCCCTTGCGCAGCAGCACGCGCACGATCAGCGAATAGGCGCGCGCGACGATCACCCGTCCCGGCTCGGCGACCAGTTCCATGTCGCCGAAGCCCCAGGCGTCGATGTCGGCGCGCAGCCGGCTCATCATCTGGCCGAGCGATGGCATCTCGATTTGCTTGCGATTGGGGTCGTGGCCGTATTCGGCGGGAAAGCCGCCGCCGACGTCGAGCGCCGCGATCGGCACGCCGGCGCGGTTGCGCACCCAGTCGGCGGAGGCGAGCGCCCGCTCATAGGTGTCGGGGTCCTCGACCTGGCTGCCGACGTGAAAGCAGATGCCAAGCCTGTAGCCGTTGCGATTGAGGCGCTGCAGCAGTTCCACCGCCAGGGCGGGCGGCGCGCCGAACTTCTTGGACAGTTCGTAGGCCGCGCTGCCCTTGGTCTGGATGCGGACGAAAACCGTGATCGAAGCCGGATCGATGTCCAGCCCCTGCACGATCTTGTGCAGCTTGGTGATCTCGTCCTCGTGGTCCACCGCGAAGGTGCGGATTGCATGCGTCTCGAGCGCAAAGCGGATGTCGGACTGCGCCTTGACCGGATGCATGTAGAGAAGCTCGGCGCTCTTGGAGAACTGCCGCACCGTCTCGATCTCGGCGGGCGAGGCGACGTCGAACGCCTTGACGCCCGCCTTGACCATGGCCTCCACAACCATCGGCTCGCCATTGGTCTTCACCGCGTAGGCGGTCTTGCCGGGGAACATCGCCTTGAAGCCCGCCGCGTCCTGCGCCAGCACGCGCGGGCGGAAGCAATAGACCGGCTGGTCGGGCCTCAGTGTCAGCGCAGCGTCCTGTGCCGTGTTGAATGTCTGCATCGTGCTCCCCGCTGCCCTCGCCTGCCTCGCCCATTCGTACATTGGGCAGCTTCTACCGCACCGCGCATTCGGCTACCAGTAGACACCGCCACGCCCGGCGCGAATGCGCGGCCCGCCCTGCGGCGGGTTGAGCGATTGGTCGCAAGCGATTTCCTCGCCTTCGATTTCCCCATGCAGGCGTGGTGAGGCCATGGCGCCGAACAGCGACGCGTGATCGCGCAAGGCCGCATCGGGATCGCGGCCCCAGCGCCCGGCAATCTTGGGCACCGTCGAGCGGCGCTGCCATGCCGGCGGCGGCGGGGTCCTTGCCACCGCCTTCATCGCCATCAGCCTCGCAATCCGGTCGGCTGTCCTTGGATGGGTGCGCAGCAGCGATGGATCGGGGATGCGCCCGCCCGGCAGGACCATCCCTTCCCAATGCGCCTTCTGCGCCGCCTCCAGCTTCGACAAGGCGCTGGCAAGGCCGTCAGGATCGCCGGTAAGGGTGACCGCGCCGAAATCGGCGTCATATTCGCGGGTCCGCGACAGCCCGAGTTGCAGCAGGGCGCCGATGGTCGGCGCGAAAAGCAGCAGCACGACTGCGCCCCAGGGCACGGGCTCGCCCGTGCCGGAAAGCACCGCGGGCAGGTTGAGAAACAGGGTGACGATGCCGAAGGTCGACAGGAACGAGGTGAAGCGGCTGACCATGTCGGCGATCGCCATGACCTTGATGTCGCCATTGGCGATATGGCTCACCTCATGCGCCATCACGCCGGCCAGTTCGCGCCGCGTCAGCGAACGGATCAGCTTGTCGGTGAGGCAAATCGCCGAATCATGCGACCGCCCGACCGCGAATGCGTTCATCAGGTTAGAAGGCAGGATGTAAAGCTTCGGGATGGCGGCAAGTCCGGCGCGCCGGCTCAGCTGTTCGATGAGTTCGTGCCCGGCCGGGAACTGCCACTCGCTCACCGGGCTGGCGCGATACATCCGCAGCACGAGCTGCGGCGAGACACGGCTGGCCATGAACATCGAAACACCGCCAAAAATTGCCGCGTAGACGATTCCGTCGGGCCCGAAAAAGACGAAGGCGGTCGCGATGAACAGGGCCAGCGAGCCGCCGACCAGCAGCACGGTCTGCACCGCATTGAGAACGCGGTGCCGGTTTGCGATCGAATCGTTCACTGCCATTTTGCTCTCCGGCCGGTTTGCATCGCTCCCGGCGCACTCAACGCCCTATATGGCAAGAACGGGCCGTCGCTTCAAACAGGGTTAACGCTTTTCAAACGGGCGGCTATTATCGTCCCGTGGTTCGACACAAAGGTGGTTCATTGCTTTCAATCTGTTTCCCGGGGCGGGTTTTGGTACTGGCGGCGGCATTGCTCGCCTGCATGCCTGATGGCGTTCGCGCCGACGAACCGGCGAAGCAGGCCTTCGGAAAGCAGGCGCTGCCGACCGGCGCCCGCCCGCAATCCATCGGATTCTACTCCAAGGGCTGCATGGCCGGCGCGGTCGCCATTCCGGTCGACGGTCCTGACTGGCAGGTCATGCGCCTGTCGCGCAACCGGCGCTGGGGCCATCCCGAACTCATCCGCACCATCGAGAGGCTGGCGACGAAGGCGAAGCAGGATGGCTGGAACGGCCTGATGGTCGGCGACATTTCGCAACCGCGCGGCGGGCCGATGCTGACGGGGCACGCCTCGCACCAGATCGGCCTCGATGCCGACCTATGGTTCATGCCGATGCCGGACCGGCGCCTCAGCTACCAGGAGCGCGAGGATTTGAGCGCTGTCTCGGTGCTCAAGACCGGGAGCAATTATGTCGACGACAGGCGCTGGACCAAGGCGCACGAAAAGCTGCTGAAGCATGCCGCCGCGTTCGGCGACGTGGAGCGCATCCTGGTGCACCCGGGCGTGAAGAAGAAGCTGTGCGACACCGTGAAGGGCGACCGTGCCTGGCTCGCAAAGATCAGGCCGTTCTACGGCCATCACTACCATTTCCACATCCGCCTCGCTGCCAGGACGGATCCCCTGCCTGCAAGAAGCAGGCGGAGGTCGCCAAGGGCGAGGGCTGCGACGCTTCGCTCGACTGGTGGTTCAAGGTCGCGCTCGCCCCGAAGAAACCGAAAAAGGACGAGGACCCGGACAAGCCGCCGCGCCCGCTGATGGTTTCGCAACTGCCGGCGGGCTGTGCCGATATTCTCAAGGCGCCCGGAAAAGCCGGCGCAGGAAGCGACCTTCAAGACGGCCGATCGTTCATTTACCGCGCCGCCGGTGGAAATCCCGCCCTACGACCCGGCGCGGGCGCTGGCATCGAGGCCGATCGAGGCAAAGGGACCTGTCGCGGCCTCGGCCTCTGCGGCATCGTCAACGACGGCGGACATGGCGCTGACCGCCGCGCCGCCCGCCCCGCAGGGAGAAGGGATTACCGGATCGGTGCCTGTACCGACGCGCCGGCCCGCCAACTGAATGGCGCACTTGAGGGCGTGGCCGTTCAGGCCGCGTTCACGCCGGTGCCGACCGGGCAGGACACGCCCGTTCCGCCAAGCCCGCAATAGCCGCCGGGATTCTTGGCAAGGTATTGCTGGTGATATTCCTCGGCGTAGTAGAAGGGCGGCGCATCGACGATTTCGGTGGTGATGCCCGCCTCGCGGCCCGCTTGTGCAAGCGCCTTGCGATACGCGACCTTTGCTTCCTGTGCGACGGCGCGCTGTTCCTCGCTGAAGACATAGATGCCGGACCGGTACTGCGTGCCGACATCGTTGCCCTGGCGCATGCCCTGCGTCGGATCGTGCGCCTCGAAGAATGTCTTGACCAGTTCGCCATAGCTCATCTTCGCCGGATCGAAGACGACGAGCACGACCTCGTTGTGGCCGGTCAGCCCGGTGCAGACTTCCTGATAGGTCGGGTTGGGCGTGAACCCGGCGGCATAGCCCACGGCGGTGGTATAGACGCCCGGCGGATCTGCCAGAACTTGCGCTCGGCGCCCCAGAAACAGCCGAGGCCGAACATCGCGGTCTCCATGCCTTGCGGAAATGGCGCGTGAAGCGCCGTGCCGTTGACGAAATGGTGGCTTGCGGTCGGCAGCGCCGATGCGCGGCCGGGCAGCGCGTTTTCCCGCGGCGGAAGCTTGAGCTTGTTGTTGAGCATGTTGAGAAGAAACATGGTTTGACCTCCTTCTTGCGTTGGGCCGTTGGCATTGCGCCTCTGGCGTCACGCGCCGAAATTTTCCTGCCACCGCCGGCGATGGCGGCGCACGGCCGTCGCGAAAATGAACGACAGCACGGCAAATACCACCCAGCTCGGCGCGGAAACCAGCGTCGTGACGCCCGGCGACCAGAGCCAGGGATGAATCTTGCGTCAGCGCATCTCGCGTACGGATTCGCAGCGAATCAGGCGAGAAATGCAGCCAGTCGCTTTCCAGCCGCGTCATCACCAAGGTCTTGTCGGCGATCGAGCGCGTCAGGTCCAGCACGCCCGCGACAAGGGCGACGGCAAGACACATGAAACTGGAAATCCGGAAAATCGCGTTCAGCATGTTCCATACACCAGCCGCCACGGCGGCCCGACCGGTAAATGCCTATGTAGTTGCGCCGCCCGCCATTGGCAATCGGCTCCCGATTTCGACACGAAAACGTGCTTCACCCTTGCGGATGCCCGGCCAGCCTGTATAAGTGCGCCGCTCCTCAAATCCGGTCCCGCCGGGTGAGGCCCCGCGCCAGCGCGACGGGCAGGGAGCCATCGGAGAGGTGGCCGAGTGGTTTAAGGCGCACGCCTGGAACGCGTGTGTACGGGAAACCGTACCGAGGGTTCGAATCCCTCTCTCTCCGCCAGATCATCGTTCTTGTTGATAGTCATATAGCCGCGGTTCGGAGGCCATGGCAGAACACGTCCGCACGGCCATTTCCGCACTTTAGCACCTTGAGAATTTATGCATCGGAACGGGAACTTGCACGCGTTCCTGGCCGACCAATTGAGCGGGCAATCACGACGCTACACGTGCTGCAGTTTAGTCGCGCCGTGCATCCTGCACCGCCGCTCGCCCTTTACCAATGGCAAGTGGCGCGCGGTTCTCTTGCGGGTCCGCGGTAACCAGCGAGGGGCTTGCGCCAGCGGTAGGTCGGCATAGGATGAACAGTGCCGGTCACAAAGTAAGCAGGTTGAGTATGCGCGAGCCTATCGGTCAAAAACCTGTCTCAATATTCCGGACGCCTGACGAGGCAATTGCGACGCATAAATCGTCGTTGGTACCATCACTGCTAACTGTATTAATCATATCAATCATTTGGTTATCAAATTTGACAGACGCGCCGATTGGCGGATTCAATTTCGGCGATGAGTTTCATACGCTCGACCGCTCGACGGCGTTTGCAAGCCACGGCGAATGGCACACCATCTACTCGTTGAACGAACCCAGTTTTCGCAAGCCCCCACTGCAATACTGGATGTCGGCCCTGTTTCTGGAAGCTGGAATAGAGCAATTGGTGGCGCTGAGATTGCCATCGCTGATTTTCGCGCTTGGCAGCATGATCTCCGTGGCGTTGCTGGCCGCAGCGGTCATGCCTGCCAACCTCTGGGCGATGCCTGCTGCAGTTCTGCTCTTTTCCGGTTCTGCCCAATATTGGCAGCATGCGCTTTCGGCGACGCTGGATAGCGGGGCGGTGTTTTTTGCCAACCTCGCACTTGCAGCGACGATGCTCGCCCTCAAGCGGCCTGGATGGTGGTATGTTGCTGGAATCGCGATTGCACTTGGATCGCTGCAGAAGGCACCGATCGGCCTCCTTCTCGCTGGTCTTTATCTTGTGTTTTGTCGGCAATTGCAGTCTGGCAAGGCAAACAGTTCCGGCACATAGTTGTCCAGCGCCCGTTCAGGATTTTCCTCTTGCTCGCATTTTTGGGCACGCTGGCGTGGCCAATTCTCCAGACGATTCTCCATGGCACGAAAGCAGTCAACGAGTTTTTCGGCAATCAGATGGTCGACCGGTTCCTGCCCGCGAATCCGGTCAGCGGCAAACGTTCGCTGAGCCAACTCGCTTCCCTCATCCTCGGGAACGAGCCATACCTCCGTTTGCCCGCAATAGCGGCGCTTGCGTGGCTGCCCTGGCGCTTCAAACGGGCAGACCTGCTCCCATTGCCGATAATGTTCGCGCTTTTCGTAGCTGCAATGTTTCTCGCCGGTGGGTATGTTGCGCCGCGCTACACTCTCATATTCCTGCCGATGTTATCCGTGGCATTGGCGGCTATCACCTTGTCGCTCCTGCCCCAAACCTGGGCTGCGGCCGGACCCTTGATCGCGCTGCTCGCCTGTTTCGGTATCGGGAACGGTAAGGGCGGCGGGGATATCAACCCTTCAGGAGAATAGGGCTTTTCGACAGACCAGATCGCCGCGCTGTCCCGGATGGGGGATGAACTGCGACCGGAGGAGATGCTTGTTGTTTGTACCGTGTCGGGAGAGCAGCGAATAATCCCGGCGCTCGCATCCTATTACGCCGCAAATGGTCGTCCCTTCATACGGTTGGCGAACCAGCGCCAGTCTTGAGGACTACCGCAAACGCGGCATGTTGGACGGACCGTTGCGCGGCGTCTGCAAAGCGAAGGATCTCCAGTTGTTTGCTGGAACGTTCGTCAATCTTCGGATTCACGGTGAGCAGAACGGCTACGTGATTTGGACAGCGGACGGCACACGAGAGAGTATGCGGGAATACCCTGAATGACATAGGCGAGAAGATAAATGCGTGGGCAGGGCTTGCTGGTGCTGCTGTGCAGCCAGCGCTTCTGCAGCCACATCACGATAGGAATCAAACGCGCGGGAACGTAACGGCATGCGGCAGTGTCCGCCCTTGCCGACGTCCAGTCGAGCATCCGTACCGGCGTTCAGGTCACCCACCACAAAAGCTCATTGGCGTCGTGCCGCGCAGCGAATTCGCGACACGCTCGACCAGATTGTCGAAACGGCGCTTTTCGTCCTGCGGATAGCGCAGGACGACATGGTGAGCGATGTCGATGCCGCACCGTTCGGACCTTACGACCTTCACGTAGAAGATCTTGCCTTGGTCGATCCCCGAAAGGACGAACCAGTTGCGCCCGCCCGCCTCGTAACTGATGCTGCCGAGCGCCGAACCGTACCATTGCCGGTATTGCGGGAATGGCTGGCCCTCCAGCAAGGTGGCGTAGACCGCGATTTCCGACCTGCCGTCTTCATTCATGAAGGTCTGTCCGTCGCCCTCGTCGATCCGGGTTCCCGGGGAAAAGCCCGGCGGCAATTCGGCGACCGTTCCCAAACGCGGATTGCGGTAAGTCCGCCACGCCGACGCGTCCTCGTCCAATACGGCGTTTTCTTCGGCCTCTTCCAGCGGTTGGGCGGCCTCATCTGCCTCATCGTCCGGCGGCCGGGTGCCTATGCCTGTTTCCGGCGGCTGTACGAAGACATCGGTTTGCGGCGGCGCGGGCCGTGGCTGCAAATCCTGGTCGGGGCCCTCGGGAGGCGCCTCGGCAAGCGGTGGATCCAACGGGATTTGCTGGCTCCGGGAACAACCCCTCCACTCGCCCTTTTCGCCATCGAGGCAGAGGCCGAGTTCCCCCAGCGCCGCGTCATAGGCCTTTCCCGATTGCGCATGCGGCGGCAAGCGCTGCTTGCGGCAGTTCGCCCTTCGAACACTCGCTGTTGGCCTCGCGCCAAAGCGCCAGCAACCGCTCGGTCACGCTAACCTGCGCATGGGCGGGCCAGGCGAACATGGGGGCCAGGGCAATGACGCAAAGAAGTGTCCGCAAGCTGTCCTCACCGGCGTTGCATGATTGCGCCAACGCGGTTCCGCCCCCGGTGTTCCCTTGCAATTGCGTCGATCTTCAATCCTGTCGGGATGCCCGAAGGTCATCCACGATGGCGCAATCGCGGATCAGGGGAGCGCGCAGGTATTTGAACCTGGACAGTATCTCGGCACAGTTCTTTTCGACTGCCGCCACCTCGGCTCTGGTGAGAATGCCTGCGAAACTTCCCAGGCTCGCGGTCGAGATCCCGCCATCTTCAAGTTCCGTGATCCAGCTTGCCTTGTGGCGTTTCGACGGCTCCAGCCATTGCGGATGTTCAAGGGTCCTGCGGATATCGGCAACCTGCCAGCCAAAATGCGAAGCGAGCCCTTCAAGCTCGCGCGCTGGATCGGACACGAAGTCTTCGTAGCGAACGACCCGTGTACGGGCAGGAAGCGGGCCCAGCAATTGCCGGCACGAATCGTTGATCTTGCCGCAGATGAAGCCGATGTCACGCTTTGTGTATTTGCTCGTCTCGCCAACGGCGATCTGCCTTTGCCCGATTTTCATGAAGGATGCTGCGATGTCGCGGGGATCGCGCACGACGGCGACGGTCGCGGCGCTGCTGTCGACGAGATCCGGCAGGATGGGCAGGTACCTGACGAAGTTGGGGTCCTTGAGGACCAGGAACTGCGGCCGGCCCATCAAGTCGCAAAGCTGCTGCACTTGCGATTGGAACATCGTGCGGAACTGTGCCACGCAATCCGCCTCGTCCCTGTAGAAGGCGCTGTTCTTGTTCCAGTTCGCCAGTGCATCGAAACAGGTCTGCACCGTTGCGCACAGGATGTGGGCTTCCGGCAGCAGCGGGCTCGACAATGCGTTGGCGAGGATGGTTTGAACGAGGGTGGTTCCGGAACGCTGGGCGCCGCAAACCCAAATGGTGTTCGTCAAGATTCAGCCCTCGCGCCGCCGCCCGTCATGATCGCCTCGATCGAAGCGATGCTGATGCGCTTGTCGAGGCGTTCAACGGCATAGGCGCGCGCATTGGCTCCCAGCCTTGTTCTCAGTTTGTCGTCGCGCAAAAGCAACTGGAGTTTCTCCACGTAGGCTTCTCGGTCGTTCTCATTCACGAGAAGACCGTTTTCGCCATCGCTGACATGTTCCGGAATACCGGCATGCAGCGTCGAGATGACGGCATTGCCGCAGGACATTGCCTCCTGCAACGCGGTGGGGATGCCTTCGGTCTCGGACCGGCTGTCCGTCACGGAATGTTGCAGGTAGAGCGATGAGCGGGCGAGAAGGTCGCGCACGAAATCATGGCTTTTCGCGCCGTGGAAAACCACCTGGCCGGAAATGCCTCGCAGTTCCGCCTGCCGCTTGCACGCGTCCAGCAATTCGCCATCCCCCACGATTTCAAGGCGCAGGCCGGGATGGGCCTCGCAGACCCGGCCGAATGCGCCGATGGTGATCTTGTGGCCCTTCTTGCCGATGAACCGGCCAACGGACGTGATGAGGTTGGGATCCTTCATGCCCGGCGCGAATGCCGTCGTGTCTACGCCGCTCGGCACGACATGTTCGTTCGCATGCGCAATGCCATGTGCGTGCAGACTATCGAAAAGCGACCGGGAAACCGCAAACACGCCGTCGATTTTGCCCATCATGGCGCGCAGGCGCCGCACGTATTTAGCCGAATTCAGCCAACTGGAAGCATCCGCTCCCCGGAAATACACATAGGTTGGGAGCTTCAGTCGTGTCGCATCTTCATAAACGAGCAAGCCTGAATAGCCGAATTCAGCGAGGATGTAACCGACGTTATTCTGTTCAATGAATTCCCGAAAATTTCTTGACCGGCGTGCCTTTGAAAATCCGTTAAATATTGCCCTTGGGAAACCACCAGATACTTTCGGATAAACCAGATGCGGTTTTCCTATACTTGGCAAATTTAATTTCTTCCGAGTAATTAAGACGGTTTTGCCGCCAAAAAGCTTCGAAATGTGGTACTGTACAAATGTCTGCCCCTCAATGTTGGGGTCATCGAAAACGATGGCGATCTTGGTCAAGGTTCGGCTTGCATCGTCGGGTGCGTGAAAAGTGATCCTTGGTGACTTGTATATGCGACTAAGTCAAGTATTGGACTTCCACGAAAGGGATCACGCTGGAAGCGATGGTGCAAAATTGTGACATACTCATGCTCGTGCCGCATCTTGGCCCGGGCGGTGCGCAGAAAGTCGTGACCAGGCGTCGCGGCCGCATGGGCGCTCTCGGGAAAGAAAGTGGCGCTGGTGACATGCTGGTCACGGCCGGAAGTTCATCCCGTGCATCCAACGGTGGAACGCATTCATCTGGATTTCGACCGCTATGCGCAGGAAAAGCGACTGCTGGCCGCCCGCCTTTCCCGGCTGATTGTCAAGCTTGGTTCACCCTTGAATTTCCATCGCCACAAAGACCCGAGGTCGATTTTGCGATGGCTTCGAGCGTTGGCAGGTTCGCCAGATCAAGATCGGTCATTCAACGATTGGAGCCACGGTATGTCGTCAGTTTCCTCAGCAAGACGAACATCATGACATTGATTGCCTCGCAAGGGTCGCAAGCCCGCACGATCGTTTCGGAGCGAAACGACATCGAGCGACAACTTCTGGAGGAACCGTGGAAGACGCTGCGTGACCGGCTTTATCCGAATGCGCATCTCGTTACGGCGAACACCGGCGGGACGCTCGACCAGCTCGCGGCATTTGTTCCGGCACAACGCCTCAAGCTCCTGCCCAACCCGATCGAACTGCCGCCGCTTCCTTCGGCGGACCGAAGACGAATGCACTTCATCACGGCGTCGCGGCTGGTGCCGCAAAAGGCGGTCGACGTGATGATCAAGGCATTTGCGGCCATGGCCACAGAGGCGCCGCAATGGGAGCTTCACGTGCTCGGCGACGGACCCGAACGGATGAAACTCGAAGCGCTCGCGCGGGAGACGGGCCTGGGGCAGCGGATCCGGTTTCACGGCTTTGTCGATCCAGCGCAGCACATGTCCAGTGCCAGCGCCTATCTGATGGCGTCGCGCTACGAGGGCTTGCCCAATTCAATGCTTGAAGCCATGGCGTTCGGCCTGCCGGTGATTTCCAGCGATGCGTCCCCCGGACCGCTGGATTTCGTCATCGATGGCGAAAGCGGCCTCGTGTTCAAGGTAGATGATATCGACGGCCTTGCGGCGGCAATGCTGCGCATTGCCCGCAATGGTGCCGAGGCCAGCGCTATGGGAGAGGCGGCGCGACGCAAGGTGGAGGCATTCGCGATATCGCAGGGTTTGGCTGCATGGGACCAGGCCTTGATCGAAGCGGCGATGAATTAGGCAGGAAAATGATTGAAGGTCCGAAGCTTGTATATGTATGCAGCGCCGGTCACAGCGGCAGCACGTTGCTGAGCCTGGTCCTTGGCGGTCAGCCCGGCCTGGCCGGGTTCGGCGAAATCGCGCAGACCGTGAAGCGGATGCACGACCGTCCGAAGCCGTGCACCTGCGGGCAGATGCCATGCCCTGTATGGGAACCGGTCTTGCAGGAGGTGGACAAACTTCCCGCGGGCGATGAGGACCAGCGTGTCCTTGCAGCCGTCGGCCGCATTGCCGGTTTGTCCGCTGAAAAGATGGCCATCGACAGCAGCAAGAACCTGCCGACGCTCAAGCTGATCCGGCAGCACCTTGGCATCGACGTTCACGTGATCCACTTCGTCCGGGACGGCAGGGCTGTCGCCTGTTCGAACCTGAGAAAGGAACGTGATCTGCACGGCTCGGCCATGGCTTGGCTGAAGGCCAACAGGAACATCGAAACATATTTGGCCAAAATGCCGGACAGCCGCCATCTTCTTGTTCGCTATGAGGATTTCGTCGCCCAACCCACAGCCGAAATGCGACGCATCCTTTCATTTCTCGGCCTGCCCGCAGGCACTGTCAATCTTGCACTGGACGCTTCGCTCCAGCACCATCTGCGGGGCAACAGGATGCGCTTCAACGCTAGCCGCGATTGTCGCGGACGCCGGCTATTTGGACGCACTGGATGACGCCACGTGGGAATCCCTCAACAGATCGATCGGGCACTCGTTAAGGCACTATGGCTACCCGTTTGGAAAACAGGAAATGCTGGCAGCACTCACGCAAGCGGGGCAGCCACAGGAAGCGGTCGTAAAATGAAGAAAAACGGAACCATAGCAATCAGCGATATGTCGCAGGAGCCGGAATTCGACGACACGCAAGACGATAGCAGCAGCAACTGGAAGCTTATCCGCCGTTTGGCGCGTGACTCCCTTGCAGACTACCGGGGACGACTGGCGGCGGCGCTGTTCTTCATGCTGCTCATGGCCGGATCCACCGCCGGCATGGCCTGGATCATGCGCTCGGCCATCAACCAGGTTTTCCTGGAAAAGAATGCAACGGCAATGTGGGGCATCGCCGCCATGGTGTTGCTGCTTGCAATCACCAAGGGTTTTGCCGATTTCGCCCAGACGGTCATCATGACCAAGATCGGCAACGGCATCGTTTCAACCTATCAAAGCCGCATCTTCAGGAAGCTGCTGTCGCTGGACATGACTTTCTTCACCCGCGTCCATTCAAGCAAGCTCATTGCCCGCATCAACAACAACGCCCGCGCCGGCAAGGATGTCATCCTTCTCATCATCACCTCGGTTGGCCGCGACTTCGTCACGCTTCTTGCGCTGCTGGCAGTCATGGTCGTGCAGGACCCGCTGCTTTCCCTTGCGGCGCTGGCGATCGGACCTTTCGTGATCATCGGTGTCATCACGCTGGTGCGCAAGGCAAGGGCGCTGGCCGACGCCGAGTTCAAGGGCATGTCGCAGATCATCCAGTCGACGCAGGAAACCTTCCAGGGCATCCGCACCGTCAAGTCCTTCACGCTCGAGGACGAGATGCAGGCGCGCTTTGAGGATACGGTGCATTCGGTCGAAAGAAGGCGCAACGCCATTGCCCGGATCGGCGCGATCATGAGCCCGCTGATGGAGACGCTGGGCGGCGTGCTGATCGCGTCGGTGCTCGTCTATGCCGGCTGGCAGACGATCTTTGCCGGAAAGACCCCAGGTGAATTCATGTCCTTCATCGCGGCGTTCTTGCTTGCCTACGAGCCAGCCAAGCGGCTTGCCGGCGTGCAGGTTTCGCTGCAGCGAAACCTTCGCGCTGCCCACAAGATGTACACGCTGCTCGACATGGAATCGCCGGAAATACCGGTGGCAACGCCGACGCTTTCGGCGCCCCTGGGCGGGGAAATCGTGCTGTCGGACATTGTGTTCGGCTACGGCAAGAAGGAAGTGATCCACGGCGTATCAATCACGGCGAGGTCCGGAGAAATAATTGCCTTGGTGGGACCCTCGGGGAGCGGCAAGTCGACGATATTCTCCCTCATCCAGCGGTTCTTCAAGCCGTGGTCCGGGACGATCGAGATCGGCGGCGTGGACATTTCGACGATTGACCATGCAAGCCTGCGCAAGGGCATTGGCGTCGTCAGCCAGGAGGTGAACCTTTTCGCCGGAACCATTTCCGAAAACATCCGCCTTGGCCGCCCTGACGCCAGCGACGAGGAAGTGCGGGCTGCGGCCGAATTGGCCATGGCAACAAAGTTCATCGAGCAAATGCCCCTGGGTTTCGATACCCTGATCGGTGAACGGGGCGCCACGCTTTCCGGCGGTCAGGCGCAGCGCATTGCAATCGCGCGAGCCATGCTCAAGCAAGCGCCGATCCTGCTGCTCGACGAAGCCACGTCCGCGCTCGATGCCGAAACGGAACGCGACGTCCGCGAAGCTGTATCGACTTTGATGAAGGGCAAGACAACAATCGTCATTGCCCACCGCCTTTCGACTATCGCCAAGGCTGACCGGATATACCTGCTTGTCGATGGCAGGGTGGTCGACAGCGGCACGCACGCCCAGCTCAAGAGACGCAGCGAGATGTACAGGCGGCTTTTCGGGACCGAGATCGAACTGCAATAGGTTTCAGGGCCCTGCCTCCGTCCATCCCCATAGGTCAACTTTTTTCGTTTTGGCCGGAAATATTTCGCCTCTCGCTAGTTCTAGCTTGGTCCGGCTCGTTCGGACCCAAGAACAAGAACAGCAGGAGGAGATGATGAACGCGATCCTGAGTATCAATCGCCGCGATTTGATGAGGGGAACCGCGGCTGCGGCAGGCGTTGCAGTGACCGGTTTTCCAGTTTCCGCACAGGAGGCCGGACACACGTTGCCGGCTTATGTCGACTGGAAGGAGGCGGATGCGCTGATCGTGCATTCCGACAATACGCTGGAGACAAGGCGGGAAGCCTTCGGCGCATCGCCGGTCACGCCGGTCGACCGGCTCTACATCCGCAACAACATCGCTCCGCCGCCCGATTCGATCGTGGCCAATCGCGACAAATGGGCGGTTTCCATCGAAGGCGTCGCAAATCCACGCTCCATCACCGTGGGCGAGTTGAAGACGATGGGCGTCGAGGTCGTGCCCATGGTGCTGGAATGCTCCGGCAATGGCCGCGCCTTCTACGAGCACGAAACCAGCGGCACACAATGGAGCGTGGGCGCGGTCGGCAATGTGTTCTGGACCGGGGTCCCGCTGCGCAAGGTGATCGAGGCACTGGGAGGTCTATCCGAGGACGCGAATTTCATCACCGCAACAGGTGGCGAGGAAATTCCCGAAGGCGTCGATGCGCTTGACGTAATTGTGGAGCGTTCCGTTCCGGTAGACGTCCAGGACTCCATACTGCTGGCATGGGACCTCAACGGTGCGCCCATGCCTCTCGCCCATGGCGGCCCCCTGCGGATGATCGTTCCCGGCTTCACCGGCGTCAACAACGTCAAATACGTGAAGAAGATTGCCTTCACCGCCGATCAAAGCCCCGCCCGTATCCAGCAGTCGCGATACCGCATTGCGCCTCTGGGCGAAAAGGCCGGGCCTCAACATCCATCCGTTTGGCAGATGAATGTGAAGTCCTTCGTGACCGGACCGCTGGAGTCGCGTCCCGCGGGATTGGTGCAAGTCACGGGCGTGGCTTACGGCGGCGTCAACGCGATCCAGTCCGTCGAAGTGTCGGTTGATGGAGGCAACACCTGGGAAAAGGCCGAATTCGCAGGCCCCGACCTGGGCCGCTATGCATGGCGTCCATTTGTCCTGGCGAAGGAACTGAAGCCGGGAACCCATACCCTCTTCAGCCGCGCCACGGACAGCGAAGGCAATGCGCAGCCGGAAGTACCCGAGCCCAATGCCTCCGGCTACAGCCACAACGGCTGGCGAGCACATGGCGTGGAAGTGACAGTATCCTGACACCCTCAACAGCAACCGCCGCGCCTTGATGGAGGCGCGGCCACCAAAGTTTTGGGAACGCGCGATGAAGCCGGTACTGGCAACGGCCTTGATTAGCATTTTGGCGGGCGCCCAGCCGGTTGCGGCGGAGACCGATGACGCCGGCAGGCTGGAACTTGGAAAGAAGGTATTCCTGGAAATCTCCGAACCACGATGCTCGGTCTGCCACACGCTGGAGGAAGCTGGGACGACGGCGAAGGTAGGTCCGCCGCTGGACCAGATCCGTCCGACCTATGACCGGGTTTACCGGGCCGTAAAGAACGGGGTGGGACCGATGCCGCCCAACGAAGTCTTGAGCGAGGAGGAACTGGACGCGGTTGCGCATTACGTCTCTATCGTCACCAACGGTGTACAACAGTAGCGCTTTCCGCTTCGCCTACCGGACCATTGCAGGTAAAACCGTCCTCAACGCGCATCGGGAAGGACGGGAAATGCTACCACGCAGAAGCCTGCTTTTCGCGCCGGCCAACCGGCGGGACGTCCACGCCAAGGCGCTCGCCGCCGGGGCGGACATTGTCTGCCTGGACCTCGAGGACGCCGTGCCCCCCGATGCCAAGGACGCCGCGCGCCCCGTCGCTATCGAATTCCTCGGCGCCGCCGGACAAGGTTCGCCCGAGCGCGCGGTGCGGATCAACACCTTGCGCAGCCTCGACGGCCTGCGCGACATGGCCGCGATCCTGGAAGCACGGCCCGCGCACGGGATCGTTTTCCTGCCGAAGGTAATGGACGCCGGCGAGGTCAAGCTGGCATCCGATCTGGTCACGCAATCTTCGCCCGGCCTGTTGCTGGCGGTACTAATCGAGACTGCCGAAGGCCTTGAAAAGGCGGCCTCCATCCTGTCGGCATCGGACCGCATCGCCTTTGCAATGTTCGGCGGGGTCGATCTTGCCGCCGACCTCGGCGCGGCAATGGCGCACGAACCGCTGCTTTACGCCCGCTCCCGGGTCGTCCATGCCGCGGCTCTGGCCGGGATCGATGTTCTCGACGTGCCGAGCCTTTCGTTTCGCGACGAGGAAATGATTGGCGCCGAGGCACGCATGGCCCGGTCGCTCGGCTTTACCGGCAAGGGCGCGATCCATCCGGCGGGCATTGCCGCGATAAATGCGGCATTCACGCCTTCGCGCGAGGAGATCAGTCACGCAGAGCGGATTGTCGACGCCTGGCGGGCGAGCCCGAACGGACTGGCAATTGTCGACGGAAAGCTCGTCGAGAAGCCGGTGATTCGCGCAATGGAGCGCATTCTGGCGCTGCGCGACCGCGAAGCGGGCAAGGGCGGTGCCTGAACGCCCCTACTCGTCGCCCATCTTCAGCGCCTGGATGAACGCTTCCTGCGGAATTTCCACCTTGCCGAACTGGCGCATGCGCTTCTTGCCCGCCTTCTGCTTGTCGAGCAGCTTGCGCTTGCGCGAGGCGTCGCCGCCATAGCACTTGGCGGTCACGTCCTTGCGCATGGCCGAGATGGTTTCGCGCGCGATGACCTTGCCGCCGATCGCCGCCTGGATCGGGATCTTGAACAGGTGCCGCGGGATCAGCTCCTTCAGCTTCTCGCACATCGCGCGGCCGCGCCGCTCGGCCTGGCTGCGGTGCACCAGCATGGAGAGCGCGTCGACCGGCTCGTCGTTGACGAGGATCGACATCTTGACGAGGTCGCCCGGCCTCACGTCGGTGATCGCTGTAGTCGAAGGAGGCATAGCCCTTCGAGATCGACTTCAGCCGGTCGTAGAAATCGAACACCACCTCGTTGAGCGGCAGGTCGTAGGTCAGCATGGCGCGCTTGCCGACATAGGAGAGGTCGGCCTGCATGCCGCGCCGGTCCTGGCAGAGCTTCAGGATCGCGCCGAGATATTCGTCCGGCGTCAGGATGGTGGCGCGGATCCACGGCTCGTGGATTTCCTCGATCAGCGCGGGATCCGGCATGTCGGCCGGATTGTGCAGCTCGATGGTCTCGCCCGCGCGCATGTGCATCTCGTAGACGACCGACGGCGCGGTGGCGATGAGGTCGAGGTCGAACTCGCGCTCCAGCCGCTCCTGGATGATTTCGAGATGCAGCAGGCCGAGGAAGCCGCAGCGGAAGCCGAAGCCGAGCGCGGCCGAGGTTTCCATCTCGAAGGAGAAGCTCGCGTCGTTGAGGCGCAGCTTGCCCATGGCGGCGCGCAGATCCTCGAAATCGGCCGCATCGACCGGGAACAGGCCGCAGAACACCACCGGCTGGGCCGGCTTGAAGCCCGGCAGCGCCTTGGCGGTCGGGCGCTTGTCCTCGGTGATGGTGTCGCCGACGCGGGTGTCGGCCACTTCCTTGATCGAGGCGGTGATGAAGCCGATCTCGCCGGGGCCGAGCGACTTCGACCGGCACCATCTTCGGCGTGAACACGCCGACGCGGTCGACCAGGTATTTCGCGCCCGTGCCCATCATGCGGATGGTCTGGCCCTTGCGGATCACGCCGTCGATGACGCGCACCAGAACGATGACGCCGAGATACGCGTCGTACCAGCTGTCGACCAGCAGCGCCTTCAGCGGCTTGGTCGGATCGCCTTCCTTGGGCGGCGGCAGGCGCGTGACGATCGCTTCCAGCACGTCCGCAATGCCGAGGCCGGTCTTGGCCGAAATCGGAACGGCGTCGGACGCGTCAAGGCCGATCACTTCCTCGATCTGCTCCTTGATGCGGTCGGGCTCGGCGGCCGGCAGGTCGATCTTGTTGAGAACGCAGACGATCTCGTGGTCGTTGTCGAGCGCCTGGTAGACGTTGGCCAGCGTCTGCGCCTCGACGCCCTGGCTGGCATCGACCACCAGCAGCGAGCCTTCGCAGGCCGACAAGCGAGCGGCAGACCTCATAGGCGAAGTCGACATGGCCGGGCGTGTCCATCAGGTTCAGCACATAGTGCTCGCCGTCCTTGGCCTTGTATTCGAGGCGCACGGTGTTGGCCTTGATGGTGATGCCGCGCTCGCGCTCGATGTCCATCGAATCGAGCATCTGGTCGCTCATGTCGCGCGCCTCGACCGTGCCGGTCATCTGGATCAGCCGGTCGGCAAGCGTCGACTTGCCGTGGTCGATATGGGCGACGATCGAGAAATTGCGGATGTTTTGCCTTGGGATCATGCGCGGCATTTAGCAGGCCGGGCAAAAAGGGCAATACCGCAGTGCGTTTGCAACATGCGGCATGATGAGGTTGAGGCCCCGGCGCCATGTCTTGCAATTCCATTTGCTTCCGTCTCCGCGAATTGCATAATGAAGTTTGCATCCGACAGGCGGGCCATCCATGAACGTGCAGGCGGCGCAGGCGCCGACATTCGGCGAACTTTTCACCCCGAAGATCGTGACCGTGTGGCGCGAGGGTTACCGGCTGGAGCATTTGCGCGCCGACGCCATCGCCGGATTGACCGTCGCAATCGTCGCGCTGCCGCTTTCCATGGCAATCGCCATCGCCTCCGGCGTTTCGCCCGATCGCGGGCTTTACACGGCAATCGTCGGCGGCTTCCTCGTGTCGCTGCTTGGCGGCAGCCGCTTCCAGATCGGCGGGCCGGCCGGCGCCTTCATCGTGCTGGTGGCGGCGACGGTCGCCCAGCACGGGCTGGACGGCCTGATCCTCGCAACGTTTCTTTCGGGCATCTTGCTTGCCGCCGCAGGCTATTTGCGGCTCGGCACCTATGTGAAGTTCATTCCCTATCCGGTAACGGTGGGCTTCACCGCGGCCATTGGCGCGATCATCTTCGCCAGCCAGTTGCACGACCTTTTCGGCCTGACGCTGAGCGGTTCCAGAACCCGGCCCGCTGATCGAAAAACTTGAGGTGCTGTGGGCCGCGTGGCCGACATTCACCCCTGGCGCACTCGCCATCGCGGTGCTCACCATCGCGATCATCCAGGGATTGCGCGTTTGGCGGCCCGGCTGGCCGGGAATGCTGATCGCGGTGGCGGTTGCTTCCGTGCTGGCCTTCGCCATTCGCCATGCCGATCGAGACCATCGGCACGCGCTTCGGCGGCATCCCGCGCACGCTCCCCTTGCCGGCCCTGCCGGATTTCAGCCTCGACAAGGTCATCGCGGTCGCGCCGGCAGCGCTTTCCTTTGCCCTCCTGGGTGCGATCGAATCGCTGCTTTCGGCTGTGGTGGCGGACGGCATGAGCGGACGGCGGCACCGTTCCAATTGCGAGCTCGCGGCGCAGGGCTTCGCCAACATGGGCAGCGCGCTGTTCGGCGGATTCTGCGTGACCGGCACCATCGCGCGCACCGCCACCAATGTCCGCGCCCATGCCCACGGCCCGGTCTCGGGCATGCTGCACTCGGTGTTCCTGCTGTCGTTCATGCTCGTTGCCGCGCCGCTTGCCTCCTACATTCCGTTGGCCTGCCTCGCAGGCGTCCTGGCGCTCGTTGCCTGGAACATGATCGAAAAGCACGCGATCGCGCAGATCGTCTCGGCCTCGCGCGGGGATGCGCTCGTTCTGGTCGCGACCTTCATTGTCACGCTCACGCGCGACCTTATGGAAGGCATCATCACCGGTTTCGTCATCGGGGCGTTTCTCTTCATCGACCGGATGGGCAAGGCCGTGGCAGTCGAGGCCGCGCCGCTGCGCGACGTTGCCGACAGCGCGCCGGGCGGCGGGAACTTCGAGAATGTCGGACCCGAAACGGTCGTCTATCGCATTTCCGGTGCGTTCTTCTTCGGCGCTGCGGCGGCTGTCGGCACGGTGCTCGACCGCATTTCGGACCGGCACCGCAATTTCATCCTCGATTGCTCGGCGGTGCCGCTGCTCGATTCCACCGCCGCCAATGTGCTCGAGGGTGCGGTGCGCAAGGCCCAGAAGAAAGGCACCCGCATCGCCATTGCCGGCGCGTCCGTACAGGCGCGGCGAATGCTCGTTGCGCATGGCGTGAAGCCGCCCCGCGTCATTTTCGCCACGGATGTCGCCGAGGCGCAGGCCGAACTCGACGGAGGCGTCGCGGCGTTGAGGCGCAGCTTCGCCCTTTGCCTGCTCTTGCTTTCGCTGGGTGCCTTGCCGGCCTTGCCGCAGACCGTTCCGGTACCGCAAAGGCGGCCCGCGACAGTCGTCGCGCCCACAAGTGGAAACGCCCCGGGAGGTCCAGCCGGCCCAGCCGCCCGAAGAACTGCAGCAGCCCGCGGCGCCAGCCTTCGCCAGCGGGCGCGGACACGGCAAAACTGCGCTGGTCCGCCTGCCCGGCGCTGATGTCTGGCGCGGTTACCGGCAGGACGGGAGAGCCGGTTGCGGAAGGCGATTGCGGCGTCGATTCACCCGTGCTGGTGACTGCCATCGGTGCGGTGAAGCTCTCTTCGGAGGCGACCATGACCTGCGGCATGGCGACCGCGCTCGCCGCCTGGCTCCCCGGGATCGACGCGCAGGCACGAAGCATCATGGGTTCGCCGCTGGCGGCGTTGGTGGCTGGAAGCGGCTATGAATGCCGCAACCGCAACCGCGCCCAATCGGGCAAGCTGTCGCAGCACGCCTTCGCCAATGCGTTCGACATCGCCGCATTCACCCTTGCCGACGGCAGATCCGTTTCGGTGGCGGGCGACTGGCCGCAGCCGGTCAATGCCGGCAAGGAAGGTCCGCCCGTTGCGCAGCGGGCCTCGACGCCGCAGGCGCGCTTCCTCGGGGCCGCCCATGGCGCTGCTTGCCCGCTCTTCACCACCGTGCTCGGACCAGACGCCGACGCCGACCACAGCGACCATATCCATCTCGATCTTGGCTGCCACGGCCGCGACTGCCGCTACATGATCTGCCAGTAGGGCATCAGACCTCGCGGCGCACGCGCAACGGGTCGCGTTCGGAGACCTCTCCGCTCCATGTCAGCTTGCGGTAGTCGAACCCGGCTTGGATGGTCGGCTTCACCACTTCGAAATAGGGCGAGAGGTCGAAATCGCGCGGCGTATAGAGCGAATAGTGCCGGATATGCAGGATTTCGAGCCTTGAATAGGTCGACTGCGCATGTGCCCGGCCCGGCGCGCGGGTGATCTCCGGCAGGATGGGATATTTCACCGATTCGAAGGCCTGCGCGATCAGCGCCGAGCAGATCGCGCGCGTCGGATCGCCCGAGCCCAGCGCAATCATCCGGCGGCGGAAGCGCGACGGCACCGGAATCGGGAAGAAATAGCGCAAGAGGTCGACGATGTTTCGCAGATCGTAATTGGTGCCGAGCTTGCCGATCATGAACTGGATGACCTTGTTGCGGTCCTCCTCGGTTAGGCCGACCGGGCGGCAGATGCGGGTGTTGTAGGTGGCGTAGCGCGACAGCGGCGTCGCCACGCAGCCCTCGCCGAGATTGCTCTCGATCAGGCGCGGCCGTTCCGAGCCGTCCTGCGGGCGCGGCAGCACATGCCCGACATAAAGCGCGGCATGGCTCCAGGTTGAGTTCGTCAGGTACTTGATCGTCGAGGAAACGAACTCGTTGCCCTCGACCAGCAATACGTCGCCGGGCTTCAGCGTCGCCCAGAGCGTGTCGTAATCGGACGGCGTGTAGGGTTCGTAGCCGGAAACCTGCTTCGTCAACGCACCGGCCATGGCATGGCCGACACGGTCGAGCATGTTGTCGATCATCGTCATCCCCGGCCCTCGCTGTTGCGGGCGGCACTTTCCGCGAATTCGCGCGGGATCGTCAATGCGTCGCAGGGCGGCCGCCGTTCAAAAGGAATTGACAGGGCGGCACGCGGCCCTAGATTGGAATCATTCCAAACTGATCCGGACACACCTTCCATGCTCATGCGGTTTTTCCCGAACGGCAAGCGCGATTTCGCCAGTCTCGACCAGCGCGAAATCCTGGCGCTCGCAATATCCTCCGAGGAAGATGACGGCAGGATCTACCGCTCCTATGCCGACTGGCTGCGCAAGGATTATCCCGACAGCGCCAAGATCTTCGACGAGATGGCCGTCGAGGAAGACGAACACAGGCGCTGGCTGATCGACCTTTACCGCGAGAAGTTCGGCGAGACGATCCCGCTGATCCGCCGCGAGCATGTGCGCGGCTTCTACCATCGCACGCCCGACTGGCTGGTGAAGCCGCAAGGGCGTCGACGAGGTGCGCAAGCAGGCGGCGGAAATGGAAAGCCAGGCCTGCCGCTTCTATGCCGAAGCCGGCCGCCGCGCCACCGACGCCTCGATCCGCAAGCTGATGGGCGACCTCGCCCGGGCCGAAGCCGGCCATATCGGCGCGGCCATGCGGGCGGAAAAGGAGCATGTGCCCGAGACCGTGAAGGAGGCCGAGGCCGCCGCCGAGCACCGCCAGTTCGTCCTCACCTATGTCCAGCCCGGCCTTGCAGGGCTGATGGACGGCTCCGTCTCGACGCTCGCGCCGATCTTCGCCGTCGCCTTCGCCACGCAGGATACCTGGACGACGTTTCTCGTCGGCCTCGCCGCTTCGCTCGGCGCGGGCATCTCAATGGGCTTCACCGAAGTCGCGTCCGACGACGGCGTGATCTCGGGCCGCGGCTCGCCCATCAAGCGCGGCCTTGCAACCGGCATCATGACCGCGGTCGGCGGTCTCGGCCACGCGCTGCCCTACCTCATCCCGCATTTCTGGACCGCCACCGGCATCGCCATCGCCGTCGTGTTCGTCGAGCTTTGGGCCATCGCCTATCATCCAGAACCGCTACATGGAAACGCCGTGGAACCGCGCGATCTTCCAGGTCGTGCTCGGCGGCGCGCTCGTCTTCGCCGTCGGCGTGCTGATCGGCGGGGGCTAGCCGCCGGGGCCATCCTCCACCAGCCGGCCGAGCACCGACAGCATCAACTCGATGTCCTGCGGACGCGACAGGCGGTGATCGCCGTCCGGCACCAGCGTCATCGACACGCTCTCGTGCACGAGCTGGTTGGCAAGCGCCATCGCATGCGTCCACGGCACGTCGCGATCGAGCCGCCCCTGCAGGATATGCACCGGGCAGCCCGTCACCACCTCGCCGGTCAGCACCAGGTTTCGCCGCCCGTCCTCGAACAGTTCGCGCGTGATAGATGTTCGGCTCCGGCGAATATTCCGACTGCTCCGCCAGGAAGCCGTTGCGTGCGATTTCCTCGCGCTGCGCCTGCGACAGCTGCGGCCACATCAGCCGCTCGGTGAAATCGGGCGCCGGCGCGATCAGCAGCATGGCGTGAAGCGCCACGCCCTGCCTTTGAAGTTCCTGCGCCATGCGCAGCGCGACCCACCCGCCCATGGACGAGCCGACGAGCACTTGCGGACCCTTCGCGAAAGCCTGGAACACCGCGAGGCTTTCCTCGAGCCAGCGCGAAATGCTGCCGTCGGGAAATGCCCCGCCGGACGCGCCGTGGCCCGAATAATCGTGCCGCAGGAAGGAAACGCCGCGTGCTGCGCACCATTCGTCGATCGCCTGCGCCTTCGTGCCCGTCATCTCGGAGCGATAGCCGCCGAGCCACGTCACGCCCGGCAGCGCGACTGCCGCGCCTTGCCTTGCGCAAGATCACGGCGATGTCGCGCGCCTCGCTTCCCGTGCCGACCTTGATGAATTGCTCGTCCATCCTGCACTCCCCGGCTTCGCGCAACGGCGCGGATTTCGCATGATTTCACGTTTGAATCATGCTAATGGAACTTTCGGCGATGGCCTGCCTTTCGTGAGCGAACGGCATTGGCGCGCCTTTCTTTTACGATACAGTCTGAAACTGCAAGGGAGAACACGACCATTCGCCGTCCGCATAAAGCCCAAGCCCCCGTCAAGGATGGACCACGCTCTAACAGCGACATCAGGGTTCCCAAGGTTCAGTTGATCGACCATGAAGGCCAGAACCGTGGCATTCTCGATACCCGCGACGCGATAGCGATCGCAGAGGAAGCCGGTCTCGACCTCGTCGAAATCTCCCCCAACAACGATCCGCCGATCTGCAAGATTCTCGACCTGGGCAAGTTCAAGTACCAGTCGCAGAAGAAGGCGTCCGAACAGCGCAAGAAGCAGAAGACGCAGGAGGTCAAGGAGATCAAGATGCGTCCCAACATCGACACCCATGACTATGAGGTGAAGATGCGCGCCGTGCGCAAGTTCCTCGAGGAAGGCGACAAGGTGAAGCTGACCATGCGGTTCCGCGGGCGCGAAATGGCGCACCAGGACATCGGCCTCGGCGTGTTGTTCAAGGCTCGCGACGACATCGCCGAACTTGCCAAGGTCGAAGCCGACCCGCGCATGGAAGGCCGCCAGATGATGATGGTCGTCTCGCCGAAATAACCCCGCCGCAAAGGCACGAACACGCAACCCGCCGGAAACGGCGGGTTTTTTGTTGCCCGCCTCATTTTCCCGGACCTTGTTCGCGCGGGCGGCACAGCGGATGCCCGCCCGTGCTAGCCATCGTGCCGCGCGGTCCGCCGCAACAGCGCTTTCGCGAACGGCATTCGCGGCTTTCGCATTCCCGCCACGCGCCTTCGAAATGCGCGATCGACTTCAAAAGCGCGAACCTTCTGGCGGGGTCATCGGGCAATTGCAGCTCGTCTTCCATGGCGCACGCCTTCGCGTTCACGCGGCGCGAAAACGCCCGTGTTGTGGGGAAAGGCACAAACCGCAGGGTGGCCTCGCCAGCCTGTCGGGCATGTGTGCGGCCCGGGGCCACCCTGCGCGGAGTTTTGATGTCGGTTCCCGGGCTGATGCACACGCCCGGCCGCCTCGAAGCCACCGGCGGGGAAACCCCACCGCCATGACCGCTCCGCTGCTGCTTCCCTCCGAAAGGACGGCGATATCAATCCGGCGTTCGCGCCGGGAAACAGTGCGGCAAGGGTATGGGAGGCGGTGGGGACGGGGATAAGAATTTTGGGTGAATGGTGAATGGCGAGTAGGGTGAAGTCGGAGTGGGGCGGCGCTTTTCCCTCCCCTCCCAGGGGAGGGTGGCCGCGAAGCGGACGGGTGGGGTTTTTCCCCTCCCCTTAGTGGGGGTCCGAAGGACGGGTGCTCGCCCCGGTCCGCCTCCCCCTCAAAGGGGGAGATGCCCCCCGCACCATGCGGTTTCGCCCTCATCGGGAGGTGCGAGCACAGCGAGCCTCGAAGGACTTTTTTCATTGAACTGTCCGATTGCATACTTTGTACTTCTTCAACCGAAAGGCGAGTTACACTAACCTCCCCGCATGGGGGGCGAATGAGCCGGACACTTCAAGATATCGTTTCCGAGTTTGGCTCCACCGCGAAAGCGAAGCTTGCCAATGTTGCCATTTCCGGCGAACCGGAGGAGCAACTGCGCACACCCTTCGAGACATTGATTGAAGAAATCGCCGGGCTTCGCGGCTTGCTGAAGGGCGAGGTCGCCGTCGTCGGCGAAACGAAACTTTCCGACATCAAGACGCGCCCCGATTTCGCGGTCACGAAGAAGAAGGCGCTGATCGGCTTCGTCGAACTCAAGGCTCCCGGCAAGGGCGCAGACCCGCGCAAATTCCCGGACGGCCATGACAAGGTTCAATGGAACAAGCTGAAGTCCCTGCCCAACCTGGTCTATAGCGACGGCAATTCCTTCAGTCTTTGGCGCGATGGAGCGCTTCAAGGGCAAATCATTCATCTGGAAGGAGATATCGAGACGGCAGGCGCAAAACTTGCGGCTCCTGCGGGCCTTGAAGCGCTCTTTGCCGATTTCCTCGACTGGAACCCGATTGCACCCAAGACACCGCGCAAACTGGCGGAAGTGAGCGCCCGGCTTTGCCGGTTGCTGCGCGAGGAGGTCAGGGAGCAACTTGAGCGCGATCACATAGGGCTGAAGGGCCTCAAGAACGATTGGCGCAAGCTGCTCTTTCCCAATGCCGACAATGAACAATTTGCCGATGGCTATGCGCAGGCCGTCACCTTCGGGCTGCTGATCGCGCGGGCAAAGAAGATCGACCTGAAAGGCGGAATCGACGCTGCGTCGGCGCAGTTGCGCCAGACAAGTTCGCTGATCGGCACCGCCTTGCGCCTGCTGACCGACGATCCCGCAACGCAAAAAGCGCTGCAAACCTCGCTCGACACCATGGTTCGCGTCTTCGCGGAGGTGGACTGGGCAAAGGTCAGCAAGGACGAAGAGGACGCGTGGCTTTACTTCTACGAGCACTTTCTCGAGGTCTACGACAACAATCTGCGCAAGAAGACCGGCTCCTACTATACGCCGCCCGAAGTCGTCACTGCCATGGTGCGGCTCGTGGACGAAGCCTTGCGCGGTCCGCTGTTCAACCGCCCGATGGGCCTTGCCAGCACCGATGTGACCGTCGCCGATCCGGCGGTCGGCACGGGCACGTTCCTGCTTGGCGTGCTGCGAAAGATTGCCGCCAATGTGGCTGACGACCAGGGCGAAGGCAGCGTTCCCGGCGCGATATCGGCTGCGGCGGATCGGCTGATCGGTTTCGAATTGCAGTTCGGCCCCTATGCGGTGGCGCAACTGCGCCTGCTGGCCGAATACGACACGCTGATGAAGAGCAACACCAACAGCCCGCCGCCGCCGGATATGAAGCTGTTCGTGACGGACACGCTCAGCAATCCGTTCGTGGAGGAGGAGCAATTGCCGCAGATCGTGGAAGCGGTCGCCAAGTCGCGCCGTGACGCAAATGCGATCAAGCGGGCGCAGCCGATCACCGTGGTGATCGGCAATCCGCCGTACAAGAACAAGGCTTTCGACATTGGCGGGTGGATCAGGGATGGCGGCGGTCATCATGCCGCGCCGATGGCGTGGTGGACACCGCCTGCCAGTGCGGGCGTCGGCACCCATTTGCACCACCTCGGCAACCTCTATGTCTACTTCTGGCGCTGGGCCACGCTGAAGGTCTTCGGGTCGGGTTGGAGCGATGCAACCGGCGAGGCGGAGCAGGAGCGCGAGGGCATCGTCTGCTTCATCACGGCAGCCGGATTCCTCAACGGTCCCGGCTTCATCAAGATGCGAGAGGAATTGCGGCGCGACTGTTCGCAAGTCTGGGTCATCGACTGTTCGCCCGAAGGCCACCAGCCGGAAGTGGCGACGCGGATATTCCAGGGCGTGCAGCAGTCGATCTGCATCGTGCTTGCCGCGCGGAAAATGAACAAGGACCGCACCAAGCCGGCAGCGGTGCGCTTCATGTCGCTGTTAAAGGGCAAGCGGAATGAAAAGTTCAAGGCGCTGGGACAGCTTTCGCTTCACGGCCCCGAGTGGAAAGCAGCCCTGGACGGCTGGACGGGGTCTTTCTTGCCGGAGTTTGTCACGGCCTGGGCGGATTTCGTGCCTTTGTCCGACATGTTTGACTGGAGCGTCTCGGGTGTCACAGCACATCGCACTTGGCCAATCGCTGCGGATGCTGGCTCACTTGTTCAACGGTGGCAGGCTCTGTTTCCGAGAATAACGCTGACAGGAAAGCCAAACTGTTTCACGTCGATCGACGGTCGAAATCTTAGCCAAAGTCGTTCCAGTCGTTCGGGACTCATGGTGTCAGCAGGAGCTCCTCGGTTTCCTGGGAAGGGCCCCTGCGATGAGCCAATACCGTATTCGTTTCGAGTCATTCGACAGGCAGTGGATTATTCCTGATCACCGGTTCTCAGTTGGCCAGGCCGAAACTTTGGAATGAATGGTCGCCGGAGCAAATCTACATAACGGCCTTGGAACGTAGTTACGCCCGCGGCCGGTCCCGCCATACCATTGACGTCCTTCTCCCCGATCTGGATCACTATCACGGCTCGAGGTGGCCGGGTTTACCCGCTTTGGCGCGACGCGCAGGCGACGGTCTCCAATTTCCAGCCGGGACTGGTTTCAGAAGTCGGACTGGCAATCGGACAGCCGGTTTCCGATCCCGACCTTCTGGCCTACATCGCGGCGGTAATGGCCCATCCGGCCTTCACCGAGCGTTTCGCGGAAGACCTTGTGCAACCCGGTCTTCGCCTGCCGGTCACGGCCGACGCGGCGCTTTTTCGCGAAGCTGTCGCTATCGGGTGCGAAGTGATCTGGCTGCATTGTTATGGCGAGCGTTTTTGCGACGCTGCCGCCGGACGCCCTTCGGGGCCGCCGCGCATGGCGAAAGGCGAGGGGCCGGTCATTCCCGCAAACGGTGCAATTCCCGGCGCGCCGGAACCGTTGCCCGACGCGATGGAATATGACCCCGCCAAGAAGCGCCTGCATGTCGGCAAGGGGTTCATCGACAATGTCACGCCGCAAATGTGGGCCTACGAGGTTTCCGGAAAAAATGTCCTGCGGCAGTGGTTCAGCTACCGCAAGCGCGACCGGACGCGGCCTATCATCGGCGACCGCCGCCCGCCTTCGCCCCTCGATTCGATCCAGCCGGACCATTGGTTGGCGGAATACACGACCGACCTGTTGAATCTCTTGCATGTATTGGGCCGGCTGGTCGCTTTGGAGCCGGTTCAAAAGAACCTTCTCGACCGGATCTGTGCGGGGGCGTTGCTTTCGCCCGACGCGCTGGGTATCGCCAACAAACAGGTGCCGGAGGAAGCCGGCGACACGGAATTGGCGGGGGATGACGCGTCCTGAACGGTGGCAACTACCGCGCTTGTATTGTTATATGCGCCGACTCGTTTGCAACCGTGGCCATGACCCAGCAACCCGACCTTTTTGGCGAAACACAGCCTGATCTGTTCGCAGGCATGGAGCCGCCCCAGCCGCCGCGCTCCCATGCGCCCGACCCGGCCGTGGTTCGCAGCAAGCTGCTCGCCGTGCTGGAACAGGCGCGCGCTGCCGAGCGCATGCCGTGGGACGGGAAGAAGACGCAGTTCTGGCAGACCGTGTTTCCGCAAATGGCAAACTGGCTGCCCGAGGAAGAGGCGGCGCAGCTTCGGTTCGAGTTCGCCCGCGAGCTGGAGCGCCTCAAGGCGGCGTGAACGCCCCCTCCCCCTTGCCTCTCCCGTCCGCCTCATGTAAGGAAGCGCGCGATCGCCTGGCAGGGCATGCCATGGCGGTTCGAAGAGCGACGGCTCCGCATTCGCCCGAAAACGGCGGCGGGGCTTTTTGATTTCCGCCGGGCTCGTCTCTCCCGAAATGCGGAACCAGCAAGAAGGACAAACGCAAAATGCCCAAGATGAAGACGAAATCGGCTGCCAAAAAGCGGTTCAAGATCACCGCCACCGGCAAGGTGAAGGCTGCCGCAGGCAGGCAAGCGCCATGGCATGATCAAGCGCTCCAACAAGCTTCATTCGCGATGCCCGCGGCACGATGGTTCTGGCTGATCCGGACGCCAAGAAGGTCATCAAGAATTCCTGCCCAACGGCATCTAAGCCCGGCAAGCTTAAGGAGACTCAGATCATGGCACGTGTAAAACGCGGCGTTACCGCTCACGCCAAGCACAAGAAAGTCCTCAAGAAGGCCGAAGGGCTTTCTACGGCCGTCGCAAGAATACCATCCGCACCGCCAAGGCGGCGTCGACAAGTCGATGCAGTATGCAACGCGCGACCGGCAGCACCAAGAAGCGCACTTTCCGCTGCGCTGTGGGTGCAGCGCATCAACGCGGCCGTGCGCGAGCATGGCCTGACCTATGCGCCGCTTCATCGACGGCCTGACCAAGGCCGGCATCGAGGTCGACCGCAAGGTGCTTTCCGACATGGCCATCCATGAGCCGCACGGCTTTCGGCGCGCTCGTCGCCAAGGCCAAGAAGGCGCTCGACTATCTCAAGGACACCACGCCGAATGCGTTTGAAAGCGCTGTTCGCTAAGACCGGCAGCGCTTCCGAAGCATTCGAACATTTGCATTTGGGAAACCCGCGCTGGCAGCCGAGCCGGCGCGGGTTTTTCTTTGCAACATCACGCACATCCCGCCACGGGGGATTCGATGACCGCAATTGCGACAACTTGAACAATCGATCCTTGGCCGCCATCGACGCGGCCGCGCGACGAGGCGGCGCTCGAGGCCGTGCGCGTCGGCGCGCATGGGCAAGAAGGGCTCGGTCTCCGAGCTGCTGAAGACGCTCGGCGCGATGAGCCCCGACGAGCGCCAGACCATGGGGCCGGCGATCAACGGCCTGAAGGACCGCGTGACCGAGGCGCTCGCCGCCCGCAAGGCGATCCTGAAGGACGGCCGCGATCGACGCGCGCCTGACAGCGCGAGACGGTCGACGTGACGCTGCCGGTGCGCCAGTCGCCGGCCGAGCGCGGGCGCATCCACCCGATCAGCCAGGTGATCGACGAGATCACCGCGATCTTTCGGCGATCATGGGCTTTTCCATCGCCGAAGGTCCGGACATCGAGACCGACTACTACAATTTCACCGCGCTGAACTTCCCCGACGGCCATCCGGCGCGCGAGATGCACGACACCTTCTTCTTCAACCCGAAGGAGGACGGCGAGCCGCAAGCTGCTGCGCACGCACACCTCGCCGGTGCAGATCCGCACCATGGAGGCGCAGAAGCCGCCGATCCGCATCGTCATTCCCGGCAAGACCTACCGGCAGGACACCGACGCCGACGCACTCGCCGATGTTCCACCAGGTCGAGGGTCTGGTGATCGACAAGACGGCCAATGTCGCCAACATGAAGTGGGTGCTGGAGGAGTTCTGCAAGGCCTTCTTCGAGGTCGACCAGCGTCAACATGCGCTTCCGCCCGTCCTTCTTCCCGTTCACCGAGCCGATCGCTGGAGGTCGACATCCAGTGCGACCGCTCGCGGCCGGGCGAAGTGCGCTTCGGCGAGGGCAACGACTGGATGGAGATCCTCGGCTGCGGCATGGTGCATCCCAACGTGCTGCGCTTCGGCGGGCTCGATCCGGACGAGTATCAGGGCTTCGCCTGGGGCATGGGCATCGACCGCATCGCCATGCTGAAATACGGCATGCCGGACCTGCGCGCCTTCTTCGACGCCGATGTGCGCTGGCTTTCGCACTACGGCTTCCGCCCGCTCGACATGCCGACGCTGTTCGGGGGCTTGAGCGCCTGATGCCGACCGTTCTGATCTGGCGGGGTTTCAAGTTCAGGTTCTATGCTTCAGACGGCTTGGAGCCGCCGCATGTTCATGTCGTCAAGGACGGCGGTTCGGCAAAGGTCTGGCTGCGAAACTTGGAAGTAGCGCTATGCAATGACGGCTACAATGAGCGCGAAATGCGCGAATTGCTGACGGTCATTGCGGAGCACCGGCGATGAGTGGATCGGAGGCATGGAATGACTTCTTCGGAATTTGAGACAGAGGCCGTGAGGCCGGTCGAAGCGTGGTGTGACGATGCTTATGTATTCGTGACGCTGGCCGACGGGCGGCAGATCAGGGCACCTCTTGTGGTGGTATCCGTTCCTGCACCGGGCATCGCCCGAAGACCGCGCCAGGATCGAACTCCAGTTCAGCGGTCTTTGGTGGCCGGCAATGGACGAGGGCGTCTCAGTGAAGGGCCTGCTTCTCGGATGGAAAGCACCCGGCGCACGCAAGCCAAAGGCAGCCGCCTGAAACACCAGAAACAATCGCAATCAACCGGACCTGTGTCCGGTCAAGGATGACGCCATGAAATTCACCCTCTCCTGGCTCAAGGACCATCTCGACACCGACGCCTCGCTCGAGGAAATCGTCGAGCGGCTGACCATGATCGGCCTCGAGGTCGAAGCGGTCGACGACACGGCGGTCGTTCAAGCCCTTCGTCATCGCCAAGGTGCTGACCGCAGAACGGCACCCGATGCCGACAAGCTGCGGTGCTGACGGTCGATACCGGCGACGGCAAGCCGGTGCAGGTCGTGTGCGGTGCGCCCAATGCGCGGGCAGGCCTCGTCGGCGCTTTCGCCGCGCCGGGCGCCTATGTGCCGGGCATCGATGTGACGCTCGGCGTCGGCAAGATCCGCGGCGTCGAAATCCTTCGGCATGATGTGCTCGGAGCGCGAACTGGAACTGTCCGACGAGCACGACGGCATCATCGACCTGCCGGCAGGATGCGCCGGTCGGCACCAGCTTCGCCGCCTATGCCGAGCTCGACGATCCGGTCATCGAGATCAACCTGACGCCGAACCGGCCGGACGCACTGGGCGTGCACGGCATCGCGCGCGATCTCGCGGCTGCCGGCCTCGGCACGCTGAAGCCGCTGCAGATCGCGCAGTCACCGGCAAGGGCTCGCCTGCCCGGTGAACGTGACGATCGAGATCGCCGGATCTGTGCCCCGGCTTCGCGCTGCGCCTCGTGCGCGGCGTCAAGAACGGCCCCTCGCCGAAATGGATGCAGCAGCGGCTGAAGGCCATCGGCCTGCGGCCGATCATCGCGCTGGTCGACATCACCAACTACGTCACCTTCGATCGCGGCCGCCCGCTGCATGTCTTCGACGCTGACAAGGTGCATGGCAATCTGGTCGTGCGCCGCGCCCGCGACGGCGAGAAGTTGCTGGCGCTCGACGGCAGGACCTATTCGCTGAAGGCCGACATGTGCGTGATCGCCGATGACAACGGCGTCGAATCGATCGCCGGCGTCATGGGCGGCGAGCATTCCGGCTGCGACGAAAACACCATCGACGTGCTGATCGAATCGGCGCTGTGGGAGCCGCTCAACATTGCCCGCACCGGCCGCGACACTCGGCATCATCACCGATGCGCGCTACCGCTTCGAGCGCGGCGTCGATCCGGACTTCATGGTGCCCGGCCTCGACCTCGCGACGAACCTGGTGCTGCGAACTGTGCGGCGGCGAGGCCTCGCAAGACGGTGATCGCCGGCTAAGCGTGCCGCAGCCGAAACTGCGGATCGACTTCCCGCTTTCGGAAGTGAAGCGGCTGACCGGCCTCGACGTGCCGGAGGCCGAAAGCCTCTCGATCCTGGACGCGCCTCGGCTTCGCCGTCGAAGGCGCCGGCGATACCGTCAAGGTCACGGTGCCGATCCTGGCGTCCGGACGTCGATGGCAAGGCCGACCTCGTCGAAGAGGTCATGCGCATCCACGGCGTCGACAACATCGCGCCGCAGCCGCTCGACAGCCACGGCGCGGTCAACGGCACGCATCCTGACGACACTGCAGATCCGCACGCGCACGGCCCGGCGGGCGCTGGCCGCGCGCGGCATGATGGAGGCGGTGACCTGGTCCTTCATTCCGGCAAGGATCATGCCGAGCTGTTCGGCGGCGGCGCGCCGGAACTGAAGCTCGCCAATCCCGATCGCCGCCGACATGTCGCGACATGCGCCCGTCGCTGCTGCCGGGCCTGATCGCCGCCGCGCAGCGCAATGCCGACCGGGGCATCGGCGACGTGGCGCTGTTCGAGGTCAGGCACTCTATCAGGGCGACAAGCCGCGAGGACCAGCGCCGCGTCGCCGCCGGCATCCGCCGCGGCACCGCCAAGCTCGACTGGCGCGGGCCGTCACTGGTCGGGCGCGGCCGGAGCCGGTCGACGTGTTCGACGCCAAGGCCGATGCGCTTGCCGCGCTGGAAGCCTGCGGCGTCGATGTCTCCAAGGTGCAGATCGACCAATGGCGGGCCGGACTGGTATCATCCCGGGCCGCTCGGGCAGATCAAGCTCGGCCCGAAGCTGGTGCTGGCGACATTCGGCGAATTTCATCCGATGACGCTGGAGGCGCTGGACGCCACCGGCCCGATGTCCGGCTTCGAGGTCTTCCTCGACGCCGCTGCCCGAGCCGAAGAAGCAGGCCAACCCGCACCAAGCCGAAGCTGGAACTCTCCGGCCTGCAGGCGGTGAAGCGCGATTTCGCCTTCGTCGTCGACAAGGACAAGGATGCGGCAAGCCTCATCGCGCGCGGCGGCTGGCGCCGACAAGAAGCTGATTTCCAACGTGCTCGTGTTCGACGTGTTCGAAGGCGCGGCGATCGGCGAAGGCAAGAAGTCGGTCGCCATCGAGGTCACCATCCAGCCGACGCGACAAGACGCTGACCGACGAGGAGATCGACGCCGTGTCGAAGCGCATCGTCGAGGCGGTGGCCAAGGCCACGGGCGGCGTGCTGCGGGGGTAGGGGTTAGCTGCGTTTCCTCTCGGCAGTTCCCGCTCCTCCTTGACCAATTCAGCAATAGCCGCATCGGCCTCCGACAATCGTTCCTGTTTTTTTCGGGCGGTATATTTTTCATATTCGGCGAGCGCGTGATTTTCGGCAGAGCCTCTAGGTACCCTTCCGCCATTACTCAGGGCTGCTCGACCCAAGGACTTCAATTGCCGATCTAGCAGTTGCGAAGCATCGTTCATGACGATAATACGTCCTAAATCCAACTGATCCTCGAAGATATCAAGCAGGATGGTCGTCAACCTGTTGAGTTCTTTCATTTCAGTTTCGGAAAGATAGTTTTTTGAGACTTTCACATCTGCTTTTCTGATGTTGTCATTTGGCCACGTCGTAAGGCCCATATTTTCACTACGAGCATTGGATCGCGACAATATGATCTCAGAAGGTGTTTGCGACACGACGGCATAAACAAGTTTGGCCTGTGTTTCTCGAAAGAACGCCGCCGCCGCGTCCGACTTGCTGTCGTAGTCTTGGCAAAGCGAACAAATCTGCCTCAACTCGGCATAAAGATTTGCCTCATCCGAACGAATGTCCCGGATGATTTCTCGCAGTTCCGCAATGCGGTCGGAGGAATTAGGTTGCTTCAGGCGAGCCTTGTCGACGACAAAGCCCTTTCGTGCATATTGAACCAAGGCCGCTGTCGCCCAACGCCTGAAAACCGTCGCCTGTGTGGAAGACACCCGGTATCCGACGGATATCACCATATCGAGGCTGTACAAAGTAGCAGGCCTACCAGGAGTTGTTTGCACTTTTTGCAAAGAACTCGCTTCGTCCAACTCGCCTTCAGCGAGGACATTCGCAATATGCCTAGAAACCGACGATATGTCCTTTCCAAATAATTGCGCGATCTGCTGTTGAGACAACCATAGCGACTCACCCGCAAACCTTATGTCCAGGCGCGGGCCTTTCGCTGTTTGATAGACGAGAAATCGATCTCCCGTATCCGCGTCCTCGACAATTCCCAAAGGTTCGTCTTCAGTCATATTTGCTTTTTCCTGATTCCAAATCAGAACAATAGCCAGAACAACGCTCGCAGCACAAAGGTCGAAGGCCTGCTTTCGCACAATGCAGGCGAGTACAGGAGGAAAACCGCACATGTTTCGATGGGGAATTTTGTCGACCGCCAAGATCGGCCGCGAGCATTTCATTCCGGCTGTGGTAAGGGCCGAGAACGGCGTGCTGGCCGGCATCGCCAGCCGCGACCACAAGAAGGCAAAGGCGCTGGCGCGCCATTTCGGCGCGACGCACGCCTTCGGCTCCTATGAGGAAATGCTGTCCTCCAGCGAGATCGACGGCGTCTACATTCCGCTGCCGACTTCGCAGCATGTCGAATGGACGCTGAAGGCCGCCGCCGCCGGCAAGCACGTGCTGTGCGAAAAGCCGATCGCGCTCAAGGCGTCGCAGATCGGCAAGCTCATCGATGCGCGCGAGAAACATGGCGTGCTGATCTCCGAAGCCTTCATGGTGACCTACCACCCGCAATGGCTGAAGGTGCGCGAGCTCATCGCATTCCGGCGCGATCGGCACGCTTGCGGCAGGTTGACGCCGCCTTCACCTATTTCAACGTCGACCCGAACAACATGCGCAACGTGCCGGAACTGGGCGGCGGCGTCATTCCCGACATCGGCGTCTACCCGACCGTCGTCGACCCGCTTTGCCACCGGCAAGGAGCCCGAGCGGCTTCAGGCCACCGTCGAATACGATCCGAAATTCGGCACCGACCGCTATGCCAGCGTGCGCGCCGATTTCGGCGAGTTCGAATTGTCCTTCTACCTGTCGACGCAGCTTGCGAACCGGCAGGCGATCGCCTTCCACGGCGACAAGGGTTTCATCGAGGTTACCGCGCCGTTCAACTCGAACCTTTACGAGGGCGACGAGGTGCGGCTGCATAACGCCGCGCACAACCACACGCAGGTCTGGCGCTATACCGGCATCAACCAGTACCAGCTGGAGGCGGAAGCCTTTGCCCGCGCGGTGAAGTCGAAGAAGGAGAAGATCTTCACGCTGGAGGATTCGGTACGGAACCAGCGGGTGATCGACGCGATTTACAAGGCAGGCAAATCCGGAAAGTGGGAACATGTCTGAGCCGGGCGATGACGGCATCACGCTGACCGAGACCGCCAGCAAGGGCCGCTACGCGTTCAGCGCCGATGGCGGGCCGGAGGCGGAGCTGACGCTATCCAAGGCGGGCGAGCGCATCATCATCATCGACCATACCGAGGTGCCGGCCTTCTATCGCGGCAAGGGCGTGGGCGTGAAGCTGGTGGAGCGCGCCGTCGCCGACGCACGCGCCGCCGGGAAGAAGATCGTTCCGCTTTGCCCGTTCGCGGCGGCACAGTTCCGCCGGCGTCCCGAATGGGGCGACGTCCTGGAAAGATGAAGCCGCCGGTGCTGACCATTCCCGAGAGCGAACTGGAAGAGAGCTTCATCCGCGCCTCGGGGCCGGGCGGGCAGAACGTCAACAAGGTCTCGACCGCGGTGCAGTTGCGCTTCGACGTGGCCGGTTCGCCGTCGCTGACCCCGTACCAGAAGGAGCGGCTGTTGAAGCTCGCCAGCCATCTGGCGTCGCATGCCGGCGAGATCATCATCGAAGCCTCGCGTTTTCGCACGCAGACGCAGAACCGCGAGGATGCACGGGCAAGGCTCGCGGCGCTGGTTGCCGAGGCTTCGCGCCCGCCGCCGCCAAAGCGCAAGAAGACGAAGCCGACGAAGGGATCGGTAGAGCGGCGGCTGAAACAGAAGACCGGGCGCGCCGTCGTCAAGCGCATGCGCGGAAAGGTCGGCGAGGAATAGCCACACGCAAGTGTGAGCAAGACATGATTTGCCACCGGCGCCGCGCTTGCCTATGTCTGCCGCAATGAGGCCGAGGAGTAAAAGCATGCCGTTCCGCCCGTCCCGCCCGATTCCTGCCAGCGAAATCACGCCCAAATCCGTGTGGATGAACCGGCGCCAGGTCATGGCTGCGGCAGCAGCGGCCGCCTTGGCGCCGGCGGTGTCGCCGGCATTCGCCGCAGAAGCGCAAAGGGCAAAGCTCGCCACCACGCCCTGGCCGAACAACCCGGCGGACCTGAAGCCGACACCGGTCGAGTATGTGACCGGCTACAACAATTTCTACGAATTCGGGACGGGCAAGGAAGATCCGGCGCAAAACGCGCACACGTTGACCACGAAGCCGTGGACCGTGAAGATCGACGGGTTGGTCGACAAACCGGGCGACTACGCGCTCGAGGATATCATCCCCGCCACGGTCGAGGAGCGCATCTACCGCTTCCGCTGCGTCGAGGCCTGGTCGATGGTCGTGCCGTGGGCAGGTTTCGAACTGTCGACGCTTCTGAACAAGGCAGGCGTGCAATCGGGGGCGAAATACGTTGCCTTCGAAACACTGGTGCGGCCGGAAGAGATGCCGGCGCAGCGCGGCCTGTTCCAGCCGCTTGAGTGGCCGTATGTCGAAGGCCTGCGTCTCGACGAGGCCATGCACCCGCTGACGATCCTTGCGACCGGTGTCTATGGCGAGGAACTGCCGAACCAGAACGGCGCGCCGCTGCGGCTGGTCGTGCCGTGGAAATACGGCTTCAAGTCGATCAAGTCGATCGTGCGGGTCACGCTCACCGACACGCAGCCGCCGACGACCTGGAACAAGATGGCCGCGAACGAATACGGCTTCTATTCCAACGTCAATCCCGGCGTCGACCATCCGCGCTGGAGCCAGGCAAACGAGCGCATCGTGGGCGGCGGGCTTCTTGCCGGCAGCCAGCCGACCCTGATGTTCAATGGCTACGAGGCGGAGGTGGCAAGCCTTTACGCCGGCATGGACCTCAAGGCCAACTACTGAAATGGCGGCTGCCACCGGTTGGATCGACAGCGTCAACCAGCAGCTCAAGCGCGTGCCGGTGCTGCCGCTCTATTTCGTTGCGCTGGTTCCGGCAGTGGCCATGTTCTGGGCCGCGCTTTCCGGTTCGGGCGGGGCCGATCCGGTCCGCGCACTGGAAACCGGGCTAGGCGCATGGGCGCTCAAGTTCATGCTGGCCTCGCTCGCCGTCACGCCGCTGCGCGAGCGCGCGGGGCTGAACCTCCTGCGGTTCCGCAGGATGATCGGGCTGACCGCCTTCTTCTATGCGGCGCTGCATTTTGCCGTCTGGATCGTCTTCGATCGCCAATTGCAATGGGCGCAGATCGCGGTTGACCTCACCAAGCGACCCTGGATCATCGCCGGCATGACGGCGCTTGTCTTGCTGCTGGTGCTGGCGGTGACGTCGAATGACAGGATGGTGGCGCGGCTCGGCGCGGCGCGCTGGCGGATGCTGCACCGCCTAACCTATCTCGCCGCGGCGGCGATCATCCTGCACTATCTGTGGCTGGTGAAATCCTGGACCGCGGAGCCGCTCGCCTATGCGGCGATCACCGTGCTGCTTCTGGGATACCGGCTGCTGCCGAAGCAGCGCCCGGCCCGCGCCCGCGCGGAGCGGGCCACCGGACGGCGTGCCGCCTAGCGGTTTTCGCCGGGTTCGCTGCCGCGGAAGATCGGCTTCATGTTTTCCCTCGCAAGGGCAATGACCTTGTCCTGAAGCTGCGGCTGCTTCTCGATGTTGAAGTGGTCGACGCCGGGCATGGGAGTGACGTCTATATTGGTGATCTTTCCGGTGAAGCCCGGACCTTCCACCACGATGTTGACCGGTTCGCCATTGCGCCGGTTGGGGATGAAGAAATTGTCGACGCGGGCAACGTTCGGTCCGGGCGAAGTGGTGATCGTCGGATCGAATGACGCCACATAGGTGACCTTCACGCCGCGGTCGCCCAGGTAGCGCGCCATCTGGACCGAGGCGTTGCCGCCGAGCGAATGGCCCATGATGACGATCGGAAAGGAAACCTGGCCCCTCTCGGCCCGGGCGATAATGTCGTCGGCCCAGCTTTGCCATACCGAATGATTGTCGACCCGGCTGTTGATCCCCTTGGATCGGAACCGGTCGTTCATGACGTCGAGGCCGGTCGAGAATACGTTGGCAAGTCCTCGCAGCAGATAGACTTCGCCCGTATACTCGTATTTTGTGAAATCGGTGCGCGCCAGTCCACCTGCCGAGGTGGAACTGCCGGACGCGCAACCGGCAAGGGGCATGGCGGCGGAAAGGGCGATCACCGCGCCGATCCGGATGTAACGCAAGGTTTCGCGCATGGATTTTCCCTGCCGCAATGTATGGAATGCAGGTCACTTGTAATGCACACCGCTTGCTTGTGTCAAATCGCGCAATGTTTAACTTGCGACATGGTTGACGTCAGGTCATTCGCATGACGGTCAGTTTGGCTGTCCCGGCGGCGTCTGAAAACGTGGAAACGCCCCGTCACCAGCGTGCGGCGGGAAGCGGGCGGCTTGTGGTCAGTGCCGATGCCGCGGGCAAGAGCCGCATAAGCCGCATGTTCCAGGAAGGCTCGGCCAAGATCAGGGTGCCGCGTGACGGCGAGCGCCCAGGTCTCGAGGCCGTGCTGATCAACACCTCGGGCGGCCTCACCGGGGGCGACCGGCTCGACTGGGAAATCGAGGCGCAGGCCGGGTCGCACCTCACCTTGACCACGCAAGCCTGCGAGAAGGTCTACCGGTCCTCAGGCGGCGACGCGCAGGTCTCGGCACGCATTTCGGCGGGAACCGGAGCCCGTGTGAACTGGCTGCCGCAGGAGACGATCCTCTACAACGAAGGCAGGCTTTGCCGTAGGCTCGATGCGGATCTGGGCACCTGATGCGGTGCTGCTGGCTCTGGAAGCGGTTATCCTGGGCCGCCGCGCCCATGGCGAAACCGTTTCGCAGGGCCTGTTCCGCGACCGCTGGCGCATCCGTCGCGAGGGACGGCTCATCCATGCCGAGGACACGCGTCTTGAGGGCCCGTTCGAGGCGTACACCGCAAAGGCGGCGATCGGCGGCAACAGCGCGTTCGCCGCAATCTTGCTGGTTGGGGACAATGCCACGGAACTTGCCGGCCAGGCGCGCGAATGCCTGTCGCAGCATCGGGTGCAAGGCGGCGCGTCGGCGTGGTCCGTCGGGCAAAGTGGCAAGCTTCTTGCCCGTATTGCCGCCGTGGACGGGTATGAACTGCGCAAGGCCCTGATTCCCCTGTTGCGCCTGCTTAATGGCGGTGCACAGGATGAGGCAGGCCTGCCTAGAATTTGGTCAATCTAGCCGTTCTTGAGGGAGGGACAATGAACCTGACGCCACGCGAAAAAGACAAGCTGCTGATCGCCATGGCAGCCATGGTAGCGCGCAAGCGGCTTGAGCGCGGGGTGAAGCTCAACCATCCCGAGGCCATTGCGCTGATCACCGATTTTGTCGTCGAGGGCGCGCGCGACGGCCGCTCCGTTGCCGATCTGATGGAGGCCGGCGCGCATGTCGTCACCCGCGGCCAGGTGATGGAGGGCATCGCCGAGATGATCCACGACGTGCAGGTCGAGGCAACATTTCCCGACGGCACCAAGCTCGTGACCGTCCACGAACCGATACGCTGAGGATTGACATGCTTGAACTTCGCCCGAACTGTGAATGCTGCGACAAGGACCTTCCCTGGGAAGCCGCCGACGCCATGATCTGCACCTTCGAGTGCACGTTCTGCGCAGGCTGCGTGGAAACTGTCCTTGGCGGCAAGTGCCCCAATTGCAGCGGCAATTTCGTGCCGAGGCCCGTTCGGCCGGCGCATTACAAGACCAAGTATCCGGCTTCGACGAAACGGGTGCTTTCTGACAATCCGCAATGCCGGTCGGCAAGGAGCGATGCCGCATGATCCCCGGAGAAGTCATCACCGCGAAAGGCGACATCACGCTGAATGCCGGCGCCGACGGCGGTCACGATCAAGGTCGCCAATACCGGAGACCGGCCGGTCCAGGTCGGCAGTCACTACCATTTCTTCGAGACCAATCCGGGCCTCGTCTTCGATCGCGACAAGGCGCGCGGCATGCGCCTCGACATCGCGTCGGGCACGGCGGTGCGGTTCGAGCCCGGCCAGGAACGCGACGTGAGGCTGGTGCCGCTTTCGGGCGAGCGCACGGTCTACGGGTTCCGCCAGCAGGTCATGGGCAAGCTGTGAAACCGGGGCCGGCGATGTTGCACGAACACCGCCGGGACACCGGAACGCACGTATTATTGCGGGTCGGGCAAGGGCGGCAACGTGCGCAGGTAGGCGATCACCGCCTTCACGTCGTCGCCGGTCATCAGCGCGAAATGATGATAGGGCATCGGCGGAAGCATCTTCGTTCCGTCTGGACGCACGCCCTTCGTGATCATCACGGCCAGTTCCTCGTCGCTGAAACCGGCAATGCCGTCTTCGCTGGAGGTGAGATTGGCCGCGACCGAAACGCCCCAGGGACCGTGGAATTCGTAGCCGCCCTGGCCGAGTTTCGAAAGGTCGGGGCCCTGCGGGGTGATCGGGCTGTGGCATTCGACGCAATGCGCCACCGGCCCGGCGAGGTACTTGCCGTATTCGACCGTCACGCCGCGCGCGATGTCGGCGACGTTTCCAACCGGCGGCCCGTAGGCAGGTGGCAGCGGCATCTTGTACTGCGATTTGCCGGGATCGTTCTGCGCCGCCGGAATGGTGCGCAGGAATGCCACGACCGCGGCAACATCGTTGTCGGAAAGGTCGCGGTAGAAGGTGAAGGGCATTGGCGGTCCGATGATCGTGCCGTCCGGCCTGATGCCCTCGCGGATCGCCTTGCCAAGTTCGGCGTCGCTCCACTGCGCAACGCGGCTGGCCGGGGTGATGTTCGGCGCGATCGCGGTGAAATCGGCGGTCTTCTCGACGAGCCTGCCGGCAAGTTCCTGCCCGGCGACCGGGCCGTCAGGCCCCAGCGGCGTATGGCAATTGCCGCAGCCCATGGGACCGCGAACGAGATATTCGCCGCGTTCCAGCGGCGTTTCGGACCTTGCAGTCGTGGCAAACGCAAAGAGCGCGGCGATGGCCACGCAAAGGATGCTTCTTTTCATTTTTCCCCTCCCGGGAGTGTTCGCCGACCCCCAGCATACGCCGTCCGATGTTGATCATCGCGCCGGTCCGTCTGCTCCGTCAAGCCGGGCAATTCAGCTTTTCCTCGCCTGCTCCCGGCTCCAAGCCATTCACTTACCTCTGAAATCCAGGAAACGGTCATGCCCGCCACCATCTCCCGCGCCACCTATGCCGCGATGTACGGCCCGACGACCGGCGACAAGGTGCGCCTTGCCGACACCGAACTCTTCATCGAGGTCGAGAAGGATTTCACCACCTATGGCGAGGAGGTGAAGTTCGGCGGCGGCAAGGTGATCCGCGACGGCATGGGCCAGAGCCAGGCGACCCGCGCCGAAGGCGCGGTCGACACGGTCATCACCAACGCGCTGATCGTCGACATCACCGGCATCTACAAGGCCGATGTCGGCCTCAAGGACGGCCGCATCCACGCCATCGGCAAGGCCGGCAATCCCGACACGCAGCCGGGCGTCGACCATCATCGTCGGCCCGGGCACCGAAGCGATCGCCGGCGAAGGCAAGATCCTCACCGCCGGCGGCTTCGACGCGCATATCCATTTCATCTGCCCGCAGCAGATCGAGGAAGCGCTGATGAGCGGGCGTCACCACCATGCTCGGCGGCGGCACCGGCCCGGCGCACGGCACGCTGGCCACCACCTGCACGCCGGGGCCGTGGCACCTCGCGCGCATGATCGAGGCCGCCGACGCCTTCCCGATGAACCTCGCCTTCGCCGGCAAGGGCAATGCCTCGCTGCCCGCGCGCGCTGGAGGAGATGGTGCGCGCCGGCGCCTCGCTCGCTGAAGCTGCACGAGGACTGGGGCACGACGCCCGCCGCGATCGACTGCTGCCTGTCGGTCGCCGACGAATACGACGTGCAGGTGATGATCCACACCGACACGCTGAACGAATCGGGCTTCGTCGAAGACACGATCGAGGCCATCAAGGGCCGCACCATCCACGCCTTCCACACCGAGGGCGCGGGCGGCGGCCATGCGCCCGACATCATCAAGGTCTGCGGCCTGCCGAACGTCATCCCGTCATCGACCAACCCGACGCGGCCCTACACGGTCAACACGATCGCCGAGCATCTCGACATGCTGATGGTCTGCCATCATCTGTCGCCGTCGATCCCCGAGGACATCGCCTTTGCCGAAAGCCGCATCCGCAAGGAAACCATCGCGGCCGAGGACATTCTGCACGACATCGGCGCGTTCTCGATCATCTCGTCCGACAGCCAGGCCATGGGCCGCGTCGGCGAGGTGATCATCCGCACCTGGCAGACCGCCGACAAGATGAAGCGCCAGCGCGGCCGCCTTGCCGGAGGAAACCGGCGACAACGACAATTTCCGCGTGCGGCGCTACATCGCCAAATACACGATCAACCCGGCGATCGCGCACGGCCTGTCGCAGCGAGATCGGCTCGATCGAGGTCGGCAAGCGCGCCGACCTCGTGCTGTGGAGCCCGGCCTTCTTCGGCGTGAAGCCGGACATGGTGCTGCTCGGCGGCATCGATCGCCGCCGCGCCGATGGGCGACCCCAACGCCTCGATCCCGACGCCGCAGCCGGTGCATTACCGGCCGATGTTCGGCGCCTATCGGCAAGGCGCGCACCAACACTTCGGTCACCTTCGTCTCGCAGGCGGCGATCGAGTCGGGCCTGCGCGAGCGGCTCGGCCTCGCCAAGCAGACGCTGGCGGTCGAGAACACGCGCGGCGGCATCGGCAAGAAGTCGATGATGCTCAACGACGCCATGCCGCATATCGAGGTCGAACCCGGAAACCTACGAGGTGCGCGCCGACGGCGAATTGCTGACCTGCGAACCGGCGACGGTGCTGCCGATGGCGCAGCGCTATTTCCTGTTTTGAGGTTGAATGTAACTACAAACGTAACTACAATGCGGGGGCGCGGTGGAGTTCGAATGGGATGAGGCGAAGAACCGGAGCAATCTGGAAAAGCACGGGGTTGATTTTGCGGACGCCGCGGCAGTGTTTGCCGATCCGTTGCATTTGACCATGCCGGATGACCGGTTCAGCTATGGTGAGCAACGCTACATTATTGTCGGATCGGTCGATGAACGAACTGCACGTGGTTGTCTACACGGTGCGCGATGAAGTCATCCGGATCATCTCGGCGCGCAAGGCCAACATGCGGGAGCGATCAAGATATGGGAACAGTTAGATTCAAGCCGGACGGCAAGCAGACGCTGTCGAAAGAAGCGCGGGAACGCTTCGACAGGATCAAGGATGAGGACATTGACACTTCCGACATTCCCGAAATTCCTTCCGAGTGGTTCGCAAAGGCCCGCCTGGTTACTCCCGCGGAGCGCAAGCACCAGCTCACGATCCGGCTCGACGGTGATGTCGTCGAGTGGTTCAAGTCACAGGGCAAGGGCTACCAGACGCATATCAATGCGGTGCTGCGCGAATATGTGAAGGCGCATCGCAAGTGAGCATCCCATGCTGAAATCCACCCGCTTCCACCGCAGGGGCGCGTATCGCGGCACGCCTTTCGACCTGGTCGTCCTCGATCACCAGGAGCGGCATCTGCGGCGCCGGCGGATCAGCCTCGTGCATGAAGACAGCGTCATGGTCGACCTGCCGTCGACGGTACTGCTCGAACATGGCGATGCGCTCGAGCTCGACGACGGGCGGCTGGTGGAGGTGATCGCGGCGGAGGAGACGCTCCATGAAGTGACCGGCCACAATGCGCGCGAACTGGCGGAGCTTGCCTGGCATATCGGCAACCGGCATCTTGCGGCGCAGATCGAGGAACGCCGCATCCTCATCCTGCGCGATGCGGTCATCAGGGACATGCTGCTGGGTCTCGGCGCGCATGTGCGCGAGGTGAGCGAACCTTTCCACCCGGCGCGCGGGGCCTATTCCGGCCACGGCCATGATCACCACCACGGGCATTCCCATGACTGAAGCGCGGCCCCTGCTGGCGCTTGCGGCATTCTTCTCGCCAAGCCTTCCGACCGGCGGCTTTGCCTATTCGGCGGGCATGGAAACGGCTGTGGCGGCGGGCGCGCTCGCCGATGCCGCGGATCTGCGTGCCTGGCTCGAAACGCTGCTTGCCCACGGCGCGCTGCGCAACGACGCGATCCTGTTTGCAGCAGCCTGGCGCGCGCGCCCGCGATCGTGACGCGCTCCACGAAATCGCGGAACTGGCCGGGGCGCTGTGCGGATCGCTCGAGCGGCACGGCGAAGCCGTCAACCAGGGCCGGGCATTCCGCGATGCCGTGCGGCACTGGCTCCCGGACGCAGGATTGCCCGATGGCGAAACGCCGCTCGCCGTGATGGCCGGCGCGGCTTGCGCCCTGGCGGGTATTTCCCTTGAAACGGCGCTGCCGGTTTTCATCCAGTCACAGCTTTCGAACCAGCTGCAGGCTGCGATCCGGCTTTCGGTGGCGGGCCAGCAAGGCGCGACGGCGCTGCTGGCCGCACTTGTCGGGGCAAGTGGAGCGTCTGGCAGCCTTCGCGGCAAGTTCGACGCTCGACGATCTGGGCGGTGCGGCGCTGCTCGCCGAAATCGCGGTCCTGAACCATGAAACCCTTGGCACGAGGCTGTTCCTGTCATGAAATCGGCTAACGGACCCTTGCGGGTCGGCATTGGCGGCCCGGTCGGCTCCGGCAAGACAACGCTGACCGAAAAGCTCTGCAAGGCGCTGCGTGAGGACTATTCGCTCGCCGTCGTCACCAACGACATCTACACCCGCGAGGACGCCGAGGCGCTGGTACGCCTGCAGGCGCTTACCTCGGACCGGATCATCGGGGTGGAAACCGGCGGCTGCCCGCATACGGCCATACGCGAGGACGCATCGATCAATCTGCGGGCCATCGACGAGCTCAACCAACGCCACGACGACCTCGACATCATCTTCATCGAATCGGGCGGCGACAACCTTGCCGCGACCTTCTCGCCGGACCTTGCCGACCTTTCGATCTACGTGATCTCCGTGTGCCAGGGCGGCGACATTCCGCGCAAGGGCGGCCCGGCGATCACGCGCTCCGACCTGCTCGTCATCAACAAGGCCGATCTTGCGCCGCATGTCGGTGTCGATCTGGACGGCATGAACCTTGATGCCGGCAAGGCGCGCGGGACGCGTCCCTTCGTCTTTACCGACCTGATGCGCGGCGACGGCCTTGGCGCGGTCATATCCTTCCTGAAGCAGGAAGGCGGGCTTTAGCGCCCGATTCGCGCGGCGCCGAGGCCATTGGCCGCAATCTCTCAAATACGCCATTTTCCATTAACCAAGCGGGGAAACGAGGTTGTCTGGAAGGACTTCGCTAACGCTCGCGCGCTATTGAGTGAAGCCATAGAGGACGTTCGGAGCCTTTCGAGTGAGTGGTGCCTTCATTCCTGGCGGTAATTGCCGGTTCCCGGCGACAGCGCGGCTGGCGCTGCCGGACCGTGCCCACCTGCCGGCAGGCTTCCAGGGCAAGGCTTGATCGGGATGCGCAGCGGTCTGACAGCGGCGGCCTTGACGGCTACCCGGTTGGCGGGAGCAGCGGCGGGATTCCTGGCGCAGGTGCTGCTGGCCCGTTCGTTGCCGGCGCAGGAAGTTGGCACGTTCTTCGTGGCTACCAGCAGCGCAGCGGTGCTGGGGCTGCTTGCCACGCAAGGCTATCCGGCACTCGTCCAGCGGTTCTCGACACGATACCAGGACAGGAAGGGGCTGTGGCCCGCCTTCGCCAGCCATGTGCAGCGCCGGGGCCTGGTTGCCGTTACGCTTGTCACATTGACGCTGGTCGCCTTTGCGCTCGTCTTTCCGGGCCTTTCAAGCGAGACACGCCATCTTGCACTGGCGACTTCGGCGCTGATGCCGGCCAGCTACATGTTTTCCGTCTACCCCTACTTCGCCAACGCGCAGAGACGGTTTGCACTGGCCATGCTTCCCGAACTGATGATGCGGCCGGTCGGCTTGCTCGCGATCGCGGCGCTGGTCTGGTTCCTCGACGAGCACTGGTCCGCCGCAACGCTGGTCGTGGGGTTCGCGGGCTTCTCCAGCTTGCTTGCGGTAGGACAGTACGTCCTGCTTGCCCCCTCGCTTCCGGCGAGCGCGCCGCAGCCTCGCGGCCGGCTGACACGGATCTGGTCCGCCGAGGCCATTCCCGCGCTGGCTGCAACCGTGTTCGTGCTGATGTTCGGCGATATCGTCGTGCTTGCCGCCGCGCCCTGGCTCGACCGAACCGACATGGCAGCCTTCATCATTGCGGTGAAGCTCGCCATGCTCTCGGCATTCGTCGTGCAGATCGCCCACCAGGTATCTGCGCCCGAAATCTCGGCTGCGATGAAAGCGGGCGACATGGCGCGGCTGAAGACTGCGCTGCACCATGCGACGCTGTTCCCCGCCCTTGCCATGGTTGCCGGCCTCGCCGCGGCGCTCATCGGCGGATATGCCTTCCTGCATCTCTACGGCGATGAATATGCGCAGGCGGCCCCCGGACTCGCCTTGTTGCTGGCGGCGATGCTGGTGCGGGCACTGATGGGTCCTGGATCTATCATGCTGGTGCTGGCCGGAGCCCAGAAGAGCAATGCCGCAGCCTGCTCGGCCTCGATCGCGGTGCTGCTTGGCGCCAATGCAATCCTGGTACCGGCATTCGGCGTGACCGGTGCATGCGCCGCCATGCTCATCTGCATCTGCTTCTGGACAGGCCTGACCGCCTGGCTGCTGAAGCGAAATTGCGCACTTCGCGCCGACGCGGCTTTCGCCTTCCCCGCGAGCGGCAGGAATTCCGCCGCTGCAACAGCCCGCGGCTGACGGCAACTCCCTGCGTGAATTGCCATGCCGAACGGCAGACGCATTGCATTCATGTTGACAGTTTAAAATAAATGACATTCTTGCCGGGACTACCGGCAATGGCGATGCGGTTTGGCAGCGACGCATCGTCCGATCTGCCGTATCGGCACAATATTCGAGTTTTCTGCGGTGATTGGCGGGCAAGATATGAGAAACAGTATTATCTCTGAATCAAATTCTGAAAATGTCAGCAGAAATCTCGCTCTAGTTGTTATTGCGCTACTGGCTGTTTTTTATATTTGGCTTTTGAATGAAGATTCATTACGAAATAATGAGTTGATTACTTATAGATACTATCCAATTGAGTTACTTGGACGCATGGTTTCAACGCTTGAAGCGAAATCATATGCCTTTATACTTTGTTTTTCTAAAGTTTTGGACTGAGATATTTGGCACAAGTCAATTCGCGTTGCGGTTGCCGTCTGCGATTTTTGGTCTTTGTGGCGTCATAACAGTATGGATGATAGCGAAAGAGTACTTCAAGCCGATTGCTGCACTGGCAGTACTTGTCCTGGTAGGTATAAACCAGACTGTATTGCACGTATCAACAGAGATCAGGCCATACAGCCTTTTGTTTTTCATGTGTGCATTGGTTCTGTATGGATTTGCAAAATATATCAAAGCCCAGAGCAGGCGCTATCTTATCATCATAGCAACGCATCAACGATAGGATTGTACTCACAACTGCTGATATTGTTTATAATCTTGCCTCTGATATTCTACATTTTCTGGTTACGATCGGAATTGCTGCCAGCTTCGCGAAACAAACTGCTCTTGGCGTTTGCGATCCCGTTTGGCAGTCACTCTCCCTTTCTTGATTTACTGGTTCGACAGTGCAGGATCGGCTTGCCAGCAACGAAGGACGCAGCGCTCCCGACTTCTTGAAGTCTTTTGCAACTGCCATGAAGGTTTTCTTCGGAAACAGCAATTTTCTTGCCTCTGATCTTCGATCCTTGCCTGTGATTTTGGGGGCAGTATCCGTCGCCAGCGTTGTGACCGCAAAGTTTTACGGCCTTCGTCCGAATCCCGATCGACGCGACCTGACGGGCCTTTACGTCGTCATACTGCTGCTTCTTGGTGATCGCGTCCGGTATGGCTACGGCCGACGCACACCATACCACCGTGAATGCACCCAGATATTATATTATCGTTGCCGTCTTTCGCGCCGATATTCCTGGTCTGGACAATATTGCTGATCAATAAATATGCCCATCGGCTTCTCGCCGCAGGCTATGCGCTGCTCGTTTTCGGCTTGTTGGCCGCCAATACCGTGGCATTTGTTGCCGACGAGGGAACAGGCGTGCGGGAGGTTGCCCTAGATATCGCCGAACGCTCGCCAGGTACGGACGTACTCGTCGCCACTTGCGCGTCGCTCAGGAGGAGCCTTGTGTACTACGGCGCGAGCACAAAGAGTCCGCCATGCCCACACGAAATTGAACCGGAAGAATGGCTAAGGCAGGAAACCCGCGATCTCGACCGGTTCTGGATGATCTACTTCCGGCACACCCTTCAACGAAAGAAAAAACAAGGGCAAGGAAAAGTATGCCTACCAGGTTCGCACTGCCCTTGAAAACGACAGAACGATCAAGTTGGTCGGGGAAATAAAAAGGGCAGGGAGTACATATTACGGGCTCTACGAACGGGTGACGCCGCAAAACTGAGCGCAATGGCGGGCACGGCTGAGGATTGGCATTCCAAACTTGCACTCAGTTGCTCGTGCTGTTGTCCTGACGCCGTCGTGACGCAGTCCGCCCGCCGCTACCGATGATCTGCGCGCCAGGAAATGGCGAAATCGAACCATCATTTCCCGTCGCCATCGTTTCCAGCAACTCGGCGATTGCCTTCGGCTCGGCGTGATGCAGTGCATGGCCCACGCCCGCCATCGAGACGGTTGTTATGGTTGCAAACCTTTCCTCGAGCCACGGCGCATGCCATGCATGGATCGATGTCCGGTCGTGCGAGCCGAAAACTGCCACGGCCGGCGGTTCGAGAATGTTGCGGCGCGCCAGCCTTTCCATGGAAGCGTTGAAACTGCGCAACTCCGCGGCGGCAGCGCACAGCGCCTCGGGATGAGCCGCATGCCGGCACGGGAAGCCGGCCAGCGACGACGGAACCTCGTGGGGATGCATTACCGAGCGGATGATGCGCCTGCCGACAAAGCCGGCCAGGAGAGGAACGGCTTTCGCGGTGATGGCCCGGCCGATCACCGGCGCAACGGCGAGCCGCAACAGCGGCAGCCAAGCTTCGCGGCTCGGCCTGCAAAACGGCGCCAGGAAAAGGACGTTACGCACCAGGTGGGGATGATCCGAGGCGAGCCACAAGGCCACCGCCGAGCCGAGCGAATGGGCGACAACGGTAACGGGACCGGTGCCGAGGAAGGAAAGCAGGCGCGCGACGGTCTGGGCCTGTGCCTGCGGGTCACCATCGGGTTCGCTTCCGAAATTATGGCTGAGACCATAGCCGGGGCGGTCCGGAGCAATGATGCGCAGGCCGTCGACAGGCATGAAGGCCCGCAGCATTTCCTCCCCGAGGCTGCCGCAGCCATGCAGCATCAGAACCGGAATGCCTTCGCCCCGGCAATGGAAATGCACCATGCCGTGGGGATGGATGAAGTATTGCCCCTTTAGCGGCGTTTCGGATGCCGATTGTTTCGTCGCGGTTCTCATGCGGCGACAAACCCGGTCAGGCGCTTGCGGTTCCACGAGAGCACGGGTTGAAAATGAAAATCCCATCCGGCTGCTATTCTCAACGTAAAGACTGACGGACCGGAAGGTATTAAAAGTAAAAGATAGACAAATCAAAATAAATACTGTATTGTTCTTCTGTCGGTCGCAATACAAACGGGAGTGGCCGCTTGTGGGTTTTCGGTGCTCATCCAGATTGGAGAGCGCCGATGGCCAATTCCCCTCAAAACCTGCTTCTGCAAAATCTCGGACCGCCGGTGCTGGAAGCGTTGCAGCCACATCGGGTTTCCATGGAACGGGGACGGGTTCTCGCCAGGCTTGGGGAGCGGGTAAAGACAATCTGGTTTCCCGAGAATTGCCTCATTTCTTCCGTGGTCCGGGCACCGTCCGGCGGCGGGGCGGAAGCAGGAATGATCGGTTACGAGGGCTTTGGCCCCGCGATCGCGTCGGGCATCGAGCACGCGCAGACGGAGCTGATGATCCAGCTTCCCGGCGAGGCTTTCGCGGTCGATGTCGAAATACTGCAAAAGCAACTTGAGCAGGACAGCTTCCTGCGGTCATTGTTGTTGCGGTATGTGGCCACGCTCCAGGTACAGGCAACGCAATCCATCCTGGCTTTCGCAAAGGCAAAGCTGGAAGAGCGCCTCGCCAGGTGGCTCCTCATGGTACAGGACCGGGCGCGCAAGCCGCGACTGGAACTCACCCATGAATTCATGGCGCTCATGCTCGGCACCCGCAGGGCCGGGGTTACGGTCGCGCTTCACGAACTCGAGGGCAAGGCGCTGGTGCGGTCTGAACGCGGCGCCGTCGTCATCATCGACCGCAAGGGCCTCAAGGAGCTCTCCGGCGGTTTCTACGGGGTGACGGAAACCGAGTATCGCCGGATCATGCAGACCGACGCGTTTGGATAGTTCGCTTCCGTACATAATCTGGCGGAAATAACAGTGTCACGTAAACTGCGTCTCTTAACGGGGTGGAGGTTGCAATGAGTAACGCCCAATCCATTGAACGTTTCGCAGATGTGTACCTGGCGTCACGCGTCCAGACCGGATCCTTGATCTCGACGCGCGATGCAATCCAGTCGATCCGGACGATTTACCCTGACTGCAAGCTGAGCGACCGGGAACTGGCCGACAAGGTCGCCGAAAAGGCGCTGGCGCAGGGTTGTTCCGTCAGTTTCGATTCCCAGGATTCCTGATGGTGCGAACCGGCGGCAGCGCTGAACGCTGCCGCCGCCCAGCATGGAGGAGTTCGAACGTAGCCGGTTGGGCCTTGCCACCATTAGCGCTGGCACTCCAACCCGCAATCGGAGAGAATCTCTCTTGGCGTGGCATCTGGAACACTGCCCGCCCGCAGCACCCCTTGTTCGACAATAATAGGATATATTCGCGCACCCGACAGGATTCGAACCTGTGACGTTTGCCTTCGTAGTGCTGGGCTGCGCGAGCACCAACTTCGATGCAAGCGCTTGCGCAATCTTTCGTTTCCGAAGGTGGCACGCAGCTTGCCATGAAATACCTAGATTTAGGTGTGGCAGCACATTCGCCTCGCAAGGCCCATCGCGGAAGCGCACGCAATAGCGCCGACCGCACGAGCCAGGCCGTGAGCGCGGGGCAGTTGGCAACCTGTTGGCCGCTGCAAGCCACGCTGACCGGATTGGCCGACCATTCACACGGATGGTTACCATTCACTGGCAAGCGGCTGGCATCTCGCTCAGCGCCATGTCCAAGGCCACAGGCAAGTTCATCGATCTGCCATCAAAAGCGCTATCGCCGCACGGCAGTGAAGCGGCATGGCTGTGGATGCACGAGAACGGCGACGGCAAAGGCGGACATTGCGATCATATGCTGGTTTATGTCCCGGCGCGCCTGGTGCCCGTTGTAGTGCGGCTACAGAAGCGCCGGTTTGAACACGGCCGCCTGGTCATCGGAAAGCGCTGCGGCGCCTCACAAAACACCGGTGCAAAGGCACGGAAGGAAATTAGATCGTGACCAAACCCCTGGACAAATAGGACGCAACAGCCGCGCGAACAGACCGCGCGCCAAGTGCACGTCAACGAGGGCGGGTAAGCCATCGTCGCTGACCAATTCCACCACGACGAAAGGGGGGCTGAGAATGCAATTTCAGAAGAACAATCCCATGCAGCCGGATCAGCTGGCACAAGCGCCTCGCTGCCTTGCCCGGACGCGAAAGGGGACGCAGTGCCAATCACCAGCAGTAAGAGGCAAGCGACGATGCAGGATGCACGGAGGACTTACCCCGGCGCTCCGAGGGGGAACCCGAACGCGTGGGAGCATGGCGCGGGCTCAGTTGAGCCTAGAAAATAGTACAATTGATAGAGTTGTTTGGCGCACAGAAATAAAGATGGCAGTTGCGCCAATTCCGAATGTCGCTTCCACATCATTTGGCTCAGCTCAGAAGTATATGAGCAACGAATATGAGGTTCAAAACAAACCGCTTGACTGAGATTATAAAATCCTGCTTCGCTGCATGAATGAAGGTGGCTTCAAAAGATTGTATATGTTTTGCGAGCGAACTGGCCTACTTGCCGCATTTCGCTACTGCGCTCGCAATTCAATTGCAGATAATTCGCCGGAATATGATGTTTTATTGTTTGGGGATAATTTGCCCGAAAGTCGAAATTACTCACAAATTAAGCAATTTGCCGAGAAACTTAGCGTAACCCTTAATATATTAGATATTGATGGAATTATTCTGTCTGGACTTGTTGAAACAGACCGTCTTACACGAGCTTCCTCAAATTCAGCGAATTATAATTCCTCAAGTAATAGCGCAGAAATATCGTAGAATGCTTTATTTGGATTGCGATATTATCGTCGTTGGCAATATCAAAAATCTTGTAAATACAGAGATGGGCGATTTTGCAGCCGCAGCCGTTATTGATGGTTCTTCCAACACAAGGAACCGAGAAAAGCTGATTTTAAATATGCCGACGAATTCACATTACTTCAACAGTGGTGTGTTTTTAGTTGATTTAGATCGGTGGCGCGACAGAGGATATTCTGACAAAATACTCAGCTACGCCAGATTGAATCGAGATAAAATTAACTATGCGGATCAAGGGCCAATTAATAAAGTGTGTTGGAAAGATATAATACCATTGTCTGAAAAATATAATTTTGGGGTGCATGCAACGACTGACGAAAAGCCAGTTATATTACATTATTGTGGGCCAAAGCCTTGGCTATATATAGATACTCCAGGCCTTGAATATTACGAATTTTACCGTAAAAGAACACCTTTTCTTTTCGAGCGCCCAAAAAAGCGGAAATTTGAAAACATAGTATTTGTAAAGCTGAAGCTGATTAAACTTTGGGCGCTTCGACGAGTCCGGTTATCAGAGGAAATAAGAATATTAAAAAAATTGAGAAGGATATAGAAAAGCTTGAAAAATTGTATTCAAGGCTGATTAGGATAAGAGGACGTCATAAACGATTACGCGAAATATTTATTCATAAATATGATTCAAGCAATGCGATTATAAATAATTAAATGAATTACGATATTTGGGCTTATTATGCGCGGTAAAATCTTATGATGCTGAAGCTCAAAAAACTATTCGGCCAGCAGCTTTTTCGTGTCAAACATTCCAATAGTTGGCAGTCCGGTTCGATGGTTTGCCGAAACACTGTATGTCTGATCGCAGTATCATGAGGCCAAGGTTGCATCACATCAGGCGTAATGCACTGCCTGTTAAACTCGTCTCGTGGTGAGGAACATTCTCAAATCCAACGGCGGGTGAAGAGATTTCACGGTGCGCGAAATTCGGAAATTGCCCCCCGTTTTCGGTACGTATTCCGTCCAGGGACATCAGTGTCGTCTAAGTACTTGATTTTATGGCGCACCCGACAGGATTCGAACCTGTGACCTCTGCCTTCGGAGGGCAGCACTCTATCCAGCTGAGCTACGGGTGCGTGGCGGCAAGGCCGCTGTCAGGGCGTAAATAACCCATGGCCGGGCCGGGGGCAATGGCAATCAGAAGTGTGGCGCCTCCCGTCTTTTGCGCGCGGCGCGGGCAGCGCTGTCCCAACCTGCAAGGCGGCGGATCAGTCCGGCGTCGCCGTCACGCTGACCTTGCTTTCGTAGAAGGAGGCAAGGCCGGCGAGTTCGAGCAGTTCGTCGTAGGGCAGTTCATATGCCCAGACCGCGTTGTCGATCTCATGGTCGCCGACCAGGATGTTCCAGTAGCTGGCCTTGCCCTTGTAGGGGCAGCGGCTGACATGGCCCGAGCGCACCAGCCTGTCGCCGTCAATATCCTCGATCGGTACGTAGTAGACCGGGTTGTGGCCGGCCTCGCGAACCAGAACGGCGTTTTGCGTTTCGGCTATCAGCGAACCGGCGGCATGCACGCTCACCGTGCCGCGGAACGGCTCGACCGTGATCACATGGCCCGGATTGGTCCTGAACCCCGGCGAAGGGTTGATATCGCGACCTGACTGCATTCTCGCGGCTTCTCCTCATAGCCGCAATGCGGCGAGACTATCAGGGCGCGCGGGCGGGCGCAAAGGGTGCGCGAACGGGAGGTCAGTGCGCCTCGTCCCAATTAAGCGCGGCGCGGACATCCACCTGCAGCGGCACTTGCAACCGCACTGCCGGGAACGGTGCGTCGACCATCACCTTGCGGATCACCGGCATGGCACTTTGAACCTCGCCTTGCGCAGCCTCGAACACGAGTTCGTCATGCACCTGCAAGAGCATGCGTACCGAAACCCCGGCGGCCGCAAGCGCCTCGTCCATGCGCACCATCGCGCGGCGGATGATGTCGGCGGCCGAGCCCTGGATCGGCGCGTTGATCGCGGCGCGCTCGTTGAAGGCGCGAAGCTGCGGGTTGGAATGGGCGATGTCGGGATAATGCGCCCGCCGCCCGAAGATGGTTTCGACATAGCCGTGCTCGCGGGCGAATTTCTTCGTCTCTTCCATGTAGTCGCGAATGCCGGGGAAGCGCTCGAAATAGTGCTTGATGTATTCGCCCGCCTCCTCGCGCGAAATGCCAGCTGGTTGGCGAGCCCGAAGGCGGAGATGCCGTAGATGATGCCGAAATTGATTGCCTTGGCGCGGCGGCGCACCATCGGGTCCATGCCTTCCACCGGCACGCCGAACATTTCGGACGCGGTCATGGCGTGGATGTCGAGCCCGTCGGCGAAAGCCTGGCGAAGCTGCGGAATGTCGGCGATATGGGCGAGCACGCGCAGTTCGATCTGCGAGTAATCGGCCGAGATCAGCACATTGCCTTTTTCGGCAATGAAGGCGCGTGCGGATCTTGCGGCCTTCCTCGGTGCGCACCGGAATGTTCTGCAGGTTCGGCTCGGACGATGACAGCCGCCCGGTCGTGGTGGAGGCCATGGCATAGGAGGTGTGGACGCGGCCGGTATCCGGGTTGATGTAGTCCGGCAGCGCGTCGGTATAGGTCGATTTCAGCTTGGTGAGCTGGCGCCAGTCGACGATGCGGCGCGGCAGCTCGTGGCCCTCGGCGGCGAGGTCGTCGAGCACCTGCGCCGAGGTCGACCATTGCCCGGTCTTGGTCTTCTTCGGCCGCCGGCAGGCCGAGCTTGCCGAACAGGATGTCGCCAAGCTGCTTGGGCGAGCCGATGTTGAAGCGCTCGCCGGCAAGCGCGTAGATCTCCTCCTCCACCGCGCCGCCGCCTGCGCCAGTTCGCCGGAAAGGCGCGACAGAATCTGCCGGTCGATGGAGATGCCGCGCTGCTCCATGCGGGCGATCACGTCGATGAGCGGGCGCTCCAGCCGCTCGTAGACGCTCGTCATGCCTTCGGCGGCGAGGCGGGGCTTCAGCACGTGCCACAGCCGCAAGCGTCACGTCGGCATCCTCGGCGGCATATGCGTCGCCCGGTCGAGCGCCACCTGGTCGAAGGTGACCGAGCCGCTGCCGGAGCCGGCGACATCCTTGTAGGGAATCGGTGCGTGGCCGAGCCACTTGACGGACAGTTCGTCCATGCCGTGGCCGTTCTTGCCCGCATCCAGCACGTAGGACATCAGCATCGTGTCGTCGAACGGCGTCATCGCGATGCCGCGCTGCGCGAACATGAGCCAGTCATATTTCATGTTCTGGCCGATCTTCAGGATCGACGGATCGGTCGAGCACGCCGGCTTGAGCATGTCGAGCGCGACGCCTTCCGGGATCTGGTCGGGCAGGTGCCCGCCGCCGAGCAGGTCGTCGGCCGCGCCGTCGCGGTGGCCAAGCGGAATATAGCAGCCATTGCCCGGCCTCGTGCTCAGCGATATGCCGCACGAGCTCCGCCTGCATCGGATCGAGCGATGTCGTCTCGGTATCGATGGCAACAATGCCTGCCGCGCGGATCATCGTCCACCCAGCGGGCAAGGCCCGCCTCGTCGCGGATGCATTCATAGTTGCTCGAAGACGAAAGGCAATGACGGCGCTGAAGCAATGCGCGCGTCGGCGAAGGTCGGCCGGGCTGCCGGCTGCGTGCGTGGCGACGGCCCCGGCCTGCGGCAGATTGCGGGTCGAGGTCCGGGCCGCGCATCGCCTCATAGCCGTTCACCTTGACTTCGGCAGGCTCGATCTGCGCCGCATCGGTGCCGGTCGCCTCCGCAACGCGCCGGGTCAGCGTGTTGAACTCCATCGCCTTCAGGAAGGCCACGAGCTTGCGGCCCGTCGGGCTTGTCGAGCACAGAGGCCGTCGAGCGGGATTTCGAGCGGCACGTCATCCTTGAGCATCACCAGTTGGCGCGACAGGCGCACCAGTTCGGCGTTGTCGATGATGCCCTCGCGGCGCTTCTCCTGCTTGATCTCGCCGGCGCGCGCGAGCAGCGTTTCGAGATCGCCATACTCTTCCAGCAATTGCGCGGCGGTCTTCGGGCCGATGCCGGGCACGCCCGGCACGTTGTCGGTCGAATCGCCGGTCAGCGCCTGCAGGTCGATCATCTTTTCCGGCGGCACGCCCCATTTCTCGATGACTTCGGGAATGCCGAGGCGCTTGTCCTTCATCGGGTCGTAGAGCATGACCTTCGGCCCGACGAGCTGCATCAGGTCCTTGTCGGACGAGATGATGGTGACATCGCCGCCAGCTTCGCGCGCCTGCCTGGCATAGGTCGCGATCATGTCGTCGGCCTCGAAGCCCTCCATCTCGATGCAGGGCAGGTTGAAGGCCTTGGTCGCCTGGCGGATCAGCCCGAATTGCGGGAGCAGGTCCTCCGGCGGCGCGGACGCGGTTGGCCTTGTAGTCGGGATAGATCTCGTTGCGGAACGTCTTCGACGAATAGTCGAAGATGACGGCGAAATGGGTCGGCATGACGCCGACGCTGGTGTCGCGCGCATCGCAGCACCAGCTTCCACAGCATGTTGCAGAAACCGGCGACGGCGCCGACCGGCAGTCCGTCGGACTTGCGCGTCAGCGGCGGCAGCGCGTGGTAGGCGCGGAAGATGTAGGCCGAGCCGTCGACGAGAAAGAGATGGTCACCGGCTTTCATGCGCGCTCCGATACTGATGCCCGACGCTTCGGGCCAATGCCGTGGAAAGGCGCGACGATTGCCCAGCGCCACTGCAATTGCAAGGCAATCACGGCGCGTGGAGGCTGATTTGCGGCTCGGCCCTGACGGGGAAATTCACCGAACGCGCAATGAAGCAGAATTTGTGTACCTCGCCATGCAGGGCATGCGCCTTTTCGACGTCGGCGCCTTGCGCAACCGTCACCTGGGGGCGAAGCGTGACGCTTGTGAACTCTCCCGATCCGTCGCGGTGCATCGCCATTTCGCCCGACGCTTCGTCACGGTAGGCCAGGACGGTGATGCCGGCATCGGCGCACAGATGCAGGTACCACAGCATGTGGCAGGAAGAGAGGGCGGCAACAAGCAGGTCTTCGGGATTGTGCTTCGTGCGGTCGCCGCCGAGCGCCGGGTCGTTCGAACAGGCAAGTACCGGCTTGCCCGGCGTCACAAGGTTCCAGGTACGGTCATAGGCGCGGTAGGCGCTGGTCCCGGTACCACGGTTGCCGGTCCATTCGACCACCGTTTCATGGAAAGTTTCTACGGCTCATTGCGTCTCCTCACGAATCCTTACAAAAGTTTAACAAGTCTCACCGCCTCGTGATCGGTTTCTTCATTGAAGCGCTCGCAATCGCGTACCAAATAGCGGTCATGGTCACAAACTGGCCACGTCCCGATCACCGGCTTGTCCCCTGCCGGCCGGGACCCGCGCCGGGCCCGAGCCCAATAGCCCTGGCGCGAAGACTGGACCGCCACGGCCGATCCCCTACCCGCCGAATGGCCGTGGCGGTCCGTCAAAAGCTAGCCCTGAACCGGCCCCTGGCCGCCTTCGCCCCCGAAGGCGGCCTTTTTCTGTTGCAAATGCCACAGCCGCGCGGCCGCCAGGCAATTATCGTTGATTTGCGCCGGCAAAGTGTCCGACCTTGGCGCGCAATTCCAGCAGGCAAACGGCGCAAAACCATGACAGACATCGCACCCGTCCTCGACCGCATCGACCGTGAACTCGACAATGCGGTGAACCGGTTGTTCGACCTCGTTCGAATCCCTTCGATTTCAACCGATCCCGCCTATGCCGGCCAATGCGTGCTTGCCGCCGACTTCCTCGTGCGCGACCTCAAGGCAATCGGCTTCGATGCGCGCGCCTGCAAGACGCCGGGCCATCCGATGGTGCTGGCGCATTATCGCGGTCCGGCCGGTGCGCCGCATGTACTCTTCTACGGCCATTACGACGTGCAGCCGGTCGATCCGCTGGCGCTTTGGGAAAACCCGCCCTTCGAGCCGAAGCTCAAGGACGGCAAGCTGCTTGGCCGCGGCACATCCGACGACAAGGGCCAGCTGATGACCTTCGTGGAGGCGGCGCGCGCCTTCAAGGACGTTACCGGCGGGCTGCCGCTCAGCGTGACCATCCTTTTCGAGGGCGAGGAGGAATCGGGGTCGCCCTCGCTCAAGCCGTTCCTCGAAGAATTCAGGGACGAGCTCAAGGCCGACATCGCGCTGGTTTGCGATACCAACATGTGGGACCGCTCGACGCCGGCAATCTCCACCGGCCTGCGCGGCCTGGTCGGCGATGAGGTGGTGATCAAGGCGGCAAGCCGCGACCTGCACTCGGGCTACTACGGCTCGGCAGCGGCAAACCCGATCGCCATCCTTACGAAGATCCTTGCCGGCCTGCGCGATGAAGACGGCGCGGTGACGCTACCCGGCTTCTACGACGGGGTTCACGAAACGCCTGCCGAAATCAAGCAGATGTGGGAAGGCCTCGGGTTCTCGCCGGAAAAATTCCTTGGCGCCATCGGCCTGTCCGTTCCGGCGGGGGAGAAAGGGCGCTCGATCCTCGAGCAGACCTGGGCCCGGCCGACGGCGGAAATCAACGGCATCACCGGCGGCTATACCGGCGAGGGCTTCAAGACCGTCATCCCGGCCGAGGCCAGCGCCAAGGTGTCGTTCCGCCTTGTCGGCGACCAGGACCCGGACAAGATCCGCCAATCCTTCCGCGACTATGTGCTGTCGATGCTGCCGCCCGACTGCAAGGCCGAATTCCATCCGCATGGCGCCAGCCCTGCAATCCATCTCGACCACACGCTGCCGGAACTGAAAAAGGCGACGGCGGCGCTCAAGGACGAATGGGGACGCGACACGGCGCTGATCGCCATGGGCGGCTCGATCCCGATCGTCGGGGATTTCCAGAAGATGCTGGGCATACCGTCGCTGCTGATCGGCTTTGCCCATGCCGACGACCGGATCCATTCGCCCAATGAAAAGTACGAGCTGGCGAGCTTTCACAAGGGAATGCGCAGCTGGGCGCGGATCATGCAGGCGCTGGCGGGGTAGGCACTACTCCGCCGGGCTGAGGCGGGCCCTGGGGGTGCGGGAAACGGGCTCGAGGCGCGCCCAGTCCGGGCGCTCGAAGAGAAAGCCCCCGAAGCCGGTGCGCTCGACCGCGAGCTTGAAGATCAACGGTCCGCAAACGCCCGCGATCGTGACGAGAAGCGATACCGTGCCGATGTCCAGCATGGGTGCGAATTTCAGCAGCACGCCGCGCGTTACCGCCATCGGCAGGAAAAAGGCCAGATAGATGACGATCGAGTTCTTGCCGAGATAGCCAAGGAACCGCATCGCAGGGACCATCGAAAGGAGCGCTGTCAGCACTACGACCGCAACGCCGCCCGCAGCGCCAAGCACCAGCGAGACGACCGGCAGGTCGGACAGGAAAACTGGTCCGGACGCATGAACCCATTGCGGCATTTGCGCGGGCGTGAAGGTCGCCCACCCGTTGACGGCAAACCATGCCGCAAACAACGCAAGCGCAGAGCCGACATTCGCCTTGGCCCAGTCGGCCAGCGCGAAGATGTTGGCTGCGAACAGATAACCGCCAAGGAAATAGACATAGCGTGCGGCGAACTCGTCGGGGATCATCCATCCGGTATGGATGGGCGCGATTTCCAGAAGCGCGGCGGCGCCGAGCGTCATTTGCCAGGGCAGGTTCTTGACGAGGCGCGTGACGATGAAGAAGAGCGGCAGGATGAAGATGAACCAAAGCGTGCCGAACGGGTCGATCAGGCTGATGGCATAGAGTTGAGCAATTTCGGCGAGCGGCACGCCCGCTGCCGCCCAGGCCGGCGTCTTGATGACGAACTGGATGGTCATCCATAGCAGGTAGAAATAGAGGAAATGCACGACCTTGCGGTCGATGTAGCGCCGCCACGGTCGGTCGATGACGAGACCGAGGAAAAGGCCCGAGATCAGGAAGAAGTCCGGCATGCGGAAGGGCTTGGCGAATTGCACGGCATGGTGCAACCAGCCTTGCGATCCGGTCGCTTCCTCAACGCCGAGCGTCGAATGCATCATCACCACGAAGATGATGCAGAAGCCCTTGGCGTAATCGACCCATCCGACCCGCCCTGCAGCCTGGTCGCCGGCATGAACTGCGTTCATTCACGGACCCGATCGAACAGTTTCCAACAATCGCACATTCCATACCGGCGTCGATCGCAACGAATCCTTAACCGGGTCGAACAAATTTTAAACAATTGCGGATTTTCCGGCGCAGGTTTCCCTCGCCTGCCATTCGAACGCGCCAGGGTTAATACCCCATTAAACCGCCTCATTTACCCTTCATTCGCGAATTCCTTCGCTGAAACCAGGGGCTGCATGGCCAGACGCGACACGAGCCGCGGCAGGATCGAGCCGGTATTCGGAACGCCCGAAAGGCGGGGCGACGAACTGCGCGTCGAGCCCGGTGACCGGGTCGTGCCCGCGCCGCAGGAATCGCGGCCGGCAAAGCGCACCGGGCGCGTGGAGCCCAAGGTGGACAAACCGGCGCGAAAGGCTGCGCCGGCGCGGCAAGCGCAGCAGGCCCGGCGGCGGGAGCCACCGGCAAAGGCGGCGAGGGCGGCGCGCAAGCGGCGCGGCGGGTTTTTCGGGTTTGTCCGCGGCGCCGTCTATTGGGGCCTTGTGCTTGCCATCTGGGGCGGCATCGCCGCCGCCTGCATCATCGGCTATTACGGCGTAAAGCTGCCTTCCATGGAAAGCTGGGCGGTGCCCAAGCGCCCGCCCAATGCGCGCATCGTCTCCGTGGACGGCGAACTTGTCGCCAATCGCGGCGTCGGCGGCGAGGCGATGCGGCTCGACGAAATGTCGCCATGGATACCGCAGGCGGTGATCGCGATCGAGGACAGGCGATTCCGCTATCATTTCGGCGTCGACCCCTTCGGCCTTGCTCGCGCGGTGACGATGAACGCCGTCGCCGGGCGAACGGTGCAGGGCGGCTCGACCCTTACGCAGCAGCTTGCCAAGAACCTCTTCCTCGAACCCGAACGCACGCTGGAGCGCAAGATCCAGGAAGCCCTGCTGGCGCTGTGGCTGGAGACGAAGTTCTCCAAGGACGAGTTGCTGGAGCTGTATCTCAACCGCGTCTATTTCGGTTCCGGCGCCTATGGCGTCGATGCAGCCGCGCGGCGGTACTTCGACAAGTCGGCGCGCGACCTTTCGCTGGCCGAGGCGGCGCTGCTCGCCGGACTTCTCAAGGCTCCCTCACGGCTGTCGCCGGCACGCGATGCGGAGGCGGCCAACGAACGGGCGCAGCTTGTGCTTTCGGCAATGCGGCGCGAGGGCTTCATCACGGAGCGCGAGGCTTCGCTCGCCATGGCGATGGAGCCGGGCAAGGCGCGGCGGTACCTGAGCGGGTCGCAGCACTACGTCGCCGACATGGTCATGGCGCAGCTTCCCGGTCTCATCGGAGAGATGCGCGGCGACGTCATCGTGCAGACGACGATCGATTTCGGTCTACAAAAGGCTGCCGAGGCGGCGGTCGGCGAGACGCTTGCAGCCAAGGGCAAGAAGGCCAATGCCGGACAGGCCGCGCTCGTTTCCCTCGACGGGACGGGCGCAATCCGTGCGCTGGTCGGCGGGGCCGACTACGCCAAAAGCCAGTTCAACCGGGCGGCCGATGCGAAGCGCCAGCCGGGCTCCGCGTTCAAGCCGTTCGTCTATCTCGCGGCGCTGGAGGCCGGGCGTACGCCGGCTACGGTGCGCGAGGACGCGCCGGTGCGCATCGGCAAGTGGACGCCCGAGAACTACGACAAGAAATATCGCGGCCCGGTGACGCTGGACACGGCACTGGCCGATTCGCTCAACACGGTGGCGGCCCAGCTCGTCATGGAAGTGGGACCGAAGACGGTGGCCGAAACCGCGCAACGGCTCGGCATCAAGTCTGCGCTGGAGAAGAACGCCTCGATCGCGCTTGGAACCTCGGAAGTCACGCTTACCGAACTGACGGCCGCCTATGCGCCGTTTTCCAATGGCGGATATGCCGTGACGCCCTGGCTGGTGCGGCGCGTGACCTCGATAAACGGGGACATTCTCTACGAGCGCAACGACGCGCCGCAGCCAAGGGTCGTCGGCTCGCGCGAACTCGGCATGATGAATGCGATGCTTCGCTCCGTATTGACGGAAGGTACCGGACGGGCGGCGGCGGTCGAGGGCTGGGACATTGCGGGCAAGACCGGAACCACGGACAATTCGCGCGATGCGCTCTTTGCCGGATATTCGTCGAATCTGGTGACAGGGGTCTGGTTCGGCAATGATGGCGGCGAACCGATGAAGAAAGTCACCGGCGGAACGCTTCCCGCCGAGACTTTCCGCAAATTCATGACGGCCGCGCACAAGGGCGTTCCGCCAGCCCCGCTTCCGGGTGTCTACGACCCTGAACCGCGGGAGCTTCCCGCGCCCGCCGAACCCGGCGACATGCCATTCGCGGAGGGGCGGGTCGAAGGCATGGCCGGTGGAACGGCGCCACGTCCCGCTGCCGAAGTCGGCGCCAATACAGGGGAGCGCCGCAAGCCGCGAAACATCTTCGAGCTGATATTCGGGAAAAAACCCGGCTGACGCGGCAAGGCGCCAGCCCGGGGGATCACGCCTTCTCGGTCAACTCGGGAATGCGCAGGATCTGTCCGGGATAGATCTTGTCCGGATCCTTGAGCATCGGCTTGTTGGCCTCGAAGATCACGGTGTGCTTGGTGCCCTTGCCCTTGCCGTAGTGCTTTTCAGCGATCTTCCACAGATTGTCGCCCTTCTTCACTTCGTAGAAGACGGGGTCCTTGGCGGGCGCGGCTGCAACCTGCACGCCGCCGGCATCGACCTTCGAAATGCCGAGCGTGTTGCCGACGGCAATGACGGCCTTTTCGAACGCAGCCTGGTCGGCGACTTCACCCTTGATCACGGCCGTGTCGCCCTTGACCTCGATCTCGACCTTGTCGGTGCCGAGCTTGTGGCTGTCCAGTTCCTTCTTCAGCGAATCGGCCGTTGGCGGCGTCTCGTCATCGCCGATGCCGAGCTTCTTGCCGACGGATTTCACGAAATCGAAAATGCCCACGTAAACCTCCATGGTTGTGCGTTCGCCGGGCACATTACATCAGGGCAGTGCATCGGCAAGGCAAAACTGCCCCGCCTTGCGCCAAATCGGCGGGCCCGGAAAACCGGCGCTATTCGGCAGCGGTGCGACCGGCCGGCGCAGCCGAGCGCACGTCCGCGTCGACGTGATCCTCGAACTTGCCGAAATTCTCGACGAACATGCGAAACGAGCTTGCGGGCCTGCGCGTCATAGGCTGCCTTGTCGGCCCAGGTCGAGCGCGGATCGAGGATCGCGCGAATCGACGCCCGGAACCGCAACCGGCACGGCGAAGCCGAAATTCGGATCGGTGCGGAACTGCGGCGCTCTTGAGCGAGCCGTCGAGCGCGGCGGTCAGCAGCGCGCGCGTCGCCGTGATCGGCATGCGCTTGCCGGTGCCATAGGCGCCGCCGGTCCAGCCGGTGTTGACCAGCCAGCAATCGACGCCATGCTCGGCGATGAGATCGCGCAGCAGATTGCCGTATTCGGACGGATGACGCGGCATGAACGGCGCGCCGAAGCAGGTCGAGAAGGTCGCTTCCGGCTCGGTCACGCCCTTTTCGGTGCCGGCGACCTTGGCGGTGTAGCCCGAGAGGAAGTGGTACATGGCCTGCGCCGGGGTCAGCCTTGCGATCGGCGGCAGCACGCCGAAGGCATCGGCGGTCAGCATGATGATGTTCTTCGGGTGGCCGGCCGGCCGGTTGCGCGAGGCATTGGGGATGAAATCGCAGCGGATAGGCGCAGCGCGTGTTCTCGGTCAGCGATCGCATCGTCGAAATCGGGCACGCGGTCCTCGTCGAGCACGACATTTTCCAGCACCGTGCCGAAGCGCTGCGTGGTGGCATAGATTTCCGGCTCGGCCTCGCGCCGACAGGCGGATGGTCTTGGCGTAGCAGCCGCCTTCGAAGTTGAAGATGCCGTCTCGCCCCAGCCATGCTCGTCGTCGCCGATCAGGGTGCGGGTCGGATCGGCCGAAAGCGTCGTCTTGCCGGTGCCGGACAGGCCGAAGAACACGGCCGCATCGCCGTCCGGGCCGACATTGGCCGAGCAATGCATCGGCATGACGCCCTTTTGCCGGCAGCATGTAGTTGAGAAAGGTGAAGACCGACTTCTTCATTTCGCCGGCATAGGACGTGCCGCCGATCAGCACGATCTTGCGGGTGAAGTCGACAGGCGATCACCGTCTCGGTGCGGCAGCCATGGCGCGCCGGATCGGCCTTGAAGGACGGCAGGTCGATGATGGTCATGCTCCGGGACGAAGGTCGGCAAGCGTCGGCGCGCTCCGGGCGGATCAGCAGGTTGCGGATGAACAGCGAATGCCAGGCAAATTCGGTGATGACGCGCGCGTTGCACGGCATGGCGCGGCGTCGGCGCCGCCATCAGATCCTGCACGAACAGCTCCTTGCCGCGCGCATGCGCCTGCATGTCGGCGCAGCAGCGTGTCGAACTTGCGCGGGCTCCATCGGCTTGTTGTTGTCCCACCAGACGTGCGCCGTCGGTGGTTGCGTCGCGCACGACGAACTTGTCCTTGGCCGAGCGGCCGGTGTGCTGGCCGGTGGCGACGACAAGCGCGCCGCCGGCCGTCGATGCTCGCTTCGCCGCGGCGCAATCGCGTGCTCGTACAAGCTGCGGCGCCTCGGAGATTGTAGAAGGCTGCGCCGTAGCCCTTCAGGCCGAACCGCGAGAGCCCGCAGGCCGCATTGAAGACGCCGTTGTCGCCGGTGCGTCCGTTCAATTCCCGGTCCTGGCCGTCATGATCCGCTCCTCCCCGGCTCCGGCCGGCGCAATCGAATACGTATGAGATGGTATGGTGCCGCGAGCGGACCGTCCTTGGCGACTATAGATCGCAAAGTCGATGACAAGGTGCATGGAACAAAATGATGAATAATTTCAATTGTTTAATCGATTTAAAAAATTTAAAACGATTGAATCGGTTTACGATTCACCAGATGCTCTGCGGCAACCGGAATGGATATCAATCCTTTGCCGCAACACGGCGGTGTTGTGGCGACGCCATGGCTTCGGGCTATCCTGCAGGCCACATTTTGCTGCGCCATATTCGTGACGCACATTTGCCCTGCAACGCCTTTCCGGACCTGGTCCGGCTGGATCGAGCGGAAAGGACTGCAAATGGCCAGGGAGACCTCAAGCATGCCGACGATCGCGCTTGTCGACGACGACCGCAACATCCTGACCTCGGTGTCGATCGCGCTGGAAGCGGAAGGCTACAAGCGTCGAGACCTATACCGACGGCGCCTCGGCGCTGGACGGCCTTGCAGGCGCGCCCGCCCGATCTGGCGATCTTCGACATCAAGATGCCGCGCATGGACGGCATGGAGCTGTTGCGGCGCCTGCGCCAGAAATCGCGATCTGCCGGTGATCTTCCTCACCTCCAAGGACGACGAGATCGACGAGTTGTTCGGCCTCAAGATGGGCGCCGACGATTTCATCCGCAAGCCGTTCTCGCAGCGCCTGCTGGTCGAGCGCGTCAAGGCCGTGCTGCGCCGCGTCGGCGCCGCGAGGTCGAGCCGGGCGCCAAGCCCGGAACCGGCGACGGAAGCCAAGCACGCTGGAGCGCGGCCACCTGGTGATGGACCAGGAGCGCCACACCTGCACCTGGAAGGGCAAGCCGGTGACGCTGACCGTCACCGAGTTCCTGATCCTGCTATGCGCTGGCGCAGCGTCCGGGCGTGGTGAAGAGCCGCGACGCGCTGATGGATGCGGCCTATGACGATCAGGTCTATGTCGACGACCGCACCATCGACAGCCACATCAAGCGGCTGCGCAAGAAGTTCAAGGTCGGTCGACGACGATTTCGAGATGATCGAAACGCTCTACGGCGTCGGCTACCGCTTCAAGGAGGCCTGACGGGCCTCGCGGCGGACAAGGCGAGCGGCACCTGCCGCGGCAGCCGGCAAGGACATGGCAGGCAATCGGAAGCATGGCCAGCACGCTGGAACTCAGGCGCCGGCCGCCGAGATCGCCGACGACGGCGCATGGACGCCGTGCGGAAGCGCCGGCGGAGCGCTCCGGTGATTGTCGCCTTCACGCCAAGCCGAAGCCGGCGGGCCGGCAGGGCGAAGCCTGCGCGCGCCTTCAGGTCGCTGCGCACTCTTCTTCTCAGCCTGACCCGGCGCATCCTCGTTCTCAACCTCGCCGCGCTCGCGGTGCTGCTTTCCGGCATTCTCTATCTCAACCAGTTCCGCGAAGGACTGATCGACGCGCGCGTCGAGAGCCTGCTGACCCAGGGCGAGATCATCGCCGGCGCAATCGCCGCCTCGGCCACGGTCGACACCAATTCCATCACCATCGATCCGGAAAAGCTGCTGGAACTGCAGGCCGGCGAAAGCATTTCGCCCACCGTACGACACGCTGGAGACGCTGGAATCTCCGATCAATCCCGAGCTGGTCGCGCCCGCTGCTGCGCCGCCTGATCTCGCCGACCCGCACCCGCGCTCGCATCTATGACCGCGACGGCATCCTGATGCTCGATTCGCGCCATCTCTATTCGGGCGGCCAGATCCTGCGCTTCGACCTGCCGCCGCTCAAGACCAACGAAGACAGGCATGATCGACGCGCATCGGCCGGCTCGTTGAACAAATGGCTGCAGCGCGCGCGACCTGCCGCTCTACAAGGAACTTTCCGGCGCGACGGCACCGCCTATCCGGAAGTGATGTACCGCGCTGACCGGCGCGCCCGCCACCGTGGTGCGGATGACCGACCAGCGGCGAACTGATCGTCTCGGTCGCGGTGCCGGTCCAGCGCTACCGCGCCGTGCTCGGCGTCGCTGCTGCTTTCGACGCAGGGCGGCGACATCGACCGCATCGTCGCGGCCGAGCGGCTGGCGATCCTGCGCGTCTTCCTCGTCGCTGCCATCGTGACGACGGTGCTTGTCGATGCTGCTCGCCAGCACCATCGCCAATCCGCTGCGCCGGCTCGCCGAGGCCGCCGTCCGGGTGCGGCGCGGCGTCAAGGCCCGCGAGGAGATTCCGGACTTCTCCGACCGCGCAGCGACGAGATCGGCGATCTTTCGCAGTCGCTGCGCGACATGACCAACGCGCTCTACGCCCGCATCGAGGCGATCGAGAGCTTTGCCGCCGATGTCAGCCATGAGCTGAAGAACCCGCTGACCTCGCTGCGCAGCGCGGTCGAGACGCTGCCGCTCGCCAAGACCGAGAAGTCCAACGCAAGCGGCTGATGGACATCATCCAGCACGACGTCCGCCGCCTCGACCGGCTGATCACCGACATTTCCGACGCCTCGCGCCTCGATGCCGAACTGGCGCGCGAGGATGCCGCGCGCGATCGACCTCGCCAAGCTGCTCGAGAATGTCGTGGACATGCGCCAGGATCGTGCCGCAGCACGCGAAGAACGTCGACGCTGAAGCTGGACAATCGCCCGGCGCAGGTCGCGGCGCGGCGGCTATCCGGATCATCGGCCATGACAGCCGGCATCGGCCAGGTCATCAACAACCTGATCGACAATGCCCGCTCCTTCGTGCCGGACGGCGACGGGCGCATCGAGATCAGCCTGTCGCGTGCCGGCAGGCACGGATCGAGATCGTCGGTCGAGGACAACGGCCCCGGCATCCGCGCCGAGAACATCGAGCGCATCTTCGAGCGCTTCTACACCGACCGGCCCGAACGAAGGCTTCGGCCAGAATTCCGGCCTCGGCCTGTCGATCTCGCGCCAGATCATCGAGGCGCATGGCGGCACGCTGACCGCCGAGAACCGCATGCGGCCGGCGCACGCGGGCGCGCGGTTCACCGTGCGCCTGCCGGCAGCGTGCCGGCAAAGTGAGCCAGCCGCGCGCCCCTAACCGCCATTGCTGCGTCGTTGAGATCGGCGGGGCCGGGCGTGATGATCGAGGGGCCTTCGGGCGCGGGCAAGACATCGCTGGCGCTCGGCCTCGTCGATGCGGCTGCCCGGCGCGGCATCGCGGCGAATTTCGTCGCCGACGATCAGGCCATTGTCGAGCGGCGCGGCGCATGGCGTCATCGGCCAGCGCACCGCAGACCATCGCCGGCCTTGCCGAGATCCGCGGACACGGCATCGTGCCCGTCGCGCACAAGCCGTCCTGCGCGCGTTGCATTGGTTGTCGCGCCTCGTCGCCGATCGAAACCGTCGGGCGGATGCCTGGCGACAAGACCGCCACGGTCGAGGGTATCGAATTGCCGCTGGTTGAAGTCCCGGTGCGGCATGAAGCGCAGGCCGTTCGAATCGTACTGGCAAGCCTGCATATCTCGGTGGTATAGACCGCCGCCTATGCTAGGAGACTGCCGCTTGAACCGTTCATCTTTCGCCGCCATCTGTGCGGCCGGCCGAAGCCGGCGGCGCGGCGGGAGCCTGCAAGACCCCATACCGGCGCCGCGACATGCGGAAAGCCGGTTCGTGAAAACCGGGAATCTCGATGATCGGACTTGTGCTTGTCACCCATGGCCAGCTCGCCGACGAGTTCCGGCTGGCCCTGGAACATGTCGTCGGACCGCAGCAGGCGATCGAGACAATCTCGATCGGTCCGGACGACGACATGGAGCAACGGCGGCAGGACATTCTCGATGCCGTTGCGCAAGGTCAATGACGGCGCACGGCGTGATCATCCTGACCGACATGTTCGGCGGCACGCCGTCCAACCTCGCCATTTCGGTGATGAAGGCCGGCGAAGTCGAGGTCCTGGCCGGCGTCAACCTGCCGATGCTGATCAAGCTCGCCAGCGTGCGCGGCGAGGACGACATGGAGCGCGCGCTCGATTGCGCCCAGGAAGTCGGGCCGCAAATACATCAACGTCGCCAGCCAGCTGCTGCAGGGGCAGATAGACGACACATGTCCGACGTCGGTCCGCGTGCCTGAAGATCATCCAACAAGCGCGGCCTGCATGCCCGGGCCTCGGCCAAGTTCGTGCAATGCGTCGAGCAGTTCGACGCCGACATCACGCGTCAGCAAGGACGGCCACGATCGTCGGCGGCACCTCGATCATGGGCCTGATGATGCTCGCCGCCGGCAACGGCAGCGACATCCACGTGAGCGCCAGCGGACCCCAGGCGCGGGCAGGCGCTCGACGCGCTCGAGGCTCTGATCTGACCGACAAGTTCGGCGAAGGCGAATAGCCGCACATACTCGGCATAAAGATTTCTTTATATCATTGATTGTCAGCGCGCGCGATCCCTGCTATCAAGCGCGCATCCGGCGGACGCGGTGCCTGCCTGCGTCTTGTCGCGGACTGCGCGCCTTCCGGCGGCATGGGCGGCTCAAGGCGCTGAACCATTCATTGCAGGAAAGAGCACCATGACCGACTATGCAGTCAGGGACATTGGCCTGGCCGATTTCGGCCGCAAGGAAATCGACATCGCCGAAACCGAGATGCCGGGCCTGATGGCCTGCCGCGAGGAATTCGGCACGAGCAAGCCGCTCAAGGGCGCGCGCATCACCGGCTCGCTGCACATGACCATCCAGACCGCGGTGCTGATCGAGACGCTGCAAGGTGCTCGGCGCCGATGTGCGCTGGGCTTCGTGCAACATCTTCTCGACGCAGGACCATGCCGCCGCGGCGATCGCCGCCACCGGCACGCCGGTCTTCGCCGTCAAGGGCGAGATCGCTGAGGAATACTGGGACTACACCGACAAGATCTTCCAGTGGGCCGATGGCGGCCTCTCCAACATGATCCTCGACGATGGCGGCGACGCCACCATGTACATCCTGCATCGGCGCGCGGGCCGAGGCCGGCGAGGACATGCTCTCGCAACCCCGGCTCGGAGGAAGAGGAATATCCTCTTCGCGCAGATCAAGAAGCGCCTGAAGCCGCAACGCCCGGCTGGTTCACCAAGCAGCGCGACGCCATCAAGCGGCGTGACCGAGGAAACCACGACCGGCGTCAACCGGCTCTACCAGCTGCACAAGAAGGGCCTGCTGCCCTTCCCGGCGATCAACGTCAACGATTCGGTGACCAAGTCGAAGTTCGACAACAAGTACGGCTGCAAGGAATCGCTGGTCGACGGCATCCGCCGCGCGCACCGACGTGATGATGGCCGGCAAGGTTGCCGTCGTCTGCGGCTATGGCGACGTCGGCAAGGGCTCGGCCGCCTCGCTGCTGGGCGCCGGCGCCCGCGTCAAGGTGACGGAAGTCGACCCGATCTGCGCACTGCAGGCGGCGATGGACGGCTTTGAAGTGGTGACGCTCGACGATGCCGTCGACGACGGCCGACATCTTCATCACCACGACCGGCAACAAGGACGTGGTGACGCTCGACCACATGCGCCGGATCAAGGACATGGCGATCGTCGGCAATATCGGCCATTTCGACAACGAGATCCAGGTCGCCGCGCTGCGGAACCTGAAGTGGACCAACATCAAGCCGCAGGTCGACATGATCCACGTTCCCGGACGGCAAGCGCATGATGCTGCTGTCGGAGGGCCGCCTGCTCAACCTCGGCAACGCCACCGGCCATCCGAGCTTCGTGATGTCGGCCTCGTTCACCAACCAGGTGCTGGCCCAGATCGAGCTGTTTACCAAGGGCGAGAAGTACAAGAACCAGGTCTACGTCCTGCCGAAGCACCTCGACGAAAAGGTCGCGCGGCTGCATCTTGCCAAGCTCGGCGTCAAGCTGACCGAGCTTTCGGAGGAACAGGCCGCCTATATCGGCGTCGACCGCACCGGGCCCGTTCAAGCCGGAACACTACCGGTATTAATTCCTTAACCATTTTCAACAACATATTGAGGCTGCCGGATTGACTAGTCCGGCAGCCTTGTTTTTTGCCCCAAACAACTGTTCGGCGATTCGGGTTTTGGCTACAGTCGGCACGAATCAAGAGCAGAAGTCCCGGCCCCGAAGGGGTACGAAACGGGCGCACAGGCAGGGCGGTTGCCGCAGGTCGGACCGGCTGTGAAACACAGCTTGAAGGCGTGCGGCTTGCGTTGACCGCGCGCTGTCGGGCAGCCATTCGGGTTGCGGGACGCGCGCCTGGTAATCGTGCGGCAAGGGGACCAGGACATGCCCGGGCACATGCCCTCAAACGAACCGGCGGCGAACCGGAAAATGCAGACCGGCCAAGGCGGGCGTCCCCGTCCGTCGCTTGGGCGCCTGCCTGCCTTGCTGAGGGCCGTTGCCCCGGCCGCACTGCTTTCGCATCCGGGAATTGCACACGCGGTCGAACCGGGCAGCGGCCAGTTCGCCTTTTCATCGACCGACGTGATGCTGCTCGCCGTCTTTGGCGGCGCCATGAGTTTTGCCATCCTGTCGGCGACCTGGCTCATCCGCGAGCGCGGCCGCATGACCGGCGAGAACCAGGCGCTGAAGTCGCGCATCGCGGACCTGCGCGCCTCGCACGAACGGCTGGACGCACTGACCAATGCGGGCGACCAGCGGATCGTCGTGTGGAACGGCGCCGACGATCGCCCGGCGATCCTCGGCAAGCTGTCGAAATCGTGCGGAGCGCCTTCGGAGCGGGCTGCATTCCTTGCCTTCGGGCGTTGGCTCACGCCCGATTCGGCGATCAGCTTCGAGGGCGCGCTGAAACGGCTGCGCCAGAACGCTGAAGCCTTCGACCTGCCGCTGACGACCAAGAGCGGCGTCCTCGAGGCGCAAGGGCGCACTTCCGGCAGCCATGCCTTCGTGCGCTTCATCGAGCTTTCCGGCGAGCGCTCGGCACTGGCCCGGCTGGAAGCCGAGCATGCCCGGTTGATGTCGACCTTCGACACCATCCAGCTGCTGTTCGAGAAACTGCCGATGCCGGTGTGGCTGCGCGATGCGGGCGGCGAATTGTTCTGGGTCAACAAGGCCTATTCAAAGGCGGTGGATTGCGACGATGGCGAGCAGGCGGTGGACAACCGCGCGCAGCTTCTCGACAGTTCGGAACGCAACGAAGTCGCACGCAGGCAGCGCGAGGAAGGCCATTTCGCGGGGGCGCTTCCCGCCATCATGGCAGGCGACCGGCGCATCGTCGACATAACCGAGGTGCGGACGGCGGCCGGATATGCAGGCATCGCCGTCGACCGCAACGAGATCGAGGCCGCCCGCGCCACGCTCAAGCAGACGATCGCCTCGCACGCCCAGACGCTGGACCAACTGGCGACCGCGGTGGCCATGTTCGGCAAGGACCGGCGGCTGCAATTCTACAATTCCAGCTTCCAGAAGCTGTTCGGCCTGTCGCAAGCCTTTCTCGACAGCGAACCCGACAATGCGCAGGTGCTCGACGCCTTCCGCGCCGAAGGCAAGCTGCCGGAGGTTCCGGACTGGCGCAAGTGGCGCGAGGGGCAGCTCGAGATCTACAAGGCCGTCGATTCGCGCGAGGACTGGTGGCACATGCCCGACGGGCGCACGCTGCGCGTCATCGCCAACCCGCACAACCAGGGCGGCGCGACCTGGGTCTTCGAGAACGTGACCGAGCAGATCGAACTGCGCACCAGCTACAATTCGCTGATCCAGATCCAGGGCGAGACGCTGGACAATCTGAGCGAGGCGGTGGCCGTGTTCGGATCCGACGGCAGGCTGAAGCTCTCCAACCCGGCATTCGCTTCGATCTGGAATATCGAGGAGGGGCGGCTTGAAAGCGGCGCGCATATTTCCGCCCTTGCCCGCACATTGCAGGACCGGCTCGCCGATCTTGAAGCCTGGGAGCCGATCGCGCAGGGCATTACCGGTTTCGACGACATGCGCGGCGACCTGTCGGGCAGGCTGGACATGGCCGACGGCAAGATCGTCGACTACACGCTGGTGCGCCTGCCCGAAGGCCAGACCATGCTGGCGGCTGTGGACGTGACGGCGGCGGTCAATGTCGAGCGCGCCCTCGTCGGAACGCAACGAGGCGCTGGAACAGGCCGACAAGCTGAAGAACCGCTTCCTGCAGCATGTTTCCTACGAATTGCGCGTTCCGCTCACCTCCATTTCCGGATTTGCCGAACTGGTCGCAATGCCGGAAATCGGCAAGCTCAACGGCAAGCAGATGGAGTATGTCGACCACATCACCACGTCGGCGGACCTTCTGAAGAACATCATCGACGACATCCTTGACCTTGCGACCATCGATGCCGGCGCGATGACGCTGGATTTCGAGCCGCTCGACCTTGGCGAGATCGTGGAGGTCCTGCCGCGCCGACTTTGCCGGTCCCATGGCGATGCGCGGGATCAGCCTGCAATCGCCGTCGAGGAAGGCCGGCATTCCCATGGTCGGCGACAAGCGGCGGGTCCGCCAGATCCTGCTGAACCTCCTGTCGAACGCGATTCGCCATTCGCCGGACGGCGGCAAGGTGACGGTAAGCGCGGAACCTTCCGGCAATTCGCTGGAAGTGGCGGTAGCGGACGAGGGACCGGGCGTGCCGGAGGAATTTCGCGGCAGCGTGTTCGAGCGCTTCGAGGGCCGCAACAGCGGCGACAGCAGGCGCGGCGCGGGCCTGGGGCTTTCCGTGGTCAAGAGTTTCGTCGAACTGCACGGGGGCAGCGTCCATGTCGAGAACGCGGGAAGCCGCGGCGCGCGCTTCGTGTGCCGCTTCCCGCTGCCGCAGGCCTTCGACCGCTCCGCGGCGTAAGGGCGCGCCCATGGGAAGCATGACGCGGAAACTGCCCGGCGAGGCCGACACGATCCTCTTGGCGCAGGACATCGCCATGGCGCTGCGACCGGGCGACACCGTGGCGCTTGCAGGCGATCTGGGCGCAGGCAAATCGACGCTGGCGCGGGCGATGATCCGCGCGCTGGCGGGCGATCCGGAACTGGAAGTGCCGAGCCCGACCTATACGCTTTGCCAGCGCTACGAACTCGTCTTTCCGGTTTCGCATTTCGACCTCTACCGGATCTGCCGGCGAAGCAGAGATGGCGGAACTGGGTTTCGACGAAGCCATCGAGACCGGTGCGGCGCTGGTCGAGTGGCCGCGATCGCGCAGCCGGCGCGATACCGAACGACAGCCTGCGCATCGAACTGACCATGGGCGCGGACGGCGGACGCGAGGCGCATGTCAGCGGCGGCGGGAACTGGCGAAGGCAGCCTGTCGGCGCGGCTGGCGCGAAGCCTGCGCATCCGCGATTTCCTTGACCGGAACTGGAGTGCCGGGCGCCGAGCGACGCTTCCTGCAGGGCGACGCCTCGTCGCGAAGGTACGAGACCGCCCATCGTGACGGCGAGGTCCGCATCGTGATGGATGCGCCGCGCCGCCCTGACGGTCCCCCGATCCGCGACGGCAAGCCCTACAGCAGGATCGCGCATCTTGCCGAAGACGTGGTGCCATTCGTGGCAGTGGCCGAGACCTTGCGCGGCGCAGGCCTTGCGGCCCCGCAAATCCACGCGCGCGATGTTTCGGACGGCCTGTTGCTGATCGAACATCTGGGCGACGGGCGCATCGTCGATGCGCAGAACCGGCCGGTGCGCGAGCGCTATCTCGAAGCGGCGAGGCTGCTTGCCTGGTTCCACCGGCATGAATGGCCGGCGGTCATGGAAGTCGATACGGGGGCCGGCAAGGCGGTGCACCACGTGCCGCCCTACGACCGCGATGCGCTGATGATCGAGGCAAGCCTTCTGGCCGACTGGTATGCGCCCCGCGAATGCGGCCGGCCGCTGACAACGGCCGAGCGCGCGGATTTCGACGGCATCTGGGAACAACTCATCACGAGCATCGAAGGCTCTATGCCGACCCTCGTCATGCGCGACTATCACTCGCCAAACCTGATATGGCGCGAGGGCCAGCCGTTTCCGCGCAACCTCGGGCTCATCGACTTCCAGGATGCGGTCATCGGTCCGCAGGCCTATGATCTCGCCTCGGTCGGGCAGGATGCCCGCATCGATGTGCCGCAGGCCCTGGAGGCCGACATGCTGGCACTCTACCTGTCCGAGCGAAAGCGCGACGCCGGCTTCGACGAAACGGCATTCCTGCGCGACTACGCCATCCTGGCGGCGCACAGGGCGACCAAGATCCTGGGCATTTTCGTGCGGCTGGACCAACGCGACGGCAAGCCTGCCTATCTCAAGCACCTGCCGCGCATGCGCGGCTATCTCGCCAGGAACCTGAAGCATCCGGCCTTGGCTGCGTATGGCAAATGGTGCGCAGCCGTCACCGGCCTTGAAGCGTCATGAAGTTGTAAAAGTCCGCGGGCTAGAGCCGTTCGAACCAATGATCAACAGACTCCACACGATCCGCTTCACCCAACCGGCCGCCACGCCGCCGCAGACCGCCATGGTGCTTGCGGCGGGGCTGGGCAAGCGCATGCTGCCGATCACCGAGAAGATGCCGAAGCCGCTGGTGCGGGTCCATGGCAAGACGCTGATCGACCATTCGCTCGACGCGCTGGCCGCCGCGGGCGTGAAGCAGGCGGTGGTCAATGTGCATCACCATGCCGACCAGCTCGAAAGCCATCTTGCCGGGCGAAGCAATCCGAGAATCGTCATTTCCGACGAACGCGGCGCGCTGCTCGAATCGGGCGGCGGCGTCGCCAAGGCCCTGCCGCTGATCGGGTCCGATCCGTTCTACATCCTCAACGCCGACACCTTTTGGGTCGAAGGCTACCGGCCGAACCTTATGCACCTTGCCGAACAGTGGGACGGCGAGCGCATGGACATGCTGCTGCTGCTTGCTTCGACGCCCATGGCGGTGGGCTATGGCGGGACAGGCGACTTCACCATGGACAGCGACGGAAGGCTGGCGCGCCGCAAGGAGAGGCAGGTCGCGCCATTTGCCTATGCCGGCGCGGCGATCGCCAATCCCGGCATTTTCACCGCCCTGCCGGACGGGCCGTTCTCGCTCAACATCCTCTTTGACCGCGCGATCGAGGCCGGCCGCCTGTTTGGAATTCGCCTCGATGGGCTATGGTTGCACGTGGGCACGCCCGATTCGATTGCCGAGGCCGAGGAAGCGATAGCCCGCAGCACCGCCTGATCGCGCCAGCCGGCGCGTGACGGCCGATGGAGGCGACACGCGTGACGGCCGATCCGCAAGACAGCACCGCAGCGGGGCGGGTTTTTTCCATTGCTCCGGGAGCGCCGTTCCTGAAGGTGCTGGCCCGTTCGCTGGTCGATGGCGAACTTGTGCCAGGCTTCGTGCCGCGAAGCGACCCGCTGCTGCTTGCCGACGCCACCATCTACCTGCCGACCCGGCGGGCCGCCCGTGCGCTCGCTGCCGAATTCATTGACGCCTTCGGCGGCGGCGCAGCCCTGCTGCCGGTGATCCGTACGCTGGGCGACGGCGATGGGGACGAGTTCGATTTCGCAGCCATCGAGGCCGAACACCCCGAACTGCCGCCGCCGATCGGCGATCTCGAAAGGCGGCTGCATCTTGCCCGGCTGGTCCGCGGCTGGACAAACGCCTTGTCGCATGCCAAGCGCGACCTCTTCAAGGACGAGGACATCGCGGTTCCCTCTTCCGCAGCCGACGCAATCCGCATGGCGGCGGACCTTTCCCGGCTGATGGATTCCATGTCGACCGAGGAAGTCGGGCCAAGATCGCTTGCGGGTCTTTCGGGCACGATGGCAGCGGACGAAATGCCGGAACGCTGGGCGCAATGGTGGAATTATACGCTCCATTTCCTCACAATCGTGACGGAAAGCTGGCCGCCTTCCTTGACGAGATCGGCCGCAGCGACCCGGCCATCCACCGGGGCATGCTGCTCGACCTGCGCACCCGGCGGCTGCTACGCAAGGCGCGACGAGCGGGCCGGTGATCGCCGCCGGTTCGACCGGATCGATCCCGGCGACGGCGCGGCTGATCGCGGCCATTGCCGCCTCGCTAAGGGCGCGGTCGTGCTTCCCGGCGTCGATCTCTCGCTCGACGAGGCGACATGGGAAATGCTGGCACGGCCCGATGCGGAAGGCGCCATCGCGGCGCATCCGCAGTTCGGACTGGCGCGCCTGCTGAAGGCGATCGGCATCGATCGCGGCGCGGTCCGCGAACTTGGCAAGGCAACGGCGCACGAGCGGATCGCGGATGTGTCAGCGGGCATTGTTGCCCGCTTCGAGGACAGGACTTTGGGCGGACAGGACGCCGCCCGCCGACCACGGCGAGATCGGCGGCGCAGCGCTGGTGGAGGCGCCGGACAACCGCCTTGAGGCGCTGGCCATTGCGATTGCCCTGCGCGAGACGCTGGAGACGCCCGGCCGGACAGCAGCGCTTGTCACGCCCGACCGGATGCTGGCGCAGCGCGTCTCGGCGGAACTCTCGCGCTTCGGCATCGCCATCGACGACAGCGCCGGGACGCCGCTTGCGCACAGCGCGGCCGGTCGGCTTCGCGCGCCTCGCGTTGGCCGCCTGCTGCCGGACCCGGCAGACCCGGTGACGCTTGCCGCGCTCGTCAAGCACCCCGTGCTTTGCGGCGCGGCCGGACAGCCGCGAAGCGCGGATCGCGCGCCTTTTCGAGCTTGCGGCCCTGCGCGACGCGATCATCGTTCCGTCGCCCGGGCAGCTTGGCGGCAGCCGCCCGCTTCGCCTTCGCGGCAGGTGACAAGAACCCGCATGCGCCTGCCGTGGTCCGAGATGCCCTGCCGGACGAGCGGGCGGCGGTAGAGGCGCTGGGAGCATTCCTCGACGCGGCGTTGTCGCCATTGACCGCCATTGCGAAGCGCGGGCGCGCCGGTACCGGTAGTCAGCGATGTTCGAGGCCTTGCGGCTTGCGCTCGCGGCGCTTGTGACGGGACGGGAACAGACCTTTTTCGGGCTTGCCGGCGCGATCGAATTGCAGCGGCTCTTCGACAGTTTCAGCGCCATGGACCCGGCCGGCGAGCCGTCGCTTCTGCTTGAAATTGCGCCCGATGAATTTCCCGACATCTTCGATGCGCTGATCGCCACCGAAACCGTGCGCGACGTTCGTGCCCATCATCCAAGGCTGGCGATCCTCGGCCCGCTGGAGGCGCGGCTGCAACATTTCGACCGGATCATCCTTGGCGGTCTCAACGAGGGCGGCTGGCCCGGACAGGCCCGCAACGACCCCTTCCTCAACCGTCCGATGAAGGCGGAGATCGGCCTTTCGACGCCCGAACGGCGGATCGGGCAGGCGGCACATGATTTCCAGCAATTGAGCGGGCTTGGCGAGGTGATCTACACGCGCTCGCTGCGGGCAGAGGGCGCGCCGACCGTGGCATCGCGCTGGCTGCAAAGGCTGGCGGTGGTCGCCGGCGAACAAGGCGCAAAGCGGATGCGGGCGGCCGGTTCGCGTTACCTGGCGCTGGCGCAGGCGGTGGACGAGACGGAGGCAGCCAAGGGCGGCGCGCACTACCCGGCCTAACCCCAAGCCGCCCATCGAATTGCGGCCGACAAAGCTTTCGGTGACGGAAATCGAGACCTGGATCCGCGACCCCTACGCCATCCATGCCAAGCATGTGCTGGACCTGCGGCCGTTGCCGCCGCTGGAGCGTCGAAGCCGATGCGCTGATGCGCGGCCAGCTTTACCACACGATCCTCGCCCGCCACGTCAGGGCGCGGACAACAGCCTTGCCGCGCTGGAGGCAATCGCACGCGAAGTTTTCGCGAAGAACAATGTCCCGCCCGAAGTCGCCGCGACCTGGCTGCCCCGCTTCATGGCGGTGGCGCGGCTGTTCGTCGAATGGGAGGCGGAGCGCGCAGGCAAGGTTGCATCCAGCCATTGCGAGATCAGCGGACGGATCGCCGTCGGCAATACCGGCTTTACCTTGAGCGGCCGGGCCGACCGGATCGACATGATGATCGACGGTACGCTTTCGGTCATCGACTACAAGACCGGTCTCAAACCGTCGAACAAGCAGGCGCGCAACCTCTCGCCGCAGCTGGCCCTTGAAGGCCGGATGGCCGAACTCGGCGCTTTCAAGCTGCCGGCAGGCAAGAAGGCCGGCGACCTTGCCTATGTGCGGCTGCGCAATGGCGACCGGCTGCGGGTGGATCACATCTGCAACGGCAAGGATCAGATCGATCCGTCGGAACTTGCAGAGGCACTGTGGAAGGAACTGCAGCGGCTCATCATAAAGTTCCAGGATCCTGAATGGGGCTACATCTCGCGGCGCGCGCCATCACAAGAGGGCGATGTCAGCGGCGACTACGACCATCTGGCGCGGGTGCGCGAATGGTCGAGCGGCGATCCGGAGAATGGCGATGAGTGAGCGCCCGGAAATTCCGCTGGAAACGACGGCAGGCGCAGGCCGACGCAACGCATCCGCAGCATTCGGCATGGGTCTCGGCCAATGCCGGTTCGGGCAAGACCTTCGTGCTGACGCGGCGCGTCATCCGGCTTTTGCTGTCCGGCGTCGCGCCATCGAAGATCCTGTGCCTGACCTATACCAAGGCCGCGGCGGCGGAAATGTCGAACCGCGTTTTCGGCACGCTCGGCAAATGGGCCGCGCTGGACAATGCCAAGCTGCGCGAAGAACTTGAGGACGTGACCGGCGAACCGCCTTCGACGCGGGATCTCGAACGCGCGCGCACGCTGTTTGCCCTTTCGCTGGACAGCCCCGGCGGCCTGCGCATCCAGACCATCCACGGCTTTTGCGAGGCGCTGCTGCACCAGTTTCCGCTGGAAGCCAATGTGTCCGGCCATTTCGAGGTAATCGACGAGGCCACGCAGGAAGCATTGCTCGCCGAGGCGCGGCGGCAAGTTATCCTGGAGATGGATACTGGCGCGCGAAACGTGGAATTGGGCAAGGCCTGGGGACAACTCCTCGATCTCGCGTCGGACGACGGCATCGAGAAGGCGCTGGCGGAACTCACGGCAAAACGCGAGGCTTTCCTTGAATGGACGGGCGAGGGCATCGCCGCAGCCATGGAGCCGCTGTGGCGGCATCACGGCATCGCCCCGCAGACGCGCGACATCGACCTCATGCGCGAAGGGCTGGCGCAAAGCGGGTTCAGCGCGGCGGAACTGCCACTGGCTTCGCCGAAATTCGCCTGGCGAGCCGGCAAGACACGACCAGGCGATCGGCGCGTGCTGAGCCAGTTTGTCGTGATCGCAAAGCGATTCGCAGGCAGCGGTTCTGCCTTGTCGTCCAAATGTTCCTGACGGAGAAGAAGCGGGCGAAAAGCGACGAGAATCCATTCTCACGCCGGCCGTGACGCAAGCAGCATCCCGGCCTCGCTGAAAAACTCGATCGTGAAAAACAAGTGGTCTTTAGCCAGCTAAAGCGGTTGCAGGCGTTTCGCACATTGGCCGCTTCGCAGGCGCTGTTCGAGGTCGGGCACGAGATACTTCTGCGCTATCTCTCGTTGAAAAGGCAGCGGGGCCTTGCCGATTTCAGTGATCTCATCGGCGCGACCGTCAACCTGCTGGCCCGCTCGCAAATGCGGCACTGGGTGCAATACAAGCTCGACCGCGGCATCGACCACGTGCTTGTCGACGAGGCGCAGGATACCAGCCCGGCGCAGTGGGAAATTGTCAGGGCGCTGACGGACGATTTCCATTCCGGTGCAGGCGCGGGCGGCAAGGTGCGGACGGTGTTCGCGGTGGGAGACGAGAAACAGTCGATCTACTCCTTCCAGGGCGCCGACCCGCGCAAGTTCTCCGCCGAGGCGGAAGAACTGAAGCGGCGGACAATGCTTGCAGGGCTCGAATTCAAGTCGGTGCCGCTGAAACTTTCCTTCCGGTCTGCCCCCGACGTGCTGATGGCGGTCGATACGGTTTTCGAGGTGGAGGAAAATTTCCGCGGCCTGAGCCATACGGAAACGCGGACCGTGCACCAATCGGTGCGCATGCGCGACCCGGGCGACGTGTGGATCTGGCCGCTCATCGGCATGGTGAAAAAGCCGGAACCCGAGTCCTGGCTGGAACCGCTCGACCATGTCGGCGACGACCATCCGGCCGAGACGCTGGCGCGCCGGATCGCGGGCACGATCAAGGGCTGGATTTCGCGCGGCGAGAAGCTGCCCGGACGTGACCGGCCGATCCGATGCGGCGACATCCTCATCCTGGTGCGCAAGCGCGACACATTCTCGACTGCGGTCATTCGCCGGCTAAAGGAACAGGGGCTGGAGATCGCCGGGGCGGACCGGCTCAAGCTGACAGAGCACATCGCGGTGGAGGATCTGATCGCACTCGGCCGCTACATGCTGACGCCGGAGGACGACCTTTCGCTGGCGGGCGTGCTCAAGAGCCCGCTGTTCGGCTTCGACGACGACGATTTGATCGCGCTCGCGGCCCGGCGCGACGGCGAGCCGCTGCATGATCACCTTGCGCTGCTGGCGGAAGACAAGGGCCACCCCTATGCGGCCCGCGCGGCAGGGGCACAGCAAGTGCTGGAGGGCTGGCGCGCCATGGCGCTGAGCGCCACGCCCTATGGCTTCTACGCGCAGGTGCTTGGGCGCGGCGGCGGGCGGAGGGCATTTCTCTCGCGCCTGGGCACCGAGGCGGGCGACGTGCTCGACGCATTCGAGCAGGCAGCGCTCGATCACATGAAAGGCGGCGGCAAGGGGCTTGAAGATTTCATCGCCGCGCTGACCCGCGCATCGCCCGATATCAAGCGCGAGGTCGATACGCGCGAGGACAAGATCAGGGTCATCACGGTCCATTCGGCCAAGGGGCTTGAAGCGCCGATCGTGTTCCTGGTCGATCCCTGCACGCCGGCCTTCGGCAGCCATCACCGCAAGAAGATCGTCGAGCCGGAACTGGACGGCACGCGGCATTTCCTGTGGGCGGCAGCGGGGCGCGATGCGTCGCCACTGATCACGGCGGAGGACGAACGGGCAGAGGCGGAGGCGGCCGAGGAATACCGCCGCCTGCTTTATGTCGGCATGACCCGCGCCGCCGATCGGCTGATCCTGTGCGGCTGGCACAAGTTGAGGCCGCCAACGCCGCCGCATTGGCACTCGATGGTCATGAATGCCCTCGCCCCCACGAGTACCGAGATCGATACGGGGGATGGCTGGAGCTATCACCGCTGGACGGCGCGCGACGAAAACACCGTTTCGATGCGCCGCGAGGTGCCGCTGAAGCCAGGATGACCCTTCGACGGAAGTAACTGCGGGCCAGGAGGCGCCGCCGCGCTGGCTCACCGCGCCGGCGCGGCGCGAGCCGGCAATACCGCGTCCGCTGACGCCGTCGGGCGCAGCGGCGCTGGTTCCGGGCGTGGAAGCCGCCACCGAGGGGACGGGCGCGACGTTCGACGCAACTCTCATCGCCGCAGCGGATGCCGCCCGCCGCTTCGCGCTCGAACGTGGCACGATCACCCACAGGCTTTTGCAATTGCTGCCGGACGTTGAGCCGGCTAATCGTCAGACAATTGCCAACGCAGTATTGAACCGGGAGGCCGCGCATTGGCCCTTGGCCGAGCGCGACGCGGCGCTTGGCGAGGTCTTTGCCCTGCTGGGCGATCCCGCGCATGCCACTCTCTTCGGTCCCCGCAGCCGCGCGGAAGCCAATGTCGCGGGCAATGTCAGGATCGGCGGGCGCGAAGTGCTTGTAACGGGGCAGATCGACCGGCTCGCCGTCACGCAAGGCCGCGTCGAGATCGCCGACTACAAGACGAACCGCGAGATACCCGCATCGGGCGAGGACGCGCCGCTGGCTTATGTGCTGCAGCTGGGACTTTACCGCGAATTGATGCGCCAGATCTATCCGGGCCGCGAGATTGCCTGCCGGCTGATCTGGACCCGAAATGGCACCGTCACGCCGGTGGGCGATGGTGCGATGGACCGGGCGCTTGCGGCCATGACGATCGTGTGAGGCATCCGGGACGACGTTGACTGGACGGCGCGGCGCAACTAACTTCATCTTGAAATATTATCAATCGCTAATATATAAACCCGCAATGGGTTGAGCCGCGGGATGCGGCCGAAGGAGAGAGCAGCATGGCAACGGTGAAAGTCGACAAGAGCAATTTCAAGTCGGACGTCCTTGATTCCAATGTCCCGGTCGTTGTCGACTTCTGGGCCGAGTGGTGCGGACCGTGCAAGATGATCGGCCCGAGCCTCGAGGAAATCGCCAACGAGATGGCGGGCAAGGTCAAGATCACCAAGCTGAATGTCGACGAGAACCAGGATCTGGCGGCGCAGTATGGCGTGCGGTCGATCCCGACGCTTGATGGTTTTCAAGAACGGCGAACCGGCGGCGATGAAGGTCGGCGCGCTGCCCAAGAGCGCGCTCAGCGACTGGATCAAGAGCGCAAGCTGAGTTTGCAGGCTTTTCAACACGAACCCCGGACAGCGAGTGTCCGGGGCTTTTTTGTGTCTATTGCGGCGCTTCGCCGTTTTCGCGCAGCACTTCGCCGACGAGGTAGAGCGAGCCGCAGATCAGGATGCGGCAGGGTTCGCCGGGGCGAAGCATGCCGTCAATGGCCTTGAGCGCGTCCTCGACCGACAGGCAGGGATGGGCGTCGAGCCCGCATTCGCCCGCGATACGGGCCAGCTCACGTTCGTCAAAGCCCTGCTCGCTGTCATGGATGGGAACGGTGAACAGGCGCTCCACCAGTCCTTCAAAGGCGCGGAAGAAACCGGCGGGGTCCTTGGTCATCAACATGCCGGCAATGACGAAGACCGGCATCGGCGCGCGTTCTTCAAGATTGGCGAGCTCCGAGGCGATCACTTCCCCGGCTGCCGGGTTGTGGCCGCCGTCGATCCACAATTCGCTGCGCGCGGGCGCCAGCGCCTGCAACGGCCCCGGCTTCAGCCGCTCCATGCGGCCGGGCCAGCGTACCGTTTCCATGCCGGTCTCGAAGGCGCTGTCGGGCAGGTCCAGCCCGGCGAAGCGCAATGCGGCGATCGCCGTGGCGGCGTTGGCGAACTGGTGCTGGCCGCGAAGGCGCGGCAGCGGCAGGTCGAGCAGGCCCTGTTCGTCCTGGTAGACCAGGCGCCCGCCCTGTTCGTGGAAGGAAAAGTCCTGCCCGGCGAACCAGGCCGGCGCGCGCCGCTCGCGGGCCGTCTTCTCCAGCACTTCGGTGACCTTGTCGAGCTGGGGCGAAACGACCACCGGACGGCCCGGCTTGATGATGCCGGCCTTTTCGAAGGCGATCAGTTCCTCGCGGTCGCCGAGATTGCGCCATGTGATCGAGCGCGATGGAGGTGATGACCGACACCAGCGGCTTGTCGATGACGTTGGTGGCGTCGAAGCGGCCGCCAAGGCCGACCTCGATGATGCAGTAATCGGCGGGATGTTCGGAAAACAGCACGAACATCGCCGCCGTCAGGATTTCGAAAACGGTGATCGGCGCGCCGTCATTGGCTTGCGCCACGCGGGCGATCGTCGACTTCCAGCAGCGCGTCGGAGACAAGCCTGCCGCCGCCGGGTGCGCCGAGCCGGTAGCGTTCGTGCCAGTTCACCAGATGCGGCGAGGTGTGGACATGCACGCGTCTTGCCGGCGGCTTCCAGGATCGCGCGACAGAAGGCCGAGGTCGAGCCCTTGCCGTTGGTGCCGGCCACGTGGATCACCGGCGGGAATGCGCAATTGCGGATTGCCCAGCGCCTCGAGCAGGCGGAGGATGCGCTCGAGCGAGAGGTCGAAGCCCTTGGGATGAATTGCCGAGAGCGCGTCGATGAGGCTTGCCGCGCTCATTTCAATCCGCCTGGATAGAGGAAACATCGGTGGTTCGCGCCGCAGGATGCGGCAAAGATCCGCTCCGCGTCAGCTTGCCTGCGCCATTGGCTCCGCCATGGGCGTCACGGGCTCCGGACGATAGTCGAGGAGGATCGGCTCCACGGGGCGTTTTGTGCAGCATTCCGCACGAGCTGCGAGATCGTGTCCTTCAGATCCTTGCGCGGCACCACCATGTCGACCATGCCGTGTTCGCGCAGATATTCTGCCGTCTGGAAACCCTCCGGCAGCTTCTCGCGGATCGTCTGCTCGATGACGCGCTGGCCGGCAAAGCCGATCGACCGCGCCCGGCTCGGCAATGTGGATGTCGCCCAGCATGGCGTAGGAGGCCGAGACGCCGCCGGTGGTCGGGTTGGTCAGCACGACGATGTAGGGCAGGCCGGCCTCCTTCAGCATGCTCGACCGCAACCGTGGTGCGCGGCAGCTGCATCAGCGACAGGATGCCTTCCTGCATGCGGGCGCCGCCCGAGGCGGCGAACAGCACGACGGGGCAGCTTGTCGCTCGATGGCAACGTCCATCGCCTTGATGATCACCTCGCCGGCAGCCATGCCGAGCGAGCCGCCCATGAAGCGAATGTCATGGACGATGGCGACCATTTCGATGCCGCCGCACTTGCCGCGGCCCGCGAGCACCGAATCTTCCATGCCGGTCTTGCGGCGATGTTCCTTGAGCCGGTCGGTATAGCGCTTCTTGTCGCGGAATTTCAGCGGATCGGCGCCACCTTCGGCGGGTCGATCAGGCTCGTACTCGCCATCGTCGAAGAAATAGCCCAGCCGCTCCTTCGCGGTGATCTCATGTGGTAGCCGGAATTGGGGATCACCCCCATGTTGGCTTCCAGATCCTTGTGGAAGACCATCTCGCCGGTCTCGGGACACTTGATCCAGAGGTTCTCCGGCATCTCCTTGCGCTGCAGGAGGCTGTTGATCTTCGGGCGGACGTAATTGGTAATCCAGTTCATGGCATCTCTCGCGGCGCCGGTCAGCGGCGCAGATTCACTGCTCAGGCTTATTGCAGCAAGGCATGGCCGTATTGCGACGGAGCGGCGGCGCGGTCAAGCGCCAAAGCCGCGTTGCCGGTCAAGCTGCGCTCAGTGCTGTCGCCTTTTTGACGCCGGCCGCCAATTCGCGCACGAGGCTGTCGACCGCGCCTACCGTGCCGGCCGTTGCATGGCCGTTTTCGTCGAGCGTGCCGGCAATCGCGGAGACGATCGCCGAGCCGACCACGACCCCGTCGCGCCGCTGCGCCGATGGCCGCGCGCCTGCTCGGCGGTCCTGACGCCGAAGCCGACCGCAGACCGGCAGATCGGTTGCCTTGATGCGCGCGACCATGGCGGCGACCTTGGCCGGATCCGGCGCGGCCGAACCGGTGATGCCGGTGATCGAGACGTAGTAGACGAAGCCGGAAGTGTTCTGCAGCACCGTCGGCAGGCGCTTGTCGTCGGTGGTCGGCGTGGCCAGGCGGATGAAATTGAGCCCGGCCTTCATCGCCGGGATGCACAACTCGCTCGTCTCCTCCGGCGGCAGATCGACGATGATCAACCCGTCGACGCCGGCCGCCTTGGCATCGGCGAGGAAGCGTTCGACGCCATAGATGTAGATCGGGTTGTAGTAGCCCATCAGCACGATCGGCGTGTCTCGTCGCTCTTGCGGAAGTCGCGCACCATTTCGAGCGTCTTGTCCAGGTCTGGCCGCCTTCAGCGCCCGCTGGCCGGCCATCTGGATCGCCGGACCGTCGGCCATCGGATCGGAAAACGGCATGCCGAGTTCGATGACATCGGCGCCGGCCGCCGGCAGCGCCTGCATGATCGCCAGCGAGGTTTCGTAGTCGGGATCGCCGGCCATGACAAAGGTGACGAGCGCCGGGCGGCCGATCGTTCTTGAGTTCGCGCGAAGCGGGTGTCGATGCGTGTGGTCATTTGCAGTTCCGCTCACAGGCTCATGCCGAGGATCTTGCCGACGGTGAAGATGTCCTTGTCGCCGCGGCCGCAGAGATTCATCACGATGATCTGGTCCTTGCCCATCTTCGGCGCGCGCTTGATGACTTCGGCGAGCGCATGGGCGGGTTCGAGCGCCGGGATGATGCCTTCGAGCGCGGGTCAGCAGCTGGAAGGCCTCGAGCGCCTCGTCGTCCATGATCGGCACATATTCGACGCGGCCGGTGTCCTTCAGCCAGGAATGTTCCGGGCCGATGCCGGGATAGTCGAGACCGGCCGAGATCGAATGGCCTTCCTTGATCTGGCCGTCGCCGTCCTGCAGCAGATAGGTGCGGTTGCCGTGCAGCACGCCGGGGCGAGCCGGCGGTCAGCGAGGCGCAGTGCTCCTCGCCGTCAAGGCCCTGGCCGCCGGCTTCGACGCCGACGATCCGCGACGTCCTTGTCGTCGAGGAAGGGATGGAACAGGCCGATGGCATTCGAGCCGCCGCCGACGGCCGCGACCAGCATGTCGGGCAGGCGGCCTTCGGCGGCCATGCATCTGCTCGCGGGTTTCGCGGCCGATCACCGACTGGAAGTCGCGCACCATTTCCGGATAGGGATGCGGGCCGGCTGCCGTGCCGATCATGTAGTAGGTGTCGTCGACATTGGTGACCCAGTCGCGCAGCGCCTCGTTCATCGCGTCCTTCAGCGTGCCGTGCGCCGGCGGTGACCGGGTACGACTTCGGCGCCGAGCAGCTTCATGCGGAAGACGTTGGGCGCCTGGCGCTCGACGTCGGTCGCGCCCATGTAGACGACGCAGGGCAAGCCGAAGCGGGCCGAGACCGTCGCGGACGCAACGCCGTGCTGGCCGGCGCCGGTTTCGGCGATGATGCGCGTCTTGCCCATGCGCTTGGCGAGCAGGATCTGGCCGAGGCAGTTGTTGATCTTGTGGCTGCCGGTGTGGTTCAGCTCGTCGCGCTTGAAGTAGATCTTCGCGCCGCCGAGATGCTCGGTCAGCCGCTCGGCGAAATAGAGCGGCGACGGGCCGGCCGGTGTAGTGCGTGTTGAGATGCGTCGAGTTCGGCCTTGAAGGCCGGATCGGCCTTGGCCGCCGTTGTAGGCGCTGCTCCAGTTCGAGGATCAGCGGCATCAGCGTTTCGGCGACGAAACGGCCGCCGAAAATGCCGAACATGGCCTGCTCGTCCGGCCCGGTGCGGAAGGAATTGGGTTCTGCAATGCCTTGTTCACGCTAACCCACCTTGCTCTTGCGGACGCCGTGCGCCCCTGTTTTTCCGCCTCGCGCACCAGCGCGAAAAACTGCCTTGATCAGCCCGGCATCCTTGACGCCCGGCGCGCTTTCGACACCGGACGAAACGTCGATGCCGCCGGCGCTGCGTATTGCGAATCGCATCCGCCGACATTGCGCGGCATTGAGCCCACCGGAAAGCATGTAGTCGAAGCGTCCGTCAAGGCCGTCAAGCAGCGACCAGTCGAAGGAAACGCCGTTGCCGCCCGGCAGATCGGCGCCCTTCGGCGGCTTGGCGTCGAACAGGAACCGGTCTGCAATGCCCAGATAGGGCGCGGCGGCGGCAAGTCGGCCGCTTCGCGGATGGAAAGCGCCTTCATCACCGGAAGGCCGTGCCGCAGCTTCAATTGCGCCACGCGCTCCGGCGTTTCCGCGCCATGCAATTGCAGCATGTCGGGCGCATGACGTCGACGATATCGTCCAGAAACGCATCGGTCGGCGTCGACGGTGACGGCAACGCCCGAGAGTCGGCCGCGCACCTTGTCGAACAACGCGCGCGCCGTTTGCGCCGACACGTTTCGCGGGCTTTTTTCAAAGAAGATGAATCCGACATGGCTCGCCCCGCCCTCAAGGGCGGCGGCGACGTGTTCCGGCTCTTTCAGCCCGCAGATCTTGACGTCGAGCGGCATGGCTTCCTTTATCCGACAGGGAAAGACACCTGCCAGAAATCCGCAGCCAAGTCCATGAAAAGACTATTGCGGCTCGATGGCGTGCAGGCGGGCGCCGTTGCGCTTGAGCCAGGCCTTGTGCTTTTCCATCTGCGGGCAAAGCTTGCGCACCAGCGCCCAGAATTTCGGGCTGTGGTTCATCTCGCGCAGATGCGCCACCTCATGGGCGGCCAGATAGTCCAGCACTTCCGGCGGCGCCATGACGATGCGCCACGAGAAGGAAAGCGTGCGCGTGGTCGAACACGACCCCCAGCGCGTCGTGGTGTCGGTGATGCGGATGGACTTGGCGCGGACGCCAAGTTCAGCGGCGTGGCGTGCGACTGCGGCGTCCAGCTCCTTGCGGGCCTGCCGCTTCAGGAATGCCCCGACCTTGCGCCCCACGCCATCGGCCTCGCCTGGCACGATCAGCGAAGGTTTGCCGGCAAATTGCCCGGCCTCGACAATGCCGCGCAGCTTCTTCGAATGCACGATGCGGTGGTCGACGCCCATGTATGGAATGGTCGCGCCGGCGCGTGCCGCAACGGGCTCGGGCAACCGCTCGAGCCGCACCGCGACCCAGTTGCGGTTGCGGGCAATGAAATGATCGACCTGTGAATCGCTGACATGCGGCGGGATGGTCACCCGCAGCGATTTTCCGCCCGGAACGATGCGCAAGGTCAGCCTCGTGGCACGCGCATTTTCGACAACCATCACGGGGAGCGTGCGCCCGCAGGCCTCGACCTGCCGTTCCCGGCGCGGCTGGCGCGGATTTCGACGCATGAGCGCGGAAAAGACCATCGAACCGGCTCCCATGGACCCCTCCGGACAATGCCGGCTACGGTCTTTGGTTTCATCATACCCGATTCTTCGCACGGCGAAACGATGATCGCCCGGGCGCGCAAGCCCTTGTGCTTAAACGGGAAAACGGGACCGATGCGGTCCCGTTTCCATATTCACCGGCCATTGAGGCGCTTTTCAGGCGCCTTGCGGGCCTTCGTTGCGGTTGCGGCGGGACATGAAGGAATTGAATTCCTCCTGGTCCTTGGCGCGGCGCAATTCACGCGAATATTCGTCGAACTCTGCGTAGAGATCGTCGAGCTTGCGGCGCTCCTCGTCGAGGCGCTTCAGTTCTGCCTCGCGCCAGTCGTCGAATGCGACGTTGCCGGTGCGGGCCGCGGAACCGCCATGGCGGCCCCACTGGAAATTGCCTGCGGCAAAGCGGTCGGTGGCGCGATTGACATTGGTCTTGAAGACTTCAAGCCGGTCGCCCCAAAGAACGTATGCAAGCATGGCAAGGCCAAGCGGCCAGAACACCATGAAGCCGATAACCATCAAGGCGATGGTTGCTGGCGTCCATGCCGGGCGGATCAATGCTGTCTTTGTCATCTGCAAAATACCCCTTGCTGACCGAAGGCCGATTGCCTTCCGGTCCCAAGTGGTAACTGCATTCCGGCGATTCAAGAAAAACCGGATTCTTCGGCGGCAAAATACGGGTGGCGCAGCCTTGCGCGGCAGAAGAACACCGCCCGTCCGCTGCGCGGACACTCTCCCCCCTGACAGGTGAGGGAAAAGCCAAGCGCCGAGGCCAGCCCTACTTGGCAGCTGCCGCGCTCTTTGGCCGCTTCGCATTGCGCTTGCGGTCATGTGTGATCATGAAATCGACGATGCGCGGCGCGATCTCGGCACGGAAGCGCGAACCGTTGAAGACGCCGTAATGGCCGACATCGGGTTGCATGTAGTGCACCCGCTTGTCGTCCGGCAGGCTCGAAGCCAGCTTGTGCGCCGCTTTCGTCTGCTGCAGGCCGGAAATGTCGTCATTCTCGCCCTCGACCGTCATCAGCGCCGTGTTGACGATTTTCGAGCAGTCGACCCGTTCGGCACGGTGCAGCATCTCGCCCTTCGGCAAGGCATGCGTGATGAAGACGGTATTGACCGTCTGCAGGTAGAAGGCGGCGTCGAGGTCCATGACGGCCATGTATTCGTCGTAGAAATCGCGGTGCTTCTCGGCCGAATCGCCGTCACCCTTGACCAGGTGTGCGAAGAATTCCTGATGCGCGACGATGTGGCGGTCGAGATTCATCGACATGAAGCCGGAAAGCTGCAGGAAGCCGGGATAGACCTGCCGCATGAAGCCGGGATGCGGGAACGGCACCGGCATCACGACATTGTCGCGGAACCAGTTGATGCCCTTCGATTCGGCAAGCTTGTTGACGGCGGTCGGGTTCTCGCGCGTGTCGATGGGGCCCCCCATCAGCGTCATCGAAGCCGGCGCGAATGGATCCTTGCGGCCTTCCATCACCGCAACGGCCGCCAGGACCGGCACGGAGGGCTGGCAAACCGCCATCACATGCGTGTTTTCGCCAAGGAAATGCAGCATGTCGATGACGTAGTCGATGTAGTCGTCGAGATCGAAGGTTCCCGCGGCCAGCGGCACCATTCGCGCGTCGATCCAGTCGGTGATGTACACATCGGCGTACTGGCTCATCGTCTGCACGGTGCCGCGCAGCAGCGTTGCATAATGGCCCGACATGGGCGCGACGATCAGGAGCCTTGGCTGGGTTTCCGCATTGGCGGGCAGCTTGCGCGAAAAATGCAGCAGGTTGCAGAACGGCCTTTGCCAGACGGTCTCCTGCTCCACCGCGACCGGCATGCCCTTGTAGGCAGTCTTGACAATGTCGAACCCGGGCTTGCCGTAGCGGCGCGTCGTGCGCTCGAAAAGCTCGGCGGAGGCAGCCATTTGCTTGCCGAAATGGGTGTGGCTTGCCGGATTGATCGGGTTCGAGAAAAACAGCCGGGTTACGTCCGCAGCGGCGCGCCAGGGAGCGAGCGCGGCATGCGACATTTCATAGAGCTTGTAATACATCGTCCAATCCCGTCCTGACTTGGCCTTTCAGGCTCTCTTGCGCCGGCATTGCGCCAGTAAACGCTGTCCGGCTAACCGTTCATGTTATTGTGCGCTGCACAAGTTTGGCAAGACCAGACTTTTGGTGAATACATTGTCTGATTCGCAGCAAATGAAATCAAAAAAGCTGGCCAGAGAGCCGGTCGCGTCCGGAAACAGGCGGGAATGCCATTGAAAGGGAAGCGAAAATGAATGCGCCGCAACCCAAGGACCCCGAATTCGAGGCGAGGGTCAAGGCCAGCTTCGGCCGGCAGGGGCTGATGGAGACCCTGGGCGCAACGCTGGGCGATATTGCACCCGGGGCTGTGGAAATCATGCTGACGCCGGGAAACGCGGTCAGCCAGCAGCATGGTTTCGTGCACGCAGGCGCGGTCGCGGCAATCGCCGACTTCGGCAGCCGGCTACGCCGCGCTATCGCTGATGCCACCGGGAACGGGCGTGCTGACCACCGAATTCAAGATCAATCTCGTGGCGCCCGCGACGGGCGATGCCATCATCGCGCGCGGCCGCGTGGTGAAGGGGGGCCGGACCTTGACGCTTGCAATGGCACAGGTGTTTTCCCGGACCGCAGAGGGAGAGAAGCTTGTCGCCCTCCTGACCTCGACGCTGATGTCCATCGAGGGCCGCGAGGGCGTGTCGGACTAGCCGTGCGACAGCGGCAATCTCCGCGACGATCGCCCTTGCTGCGGCCGCCGGATCGGCAGCACCGGTTACCGGCCTGCCGACGACAATGTGGGTTGAGCCGGCGGAGATCGCCTCGCCCGGTGTCATGACCCGCTTCTGGTCGCCATGTTCGGCGCCCGACGGACGAATGCCCGGCGTCACCAGCGCCAGTGTCCCGCCGGTTGCCGCCTTAACCGCGGCGACCTCGTGGGCCGAGCAGACGATGCCGCCCATGCCGGCCTCTTTTGCCTGGACGGCCCTTCGCAACACCAGATCGCGGGCGCCCACGGCATAGCCCGCGTCGGCGAGGTCGCGGTCGTCCATCGAGGTCAGAACGGTGACGCCCAGCAGGCACAGCGGCGTTCCGGCCGCGGCCTTGACGGCAGCGGCCATTGCCTTGGGATAGGCATGGATGGTCAACATGTCGGCGCCGAGCGCAAGCACGCTTTCAACGCCTTTTTCCACCGTGTTGTCGATGTCGAGGAGCTTGAGGTCGAGAAACACCTTGCACCCCTGCCCCTTGAGTTCGCGCACGAAATCGAGGCCGCCGGCAAAGGCGAGCTGGTGCCCGATCTTGTAGAACGACGCGTCGTCGCCGATCGTCTCGACAAGGCGGCGCGCCTGGGCAACCGACGAGACGTCGAGCGCGACGATGAGGCGGTCGCGGGGGGAGGTCACCGGCGCACCGACAGAAGCGCCGTGGTCTCGACCATGGCCTTGCAGAAATTCTCGAGCTGGCGGCGATTGGCGGCGTCGGCGAGCTCGCCTTCTTCGTCGAACGCCTTTTCAGCCAGTGTGATGCTCACCTGCTCGGGAATGACGAAGGCGCCGCAATTGCCGAGCGTCGCGCGCAGGTGGAACAGGCCCCTGATGCCGCCGAACTTGCCGGGGGAGGCAGAGGCAAGGCCGAACACCTTCTTGCGGTAGGGCGTCAGCGGACCTTCGCCATCGGCGGATACGCGGCTCACCCAGTCGACCGTGTTCTTTGTGAGCGGGGTGACCGACGTATTGTATTCCGGGCTGACCACGATCACGCCGTCATGCTCGTGAAACAGGCGCGCCAGCTTCAACGCTGCTTGCGGCGGCCCGTCGCGGCTTTCGAGGTCCTGGTCGAAGATCGGCATGGGGTAATCGCGCAGCGTGATGAGAGAGGGTTCGCTATCCAGCGCCGACAGCGCCCTTGTCAGCGTCCCGGCCAGTTTCGCATTCCACGACCCCGCGCGGTTGGAGCCTGGAAACACCAGGATCTTGGGTGCCGTCATGTCTTTCCCCCCTGCCCCCTGGCCGGCTTCAGTCCGCCAGTCCGTCAAGGAAATTGCGCATCCTGGAAAAGAACCCGGTCGATTCGGGATTGTTCTGGTCGGACGAATGACTGGCGAATTCCTCCAGCAATTCACGCTGGCGGCGCGTCAGGTTGTGCGGCGTTTCGACGGCGACCTGGATGTAGAGATCGCCCATGTTGGACGTGCGCATGACCGGCATGCCCTTGCCCTTGAGACGGAACTGTCGGCCGGTCTGCGTGCCTTCCGGAACCTTGACCTGCGACCTTGGTGCCGTCGAAGCGTCGTCACCTCGAACTGGCCGCCAAGCGCGGCGGTGGTCATCGAGATCGGCACGCGGCAGATAGAGGTCGGCGCCGTCGCGCTGGAAGAATTCATGCGGCTTGACCGACAGGAAGATGTAGAGGTCGCCCGACGGACCGCCGCGCGCGCCTGCCTCGCCTTCGCCGGCAAGGCGAATGCGCACGCCGTCCTCGATGCCGGCCGGAATGTTGACCGAAAGCGAGCGTTCGTCGCGTGACGCGGCCCTGTCCGCCGCATTTGCCGCAGGGGTCGGATATGACCTCGCCGCGGCCCTGGCAGGTGCGGGCAGGTGCGCTCGATCGAGAAGAAGCCGGACGCGGCCCGCACGCGGCCCGAACCCGAGCAGGTGGAGCATGGCTTGGGCGAGGAGCCCGGCTTTGCACCGCTGCCGGAGCAGGCCTCGCAGGAGATCGCGGTCGGAACCGAGATCTCCGCGTGTCTTGCCGCCATAGGCTTCCTCGAGCGTGATCTCCATGTTGTAGCGAAGGTCGGCGCCGCGTTCGCGGCGCCGAGCCGCGGCGGCCGCGCGCCGCCCATCATCTCGCCGAAAATGTCCTCGAAAATGTCGGAGAAGCCGCCGCCGGCGAAACCGCCGAACCCTGCGCCGCCGCCATTGCCGCCGCTCGAAGGCGGCATGGCCGAACTGGTCGTACGCCGCACGCTTCTGCGGGTCCTTCAGGACCTCATAGGCCTCGTTGATTTCCTTGAAACGCTGCTCGGCTGCCTTGTCGTCTGGATGGCGGTCGGGATGGCACTCCATCGCCCGCTTGCGAAAGGCGGTCTTGAGTTCCTTCTCGTCGCAGCCTTTCGATATCCCAAGGAGCGAATAATAATCAGCCTTGGCCATAGGATCCCTTGAACCCGGTCGTTCCGCCCTTTGCGTCGTTGTATTTCACGACCACGGAAACAATAATCAACAATCCCAACAACAGGAAAGGCCGGCGATTGTGTCGCCGGCCCTGTCCACCAACAATATCAGGCAGACTTCTTCTTGTCGTCGTCGTCGTCGATTTCTTCGAAATCGGCGTCGACAACGTCGTCCTCGCTTGGCCGCGTCCGCCTGGCCGTCGGCCTCGGACTGCGCTTCGCCTGCGCGGCCTTGTACATGGCCTCGCCGAGCTTCATCGAGACTTCGGCAAAGCGTCTCGGTCTTCGCCTTGATGTCCTCGGCGTCGCCGGCCTCGATGGCCGAGCTTCAGGTCGGCGATTGCCGTCTCGATCGCGCCGCGATCGTCGGCGCCGAGACCTTGTCGCCATATTCCTTCAGCGACTTCTCGGCGGAATGGACCAGCGCTTCGGCCTGGTTCTTGGCCTCGACCAGCGCTCGGCGCTTGCCTTGTCGGTCTCGGCATTGGCCTCGGCGTCCTTGACCATCTTCTCGATGTCGGCGTCGGACAAGACCGCCCGAAGCCTGGATCGGATCTGCTGCTCCTTGCCGGTGCCCTTGTCCTTGGCCGACACGTTGACGATGCCGTTGGCGTCGATGTCGAAGGTCGACCTCGATCTGCGGCACGCCGCGCGGTGCCGGCGGAATGCCGACCAGGTCGAACTGGCCGAGCATCTTGTTGTCGGCCGCCATTTCGCGCTCGCCCTGGAAGACGCGGATGGTCACGGCCGACTGGTTGTCCTCGGCGGTCGAGAAGATCTGGCTCTTCTTGGTCGGGATCGTGGTGTTGCGGTCGATCAGGCGGGTGAACACGCCGCCGAGCGTCTCGATGCCGAGCGACAGCGGGGTCACGTCGAGCAGCAGCACGTCCTTGACGTCGCCCTGCAGCACGCCGGCCTGGATCGCCGCGCCCATGGCGACCACTTCATCCGGGTTGACGCCCTTGTGCGGCTCCTTGCCGAAGAACTCCTTCACGATCTCCTGGATCTTGGGCATGCGGGTCATGCCGCCGACCAGGACCACCTCGTCGATCTCGCCGGCCTTGAGGCCGGCATCCTTGAGCGCTGCCTGCGCAGGGCTCGATCGGTGCGCTGGACGAGATCGTCGACCAGCTGCTCGAACTTGGCGCGGGTCAGCTTCATCGTCAGGTGCTTCGGGCCGGACTGCGTCGGCGGTGATGAAGGGCAGGTTGATTTCGGTCTGGGCGCTCGAGGACAGCTCGATCTTGGCCTTTTCGGCGGCTTCCTTCAGGCGCTGCAGGGCCAGCTTGTCGTTCTTCAGGTCGATGCCCTGCTCCTTCTTGAACTCGTCGGCCAGATAGTCGACGAGGCGCATGTCGAAGTCTTCGCCGCCGAGGAAGGTGTCGCCATTGGTCGACTTCACCTCGAAGACGCCGTCGCCGATCTCGAGGATCGACACGTCGAACGTGCCGCCGCCAAGGTCGTAGACGGCGATCGTCTTGCCTTCCTTCTTGTCGAGGCCATAGGCAAGCGCTGCCGCGGTCGGCTCGTTGATGATGCGCAGCACTTCAAGGCCGGCGATCTTGCCGGCGTCCTTGGTGGCCTGGCGCTGGGCATCGTTGAAATAGGCCGGAACGGTGATGACCGCCTTCTCGACCTTCTCGCCGAGATAGGCTTCCGCGGTTTCCTTCATCTTCTGGAGGATCATCGCGGAGATCTGGGACGGCGAATACTTCTTGCCGTCGACCTTCGACCCATGCATCGCCATTGTCGCCCTGGACGATCTCGTAGGGGACGAGCTTCTTGTCCTTCTCGACGGTCTGGTCGTCGTAGCGGCGGCCGATCAGGCGCTTGACCGCGAAGAGCGTGTTTTCCGGATTGGTGACCGCCTGACGCTTGGCCGGCTGGCCGACAAGGCGTTCGCCGTCGTCGGTGAAGGCCACCATGGAAGGCGTGGTGCGCGCACCTTCCGCATTCTCGATGACCTTGGCGTCCTTGCCGTCCATGACGGCAACGCAGGAATTGGTGGTGCCGAGGTCGATACCGATTACTTTTGCCATGCAAATGCTCCTTTCAGCGAGCGGCCCGGACCCGGTACAGGCATTCCGATTGGCCGATCCTATTGGAAAATCGAACTGCCGCGAGCGTCACGGCCGTGCTGCGCGCTATATAAGGATGCCGCTCAAGGCCTGCAAGGACACCGACCGGCAAAGATCGATTCAGGCGGGCGCGGCGTACCGAACCGCCGGGCGCAGGCTTTGAAATACGATCGCGGCCATGAAAAGCGCAATCAGCAGCGGGACGAGAGGCAGGTTGACCAGCCCGAGCAGCATGGTCAGGACCGGCAGCAGGCAAGTCAGCATCAGCGCCATGACCGTGGCGGCGCCCGCCATGGCGTTGACGCCGGTTACGATCGCGCGGGAGAGCAGCGCCGCCGATACCGCCGCAAGCGCCCCCATGTCGTAGGTGAAGGAATAGGGCGTCACCAGAAATGTCCCCGCGGCGAGGACGAAGGCCGCAACCGCCGGATCCCCATGCGCGCCCCGCAACCGCCAGATCAGCCACAGCACGGCCGGCAGGCAGGCGAGGCTGAATGCCGTCTGGAAGGGTTGTGCGACCGAGGCCTCCACGCCCAACAGCCTCAGGCCCGACATGACGGTGGGCATCATGACCAGCATGACGCCTTTCCACGTGGCCATGACCTCGACCTGGTAAGGCATGATGACCTCAAGATAGGCATGCCATGGCTCAAGTCCGAATGCCGTTACCGAAAGCGCGAGAAGCAGCAGCGTGAAAAACACGCCCCAGCCAATCGTCTGCCACTGCCGTTCGGCGATCAGAAGCACCGGAATGAGTATGCCGAGCTGCGGCTTGATCGTCAGGAGCGCAAGAAAAATTCCAGCGAGCGCCGGCCGCTCGCCTCGCGTGACGAGGAAACCGAGGATGAGCGCGCCGGTGAGATAGCCGTTCTGCGTCGCGGCAAGGTTCATCAGGATGAAGGGCAGCAGCGCCGCCAGCATGATGTGGACAGGCGCTTGCGGCACGAATTTCCTGCGGAACGCCAGGGCAGCAGAGGACATAGGCGGCGAGCGTCACGGCAAGGAAGGCCGCCATCGCCGCCTTGTATCCCGTCAGGCCCAAGGGCCAAAGCAAAAGCAGTGCATGCGGCGGGTAGGACCAGTTGTGCGGGGGATAGTCCGGGCCGAACATTTCTTCCAGCCGCGCCTCGTAGGCCACCGGATCGAACAGCACATCGACCTCGCCGCCAAGCGCGAGCAGCGGACCCATCCAGTAATTGACGAAGTCGGAATCGGCGATATATCGGCCAATGCCGGGCGCGTGGAAGTCGCCGGCGAGGGCGGCAAGGCGCACTCCAAGCACCGGAATCGCAGCGACAAGGGCGACAAGCGCAATCGTCAGGGCTATCTTGAGGTTTCGCGCACCTTCGCCTTGCACTGCTATGGTTCCCGAAATCGCTAAGGGTCACCAGACTGTGCCCCGACTGTTGCAAAGAATGCGTTAACCAATGCTGGTCCTGCCGAACGGCGTGCATTTCATTCCAGGATATCTCGACCGCCCCGCGCAGGAGGCATTGCTGGCTGACGTGCGTTCGGTCGTGGAACAGGCGCCGCTCTACACTCCGCAGATGCCGCGCACCGGCAAGCCGATGAGCGTGCGCATGACCAATTGCGGACCGCTCGGCTGGGTGACCGACAAGGAGCGCGGCTACCGCTACCAGCCCATCCATCCCGTCACCGGCGAGCCATGGCCGCCAATGCCGGCAAGCCTTGTGCGCATCTGGGAGGAACTCGCGTCATGGCCGCAGCCGGCCGGAGGCATGCCTCGTCAATTTCTATGACGAGAAGGCGAAGATGGGCCTGCACCAGGACCGCGACGAGGAAGACCTCGACGCGCCGGTGGTGTCGATCTCGCTGGGCGATACCTGCCTTTTCCGCGTCGGCGAGCGAACGCGGGACGGCCGCACCACTTCCTTCAAGCTGCAGAGCGGCGATGCCGTCATTCTCGCCGGGCGAGGGACGCCTCGCCTTCCACGGCGTCGACCGCATCTATCCCGACACCTCCAGCCTGCTGAGAAAGGGCGGCCGCATCAATCTCACCCTGCGGCGCGTTACAAGATCCCCCGAGTTAAAGGGGCCTTAAGGCATCGTCCTGCATACTGCGGCGCAACAGATGTGGGACTGTTCATGCACAATGCGGCATCGCAGAAGTTTCGATAGGCGGGCTCGTCAGACAGGACCAGCTTCCCTACGCGTTCATCGTTGCCTATGCGGCCTGCGCGGTTTCCATCGGACTCAATACCGGTCAGCCGGTAGGCGAACTCTTCGCCCTCTACATGACGCCGTGGTCGATCACTTTCGGCTTCCTGTTTCCAGTCCTTTACATCAGCGCTTCAAGCGTGCGCGAGAGATGGCGCGGCCGGATGAACCTCGAGCCGGCGGACCAGCAAAGTTTCCTGTCCAGCCTTGGCGCAGGCGTGTCGCTGGGGATCTTCATGGTCCTCTTCCAGGCGAGCTTCACCGTCATCAAGAATGCGCTTCCGGCCTATAATGGCGGTGGTTTTCCGCTGGATGGCCTGCACGCGGATATCGACCGCATGCTGCATGGCGGCATCGACCCCTGGCGGTTTTTCGAGCCGCTGATCGCTTCGGGACCGGTGTTGCAGGCAATGGAATTCAACTACGGCCTGTTGTGGTTCCTGTTCAATTACGGATTCCTGTTCCTCGTGCTGGTTTCGCCAAGCCTGGCGCATCTGCGCAGGCGGTACTTCTATGCCTTCGCGCTGACATGGATCCTTGTCGGCAATGTCTTTGCGGGCCTGTTCCTGTCCGCCGGGCCGGCCTTCTACGGCGCCGTCACCGGCGACGCGCACCGCTTTGCTGACCTCGTTGCACTGCTCGGGGACCCACATGGAAGGCTCGCACTCGGCGGCGACTTACCAGAATTACCTCTGGACCATGCATGTCTCGGGCAATAGCGGGCTCGGCTCGGGCATATCCGCGTTTCCAAGCGTTCATGTCGCCCTGACCGTGATCAACATGCTGTTCGCCTTCGAAATCCGGCGTTCGCTTGGAATTGCGATGGCGGTTTATGCCGCGATCATATTTGCCAGTTCCGTGGCGCTTGGCTGGCACTACGCCATCGACGGCTACGCCTCCGTCGCCATCTGCGCCATGCTCTACTGGGCGCTGCGCAAGGTTCCCGCGCTGGACCGGGAAGCCACGAAACAGCCGGTCCCGGCAGCCGCTTCCTAGAGCCTTCGCAGCGCGACCTTCTCGACGAGGTGATCGCCGCCCTTGCGCAGGATGAGGTCGGCGCGCGGGCGCGTCGGCAGGATGTTCTCGCGCAGGTTCTCCAGGTTGATGTTGTCCCAGAGGCCCTCGGCAATCGTCCAGCGCCGCGTCTTCGGTCAGCTCCGAATAGCGGTGGAAGAAGGAGCTGCGGATCGCGGAAGGCGGTCTGCGCGCAGCCGCATGAAGCGCGCGACATACCAGTTGTGGATCAGCTTCTCGTCGGCGTCGATGTAGATCGAGAAGTCGAAGAAGTCCGAGACGAACGGCATCGCCTTGCCGTCCTTCGGCAATTCGCGCGACTGCAGCACGTTGATGCCCTCGAAGATCAGGATGTCCGGCCGGTCGATCGTGACGAACTCGCCCGGCACCACGTCATAGATGAGGTGCGAATAGACCGGCGCCTGCACTTCGCGCTCGCCGGCCTTGATCGCCGAGAGGAAGCGCAGCAGCGCGCCGACGTCGTAGCTTTCGGGAAAGCCCTTGCGCTCCATCAGGTTGCGCTCGCGCAGCACCTCGTTGGGCAACAGGAAGCCGTCGGTGGTGACGAGATCGACCTTCGGGCTCGACGGCCAGCGCGCAGCAGTTCCTGCAGGATGCGCGCCGTGGTCGACTTGCCGACCGCGACCGATCCGGCAATGCCGATGATGAAGGGCGTCTTGCGCGTCGTCGAGCGTTGAGAAAGCGCTGCGCTGGCGAAACAGCACCTGGCTGGCCTCGACATGCGCCGACAGCAGCCGCGACAGCGACAGGTAGATGCGCCGCACTTCGTCGAGATCGAATCGGGTCGTGGAGCGAGCGCAGCCGCTCGACATCGTCGTCAGTCAGCGTCAGCGGCGTGTCGGCGCGGAAATTCGGCCCATTCCGCGGCGCTGAAATACCGGTAGGGCGAAATGCGCGGCCGGCCGTTGGCTGGATCGACCGCCCAGAAATCCTCGTCGCGCAGCTCGGTCAACTGGTGCATCCCGGCGGCCTCCATGCGGGCTACCGGCCGGCGGCGCGCGGCCGCCTTTTCCGCAAGGCCGATTGGGCCGTCCGGCGCTCTCAGTTCGTCCATGCACCGCCGACAAGCGGCACGCCGGCGATCTCGCAGCACGACCAGCAGATGATAGAGCAGGTCGGCGCTTCCTTCGTCAGTCTGCGCCGTCGCCGCTGACGCCGCGGCAATCACCGTCTCGACCGCCTCCTCGCCGAGTTTCTGCGGCGCACTTGGCCATGCCGCCGCGACAAGCTTCGCCGTCTAGGACGAGCCGTCCGCCGGCCGCTGCACGGTCGGCGACGATCGTTTCGAGATCTGTCAAGCGAAAATGCCATGCGTCGATTCCTGCAGCGCGATCAGCGGCGGGTTCAGTCGAGTCGCATCGGAATTCCGGCGGCTGCCATGTGCCCCTTGGCCTCGCCAATGGTATAGGTGCCGAAATGGAAGATCGAGGCGGCCAGCACCGCCGCTGGCATGGCCGTCGCGGACGCCTTCGACCAGATGGTCGAGCGTGCCGACGCCGCCCGAGGCGATGACCGGCACGCGCACGGCGTCGGCGATCGCGCGGGTCAGCGCGATGTCGTAGCCGGTCTTGGTGCCGTCGCGGTCCATCGAGGTCAGCAGGATTTCGCCGGCGCCGAGCGCGGCCACCTTGCGGGCGAATTCGACCGCGTCGATGCCGGTGCGCTTGCGCCCGCCATGGGTGAAGATCTCCCAGCGGTCCGCCTCGCCCGGCCGCGACACCTTCTTGGCGTCGATGGCGACGACGATGCACTGGTTGCCGAACTTGTCGGCGGCCTCGGCGACGAATCGCGGTCGCTTCACCGCCGCCGTGTTGATCGACACCTTGTCGGCGCCGGCCAGCAGCAGCTTGCGGATATCCTCGACTGCGCGCACGCCGCCGCCGACCGTCAGCGGCATGAAGCAGTGCTCGGCCGTGCGGGCGCACGACGTCGAACAGATGTCTCGCGGTTTTCGGACTGGCGGTGATGTCGAGGAAGCACAGCTCGTCGGCACCGGCCGCGTCATAGGCCTTCGCGGCCTCGACCGGATCGCCGGCATCGATCGAGATCGACGAAGTTGACGCCCTTGACGACGCGGCCGTCCTTGACGTCGAGACAGGGGATGATGCGGACTTTGAGGGTCATGCCAGGCGCGCTGTTCTGCGAGCAAGAGCGCCAGCGCTTCTGCCGGATCGATGCGCCCGTCATAGAGCGCGCGGCCGGAGATCGCGCCTTCGAGCATCCGCGCGTCCGGCACGGTCATGCGCACGATGTCGGCCATCGAGGCGAGCCCGCCCGAGGCGATGACCGGAATGGACGATCGGCATGCGGCGAGGTCGCCAGCGTCGCTTCCCAGTTGATGCCGGTCAGCACGCCGTCGCGGTCGATATCGGTGTAGATGATGGCGGCAACGCCGGCGTCCTCGAACTGCTGCGCCAGTTCGATCGACGCCGAGCTCGGACGCTTCGGCCCAGCCTTCGACCGCGACCTTGCCGCCCTTGGCGTCGATGCCGACGGCGATCTTGCCGGGAAACAGCCGGCAGGCCTCGCTGCACCAGCTCCGGATCGCGCACCGCCACGGTGCCGAGGATGACGCGGGCCAGCCCCTTGCCGAGCCAGCCCTCGATCTGGCCAAGGCTGCGGATGCCGCCGCCGAGCTGCACCGGATTCTTGCGTCGCGCTTGAGGATCGCCTCGACCGCCGCGCCATTGACCGGCTGGCCGGCGAAGGCGCCGTTGAGGTCGACGACATGCAGCCACTCGAAACCCTGCTCCTCGAAGGCCATGCGCCTGCGCCGCCGGGTCGTCGTTGAAGACGGTCGCCTGCGCCATGTCGCCGAGCTTGAGGCGCACGCACTGGCCGTCCTTCAGGTCGATGGCGGGGAAGAGGATCACGGCTTCCACCTCAGGAAATTGGCGATCAGCGGCAGGCCGAGCGTCTGGCTCTTTTCCGGGTGGAACTGCGTGCCGACCATGTTGTCGCGGCCGACGATGGCCGTCACCGGCGCCGCCATAGTCGGTGACGGCGACCAGGTCTGTCCGGCGTCTTGCGCGCACGAGATGATAGGAATGGACGAAATAGGCGTGCAGGCCGTCGTCGCCGGTCGGGATGCCGTGCGAACAGCGGATGCGGCTGCTTCACGTCAATCGTGTTCCAGCCCATCTGCGGGATCTTGAGCGCCGGGTCGGCGGGCGTGATCTCGACGCACGTCGCCCGCGATCCAGCCGAGCCCGTTCGTGACGGTCTTTTCCAGCCCGCGCGCCGACCATCAGCTGCATGCCGACGCAGATGCCGAGGAACGGGCCGGCCCTTGCGATCGACCGCTTCGCTGCAGCGCCTCGACCATGCCCGGCGACGGCGTCGCAGGCCGGCGCGGCAATCGGCAAAGGCGCCGACGCCCGGCAGCACGATGCGGTCGGCGGTGGCGCACGTCGTCGGCGTCGGCGGTCAGGACGATCTCGGCGTCGATGCCGCGCTTCGCGCGCCGCGCGCTCGAAGGCCTTGGTGGGCCGAGCGCAGATTGCCCGAGCCGTAGTCGATGATGGCGACCCTCATTGCGCGAACGATACCGAGCGACCGGCTGATGCCGGCCTCGGCGGCGCGGGCGGTCAGCCGGCATAGCCGGGCGCCGGCGTGTGCGACGGTCGGGCACGATGGTTGTCCCGGCTCGGTGAAAGACGCGCAGTCTCCGCCTCGCCGGCATCTGCGCGGCATGCGACGGTCGCCGCCTCGCGCCAGCCGCGCCGCTGCCAGCCGCGGCGCGGACGAGCTCGCAGCCCTGCGACCGTCAGAGCGACACAGAGCGAAGGCAGCAGCGACAGCGGCGAGCAGGCCGTCGCCGACTGCGTCGCGCCGAGCACCGCCGATGCCGATCACGGCCAGCAGCGACACAGCGCCGACCTCGATACCAGAGCCGGTGCCACAGCAGCCAGAGCGGCGGGAACAGGACAGCGCAAACAGCGAGAAGCCGTCGCGCGACGAAGCGCGCGTCCTCGCGACTTCCATCGGCGGCGATATGCCGTGCAGGCGGCCATGCGACTCATGACGCTGCTGCGCATTGCACAAGAACCGGCTCAGCCCGTCAGCGTGCCCTTGGTGGAGGGAATCGCGTCCGGCTGGCGCGGATCGATCTCGAGCGCGGCGCGCAGCGCGCGGGCCACCGCCTTGAAGCAGGTTTCGGCAATGTGATGGTTGTTGTCGCCATAGATGGTTCTGACATGCAGCGTGATGCCGGCATTCTGCGCGAAGGCCTGGAAGAATTCGCGCACCAGTTCGGTGTCGAATGTGCCGATCTTCGGCGCGGAGAACGTCGACGTTCCAGACCAGAAACGGCCGGCCCGAAACATCGATCGCGGCGCGCGTCAGCGTCTCGTCCATGGCAAGGTCGAGCGAGGCATAGCGGCGGATGCCCTTGCGGTCGCCCAGCGCCTTCGCAATCGCCTGGCCCAGCGCGATGCCGGTATCTTCCACCGTGTGGTGGTCGTCGATGTGCAGGTCGCCCTTGGCCCTGACCGTCATGTCGATCAGCGAATGGCGCGAAAGCTGCTCCAGCATGTGGTCGAAAAAGCCGACGCCGGTCGGCGATGTCGAAGCGGCCGGTACCGTCGAGATTGACGGTGCACGGCGATCTCGGTTTCCTTGGTCTTGCGGTCGACGGCTGTGCGGTGCGCATGCATGGCATGGCCTTTCCTGCTGGCGGCTGCATAGCACGAGCTTCTGATAGCACCGCATGGTTGAAATAGTCATAATGAGCACCCGGTCAATGCTGTACGCATTGCCGATTTGCAATTGCACGCAAAGCCGCCATACATAATCGGGATTCGTGCAGACTGTCGACTTGACGGACTTGCAACGAGGACAATGCGACAAGCGAACTGATCATGCACGGCACGACCATCGTGACCGTGCGCAAGGGCGGCAAGGTGGTGATTGCCGGCGACGGCCAGGTGTCAGCCTCGGCCAGACCATCATGAAGGGCAATGCCCGCAAGGTGCGGCCGCATCGGCAAGGGCGGCAAGTGATCGCCGGATTTGCCGGCGCCACCGCCGATGCCTTCACGCTGTTCGAGCGGCTCGAAGCCAAGCTCGAGCAGTATCCCGGACCAGCTGACGCGCGCCTGCGTCGAACTCGCCAAGGACTGGCGCACCGACCGCTATCTGCGCCGCCTCGAGGCCATGATGATCGTCGCCGACAAGACGCGTGACGCTGGCGCTCACCGGCAACCGGCGACGTGCTGGAGCCGGAAGACGGCGTCATCGCCATCGGCTCGGGCGGCAATTATGCGCTGGCGGCGGCGCGCGCGCTTGCTCGATACCGACAAGGACGCCGAGGACGATCGCCGCGCAAGGCGATGAAGATCGCCGCGGAGATCTGCGTCTACACCAACGCGCAACGCTGATCGGTCGAGATCGCTCGATGCCGCTTGAACCTGCGCCATCGACTTTCCGCGCCGTGACCCGAAGCGACCTGCCCGCTGCTGCGAGCGCTGGCTCGCCGAGCCGCACTGTGCGGCGAATGGTGGGGCGAGCCCGGACACGAGCTCGGCGATTGATCCGCGACGTGGATCGAAGCGATGACCGATCGAGCCGATGATCGCTGAGCATCAACGGCGAGCCGATCGCCTATATCCAGACCTGGTGATCCGCATCTGGAGAGACGGGCATCCCTATCCAGGACCAGCCGACCGGCACGCTCGGCATCGACATTTCGATCGGCGACGCCGGACCATGCTGCGGCAGGGCCATGGCGCTGCGACTCTTGGCCGGCCTTTCGCAGCATGCTACTTCGACGAAGGCGCGCCGCGCCTGGTCATCGACCCCGATCCGCGCAAGACCGCGCGATCGCGCCTGCATGCAAGGCCGGCTTCGACGCCGTATGCCTGACGCGAAACGCCGATCTGGTCCGGCCATGCTGCTGGCGCTCGACAATGACGAACTGCTGAAAGAAGACGATCATGACCAATTTTTCCCCCCGCGAGATCGTCTCCGAGCTCGACCGCTACATCATCGGCCAGAACGACGCCAAGCGCGCCGTCGCCATCGCGCTGCGCAACCGCTGGCGCCGCCAGCAGCTCACCGGCCCGATGCGCGAGGAGGTGCTGCCGAAGAACATCCTGATGATCGGGCCGACCGGCGTCGGCAAGACCGAGATTTCGCGCCGCCTGGCCAAGCTCGCCGGCGCGCCCTTCCTCAAGGTCGAGGCGACCAAGTTCACCGAGGTCGGCTATGTCGGCCGCGACGTCGAGCAGATCGTCCGCGATCTGGTCGAGGTCGGCATCGGCTTGTGCGCGAACAGAAGCGCGAAGGAGGTGAAGGCCAAGGCCGCATCATGAACGCCGAGGAGCGCGTGCTGGACGCGCTGGTCGGGCAACGACCGCAAGCCCGGCGACGCGCGATAGCTTCCGCAAGAAGCTGCGCAACAGCGAACTCGACGACAAGGAAATCGAGATCGAGGTCGCCGACTGCGGGCAATCCGATGGCGGCTTCGAGATTCCCGGCATGCCCGGCGCCAGTATCGGCGTGATCAACATCACCGACATGCTGGGCAAGGCCTTCGGCCAGCGCACCAAGACGCGGCGCACCACGCGTCAAGGACGCGCTACGAGCTGCTGATCGCCGAGGAAACCGACAAGCTGCTCGACCAGGAGCAGATGGCAGCGGAAGCGATCTGCGTCGGTCGAGAACAACGGCATCGTCTTCCTCGACGAGATCGACAAGATCGCCGCCCGCGAGGGCCGCATGCGGCGGCGGCGTCTCGCGCGAAGGCGTGCAGCGCGACCTGCTGCCGCTGATCGAGGGCACGACGGTCGCGACCAAGCACGGGCCGGTGAAGACCGACCACATCCTGTTCATCGCGTCGGGCGCCTTCCACGTCGCCAAGCCGTCGGACCTGCTGCCCGAACTGCAGGGCCGCCTGCCGATCCGCGTCGAGCTGCGCGCGCTGACGCGCGAGGACTTCCGCCGCATCCTGACCGAGCCCGAGGCGAGCCTCATCAAGCAATACGTGGCGCTGATGGCGACCGAGGGCGTGACGCTCGAGTTCACCGACGACGCCATCGACGCGCTCGCCGACATCGCCGTCGATCTCAACTCGACCGTCGAGAACATCGGCGCGCGGCGGTTGCAGACCGTGATGGAGCGGGTGCTCGACGAGATTTCGTTCAGCGCGCCGGACCAGGGCGGCAGCAAGCTGGTGATCGACGCCGACTACGTGCGCAAGCATGTCGGCGATATCGCGAGCAACACCGACCTGTCGCGTTTCATACTTTGACTTCGTGCCCCGAGCCTCGACTCGCCCGATTGTTTGGGGCATGTTCGCCGCGCGCCGCGCCCCTTCGCAGCGTCACCTGAAACGGACCAGCCGATCGACATGATACCGCGCAGACCCGCCAGCCTGTTCGCCGCCCTTGCCTTTGCCTGGCTCTTTCTCGTCCCGCCGCCGGCAGGCGCGCTTGAAGCCGTGCCGCCCGGCAACCGCAATGCCGAGCAGCCGCAGGTTCCGGCCGCCGCCGTTACGCGGACCAAGAAGACCAAGAGCACGTTTCGAGGCGAAGTACGAGAAAATCCGCGACCTGATCGCGCGGGACAAGAAGCTGCAGCAGAAGATCAAGACCGCGGCCAAGCGATACGGCATCGCCCCGATCCACATCGTCGGGGCCCTGGTCGGCGAACACACCTACAATGTCGACGCCTTCGACAATCTCCAGACCTACCTCGTCAAGGCGGCGTCGTATCTGGGCTCCGACCTTGCCTTCCAGCATGACGGCGAGAAGGTGCTGGACTTCGTCGCCCGGCCGGAATTTGCCGAGTGCGAAGCCATGGCCGGCAGCTACGATCAGTGGTCGTGCCGCGAGGCGGTCTGGCAAAGGAGTTTCCGCGGCAAGAACACCGGCGGCAAGGACTGGCCCAACGACCGGTTCGGGCGCGTCTTCTTCCAGCCGCTCTATGCCGGGCAGACCTTCGGCCTGGGCCAGCTCAATCCGCTCACCGCCCTGCAGGTCAACGACATGGTCGTGAAGGTCAGCCGGCTAAAGCCGCTGAATGCGGCAAAGGCGCCGGAGGTCTACAAGGCGATCATGGACCCCGATTCAACCCTTCAGTACATGGCGGCGGTGATCCGGACCTCGATCGACGCCTATGCCGAGATCGCCGGCTACGACATTTCGGCAAATCCCGGCATTACCGCCACGCTCTACAATCTGGGCGATGTGCGCATGCGCGCGGCGGAAGCGAAGAGCCGGGGCACCATGCCGCAGGAAAATTACTACGGCTGGCTGGTCAACGACAAGCTCGCCGAACTGGAGCCGCTGGTCCGCTAGCGCTTGCGCCTTTGCGACCGGCGCTTCACCTCGAAGACCAGATCGGCAAGGTCTTCGTTCGACAGCAAGCGAATGCGCTCGGAAACGAGGTTGGCGAATTCGGTCGCCTCGGGCGAAAGCCCGGACGTATCCACGACGATGCGCGGATGGGAAATGCGCGCCAGTTCCAGCAGTTCGTCGGCATCGTCCCAGATGACATTGAAATAGGCGATTACGCGCTGGATGAATTCCCAGCCGGGCCGCCCGCGCCGGCCGTTTTCAAGTGCCGAAAGCCAGGCGGCGGAGACCCCGAGCGCGGCTGCCATTTCCTTCTGGCTCACGCCCTTTGCGGTGCGCAATTCGCGAACCCGGCGGCCGAAAGGCGTCACGGCCTGCCCTCGCGGCGGATGCGCAGATACAGCGCGCCCTCGCCGCCATGGGCCGGATGAGCCCGGCGGAACCCGCCGACCAGCGGCTTGAAGGCCGGTTCGGCAAACCAGAGCGGAACGGCGCGGCGCAGCACGCCTTCGCCCGCCTTGCCCTTGCCGGTGATGACGAGCACGATGCGCGAATCAAGCCGCTGCTCGGCTTTGACGAAACGCAGGAGCGCGTCATGGGCGGCAGCTTCCGTCATGCCGTGCAAGTCTATGCGCGCGTCTATCTCCAGCCTGCCCTTGCGCAGCTTCTTGATCGTTACGTCATCCAGCGAGGGAACGCCCGCCGGCGCGATCTTCGGCGTCGAGACGGGTGGCACATAGGCCGGCAGGAACGGCTTGACCGGCGAAGCCGCGGGGAAGACAGGTCTTTTCGGCGATGCCGCTGCCGGCGGTGAGGCAAGTTCGCCGGGATGTTCGATCCATTCCTCGATATCGCTCTCGACGGCCTTGCCCGGCAGAGGCGTCACCGAATCGCGGATGCGGTTCCACAACTGCCGGTCTTCCTCGCTCAAGGTCCGCTTGCGCCGGCTCATCGCGGCGGTTCCTGCATGCGCGGCAGGAGGATCGTGAAATCGGCAGTATGCTTGACCGCGCCGGCCAGCGTTCCAGCCTCACGGCCGGAGCCGATGAAAAGGTCGCCGCGCGCCGGACCGATGATGGCCGAACCCGTGTCCTGCGCGACCATCAGCCGTTGGAACGGCGCGGCCTGCCCTGGAAGGGCTTCGCGCGTGGAAACGAAGACGGGGGTGCCGAAGGTGTGCAGGCGATGGTCGATGGCAAGGCTGCGTCCCGGTGTCAGCGCGACGCCTGCGGCGGCAACCGGCCCCAGATCCGGGTTCTCCTGTTCGGTTCGCTGGAAGAAGATGAAGGAGCGGTTGCGGTTCATCAGTTCGCGCGCCCCAGCCTCATCGGCAAGCAGCCATTGCCGGATCGAATCCATCGTCACCGCCTCGCGGGTGAGGTGACCATTGGCGACCAGCCATGCACCGATCGGCGTGAAGGGATGTCCGCTCTTGCCGGCATAGGAGATGCGCCAGACTTCGCCATCCGGCATCACCAGCCGGGCGGAACCCTGGATGTGGACGAAGAAGCCGTCGACCGGGCTTTCGATATAGGCAAGTTCCAGTCCCTTGCCGGAAAGCGCACCGGCCTCGATGGCGGCCCGGTCATGATATTCCGCGAATCCGTCCTCCGTACGCCGCGCGAACATGAAGGACGGATCGAGCCCTGCGGGACGGGTCGCGTCGTCGATGTCGGCGAGATCCGGTGGCCGGGTGTAGAGTGGATAGGCGAACCGGGTGGTGCGAACCGGAGATGCTTGCAGTTCCGGCTCGAAATACCCCGTCACGAAGCCGCTGCCGGAGGACGGCGTCACCCGGAAGGGCCGGAAGTGTTCCTCGAAGAACGCTCTTGCGCGAATCGCGGATGCCGGCTGCGCCAACGCGATTTCGCCAATTTCGGCCAGTGCCGGTCCCGATACACCGAGCGCCTTGGTCGTGTAGGGCCGGACGGCGGTGCGGCGCGCGCTCATCCGGAAGCAGGCCAGCGCCGCGTCGTGGTCGTCCGCTTTCCAGCCTTCGACCGCGTCGAATTCAATTGCCGTCAGGATTGCGGGCGGCGCATCGCCGGTCATGGGCGCCAGCCTTGCCGGATCAGGAACCGGCTTCGGTCGCGACGAGCTTCCAGTTCGGGTCCTTCGAGCGCACATCGCGCGCGAAAGTCCACACGTCGGTCACTTCCGCCACCTGTTCGGGATCGCCCTCTATCAAGCTTCCGTCCGCTGCGTGGGTCGAGGACACGATCTGGCTGACGAAGCGGACCGTGACCTGCGCATCGCTGCGAAGAAGCTCGGCGCCGACGATCTTGGCGGAATCGATGCCGACGAAGGACGAGCGAACCTGCTCCCCCTTCGTTTCGCGTTCGGTGATGGCTGCGGAGAAACCGTCATAGACTTCGCGCGAGAGCAAATTGCGCAGAGCCTTGCGATCGCCATCGGCAAAGGCCGTGACGATCATCTCGTAGGCCATCTTCGCGCCGTCGATGAAGGAGCCGGGCTCGAAGGCCGGGTCGGCTGCGACGATCTCGCGAAGGCCGGTGTTGAGCTTGGTGCCAGGCTTGGCCAGTTCGTCCACCACGGCTTCGGCGCGCGTTACGATCCGGCCTTCGTCGGCAACGCCATCCTTGGCTCCGCGCCGGGGCAATGTCACGATGTTGTCGCGGGAAGCCTTGGCAGGCCTGCGTGCGCCCGGAAGCTCTCCCGCATCGCGCGGATCAAGCGGCGGCGGCTGGTGTCCGGTGCGCTTTCCCAGCACCGAGCGCAGGCGAAAGAAGATGAATACCGCTATCGCAAGCGTCACCAGCGTGGTCAGGTCTTCAAAAATGCTCATGGTGGGTGGCAGATCCCTTTTGTCCAACTGATATAGTCGCTTTGGCAAAAGTTTCAAAGCAGGCATTCAACAGCCGCGTCCAATACCCCATTTAGGTGTTTTGTATGGCAGCGCGCCGCGTCGCCATCGGCGCCGGAGCAAACCATGCCGCTATCGCTTTTGCCTTTCCTCTTCCTGGCCGTGCCGCTGACGGAGATCGTGGTGTTTCTCATCGTCGGCAGCCAGATCGGCGTGCTGATGACGATCCAGCTTGTGCTGCTGACCGCCGCCGCCGGCGCAATCCTGCTTCGCTACCAGGGCCTTGGCGTGCTTTCGCGCATCCGCGCGCAGCTCGACGCCGGCCAGCTTCCGGGACGCGACCTCGGCAATGGCGCGATGATCCTTGCCGCGGGCGTGCTGTTGCTAACGCCGGGCTTTGTCACCGACACGATCGGCCTTCTCTTGTTCATTCCGCCGGTTCGCGAGAGCATCTGGCGCTTCCTGTCATCGCGCGCGAGCGTGGTTGCCGGATTTGGCGGACCCCGCGGCCGGCCGGGCGGCAAGGCGCAGCGCGACGGCGTGGTCGATCTTGAGCCGGACGAATTCACGGTTCGCGAGCCGGGCGCGCGAAAGCCCGGCGATTCGCCCTGGATCGACCGCGAGCGGTAGGCCGCGCGCGCCTTTCGCCGATCTTGTTTGCGTCCGGTTGACGTGCTAGCGAGCCGCAACGCAACAGGCGGCGGCTCGGCCCGGGCTAGATTTCCGGGCTTGCCGCGCTCGCAGGACAGGTAAGCGCAGATGGCCAAGACCCCGACCCCGAAAGAAGACAACGGCGCGGCCCAGCCGCAACAGCAGCCGCCGATGCTGAGCGTTTTGGCGCAATACATCAAGGACTTCTCGTTCGAGAACCCGAATGCGCCCGGCTCCCTGCGTCCCCGCGAGGCTTCGCCGGAAATCAACATCAACATCAATGTCAGCGCCAATGCGATCACGCAGAACGACTTCGAGGTCGTGCTGCAGCTCGAGGCATCGGCGAAGGACTCAAAGGCCGGCGACAGCAAGCCCGTCGTCTTCAACGCCGAACTTTCCTATGGCGGCGTGTTCCGCATCCAGGGCATTCCGCAGGAAGCCATGCAGGCCGCTCTGCTCATCGAGTGCCCGCGGCTGCTGTTCCCCTTCGCCCGCCAGATCATCGCCGACGCCACCCGCAATGGCGGGTTCCCGCCGCTGATGATCGACCCGATCGACTTTGCGCGGCTTTACCAGTCGCGGATGGCCGAGCAGGCAAAAGCCAAGACAAACTGATTTTTCAGGACGGGTAGCGCTTCCAGACCGCGCCCTCGCCGAGGGTGGCGATGAAGGCCGCATGCCGCTGGATGGTTTCGGCATCGAGGCGCGGCGCCAGCGGTACGAGCCGCTGCCTGCGGGCCGAGATCACGATTTCGCTCTCGCCCGTCACGGATATTGACGCAGTAGCGGCGGTATCGAGCACCAGCGCCGCCTGCTTGCCGCCGATCAGCTCGATATAGACCTCGGCAAGAAGTTCGGCGTCGAGCAGCGCCCCGTGGCGCGTGCGGTGCGAATTGTCGATGCCGTAGCGAGCGCACAGCGCGTCCAGCGAATTGGGACCCATGGGATGCTTGCGGCGCGCAAGCTGCAGCGTATCGAGGACGCGCTCGCCCGCAACGGGCGGTTGGCCGAGGCGCGCCAGCTCGGCGTTGATGAACCCCATGTCGAACGAGGCGTTGTGGGCAACCAGCCGCGCGCCGTCGATGAAGCCGGCAAAATCCGCCGCGATCGCCTGGAATACCGGCTTGTCGGACAGGAACTCGTCGGTGATGCCGTGCACGCGCAAGGCGTCGGGATGAACCTTGCGGCCATCGGGATTGATGTAGACGTGAAAGCTGCGGCCGGTGGGGAAGCCGTTCTCAAGCTCCACCGCGCCGATCTCGATGACGCGATCGCCGCTGTCCGGGCTCAGACCCGTGGTTTCGGTATCGAAGATGATTTCGCGCATGGTTTCCCGGCTCTCGACCTTGCGCGATTCTGGCTGATTTGCCCGGCCCGGGGCAACCGGAAATGCAGGTTTTCCCGCTTCAGCCGGCGCGCAGCCTTTCGGCGATCGCTTCAACCTGGCGGCGCGCATCCTCAAGGCCGTTGTCGGTCGTCACGATGAAGTGCGCGCGGGCACGCTTTTGCGCATCCGGCGTCTGTCGCGCAAGGATCGCCTCGAACTTTTCCGGGCTCATCCCCGGACGGGCAAGCACGCGGCGACGTTGCTCCGCGGCATCCGCGGTGACGACGATCACGCCATCGACACGGCTTTCGCCGCCCTTTTCGAAGAGCAACGGGATATCGAGGATTACAAAAGGCGCACCGGCGGCTTTCGCCTCGCGAAGGAACCGCGCCTCCTCCTCCCGCACGAGCGGGTGGACTGCCTCTTCCAGCTTGCGCATCGCCTCTTCATTGCCGATGACGCGGCCGGAAAGAAGCGCCCGATCGACGACGCCGTCGCGCGTGGTTCCGGGAAACAGCGCCTCCACCACCGGCACGGCGCGCCCGGCATAGAGCGCATGGACGGCAGCATCGGCGTCGTGGACGGGGATGCCGAGGTCGCGGAACATCGCCGCGGTCGTCGACTTGCCCATTCCGATGGAACCGGTCAGCGCATAGACCTTCATGCCCTTGCCCTTGCCGCCAGGATTTCCAGTAGGTGGTTCCGCAAGGCGTCGTCCACTTGCGGCCGCACGCCGAACCAGCGCTCGAAACCAGGCACCGCCTGGTGCAGCAGCATGCCGAGACCGTCGACCGTCGAAAGACCGCGCTCGCGCGCCTGCCGCAGCAACGGGGTCTCCAGCGGCACATAGACGATGTCGGTGACGATTGAATCGCTGCGGGCCGGCGCAAGATCGAGATCGCCTTCGTCCTTGCCCGTCATGCCGAGGGAGGTGGTGTTGACGATGAGGCCGGCGGTTGCCATGGGAGCGGCCATCTCGTCCCAGCTACATGGCCTGACCCTTGGCCCGAAGTCTCCCGCCAGCGCCTCGGCCCGCGCGAGGGTCCGGTTCGCGACGGTAACTTGCGACAGTCCCGCCGATAGCAGCGCATGGACGACGGCCCGCGCCGCGCCGCCCGCGCCCAGTACGAGGGCCGTACCGCAATCGCGCCAACGCGGCATGTGCTGGTCGAGATTGGCGGCAAAGCCGTAACCGTCCGTGCAGCCGCCGATAACCCTGCCGCCTTCGTGCCAGAGCGTGTTCACAGCGCCGATGGCCTTGGCGTCGCTGTCGATTTCATCGCACAAGGCAAATGCGGTTTCCTTGTGCGGAATGGTGACATTGCCGCCCGCGAATCCGCTTTGCGGCAAGGATTTGAGGAAATGCGGAAAATCCTGCTGGCTGACCGGCAGTGCCTCGTAGCTGCCGTCGATGGCATGGCGGCGCAGCCAGAAGCCGTGCAGGGCAGGCGACAGCGAGTGGCTGACCGGCCAGCCGGTCACGAATGCACGGGTCAATGCTTGAGCCTCCGGCGTTCAGGCATCGATGAAGCCCCTTTCGCGCAGCTGGGCGAGCAGCGGCAGCAGCGGCAGGCCGATCACGGAAAAGAAGTCGCCTTCCATGCGCTCGATGAGTTGCGCTCCCATGCCTTCCACCTGGTAGGCGCCGACACTCGTCAGCGCCTTGTCGCCGACCTCAGCCAGATGCCTGCCTACAAAGCCCGGATCGAGCTTGCGAAAGGTGATGTGCGTTACTTCGACATGCGACCACAGGATTTCGCCGTCCTGTACGAGGCAGACCCCGGAATTGAGTTGGTGCGTCTTGCCGGACAGGAGCAGAAGCCGGTCGATCGCCTCGTCCATGTTGCGCGGCTTGTGCAGGATCTCGCTGCCGAGACTGAGCGTCTGGTCCGCGCCGATGATCGCCGCGGAGGGAAATCTCGAGGAGACTTCGTCGGCCTTCGCCTGCGACAGCACGAGCGCGATGTCGTCGGGGCCGATCTCGGAACCCTCGAGCGTTTCCTCGACGGCGCGCTCGTCGATCATCGCCGGAATTGCTTCGACCGCGATGCCGGCATTTCGCAGCATCGCGGCGCGCCAGGGACTGGCCGACGCCAGGATCAGGCGGATGTGGTTGACCGTCATTTTTCGTAGCCTCCATGAAAACGCGCAAGGTGCTCGGCCCGAAGGCTGAGAACCGAAGCCGCCGTTTCCTCGATCGACTTGCGCGAAACATCGATCATCGGCCAGCCCATGCGCTGACAAAGCTTGCGGGTGTGTGCAAGTTCCTCGGCAATCGAAGCGCGGTCGACATAGGCCGGGCTCGGCGTCGACGCACCATGGCTGAGCAGGCGGTTCTGCCGGACATGGAAGATCCGGTCTGTGGTCGCAACCAGCGCAACCACCAGGGGATGGCGTGCCTGGTAGACGGCGGGCGCGAGTTCCACCCCCGGCACGATCGGGATGTTGACGGTCTTGATGCCGCGATTGGCGAGGTAAATGCTGGTCGGCGTCTTGGATGTGCGGCTGATGCCGATGAGCACGACATCGGCTTCCTCGAGATCGTCGGGCAGCACCCCGTCGTCATGCATCATGGTGAAGTTCAAGGCGTCGATGCGGGCGAAGTATTCGGCGTTGAGTTCGTGCTGGGCGCCGACCTTTCGCGAGGCCGGGATCCCCAGGTAGGACTGGAAGGTCTGGAAGATCGGCTCCAGCAGCGAAGTGCAGGGCGTGCCCATCTTGCGGCAGCTCTCTTCCAGGAACCCGCCGAGTTCGCCATCGGCAATGGTGTAGAGCACGATGCCGGGCTGCCTGTCGATGGAACCGATCACGCGTTCAAGCATCTTCCTGTTTCGGATCAGCGGATAGACATGTTCGATCGCGTGCGTTCCCTTGTACTGGGAGGTGACGGCGCGGCTGGCCGCGATCAGCGTTTCGCCGGTCGCATCGGAGATGAGGTGAAGGTGGAACCAGGTTTCTGCGCCGGTCATGCGGAGTCCTTGGCCTGTGGACAAGGCGGGAGAAAAAGCCGGCCCGGCCCCGGGGGAGCTAAACGGTGCCCGCTGACGGGTTTACGGGGCACATTCGCCGGCCTGTAAATCGCAAAGCGAAGCGGTTGTGAATAGCGCGCATTCGATTTTGTCCGCAGCCATCCACCGCCATTTCCTGAAAGCCAAGGCAGTCCGCGCGAACTTGGCCATTGTTTTAAAACCGCTAATCGGGTTTTCCCCATTATTGCCAAGCGAGGCTCGAGCTGTGCGGTTTTTGCACATGCGCAGCGCTCGATATGGCGCAGCGCCGCAATTGCCGCTATCCACAGACTCTATGAATTCAGAATTGGCGCAAGCCAACTTTCTTTTAGAAGGGGACCCCTGTGGAACATTCGGTCGAGCGCAAGCTGGTTCGCGTCCTGGATGGCCAATCGATGGAAATCCCGCCGGTCTGGCTGATGCGGCAGGCAGGGAGATATCTGCCGGAATATCGCGAGACGCGCCGCAAGGCCGGGAGCTTTCTCGATCTTTGCTACACGCCGGAACATGCGATCGAAGTGACGTTGCAGCCCATTCGCCGGTTCGGCTTCGACGCGGCAATCCTGTTCTCCGACATCCTGGTGATCCCGGACGCGTTGGGAAGGAAGGTCCAGTTCGAGGAGGGTCGGGGACCTGTACTCGAGCCGATATCGGCATCGGAGATCCATCAGCTTTCAGGCGAGGGAGCACTTGAGCATCTCCAGCCGGTTCTCGAAGCGGTGAAAGGTATCCGTTCGGCGCTGCCAGGCGAAACGACGCTGCTGGGATTTTGCGGAGCGCCCTGGACGGTCGCAACCTACATGATCGCCGGGCATGGAACGCCGGACCAGGCGCCGGCGCGGCTGTTCTCCTACCGCGAGCCTGAGGCTTTCGCCCGGCTGCTGGATCTCCTGGCTGACGTTTCCGCCGATTACCTCGTGGCACAGCTCAAGTGCAGGGGCCGATGCCGTGCAGATCTTCGATTCATGGGCCGGCGTGCTGGGCGAGGAAGACTTCGAGAAATGGTGCGTCGCGCCGGTCAAACGGATCGTCGACAAGGTGCGCTCGAAAGTGCCCGGCGCACGCATCATCGGCTTTCCGAAAGGGGCCGGCATCCTCTACTCGGATTACCGCGACCCGTACCGGCGTCACGGCTCTGGGCCTCGACTGGGCGGTTCCCCTGTCCTTTGCCCGCCGGCTGCAGGGCGGGGGCGCGGTGCAGGGCAATCTCGATCCGATGCGCATCGTGGCGGGCGGCGATGCTTTGGACAGGGGCGTCGATGCTATCCTCGAGGCGCTGCGCGGCGGGCCATTCATCTTCAATCTCGGCCACGGCATCACGCCCGAGGCGCCGATCGGCAATGTCGAGCGCATGCTGAAGCGGATCAGGGGGTGAGCGATGTATGAATGGGCGAAGACGCTTCACATCATTTCGATCATCACCTGGATGGCGGCGCTGTTCTACCTGCCGCGGCTGATGGTCTACCACGTCGGCAGCGAACCCGGTTCGGTGCAGTCCGAGACCTTCAAGGTGATGGAGCGCCGGCTGCTGAAGGCGATCATGACGCCGTCGATGATTGCCGCCTGGGTCTTCGGGCTTTGGGTGATGTGGGAGATCTCGGCCTGGCAACAGGGCTGGTTCCACGCAAAGCTGATGCTGGTGGTGCTGATGAGCGCCTTCCATGGTTTTTGCGCGGTCTGGGTCAAGGAACTCGCCCGCGACGAGCGCAAGCGTTCGGACCGGTTCTACCGTTTCGTCAACGAAATTCCGACGGTGTTGATGGTCCTCATCGTCATTCTCGTGGTGGTCAAGCCGTTCTGACGGGCACTGCGGCGCGCCCACCTGAATTTTCTGCTTGAGAGAATTGCCCGCGCCGTCTATTTTCCAGTTCTCTTTCCCGAATGCCCAGCATACGGCCGGCGACCATGGCGTCGCACGATGGCCCGCATTGGCGGCATCCCCGTTTTCTCCCGAGCGCATGACCTTTCAAGAATAGCGCAGAAAGTATCTCCTTCATGGAACAGATGAAATTACAGGAACTGAAGGCCAAGACGCCGACGGATCTCGTCAGCTTTGCCGAAGGCCTGAGTGTCGAGAACGCCAGCACGATGCGCAAGCAGGAGCTGATGTTCGCGATCCTCAAGAAGCTGGCCGAGCAGGACGTCGAGATCATCGGCGAGGGCGTCGTCGAGATCTTGCAGGACGGTTTCGGCTTCCTGCGGTCGGCCAGCGCGAACTATCTTGCCAGGCCCGGACGACATCTACATTTCGCCTTCGCAGATCCGCCGCTTCTCGCTGAAGACCGGCGACACGGTCGAAGGTCCGATCCGCGGACCCAAGGAAGGCGAGCGTTACTTCGCGCTGCTCAAGGTCAACACGATCAATTTCGAGGATCCCGAGAAGATCCGCCACAAGGTCCACTTCGACAATCTGACGCCGCTCTACCCCAACGAGCGCTTCAAGATGGAACTCGATGATCCCACGACGAAGGACCTGTCGGCGCGGGTCATCGACCTGGTGGCTCCGCTCGGCAAGGGCCAGCGCGGCCTGATCGTCGCGCCGCCGCGCACCGGCAAGACGGTGCTGCTGCAGAACATCGCCCATTCCATCACGGCCAATCATCCGGAGATGCTATCTCATCGTCCTGCTGATCGACGAGCGGCCCGAGGAAGTGACCGACATGCAGCGCTCGGTGAAGGGCGAGGTGGTGTCCTCCACCTTCGACGAACCGGCCGCGCGCCACGTCCAGGTTGCGGAGATGGTCATCGAAAAGGCCAAGCGCCTTGTCGAACATGGCCGCGACGTCGTCATCCTGCTCGATTCGATCACGCGCCTCGGCCGTGCCTACAACACGGTGGTGCCGTCATCGGGCAAGGTCCTGACCGGCGGTGTCGACGCCAACGCCCTGCAGCGGCCGAAGCGCTTCTTCGGCGCCGCGCGAAACATCGAGGAGGGCGGCTCGCTGACGATCATCGCGACCGCGCTGATCGATACCGGCAGCCGCATGGACGAAGTGATCTTCGAAGAGTTCAAGGGAACCGGCAACTCGGAAATCGTCCTCGACCGCAAGGTGGCGGACAAGCGCGTCTTCCCGTCGATCGACATCCTCAAGTCCGGTACCCGCAAGGAAGACCTGCTCGTGCCGCGCGCCGATCTGCAGAAGATCTTCGTGCTGCGCCGCATCCTGTCCTCCATGGGCACGACCGATGCGATCGAATTCCTCATCGACAAGCTCAAGCAGACAAAGACCAACGCCGAGTTCTTCGACACGATGAATACCTGACGGCTGGATTCACGCCTGCGATGATCGAAGCGCGGCGGCCAGTTCCGCCGCGTTTTTCATGGGAGTGGAGCAGGCCTGCTGCGTGCACAGAATTGCCTGCGGATCGCCTGAAACCGCTGCAATTTCAACGCCAAAGAATGTAGCCGGCTTATCTTCCGTGACCACCTCGAAGGTGATCGCCGGGTCGGCGACCTTGCGGATTTCGTCGAGGAACGATTCGGCTCCGGCACGATCGCGTGCCTGGATGGTCACATGGCGTTGGCGCTGCACGGTGTCGAGGGCGTTGAAATATCCAGCGACGCCGTAGCGCGAATTGGCGGCAAAGCCGTGAAGGTTCTGCGTGAGCTCCCACACTCGCTCCAACAGTTTGTCGTCGCCCGACAGGGTGGCGAGGCGAACGAGGCCTTCCAGGATTTGCGATGCGCCGGACGGATTGGCCTCGTCCATGTCCGCACGCGGGCGGGTGATGAGTGCCTCGGCGGAAGCCGAAGTGAGGTAGTATCCACCATTTCCGTCGGCGTAGTCGGCATCCAGCACCGCCTGCCAGGCCCGTGCGGCGTCCAGATAGGGGTTCTTGCCCGTGATCTCGTACAAGGTCAGCGCGGCGTTGATCATTGCACCGTAGTCGGTTGCCATGGCCGGCCGGACCGATGCGCCCTCACGCCAGGAGTGCGAAAGCTTGCCGCCATCGTTCATCGATTCGGCAATGAAACGGAATGCGCCTTCGGCCAACGCCAGCCATTCATTGGACTTGAAGGCGAATGCAGCCTCGGCCAATGCGCGGATGAAGTAGCCGTTCCAGTCGGCAAGGATCTTGTCGTCGAGGCCGGGTCGGACGCGTTGCTGGCGCGCGGCGAGGAGTTTGTCGCGCAGTGCCTTGAGCCGGGCTTCGGTTGCGTTCATCGACAGGCGGCGCTTCCAACCGGTTGAGGATGGTGTGGCCTTCGAAGTTTCCGTCCGGCGTGACGCCGTAATGAAGTTTCAACAGCCGCGGCGTCGGCGCCGAGCAGGCGGTCGATCTCCGCTTCGCTCCAGACGTAGAACCTGCCTTCCTCGCCCTCCGAATCCGCATCGAGGCTGGAGGCAAAGGCGCCGCCCGGCATCTGCATCTCGCGCACTGCCCAGCGAATCGTCTCCTCGATTCGGCGGCGGAACAACGGTTTGGGGTCGAGCTTGAAGGCCCAGACCAGCGCGCGAAGGTAGTGGGCGTTGTCGTAGAGCATCTTCTCGAAATGCGGCACCAGCCAGCGGTCGTCGACGCTGTAGCGCGACAGGCCTCCACCGAGATGATCGTAGATGCCGCCTTCGCTGATCCGCTCGATCGTGTGTAGAAAGGCCTTGCCGGATCTTGAACCGGCATCGCCGCGCGCCGCGCGCAGCCAGACTTCCGTCAGCGGTGCGTTCGGAAATTTCGGTGCGCCGCGAATGCCGCCGTTCGTTTCGTCGTGAAGCGTGAGCAGGTTTTGGGCGAAATTGGCAACATCCGCAGGCGCAGGCATGCTTTGCGCTGATCCAGGCTGCGACAGCGCCTGGAGATGGTTCTGCAGGGCCGCCCCGTTCTGGAGCAGCTTGTCGGGCTCTGTGTGCCAGGCATTGGAGATGGCGCGCATGATCTCCGGGAAGCCCGGGCGTCCGTATCGGCGTTCCGGCGGAAAATATGTGCCGCCCCAGAACGGCCGCCCTTCCGGATCGAGGAACATGGTCATCGGCCAGCCGCCCTGTTCGCCCATGGCCTGGAGCGCGGCCATGTAGATGTGGTCGATGTCCGGCCTTTCCTCGCGGTCGACCTTCACGTTGACGAAGAGTTCGTTCATGACCGCAGCGATGGCGTCATTCTCGAAGCTTTCATGCGCCATGACATGGCACCAGTGACATGCAGCATAGCCAACAGAGAGCAGGATCGGCTTGCCGGTAGCGCGGGCCTCCGCAAGCGCTTCCGCGCCCCAGGGCCGCCAGTGGACCGGATTGTCGGCGTGCTGGCGCAAGTAGGGGCTTGATTCGTTGGCGAGAAGGTTGCGCGGTTGCCATAGTTGGTTCATGACGCGATCCGTATCGAGAGGCATGTCTGCGGAGCATATAGGACAGTGACGCAAGGATCGGACACGATTTTCGCGCTTTCCAGCGGGCATCCGCCCTCCGGCGTGGCAGTGATACGTTTGTCTGGCCCGCGGAGCCGATTCGCTCTCGAAACGATCGCCGGCGACCTGCCGCCTGCAAGGGTTGCTTCCTTGCGCATACTGGCCGATCCACGCAACGGTGCGGAGATCGACCGGGGGCTGGTGCTATGGTTCCCTGCGCCTGCAAGCTTTACCGGCGAGGATTGCGCAGAATTCCACATCCATGGCGGCGTTGCCGTCATCGCGGCGATGCTGGAAGTCCTGTCGAGCCTGCCGGGACTTCGGATGGCGCAAGCCGGGGAATTTTCGCGACGGGCATTCGAGAACGGCAAGCTGGACCTTACCGAACTCGAAGGCTTGGCGGACCTCGTTGCAGCGCAGACCGAGGCGCAACGCCGGCAGGCGGTGGCACAGGCCGGTGGGGTATTGCGCAGGAAGCTTGAGGCTTGGCGGGAGCGAATCATTTCACTGCGGGCATCCATGGAAGCGGCTTTCGACTTTGCGGATGAGGACGACGTGCCTGACGACGTGGGCTCCGATGTCTGGCGGAGGGCGGGGCAACTTGCCGGGGAGATCAAGGATTTTCTCGAAGACGGGAATGCCGGCGAGATCATCCGCGACGGCTTCCAGATCGTGCTGATGGGCGCGCCGAACTCCGGAAAATCCAGTCTTCTCAATGCATTGGCACGACGCGAGGCGGCAATTGTCTCTCCCGAGGCAGGTACGACACGGGACCTGGTGGAGGTTTCACTGGATCTTTCGGGCTTCAAGGTCGTGCTCGTCGATACGGCGGGGATCAGGGAGACAGAGGGCTTCGTGGAGCAGGAAGGAATGCGGCGCGCGCGCGAAAGGGCGCACGCGGCCGACCTCGTGATCTGGCTCACCCCTGTCGGCGCAGAGGAAGATGCGCCGGAACCAGCGATTGCCGCTCCGCTACTGTCGGTCAGATCGAAGGACGATTCGGGTGCGTTACGAGAGGGTTCGGTTTCAGTTGTGCGGGAAGGCGGGCTGGACTGGCTTGTTGCCAGGATCACCAGCCTTGTGGCGGGAACGGGCGTGCCCGTCGAGGCGGCGGCCGTGACGCGGGCGCGCCACCGCGAAAGCTCTGCTTGTCCTGCGCAGGCTTGCTGGAGCAGGCAGCGGGATCTCCAATTGCTGGCGCCGGAAGTGCGGTCGGAACTGTTGCGCTCTGCCGGCGACGAAATCGGGCGGATCACCGGAAAGGTCGACGTCGAGGACCTTCTCGACCGGATATTCGCGGAATTCTGCATCGGCAAGTGATTCACGTGAAACAGGATCGATGAACTCCGGCGACGTGTTTCACGTGAATCACTTTTGACCGTGAATGCGAATTGGCTTAGAAGCACGGCCTGCCACAAAAACCCGGACATGAATGTGATCGCGCAACAAGCCGACAGTTTCGATGTGATCGTGATCGGCGGCGGCCATGCCGGGACCGAGGCTGCTTCCGCGGCCGCACGCATGGGCGCCCGCACGGCGCTTGTCACGCATCGTTTCGACACGGTGGGCGTAATGTCGTGCAATCCGGCAATCGGCGGGCTCGGCAAGGGCCATCTTGTTCGCGAGATCGACGCGCTTGACGGGATCATGGGCCGCGCGGCCGACCTTGGCGGGATTCAGTTCCGCATGCTCAACCGGCGCAAGGGCCCGGCAGTGCGCGGGCCGCGAACACAGGCGGATCGCAAGCTTTACCGGCAGGCGGTTCAGGGATTGATTCGGGAGCAGAACGATCTCCATGTCGTCGAAGGCGCGGTGGAGGATCTGGTCCTTGACGACGGCGGTTCAGTTACCGGGGTCGTGCTTTCCGACGGCCGGATCTTGCGGGCCGGCGCGATTGTCCTGACCACAGGGACGTTTCTGCGCGGGCTCATCCATATCGGCGAGAGCAAGTTTCCTGCGGGGCGGATGGGCGAGCAGCCTTCGAATGGCCTTTCCGGTACGCTGGAACGCGCGGGATTTGCGCTAGGCCGCTTGAAGACAGGGACCCCCGCACGCCTCGACGGGCGAACGATAGACTGGGACAGCATCGAGAGCCAGGCCGCGGACGAGGATCGTGTGCCGTTCTCCACGCTGACGGACAAGATCACCAACCCGCAGATCGATTGCGGGGTGACGCGCACCACGCCGGCCACGCACCGGATCATCGAGGAAAACATCCATCGTTCGGCGATGTATTCGGGCCAGATCGCGGGCGTCGGGCCCCGCTACTGCCCGTCGGTCGAGGACAAGATCGTGCGTTTCGGCGAGCGTGACGGGCACCAGATCTTCCTGGAACCGGAGGGCCTGGACGACCATACGGTCTATCCGAACGGGATTTCCACCTCCCTGCCGGAAGATGTCCAGCGGGCCTTCATCGCAACAATTCCGGGGCTGGAAAAGGCGGTGATCCTGCAGCCCGGCTACGCGATCGAATATGACCACGTCGATCCGCGCGAATTGCGGCCTAGTCTCGAGACGAGGCGGGTACCCGGCCTTTTTCTTGCCGGCCAGATAAACGGTACCACGGGTTATGAAGAAGCCGGTGCCCAGGGCGTGGTTGCCGGTATCAATGCCGCCCGCAAGGCCGGCGGGGGCGAACCCGTCCATTTTTCCCGGACCATGAGCTATATCGGCGTGATGATCGATGATCTCGTCACGCGCGGTGTCAGCGAGCCATATCGCATGTTCACATCGCGGGCCGAGTATCGCCTGTCGCTTCGCGCCGACAATGCGGACCAGCGGCTGACTCCTGCCGGCCTGGCGGCGGGATGCGTGGGCAGCATTCGCGAGCAGGCCTTTGCCGCGAAGATGCAGCAGATCGATTCGGCAAGGGAACGACTTCAGGTTCTGAGCATCACCCCGAATGAAGCCGCGGCGCAGGGAATCCGCCTGAACCAGGACGGCATCCGCCGGTCGGGCTGGGATCTGCTGTCCTATCCGGAATTCGAGTTTGAAACACTGGCCGGTCTTTGGCCGGAACTGCAGGCGTTCCAGCCGGCAATCGGGGCGCAGGTCAAGATCGAAGCGGCCTATTCGGTTTATCTTGGCCGCCAGTCAACCGACATTGCCGCTGTCGAACGGGAGGAAGCGCTCGCGATTCCGGATGAATTCGACTATCGGGCGCTGTCAGGCCTATCGCACGAGCTGGTCCAAAGGCTGGAAAGGGTTCGCCCTGCGAGCCTGGGCCAGGCGGGCCGGCTCGAAGGCATGACTCCGGCGGCAATCACGCTCATCCTCACGCACCTCAAGCGGAGCCGTCGCGACGCCAGGTCAGTCTCTGCCGGGCGGCCGTAACGCATGTCTGGTCCGTCTGCCGCCGAAGCGGAGTTGATTGCGGGCATCCACCCGGTTTCACGTGAAACAATCGATCGCCTGTCCATCTATCGGCAACTATTGGAAACATGGCAGGTAAAGACCAACCTCGTCGCGCCGAACACGCTCGGTCACTTCTGGTCGCGCCATGTCGCCGACAGCCTTCAGGTAAAAGCGCTGGCGCCCGGCGCCCGGCGCCTTGTCGACCTCGGCAGCGGCGGCGGCTTTCCCGGCTTGGTGCTGGCGATCGCCAATGCCGGCGAGGATGGCGCGCAACAGCATCTGGTCGAGAGCCTCGCGAAAAAGTGTGCGTTCCTGCGTGAGGTGGCGCGCGCAACTGGCGCTGTCGTCTCGATCCACAACGAACGGATCGAATTGGCTGCGGAACGGCTGGCGCACCTCGTGCCTGCGCCGGAAATCGTGACGGCAAGGGCGCTCGCGCCGCTGAAGCAATTGCTGCCGCTTGCCGCTCCGCTGTTGCAAGCCGGAGCAACCGCCATATTCCACAAGGGGCGCGAATATATGCGCGAGATCGAAGAATGCCATGGTTTGTGGCGGTTCGATCTGGTAGTACACGACAGCAGGATCGAGGCGGGCTCTGCCCTGCTGGAAATCCGGAACCTCAGGACGGCAAACGACTGACATCATTGCCGAATCCGTCAAGCGCAAGAGTTCCGAGCATGGGCGCCAGGACTACATCGCGGGTCATCGTCGTCGCCAACCAGAAGGGCGGGGTCGGCAAGACCACGACAACCATCAATCTCGGCCACGGCACTTGCCGCGGTCGGCAAGAATGTCCTGATCGTCGATCTCGATCCGCAGGGCAATGCTTCGACCGGCATCGGCATCGACAAGAACATGCGCGAGCGTTCGACATACGATCTGCTTACCGGATCTGCGATGCTCAAGGATGCTCTGGTGCCGACCGTGGTGCCGCGTCTTTATCTCGCGCCTTCGACACTCGACCTTCTCGGCGTCGAGATGGAAATTTCGGGCCTTCCCGACCGCGCCTACCGGATGCGCCGCGTGATTGAGGAATATATTCCTCGTGATCTGGCCTTCGACTACATCCTGATGGATTGCCCGCCATCGCTCAACCTGCTGACATTGAATGCCATGGCGGCGGCGCATGCATTGCTCGTCCCGCTGCAGTGCGAGTTCTTCGCGCTCGAAGGGCTTAGCCAGCTCTTGCAGACCTACGAGCAGGTTCGCGGGAGCATCAATCCCGAGCTCGAACTGCAGGGTATCGTGCTGACCATGTATGACAGCCGCAACAACCTGTCCGACCAGGTTGTCGCCGATGTCCGGCAGTTTCTGGGCGACAAGGTCTACGAGACCATCATTCCGCGCAACGTTCGCATTTCAGAGGCGCCTTCCTATGGCAAGCCCGCCATTTTGTACGATCTCAAATGCGCCGGCAGCCAGGCCTATCTCCGGCTTGCCTCGGAAGTCATCAAGCGCGAGCGCAAGCTTGCTGCGGCTTGATCGATTCGATTCCGGAATGGTTTGGAGTAACTGAATGAGCGAGGACAGTTCGAAGAAGCGCCTGGGGCGCGGCTTGGCCGCCCTTATCGGAGAACCGGAAGCCGGTGCGTCGATGCTGCCGGGCCAGGCTCCGGAGAATCGCGCCGACAGGAAGGCGCCCATCGAGCACCTTCGCGCCAACGCAAACAATCCGCGGCGCCATTTCGACGACAGCGAACTGGACGACCTGGCGCGCTCGATCCGCGAGCACGGCATCGTGCAGCCCATACTCGTGCGGACAGCGCGAGGCGGCGGCGGCAGCGCGCGGTTCGAGATCATAGCCGGCGAAAGACGCTGGCGCGCTGCGCAGCGAGCCGGCCTGCACGAAGTGCCGGTTATCGTGCGCGAAGTCGACGACAAGCAGGCGCTGGAGCTCGCGATCATCGAGAATGTCCAGCGCGCCGACCTCAACGCGCTGGAAGAGGCGCGCGGCTATCAGCAGCTGATCGAAGACTACAGCTACAGCCAGGCGGATCTCGGCAATGTCATCGGCAAGAGCCGCAGCCATGTCGCCAACACGCTGCGCCTGTTGAAGCTTCCCAAGGCCGTGCAGGACTTCGTCAGTTCCGGCGCGCTCTCGGCCGGTCATGCCCGAACGCTGGTGACGGCGGAAGACCCGCAAAAACTTGCCGAGCGGATCGTCAAGGAGGGCCTGTCGGTCCGGCAGGCCGAGCTTCTTGCGCAGGAAGCCCAGCATGGCGAGGGCGCGCCGGCAAGACCCGGCAGGACGCCCGAGGCGAAAAACGCCGACGCCCGCGCGCTGGAAACGCGGCTGTCGGACCTGCTCGGGCTCCAAGTCTCGGTCAACTGGAGCGAAAACGGCTCGGGCGACATCAAGATCCGCTACCGCACGCTCGAACAGCTTGAAGGCGTATGCCGCAAGCTGGAGAGGTTGATTAGCCGCCTAAGCCTGCCTGCCTGAACTGCGCCGGGCTTCGGCCGCGATTGCCAGCAAAGCCGTGCCGGCAATTGCCGCCGCAAGACCGGAATTGGCGCGGGCTTCCAGCGAGGCATGGTCAAGACGGCTCAATGCCTTGGCGATGCCCGGCATGCTCCACAGCCGCAGCGCCGCAAGGAAGGCGGTCTTTCGCGAGTAATGCAGCGGCGGGCGCATGGCCGCGAGGATGGCGTCGGCTGGCACCCGTTGCGTTTCCATCTTGTAGCGGGCTGCGTGCAACGCCTGGAAATACCGCAAGGTCGCCAGCACCACCATGTCCGGGGAGGTGCCGGACGACGTCAGCCGGGCGAAGATACCCTCAAGCTCGCGCAGATTGCCTGACGCCGCCGCATCCACCACGTCGTCGGTTGCCAGCGCGGCGCTGTCGCCGGTTATCGCCATGACGTCGGCTGCGGTAACGCGGCCCCGACCGTGGCAAAAGAGCGCCAGCTTCTCGATCTCGTTGCGTGACGTTCGCCGGTCGCCGCCGATATGCGACCGCAACACCTGCCGCGCCTCGGCATCGATGGAAAGCCCCGCCTTCTGCATCTCCGAGGCTATCAGGCGGTCAAGCGCGCGATCGTCATCGGGATAGCAGGGAATGGCGACGCCGGCTTTCGAGCGTTCGAGGAGACGGCGCAGCGCCGCTTCGCGCTTGAGGTCTCCTGCTTCGATCAATATCCAGCAATCGACGGGCGGGTTTTCAAGGACCGGCTTCACCTTGTCGGCCAGGTTGCGGCGCGTCGTGCCGCTTACACGGATCAGGCGCGCCCCGCCGAACATGCCGATGGTGCCGGCTTCTTCGGCCAGGCGCGCATCACCGGCAGCCGTATCGGCATCCATGCGTATGAGGCAGAACGGATCGGAAAGGTCCACGCCGAATTTTGTCGCCAGGATGTCCGCGCGCTCCGAAACCAGGCCTTGGTCGGGGCCGTACAGCAAAATGATGCGGTACGCGGCATCAGGCCGCTCGACAAACGCGTCGGCCTGGGCGGATTTTACCTCCGCCATTGCCGATCAGGCCTTGAGTTCGGCCGCGATCGCCAGCCTCAACTGCTCGGCGAGCTCCTTGGCCGCGCGGTTTTCCGCGTCGCGCGCAGCACGGTTGTTGGCGAAACTTTGTGCCGTGCGGTCATAGGTTGCGGTCGCAAATCGGTTGCCGCCGGCAACGCGCGTATTGTTGGTGCTGTCGATCAGGTCGTAGGTCGCGGTGATCGTGATCGACCCCGCGGTGAAGTCCCTTATGCCTTCGACGGCGGCGAACTCGGTGCCGGTACTGGTGATGCGCAACTGAAGCTTGTAGCGGGTATCGGCCTGGTCGCGGCCACCCTGCAGCAGGAAGATCAGGTGATTGCGGACCTGCTGCGCCGGGCGCGAATCGACACTTCCGACCGAAACCTGGGAGAGCGGGCTGTCGGCGAGCGCCGGGCCGGCATGGCCGCTGGAATAAAGCGGTTGCCACGTGCACCCCGACACCACCAGCGCCAGGGAAAGACACGCTGCCCTGAAGCTTGCGCCTGCCAGCATTGCTACGCTCCAATCGTCGCTAGATGACGACATTGACGATCCTTTTCGGCACAACGATGACCTTGCGCGGCGCGGCCCCGTCCAAAGCCTTCTGTATCACATCAATTGCAAGCGTTGCAGCCACAATGTCGCTTTCGGACGCATCGGCCGCAATGGTCAGGTCGGCGCGCTTCTTGCCGTTCACCTGGACCGGCAGCGTGATTTCGTCGTCAGCAAGGAGCGCTGGATCGGCGACGGGCCATGCGGTCTCAGCAACCAGCGCCGAAGCGCCCAGTACTTCCCAGCACTGCTCGGCCAGATGCGGCATCATCGGCGCGATCATCTGGATCAGCAGGCGCATGGCTTGCCGGGCGTGTTTTGCCGGCTCACCGGACCTTGACTGGCGGACCGCGTCTTCTATCGCGTTGGCAAGGGTATAGATCTGCGCGACCGCGCTGTTGAAACGCAATTCCGCGATCATCGAATCGACGCGGGCAAGGGCGCGGTGCGCCAAGCGCAGCAACGAATCCGATTCGGTGCCGGAATCATCCTTGCCAGGCAATTCTGCGACGTCGTTGGCGAGGCGCCAGACCCTTTGCACGAAACGATGTGCGCCCTCGACGCCGGCCTCTGTCCAGATAACGTCGCGGTCGGGCGGGGAGTCGGAAAGCATGAACCAGCGGGCCGTATCGGCACCGTAGCTCGAAATGATGTCGTCAGGGTCGACCGTATTGCGCTTCGACTTGGACATCTTTTCGATGCCGCCGATGGAAACCTGCGAACCGTCGGCGAACAGGAATGCCTTGCGGCCATCTTCGCCTTCCTCGACCCGCACTTCGGCCGGCGACAGCCACTTGCCGTCGCTTGCCGCGATAGGTCTCGTGAACGACCATTCCCTGCGTGAAGAGGCCCTGGAAGGGTTCGTCAACGCCGCCATGGCCGGTGCGGCGCATGGCGCGGGCGAAGAAGCGCGAATAGAGAAGGTGAAGGATCGCGTGTTCGATGCCTCCGATATACTGGTCCACCGGCAGCCAATGGCTCGACAGCAGCGGGATCGGTCGGTGTCGGCGCCTCGCGGCGCGGTGAAGCGGGCGAAGTACCAGGACGAATCGACGAACGTGTCCATGGTGTCGGTTTCGCGCAGGGCTGGGCCGCCGCATTTGGGGCAAGCGGTCTTGCGCCATGTCGGGTGCCGGTCCAGCGGATTGCCCGGCCGGTCGAATTCGACATCATCGGGCAGGCGAACCGGCAGGTTCTCGCGCTTTTCCGGCACAACGCCGCATGTTTCGCAATGGATGACGGGGATCGGGCAACCCCAATAGCGCTGGCGTGAAATGCCCCAGTCGCGCAGGCGGAACTTTGTCACCGCCCGTCCGATGCCGCGTTGCCTCGCAAAAGCGGATCGCCGCTTCGACTGCCTCCTCGCCGGTCATCACATCCGCGCCGGCGACCTTTCGGATGAAGCGAACCGGTTCGGTCTTGGCCGGAACGAACGCCGTCGGCCCGACGGGTTCACCGACCTCGCCGGCGCGAACACATCGATGACCGGCAAATCGTATTTGCGGGCGAAGTCGAGGTCGCGCTGGTCGTGGGCCGGGCAGCCGAAAATCGCGCCCGTGCCGTAGTCCATCAAGATGAAATTGGCGATGTAGACCGGCAATTCCCACTGCGGATCAAAGGGATGCACCACCTTGATGCCGGTGTCGAGGCCCTTCTTCTCGGCCCGCTCGATCTCTTCCTGCGAGGTGCCGAGCCTGCGGCATTCGGCGCAGAATGCGGCGATCGCCGGGTCGTTCTCCTCCAGCTTCCTTCGCCAGCGGATGGTCAGGCGAAATCGCGGCAAAGCTCGCGCCCCAAAGCGTGTCGGGACGGGTCGTGTAGACCTCCAGATCGCCAAAACCGTCAGGCGCGTTCCGGGTGGCGAAGGAGAACTGCAGCCCGCGCGACTTGCCGATCCAGTTCTTCTGCATCAGCCGGACCTTTTCCGGCCAACGGTCCAGCGTGTCGAGCGAATCGAGCAGGTCCTGCGACTAGTCCGAAATCTTCAGGAACCACTGCGTCAGTTCGCGCTGTTCTACCGGCGCGCCGGAGCGCCAGCCGCATGCCGTCGATCACCTGCTCATTGGCAAGCACCGTCTGGTCGACCGGATCCCAGTTGACCTTCGACTTGCGGCGATAGGCGATGCCGGCATCGAGGAAATCGAGGAAGAGCCGCTGCTGCTGCTCGTAATACTCGACATCGCAGGTGGCAAATTCGCGCGACCAGTCGATCGACAGGCCCATGGTCTTGAGCTGGCGCGCGCATGGTGTCGATGTTTTCGTAGGTCCAGGCCTTGGGATGGACCTTGTTCTGCATCGCGGCGTTCTCGGCCGGCATGCCGAATGCGTCCCAGCCCATCGGGTGCAGGACGTCGTGTCCCTTCGCGCGCATGTAGCGGGCAATCACGTCTCCCATGGCGTAGTTGCGCACGTGGCCCATGTGAATGCGCCCGGACGGATAGGGAAACATTTCGAGGACATAGTATTTGGGCTTGCCGGTTCCTGCGCCGCGGGCGGTCTCGAAAAGCTTTCGCTCGCCCCAGACCTTTTGCCAGCGGGCTTCGGTTTCGCTTGCGTTGTAGCGGATGCTTGCCATATGCGCGGGACTTTGCACGGTTTTTCCGGGAGATGGCCGGTGGTCAATCAGAATTCGCGGCAGGGGTCAACAGCATAGGAGGTGCAGGCATGAGCGGTGCGGTGGCGAACCTGCAGAAAATCCTTGGCCGGATGCGTGGCGCGGAAGCGCGTTCCGGCCGCGAAAGCGGAATTACCACGCTGGTCGCCGTGACCAAGACCTTCGACGCGGATGCGATAATCCCGGTGCTGGAGGCGGGGCATCGCGTGTTCGGCGAGAACAGGGTGCAGGAGGCAGGGCGCAAATGGCCGGCACTGCGCGAACGCTTTCCCGATATCGAACTTCACCTCATCGGCCCGCTGCAGAGCAACAAGGCGGGCGAAGCCGTGGCGCTGTTCGACGTCATCGAGACGATCGACCGGGAAAAAATCGCCGCGGCGCTTGGCGCGGAAATGGACCGGCAGGGCCGCCGGCCGAAATTGCTGGTGCAGGTCAATACCGGGCGCGAGCCGCAAAAGGCGGGCGTGCTGCCGCAGGACACCCTGCATTTCGTATCGAACTGCCGGGATCGTTACGGCCTCGAGATCAGCGGCCTCATGTGCATTCCACCGGTGGACGAGGATCCTGCGCCGCATTTCCGTCTGCTGGGCGACCTCGCCCGCCAATGCGGCGTCCGGCTGCTTTCGATGGGAATGTCAGGAGATTTCGAAACCGCCATCGAGCAAGGCGCCACGCATGTGCGGGTCGGCAGCGCGATCTTCGGAACGCGCTGACTCAGGGAAGAACCTTGATGGCGATCCGGCCGGACAGGAGCGCGGGCAACAGCCTGCGCATCAGCGCCGGGTCAAGGGCGATGCAGCCTTGCGTCGGGCCGCGATCCTCGCGCGTCAGGTGCATGAAGATGGCGCTGCCGCGGTTGCGGGCCCGACGGGAAAAATTCCAGTCCAGCACAATGCAGACATCATAGAGCCGGTCGGTGCGCAGCATCTTTTCATGACTGGCGCGAAATGGCAGCGCGACCGGACGATTGTAGCAGGGATCGGAGGGCGCATCGCACCAGCCAAGATTGCCGGATACCACACGAAGCGCATGCATGCCCGCGAAGATTTGGCTCGCGACGGTTTGCGGTAGCCGCCAAGTACGGCAACCGTGCCTGCCGGCGTTGCCCCGTCACCTTCGCGCTTGCGAACGGAGATGCCGCTGCGCCCCAGGACGCAGGGATATACCGACCGGCCGGTGCGCAACAATCCGCGGTGCAGATCGCGCCCGGGCGCGCGCGTTACGACCCAGTGAAGCTGCGCCCTGGAACTGTTCCTTACCGGGAGCGGGAGCAACACGGGCTAAATTCCATCACAAAGGGTTGATCAAACAGGCCTGAAACGTGGCTGTGCAAAGCTTTACCTATGGATATCGGCTGTGCTGCCAGATATCACCTGCGCAGCGCTGACCGCCAAGGCGGGGTACCACGGGGAAATTCATGACGTCGAGAAATATTCTGCTGGTCGATGACGATGACGGACTGAGGGAAGCGCTGACGGAACAGTTGTCGCTGTACGAGGAATTTTCCATCAGCTGCGAGGCCAATGCGGCAAAGGGTATCCATGCCGCACGAAACAATCGCGTCGATCTGATGATCATGGATGTCGGATTGCCGGACATGGACGGGCGCGAGGCGGTAAAGCTGCTGCGCAAGACCGGCTTCAAGGCGCCGATCATCATGCTGACGGGGAACGATACCGATTCCGACACCATCCTGGGCCTCGAGGCAGGCGCCAACGATTATGTCACCAAGCCATTCCGCTTCGCGGTGCTGCTCGCCCGGCTGCGGGCGCAGTTGCGCACCCATGAGCAAAGCGAGGATGCAGTCTTCACCGTCGGACCCTATACGTTCAAGCCGGCGCAAAAACTGCTGGTCGAATCCAATGGCGGCAAGGTGCGGCTGACCGAGAAGGAAACCGCGATCGTCAAGTATCTGTATCGCGCCGAGCAGAAGGTGATCGGCCGCGACGAGCTGCTGGAGCAGGTCTGGGGCTACAATTCCGGCGTGACGACGCATACGCTCGAGACGCATATCTACCGCCTGCGGCAGAAGATCGAGAAGGACCCTTCCAACTCGCGACTGCTCGTTACCGAAGGTGGCGGCTACAAGCTGGTGCCGTGAAGCCTACTCGGCAAACTGGCGCCAGGCCTCGTCGCCATCGCAGACGATATACAGGAAACCCGGCGTAAGCGTCTTGCCGCCTTCCTTGATGCCGCTGCACGAGCCCTGTTCCAGATAAGCAAGCGCCTGTCTGCGAAGCGCCACGATCTGCGTCATGCTATAGTCGGCGTTCGGCTTAGCCGGCAAAAGCTTGAGGCGCTTGTCCAATAAATCCGGTGTAAGCTGTTCGGGAGCAGACACGGTTGCCTCGACGTTGGCGCTGGCAGTTTCCCGTTTCGGTTCCGGCATGATCTTTTGGGACAACGGCGCCAGGGTCGGTGCGGTCGAAGCAATCTGCGCCGCGCCGAGGGGAGGCGCCGGAACAAATGCCGTTGGCGCATTTGTCTTGGCCGGAAAATTCGTAGCTGCCGCCACTCCCGCCTCGTTCGCCCTCGGTGCGCGTGCTGGCACAGGCGGCTTAGCCGGCATTCGGGGCTTGGCCGGTCGTTCCACCGGTTTTTCGCTTTGAAGCGCAGCCAGTGCCGCCGCCTCATCGGCCGCCGGATCGCCCGTAGTCACCTGCGACCGCGAAACCCAAAGTGCGAGGCGCTCGGGAAGCTTTGACACATCGATCCCGGAAAACCTTGCCTGCGCCTCCTGCCGTGTCATCCATGGACCGACCCGGCCGAAATTGCCGCTGAACTCCAGGACCGGCACCACGCCGTTCGCTCCCGGCACTTGCGCCGGCACGACCGGACAGGTGGCGCTCGGGCAAAGGCGCAGCTCCGCAGCGCCGGTTTTCAATTTCGCCAGCACGACCGCTCCGGCGGGCAAGGCCGGCAACGTCATGCCAAGAACGGCGAACGCAATGCGTACGAAAGTCATTTTGGCCCCCAATAGACAGCCCGATGATTTAGACTCGCGCGAAAGCGGAATGCAATCTTCAAGGGAGCCACGCGCATAACTCTTCCCTTAAGTTGAACGAAAGCAGACATATGCCCCGCCGCAGCGGCAACCGGAAACTGCTTTTCGACACGATTGACGAAAGGCGGAACGAGGGGGATAGGTGGTACATGTCGCTTGATAATGATTTGCACCTGTTGTCGCGCGTGGCGCTGTTCGACGGTTTTCCGCCGGAACAATTGCGGCTGATCGCCTTCGGTACGGAGCGCGAATTGCTGCGCGCCGGGCGCGAGCTGTTCAAGCAGGGCGACGTCAGCACCGGCGGTTATGTCATCGCGGGAGGGCAAATCGACCAGGTGATCTATCGCGGCAACCGCGAGGTGCTGCTCGATTCGCGGTTCGAGTCGCAGGTCATCGGCGAATTGGGGCTGATCACGGCAGCCGTGCGCACCGCGAGCGCGGTGGCGCGGACCAACAGCGAGGTGATGTTCATCCCGCGCATGCTGTTCCACCGCATGCTGAACGCCTATCCCGAAACGGCTGCCATCCTGCACCAACGCATTTCCCGTTCGGTGCTGGAAATGCTGGGGCAATTGGAGCGGTTGCACGAGACCATCCAGTCCGCGCCGAAATTTCCGCCGAAACCGGGATATTGACCGATCAATCGATGTCGAGCGTCACCATGACCGGCACGTGGTCGGAAGGCTGCTGCCAGCCGCGCGCCTCGCGCACGATGGTGTAGTCCTTCAGTTGCGCCGCGATCGACGGCGCCGCCCAGACATGGTCCAGCCGCCGGCCCCTGTCGCTTTCCGCCCAGTCGCGGGCGCGATAGCTCCACCAGGTGTAGACCTTCTCGTGCGGCGGCGTCACCTTGCGCACGAGGTCCTCCCATCCGCCATTGCGATAGACCCGTGTCAGCCCCTCGGTCTCGACCGGCGTGTGGCTGACGACCTTGAGCAGCTGCTTGTGCGACCAGACGTCGTTCTCGAGCGGCGCGATGTTGAGGTCGCCGACGAGGATCGACGCCATGCCGTTCTCGACCGCGGGTATGGCAATTCATCTCCTCGACGAAGTCGAGCTTGTGGTCGAATTTCGGGTTGATCGCCGTGTCCGGCTCGTCGCCGCCGGCCGGAACATAGAAATTGTGGAGCCGGATCGTCTTCACCGCCGCCTTGAAATAGGCCTTGATGTGCCGGCAATCGCCCATGTCGCAGAAGTCGCGCTGTCACGCTTTCGATGATCGGCCGCTGCGAAAGGATGGCGACGCCGTGATAGCCCTTCTGGCCGTGCACGGCCTGGTGCTCGTAGCCGAGCTTGCGGAACGCCTTTCCGGGAAACTGGTCGTTCTGGCACTTGATTTCCTGCAGGCAGAGGATGTCCGGCTCGTGCTCGGTCAAGGAAGCGCTCGACGAGCCCGCTGGCGCAGGCGGACCGAATTGATGTTCCAGGTGGCGATCGTGAGGGGCATCGAGCGTGCGCTTTCGTCAGGCTTCAATGTCCGTCTGATATGAAAGACAGCGCCGCCCCGCGCAAGGGCAGGTGAGGCTGCGCCCACAGCCCTGCCGAGGCGCGATCAGCCGGGGTTCTTCGCATCCTGCTGGCGGCGGCGGATCTCGCCTTCGTTGAACTGGAAGAATTTCGCCGGGATCGCGACATTCTTCTGGACGTTGAAGACCATGACCGAGGTGTCCTTGCCCTTGCGGATCCGTGATCGTCCACTGGCGCAGATCGAAGCTGGCCGGGTCGAACATCAGCGTGATGACCGCGTTGCCGAAGACGCTGTCGTCTCCCATGACCACGGTCGTCAGGTCCGGCTCGACGATGACATCGCGGATGTTCTTGTCGTCGATCTTGACGCTGTCGTTGAGCAGCAGCTTCAGCGGCGTCTTGTCGAGCGGATAGACGTCCCAGGTCTTGAGCTTGCTGTTGTGCGACCGCGACGGTCTTGCCGTTCGAGATGACCTCGCACGGCAGCCGGCTTCTCGTAGTTGAAGCGGATCTTGCCGGGCCGCTCGATGTAGAAGGTGCCGCCGGTCTGTTCGCCTTGCGGTCCGAACTGCACGAACTCGCCGGACATGGTCGGGACAGAGGCGAAATGCTCGGCGAGTCGCTCGACCGTCTCTTCCTTGCTCGCGGGCGCCGCATTTTCGGCGCGGGCGGAAATGCCGGGCAAAAGCGATCATTGCTGCGACAGCGGCAGCGAAGATGCCGCCGGCAAAACCGGCCTGAACGGTTCTGCATTCTGTCTTCCCTTGCTTTGGGCCTCGCTCGGGCGCCTTTCCTCAAGCCTTGTCCGGGCCCCCGCCATCGTGCGACTTGCGCCGCAATGGCCGAGTCCTTTGTCGGAATCAAGGCGTTCGTCACGCTTGCCCCTGTCAGATGGTCTCGTTCTCGCCGGGAACAAGGATCTCGCGCTTGCCGGCGTGGTTGGCCGCGCCGACCATGCCTTCCTTCTCCATGCGCTCGATCAGCGAGGCGGCGCGGTTGTAGCCGATGCCGAGGCGGCGCTGGATATAGCTGGTCGAGACCTTGCTGTCGCGCAGCACGACGGCGACCGCCTGGTCGTAGAGGTCGTTCGATTCGGACAAGTTCGAGCGTGCCGGCCGGACCGTCGCCGCCGTCGCCGTCGTCCTCATCGTCTTCCTGCGGTGATGGCTTCGAGATATTCCGGCGCGCCCTGCGTCTTGAGGTGGGCGACGACCTTCTCGACCTCGTCGTCGGAGACGAACGGTCCGTGGACGCGCTGGATGCGGCCGCCGCCGGCCATGTAGAGCATGTCGCCCATGCCGAGCAGCTGCTCGGCGCCCTGCTCGCCCAGAATGGTGCGGCTGTCGATCTTCGAGGTGACCTGGAAGGAGATGCGGGTCGGGAAGTTCGCCTTGATCGTGCCGGTGATGACATCGACCGACGGGCGCTGCGTCGCCATGATGACATGGATGCCGGCGGCGCGCGCCATCTGCGCGAGGCGCTGCACCGCGCCTTCGATGTCCTTGCCGGCGACCATCATCAGGTCGGCCATTTCGTCGATGATGACGACGATGATAGGGCATCGGCTCGAGGTCGAGTTCCTCGGTCTCGTAGATCGCCTCGCCGGTCTGCGCGGTCAAAGCCGGTCTGCACCGTGCGGGTGAGCTGCTTCGCCCTTCTTGCGCGCCTGCTCGACGCGCGCATTGAAGCCGTCGATGTTGCGCACGCCGAGCTTCGACATCTTCCGGTAGCGGTCCTCCATCTCGCGCACGGTCCATTTGAGCGCGACGACGGCCTTCTTCGGATCGGTCACGACCGGCGTCAGCAGATGCGGAATGCCGTCATAGATCGACAGTTCGAGCATTTTCGGATCGATCATGATCAGCCGGCACTGCTCCGGCGTCAGCCGGTAGAGCAGCGACAGGATCATGGTGTTGATGGCGACCGACTTGCCCGAGCCGGTGGTGCCGGCGACCAGCAGATGCGGCATCTTGGCGAGATCGGCGATCACCGGCTCGCCGCCGATGGTCTTGCCGAGGACCAGCGCCAGGCTTGGCCTTGGTGTCTTCGAAGTCCTGGCTGGCGAGCAGTTCGCGCAGATAGACGGTTTCGCGGCGCGCGTTCGGCAGTTCGATGCCGATGGCGTTGCGGCCCGGAACCACGGCGACGCGGCAGGCAATGGCGCTCATCGAGCGGGCGATGTCGTCGGCAAGGCCGATGACGCGCGAGGATTTGATGCCCGGCGCCGGCTCCAGTTCGTACAGCGTGACGACCGGGCCGGGGCGCACGTTGATGATTTCGCCCGGACGCCGAAATCCTCGAGCACGCCTTCGAGCAGGCGGGCGTTCTGCTCGAGCGCCTCGGTGGAAAGGCTCGCATCGCGGCCAACTGCCTTGGCCTCCGACAACAGGTGCAGCGAGGGAAGTTCGAACACGTCCGGTGAAATGAAGGACGCCTGCGCTTCGCGCGCGACGCGGCTGCCGGGCTGCAGTTTCTGCTTCATCGGCTGCACGAGCGCCGATTTCTGCGGCGCCGGCGCCGCAGCGGGCTCGGGCTCCGGTTCCCATTCGTCCTGCGGCTCGAATTCATCCTGCGGATCGTGGATTTCCTCGCCATAGGCGGGGGCCATTTCCGGCGCGCGCAGATAGTCGCGGTCACCGTCATGGTAGTCGTCTTCGTCCAGTCGCGGCTCGGGCCGCGCAGCGGCGCCGTGGGCCGAAACCCGGTTCGCGCCGGGCACGCGGATCGAAATCTTCAAGCCCGTCGTCGGGCGGGCTGACAAGGCCTTCCCAGACCGTTTTTGCCCTGGCAATCAGGCCGGGACCGGTCGCCGCGCGAGACCTGGCCATGCGTGGCGCATCTTTCGCGCGCGCGGTGGCCGGCTTGCGGCGGAACTGGGCGCGCATCAGGTAATACCAATGCGCCAGCGCACCGAGCGCAACTTCGGCCTCGTCCTCGTCCTCCTCGATGATCTCGCCCGTCTCGGGGTCGTAGATCAGGTCGCCCGAATTCGAGCTGCGCACGATCAGACCGGCGGCAAACAGGGTCAGGAACAGCGACAACATGCCGAAAACGGCGACAAAGGGCGCGGCAAGCAGCCCGGATGGGTACTGCCCGATCAGGGTGGCGGGGATCTTCAGAACGAGGTCGCCGGCGACGCCGCCAAGTCCGGTCGGCAGCGGCCAGGTTGGCGGCCGACCGAAGCAGCCGAGCGCCGCGGCGGCGAGGATCGTCGCCGGCAGCCAGGCGATGAGCCGCGCCTTGATGCGATGGATCGGTCGCCGGATGATCTTCAGCCAGGCCCAGCCGGCCGGAACCACCAGGAATACGACGCTTGCAAGGCCGGTGAACTGCATCAGCAGGTCGGCGATGGCGCTGCCGATGAATCCGCCGGCATTTTGAGGAATGTTTGAGTTAGCATTCGAAAGGGACGGATCGTCGACCGACCAGGTTGCAAGGCTGGCAAAGCAGAAAGCAACGGCTGCGAACAGCAACAGGCCGGCGAGAACGCCGATCTGGCTGCCGACCCAGCCAGCCGGTTCCGTGCGCTCTGCCCGCTGTCCTGGATAAATCTGGCTGATCTGCATGCCTTGCTCCGCGTGCCTTGGCGGGTCGAACCCCGTTTGCACCGTAAGAGGCGAAGGTTAAGGCGCTGTTAACCATGGAGCAGGCGCAGCAAGCCAAACGACAAAAAAGGGCCCGGCGAACCGGGCCCCAGTTGTGGAACGCAAGCGCTCCGACGGGAGGATGTCCGGCGCCCGGGGGCGCCGGTAATGGATCAGCTGTGGTAAGCCGCCTCGCCATGCGAGGTGAGATCGAGGCCGGTCGATTCGGCTTCCCTCGAGACCCGAAGTCCGAAGATTGCCTTCACGATCAGCAAGGCCACGACCGAAACGATGGCGCACCAGACGATCGTCACGAGAACCGCCTGGATCTGGATCATGGTCTGGCCGGCGATGGAGTAGTCGTCGCCCTTGATGCCGCCAAGCGAGGCCGCGGAGAAGATGCCCGTGCCGATCGCGCCGACGATGCCGCCAATGCCATGGATGCCGAAGACATCGAGGCTGTCGTCATAACCGAAGCTGTTCTTCACCTTGGAGACGAAGAAGTAGCAGATCGCGCTGGCGATCGCGCCAAGGACGATTGCGCCGACCGGACCGACCGTGCCGGCCGCCGGCGTTACCGCCACGAGACCGGCGACCAGACCCGACGCCGCGCCAAGCATCGATGCCTTGCCGCGAAGCACCGCTTCGATGGCCGCCCAGGCGATGATGGCGCCCGCCGTTGCGGTGAAGGTGTTGATCATCGCCAGCGCCGCGCCGCCATTGGCTTCGAGGTTGGAGCCGGCGTTGAAGCCGAACCAGCCCACCCACAGGATCGACGCGCCGACCATGGTGAAGGTCATGCTGTGCGGCGCCATGATGTCGCGTGCCGAAGCCCTCGCGTTTGCCGATCATGATCGCGCCGACCAGTGCCGCGATGCCGGCATTGATGTGGACGACCGTGCCGCCGGCGAAGTCAAGCGCGCCGAGGCCGAAGAGGTAGCCGTTCGCATCCCAGACCATGTGCGCGATCGGGAAATAGGCGAAGGTGACCCACAGTACCACGAAGGCGATGACCGCCGAGAACTTGATGCGCTCGACGAAGGCGCCGACGATCAGGGCCGGCGTGATGCAGGCGAAGGTCATCTGGAAGACGATGAAGACGTATTCGGGAATGACTACGCCCGGCGTGAAGGTCGCCGCTTCCGACGCCATGGTCACGCCGCCGAGGAAGAGCTTGCGCCGTGCCGCCCCACCAGGGGCTCGTGCCGCCGCCGAAGGCGAAGGAGTAGCCGTAGACGACCCAGATGACGATCGACCACCGCGGTGATCATCATGCACTGCATGAGCACGGAAAGCATGTTCTTGGCGCGCACCAGGCCGCCATAGAACAGTGCGAGGCCCGGCAGGATCATGAAGAGCACGAGCACCGTCGAGATCATCATGAAGGCGGTGTCGCCCTTGTCCATGGTGTCGGCGCGGCGGCCGCGGCCACGGCGGCCGGAGCCTCGCGGCCGGCGGTCTCCTGCGCGAAGGCAACCGCCGCCGAGCAGCAGCGATGCCACGTCCGCCCGCAATGGAGGTCTTGAAAAGTCGGTTTGTCATTTGCGATAATCCCTGGTTTGCGCGCTGTCAGAGAGCGTCTGCATTGGTTTCGCCGGTGCGGATGCGCACGACGTGCTCGATGGCGAAGACAAAGATCTTGCCGTCGCCGATCTGGCCGGTCTTGGCGGCCGTGGCGATCGCCTCGACGGCCTTGTCGGCCATGTCGAGACGCGACGGCGACTTCGATCTTCAGCTTCGGAAGGAAGGTGACGGCGTATTCCGCGCCGCGATAGATTTCGGTGTGACCCTTTTGCCGGCCGTAGCCCTTGACCTCGGTGACGGTCAGTCCCTCGATGCCGATGGATGTGAGAGCCTCGCGCACCTCGTCGAGCTTGAACGGCTTGATGACAGCCATGACAATCTTCATGCATGCACCCGCTTGGATGGGAAGCGCATGGCGCTTCCGGTTGCGATCAAGGCAGGGAACAAGTTTTTCCCGCCCGGCCATCCAAAGGCGATACAAGCATCGTGCCAAGCGGAACCGGCACCGGCAAAAGGCAAGCGATCTTAAGGGCTTGTTAACGCAACAGCAGCTTTCCCGACAGCCTTGCGCCCCGTTCGTACAGCGCAACTGCACAATAATTATGCAATTTTGAAAAATTGCATAAACACCATGCAGTGGCAGTGGCGCCTAGGTGCGCCTCACGCGAATCAGCCCTTCCTGGGCCACGGATGCGACAAGCGTTCCGGTCGCGCGAGAAGATCGTGCCGCGGGTAAAGCCGCGCGCCCCGGCGGAACTGGGGCTGTCCTGCGAGTAGAGGTGCCATTCCTCCATGTTCGACCGGGCGGTGAAACCAGATCGAGTGGTCGAGGCTTGCGCCCTGAAGCTTGGGATCGAAGATCGACATCGCCGTGTGCAAACAGGGAGGTGTCGAGCAGCGTCATGTCGGACGCATAGGCCAGCACCGCGGATTGCACGGCAGGGTCCGCCGGCAAGGGACCGGTGGCGCGGAACCAGATGTTCTGCCGCGGCTCGAGCTTTTCGCGCGAAACATAGTGCTTGAGGTCGACCGGGCGAAGCTCGATCGGCCGGTCGCGCTGCCAGTAGCGGCGCACGTTCTCCGGCGCATGGTCGATGATATTGCTCGGCGAGCTGCTTCTCGGTCGGCAGGTCCTCGGGCATGGGAACGTCGCGGCATCGCAATCTGGTGTTCCAGGCCCTCCTCGCTCGACCTGGAAGGAGGCGAGCAGCGAAAAGATCGCCTGGCCGTGCTGGATGGCGACGACGATGCGGGTGGTGAAGCTGCCGCCGTCGCGGATGCGGTCGACCTCGTAGATGATCGGCACCGCCGGGTCGCCCGGCCGCATGAAATAGCAGTGCAGCGAATGCACCTTGCGTTCCGCCTCGACGGTCCGCTGCGCGGCGACCAGCGCCTGGCCGATCACCTGTCCGCCGAATACGCGCTGCCAGCCGACCTGCGGGCTCATGCCGCGATAGAGGTTCTTCTCGAGCGTTTCGAGGTCGAGGGTGGCGAGCAGGGTTTGGACGGCGCTATTGTGGCTGGACATTCTGGGCTTTCCGGTGCGGCGACAACGTCAATGGCGTGTCGTCAAGGCATATGCTAGCCGTGGATCGAAAGGAACCGCAATGGCAAAGAAGACCGCTTCGAAAAAGGCCGGGATTGCCGGCGGCGCCCCCGAAACCGGCGACCTGCTGGTCGCGGGCGGCGGCTATGTCGGGCTTTGCGTCGCGCTGGCGGTCAAGACCGCAGCGCCGCATCTTGTCGGTGACGGTCGTCGACATTGCCCCGGCCAACGCCGCGTTGTCCGACACGCGCGCCTCGGCGATCGCCGCTGCGGCGACGCGCATGCTGCGAGCGCCTCGGCGCATGGGACGAGCTGGCGCCCAATGCCCAGCCGATCAACGAAATGATCGTGACCGACAGCCGGCTTCACGATGCTGTCCGTCCGGTGTTCCTCACCTTCGGCGACGAGCGGGCGCAGGGCGAACCCTTCGCGCACATGGTCGCCAACCGCGACCTGGTGACGGCGCTTCGGCGTCGCAGCGAAGAGGCGGGCGTCGAGCTTCTCAACGGGGAAAGGGTGACCGGCTTCGACAACCGCGACGGCGCGATGCATGTGACCCTGGGCTCGGGCGAGACACGGAAGGTGAAGCTGCTGGTCGCCTGCGACGGCGCAAGATCGCAGCTGCGCGACCTTGCCGGCATCCGCACCGTGCACTGGCCCTACGGCCAGAGCGGGATCGTCGCCACCGTCAAGCACGAGCGCGACCACGAAGGCCGGGCGGAAGAACATTTCCTGCCCGCCGGGCCGTTCGCCATCCTGCCGCTGAAGGGCAACCGTTCCTCGCTGGTGTGGACGGAGCGGACGGAGGACGCGAAGCGGCTCGTCGAGGGCGATGATTTCACCTTCGCGCTGGAGCTGGAGCGCCGGTTCGGCCACAAGCTCGGCGAGATCTCGGTCGAGGGAAAGCCGCGCGCCTATCCGCTCGGCCTGACGTTGGCGCGCGACTATGTCCGCGACCGCTTCGCGCTGGCCGGCGACGCCGCGCACGGCATTCACCCGATCGCCGGCCAGGGCCTCAATCTTGGCTTCAAGGATGCCGCGGCGCTGGCGGAGACGCATCGTCGAGGCCGACCGGCTCGGGCTCGACATCGGTTCGCTGACCGTGCTGGAGCGCTATGAACGCTGGCGCCGGTTCGACACGGTGCGCATGGGCGTGATCACCGACGTGCTGAACCGGCTTTTCTCGAACGACAATCCGCTGTTGCGGGCGGCGCGCAGCTTCGGGCTCGGTGTCGTCGACCGCCTGCCGGGCCTGAAAAAGCAGTTCATCAACCAGGCGGCGGGGCGCGAGGCGGGATCCCCGCGACTGCTGCAGGGCGAAGCGATCTGAGACGCGCCGGCGGCTAGCGGCCCAGTTCGTCCTCTTCGAGCGACCGCGCTTCGGAAGCCAGCATGATCGGGATGCCGTCGCGCACGGGATAGGCCAGCCTGGCGGGCCGCGAGACCAGTTCCTGCTTTTCGCGGTCGTAGTGCAGCACTGCCCGGGTCAGGGGACATACCAGCAGCTCGAGAAGCTTCGGAGTCGGTGTCGCGGCCGTCGGTCTTGCGCTTCGCCAGTTCGCTCATTGGCCGCTCACTGGATTCGCGATCCCGGCTCGTCCGATCCGCGGGCGAGCGCGATTTCGGTGATGGCGATCAGCGTTTCGGCGCGGGTCCGCAGGTCGCAGGCCTCGAGCAACGCCTGCTTTTCCGCCGGGCCGTAGGGGCTCATCATGCAAAGCGCGGTAACGAGCGAGCCGTTGGACGCGCGCTTGATGCTGTCCCAGTCGGCCTCCATGTTGTTGGCCTTCAGATATTTGCGGAACGTCTCGAGCAGGCTGCCGCGATCGACCGACTTGCCGTTGTCGTCCTCGGCGAGATCGCCGGCCATCACTTCGACGCGGGCCGGCGATAGCCCCGGCGGTCAGTTCCTCGTCGAGGATGCGGTAGCGCGCCACCCCGGCAAGGTTGATGAGGTAGCGCCCGTCGCCGCTTTCCTGGAAGGCGGTGATGCGCCCGAGGCAGCCGAGCTCGCACAGCGCCGGTCCCGTCGGCCCGTCGGCCATGGAATCGGGGCCGATGGCCGATCGCGGCTGCACCATGCCGATCAGGCGGTCGGCGCCGAGCGCGTCATCGACCATGGCGCGGTAGCGCGGCTCGAAGATGTTGAGCGGCATCTGGCCGCCGGGAAGAAGCAGCGCCCCGGACAGGGGAAAGACGGGAATGACTGACGGGATGTCTGCAGGCGTGAGGTAATCGGCGTTGCCGGCTTTCATCAACATCTCTCCATTGCCTGGCCAAAAGACCGGCCAAGGCTAATCTGGCGCGAGCGCGGCAAAACTCAAGAGAACAGAAGCGAGGAAAGCCTGCGCCGGCCGTAGAGCGTTGCCGGGTCGGTGGGCCCCCATGCCTCGAAGAAGGTCAGCAACTGGGCCCGCGCGCCGTCGTCGCGCCAGTTCCGGTCGCGCTGGACGATGGCGAGGAGTTCGTCGGCGGCTTCTTCGCGCTGGCCCATCGCATTGTAGATCAGCGCGAGGTCGAAGCGCGCCTCGAAATCCTTCGGGTTGTCGGCGATCCGCTTCAGCAGCGGCGCAGGATCGCCAAGGCTGGCCGCCTGTTCGGCGAGTTCGATCGCCGCGCGCAAGGATGCGATGGCCGGATCGTTTGCCTTGTCCTGCGGAACCGCCGCAAGCATTCCCTTGGCCTGCTCGAGATTGCCCATTTCAAGGTAGAGCCCGCCAAGACCGGCGATGGCCGCAAGGTTCTGCGGCTCATGCTGGAGCACGGCGGCGTAAAGATTGGCTGCCTCGCCCGGTTGGCCTTCGGCAGCAAGCCGTTCCGCATCCTCGAGCGCCATCTCGATTTCCGAAGGGCCGGAGGGACCGGCAAGCTTTTCGATGAACCGCTTGATCTCGCTTTCAGGCCGCGCGCCCATGAAGGCGTCCTTTGGGCGGCCATCCACAAAGGCGACAACCGCAGGGATCGACTGGATGCCCATCTGCCCGGCGATTTCCGGGTGATCGTCGATGTTCATCTTGACCAGCTTGACCGCGCCGCGCGTTGCCGCGACGGAGCGTTCCAGCGCCGGGGCAAGCTGCTTGCACGGCCCGCACCAGGGCGCCCAGAAGTCGACGATGACGGGTCGCTGGCGCGAGGCTTCGATCACTTCGCCCATGAACTGCGCCGTGGAGATGTCGAGTACCGGCTCCGGTCCCTTCGGGGCAGGCTGCCCGCCGAGGCTTGCACCCCAGCTGGCGCTGAATTGCGCGCCGTTGCCGCCGCCATTGATGTCGTCAGCGCTCATTGCAAGGCTCCGTTCATTGATCCGATTGCGCGGGTTGCGGCTGCCGGGCTTCACCCGGTTGCGAGAGTGCCACCACCAGCGGCGCATGGCCGCACTCCTTGAGGAAGCGCAGCAGGTCTTCCCTCGAAATGGTGGTTGTCATGGTGTTCGTCAATGGATGGCAGTTGACGAGCGGGCTGTCCAGCAATGCCTGGTCGATCACGACCGTCACGTTGTTGCCGGTGTCGTTCACTGCCGCGAAGGCGGTGACCGAACCCGGCATCACGCCCAGATACTCCATCAGCCTCTCGGCATTGGCGAAGGACAGCCGGCTTTTGGCGCCGATCAGCGTGTGTACCGAGTTCATGTGGATTTGCGCCGAACCTTCCGCGACGATCAGGAAGTAGTTGTCCTTCTTGTCCTTGACGAAAAGGTTCTTTGTATGCGCACCGGGAATTGCCTCCTTCACATGCCGGCTTTCCTCCACCGTGAACACCGCCTCGTGCTCATGGTTCTTGAAGGCGATGCCCAAGCGCCCCAGCAGGGCGAGCATCTCCGCGGGCGACAAATGCCCGCTACCGGCGGGAGCCGAATTGATGTCCGACATGGCAAGTTCCGTTGGTTGACGGCATCCGTCTAGTCATTGCGGCGGTTTTGATCAACCACGATCGAAGCGCTGCATGGAGCGGCCAAATTTCCTGTTGCATTCGAAATTGCCTTGCGCCATACACGCCAAGCCGTGCGGCAGGCCGTGCCGGCATGTGAGCGGGTGTAGCTCAGGGGTAGAGCACAACCTTGCCAAGGTTGGGGTCGAGGGTTCGAATCCCTTCGCCCGCTCCAGTTTTCTTCTTGATGTCGCCGGCAATCGACCCCGGCTGGTTCGTCCGTACGGGATGGACGGTTTGCGCGAGGCGCGCCATCATGCCTTGCCCTTCAATCCGGTTCCAGGACGACGCAATTGAAACTCTTTTTCAGCCGCAATCCCAATCCCCGCTTGGCCGTAGCTGTCGCGCGCCATCTCGAAGCGCCCGTGGACTTCGAGTTTGCCGCGCCGCTTGCGCCCGGACAGGCCGGGCGTTTCCTGCCGCTCAATCCGAATTTGCGGCTTCCGATCCTGCAGGATGGCGCCTATTCCCTGTGGGAGGCCGATGCCATCGCCTGCCGGCTTTCGCGCCTCACCGGTTCGCAATTCTGGCCTTCCGGCGATGACGAACCGGAGCTGATCCGCTGGATCAGCTGGGGCAAGGCCAATTTCGTCCATGCCTGCGACATGGTGCATTTCGAACGGGGGACCAAGCAGCGCTATGGCATAGGTCCCGTCGATCCGTCGGTGGTGGCCGAGGGGCTGGACAGGTTTCGCAACGATGCGGCGCTGCTGGAGGCGCAGTTTTCGCAACGGGACTGGCTGCTTGGAAACGAGCCGAGCTATGCGGATTTCCGGATGGCGACCTTTCTTCCCTACAACGATGTCGCCCGCCTGCCGCTCGAGGAGTTTCCGGCGGTTGCCCGCTGGCATGCGCGGCTGGAAGCCATCCCGGCCTGGCGCGACCCGTTCAAGGGTCTCGAAGCGCCCGAGCTGCCGCCGGTGGCGTGACCTGGCGGGGCGCCGGCCCGTTAGTGCCCGCCCGTTCATGTCAGGTTGACGGTTCGTTGCCGGCGTCGCACTTTGACGGCGGACGCTGAGCCGCCATATGCGGCGTCAAGTTCACGAGAGGGTTTTCAAAATGTCGATCAGACCCGCCAACCGCATCATCAAGGCCCAGCCCACCATGGAAGGGGCCGGCGTGCATCTGCACCGCGCCTTCGGCTTTTCCGAGCCGGAGATGGCCGATCCGTTCCTGTTGTTCGACGATTTCCGCAACGACCAGCCGGCGCATTTCCAGCGCGGTTTCCCGTGGCACCCGCATCGCGGCATCGAGACGATCACCTATGTGCTTGCCGGACAGGTGGAGCATGGCGACAGCCTTGGAAACCGCGGCATTTTGGGGCCGGGCGACGTGCAGTGGATGACCGCCGGGCGCGGCATCATGCACCAGGAAATGCCGCAGGGCGACGTGTTCGGTCGCATGCACGGTTTCCAGCTCTGGGCGAACCTGCCGTCGGGGCTGAAGATGACAGAGCCGCGCTACCAGGACGTGAAGTCGGACCAGATCACGACGCTGTCGGACGATGACGAGGGCACGGCGATCCGCGTCATCTGCGGCGACTACAAGGGTGTCGGCGGTCCGGTCGACGGCATCGCGGCCGAGCCGAACTATTTCGACATCTCGATTCCGGCCGGAAAGCGCAAGCGCTTCAAGGTCGACACGCACCGCAAGGCCTTCGCCTATATCTTCGAGGGGTCGGCCCGTTTTGCCGGCGCTTCGCAGCCACGCGGCGTCTTGACCGAAAAGGAATTCGAGGGCGAGGAAATCCTGCTGCGCGACGAGACCGGCAACCGGCACATGGTGCTGTTCGGCTCCGGCGACGAAGTCGTGGTGGAGGCAGGCGATGAAGGCGTACGTTTCCTGCTCGTCTCCGGCGCGCCGATCCGCGAGCCCATCGCCTGGCACGGCCCGATCGTGATGAACACGCGCGAGGAACTGATGCAGGCGGTGCGGGAACTGCAGTCGGGCACCTTCATCCGGGCGGCCTGATCACAGTCAATGAAAATGCCCGGCGGTGCGCCGGGCATTTTTCGTTTAACCGGCTAATGAAAGTTGCGGCCCTTCGGCATCACCTTGCCGGCGGTCTTGGCGATCCGCTCGAAATCGTGGCGCAGTTCCGGCGAATCGGCGAGCAGCCGCTTCATTCCGGCCTTCAGCTTGCCCCTTGCGCGCGATTCCATCACCGGGCGGCGCATCTCGTCGGCATTGGCGATGCCGCCCATTTCCATGATCGCGGCAGTGCCGCAGACAGCCGGCAAAGCCGGGTCGGCCTGCGTCTCCTCCAGCAATTGCGCGAGCAAGGGCGTTGCATCCTCCAGATGGCGCGCCACCACATGGGTGACGCCGTCGGCCTTCTGCACCTCGCCCCAAAGCCGCACCAGCCGCGCGCCCAGCACCACGGCGCGGTATTTCTCCATCATCTTCGGCCAGACGATCGTGTTGACGATGCCTGTCTCGTCCTCCAGCGTCATGAACACCACGCCCTTGGCGGAGCCCGGGCGCTGGCGCACCACGATGAGCCCGGCGACCGACACGCGGCTGCCATGCGGCATTTCCTCGATCGCGGCGGCGGACTTTACCCCGGCGCGCGACAGGGCTTGCCGCAGGAAGCCGACCGGGTGGCCCTTCAGCGACAGCGACAAGGCGCGGTAGTCCTGGACTACCTCCTCGCCCTGCGGCATTTGCGGCAGCACCGTCTCCACCTCGCGCACCGGATCGGCGGGGCCTGCGGCATCGAAAAGCGGCATGGAGGAAGCCGCTCCTTCGCTATCGAGCGCGCGCACCTGCCAAAGCGCCTGACGGCGGCTCAGCCCCATTGAGCGGAAGGCGTCGGCGTCGGCGAGGCGCTCCATCGCACCGCGTGAAATCCCCGCCCGCCGCCAAAGTTCGCGCACGCTTTCATAGCCCGCCCCGCGCGCGGCGGCGATGCGCGCGGCATCCTCCTCGCCGATCCCCTTGGCGTGGCGCAATCCGAGGCGCACCGCATGGCGGGTGCGGATGTCGCGCGCCATTTCGCGGTGGCGTGCATGAAGGCCGCCACCGGGGCGCAAGCCGCTTTCCGCCGGTTCCAGCGTGCAGTCATAGCCGGCCAGGTTGACATCGGGCGGGCGGACCTCGACCCCGTGCTCGCGCGCGTCGCGCACCAACTGGGAGGGGGAATAAAAGCCCATGGGCTGCGCGTTGAGGATCGCGGCGGTGAAGACGTCCGGGTAGTGGCATTTCAGCCAGCACGAGGCATAGACGAGCAGCGCGAAGCTGGCGGCGTGGCTTTCGGGAAAACCGTATTCGCCGAAGCCCTCGATCTGGCGGAAGCAGCGCTCGGCGAAATCCGCGCTCGTAGCCGCGCGCCACCATGCCTTCCACCATCTTGCGCTGGAAGGTGTGGATGGTGCCGACACGCCGGAAAGTCGCCATCGCGCGGCGCAGCTTGTCGGCTTCGCCAGGCGAGAAGCCTGCCGCGACGATGGCGATCTTCATCGCCTGCTCCTGGAAGAGCGGCACGCCGAGGGTGCGGCCAAGCACGGCTTCGAGCTCGGCGCTGGGGAAGGAAACCTTCTCCTTGCCCTGCCGCCGGCGCAGATACGGGTGCACCATGTCGCCCTGGATCGGGCCCGGGCGCACGATGGCGACCTCGATGACGAGGTCGTAGAATTCGCGCGGCTTGAGGCGCGGCAGCATCGACATCTGCGCCCGGCTCTCGATCTGGAAGACGCCGATCGTGTCGGCGCGCTGGATCATCGCATAGGTCCGCCTGTCCTCCTTCTCCATCGTCGCGAGCGTGAGCTTTTCCCCGTAATGGCTCTCCATCAGGTCGAAGGCCTTGCGCAGGCAGGTCAGCATGCCGAGCGCCAGGATGTCGATCTTGAGGATGCCGAGCGCATTCAAGATCGTCCTTGTCCCACTCCACCATGGTGCGGCCTTCCATGGCGGTGTTCATCACCGGGATGATGCCGTCGAGCCGGTCGCGGGTGATGACGAAGCCGCCGACATGCTGCGACAAATGTCGCGGAAAGCCGTTGATCTCGCTGGCAAGTTCAAGCACCTGCGCCACTGCCGGGTCGCTCATGTCGAGCCCGCTTTCACGCGCCTCGCGCTCGCCGAGCTGCGATGCCGAATGGCCCCAGACCGTGCCGGCAAGCGCCGACAGTGCATCCTGCGACAGGCCGAACACCTTGCCGACCTCGCGCGCCGCCGAGCGGGCGCGGTAGGTGATGACGGTGGCGGCAAGCCCGGCATGCTCGCGGCCATATTTTTCGTAGATGTACTGGATCACCTCCTCGCGCCGCTCATGCTCGAAATCGACGTCGATGTCGGGCGGCTCGCGCCGTTCGGGCGAGATGAAGCGCTCGAACAGGAGGTCGGTCAGCGCCGGGTCGACATCGGTGATGCCGATGCAATAGCAGACGGTGGAATTGGCGGCCGAGCCGCGCCCCTGGCACAATATGCCCTTGGCGCGGGCGAAGCGGACAATGTCCTCGACGGTCAGGAAATAGGGGGCGTAGCCCAGCTCCTCGATCAGCCTCAATTCATGGCGCGATCTGGTCGAGCACGCGTTGCGGCAGGCCCATCGGGATAGCGCTTCGCCGCCCCTTCACAAGCCAGCCGCGCCAGTTCCTGCTGGCAGGAAAGCCCGCTTGCCGGCGCCTCGTCGGGATATTGATAGCGCAACTCGTCGAGCGAGAAGGAAAGGCTTGCAAAGAGCCGCCCGGCCTCGGCGACCGCCTCGGGATGATCGCGCCACAGCCGCGCCATTTCCGCGCCGTCCTTGAGGTGGCGCTCGGCATTGGCCTCGAGCCGCCTTCCCGCTTCCGCCAGCGTGACGTGCTCGCGGATGCAGGTGAGCACGTCCTGCAGCCTGCGGCGCTGCGGGCGGTGATAGAGCACGTCGTTGGTGGCGAGGAAGGCGACGCCCGCCCGGCGCGCCATCGCGGCCCGCGCGGCCAGTTCGCGCGACGTGCGCGGCCCGTGCGACCCCGCGCCGGCAAGGCGCACCTGGCTGCCGAATGCCGTGAAAAGCCTTGCCAGCGCCGCCTCGGCGTTGTCGTGGCTTGCCGGGTCGAGCACGCTTGCCGGCAGCAGCGCCAGCGCCATGCCATGGCCATGGACGAGAAGGTCGTCGAGGGCCAGGTGGCATTCGCCCTTTGGCGCGCGACGGTTTCCAAGCGTCAGCAGGCGGCACAGATTGTTCCAGCCCGAGATGTCGCGCGGCCAGGCAAGGCAGTCCGGCGTGCCGTCGGCAAAGACGAGGCGGCAGCCCGGCTGGTAGCGAAGTCCCGCCTCCTTCGCCGCCATGTGGGCACGCACCACGCCCGCGACGGTGTTGCGGTCGGCGAGCGCCAGCCCCGAAAGTCCGAGGCGCTGCGCCGTTACCACCAGTTCTTCGGGATGCGATGCCCCGCGCAGGAAGGAAAAATTGCTGGCCACCGCCAGTTCGACATAAGGCGTACTCATGCGAAAAGCCCGTGCAGGAACCAGCGCGGCGGCATGCCGCCTTCGCCGTGCAGGCCCTCGCGGAAGAGCCAGAAGCGGCGGCCGCCATCATCCTCGATCCGGTAGTAGTCGCGGGGCGGCAAGCCGTCCCGCCACCATTCGCCGGCAATGCGCTCCGGGCCCTCCGCCCTGACCACGTCGTGCAGCACGCGGCGCCAGCGAAAACGCAGCGGCGCGCCGTCCGGCACCTCGGCAAGCGCTTCCACCGGCTCGGGCCGAGGGAAGAGCCGAAGCGGCCTTTCGGGCGGCAGGCCGGGAGGGACGGGCAGGCGCGAGGAACCCCCACCGCCATTCTTGAAGGGCGGGACGAGGACCTCCGCCCTTTCAGGAATGTGGGTGTCGCGCGGCGCGGCGGCGAGCACATTGCCCATGCCGAGCCTTGCGGCGAGCCGGTCGGTCAAATCGGCCACTTCCTGCGCACGCCCGTTCCCGCCATCGAAGGAGGGCTCGGCCGGATCGAAGCGGTCGCAGGCGCTGACCGACAGGCGGACAAGATCATAGCCGCAACCTGCATCGAGATCGTCATGGAGGGCTGCGAGCCGTTCATGGAAAAGCCGGGCGATCGCCGCCGGGTCGCGCAGCGGGCGCGAGGTGCCGACGCCGGCGCGGCTGACCGCGCCATCGACGCGGAACAGCGCAAGGTCGATGACCCGCGCACCCTCGCCGCGCCGCTCCATCGCCTCGCACAGATTGGCGGCGAGCCGCTTCACCAGCGTCTCGACGTCCTCCATCGCGGTGACCGGCGTCGCCAGCCGACGCTCGGCCATGCGTACCGGGGCGGGCAGGCGCGGCGAGATCGCCTCTTCGACCGCACCCAGCGCCTGGTCGAGCCGCAAGAGCAGAGCCTTGCCGAAACGGCGTGCGAGCGGCGCGCGCGGGCGGGCCATTACCTGCCCGGCGGTGCGCAGGCCGAGGCGGGCGAGGGCCGTGACCGTCCGGGGCTCGAGCCGCAATGCGGCGAGGGGCAAGGGGGCAACGGCACCGGCGGTTTGCGCGCGCGGCACGATGAGCGATCCGGCGGGGAAGCCTGCAGGGCGATGGCGCGCCAGCCCGTGGGCTGCGCCCGGGGTCGAGGCGATCGCGCCGCGCGGCGGCAAAGCCCTGGTGGAAGAGCCGCGCCAGCATGTCGGCCAGCATCGCCTCCTCCCCGCCGAAAAGGCCGGAGCAGCCGGTGATGTCGAGCATGAGGCCGAAATCTCCGGCAAGATCGCGGGGCGCACCCTGCGGCGAGGGATCGAGCGCCACCAGCGGCGTATAGCGGTCGGCCCAGTCGGCGATCGCCTCCAGCAATTGCCGGTCGGCCTGCGGGTCTTCGTCCACCACCTCGATGGCGGGTGCGATGGCGCGGGCATCGGTCAGGCTCATGCCGCGCACCAGCCCTGCGCGCGCCGCCTTCTCATCCAGCGCGACGACGGCGAGCGCATTGCCGCGGCGGCCGGCGATGACGAGCGGCGGGCCCTCAGGAGGCGCGGCGAGCCGCCAGCCCGGACCGTGCCGCAGCCTCGCCAGACGGTCGGTCGAAAGCGCGGGTAGGGCGAGGGAGAGATAGCGGCGATCCGGCTGCGCCAAAGCGGACCGGGAAACCGGCTGGATGCATTGCGGCGAGGTTGCCGGATCCGGCAGGGGCAAACAGGCGTTCATCGCTTTTCCACTCCATGAGCCATTCGCCGGGGCGGCCACCCCGGCATTTTTCAAGCGTCACGGCAAAGGCTGGCGGGCCCAGCCATTTGCGGCCGGCCGCGATGCCGGGATCGGATGGCGCTGGCGCGACCCGCCAGCGGGTGAGGGCGGCGCTTGCCTCCTCGCCGCCGCCCTGCCGCAGAACGATGACCGGAACGCCCGCCTCGCGGGCGCGCAGCGCCAGCCGCCTGGAAAAGGCAAGGTCGGCGCGGGCCGGATTGGCGCGCAATTCCAGCAGGCACAGCCCCGCGCCCTTGTGGGCCGCGACCTCGCCGGCGGCCCAGAGCGCGTCGGCGACGCCGTTTGCGAAAACGCGGACGAGTTCGATGCCGCCAAGGCCGAGATCCTCAAGGCCCGGCCCGTAGATGAGGCCTGCCTCGTTGCGCGCGTCATGGCCGGCGATCCAGAACATTGCTGCCTGCCGCCGCCCGGTGCAGGCGATCGCCCTTTGCCCCAGCCCCAGGGCAAAACCGGTCGCCGCCGCCGCGTCCAGCGCCGTTTCGGCGCGCACTTCGTGCAGGGCGGCAGCGGGAACCGGCGCAGTGCCTGCCTCGCGCCCGGCGAGCATGGCGTCGATCCCGGTCATGCCGAGCGAAAGCACGGGTCCGGTGGCCGCCGACGTTTCATGCGCGGGGTCGAAAGCGGGCGGACGGTTCTCGATGCGGGCGATGCGCGATCCAAGCGCGGCGATAAGGTCCGCCCGCCTGAGACTGTCGCCGCGGGACTGCTCCTGCGCCGCGCCTGCCTGCGCGGCCCCCCCGGCTCGCGCCCCTGCCTGCGTCACCTTGTCCCGCAACGCCCTTGCGTCTGTCGTCATGGCAAAAAGCCTCCTGCCATGGAAAGCGCGGCAACGCCTTCCACCTGCATGGTTCAACCGCACACGGCGGCAAATGTTCCTGTTATGTTCCTATAGATTCCGGAACCGCACCGGCGAGTCAAGCGGAGTCTTTGCAAGCCTTGGAGAATTTTTTCCTATGGGCCGCGTGCGCCTATTGGCCAATCCGCCGACACTCGCAATGCCCGTCATGCCGGTCTATATGAGGGAAAAATGTCTGGGCATTGAATGGTGAACATATCCGATCCCGCAAAGCTGCGCTCATGGCACGACAGGCTGTCGCCTTCCCTGGCCGATTTCGAGAAGCTGGCGGCTGAAGCCTATCGCACGCTGCCCGGCGAGTTCCGCACCCTGACCGGTGACGTGATGATCAAGGTGGCGGACTTTCCCGAGGACGAGGTCCTGGACGAACTGGGCCTCGAGACGCCGTTCGACCTTCTCGGCCTTTTCGAGGGGCGCGGCATCGCCGAGAAATGGAATCCGCACACGGGCGAATGGCCAAACAGGATCACGCTCTACCGCCGCCCCATCCTCGACTACTGGGCCGAGAACGAGGAGACGCTGGGCGACATTGTCACCCATGTACTGATCCACGAGATCGGCCACCATTTCGGGATGTCCGACGAAGACATGGAGCGGATCGAGGCCGCCGCCGAATAGTTAGCCAGCTCAGTATTCGCCGAGCTTGCGTTCCGGATCGTAAGGCTCGTCCGTCTCCTTGATCACGGCCTGGCCGCAGCGCATCTGTCCGGACACCGCGTCGAAGGCGTAGGACGGTGCGCCATGCAGCAGCCAGCCCTGCGACAAGGCCTTCGAAACCTTGTGGCAGAAAGCCGAATCGTCCGGGCCTGTCAAAAACCGGTACATGGTTGGCATGCTTGCCCTCCCTTCAAAGGTTAAAATTACAATACGCATCCGTAACAAGCCTTGCCACGCATGGAACAGAAAAAATTTGTTCCATGCTGCAGCCTGCCAAGCGCCGCGCCCACGCCAATCATTCGCGTTGATCGCACCCGCTTGCAAGCCCCGCGAAACCCGCTAGCGTCGCGCCATGGCCAACTCAGCACTTCAATACGACATCATCATCATCGGCGGCGCAATCATGGGCGCGTCGACAGCCTTCTTCCTTCGCGAGGAGGGCTTTGGCGGCACCATCGCCGTGATCGAGCGCGACACCGGTTTTTCCAGGTCGGCGACGGCGCTTTCGGCAGCCGGCATCCGCCAGCAATTCTCGATCGCGCAGAACATCGCGTTGTCGCGGGCCTCGCTCGAATTCTACAAGGCCTTCGAGGCGCGCTTCGGGGTCTCGGCAGGTTTCCAGCAGCATGGCTATCTCCTGCTGGCGCCCCCTTCCGGCCTGCAGATCCTCAAGGAGAACCACGCGGTCCAGATCGAACATGGCGCCGACATCGTGCTGGAAGGGCCTGAAGCGCTGCAGCGCCGCCACCCATGGCTTGCGACAGCCGGCATCGCGGCGGGGACGACCGGCCTTTCGGGCGAAGGCTGGTTCGATCCCTGGACGGTACTTGGCGCGCTCAGGGCGGAAAACCGCAAGCGCGGCATCACCGAGATCCGGGGCGAGGCCACCGGCATCGAGCGCAGCGCGGAGCGCGTAACCGGCGTCAGCCTCGCGGACGGCAAGCGGCTTGGCTGCGGCGTACTCGTCAATGCCGGCGGCACGAATTCGGGCCGCGTGGCAGCCATGGCGGGGATCGACCTTCCCGTGGAGCCGCGCAAGCGCACTGTGTTCCGATTCAAATGCGCCAATCCGCCGCTCAACATGCCGCTGACGGTGGACATTACCGGGATTTGGGTCCGGCCCGAGGGGGCAGGCTTCATAACAGGATTTTCACCGCCCGAACCCGAGGACGGCCCGGCCGATCCGAACGACTTCGAGCCGGACCACCATTTCTTCGAGGAGGTGATCTGGCCGGTGCTGGCAGAACGCATTCCGGCCTTCGAGGCGGTAAAAGTGGAAGGGGCGTGGGCGGGTCACTACGACTACAACAGCTTCGACCAGAACGCCTTCATCGGCGCGCATGAAGAGACGGACAATTTCTTTTGCGTCACCGGCTTTTCCGGCCACGGCGTGCAGCAGGCGCCTGCCGCGGGCAGGGCCCTGGCAGAACGCATCGTCCACGGGCAGTACCGGACAATCGATTGCACGCCATTCGCGCCGCAGCGGGTGCGGGAGAACCTGCCGTTTGCCGAGCGCAACGTGATCTGAGCCTGCTTGTCCACTTAACGGGGGTAGGCACTCGACCCGAACGGCGGTTTGGTGTAAGTGCCCGCCCAAACCCAAGCACGGATGGCGCGTCTTACATGCTCAAGTTCACCACGCTTACGGCCGTGGCAGCCCCGCTGCCGATCATCAATGTCGATACCGACATGATCATCCCGAAGGATTACCTGAAGACGATCCAGCGAACCGGTCTCGGCAAGGGCCTGTTCTCGGACATGCGCTACACCGAAGCGGGGGGCGAAAATCCCGATTTCGTCCTCAACCAGCCGGCTTGGCGCAAGGCGCAGATCCTCGTGGCGGGCGACAATTTCGGCTGCGGGTCGAGCCGCGAGCATGCGCCCTGGGCGCTGCTCGATTTCGGCATACGCTGCGTGATCTCGACCAGCTTCGCCGACATCTTCTACAACAACTGCTTCAAGAACGGCATCCTGCCGGTGATCGTCAGCCAGGAAGACCTCGACAAGCTGATGGACGATGCACGGCGCGGCGCCAATGCGACGCTGACGGTCGACCTGGCGAGCCAGACGATTACCGGGCCCGATGGCGGCACGGTGCATTTCGATATCGACGAGGGCCGCAAGCACCGCCTGCTCAACGGCATCGACGACATTGGCGAGACGCTTCAAATGGCCCCGGCCATCGAAGCGTTCGAGCAGCAGATGTCGCAGAATCGTCCCTGGATCTGAGGGGCCAGGCAGAACGATGAAGCCTTTTATTCCAAGACGGATCGAGCATGTCGTGTTCGGCCTGCTGCTGTCGGGCATGATGTCCTTCCTGGTTTCCGGCATCTCGACCGCGCTCGCGGCCGGCTTCAGCGCGGAACTGCCGCTGAAATGGCTGGCGGCGTGGCTGCCGTCCTGGGCCATCGCCTTTCCCGCCGTGCTGGTGGTCGCGCCGCTTGTGCGGCGCATCCTGCACCGCCTCGTCCTGCCCGCCTGAAGGCGCGCAGCTTCCAATCGCAAGGACAAAAAGCATGAGCGCCAAGAAACTCCTTCTCCTGCCCGGCGACGGCATCGGCCCCGAAGCCATGGGCGAGGTCGAAAAGATCATCGCCTGGATGAATTCGGCGCTCGGCAGCGGCTTTGAAACCGAAAAGGGCCTGGTCGGCGGCTGCGCCTATGATGCGCATGGCGCGGCGATCTCGGAAGGCGACATGGCCAAGGCGATGGCGGCGGATGCGGTGTTGTTCGGCGCGGTCGGCGGCCCGAAATGGGACGATGTTGCCCTACGAGGTGCGCCCGGAGGCGGGACTCCTGCGGCTGCGCAAGGACATGCAGCTTTTCGCCAATCTGCGCCCGGCGATCTGCTATCCGGCGCTGGGCGGCGCCTCCTCGCTCAAGCCGGAGGTCGTGGAAGGCCTCGACATCCTCATCGTCCGCGAACTGACCGGCGGCGTCTATTTCGGCGAGCCGAAGACGATCACCGACCTTGGCAACGGCCAGAAGCGGGCATCGACACGCAGGTCTACGACACCTTCGAGATCGAGCGGATTTCCGCCGTCGCCTTCGAACTGGCGCGCACCCGCAACAACAAGGTGTGCTCGATGGAAAAGCACAATGTGATGAAGTCGGGCGTGCTGTGGAAAGAGGTCGTGACCGCCACGCACAAGGCGAGATATGCCGATGTGGAGCTTTCGCACATGCTCGCCGACGCCGGCGGCATGCAGCTCGTGCGCTGGCCCAAGCAGTTCGACGTCATCGTCACCGACAATCTCTTCGGCGACATGCTTTCGGACGTTGCGGCGATGCTGACCGGCTCGCTCGGCATGCTGCCTTCCGCTTCGCTGGGTGCGCCCGACGCGATCAGCGGCAAGCGCAAGGCGCTTTACGAGCCGGTGCATGGCTCGGCACCCGACATCGCCGGAACGGGCATTGCGAACCCGATCGCCATGATCGCCTCCTTCGCCATGTGCCTGCGCTATTCCTTCAACATGGTGCGCGAGGCGGACATGCTGGAAAAGGCGATCGCGGCGGTTCTCGACAAGGGCATCCGCACCGCCGACATCATGAGCGATGGCGCGACGCGCGTCGGCACCGTCGAGATGGGCGAGGCGATCCTCGGCGAATTCAAGGCCATGATGGCATGAACGGTCGGGCGGCCGGGCAGATCTCGCCCGCCCCCGCATTCGAACAGGTATTTGCCGCCCTTGCCGGCGAATGGCGGCTCGACAAGAACTTCTCCGATGGCGCCCGCTTTTGCGGCGCCGCCCGCTTCATTGCCGTTGGCGCCAACGCAATGCGGCTGGATGAGGAGGGCGTGCTTGCGCTCGCCACCGGCAGCAGCCTCAAGGCGGTCCGGCAATGGGACTGGGTGCTGGAAGAAGGCCGCGGGTTGACAATAAGCTATCCGCCCGAAAGCGGCGGCGCGATTTATCACAGGTTCGAGCCGCATTTTTCAGCCGGAGAATGGACTGGCAATGCCAGCCATCTGTGCGCCGCGGATTCATACGAAGCCGGCTACATTTTTCGGCCCGGATTCATATACGTGGCGCACCGCGTGACCGGTCCCAAGAAAGACTACCGGATCGAGGCGCGGTTCAGCCGCTGAGGCTTCATTCCTTTGCGGCAAACATCATGTTGCGCATCAGTTCGGGGATGACCTGGATGCGCTTCAAGCCTTCGCGAAGGTCGCCCTTGCGCTCACGCGGGAGCAAATCCACTTCCACGAGCGTTCCGGGCCTCAGCCCCGCCTCGATGTCCGCGCTTTGCTGGGCGAGCACCAGTTCGAGGCCGAGCCGGTGGACATCGGCAAGCGCCGCCATGTCCTGCGTGGAACCGATTTCGCCAAGGCCGTCGAGCCGGTCGCGCGTGGAGCGTTGCCTCACATCGTGGCGGATCGACAGCGCCCGGGCCATTGCGGAAACAGGGAAGAGCACGTGCTTCTTTAAATCGAGCCGGTTGCCCTCGGTCTTGAAGCCGCCGAACAGCGTCAGCGCGCTGCCGATGGTGGAGACATTCTCGCCCATAAGCTTGGCGAAGGTCGCGTTCGCATGTCCGGCCGAATAGCCAAGGTCGAAGATTTCCTGGCCAAGCACATAATCCCCCTGCACCGGAATCGCGTCGAAGAAGATGTCGACGTTGAGCAGGTCCTCGGGGCGTGACTTCTCCACCCAGCCCTTGATGCGTTCCTGCCACTCATCCAACGAGCCGCGCCATTGCGGATTTTTCGCCATGACGCCGCCCTTGCAATAGGGAATGCCGGCCTTGTCGAGCATGTCGGACATGTGCCCGGCCATTTCGGCAAACCAATTGTCCACCGGGCCGCCGGCCTCGCCGGCCTCGAAGACGATCGCGTTGTCCTGGTCAGGCACGAGCATGCTTTCGCCGCGCCCGCCCGAACCCAGGACCAGCACCGAATAACGGCAGGGCGGCACTCCGCGCCCGCTGTCTTCCATGCGCCGGACCGCAAGGGCGGCGGCGCGCCGCGTCATCGAGCGGATTTCCTCGCTCACGATCCGGCAGACGATGCGGGCATCGACCTCGTCGGAAAGCAGTGAGTTCACGACGGCGGGAAGCGTCGCCCATGCGGCGGCAAGTTCCTCGTGGTTCTGCGCCGTTTCGATGCCGTCGTCGAGGACGAGCGCGGCACCGGCGCGAACCTTCAACAGGTCGCGCGCGGAAACAATGCCCGTCAGCATTCCCTTGTCGTCGCGAACGCCGAGATGGCGGTAGCGCAGGCGCGCCATTCGCCCGATCGCCCGGTAGACGAAGGCGTTCTCGCGGATCGTCTCGATGGGCCTCGAGGCAATTTCGCTGACCGGCGCGCCGAATGCCGCCGGGCCGTCCAGCGATATGCGCCGCATGACGTCGCGCTCGGTGAGGATGCCGTAGGCGGAGACAGGCTGGCCGGGTTCGGGAATGTCGGCAACGAAAACGGACGAGATGGCCCGTTGCACCATCAGGTCTAGCGCTGCCTTGAGCGGCATTTCGGACGCAACGACGCATACCGGGTGCGCCATCACCTCGCCGATCGTGTGGCGGTAGGAGGCGCTGTCGATCCTCGAGGTGGCATTGCGTCCGGCGGTCGGCGGCTCGAGCGATACCGACCAGCCGGAATTTTCCTGGCTTTGCAATTGCGGGGAAAGCCGCAACAGCGCCCTTTCGGCCTCGGCAAGCGTGGTGATCCCGATCTGGCGCAACTTGGGAATCAGGCCGACAAAGATGCGGGCGGCAACTTCCGCATCGCCCAGCGCCCGGTGGCGGTTCTTCACGTCGATGCCGAGCCAGCCGGCCATGGCGTCCAGCGAATGGCTGGCGATGCCGGGCGCGGCTAGCGTTCCGAGCATGCGCACACACAGGAAGCGCGGGCGCTTCCACTGCAGCGCGTTCCGCTTGGCTTCTGCCTCCAGTATGGCGAGGTCAAAGCCGATATTGTGGCCGATCACGACGCGGGCGCCGATGAGGCCGAGGATGCGGGGATAGACCTTGGCAAACGGCAGCGCCCCGGAGACATCCTCGTCCCTGATCCCGTGAACGCCGGTGGAGACCGGGGGGATCGCCATTGCCGGGTTGATCAGGAAATCGACCGCTGCATCCTCGACGATCAATCCGCGCGAAACGTGCAACGAACCGAATTCGATGATGCGGGCGGTCGCCGGGTCCAGCCCGGTCGTCTCCGTGTCGAGCGCAATTGCCTCTATCGCGCTCAAGGGCATTGCGCCGGTCGGCGTTTTCACGCGGTTCTCCCTTGCCGGTACTTCCGCGTCCATCAATGCCCCGGGCGCGATCCGCCGCATTGACTGAAATCAAGCATCGGCATTGCCAAGCAGGCCGGCGACGAGCTCGGCCGGCCTTGCAACCGCCAGGAAATCCTCATGTGTGCGAACCAGGTTCATCCGCAGATTGTTGCGGATGTAGTCGTAGTCGTGCTGGACGATGTCCTTGTGGATCGGCAGGCGCTCGAACACCTTGCGGGCCATCGGGGCGGCCATCTTCTCGATCGGCCGGGCAGGCTCCCCGGTGATGATCTTCATCCGCCCTGCGATGATCTCGAACTCGCGGTCCCAGAAATCGGCGGGCGCGCCCTGCGGAAGCGGGTGCCGTGCGATGACCTGCCTTGCAACTTTCTCCAGCGCGGCCGGAAGCTGGCGCTGGCGCAGGCCCGCCGCTTCGCGAAGGTCCGCATCGACGACTTCCAGGATCATCGCCAGGACGGGCGCGAAACTCTCCCAGCAGGACTGGTGGAGCTTGTCCTTGAACTCCTCCTCCTCGAACAGCTTCTGCCAGTAGATGCCGGCCCGCACCCGGCAAAATTCGATAACGCATTTCTGCGCCATGAACGATGTGTGGCGGTCGAGGAAGTCGGCAAGCTCCGCCACGGACCCGACCGGCGGATCCCTGGTGAACAGCTTTTTGGCGTAGGACAGGACGTCCGATAAGGGCATGGCGATGGTGTTTCCCTGGCTCATGTCATTCTAGCGTGCCGCGCGCCGGCGATCCAAGCGCAAAACGGTGGCTTCACCGCATATGGGCGGTGGATTGGCCGAAAGTTCTATGGGTGAAGCGTCGTGCAGATGTTACCAATACATTAATACCCGGAGGTGCGTCTTTCGTCCGGGTATCGGGGATCCGTGCCGCAAGTCAGGCTTGCGTAACGGAAGAGGTTCAAACCGGCCGCCTTCGGGTGGCCCTTGTTCAGGAGGAGGGCACGATGGCTGAGCCAGATCGTGTGGGCTATTGGAACAGGACGCGCAATCTCATGTTCGTCATGATGGCGCTGTGGCTGTTCTTTTCTTTCATCATCCACTTGTTCGCCGTTTCACTCAACAAAATCGTAATCCTCGGCTTCCCGTTCGGCTTCTACATGGCCGCGCAGGGTTCGCTGATCGCCTTCGTCGTCATGCTTTTCTGGTTTGCGCGCAAGCAGAACAGCATCGATGAGGAATGCGGCATGGCTGAAGACTGATCGGGAGGATCGAGACCATGGCAACATCTACCGCAAACCGCGGCGATTTCCTCAACAACCTGGGTCGTGTCTACACGATCTATACGGGTGGATTCATCGCCTTCGTCCTTCTGATGGCCGTGCTCAGCGCGCTTGGCGTGCCGAACCGGATCATCGGTTATCTCTTCATGGGCTTCACCATCGTCATCTACGCGGTGATCGGCATCCTGAGCCGCACCACGGAAGTCGGCGAATACTATGTCGCGGGCCGCAAGGTTCCGGCCTTCTACAACGGCATGGCGACAGGCGCGGACTGGATGTCCGGCGCTTCGTTCGTCGGCATGGCCGGCACGCTCTACGCGCTGGGCTATGACGGCCTTGCCTTCGTGCTTGGCTGGACCGGCGGCTACGTGCTGGTGGCGGTGCTCGTCGCGCCGTTCCTGCGCAAGTTCGGCGCCTATACGGTTCCCGACTTCCTGTCGGCGCGCTATGGCGGCAACTTCGCCCGCCTTCTCGGCGTGATCGTGCTGATGTCGTGCTCGTTCACCTATGTCGTCGCGCAGATCTACGCGACCGGCATCATCTCGGCCCGCTTCCTCGGCATTGATTTCAATGTCGCCGTCTATGTGGGCCTTGCCGGCATCCTGGTCTGCTCCATGCTTGGCGGCATGCGCGCGGTCACCTGGACGCAGGTTGCACAGTACATCGTCCTGATCATCGCATACCTCGTCCCGGCCATCTGGATGTCGACGGCAAAGACCGGCATCCCGATTCCGCAGATCATGTATGGCGAAGCGCTGCAGAACATCACGGCGCTGGAAACCGCACAGGGCATCGTCAACGGTCACGTCACGCCGTTCGTGCGCGGCGGAATTTCGCTCGGCTACCACGAGCTGAACTTCTTCCTGCTCATCATCTGCCTGATGGTCGGCACGGCATCCCTGCCGCACGTCCTGATGCGCTACTTCACGACCCCGTCGGTCCGTGATGCGCGCGCCTCGGTCGCGTGGTCGCTGTTGTTCATCTTCATCCTCTACTTCACGGCGCCCGCCTACGCGGCCTTCGCGAAGTGGACCATGCTCGATCTGGTGGCTGGCGGGCTTACCCCCGACAACATCGCGGAGAAGGCCGGCTGGATGGTACGCTGGGCCCAGGCCGACAACTCGCTCGTGCAGATCTGCGGCAAGACTGCCGCCGACCTCGCGGCCGTTGCGGCAGCCTGCACCGAGAAGGGCGTGACCGGCGCTCTGGCCTTCAAGGACATCTCGCTCAACGCCGACATGATCGTTCTGGCAACACCGGAAATGGCCGGCATGCCCTACGTCATTTCGGGCCTCGTTGCCGCGGGCGGCCTTGCGGCGGCCCTTTCGACCGCCGACGGCCTGCTGCTGGCGATCGCTAACGCCCTCAGCCACGACGTCTACTACCGCATGATCGACCGCAACGCGCCCACCAGCCGTCGCCTGATGATCTCGCGCATCCTGCTCGTCGTCGTGGCGATACTCGCCGCTATGGACCGCGTCCACGAAGCCCGCCGACATCCTGTCGATGGTCTCGTGGGCGTTCTCGCTTGCCGCTGCCGGCCTCTTCCCCGCGCTCGTCCTGGGCGTCTGGTGGAAGCGCGCCAACACGGCAGGCGCGATCGCGGGCATCATCGCCGGCTTCGGCGTGACGCTCTACTACCTGATCGCCACGCGTTACTATGCGGTCGGCTTCTACGAGACGTGGAATGCGATCTCGGCGGCGCCGCTCGACATGGGCCTCATCGGCCAGTATCGCGAACTGGCGGCGGCGGTAGCAGCAGCAGCCGACGAAACTGCCAAGACCGCCGCACAGGGCGCACTTGCCGAGTTCACCAAGGCAAACGGCGCTGCGGTAGCGGCTGCGGCCAAGTTCGTCGAGCTCAAGGAAGCCTTCGCGGCTGCCTCGGGCGATGCGGTCGGGCCGGCGTTGAAGGCACTCGACACGCATGCGCAGAGCCTGGCCAACTGGTGGGGTGTGAAGAACATCTCGTCGGCTGCCTTCGGCCTGCCGGTCGGCTTCGGCGTCATGTACGTCGTCAGCCTGCTTACCCCGGCGCCTTCCAAGGCCATGCAGGACCTGATCGACGACGTGCGCATGCCGCGCGGCAAGGCGATCATGGAAGAAAAGACCGCCTGATCATCCAGGCGGGTATTGAAGCGGGGCCTTTCGAGGCCCCGCTTTCTTTTTTGCGCAATTGCAGGCATGAGCTTTGCAGGCATGAGGTTGCCGCAACCATGCATGACACCCGGCAAGCGAAATGAACGAATTCTGGTCCCACCTGCCCTTTCACGTGCCGAATTTCGTGCTGGCCGCGGTCATGTACACGATGATCGGCAGGCTGGTGCTCAGCTTCTTCGTGCCCGCCGGCTGGGACAACTACATCTTTCGCGCCTTCGTGCGGATCACGGACCCGGTGCTGAAAGTGGTGCGGCTGGTGACGCCTCTTGCATTGCCGGACCTTCTCGCAATGCTGTTTTCGGTGCTGTGGCTGCTGGTCATCCGGATCGTCTTCTTCATCGTCATGAACAATCTGGGCCTTGCGCCCGTGATGGGAGCGCAGGGCTGATGCGCAACGAGCTGATCTTCGTCGCGGTCGGCGCGGCCATCCTCAACGGCATCTTCTCGGCGGACCAGTTCGTGGTCAGCGCGTTTTCGCCCTTCTGGTATCCCTGGCTGTTCCCGCGCTCGCCCGAACTCATCCAGTTCCTGAGTTCGCTGATCCTTTCAACCCTGACCGTCATGGTGGCAGGCGTGCCGGCAGCGATCTACGAGCGGGTAAAGGGGCTTTCCGACACCAATTCGGTTTCGGCGGCGATCTGGGCAGTCGCGAGCTTCGTGCTGCTGTTTCCCTCGATACCGGTCATCTTCCGCGCGCTTACCGGTTGAGGATTGACGCGCAGGCTGGCAGCGCCAGGCGGCGGGCGGAACCTTCGTCGCGGTTGACTCCTTCAAAAAAGGCCTTATGAGCGTCTTTCAAAGGAAGTAATCCATGCGCGCCCTGAGCCTCGTTTCCCTCGCATCTGCCGCTGCGGTCTTTGCCGCTGCGCGCGCGGGAAGTCTTGCGGCCGCTGCTCCCGCCAAAAAAACCAAACCCTAACCTCCCCTCTTCCCCAGGCTCTCCCGGGGACGAGACGGGGGGCATCGCGGCTTGGCCGGGCTTCCGGCCGGTGCCGGCGGGGGAGCAAACGGGCAGTGCCCACAGGGATTTCGGAGATCAGGTCATGGGATACAAGGTTGCTATCGTCGGCGCCACGGGCAATGTGGGCCGCGAAATGTTGTCGATACTGGAGGAGCGGGGCTTTCCCGCCGATACCGTGGTTGCGCTCGCCTCGCGCCGCAGCCAGGGAACGGAAGTGACCTTCGGCGACAAGACGCTGAAGGTGCAGGCGCTCGACAATTACGATTTCACCGGCACCGACATCGTCTTGATGTCGGCGGGCGGGGAAGATTTCCAAGGTCTGGTCACCGAAGATCGCGGCGCAGGGCTGCGTCGTCATCGACAATTCCTCGGCCTGGCGCTACGACGCCGATGTCCCGCTGATCGTGCCGGAGGTCAATGCCGATGCGATCGAGGGCTTTTCGCAAGCGCAACATCATCGCGAACCCCAATTGCTCGACCGCCCAGCTCGTCGTCGCGCTGAAGCCGCTACACGACACGCGCCAGGATCAAGCGCGTGGTCGTTTCGACCTACCAGTCCGTTTCAGGCGCGGGCAAGGACGGCATGGACGAACTCTTCAACCAGACGCGGGCGATCTTCGTCGCCGATCCGCTGGAAGCGAAGAAGTTTACCAAGCGCATCGCCTTCAATGTCATCCCGCATATCGATGTCTTCATGGACGACGGCTCGACCAAGGAAGAATGGAAGGTCGTGGCCGAAACCAAGAAGATCCTCGACAAGAAGATCAAGGTGACCTGCACGGCGGTGCGCGTGCCGGTCTTCATCGGCCACAGCGAGGCGGTCAACATCGAGTTCGAGGAGCAGATCACGGCGGACGAAGCGCGCGAAATCCTGCGCGAGGCGCCCGGTTGCCTTGTCATCGACAAGCGCGAGAACGGTGGCTACGTGACGCCGCTCGAATGCGCCGGCGAAGACGCGACCTATATTTCGCGCATCCGCGAAGATCCGACCGTCGACTATGGCCTGAACATCTGGGTGGTTTCCGACAATTTGCGCAAGGGCGCGGCACTCAACGCCATCCAGATTGCGGAACTTCTCGTCAATCGGGGACTTTTGCGTAAGCAGAAGGCCGCGTAAAGCGGCCTTCATTGCGCCGTCATTGTTGATGATTACTGCGCTCACGAAAATTTTGCCGCTGCGAAGTGGTATTTTTTCGACGTGCGGGCAATAAAGGTCCGCGATTACGCTACGCAACACGGCATGCGGCGAATGCATTCGACGAGGAAAACGACGCATGATTGCCTGGAAAATCCAAATTGATGATTGCCGCCGTGGCGTATCTGGCGATTGCAGCGCCGGCACTGGCGGCCGAATGCGGCGACACCGCCGCAGGCTTTCCCGCATGGGTGGAGGCGTTCAAGGGTAGAGGCCGCGGCCAACGGCGTCAGCAAGCGCACCAGTCGAGGAGGCGCTCAACGGCGTTTCCTACGCCACCAAGACGATCTCGCTCGACCGCAACCAGAAGAGCTTCAAGCTCACCTTCGACCAGTTCATGCAGAAGCGCGGCGCCTCGGCCATCGTGTCGAAAGGCCGCACGCTGAAGAAGCAGAACGAGGCGCTGTTCCGCAAGATCGAAGCGAAATACGGCGTGCCGGCCGGGCCGCTGCTGGCGATCTGGGGCATGGAAACCGGCTTTGGCAGCTTCCAGGGCAACCAGGACGCCTTTGCCGCACTCGCGACGCTGGCCTATGATTGCCGCCGCTCGGAGTTCTTCGAGGAGCAGCTCTACGCCGCATTGCAGATATTCGCGAGACCGGACAGCTCGACCGCAGCCAGATGAAGGGCGCGGGCCATGGCGAGATCGGCCAGATGCAGTTCCTCCCGGCAACTACGTGAAGTTCGGCGCCGACGGCGACGGCAATGGCAAGGTCGACATGATCACGCTCGCGCGCCGATGCGCTCGCTTCGACCGCCAATTACCTCGCGGCTATGGCTGGCAGCCGGGCCAGGGCTACCAGCCCGGCGAGCCGAACTTCGCCGCGATCGAGGGCTGGAACAAGGCGCAGCGTCTACCAGAAGGCGATCGCCGCCATCGGCCTGGCGATAGACGGCGGGCAGACCGCGCTCAGAAGCCGGGGCAACCGGCTCCGGCCTCTTCCTGGACAAGGCGGGTGATCTTGCCGTCGGCCGAGCGTGAAGGTTTCACGGTTCATCTGTTGCGCACCAGGAAAGCGGTAGCAGACCTCGACAACGGCTGATCTTGCGATGCCGACACCGGCCGGATCAGGATCTTGTCCCTCCATCGCGAGCTGTGCCCAGTCGTCCAGCGAGCGGATGAACTCGTCGCGCGTTTGAACGATGCCCTGAGGCTTGCAGATCGATCACGCCGTCTTCCGTGATCAGCTGGCCGAAAGCGGTGCGGTCGGCGGCCGCAGCGCATCGTACCAGCGCGAAAGGGTTTGCGGCAGTTCCTGTGCCAGTGCCGGTTCCCCAAGCAGGCAGGCAAACGCCGCGAGCGCGATCGTGGCTTTCATCGACATGTCCTTCGCTTTCAAAAACGTTCCGGCCGCACGACCTCGACATCGGCGATGGTGATGATGCCGATCTGGTTGGCGATCACGGCGTAAAGATCGTCCAGCACGGCTTCCAGTTCGGATGCGTCGAGGATGATCAGGAAAACCACCATCTGCCCGGCATCGCCGACAAGGCCCTCGCGCGACCATGCGCCTTCCGATCCCTTGCCGCCGATCGCCGGCAGCATGGTGTAGCCGCTGATCGGGGCGCGGTCGAGATGGGCCCGCATACGCCCGGAAAGCGGCAGCTCGCAGATGATGCGGATTTCCTTCTTGGGATGGGTCTTCATGACAAAAGCCACCGGGCCAGCGCGAGATAGACGGGAATGCCGATCACGAGGTTGATCGGAAAGGTTATGCCGAGCGAAAGCGTCAGGTAGATGGCCGGATTTGCCTCCGGCAGGGCAAGGCGCAGGCCGCCGGCACGGCAATGTAGGAAGCGCGCTGCCATCGTCACAGGATGGCCGCATTGCCGGCGGACATTCCCGTACCCCATGCAATGGCCAGCGCAACGCTCGCAGACAGGGCCGGCATCAAGGCGCCGAAAGCAACAAGGCCGGGGTTGAGGAAGCGCGAACCGTTGGCGATGCCCCGCGCCGCGACGGCACCCATGTCGAGCAGGAACAGGCACAGCACGCCCTTGAACGGATCGACGATGAACGGCGAAATCTCCGCCATGCCCTTCTCGCCGGTGATCGCGCCGATGACGAAGGCGCCGGTCAGAACCACCACGGAGGAGTTGAGGAGCACTTCGCCGAAAAGGCTTTCGCCCTCCTGCCGCGGCCGGTTGGCCCCGGCAAGGTAAAGCGCAACGAGAATGGCCGGCGTTTCCATGATCGCCGCGATCGCCACCATGTAGCCGTCGAAGGCGACCCCCAGCCCCCGCAGCGTTTCAGATGCCGCGACGAAGGTGACAATGGAGATGGAACCATAGTGGGCGGCCACCGCCGCCCGGTCGACCCGCGCAAGCGGGGACATCAGGCCGAGCAGCGCGAAGGCGGCAACCGGCAGAAGGGCGGAAAGCACGATGCCTGCGCCGATGGCGGCAAACATCTCGCCGGTCAGGCCGTGGCCGGCAACCGCGACGCCTCCCTTGAAGCCGATCGACAGCATCAGGTAGAGCGACAGCGTCTTGGCCACCGCTTCCGGCAGGGTCAGCTTGGATCCGGCGAGCGAACCGGCGAACCCGAGCACGAAGAACAGCACGGGCGGCGAAAGCAGGTTGGCGGCAGCCAGTTCGAGCAAGGCGGGAACCTGCGTCAGGGGTTGGAGGCGAGCACGGGGAAGAAATCGCCGCTTGATGGATTCATGAGCCACAACTCGCCCGTGCCGATGTCGAACCATGCGCCGTGAATCGCGATGCGGCCCTTCTGCAACAGGATGTTTACACATGGAAATGTTGCGAGGTTTGCGATGCCGTGCCGCACCGAGGCTTCCTCGAGCGCGCGCTGGCGTTGGCGATGCGGTGCGACGTCCTCGCAGCGTATGTCTTGCGTGGCCGGCTCCAGCAGCGAAATCCACTTGCCGATGAAATCGCCGGGCGAAAGCGGCTCCGAGGCTGCGCCCTCATGGTGCTCGCGGAAGGCGTGCACGCCGCCGCAGCGGCCATGCCCCATGACGACGATGTGCTTGACCTTCAGCACCTGCACGGCGAATTCCAGCGCCGCCGAGGTGCCGTGATACTCGCCGTCCGGCGCATAGGGCGGAACAAGGTTGGCGACATTGCGCAGAACGAAGATCTCGCCCGGCGCGGCGTCGAACACGTCTCGGGCGCGGCGCGCGAATCGCAGCAGGAAATCACCATGATCTCGGGTTTCTGGCCGGTGGCGGCAAGCTGCTCGTAGCGCTCGCGCTCATGCCGCAGCCTACCGTGTGGAAGGTCTTCGTAGCCCTGCGCGAGACGCACCGGAAAAGCCGGATCGACTTGTTCCCTTGGCAAATCGCTTTCCTGTCGGCAATCGTGACAGGCCCTGACTATTACGCCCAGATCGCGATTTGAAGCCCTTTCGCATCCGACAACGTCGTTTCGCGTGGAAAAGGAACGAGCCACGCCCGCGCAATGCGGCCGGCGATGACGGTGCAGGCGCAGGCGTCGATGAAGTCGTCGCTCGCGGCGCCGCGCGGCGGCCTGGTGCGCAGGAATGCCGGGGTCGAAGCCGTGCGTGCTCAAGCAGGGCGCGCGCTCGCCGATACCGTCCGGATTGATCGCGCCCTTGATCTTCTTGGCGTTCATCAGCGCCCGGCCGCCGTTCATGCGCGCAGAATGCCAGCTCCGGATGGGTTTCGCGTACGCGCAGCTGCAGTTGCGGCGTCATCGCCGCATCGATTTGCCGGATCTTGCCGAACAGGAAAAACGCCTGTTTCGAAATCTTGCGCGGCGGCTCGGATGTGGCGAGCGCAGCGGCGCAGCCATCGCGATAGTCTTCGCAATGGACCGCCTGTCGCGGAGGGGATGGAAAAGACGCTCGACTGGCGCGCACCCAGCAACGGGCGCACTGCCTGTTCCGGTCCGCGCCCGCCATTGCGGATGAGGTCGGGCAGGCCGATGGGCATGTCGATGGCGATCATCGCATCGCCCGAGGCCGACAGCAGTTCGGCGAAATTTGCATGAATGGCGACGCTCGGCTCGCCATCGCCGGTGCGGCTGACCGCAATCCAGCCGGCCGGGCAGCCATCGACGCCAACACACGCCGAATGGCTCATGGGCAGCAGCGGGCGCGGCGATGGTGCGCATGGTGACGGGCGACATGGGCTGCACCAGGCTTTTCGTGTCGGCCTGCGGCATCAATTCGTCGCTGCCGCGTCGCGCCGCCAGCGAGATCATCTCGAATATCGACGACGTGACTTTTTCCAATGCCTCGACCGGCCTCAGGCCTTCCAGCAGCAACGCCAAAAACAGGCCGGAGAGCAGGTCGCCGCCGCCATTGCCCGGTCCCGCCACCAGCCGGTGCTCGGCAAGGGTCGCTCCCGAGGGTTCGACCAGCAGATTGCCGATATTGCCGCGCATGAAGCCGGGCGTCGAGGTCACCATCACCATCGGCGGCGCCGAGCATGCGCGCTGCGGAAACCGCCGCTGCCGCGTCGGCAAGTGCGGGCCGGTTGGTCAGCCAGGCGAGCTCGTGGATGTTCGGCGTCGCGATGTCGGCCTGCGGCAAGAGCAGATCGCGGATTGCATCGCGCCGTTTCCGGCTTCACGTACAGCCCGCCCGCATCGCCGATCACCGGATCGCACAAATAGACAAGCGCCGGGTTTTTGGCCTTTGCGGCGGTAACGAAACTTGCGACTTTTTCCGCTTGCGCGGCATTGGCCATGTAGCCGGTGATGATCGCCCCGGCTTCGGCGAACCATTTGGAATGGAGCAGGTCGTCGAGGAACGGTCCGAACAGCGCCCGGTCGGGCTCGATCCGCGTGGAAGGTCCGTGGCCGGGGTGGAACGGCAGCAGCACGGTGGGCACGGCCCAGACCGGATATCCGAAAGCCTCCAGCGCGTGCACGATCGAGCGGTTGCCGATGGCGCCGCGCGCGACCTGGCTTGAGATGGCGATGACCGCCGGTCTTGGCTGCGCCCGCGGGTTCATGACAGGGCGAATGACCGGGATCATGAAGACAATACAGCGCCACGAAAATGACGAAGCCGATGGCGCGTCCGGCCGCGTGCCCCAGACCTCGATGGGGTCGTCCTGCGGCTGGTCCGAGCCGGAAAAATGCCTGCGGGCGCGGTTGGCGGTCGTCAGGAACGAGTGCCGCCTGTCGACACATTTTCATGTTCGATGCGCTCGAGGATACGGCGCGATTCGCGCGCATTCGCATCTCCTCCCGTCAGCCTCGCCCCCGGCCTTGTCCTTCCGCGCTGCCATGTCCGCTCCTTGGCCTCCTGCTGTCTTAACGGCGCGGCGCACGCATTTCCAGTGGATCGGCGGCACCGCCCCGGGCCGAAGCATCGAAGCGCCGCCTTGCCCCTATGCGCGAATCTGTCAACCGTGACATTGTCGGGGGAAACGACGGGGAGAATGGGATGAGCGTCTTGGCAGCGCCTGAAGTGGACAACCGGGCGGACCGCAAGGGGATCTGGGGCTGGATGCTGTTCGACTGGGCGGCCCAGCCCTTCTTCACGGTCGTCACCACCTTCATTTTCGGCCCCTATTTCGTTGCCCGGCTGGCCGAGAACGACACCAGTCGGCCAGGCCTGGTGGGCCTATGGCGTCGCAGCCGCCGGCTTCATCATCGCCATCCTGTCGCCGGTGCTCGGCGCGATCGCCGACAAGACCGGCCCGCGCAAGCCGTGGATCGCAACCTTCGCAGTGATCAAGATCCTGGCATTGTTCGCGCTGTGGTGGGCGGCGCCCGGCTCAAGCCTGCTTGTGGGTGATCACCGCCTTCACGCATCGCCACGGTCGCGGCGGAGTTTTCCACCGTCTTCAACGATTCCATGATGTCGCGTCTGGTCTCCAACAAGGACATCGGCAAGATCTCCAACATCGCCTGGGGCCTTGGCTATCTCGGCGGCATGATCGTGCTGATCTTCGTGGTCGCCGTGCTTGCCGCCTCGCCCGAGACCGGCAAGACCATCGTCGGGATTTCACCCGGCATCGACATCGCGAGCGGCGAGGATGCCCGCCTCACCGGTCCTATCGCGGCGATCTGGTACCTCGTCTTCGTCCTGCCGATGTTCATGTTCACGCCCGACAGCGCGACCTGGCGAAAAGCCGGCCTCGGCGGTCCGCGCGGGCCTTGCCGATCTCAAGGACACGCGTCAAGGAAGTGCGCCAGCAGCCGCGGAATTTTCCGGTTCCTCGTCGCGCGCATGATCTACCAGGACGGCGTCAACGCGTTGCTGGCGCTGGGCGCGCCTTTCGCGGCCGGCATGTTCGCCTGGCAGACGACGGAAATGGGCCTTTACGGCATCATGCTCAACGTCGTCGCGATCTTCGGCTGCATTGTCGCCGGTTATCTCGACACCGCACTACGGCTCGAAGCGGATCGTCATGTGCGTCGGTCTTCGTGCTGCTGCTGGCGACGCTCGGCATCGTCTCGACCGGGCCGGGCTTCACGCTGTTCGGCCTCGTGCAATTGTCGACGGCCGACAGCGGCGGATTGTTCGGGACGCCGGCCGAACTTGCCTATATCGGCTACGGCCTGCTGATCGGCATCGCCTTCGGCCCCGTGCAGGCCTCGTCGCGCTCCTACATGGCGCGCAGCGTGCCGCCGGCGGAGACCGGGCCGCTATTTCGGCATCTACGCGCTTGCCGGGCGGGCGACGAGTTTCCTTGCGCCCTTCCTCGTGGCGACCGTTACCGTGATGGAGCGGCTCCAACCGGCTCGGCATGGCGATGATCGTGCCGTTCTTCCTGATCGGCGGCTATATCCTGTGGCGTACGCCCTACCCGGCCGGGCCGACCTCGCGCTAATTGCGCCGATCAGTGCCGGAAATGCCGCATGCCGGTGAAGACCATGGCGATGCCGGCCGCGTCCGCTGCCGCGATCACCTCGTCGTCGCGCATCGATCCGCCGGGCTGGATCACGGCAGTAGCGCCCGGCCTCGACGGCTGAGAGCAGCCCGTCGGCAAAGGGAAAGAATGCATCCGATGCGACGACGCTGCCGTGGGTCGACGGGCTCGGCGAGGCCGGCGGACTGTGCGGCGTCGAGCGCCTTGCGGGCGGCGATGCGCGAGGAATCGACCCGGCTCATCTGACCCGCGCCAATGCCGACCGTCGCGCCGTCGCGGGCATAGACGATGGCGTTCGACTTGACATGCTTGGCGACGCGGAAGGCGAAAAGCAGATCCGCAAGTTCGCGCGGATCGGCGCACGCTTCGTCACGATCTTGAGTTCGAGGTCGCTCGATGACGCCATTGTCGCGCGATTGCACCAGCAGGCCGCCGGCAACGGTCCTGACGGTGATGCCCGGCAGTGCGCGGATCGGCAAGGCCGCCGGTCACCAGCACGCGCAAGGTTCTTCTTCGCCGCCAGGATGGCCAGCGCGTCGTCGCTGACCGAGGGCGCGATGATGACTTCGGAGAAGATGCTCGACGATCTCCGCCGCCGCCGCTGCGTCGAGCGGCCGGTTGAGCGCGATGATGCCGCCGAAGGCCGAGACGGGATCGCAGGCGAGCGCGGCCTGCAAAGGCCTGCGCCAGCGTCGGCGCCCGTGGCGACGCCGCAGGGATTGGCGTGCTTGATGATCGCGACGGCGGCGCAATCGCTCGGGTCGAATTCGCTGACGAGTTCGAAGGCCGCGTCGGTGTCGTTGATGTTGTTCCACGACAATTGCTTGCCCTGGAGCTGCGGTTGCGCTGGCGACGCCGGGCCGCGTATCCGCCGGTGCGGTAGAGCGCGGCCTGTCTGGTGCGGGTTCTCGCCATAGCGCAACTGTTCACGCCAGCTTGCCGCCGATGGCGAAGTGGCGCGGAGCGCTCGATTTCCGAGCTGACGTGACAAACCAGCCGGCTGATCGCGGCGTCGTAGGCGGCGGTGCGGGCAAAGGCCCTTGCGGCCAGGGTCTTTCGCAGGGAAAGCGACGTCGCACCGTCATTGGCGTCAAGTTCGAATCAAGGATTTCGCGGTAGTCGGCCGGATCGGTCGCGATCGCCACCCAGGCATGGTTCTTCGCCGAGGCGCGGATCATGGCCGGGCCGCCGATATCGATGTTCTCGACCGCCTCGGCATAATCGGCACCGGAAGCCGAGACCTCCTCGAACGGGTAGAGGTTGATCACGGCGAGGTCGATCGGCTGATCGCAGTGGGCGGCAATGCGCGGCGCTGTGTTCGTCATCGTCGCGCACCGCCAGAAGGCCGCCATGGATCGCGGGATGCAGCGTCTTGACGCGCCGTCCATGATCTCGGGAAATCCGGTGAGCTCGCTGACATCGCGCACGGCAAGTCCGGCAGCCTTGAGCGCTGAGGCGGTTCCGCCGGTCGAGACAAGTTCGATGCCGCGCCCCGATAGCGCCGCCGCGAAGTCGACAATGCCGATCTTGTCCGAGACAGAGATCAGCGCGCGGCGGACCGGCACGAGATCGGGGGCCGGCAGGTTCTTCGATTTCACGGCCATATGGCGCGCCCTTGCAAGCTCGAAAGTTGCACGCTCACTAGCATGGGGCGGCTATTGGCGAAAACCTGGGATGCAACTTATCCCGTTCGCCGTCCGATCATCGCCTGACGAACGACCAGCGGACTTCGGGCGTATCGGCAACGCTGCCGCGAATCACGATCTGCCGGCTGCGCCTTCCGCCTGCCGCGACCGCAAAATAGACGCTCTCCTCGATCTGCGGCTCCACTGCTTCGCAAAGGAAGCTCCAGAGCGTTCCATCGGGGCAGCGCAGCGCCAGTCCGTTCTCGACAGTGCGCGCCTCGACCGAAGGATGGAGGTGAAAGCGGATCGCATAGGCGTTGGACCTTGCGGCGTTGGCTTTCTTGGCCGCCGGTTCGTGGAAACGGTCGATCCCGGCAAGCGTGCGCCCGTCGGCGGAAAGGTGAAGCTGGCGTTCGTGAACCACGCCGAACTGGCGCGAATAGCCGTCATGGCTCGCCGCGACGGTGTCCCCGCTTTCACCGGAACGGCGTTGCGTCTCCACCCTCAGCGGTCCGGAAGCAATGTAGACCGGCGCCGCCGGGTCCCTGCGGTTTTCCGGCACGAAACGGCACGACGACGTGTCGTTCAAGGTCGCCGTCGAATGGGCGGCCGTCGACCGGGCGGCAAGCTTTGCGGCAGGACTTGCCAACGCGGGAACCCCGCAATTGACGACGATCGGCATGACCCCGGACGACATCTCGAACGAAAGGACCCCGGCATGGGCGTCCGCCGACAATTCGGCGGCAGGCGGCTTGCCGGTATCGACGAGAACGACGGTTCCGCCGGCGTCCAGCCGCTGGTAGCCGCTATAGGGCGCACTCGCGGGAACCGCGCCCATGACATCGTCATAACGCAACACGGTCGACATCAGGCTTTGCGGCGTGTGGCCGGCGCCGTTGAACCGCCCGATCGAGCCGTCGCCGAGACGATGAAAACGCAGCGCCGGCATCATCCTGTCGATGGCGGAGACCAGTTCGACCGAGGGCGCCTGGCCGATGCGCACGAAGGATTGGCGCAGCGGCAACAGCAGCGCCAGAAGGTCGGCAAGGACCGCCGGATTGCGGGAAACGTGGCCGCCATCGGCAAGGATCTGGCGCGACAGTTCGGCGTCGAGGCTTTTCTGTGCCGTCCTGGCAGTGCCGCGGGCCGCGACGCAGATCTCGGCATAGGCAACCGCCGCAAGGCACATCAGCCGCGGCATTCCCTCGCGCGTCAGCGGCGCGACGCCGCGAAGGTAGCGGATGTGGTAGCCGACCGATTTGAGAAAGCGGCGATAGGATGCGAGATCGGCCTTCTCGACGATCAGCACCGAATGGCAAAGCCAGGAGACCAACCGCTCCGCCGTCGTTTCCGCGTCCCATGGCAGGGTGTCGCGGGGGCGGGGGTTCGCATCGATCCAGTCCTTGACCAGCGCCTGCGCATTGGTTGCCGAAAGCGGATCGCCGGAGGCGCCAAGATGCCGCAACCAGCCAAAGGCATGAAGTTCGCGCGCGAATTGCGGCGACGGTGCGGGCAGCGCAAACGGGTTCGACCCGGCGGCATTGATCGTCTTGCCGGCCAGATGGAAGGTGCCGGCATAGATTTCCTGGGCGACCGTCGGATCGGGCGTATGAAGATCGGGCGGGGCAAGCAGCAGCCGCTCAGGCGCGGCGCCGGAGACGTGCATCCGGCCCCTGCCGCTGCCCATCATCCCGCGGCGCAGCCGGCGCCACACGCTCGATAGCGTGCCGCCTAGCGATCCGGACTGGTCGGACAGCGCCATGTGCCTTGGATTCTCCTCCTGGAAATGCGACGGGTCGCCCCGCCGGGACAGCCTTGCGGCGGGCCGCAGGATTGTCCAATGGCGCACAATGCCAGTTCGCGCGGCGTCAGGCAATTTCGAAGCGGCAGGCGAAGAAACCATCCATGCCGCCTGTGGATGAATCTGCGCCTTCGGCCGCCGGCATGTGAAGGGGTAGCGTGCGCAAGGCGCCCTGGCCATTGACGAGTTTCCGCCGGCAGGCCGAGTTCGCCGGAGACAAGCGGAATGTGCCGCAGTCCTTCCGGCGACTTGAGTATTGCAGCCAGCAGGTTCTCGCCCTCGCGCTTCAGCATGGAGCAATTGGCATAGACAAGCGTGCCGCCCGGCTTGACGAAGCCGGCTGCCTTGCGGATCAGCCGCATCTGCAGATCGGCGAGCGCTGCGACGTCCTCGGCCGATTTCGTCCACATCACGTCCGGGTGGCGGCGGATCGTGCCGGTCGAGGAACAGGGGGCATCAAGCAGCACGGCGTCGAACTTGTCTTCCGGCTGCCATTCGAGGATGTCCGCGGCGACGATTTCGGCCGCCAGCCGCAGGCGTGCAAGGTTTTCCCCGAGGCGATCGAGCCGGTCCGGGGAGATATCGACGGCGGTGACATTCGCGCCCATTGCTGCCAGTTGTGCGGTCTTGCCGCCCGGCGCGGCGCACAGATCGGCAACCTTGCGGCCGGCGACATCGCCCAGCAGGCGCACGGGAAGCGCCGATGCCGCATCCTGCACCCACCACGTTCCCTCCGCAAAGCCCGGCAGGTCACGCACCGGCGCGGCGGAAGCGAGCCTCAGCGAGCCGGTCGGCAATATCCGCGCGTCCATGGAAGCGGCAAGGGCGGCGACTTGCACCTCAGACAAAAGCGGTGATGGCGTGATGTCGATGACGGGCTCGCAAAGGATGGCGCGCGCCACCGCGTCGGCATTCTCCCGGCCATGGTCGCGGCGCAACTCCGCCGCCAGCCATTGCGGAAAGACGGTGGCAGCGTCCGACGGCAGAGCGAGGAGGTCCGCCTTTTCGCGCGCAAGACGCCGCAACACGGCATTCGCCATGCTGGAGAAGCGCTGCGTGCGCTGATCGGCGGAAATCGCCGTCACCGCGAGATCCACCGCGGCGCTTTGCGGCACATCCATGAAAAGGATCTGCGCGGCCGCGACATCGAGCGTGTGCAGCAGATGGCGCGCCTTTTGCGGCGGGCGCCGGTCGAGCATGCGCGCCAATGCCCGCCCGATCTCGCCGCGGTGGCGAAGCGCGGTGACGGCGATGGCGCGGGCGAGCGAGCGGTCGCGCGGATCGAGCGCGCGGTAGGCGGCCATGCCGGCGGTATCGTCGGTGAGGGTTTCGAGGCTGCGCCTGTCATCCACCACCCGGCCGACGATCGCCGCGGCGGCCTGCCTTGCGGCAAGGCCGGGTTTTGCAGGCGCAGTTCTGCCATGGCTCTGCAACCGGGGTGGCCTGCTCAAGACATTGCCATGCGTTCAGCGAAAAATCGCAAGCCTGCCACCAGCCTCACGACCACGGGCCGCGCGGTTCGTCGTCCGGCTTGCGTCCCCATTGGCCGGACGGCCCGGCGGGCGGAACGGATGCGCGTCCGGCGGGGCGGGCCTTTGCCGCGGGTGCAGCGGGTGCCTGCTGCGGCATTTCGCGCGGTTCGGCCGCTTCCATCTGGCGCATTTCGCCCTCCAGCTGCTCCAGCGCGCGAATGCGGTTTTCCGTGTTCGGATGGGTGGAAAAGAGGCTGTCGCGGGCGTGCTGTCCCAGCGGATTGATGATGAACATGTGCGCCGTTCCGGGGTTGCGCTCGGCATCGGCATTGGGAATCCGACCCGCCGCGGCGGCGATCTTGCGCAACGCGGAAGCCAGCCACAGCGGACGGCCGCAGATCTGCGCGCCAAGCTTGTCGGCCGAGTATTCGCGGGTGCGGCTGACGGCCATTTGCACGACCATCGCGGCAAAGGGCGCCAGCAGAACGGCAAGCAGCGTCGCAATGACGTTGCCGCCGCCATTCTCGCTGTTGCGGTTGCCGCCCAGGAAAAACGCGAAATTGCCGAGCATGGAGATCGCGCCGGCCAGCGTCGCGGTGATCGTCATTGTCAGCGTGTCGCGGTTCTGGATATGGGCAAGTTCATGAGCCATCACGCCCGCAACCTCTTCGGGGGTCAGCGTCTGCAGCAGGCCGGTCGATGCTGCTACAGCGGCATTTTGCGGATTGCGGCCGGTGGCGAAGGCATTGGGCTGCGGCGAGTTGATGATGTAGGTCTTGGGCATCGGCATGTTGGCGGCCTCCGCCAGCCGGCGCACGATCTCGTAGAATTCGGGCGCGTTCTGCGGGCCGACCTCGACCGCATGGTGCATTCGCAGCACCATCTTGTCGGAATTCCAGTAGCTGAAGAAGTTCATCGCCGCGGCGATCGCGAACGCCAGCACCATGCCGGACTGCCCGCCTATGGCATAGCCGACCGCCATGAAAAGTGCCGTCATCGCGGCAAGCAGCATTGCTGTACGCAAGATGTTCATGGAACCGGGCTCCGCTCGCTCTTTGCAAAGACACGGCAAGGCCTATATCACAAGGCGTCATGCGCGCGCACCGGTTTCATCGCGACCGGCGAGCACGAGAATGGTGTTCAACCTGGCGCTCTTCAAGAATGCTGGAGGAAAAATGGACGGCGGCAACGAGGATCATCATGGCGCGGAAGGCGGGCGCGAGCTGCCTGCCGCTGCAATTCGCGCGCTTGAAGAAGCCGCCGAACGCCGGCGAGCGATGGATGCGCGCCCGCCATTGCCGCCCGAGGTGAATGGCCGCGACGGCCCCGAGCCGGTGCGCTACGGCGACTGGGAACGCAAGGGGATCGCGGTCGATTTCTGAGCACCGGCGGCCTTGACCTTGTGAATTCATTCCTATAGGAAAATTTACCCATAGGAAACTATTCACATGAGACATCCGTGCCGCGCTTGATTTCCATGCTCGTGATCTGCCAATTCCTGCTGGCGGCGACGGCGGCAGCAGGTTCTGCGGGCCAGCCGGTGGCCGGGCCCGTGCAGGCGCGGGTGGTGAAGGTCCATGACGGCGACAGCTTTTCCGTGGAAGCGCAGGTTTGGCCCGGCACCATCGTTTCCGTGTCCATCCGGGTTCGCGGTGTCGATGCGCCGGAGATGCGCGCCAAATGCCCGCTAGAGCGCTATTTGGCCCAGCAGGCGCGCGATGTGCTCGCGGCCCGTGTTTCGGCGGGCAGCATCAGCCTGTCGAATATCGGCGGCGACAAATACTACGGGCGGGTGCTGGCGGACGTGACGCTCAGCGATGGAACCGACCTGGCGCAGGTGCTGCTCGAAGGCCGTTCAGTTCGGCCCTATGGCGGGAGGAAGAGAAAGCGCTGGTGCCCAACGCTGCTGCGCTGAGTTAACGGCGCGGACAAAAATCAGGCTTTGTGCGAAAAAAACCGGCGGCGACTGGCGCAAGACAGGGCAAAGCGCGCCAGAACCGGTACCAAGCCCGCTTTTTTGCATAGCAGCATTGAATTTTTTGCACTGCACAAAAACCGCGGGGCGAATATATTGGTTTCATCAGATCGGCCCGGACATATCCTCCTCCCATGTCCCGGCTGAGTTCCGGCAAATCCTCCTCCCTTGCCGGGACAACGTACCGAAGCCCGCCGGATCCTCCTCCCCCGGCGGGCTTCGCCGTATCTGGCGACGGCTTTGCCGATTTTCACGAATGCCCCAACAATCGTCCCGGTCATCCAAAGCGAAACGCCGCCCCGTTGGCCCGGTTTCCCGGCGGGACGGCGTCGCGATTTTACACGGAAGACGGACTTCAGGGGCAGGATCGAACCTGAACCTGTCCGCGCTTCACTTCATCCGATCAGAGGCTGCTCCGAAGGAATGAGGATCCGCTCAAGCCCGCACAGTTCCGGAAATCACTCGACATCGGATCACCTCCTTTCGATTGGTTGACGACGCAGCCAATGTGGGGCGCAAAACGGCGCTTGGCAAGGGCCGTTTCCGAACAAGAAAAAGGGGGCCGAAGCCCCCTTGGCAAGTTTTCCCTGTCCATCGCGCCTATTGCGCCGGAACCGCCTTCTTGTTCTGGCGGTTGGCGATCAGGTCGTCGACCACGGCCGGATCGGCCAGCGTCGAGGTGTCGCCCAGCGCGCCGAAATCGTCCTCGGCGATCTTGCGCAGGATGCGGCGCATGATCTTGCCCGAGCGGGTCTTGGGCAGGCCCGGCGCGAACTGGATCTTGTCGGGCGAGGCGATCGGGCCGATCTCCTTGCGCACATGGGCGACCAGTTCCTTGCGCAGCTCATCGGTCGCCCTCCTCGCCGGCCATCAGCGTGACGTAGCAGTAGATGCCCTGGCCCTTGATGTCGTGCGGATAGCCGACGACGGCGGCTTCCGAGACCTTCGGTGGCGACCAGCGCGCTTTCGACTTCCGCCGTGCCCATGCGGTGGCCGGAGACGTTGATGACGTCGTCGACGCGGCCGGTGATCCAGTAGTAGCCGTCCTCGTCGCGGCGGCAGCCGTCGCCGGTGAAGTACTTGCCCTTGTAGGTGGAGAAATAGGTCTGGATGAAGCGCTCGTGGTCGCCATAGACCGTGCGCATCTGGCCCGGCCAGCTGTCGGTGATGCAGAGGTTGCCGTCGGCTGCGCCTTCCAGCACCTTGCCTTCATCGTCGACCAGCTGCGGCTGGACGCCGAAGAACGGCCGCGTCGCCGAGCCCGGCTTCAGGTCGGTCGCGCCCGGCAGCGGCGTGATCAGGATGCCGCCGGTTTCGGTCTGCCACCAGGTGTCGACGATCGGGCAGCGCTTGTCGCCGACGACGTTGAAATACCATTCCCAGGCTTCCGGATTGATCGGCTCGCCGACCGAGCCGAGCAGGCGCAGCGATCTTGCGCGAGGTCTTCTTCACGAGCTCGTCGCCGGCGCCCATCAGCGCGCGGATCGCGGTCGGCGCGGTGTAGAAGATGTTGACCTGGTGCTTGTCGACCACGTCCCAGAAGCGCGACGGCGATGGGATAGTTCGGCACGCCCTCGAACATCAGCGTCGTCGCGCCGTTGGCGAGCGGGCCGTAGACGATGTAGCTGTGGCCGGTGACCCAGCCGACATCGGCCGTGCACCAGTAGATGTCGCCGTCGTGGTAGTCGAAGACGTACTGGTGCGTCATCGAGGCATAGACGAGATAGCCGCCGGTGGTGTGCAGCACGCCCTTCGGCTTGCCGGTCGAGCCGGAGGTGTAGAGGATGAACAGCGGGTCTTCGGCCTTCATCGGCTCCGGCGGGCAGTCGGCGTTTCGCCGCTGCCATCTCGTCGTGGTACCAGAGGTCGCGGCCGGGCGCCCAGCCGATCTTGCCGCCGGTGCGGCGCACGACCAGCACGTTCTTGACCATCACGCCCTGCCTTGCGGCGATATCGAGGCGCGTGTCGGTGTTTTCCTTCAGCGGCACCGGCTTGCCGCCGCGCAGGCCCTCGTCGGCGGTGATGACGAAGGTCGGATTCGCAGTCGACGATGCGGCCGGCGAGCGCGTCCGGCGAGAAGCCGCCGAAGACGATCGAATGGATCGCGCCGATGCGCGTGCAGGCCAGCATCGCGTAGGCCGCCTCGGGGATCATCGGCATGTAGATGGTGACGCGGTCACCCTTCTTGACGCCATGCTCCTTCAGCACGTTGGCGAGGCGGCAGACATGGTCGTGAGAGTTCGCGGTAGGTGATCTTCTTGTCGTCGTAGGGATTGTCGCCTTCCCAGATGATGGCGACCTGGTCGCCGCGCTTCTTCAGATGCCGGTCGATGCAGTTGTAGGAGACGTTGGTGAGGCCGTCCTCGAACCACTTGATCGACACCTTGCCCTTGAAGGAGGTGTTCTTGACCTTGGTGTAGGGCTTGAACCAGTCGATGCGCTTGCCGTGCTTGCCCCAGAACTTGTCGGGGTTCTTGATGCTCTCGGCATACCATTTGAGATAGGTGTCGTTGTCGATCAGCGCGCCCTTCTTCCAGGATGCCTTGACCTTGTGAACCTTCACGTCCATGCGCAAATCCTCCCGCGAGACAAACCGCGCGGCTCCCTGTGCCAACAAATGGCGATCACCCGCGCCGCCGCGCGACCGCCGTGTTTCTATTCCGTCAGGCCAGCGCGCGTCCATTAGACAATCGCCTCAACCGGGCGCGGGTTCAAGGGCGGGCGGCGAACGAAAACGGCCGGCTGCTTGCGCGGCCGGCCGTGGGTCATGGAGCAGGAGCGGAACGCTCAGTAGGCGGCGGCGCGTTCCGGCCGGCGGTTCTGCCGGTGCGGGCGCTGCGGACGCGAATTGGCGTTGCGCTGGTTGCCATTGCCACCATTGCCGCCATTGGCGTGATGACCGTGCGAGTGGCCCTTGCCGGCCGGCTTTGCGCCATTTGCCGGCTTGCCTTCGCGGCGCTGGAAATTGCCTTCGCTGACGCGCGCATGGGCGACTTCCGCATCGCGCGGCTTGCCTGCGTTGTTGCCTTGCGGCTTGGCGCCGAAGCCTTGCGGCTTGCGGTTGCCACGGCCGTTGCGCTGGCCGCCACGGTCTTCACGACGGCGTGCGTCGCGGGCACCGTCGGCCGAATCGGCCGTTGCGTGTGCCTGTGCCGCCGGTGCGTTGACGCGGTTGATGACGATGCCCGTCAGCTTTTCCACCGCGCGCAGGAGGTGGTTCTCGTCCGGTGCGCAAAGGCTTACCGCCTCCCCGCTCGCGCCGGCGCGCGCAGTGCGGCCGATGCGGTGGACATAGGATTCGGGCACTTCCGGCAGGTCATGGTTGTAGACATGGCTGACGCCTGGAATGTCGATGCCGCGGGCCGCGACATCGGTCGCGACCAGTACGCGGATCTCGCCGTCGCGGAACTGCCGGATGGCGCGCTCGCGCTGGCTCTGGCTCTTGTTGCCGTGGATCGACGCGGCGTCGATGCCGGCGGCGACGAGGTTCTTCATCAGCTTCTCGGTGCCGTGCTTGGTGCGGGCAAAGACCAGCGACAGATGCGCCGGATCGCGCAGCAGCAGTTCCTTCAGCAGGTCTGCCTTGCGGGCCTGCGAAACGAAATGCACCGACTGGGCGATCTTGTCGACGGGCTTGCCCGGAGCGGCTGTTTCAACGCGGACCGGATCCAGCAGGAAGGTACGCGAGAGCTGTTCGATCGCCTTGGGCATGGTAGCCGAAAACAGCATCGTCTGGCGCGGCGAACCGACCATGGAAGCGATCTTGCGCAGCGCATGGATGAAGCCGAGGTCGAGCATCTGGTCGGCCTCGTCCAGCACCAGGTACCGTGCGCTTGCAATCTTCACCGCGCCGCGCTCGGCGAGGTCGAGCAGGCGGCCCGGCGTTGCGATCAGGATGTCCGCGCCCTTTTCAAGGTTGCGGACCTGGGTGTTGATCGACGCGCCGCCGACGACGGTGACGATGCGAAGCGGCGTGCGCTTGACGAACTGGCGCATGTTGTCGCCGATCTGGTTGGCGAGTTCACGCGTCGGCGCAAGCACCAGCGCACGCACCGAGCGTGGCTCGGGGCGGACTTTTTCTTCCATCAGGCGCTGCGCCAACGGCAGGCCGAAAGCAGCGGTCTTGCCGGTGCCGGTCTGGGCGAGGCCCATGATGTCGCGGCCGGCAAGCACGTGCGGGATGGCGGTTTTCTGGATCGGGGTCGGCGTGTCGTAGCCGAGCGCCTCGATCGCGGGCATGAGGTTGTTGGCCAGCCCGAGTTGTTCAAAGGGATTCAAGTCAGTGTTCCTTCCAGCGCCGGCCGGCTTCCTGCCGTGCGGGCGCAATAATGCACCGGGCAGGGTCCGCGCTGCCGGTATGGCGCGCGAAATGCCCGAGTCGTTGCGGTTGCGCCCGTGGCGATAAAACCAGGGCTCCAGCACCCCGCGTGAATTGGGAACCAGGAAAATCCATGCCGCGAACGGGCATGGCGGGAAGCGTCTTTTGCGCCGGCACGGCTCCGGGAGGAACCTTCAAACAAAACGGCGCCGGCTGCTCACGCGGCAGCAGAGGCTTTTGCTCATATCGGCTGTGACGCCCGCAATGTCAAGCCGCAATTGCTGCGGCGCAAAAACAGGCGCCGGAGCAGCGAACGGCCTGCAACGGGAATGACTAAAGTTTTAACCATTGCCCCCGACAATGCATGCGCTCTGGTTCCAGTTTGTATCGCGTATGGAGCAGCAATGCCTGTCATCTTGCGTGGCGCGAAAACCGCCACTTTCCTGCGTTCGCTCTTTCCGCTCGTTTTCGCGGCAACGGTGCTTTCGGGCTGTGCCAGCCTGCCTGGCCAGTCGAACTACCGCACCAGCGTCACGTGGAACGATTCAAGCTGGTGCGTGCCGTGGAGCCTCAAGCGCGTGCTCAAGCGCGTCTCGCGGGAATATGGCCCGGTCACCGTTTATTCGACGCATCGCTGGCCGATGGAAAACAAGCTCAAGGGCGGCAAGCCGAAATCCTATCACCTGCGCTGCCGGGCGGTGGACTTCGCGGTCAGCAGCCATGACGGCGACCTGACGCATTACCTGAAATCGCAGCCGGAAGTTGGCGGGTACAGCCGTTATCCGCAGGGCTTCTACCACATCGACAACGGTCCGCGCCGGACCTGGTAGGCTACACCGTGCCAAATGCGCCGATCACGGCGCCCATGACCAGAAGCACGGCCAGCCAGTGGCCGCCATCGATCAGCGTCAGGTCCCAGCCGAACCCGCCATAGCGGTGGTTCACCACCAGCGTCGTCGCGACGAAGCCGAACCACACGAAAAGGCCGGAGATCAGGCCGTTGCGGATCGTCACCTGGTCGACGCCCAGATGGCCGATCAGGCCGGCGAGCACCCAGGCCATGAAGATCTCGGCGATGAACGTGACGAGGAACGTCACCGGCGACATGTTGGCCGATCCGGCCTCGATCCGTGCCGCCTTCATCCAGGGCTTGCTCAGCACGCCGTACCAGACCGCGCCGACGATGAAGCCGGCCACGGCCGCCACGAAAACCGCAAAATAGCTGATGCCCCCGAATGCCATTCGAGCCTCCCCGAAAACCGACGCTGCAACTCTACCGCATCGCACGGGAGAAGGAAGCCGGATCAGCCGGCAAATTCCCAAACGGTGGTCCGTTTCACTTCGCTGTCCTCCAGTGCGCGGGTGACCGGCACTTCATAGACGGCCAAGGGATTCAACATTGATTTCGGCAGATAGGACCGTCCCGGGTCGCCCGCGAGGATCAGGCAGCCTGCACTGCGGGCAGCCTCGAACCACGGCACGATGCGCTTCGTCATGGCGCTGTCGTAGAAAACGTCGCCGGCAAGGATGATGTCGAAAGCACCCTCTGCGAGCGGACGCGACATCAGATCGTCTGCGGTGAATGCGATCGAAACGCCATTGGCCGCGGCATTGAGTTCGACGGCAGCCTCGCAGAATGGATCTATGTCGCAGGCCGTGACTTCGCTTGCCCCGGCAAGGGCTGCGGCAATCGCGACGATGCCGGAGCCGCAGGCGAAATCGAGCACGCGCTTGCCGCGGACGATTTCGCGGTGATCGAGCACATGGCGCGCAAGACCCTGACCGCCGGCCCATGCAAAAGCCCAGAAGGGCGGCTCAAGGCCGATCTCGTGCGAGTTCCTTCTCGGTGCGCAGCCACAGGTAGTGGGCCTCGTGCGCGAGATGAAGGCGGATTTCCGGCACGTGCGGCGGTGCGACCAGCGATGTGTTGGCGAGGATGAATTCGCGGCGGGCGGCATGGTCCGGCGCGATTGTCACAGCCGCTTCAGGCTTTTGCCGTCGATGCCGCCCATGCGGCAGACCTCCATCCATTCAACCTCGGTGACCGGCTGGACCGACAGGCGCGAATTCTTGACCAGCACCATGTCGGCAAGCGCCGGATTGGCCTTGATCGCATCGAGGCCGACAGGGTTCGGGATGGGCGCGAGCGCACGCACGTCGACGCATTCCCAGCGTTCGTCGTCGGTCGTGTCGTCATGGTGGACGAGCGTGCAGACTTCGACGATGCCGACGGCGGCAAGCCCCTCGTTGGAGTGGTAGAAGAAGCCGCGATCGCCCAGCTGCATGGCGCGCATGTTGTTGCGCGCCTGGTAGTTGCGAACGCCGTCCCATTGCTGGCCGGCCTTGCCCTTGGCGACCTGCTGGTCCCAGGACCATTTGAACGGCTCCGACTTGAACAACCAGTATTGCATCTTCACCCCTTGCGCATTTCAGGTTTGAGCGGCCTTTCCATCAGCATCGATACCGCTTGGGCGGCGGCTATCGTGCCTTCCAGCACGGCGTTGACCGCGTCGATCACCGGCACGTCGATATCGTGCTGGCGGGCGATCTGCGCGGCGATCGAGGCGGTGAACACGCCCTCCGCCAGCGGCATGCCTTGAGGAATGACTGGCCCCGCCATAGCAACGCCATAGGCGAAATTGCGCGACTGCGGCCCGGAGCATGTCAGCACCAGGTCGCCCAGCCCGGACAGGCCGGTGAGCGTTCGCGGATCGGCGCCAAGCGCGGTGGCAAGGCGCACCAGTTCGGCAAAGCCGCGCGCAAACAGCGCAGCCTCGGCGCTGGCCCCGAGCTTGAGGCCGCGCGCGGCACCGACCGCCAGCGCCATGACATTCTTCAGCGCGCCGCCCAGTTCCACGCCCTTCAAGTCGTCGCTGGCATAGCAGCGGAAGCGGGGCGAGGAGAGGCGGGCGGCAAGCTTTTCCGCGGTGGCCATGTCGGCCGCGGCAACGGTGACAGCCGTGGGCAGGCCGCGCGCGACGTCGGCGGCAAAGCTGGGTCCCGAAAGCGCGGCGACCGGGCAGCCGGGCAGATTGTCGCCCGCGATCTCAGCCGGAAGCAGGCCGGTTTCGCGATCGATGCCCTTGGCGCAGCAAACGATCATCGTGCCGGGCCGAACGAGTTCGCCAAGGGCCTCGGTGATTTCCCGCATGGATTGCGCGGGCGTCGCCAGCAGAACGATGTCGGCCTTGTCCAGCGCAGCGAAGATGTCCGCGGTTGCAAAAAGCCCCTCGTCCAGGATGATGTCGGGCAAATAGCGCGGATTGATCCGCTTCGTGTTGACCGCGGCAATCACCGCCTCGTCGCGGCCCCACAGCGCCACCTCGTTGCCGGCGCGAAGGGCAACCAGCGCCAGCGCCGTTCCCCATGCGCCGGCGCCGATGACCGCGACTTTGCCGTGCTTGCGCGTCATGCCTTGCCTCCGCGTTTCCCGGCGCCGATGGCGATTGCGGCCCCTTCGTCGAGCGGCCAGCGCGGCCTCACTGCGAAGTCGAGCGCGGATCCATGCCCGGCCTCGCGATGTTCAAGCCCCGCCCAGGCGATCATCGCGGCATTGTCGCCGCAAAGCGAAAGCGGCGGGGCAACGAAACGCCAGCCCTGTTCGACGCAGGCCGCTTCGAGCGATGCGCGGATCAGCGTGTTGGCAGCCACGCCGCCGGCGGCGACGAACACGCGTTCGCCGGAATATTGCGGTCTGCCTGCGACGAGGGACATTGTCTTTCGTGCCCTGTCGGTGACACTCAGCGAGACCGTCTGCTGGAAGGCGGCACAGATGTCGGCGACGTCGCGCGCCGTCAGCGGCTGCAACTTCTCGGCTTCGAGGCGTACCGCCGTCTTGAGGCCGGAGAAGGAGAAGTTCAGCGTCTTCTGCCCCTTCAGCGGCTGGGAGAATGCGAAGCGGGAAGGATTGCCGTCCAGCGCCGCCTTCTCGACAGCCGGGCCACCGGGAAAGCCCAGGCCGAGCAGCTTGGCCGTCTTGTCGAAGGCTTCACCCAGCGCATCGTCGATGGTGGTCGCCAGCCTTTCATATCGCCCGAGGCCCTCGACGCTGAGAATTTGCGTGTGGCCGCCGGAAACGAGCAGCAGCAGGTACGGGAAGTCGAGGCCATGCGTGAGCCGGGCAGTCAGGGCGTGGCCTTCGAGGTGGTTGATCGCCAGGAACGGCTTGCCGAGGCTGGCAGCAAGCGCCTTGCCGGTCATGGTGCCGACGAGCAGGCCGCCAACGAGGCCCGGACCGGCAGTGGCGGCAATGGCGTCGATGTCCCGCCAGCCGAGCCCCGCTTCCCGCATTGCCGTTTCGACGACATGGTCGGTGTGCGAAAGGTGGGCGCGTGCCGCAATCTCCGGCACCACGCCACCGAATTGGGCGTGCTCTTCCATTTGCGACAGCACGATCGACGAAAGGATCGAGGCGCGACCGTCCGGTCCCCGGGTCACGATCGCCGCGGCGGTTTCGTCGCAACTCGTCTCGATCCCGAGAACCCGCATTGTCTCAACGGTCCAAAAACGCTAGTCACATTCAAAGGGCGCTCTAACAGATGGGTCGCCAAAAGGAAATGGCGCGGACGGGCGGCATGGCTTCGAGCGGAACTTTGAGGATTGGCACGCGCGGCAGCGAATTGGCGCTTGCCCAGGCGCATGAGTTGAAGGGCCGCATACTGGCGGCCAATCCCGGCAACGAGCCGCAGGTCGAGATCGTGGTCATCAGCACCGCCGGCGACCGGGTGCAGGACCGCCCGCTGTCGGAGATCGGCGGCAAGGGCCTCTTCACGATGGAGATCGAGGAGCAACTCGCCGACGGGCGCATCGATCTTGCGGTGCATTCCTCGAAGGACATGCCCACCGCGCTGCCGGAAGGGCTGGAGCTTTCCTGCTTCCTGCCGCGCGAGGGCGTGGCAGACGCCTTTCTTTCGACCAAGGCGGGTTCGATCCGCGAACTTGCGCAAGGCGCGGTGGTCGGTTCGTCATCGCTGCGGCGGCAGGCGCTGATCCGGCGCATCCGGCCCGACCTTGAAGTCGTGGGTTTCCGCGGCAATGTCGGGACAAGGCTGCGCAAGTTATCCGAGGGCGTTGCCGATGCGACGCTGCTAGCCGAGGCGGGCCTGCGCCGCCTGGGGCTTGCCCACCACATTACCGCCCTGCTGCCGGTCGATGAATTCCCGCCCGCTCCGGGGCAGGGCGCGATCTGCGTCGAGACGCGGATGGGCGATGCGGTGACAGGCGCCTACCTTGCCGGCGTAAACCACGCGCCGACGAAGACCATGCTGCAATGCGAGCGGGCATTTCTGGCCGGCCTCGACGGTTCATGCCGTACGCCGATCGCGGGCAATGCCCGGATCGAAGGCGGCCGGATCGCGTTCCATGGCATGATCATCACGCCCGACGGTCGCGAAGCGCATGAGATCCGCCTGGACGGCGGTGAACCGGATGCGGTTGCGATCGGAGTTGAAGCGGCGGAACGGCTGAAGCGCGCTGCGGGGCCTGGCTTCTTCGAAAGCTGGGCGTGACCGCGCCATGCGGGTGCTGCTGACCCGGGCACGCGAGCAAGGCGAAAAGACCGCACGAAAGCTCGCGGCGGCGGGCCACCAGGCAATCATCCTGCCGCTGATGACCTATCGCGATACCGATGAAAACCTGCCCGGCGGGCGGTTCGACGCCATTGCCTTTACATCGAGCGAAGCGGTGGGGAGCCTGGCGCGGCGCATCGACGCGGATCCGTCGCTTTCGCGACTGCGCGAAGTTCCGGCTTTCTGCGTGGGGGCCGCCACGGCGCTGGCTTGCAGGGCGGCAGGATTTCGCGATGTCCACAGCGCCGATGGCGATGCTGCGGCACTGGCGGACTTGATGGCCCGGTCCGGTTTCGCAGTGCAAAACCCGATTGTGCTATACCCGGCGCAGCCCAACCGCTCGAACGACCTTGGCGCGCTGCTGCCGGGCTTCGACGTTCGTGAATTCACTGCCTATGTCGTCGAGCCATTCGATCCGGGGCCACAGCTTTTCCTTGAAGCCATTTTGGGCAGCGACGCTGTTTTCCTGTACTCTCAGCGCAGCGCAAGTCACTTTGCCGACTTGTTGCTGTCGCATGTGGAAGCAGCTTTCGCCAAGCGTTTGACTTTGATTGCCATTTCGGAAAAGACTGCCCGCGCCATTACGGACAGCCGGTCACTGGTGGCGAATGAAGGCGGATTGCGCGTTGCCGTCGCGGCTTCGCCGGATGAAAATGCGATGATTTCGCTTCTGGCCGGGGGAGCCGGAGGCACTACGGCCTGATGCCTGTTTCGGGCTTCCAATCGATGAAGTTGACAAGATGAGCGACAGCAAAGGCGCCCCGCGCCGCCCCCAGAAACGCAAGACCATTGATCTCGAGGCCAGCGAAGTGAAGCCAGCCGAAGCCGAAGCTGCGCAGGCAGCCTCGCATGCCGAGACCGCGCCGCAAGCGGACGATCCGCAATTGCCGCGCACGGACGAAAGCGCCGGCGAGGCAGCCCCTGCCGAGGCAGCAGCTGAAACGGCTGGTCAGGAACCGGCGGTCGAGACGGCCGACGAATACAAGCCACATGCAGCGCCCGAAACGGGCGAACCGCCGATCGCCGCGGCTGCCAAGCCGCAAAAGAGCGGCGCGGGCGCCATCGGCCTTGTTGCGTCGGCCGTTGTCGGCGGACTGGTGGCGCTTGCCGGCTATGGCGCGTTGAACGCGTCGGGGCTCGTCGGTACCGGACCAGGCGCGCCGCCCGCGGTGGAATTGACCGCGATGGAAGGCGAGATCGCTGCCTTGCGGGAAAAAATCGCGGCGCTGGAGACAGCTCCCGCCGCAACGGGTTCAGCCGACCCGGCGCGAATGGAATCGCTGGAGGCGCGCATCGGGGCCGTCGAGGCCGAGGCGGCAAGCCTGCGTGAGACACTCGCTTCGGCTTCGCCCGGCGGACAGGCGGGGGACAGTGCGCTGGCGGCGCGTGTCGAAACGCTCGAGGCCAGGCTGGCGGAAGCGCCCGCAGGCGCGGGCGGAACCGACAGCACGGTGATTTCGCAGTTGAGCGGCAAGGTCGATGCCGGCCTCGAAGGCGTCAACGCCGCCATGGCCTCGACGGGCGAGAAGATCGCATCGGTGGAAAATCGCGTCGCCACGTTGGAGCAGACGGTTCGCAAATGTCCGCGAGGAAGTTGCCGCCGAAGCCGACAGCGGCAAGGACGCGCGCACGCTCATTGCGGCCAATGCCCTGCGCTCGGCGGCTGCGGAGGGGCGGCCCTTCGACGAGCTGTCATGGCCCCGGTGGAAGCGCTCACCGGATCCAATCCACAGATCGACAGCCTGAAGGCACAGGCGGCGACGGGACTGGCCACACCCGCAAGCCTCGCTGCGTCGTTCGAACCGGCGGCAGATGCCATCCTGGCGGTCGATGCGCCCAAGCCCGAGGGCATGGTCGACGGCCTGCTCGCCAATGCGCGGTCGCTGATCAAGGTGCGGCCGCACGGGCCGGTGGCGGGCAATTCGCCCGAGGCCATCGTGTCGCAAATCCGCGCCGCGCTGGCCGGCGGCGATCTCGCCGCCGCCTATGGCCTGTGGGAAAAATTGCCCGAGGCGCAGCGCGCGGCGTCGGCGCAATGGGGCGAAACTTAAGGCAAGGCTCGATGCGGGCAAGGCGCTGGACGCCGTGCTGCAGAGCCTGACGCCGGACGCAGGCTGAGCAGGAAAGGCGGTTACAATGTTACGTTTGATATTCTTCCTTCTACTCGTCGTGCTTCTCGGCTTCGGGTTTTCATGGTTTGCCGACCGGCCCGGGATGTGACGCTCGTCTGGAGAACACGCGATACCAGACCAGCCTGATGGTCGTCTTGGCCGGCCTTGTCGCCCTCGTCGCCGCATTGATGATCCTTTGGTGGGTCGTTTCAGTGATCTTGCGCTCGCCCTCGCTGATGCGGCGTTTCTACCGCAACCGGCGCAGGGATCGCGGCTATTACGCGCTGTCGCAGGGGCTGGTCGCGGCTTCTTCCGGCGATGCCGGCAAGGCGCGCAAACTTTCCAAGGACAGCCGCAACCTCTTGGGGGACGAGCCGCTGGTACAATTGCTCGACGCGCAGACCCTGCTGCTGGAAGGCAACAGGCAAGCGGCGCGCGAGCGTTTCGGCGGGATGCTCGACGATGACGACACGCGGCTGGTCGGCCTGCGCGGGCTGTATCTGGAAGCCGAGCGCGAGGGCGAGAAGGAAGCCTCGCTGCACTACGCGCAGGAGGCGGCGAAGCTTTCGCCATCGCTGCCCTGGGCCGGAAACGCGCTGCTGCGTTACCAGTCGGCCACCGGCGATTTCGAGGCGGCGCTGCGCACGCTGGAAACCAACCGCGCCGCCGGTCTTGTCGGCAAGGCCGAGGCGGACCGCAAGCGGGCCGTGTTGCTGACGGCACAGGCGATTGCGGAGGAAGCCGCCGCGCCGGACAAGGCGATCAAGCACGCGACGCAGGCGCTGAAACTCGCGCCATCGCTGGTGCCGGCTGCCGTGACCGCAGCGACCGCCTATGCGCGCAAGGCGATTATCGCCGCGCCGGCAAGACGCTGGAAAGCATCTGGGGCCGGGACCCGCATCCCGACATTGCGCAGACCTATGTTTCGCTGCGCGCGGGCGATTCGGTGCTCGACCGGCTGGGCCGCGCGCGGCGGCTTGCCGCCTTGCAGCCCGGTCACCGCGAAAGCGCCATCGCCGTCGCAGAAGCGGCCATCGCGGCCAAGGACTGGGATGCGGCGCGCGAGGCGATGAAGCCGCTGATCGCGGCAGGCCCGACGCAGCGCGTGTGCCTGATCATGGCCGACATCGAGGAGGGCCAGCATGGCGACCGCGGCCGGATGCGCGACTGGCTGGCCGTGCCGTTCGCGCGCCGCGCGATGCGGCCTGGACGGCGGATGGCTATGTCAGCGACCGCTGGCTGCCGGTTTCACCGCTGAATGGCGAGATCGACGCCTTTGAGTGGAAGGTGCCCGTGGCCCGGCTTGGCGCGCCGCTGGAAATGGACGACCTCAACGATTTGGCCGAGCCGCTGCCTGATCCAGAGCCCGAACCGGACCTGCGCCCGCGCCGAACCAGTCATCGAAGCCGTGCCCGACATCGACACTGTTCCAGAACCGGTCGAGGTGGAAGGGGAGGCCCCGGCGCTGAAAAGCTTCCGCGCCGTTGCAAAACGGGCAGGACATGCCGCATGCCCCGGACGATCCGGGCATAGAGCCTGAGGCGGTAGACGGAGAAGAAGAGCTTCCGGCTCTTCTGGCCGGGCAAGCGAGCTGCATGGCAAGTCACATGAATGGCGGTACGCTTCTGGCGCGCTGTCTCGAGGCGCAGGGCGTGACGCGGGCATTTTGCGTGCCCGGCGAAAGCTTTCCTGGCGCTGCTCGACGGGCTGCATGGCGGCGACATCGATGTCGTGATCGCACGGCACGAAGGCGGCGCGGCGATGATGGCCGAGGCCGACGGCAAGATGACCGGCCGCCCCGGCATCGCCATGGTGACGCGCGGCCCCGGTGCGACGAACGCGGCCAGCGGCATTCACGTGGCGCAGCAGGATTCGACACCGCTGCATTCTGCTCGTGGGGCAGATAGGCCGCGACATGGGCGGCCGCGACGCTTTCCAGGAAATGGATTACCGCGCACTGTTCGGCGGCATGGCAAAGTGGGTCGAGGAGATCCGCGATCCTACGCGCATCCCCGAAATCATTTCGCACGCCTTTCATGTCGCCATGTCCGGCAGGCCGGGACCGGTGGTGCTGGCGCTGCCCGAAGACATGCTGCGCGAGGAAACCGCGGCGCAACCCGGACCCAGGTGAGCGTCGAGGGACCCTTCTGCGGCAGTGCGCAGGCGTGCGAAGCGGCGAGGCTTCTCGCATCCGCAAGCCGTCCGTTGTTCATTGCCGGTGGTTCGCGCTGGGACGGGCAGGCCATCGCCAATCTGCAGCATCTGTCCGAACGGTGCGGAATTGCCGGTGGCGGTGACATTCCGCCGGCAGGGGCTGTTCGATTCCGGGACCATCGCAATTATGCAGGCGATATCGGCATCGGCGTCAATCCGAAGCTGGCTCAGCGCGTGCGCGATGCAGACGTCATCTGCTCATTGGCGGACGCTTTTCCGAAGATTCCGAGCCAGGGTTTCGAGCTTCTCGACATTCCCGCGCCACGGCAGACACTCGTGCACGTGCATCCGGGCGCGGAAGAGATCGGGCGCATCTACCGTCCGCATCTGGGCATCAACGCCGTGCCCGGCAGCTTCGTCGAGGCATTGCTCGGAAAATGGCGCCACAACGGATTTCTGCGGCGCACGCGAATGCGGCCCATGCCGATTACGAGGCCTGGAGCGCGCAGCCGCCGAAGGGCGTTGGCACGGTGACGATGTCGGCCACGATCGCGCTTTTTCGCGACACGATGGATGGCAGCGAATACATCACCAATGGCGCGGGCAATTACGCAAGCTGGCTGCACCGCTTCCTGCGCTACCGCTCCGGCATGCAGCTTGCGCCGACGTCCGGCTCAATGGGCTACGGCCTGCCGGCGGCCAGTCGGCCGCGGCCTTGCGCCATCGCGGCCGCGAGGTGTTCGCCTTTGCGGGCGACGGCTGCTTCCAGATGACCGGCATGGAATTCGGCGTTGCCGCAGAGCACGGGCTGAAGATCTGCGCGCGATCGTCTGCGACAACGGCATTTACGGAACGATCCGCATGCATCAGGAGCGGGAATTTCCCGGGCGGGTCGAGGCGACGCACATGCGTAATCCCGACTTCGCCGCCTGGGCGCGAAGCTACGGGGCGGCGGCTTTCACGGTGGAGCGCGGATGCGGATTTCCCCGGCGCCCTGAAGGCGGCGCGGGCCGTCGATGGCCCCGCGCTCATCCACCTCAAGCTCGACCTCGCGACATTGCGACCGGGCCGCACGATCGACGCGGGTCGCGAAAAAACGGATGATTTGCCATGGCGCCTGCTGTATAAGCGCGCTCGCGCACATTCGCGCCAGGCCGCTGTAGCTCAGTTGGTAGAGCACGTCATTCGTAATGATGGGGTCAGGTGTTCGAGTCACCTAAGCGGCACCATACGATTTCCAAACTTTCTAGAAATTCCAGAAAAGCTGGGCCTGCATGGTCGTCCATGGAGCGGCGTCTCCGCCGGCGGCGGCCTTGATCGCCTCGCCGGGCAGTGCAATGCCCGCGACGCCGAGGAAATAGAGCCGGTCGGAGATTGCCCAGCGCGTTGTCATCGTCAGTTCCTGGCCGAGGTCGCGGGAGACCAGCGTGGAAATCACTGGGTTTGCGCCGATATTGTTGAGCTCGTCCGCGCGGTGCATGAACCAGTCGAAGGTGAGGTTCAGCCGCTCGGTCGGGGCAAGGTTCAGCCGTACGCGGTGGGTCAGCCGGTTCTCGGGCCGCAGGACCTTGCCCAACGAAATGCCCTGCAACCATTCCGACAGGCCGCCTGAATAGAGCGCGTCGAAACGCTCATAAGTCTCCGTGCCGGGGTCGTCGCCGGAAAAGGCCGAGAAGCGGTAAGACAGGCTCGGCGTCCAGGGCAGGCTTGAAGCAAGGTAGCCGGCGGTTGCGTAGCCGGCAAAGGCGCTCATCGGAAATTCGGAGTGGTTCTGGTAGGCGAGTTCGCCCTCGAGCCATATGCCCGGCGCGACCGCCGGGTCCGCCCATCGCACATGGGCGCCATAGGTGTTCAGCCCCTCCCGCGTGCCGACGATGCCAGAAGGCGCGGCGTAGACGGTGTCGGATTCGACAGCGCGAATGTATGAAATGTCGGCATGGAACCGGTCGGTGAAAGCGCGTCGAAGGTTGAGGCCGGCGAGCCGCGTATGGGTTTCGAGCGGCTCATATTCGTTGGGGTCGAGATAGAAGGCGGTCGCGTTCCAGTCGTCGAGCCTGAAGGTTCCCAGCGCGGCGAAATCATGCGTCGTGCGCGGGGCCAGATACACGCCGGGCCGCGGGCCGGCGTTCCATTGCGAGCCGAATTGCGAGACGAGGAAACCGTCATTGAGCGTGAAGTTCTGCCGCCCGATGGAGACGTTGGCGCTGCGGCTGCGGTCGTCCGAAGCCGCTACCAGCCCGGCATAGGCCTTCTCCCAGTCGAGCGTCTGGCGCGGATCGTCGCGGAATATGTCCTGCCCGCGCGCCGCAACCGCGATGCCGGTCGCGGCACCGTAAATCGCCACATTGCTTTGCCCGAGCTGCGTCACGCCCCCTACTCCGAATTCCACCCAGGATTCGGCCCATGACGCCCTGCTGCCCGTATCGGCTCCAATGGCCGGGTCTTGAACGAGCGGATTGTTGTTGGTGAACGCCGGGGCGTTGCCGAACCAGGGATTGCCGTCAGTGAAGACGCCGTGCCCGCCATTGAGGATGAAGCGAACCGCGCCGCGTTCGTCGCGCCACAGGAACGGGAAACCGGAAAGCCCTTCCCCGGCCAGCATGCCCCTGGGCAAGGCTTCGCCGTCCTTTGCGGCCACCAGTTCGATTTCGAAGACCACCCGTGTTCGCGATGCGTCGCCGCCGGCCTGGAAGAGGCGAGTGCGTACCTCGCCGATGCCGTCCAGCGCCGCGATGCGCGCTCCGGCTATGTCCAGCGCCGAGCCGGAAAGGCGATCCCCGGCACGCAATGCAATGCGTCCACGGGCATCTGCGATGATCGCTGTATCGCGAGCGGGTTCGCCGGTGGAACCTTGCGAGCGAACTTCAATGGCATCGACGGTCAGCGTTTCGGCCGCCGATCGCAATTCGACGGCGCCCGGCCCGCCCAGACCGCCGCCATCCTGCGCGAAGGCCGGCCAGGCGGCCAGCGCGGGCAAGGCAATCGCAACCGTCGCGAAGGCGCAAAGCCTTGCGCGCGATGGGGTGCTGCGCTTTTCGCCTTCGGTCATTTTCCGAAAAGACGGACCACCGAGCCGCCGCCATGGACGTTGATCGTCTGTCCGCTGACCCAGCGCGAGGCAGGCGAGCAAAGCCACAGCATGGCGTTGGCGATATCCTCGGGCCGTCCCGACCGGCCGGTCAGGCTGTCGGGATGCATCAGCCGTTCCTGCATCTGCGGGTCGAAGCCGGCATCGCCGTAGCCTGCGGTCATGACGGTTCCGATCAGGACGGAATTGACCCGCACGCGTTTGGCCAGAAGGTGGGCGATGGAGACCATCATCTGGTTCAGCGCCGCCTTGGCGGTTGCATATGGCAGGATGTCGTAGGCAGGAACGGCGGAAGAAAACGACCCGGAATTGGTGATCGTCGGGTTCTCCGCCTTCTCCAGAAAGGGCAGGCAGGCCATGCTCATTCGATAGGCGCTGATCGTGTTGAGCCTGTAGGAAGCGATGAATTCCTCGTCGCTGATCGCCGCCGGATCTTCCTGCCTTCCGCCCCATCCGACATTGTTGACCAGGGTGGAAATCCCGCCGAAAGCCTTCGCCGTCTCCGCGACGACCTTCTCGATGGCCTTCTTGTCGGTCACGTCGCAGGCCATGCCACGGCAGTCATTGCCGGTTTCCCCGGCGATTTCAGCGGCGGTCTGCGCGGCCTTTTCGCCGTTGAGATCGGCAATCATGACCTTCGCGCCGGCCCCGCTCAGTGTCTTGGCAATACCCGCGCCAATGTTCTGTGCGCCGCCGGTGATGATCACGTTGTGGCCGTTCATGCGGAATTCGGCGAATGCGTCGTAGGTCACCAATCAGTCCTCCGGATGTTTGAAGGCGCGGCAGGGCCGCATCAATCGAGTTCCTGAACGCCGCCGCCGGACACCGTCAGCACCTGCCCGCTGATCCAGGAGGAGGCGGGAGCGCACAGGAAGAGAGCGGCATAGGCGATGTCTTCCGCCTCGCCGAGTCGGCCGAGCGGCGTATGCCTGAGCATCGCCTTCTCGATCTGCGGGTTGAGCACCGACGCGAGCGCATCGGTCTTGATCGCGCCGGGCGCGATGGCATTTACCCGCACGCCCATCGCCCCGAGGTCGAAGGCTATGTTGCGCGTGAGGTGGTTAACCGCCGCCTTGGAAGACGCGTAGGACGCCATCCGCTGGTTCTTGTTCTCGCCTGCCATGGACGAAATGTTGAGGACCGCGCCATAGCCAGCCGAGTGCATGTGCGGCGCGGCGAGTTGCGTCAGGCGGAACAGCGAGAAGACGTTGAGTTCATAGGCCCACCGGAAGTCGTCCATCGGCATGTCGAACGGCTTTGGTCCGCCGCCGCCGGCGTTGTTGACCAGGATGGTGAGCTTGCCGAACCGTTCCAGCGCGGCAGCAACGGCCGCTTCCAGATCATTCTCACGGGTCACGTTGCAGGCAAGGCCGATGGCCTTTCCGCCACCGGCGACAATCTCCGCCGCCACGGCATCAGCCTTGTCGAGGTTCAAGTCGCTGACGACGACCGCGGCCCCCGCGCCGGCAAAAAGCCGTGCGATCCCCCTGCCGATGCCGGCACCGGCCCCGGTGACCAAGGCGACCTGGCCGTCCAGGCGGAACCTGTCTGGATCGAACATGCATTTTCTCCGGTGGAAGAGGAACAGTGGCAATTCATACCATCACAGCTGTGCTGCCACGAGGTAATGCCTGCCCAAAATGGGCAGCCGGGCGGATGCTTGCGCGCATCCGCCCATGCGCGGCAAAAAGCATAGAAAAAGTACAATATATTTTGCGCCGGTGCTGTCCGCGAACATCGTCCCGTCGCACGGGGCATGCTAGAATTCCTTCGACTCAACAAGGAGAGAGGCCGTGGCCATTCCTGTTTCCTACTCGCGCAGCCAGATTGCCCTGCACTGGCTGATCGCAGCCTTGGTGTTCTTCCAGATCTTCTTCCATGACGCCATCGAGGAGCTCTGGCGCGCGCGAATGAACGGCTCCGCCCCCAACGTGCCCACGCCAACCGCGCACACGATCGTCGGCATCCTCATTTTCGTGCTGATGATCTGGCGCGTGGTGCTTCGGCTTCGCCTGGGCGCGCCGCCGCCGCCCGCCGACGAGCATCCGGCGCTGCGTTTTCTCGCCGCCGCAGTGCATGTGCTCTTCTACGTGCTCCTGCTGGGCATGCCTGTATCGGGCGCGGTCGCCTGGTTCGGAGGCTTTGCGCTGCCGGCGGAGGCGCATGGCGTAGCTGCCAAACTGCTGATCGCGCTGGTGATCCTGCATGTGGCCGCTGCGGTGGCGCACCGCTTCTGGTTCCGCAGCGGCGTGATGGAGCGGATGGTCCGGCCCGGCTGAGGCCGGGCTTGCCTACCGCCAGAACGGCTTTGCCCGCTTGAACTTCTTCCAGGCACGAAGGAGCCGTCCGGCTGCATCAGCGTCGGATCGGCTGTAGGCTTCCATCACCTTGCGCCTCGCCTGCGCCAGCCCCGGAGCATCGGCGCCCGGCAGGTTTTCAAGGAATGCGCCGGCGGCAACAAGATCGTTATGCGCGCCCAGAAGGTCCTGAAGCCCGACGGTCGCGGAGAGCAATCTCGCGTATCGCCGCTTGCGGCCGAAGGCATCGCTGAAAAACCCGGTCGCATATCGCAGCTTCTTCAACGAGATGCGCAATTCGTGCCGGTCGTCGTCGGTAAGATGCGAGAAATGCCGGCCCCGTTTGCGCGCCCGCTTGTAAAGACGACCGAGCACCTTGCGCAGACCCGGCGCGTAATCGAAGCGGGGATTGGCCAGAAAACCCTTGATGTTTCGCATGCAGGCCTGCGTTCGGGCGCCTGCAAGGAAAGCGCGCGCATCGGCATGGCACTGACGGCGGTGCGCCTCGACAATTTCGCGCAGCTTGCCCATGTCCGCCGCTTCGCGATTTTCCGGAATGTCTCGCCCTATCCGGGCAGCAAAGACATCGCTTTCGCGAGCCCGCCCTGTCGCGGCGAAGAGGCGGCGCGCCTGCGCGGCCAGTTCCGCGACGCGTGCATCGTCCCCATGGTCCTTCATGATCGAAAGCGCCGTGCGCATCCGGCGCAAGGCTACCCGCAACCGGTGGAGCGCTTCGGGATCGGCGGTGGCGAGGTAGGTCTTGCGGCTCGATGTGAACTCGCGCAATCCATCCGCAAGGCCCGAAAGCACCGGGTCGTGCGTCCACCTTGCCGCGGCCGGTTCGGCCAACTGATCCATCGCCTGTCGTCTCCCCATCAATGCCACAAGATAGGTCGCAACTGCCCTCACGGCAAACGAAGGCGATCCGCTGCAGGCGCGGGAAGGCACGCCAGCCATGGACTTTCGCGCCCGCCGGTGCAATTTTAAGGTCTGATTCCCGCGATACTGACGGCAAAGACCATCGCAACGGGTGCGAGGAAGGGCCAGCGTGTTCGACGAATTGAAGGCACTGATCTTCGGCAAGGGAAAGGCGTCGAAAGCCGGCGAAGGCTTTCGCGCCGATGACCTGCAACTGGCCGAGGCGGCCTTGATGTTCCACGTCGTTGCAGCCGACGGAACCGTCACCGGAGACGAGCGAAAGCGGCTTTCCGCGCAGCTTTCCGAAAAGTTCGGCCTGTCGGCGAACGACACGAAGGCCTTGATCGAGGAAGCCCGGCGGGCGGACAGCGAGGCTGTCGATCTCTACACCTTCACCCGCACGTTGAAGCGCGAGCTCGATCCGGCAGCCCGGCTGGCGATCGTGCGCGATCTTTGGCAGATGGTCTATGCCGATGGCGAGGTGCACGAGTTCGAGGACAATATCGTGTGGCGCGTCGCCGAACTGCTCGACGTGGAGGCTCGCGACCGGCTGGCGTTGAAGCAGTCGGTTCGTGGCGGCGCCGCAACGGACGATTGAGGCTGCAGTGATCATCGAGAAGCGAAAGCCAGGCCAGCCGCAAATCCTTATCGTGCTCCACCAGGAGGCTTCGTCGCCTGGCCGCGTGGGCATTTTGTTGCAGCAAATGGGTTATGCGCTCGACATCAGGCGTCCGCCGATGGGGCAGGAACTGCCGGCGACCATGGAAGACCATGCCGGGGCGGTGATCTTCGGCGGGCCGATGAGCGCCAACGATCCGGACGAATACATCAAGCGGGAAATCGACTGGATTTCCGTGCCGCTCAAGGAAAACAAGCCCTTCTACGGTATCTGCCTCGGCGCTCAGATGATGGTCAAGCAGCTTGGCGGCAAGGTGTGCTGCAACGAACGCGAGTTCGCCGAGATCGGCTACTATCCCATATCTCCCACCGAACACGGCAGCGCGCTGATGGACTGGCCGTCGATGATCTACCAGTGGCACCGCGAGGGCTTTTCGATGCCGTCGGGCGCGACGCTGCTGGCGACGGGCGAGGAATATCCGCACCAGGCGATCCGGGTCGGAGAAAAGGCCTTTGGCGTGCAGTTCCACGCCGAGTTGACCTTTGCCATGCTGAACCGCTGGACCATTCGCGGGGCGCACCGGTTCGTGCTCAACGGCGCCCAGGATCGCGACCGGCATATCGAGGGGCGATACATGTACGATCCCGCCGTCCGCCGCTGGCTGCATGATTTCCTGCATCTTTGGGTAGGACCGGCACAACCTGCGCAATGCGAAGCGCCACAAGCGCGCAAGCGGGTTGAAGATCGGCTTCCGCAAGGCTAGATGAAGGTTCCCTCGGCCGGTTCCCGGAGAAATGAATGCGCGCGCTTCTCGACGTCGTCCTCGTCATCCTCGACATCTACGTCTACATCATCATCGCGATGGCGGTCTTCTCCTGGCTGGTGGCCTTCAACGTCGTCAACCAGCGCAACCAGGTGGTGGCGACGATCGGCGACGTGCTCTACCGCATGACGGAGCCGCTGCTGCGGCCGATCCGGCGCTACATGCCCAACATGGGCGGCATCGACCTGTCGCCGCTCGCCCTGTTGCTCGGCATTTTCCTCATCCAGCGCATCATCGCCTATTACATCTATCCCAACGTGTTCTGACGCGGTTGGCGGGTTTCGTCGAACCTGCAAGCGGCGGCGTGCGGCTGAGGATCCGGCTGACGCCGAACGCGCGCAAGGAAGGTTTCGGCGGCCTTCATGAAGACAGCGCCGGGGAAACCTGGCTGAAGGCGTCGGTGCGCGCCGTGCCGGAGGACGGCAGGGCGAACGAAGCGCTGGTCGCGCTCGTCGCCAAGGCTTCAAGGATCGCCAAGGGGCGCATCGCCGTCGCCTCCGGGCACACAAGCCGGGCCAAGACGTTGTTCGTCAGCGGGGCCAGCGATGCCGAAGTTGCAGCGCTGGCGGCGCTTGCCGGCGGCTGATCATGCCTTCTTGGCGTGCTTCGCGCGCTCGATTGCCTCGGTGATCATCCTGCGGGCATCCGCCGCGCCCATCCATTCGCCGATCTTCACCCATTTGCCGGGCTCCAGATCCTTGTAGTGCTCGAAGAAGTGCTGGATCTGCTGCAGCGTGATGTCGGGCATGTCCGAGAATTCATGCACATTCTCGTAGCGCTTGGTCAGCTTGGGCGAAGGCACGGCCAGCACCTTTTCGTCCTTGCCGGCATTGTCCTCCATGACAAGCACGCCGATGGGGCGCACATTGATCACGCAGCCCGGCACCAGCGGCCTGGTGTTGGCGATCAGCACGTCGATCGGATCGCCGTCTTCCGAAAGCGTGTGCGGCACGAAGCCGTAATTTCCGGGGTATGACATCGGCGTGTAGAGGAAGCGGTCCACCACGAGGGTTCCGGCTTCCTTGTCCATCTCGTACTTGATCGGCTGGCCGCCGACCGGGACCTCAACGATCACGTTCACGTCGTGGGGCGGATTGTGTTCCGATGGATATCGCGTCGATGCGCATGTTGTATCCCGTGGCTGGAGAACTCTGGCAGGAAATTGCTAGATACCGTTCCCGCCCGTTTACCGCAATCCGACGTTGGACGGGGCGATGATGCCGTTGCCCTTGCGATAAATGCAAAAAAGCGACAAATTTCGCGTGGGAAGGGGAACGGCCATGCCCATGTGCACCCTACGAGCGGCCCGAGCCGGTATAGCGGCAGCCATTTTCCTTGTCGCGCAGGGAATTGCGAATGCCGGCGAGATCGTCAGCGACTATACCGACCTTGATCCGGAAGGCGGCTGCAAATGGGATTCGCTCGATCATCTTAGCGAGGCCGAGAAGGAGGAGATGCTCGGAAATTCGGCGGTCTGCCGGGGCCTGCCCGGCTATCCGGTGCATTTTTCCGAATTCGACCTGCGACAATACGCGGCTTTCGGCGAGGTCGACGACGACGGCCGCGTCCCCGGCGGTTTCGCGGAATTCAACCGTACCGGGGCCAAGGTCGAGTGGCGCATCGAGGATGGCACGCCGGTTGCCGCCATACTGCGCTGGTACATCGAGAATTCCGATCCGAAAACCGGCGAAACGAGCAAGGCGATGGAAGGGCAGGTGCTGGTCGTCTCGAGCGTCGCGGAACCTGGCGACGGCCGCGGTTCATGCCCGGTTGCCTATGTCGATGCGCGCGAGAATGCCGATGCCAATGAACTGGCGCGCAAGCTTGCCGACAGTCTCGCCCGGGATTTCGTTTGCGGCAAGGACAAGCCGGCATGGCACGGCAAGCGCGGCCCGCTTTCAGGCAATCCGGTCGATCTGGTGGAGTAGGGTTTCAGTCCCAGGCGAAAGCGTATTTCGCGAGGCGCTTGCCGTCGAAGAACTCGGCGCCTTCGGCTACCGCCTTGCCGCCGGCATTTTCGTAGAAGGATATCGCCCGCAGATTGTCGGCGAGCACCCAGACGACGGAGCCCTTGAGGCTGCGACGCTTCAACTCGCTGCGCGCTGCCAGGAAAAGGCGCGTGCCGAGCCCCACGCCCTGGTATTCCGGGAGCAGGTAAAGCTCATAGACCTCGCCGTCATAGGGCAAGGTCTTGACGCGGTTGCGGCCAAGCGTGGCGTATCCGACGATATTGCCGGCAATCTCGAGGACAAGCACGATGGTCGAGCGGCGAATGGCGTCCGCCCACCATTTTTCGCCGCGCCGGCGCACCATCTTGGTAAGCGCGCCGTGCGGCACCATGCCGTTGTAGGCATTGGTCCAGGCGGCGTCATGGACGCTCGCTATGGCGCCTGCATCGCGCGGTCCGGCCCGCCTTGTCTCTATTGCCAACGTACCCATGCGACGGATGATAAGTTAACAAGGTATTACCGGACAAGGGGCTTCACGGCTTTTTCAACCAGCCATGCGCAGGCCTGAAAAAACAAGGGCGCGGCATGGCCGCGCCCCTTGCAATCATGGCAATTCCAGGCCTCAGCCGGCCATGCTGGCCGCGCGGCTCTTTTCGAACCGCTTGCGCTCGTTCGGGTCGAGGTAGAGCTTGCGCAGGCGGATGGACTTCGGCGTGACCTCGACCAGTTCGTCGTCCTGGATCCAGGCCAGCGCGCGCTCCAGCGTCATGCGGATCGGCGGGGTCAGGCGCACCGCCTCGTCCTTGCCGGCGGCGCGGATGTTGGTCAGCTTCTTGCCCTTGAGCACGTTCACTTCGAGGTCGTTGTCGCGGGTGTGGATGCCGATGATCATGCCCTGGTAGACCTTGACGCCCGGCATCGATGATCATCGGGCCGCGATCTTCGAGGTTCCACAGCGCATAGGCGACCGCTTCGCCCGGCATCGTTGGAGATCAGCACGCCGTTGCTGCGGCCCGGCAATTCGCCCTTGTAGGGCTCGTAGGCGTGGAACAGGCGGTTCATGACCGCCGTGCCGCGCGTGTCGGTCAGCAGTTCCGACTGGTAGCCGATCAGGCCGCGCGTCGGCGCATGGAAGACGAGACGCTGGCGGTTGCCGCCGGACGGGCGCAGCTCGACCATCTCGGCCTTGCGCTCGGACATCTTCTGCACGACGATGCCGGAATGTTCCTCGTCGACGTCGATGACGACTTCCTCGATCGGCTCCAGCAGGCTGGCCGTTCTCGTCCTTCTGCATCACCACGCGCGGGCGCGAGACGGCAAGTTCGAAGCCTTCGCGGCGCATGGTCTCGATCAGGACGGCGAGCTGCAATTCGCCGCGGCCGGACACGAAGAAGCTGTCCTTGTCGGCCGATTCCTCGATCTTGAGCGCGACATTGCCCTCGGCTTCGCGCAGCAGGCGGTCGCGGATGACGCGGCTCGTGACCTTGTCGCCCTCGGTGCCGGCAAGCGGGCGAATCGTTGACGATGAAGGACATGGTCACGGTCGGCGGATCGATCGGCTGGGCCGGCAGCGGCTCGCTGACGGACGGGTCGCAGAACGTGTCGGCGACGGTGCCCTTGGAAAGGCCGGCGATGGCGACGATGTCGCCGGCCTGCGCTTCCTCGATCGGCTGGCGCTCGAGGCCGCGGAAGGCGAGGATCTTCGAGATGCGGCCGGTTTCCAGCAGCGCTGCCGTCATGGTGCAAGCACCTTGACCGCCTGGTTCGGCTTGATCGAGCCGGAGTCGATGCGGCCGGTGATGATGCGGCCGAGGAACGGGTTGGCTTCGAGGATCGTGCCGATCATGCGGAACGGGCCGTCGATGCACGGTCGGCTCCGGCACATGCTTGCAGCACGAGGTCGAACAGCGGCGCGAGGCCCTCGTCCTTCGGGCCTTCCGGCTTCTCGGCCATCCAGCCGTCGCGGCCCGAACCGTAGAGGATCGGGAAATCGAGCTGCTCGTCGGTGGCGTCGAGCGCGGCGAACAGGTCGAACACCTCGTTGACCACCTCGACATGGCGCGCGTCGGGCCGGTCGATCTTGTTGATCGCGACGATCGGCTTCAAGCCCGACCTTCAGCGCCTTGCCGACCACGAACTTGGTCTGCGGCATCGGGCCTTCGGCGGCGTCGACCAGCACGATCGCGCCATCCACCATGTTGAGGATGCGCTCCACCTCGCCGCCGAAATCGGCGTGGCCGGGGGTGTCGACGATGTTGATGCGCGTGTCCTTCCAGACGACCGAGGTCGCCTTGGCAAGGATGGTGATGCCGCGCTCCTTTTCGAGGTCGTTGGAGTCCATCACGCGTTCGGCGACGCGCTGGTTCTCGCGGAACGAGCCGGACTGCTTGCAGCAGCTGGTCGACCAGCGTGGTCTTGCCATGGTCGACGTGGGCGATGATCGCGATGTTGCGCATTTTCATGGGGGTTCACCAAAAAGCAAAAAGCCGGCCACGGATGCGGCGGCCGGCAGGATTTGGCGTGCTCATACAGGTTTTTTCGCAAGTGCGAAAGAGCGGTTTGGGCAAACGCGAATTTGCGTCAGGAAAGGCCGCGCTTTCGCATCATCGCCTCCGCGCTCGGCATCCTGCCGCGGAAGGCCTTGTAGAGCTCCTCCGGATCTCGCGAGCCGCCGGCGGCATAGATGTGCTCGCGCAGCCTTTCCGGCAAGCTGCCGGGTCGAACGGATCGCCGGTTTCCTCGAAGGCGGCGAAGGCGTCGGCGTCCAGCACTTCCGACCACATGTAGGAATAATAGCCGGCCGAATAGCCGTCGCCCGAGAACACATGCTGGAAATGCGGGGTGCGGTGGCGCATGACGATTTGCGTCGGGCATGTCGAGCTCGGCCAGCGTCTGCCGCCTCGAACGCCATCGGATCGGCGGCGTTCGCCCGCGGTATGAAAGGCCATGTCGACCAGCGCCGAAGAGGTGAATTCGACCGTGTCGAAGCCGGCGTTGAAATTGCGGGCGGCCATCATCTTGTCGAGCAGGGCCTGCGGCATCGGCTTCGCCGGTCTCGTGATGGCGGGCATAATTCTTCGAGCACTCCGGCACGGTCAGCCAGTGCTCGTAGAGCTGCGAGGGCAGTTCGACGAAATCGCGCGCAACCGCCGGTGCCGGAGACCGACGGCTAGGTCGACATCCGACAGCATGCCGTGCAGCGCATGGCCGAATTCGTGGAACAGCGTCCTCGCCTCGTCGAGCGACAGCAGCGCCGGCTTGCCGTCCGGCGGCTTGGCGAAATTCATGACGTTGTAGATGATCGGGAATGCGCCCGCCATCGAGCCGGTGCTGCGACTGGAACGAACTCATCCAGGCGCCGGAGCGCTTCGAGGCGCGGGCGAAATAGTCGCCGAGGAACAGGCCGCGCACCTTGCCGTCCGGCGTCGCAGCACCTCGAAGACGCGCACGTCCGGATGCCAGGCGGCAATGTCCGGGCGCGGCCGCGAAGGTGATGCCGAACAGGCGGTTCGCGACGTCGAAGCAGGCGTCGATGATGCGCTCGAGCTGCAGATAGGGCTTCAGCTCGGCCTCGTCGAAGGCAAACTTCTGCTGCGCGCAGCTTTTCCGCATAATGCCGCCAGTCCCATGCCTCGACGGCGTGGTTGCTGCCCTCGGCAGCGATGATCGCGGCAAGTTCGGCGCTCTCGCCCGCCGCCCTCTCCGCGCCTTTTCCCAGACCGGCTCCAGCAGTCCGTTCACCGCCTGCGGCGTCTTTGCCATGGTGTCGTCGAGCTTCAGCGCGGCGTAGTTGCATAGCCGAGCAGCGCGCCTTCTCGTCGCGCAGCTTGAGCGATTTCGGCGACCACCGGGCGGTTGTCGTGTCGCCGCCTCTCGCCGCGGGCGATCCAGGCGCGGAAGGCCGCCTCGCGCAGGTCGCGGCGCGGTCGGAGAAGGTCAGGAACGGCTCGATGATCGAGCGCGACAGGGTGACGGCCCAACCCGCCTTGGCCGCCATGGGCGCGGGCGGCCTCGGCCATGGCTCGCAGCAGGAATTCCGGCAGGCCCGCAAGGTCGTCCTGCTTGGTCGAGTACCAGCGCCCATGTCCGTTTCGTCGGCCAGCACGTTCTGGCCGAATTGCGTTCCGAGGCTCGCCAGTCTCTCGTTGATCTGCGCGAGCCGCTCCTGCCCGGCCTCGTCGAGTTTCGCGCCTGCCTTGACGAAGCCCTTCCAGTGATCCTCAAGGACGCGGAAAGCCTCTTCGCCCAGCGCCTTGCGGTCATGGCCCTGCCATACGGCGTCGATGCGATCGAACAGTTTGCGGTTCTGCGCGATCGCCGACCAGTGCCGTGACAGGGCCGGCGAAATCTCGCGTTCGAGCGCCTTGATGGTGTCGTTGGTGTTGGCGCCGGCGCGGTTCCAGAACAAGGCGTTGACACGCGACAACGGTTCGCCAGCCAGTTCCAGCGGCACGATGACGCTTTCGAAGGTGGCCGGAGCCGTGCCTTGCGCTATCGCGTCGATTTCGGCCAGATGGGCCTGCATGGCGTGATCGAACGCGGCGCGGAAATCCTCGTCGCGGATCGCCTCGAAACGCGGCAGGCCGTGCGGGCCATCCCATTCGGTGATGGCCTTGTTCAATGCTGTCATGGCTGGCTCCCCTGTGGACCAGCCTCATCTAGGCGAGGCGGCGCGGCGCGGCAAGGCCGCGCCCGCAGAACTCAGCGCTTGAGACGGTCGCGCATTCCCAGCGTGCGCAGGCGCAGCGCGTTGAGCGGATGAAGCCGTTGCGCGTCCTTCTGGTCGTAGGCGCCCTTGTCGTCCTCGAAGGTGACGAGCGTCGGCGAATAGAGCGACTTTGGCGCTCTCGCGGCCGGTGACGATGACGTTGCCCTTGTAGAGTTCGAGCGTGACCTCGCCCTCGACATGCTCCTGGCTCTTGTCGATCAGCGCCTGCAGCATCTCGCGCTCGGGCGAGAACCAGAAGCCGTTGTAGATCAGCTCGGCATAGCGCGGCATGAGCTCGTCCTTGAGGTGCGCCGCGCCGCGGTCGAGCGTGATCGATTCGATGGCGCGGTGCGCCGCAAGCAGGATCGTGCCGCCCGGCGTCTCGTAGACGCCGCGCGACTTCATGCCGACGAAGCGGTTCTCGACGAGATCGAGCCGGCCGATGCCGTTGTCGCGGCCAAGGTCGTTGAGCGCCTTCAGCAGCGTCGCCGGCGACAGCTTCTTGCCGTCGATCGAAACGGCATCGCCCTTCTCGAAGCCGATCTTGATGGTCGTCACCTTGTCGGGCGCGTCCATCGGCGAGATCGTGCGCTGGTAGACGAGTTCCGGCGCCTTGACCGCCGGGTCCTCCAGCACCTTGCCTTCGGAGGAGGAGTGCAGCAGGTTGGCGTCGACCGAGAACGGCGCATCGCCTTCCTTGTCCTTGGCGACCGGGATCTGGTGGTCGCGCGCGAACTTCGATCAGTTCCTCGCGGCCCTTGAACGTCCATTCGCGCCAGGGCGCGATGATCTTGATGTCGGGCTCGAGCGCGTAGTAGCCGAGCTCGAAGCGCACCTGATCGTTGCCCTTGCCGGTCGCGCCGTGGCAGACGGCGTCGGCGCCGACCTTGCGCGCGATCTCGATCTGCTTCTTGGCGATCAGCGGGCGGGCAATCGAGGTGCCGAGCAGATAGACGCCCTCATAGACGGCGTTGGCGCGGAACATCGGGAAGACGAAGTCGCGAACGAATTCCTCGCGCACATCCTCGATGAAGATGTTCTCTTCCTTGATGCCGAGCATCAGCGCCTTGTTGCGCGCGGGCTCCAAGCTCCTCGCCCTGGCCGAGATCGGCGGTGAAGGTCACGACCTCGCGCCGTAGGTCTCGGTCTGCAGCCATTTCAGGATGATCGAGGTGTCGAGGCCGCCGGAATAGGCGAGCACGACCTTCTTGACGCCTGATTGCCTGTGTCATTTTCGCTTGACGCAGGGCTTGGCAAGCGGCCGCATTGGACGGATGGATTGAAGCGGCACATAGACCGGCGCAACCCGCCTGCGCAACAAAAAAGCCGGACTTGCCCGCCTCGCCTATGGTGCAGCCGGTATCGCCAGCGACTATCACTGGGCCATGCCCGCAGCGAGAGATGCCCATCCGATGCAGTTCGTTCCCGAAATGCCGGTTCTCCTGGCCTATGTGCGTCGGCGTGATCATCCTCACCTTCACGCCGGGCCCGGACATGACGTTCTTCCTCGGCCGGACGCTGGCGCAGGGTGTCAGCGGCGGGTTTGCCGCGATGGCGGGGGCATCCGACGGGGCTGCTGGTGCATTCGATGCTCGTCGCTTTCGGACTGTCGGCGCTGATCCTTGCCTCGCCGGCGGCGTTCCTGATCTTGAAGATCGTGGGGGCGCTCTACCTGCTGTGGCTGGCGATCGACGCGATCCGCAACGGGTCGGCGCTGTCGCCTGCAAGGCAAGGCCGGCGCAAAGCCGCTGACGCAGGTGTTCGTGCAAGGGCTCGCGATCAATCTGCTCAACCCGAAGATCATCATCTTCTTCATGACCTTCCTGCCGCAATTCGTGCAGCCCAGCGATCCGCACGCCTCCGGCAAGCTGCTGTTCCTCGGCGTGATGTTCGTGGTCATCGCGCTGCCGTTCACGGTACCGATGATCCTTGCCGCGAGCAACCTGACGCAGCTGGCTGAAGCGCAATCCGCGCGTCACGCGCGTCATCGACTGGTCGTTCGCGAGCGTGTTCGGCGCGTTTGCGGTGACGATCTTGACTGACGCAGCGCAACTAGCCGCGCCAGCCGCCCGCGCCGCGTCCGGCGATCAGCCAATAGAAGAAGCCGCCGACAAAGCCGGTGGCGAGCAACAGAAGCAGCGCAGCCCTGCCGACATTGCGCCCGCGTCCGGCTGGCTCCCGCCGGTCAGCATCCAGCCGGTGGCAAGGCCAACGACCCCGCCAAGCACCAGATTGACGGTCAGGCCGCGCCAGCCGCATCAGTTCGGCGACGAGCACGGCAAGCGCCGATGGAGCGCAAGCGCAAGGCTTGCGATCTGGAAGCTGGAGAAGAGGCCAATGGCAGAGACCGGCGAAGGCGGCGATCGGGCCGGCATCGCCACCGGGATTTGCGAGCCTGCTGCAAAGAGATCGCGTGAACATATCGCCGAACAGGCCGAAGGAGAGGAAGATGCCGGCGGCGAGGATAGGCCACGGCCAGGCCGAACAGGATGGCACAAGCCGCACGATGATGTGGCCCAGCATGGCTTCAGTCGCCGCCGTGACCGGCGATCATCATCGCCTCGAGCGCCAGCCGGTCGATCTTGCGCATGCGCTCCGATTCGCTCTTCAGCTGGCCGCAGGCGGCGAGGATGTCGCGGCCGCGCGGCGTGCGGATCGGCGAGGCATAGCCGGCGTCGTTGATGAAGTCGGCGAATTTCTCGATCTGTCTCCCAGTCCGAGCACTCATAGTCGGTGCCCGGCCACGGGTTGAACGGGATCAGGTTGATCTTGGCCGGAATGCCCTTCAGGAGGCGGACCAGTTCCTGGGCGTCGGCGAGCGAATCGTTGACGCCCTTGAGCATCACATATTCGAAGGTGATGCGGCGGGCATTGGACAGGCCGGGATAGTCGCGGCAGGCCTGCGATCAGTTCCTTCGAGCGGATACTTCTTGTTGATCGGCACCAGCATCGTCGCGCAGTTCGTCGCGTGACGGCGTGCAGCGAGATCGCCAGCATGCACGCCGATCTCCTCGCCGGTGCGTCCGAATGAACGGCACGACGCCGGAGGTCGAAAGCGTGATGCGGCGCTTGGACAGGGACAAGGCCGTCGCCGTCGGTGGCGATCAGCAGCGCGTCGCTTGACGTCGTCGAAATTGTAGAGCGGCTCGCCCATGCCCATCATCACGATGTTGGAGACCTTGCGCCCCTCGGCCGGCACGATGGCGCCCTGCGGCGTGTCGCGCGTCGGGGAAGTCGCCGAGCCGGTCGCGGGCGACCAGCAATCTGCGCGAGGATTTCCTCGGCCGTCAGGTTGCGCACCAGCTTCTGCGTGCCGGTGTGGCAGAAGGAGCAGGTCAGCGTGCAGCCGACCTGGCTGGAGACGCACAGCGTGCCGCGGCCTTCCTCGGGAATGTAGACGGTCTCGATCTCGACCGGCTTGCCGGCGCCGCGCGCGGGAAAGCGGATCAGCCATTTGCGGGTGCCGTCCTGCGAGATCTGCTCGGCGACGATCTCCGGCCGGGCGATGGTGAATTTGCTCGGCGAGTTCGGCGCGCAGGTCCTTGGAGATGTTGGTCATGGCCGCGAAATCGGAGACGCCGCGCACATAGAGCCAGTGCCAGAGCTGCGAGGCGCGCATGCGTGCCTGCGTTGGCGGGAATGCCGGCGCCGGCAAGCGCCTCGGCGAGCGCGTCGCGCGTCAGGCCGATCAGCGACTGGCGCGTGTCGGCGGGCGCCGGACGATGGGCGTCGCGCACCTGGGGATCGCCGGCGTGAATGGTGTGGACCATGACCGTTCCATTGTCCCCTTGCAGGGGCGTGAAAAGCAAATCGCCGGGCCGCATATGCGCCCGGCGCAAGCCTCAGATAGCATCTGGAGGCCGGTTTTTCACCTGCCAAATTAGCGGCGGCTCACTTGCAGCCCGAGATATCCTTGAGCGATGCGGTCACTCCGGACAGCGAGTATTTGTAGCTCGTCTGCGTACCGCGGCGCGAATAGGCGGTAACGGACATGGCCTTTCCGGTGCGCATCGATTCAACCACGGCGTTTTCCTCGGCGGCGTTTTCGAGCCAGGCGCTGTCGCCGCGCGTGAACATGACGTATTTCTTGCCGTCGATCTCCAGCGTGACCTTGGAATCGTCCTTGAACGGATAGCCGACCTTGAATTGCGGCTGAAGGCTGGCTTCGCCCGAATGGCTGGCGAGCATGAAGAAGACTTCGCCATGGTCGCGGTCGGTCGGTTGCTTGTCCGTCGGCACGGAAACGATGTAGCAGGTCTTGCTGCCATCGACGACGGCGCTGAAGGCGCTCCATGCCTGGTTTTCGCTGATGCGCGTGGGTGCCTGCGCCAAAGCCGGGCCGGCGGCCATGCCGGCCACCATGGACACCGCCAGGGCCGCAAGCCAGAATTTTCCGCGTCTGTTCATCTTGTTTCCCGTCAAGTCTTTCGCGCGGAAAAGTCCGCAGCGATCTTCCTCAATTCCCGCCGCGGCTGCCGCGCTCCGGCCACCATTCCGGCTTTGAAACAGCGCCTCCAGAATGCTTTAGAAAGCCTTACCAAATCGTATACGATTCGATACAAAGCCGGCTGTGCCGCAAATGGGCACGTGCTCCGCGGACCAGTGGAGGTTCGCTTCCCCTGAAACACAAGTTTGGCAATTCTTTGGCTGACGGCTTGCCCAACCTGCCCTGAAAAATGCTAAAGCAGGGCCGGGTACCGGCGTACATGGCAATCGATGGGTAATCTGACCGCGGACGAAATGACAGGGCTTGCAGGGCGCGTCGCGCAAGAGCGCGACAGGCAGGCCTTTGAAACCCTGTTCGATTTCTTTGCCCCCCGGATCAACGCCTATCTGCGGCGCCTTGGCCTCGACGCGGCGGGGGCGGAGGAAATCTGCCAGGAAGTCATGGTCACGCTTTGGCACAAGGCGGCCCAGTTCGACCCGGCCAAATCGACGCTTTCGACCTGGCTGTTCCGGATCGCACGCAATCGCAGGATCGATCTTGCGCGCCGCGACAAGAGCGATGCCTTCGACCAGGACGATCCGACGTTGCTGCCCGAAGGCGATCCTTCGCCCGATTCGGGCATCGATTCGGCCCTGCGCGAGATGAAGGTTCGCGAGGCAATGTCGCTGTTGCCGCCAGAGCAATACGACGTGATCCGGTTTGCTTTCTTCCTGGGCTATCCGCACAGCCAGATCGCCGAGGAAACCGGCCTGCCGATCGGGACGGTGAAGTCACGGATCCGGCTGGCCTTCGCCCGGCTCAAGGTCATCCTGGAGCAGGATCCGGCGATCGACACGAACTGAATCAGGGCTGGCGGTTGCGGCCCTTGCGCCCCGGCATGCGCACGCCGGCGCTGTAGAGCGGCTTGCCGTGCAGATGCGGCTTGGCCGGGGCAAGCGGCCCTCCCGCCTTCACCGGGCGCTCGGCAAAACGCCCCAGGCAGCACATGCGGTCATACATCACGACCACGCCCGCCATCGCCACATTGATGCAGAAGCGGATCGGTATCTTCACCACGAATTCGCAGCACTCCACCATTTGCGGCGAGAGCGAGCCGTGTTCGGGTCCTAGCACATAGGCAGCCCGGGTCGGGTGCCGGAACGAAGGCAGTTCGATCGCCTCGTCGACAAGTTCGATGCCAACCAGGCGGCAGTCGTCCGGCAGGTGCATCTCGGCGACCGATGGATATGTGTACCAGGGCAGGTGAAAATCGGACCGGTTGGTGTCCGAACCCGGCTTGCCCACGGCTTTTGCCGGCGACACGGTGAAGACGAAACTTGCGCCGAAGCCGTGCGCCGACCTTGCCAGGTTGCCGAAATTCATCGGTTTCGAGATGCCCTCCACCCCGATGCCGAAATAGCCCCGCTGCACCGGGTTCATGCGCCGGTGGCGTTGCCAGAGGCGTTGTGGGTCTTGCCGGAAGGCGCCTCGGTTTGCCCCTCGCTGGCCAGCGCCTTGCGGGCGGCATGATAGTGCGCATCCTTGAGGTTCGAACGGATCGCAGTCATCGCGGCGGCGAGGACCGCGATATCGTCGGTAAAGCCGAAGCCCAGGAGGATGTCGGGCACCCAGTCGAGCGGCAGGACGAAATAGGCCAGCGCGCCGAACAGGATATAGCGGGCGCGCGACGGCGTGGCCGGATCGAGCGCGCAGAAATAGCCGGCGACCACGTCCTCGATGAAGGGAATGCGGCCCGCAGCCGTGCGAACCTTGTTCCAGAAGCCGGCGCGCACGCGCTTCTCGTCAGCCCGCGCCTTTTGCGGGCCGGGCTCGGGATCGAGTATTTCGCCATAAAGCACTTTGCGCATTCACCCCTCCGTCGTGGCGGGAACACCCGCTCGGGTATTGAAATGGTGCAGCACGGCATGGGTTGCAAGAAAAACCGGTACCCTCAGCCGCCCGCGGCCTTGTCCACGAAGCGCGCGAGCCTGAAATCCAGCTCTGTCAGACCGCCGGCATCGTGCGTCGTCAGCGTGATTTCCACGGTCTTGTAGACGTTGGACCATTCCGGGTGGTGGTCGAGCTTCTCTGCCTGCATCGCCACGCGCGCCATGAAGCCGAACGCCTCGTTGAAATTGGCGAAGACAAGCTTGCGGGTGATCGCGTCCCGGCCTTCGACCGGCGACCATTTCGGCACGGAAGCGAGTGCCGCGATCCCTTTCCTCGCCTTCGAGCCGGGCGGGCATGCGATCCTCCTACCAGCCGGCCTGTCGCATGGCGGCATGTTCGCCTAGTCTCGCATCGCGCTTGCCGGTCAGCGGGAAGCGCTCCTCGACTATGTATGGACCGCCGCCCACCGAATCCTTGGAGGAATAAAGCACGAAGCTCGTCGCCACGAATGGCGGTGCGGAGTAAAGCCCGCGAAGCGACAGATAATGCCCGACGTCGGAACCCTTGGCGCCGCGAAGCCGGGCGATCGTGACATGCGGCACGAATTTGCGACTTTCCGCCTTCAGTCCCACGCGCTGGGCGATGCGTTCGTGCTCGGCCTGCAACTCCGAAAGGCCGGAATTGCGTTCGACGCAGGCATGGAGCGAATGCGGCTTGTTGCCGCCGAATGCGTCGAGGCCGGAAAGGCGGATGGAGACGGGGTTGCGCTCCACCCTGGCAAGCGCGTTCACCAACTCGTCGGCGGTGCGGAAATCGGTGTCGCCGATGAAACGCAAGGTGATGTGGTAGTTCTCGGCGTCTATCCAGCGCGCTCCCGGCAGGCCTCCCCGAAGGAAGGAAAGGGACAGGGCGACTTCGCCGGGCACTTCGAGGGCGGTAAAGAGTCTGGGCATCTCACACTCCTCGAATCAGCTTTGCCACATCGATCGAATCACGGCCCGCACCGGGCGGCAAGGCGTTAATTTGTGCTGGCCTGCCTCACGGAACGGGCCAGGAAATCTTCCATGGCCGGCAGGAAACGCGCGACGATCGCGTCAACTCCGGCGCTGTTGGGATGCATGCCGTCGTCCTGGTTGAGGCCGGCCTGCGCAGCGACGCCATCGAGGAAGAACGGGTAGAGCGCCGCGCCATGCTTCTGCGCCAGGTCGGCAAAGATCGCATCGAACTCCATCGCGTAGTCGCTACCCAGGTTGGGCGAGGCGCGCATGCCGGCGACGAGCACCGGAATGTCCCGTTCCTTGAGGCGGGAAAGAATGGCATCGAGATTCTTGCGGGTTTGCGCAGGATCGATGCCGCGCAGCATGTCGTTGGCGCCAAGTTCCAGGATAACGCCGTCGGTTCCGTCGGGCACCGACCAGTCAAGCCGGCCCAGTCCACCGGCCGTGGTGTCGCCCGACACGCCGGCATTGACGATGCTCACGTCCTTGCCGCGGGCGCGCAGGGCTGCCTCCAGCCGGGCGGGAAACGCTTCTTCCTGCTGCAGGCCCAAACCCGCGACCAGGCTGTCGCCAAGGGCGACAATGGTCGCCTGCGCGGCAAACGCCGGAGCGCCGATCACGCCAAAGGCCATGACAATTGCAAGGCCTGCCGCCCGAGCCGTGTTTAGAATCATCGTGATATGCCGTGACATTGCCAGCCGCGTTCCTGGTGCCTATGTGTCACATATCTAGGGCCATTGATGGTCCGCTTCCAGCTTGCCGGCGTAATGCAACACAATCGGCCGGGTTCGACAGGCCTTCCAGGGGATTTCCGCTTGCCCGACAGCATCATACGCCTCGACAATGTGCACCTGACGCTTGGCGAGGGCGCCTCGCGCGTCCATGTCCTCAACGGGGCGAGCCTCAACGTATCGCGCGGCGAATCGGTAGCCGTGCTCGGGCCCTCCGGCTCCGGAAAATCGACCCTGCTGATGGTGATGGCGGGCCTCGAGCGGGCAGACAGCGGCATGGTCAAGGTCGGCGACAGCGAGTTGACCGGCCTCAGCGAAGACATGCTGGCGAGCTTCCGTGGCCGCAATGTCGGCATCGTCTTCCAGTCATTTCATCTCATCGCGAACATGACTGCGCTGGAAAACGTTGCCGTGCCGCTGGAATTGGCCGGCGACCGCGACGCGTTCGAAAAGGCTGCACATGGAACTGACGGCGGTGGGGCTCGGCGGGCGCGAAAGCCACTATCCCGGTCAATTGTCCGGCGGCGAACAGCAGCGGGTGGCGATTGCCCGCGCGCTAGCCCCAGATCCCCTCATCCTTGTCGCGGACGAGCCGACGGGCAATCTCGACGGCGAGACCGGGCGCCAGGTGGCCGACCTGCTTTTCGCCAAGCAGGAGGAACGCGGCACGACGCTGGTTCTGGTGACCCATGACATCCGGCTCGCGGAGCGGTGCGGGCGCATCGTGCGGGTGCGCAACGGCGTGGTCGAGCGCGAAGCCGAACCCAAACAGCCAGCGCGCGCGGCGGCGGGCGAATGATGCGCGAAGGTCCGGGTCCTGCGCTCGCCTTCCGCTTCGCATTGCGCGAAATGCGCGGCGGCTTGCGCGGCTTCTACATCCTCGTCGCCTGCATCGCACTGGGCGTGGCGGCGATCGCGGGCGTCAATTCGGTCGCGGCCTCGATCACCGGCGGCATCGCCGCGGAGGGACGGTCCATCCTCGGCGGAGACGTCTCGATTTCGCAGGTCCAGCAAAACCTGCCCGACGATGTGGTGAAATTCGCGAGAGGCCGTGGCGAAATCGCACAGACCATCACGCTTCGGGCAATGGGCCGGCGTATCGACGGCGCCGACCAGTCGCTGGTCGAACTCAAGGCCGTGGATGCCGCCTATCCGCTGCATGGAAGCCTGCTGGGCGTTGCGGGACCGATCGTCATGGCGGATACGGCAGCGGCGGAAGTCTGGGTGGACCAACTGCTGTTGGAACGGCTGGCGCTCGCGGTTGGCCAGAAGATCGCACTAGGCGAGGCGCAGTTCGACATTGCGGGCACGATCTTCGGCGGAACCCGACCGGCTGTCCGACGGCACGATTTTCGGACCGCGCGTGATGATGACACGCGAAGGCCTGGAGCGCGCCGGATTGATCCGGCCCGGTTCGCTCTATACCGCCCGCATGGCGATCCGGCTCGACGATGCGTCCGACGCAGGCGTGTCGCGCTTCATGGAGGATATCAAGCAGGCGTTTCCGGACAATGGCTGGCGCATCCAGTCGCGCGACAATGCCGCGCCGGCGCTTGCGCGCAACATCGAACGCTTCTCGCAATTCCTGACGCTTGTCGGGCTGACGGCGCTGATCGTCGGGGGCGTTGGCGTCGGCAATTCGGCGCGGGCCTTCCTCGATACCAAGCGGGGCGTGATCGCGACGCTCAAATCCGTGGGCGCGCCGTCGCGCTTCATTTTCCAGGTCTATGTGATCCAGATCATGATGCTGGCGGGCCTCGGCATCATTGCCGGGCTGGCGCTTGGTGCGGCGATGCCGATCGTTGCGCGAGAGGCGCTGCGCGGCCTGCTGCCGGTTGCCGAAGGCGGCGTGCTGCATCCTGCCGCCCTTGCGCTGGCGACGGCATATGGGCTGCTGACCGCGTTCGTCTTTACCGTCTGGCCATTGTCGCAGGCGCAGGAAACACCTGCGGCGACGCTGTTTCGCTCCTCAGGCTTTTCCAACCGGCAGTGGCCAAAGCCGCTTTACCTGCTGATGGTCGCCGCCGGGCTCGCGGCGCTCGCCGGCCTTGCGCTCGCCTTTTCGCGGGAACGCACCATCGCCCTCATCTTCCTCGGCGCCATGGCCTTTGCGTTCGTGGCGCTGCGGCTGGTCGCCATGGGCATCGAATGGCTGGCGCGCCATGCGCCCAAGCCGCGTTCCACCGAAATCCGCATGGCGCTCGGCAACATCCACAGGCCGGGATCGCTCACCGCCTCCGTGGTGCTTTCGCTGGGCCTCGGCCTCGCGCTGATCGTCGCGCTGACGCTGATCGACGGCAGCTTGCGGAAACAGGTGACGTCGAACCTGCCGAAGCAGGCGCCTTCCTTCTTCTTCCTCGACATCCAGAGCACCGAGTATGAAGGCTTTCGCAAGCTGCTTGGCGAAGTGGCGGGCGAGGGCGAGGTTAACGCAGTGCCGATGCTGCGCGGGCGGATTACGCATCTCAAGGGCCGCCCCGCCGCCGAATTTCGCGGCCAGGAGGGCAGCTGGGTGCTGCAGGGCGATCGCGGCATCACCTATGCCGTCGACAAACCCGCCGGTTCAACGGTCGTGGAGGGCAAGTGGTGGGCGCCGGACCACCAGGGCGAGCCGCTTGTCAGCTTTGCCGAGGAGGAGGCGCGCGAGCTTGGCCTCGATGTCGGCGACACGATCGAGGTCAATGTGCTTGGAAGGCCGGTCAAGGCGACCATCGCCAATCTGCGCGCGGTCGAGTGGGAGACCCTTTCGATCAATTTCGTGATGGTGTTCTCGCCCAACACCTTTGCCGGCGCGCCGCATGGCTGGCTGGCGACGCTTTCGCTGGCAGGCGGGGCGAGCGACGACATCGCGCGGGACGGCCGCATCCTGCGGGCGGTGACAAATGCCTTTCCGGCGGTCACCAGCGTCCGCGTCCGCGACGCGATCGAGACGGTCAATACGCTCATCGGCCAGCTGGCGAATGCCATCAGGGCGGCATCGTCGGTGGCGCTGATCGCTTCGCTGCTGGTGCTGGCGGGAGCGCTCGCGGCCGGAAACGGCAAGCGGACCCATGATTCGGTGGTGCTGAAGACGCTGGGCGCACGGCGCGGCGTGATCATGCGCTCGTTCGTGTGGGAATACGCCCTGCTCGGCCTTGCCACTGCGCTGTTCGGGCTTGCCGCCGGCGGGGTCGCGGCATGGTTCGTGATCACGCGGATCATGGAATTCAACGCGGTCTTCGATCCGTGGGTAGCTTTGGTCGTGATAGCCGGGGCGCTGGCCGTCACCGTCGGCCTCGGCCTTGCCGGAACCTGGCGGGTGCTCGGCCAGAAGGCCGCGCCGGTGCTGCGCGAGCTTTGAAACGCTGCCTTGGCCGGCGCCAACCGGGAATAATTTGCCGCATGAGCATGCAGGCCTTGTCTGACGCGGGGAAAGCACACATATTCTTCGCAAATCCGGGGCAGAATGCTCCGGGTCGATGCTGTCCGGGATCCCGGACGAACCTCAAGCGGGAGAAAACTTGAATGGCTGACTATCGCAACTTGAATGGCCGCCTCGCCACAACGGGCGTCCGCACGGAAGCGGACATTGACGAAGGCCTGCGCGCCTACATGCTGCGGGTATACAACTACATGACCCTGGCGCTGGCCATCACCGGCCTTGCGGCGCTGGGCACGAATGTGCTTGCCACCTCCAATCCGGCATTCGCGCAGCTCATCTATGTCAGCCCGCTCAAGTGGGTGATCATGTTCGCTCCGCTTGCGCTGGTATTCTTCCTTTCGTTCAAGGTGCAGACCATGAGCGTGGGCGCCGCGCAGCTTACCTTCTGGATCTATTCCGCGCTGGTGGGCTTGTCGCTGTCGTCGATCTTCCTGGTCTTCACCGGCCGAAAGCATCACGCAGACCTTCTTCGTGACGGCTGCCGCCTTCGGCGCGCTGTCAGCCTCTACGGCTACACCACCAAGCGTGACCTGACCGCGCATGGGCTCGTTCCTGATCATGGGCGTGTTCGGCCTCATCATCGCGATGATCGTCAACATCTTCCTGCAGTCCTCGGCGCTCGGCTTCGCCATCTCGGCGATCGGCGTGCTGATCTTCGCCGGCCTCACCGCCTACGACACGCAGAAGATCAAGGAGATGTATGACTATGTCGCGCATGACGAGACGATCATGGGCCGGCCGCAAGGCGATCATGGGCGCGCTGACGCTCTACCTCGACTTCATCAACCTGTTCATGTTCCTGCTGCAGTTCCTGGGCAACCGCGAATAAGGCCGGATCTGACGAAATGCCAAAAGGGCGGCTTCGGCCGCCCTTTTCTTTTGCGCCGGTCGCTGGCAAGAGAGCCGCCGTCCCTGCCAAGGAATCGCCATGACCTTGAAACTGCGCCCCGCAACTGTCGCCGACATCCCCGCCATCCAGGAAATCTACGCCGAGAGCGTTCTCAACGGCGTCGCCACCTATGAGCTGGTTCCGCCCGACGGGGCAGAGATGGAAGCGCGGTTCCGCACGATAACCGGGCTTGGATACCCCTACATCGTGGGTGAGGAAGACGAAAAGATAGCCGGCTATGCCTATGCTTCGGCGTTCCGGACCCGGGCGGCCTATCGCTTCCTGGTCGAGGATTCGATCTACATCGCGCCGCAGTTTCGCGGGCGGGGGCTCGGGCGCATGTTGCTCGACCGGCTGGTGGCCGATTGCACCGCGCTCGGCTTCCGGCAGATGGTGGCGGTGATCGGCGGGGCGCATCCGGCCTCGATCGGCGTGCATCGCGCGGCAGGCTTTCAAAGCACCGGCAGGATGCAGGCAACGGGCTGGAAGTTCGGGCGCTGGCTCGACACGGAACTGATGCAGCTGGCGCTGGGCGAAGGCGCGAACGCCGCCCCCGCCGCAAATGAATATCCCGACACGCTTTATCGCGACTGAACCTCAGACCTGGTGGAGGCGGGGCCGCGCCTCGAACATGCGCAGTACAGCGCCAAGTTCATGGCCGCGCTTGAGGATCTGCCCGCCGGCATTGGTAACGCACCAGGCGCCCTGTTTTCGGGCCAGTTTCGGGTTCTTCTCGATCCGGTAGAGAGGCACCTCGGCGGCGCGCTTGAACACGGAAAACACGGCCCTGTCGCGCAGCATGTCGATGGCATAGTCGCGCCACTCGCCATCGGCGACCTTGTTTCCGTAGATGCGAAGGATCTGGTCGAGTTCGCGCCGGTTGAAGGAAACGATTTCCGGGATCTTGTTCTGGCTGGCCGCATGAAGCCGGACAACATTGCCGGCCTGTGCGGCCATCTGTTCCGGTTCGGCATCGTCAGCGAAATCCGCCATACCCTCCAACGCTCCCAGTTCCGATATCGGGCAGTCATCATGCGGCTGGCTGGCGGATTTGGCAAGACCGGCGCCGATCCGCCTTGGACGCCGGCAAAAAACACCAAATTGCCTAGATTCGAACATTTGAGCGGCCAAGTTCGATGGGAACTTGCGATCGTTGCCTCAGACGGTCCGACCCGGACGCCTTGGTTTTCAGCCCCCCAGCCCCCGGGGCATACGGGTCGGACCACCTGTTTGAGTGTGGTTCAATCCCCAAACTGAAAAGCCGGTTCTTGAGCCGGCTTTTTTTTGCCTACTGGGTGGCGAGATCGCGCACCATGGCGGCTCCGACGATAGGGCCGGGCGTTCCGTGGTCCGTCACCTTCTGAAGCACAAGGGCGCACGATTCATAGCCGCGCTGGGCCATGTCGTTCAGCGGAAACTCGGCCACCAGCGGCTTGTCGCCGACCATGCCGATCATTTCGACGTTGGTGACCACATTGGTATAGTCGAGCGTCTGGCCGGCGAGTTCGCCGCGCTTGACCTCGACCTGCGCATGGTTTCGGAAATAGACCATCCACAGCGTCGTGCCCGCCGAATGGGCGTTGGCCGGAATCTCCACATGCAGCACCTTGCCCGACACGGTGGCGTCGATCGGGACGACAAGGCCGCCTGGAGTCCCCTCCAGCTTCTCCAATGCTTCCTCGACATCCTTGCCGCGCGAGCCGACCACATCCATGTGGCCGTTGATGATGGCCTGCGGCGTGTAGACGCCGCTCGCACCCATGGAAGCGGCATAGGCGCGCTGGCGCTTGGAATTGTCCGGGCGGGCGAAGGTGTCCTTCCAGCCGATATAGTCCCAGTAGTCGACATGCCAGGCGAGCGCCAGGGTCTCGCCGCCTTCGGCAAGCCTGGCAAGAACGGCATCGGCGGGCGGGCATGACGAGCAGCCCTGGCTGGTAAAGAGCTCGATGACGCCCTTGGGGTGCACGATCTCCACGCCACCGGCGACGCCCGGCATGGCGCAGGCACACAGCGCGGCGATCGCGGCGCCCTTCACTTTCAGCATCATGGCGGGGGTATTTTCGATGGCGGCCATTCACGCTCTCTTCTTGCCGGAGTTTTCGGCCTCTTGGCTTGTGCGGAAAATACGGTGCAGCCGCTTCACTTGCGAATAACTAAAGGGTGAGAAGGCCGGCGGCGCCAATCGCGCCGCCGGCAGCGCCGTTCAGGCGGCGCGGTTCAAGTTGCGCAGGACGTATTGCAGGATGCCGCCATGGCGGAAATAGTCCATCTCGTCCAGCGTATCGATGCGGGTGAGCAGCGCCACTTCCTTGACGGATCCGTCGGCAAACCTGATCGTCGCCCCCAGCTCCTGTCGCGGCACAAGGCCGGCAATGCCCGACAGCGAAACGGTTTCGTCGCCCTTCAGTCCCAGCGACTGCCAGGACTGGCCGCCGGTGAATACCAGCGGCAGCACGCCCATGCCGACGAGGTTGGAGCGGTGGATGCGCTCGAAGCTTTCGGCAATGACCGCGCGCACGCCCAGGAGGCGGGTGCCCTTTGCCGCCCAGTCGCGCGAGGAACCGGTGCCGTATTCCTTGCCGGCGAAGATCACCAGCGGCACGCCCTCCTCCTTGTAGCGCATGGCCGCGTCGTAGATCGACATCTGCTCGCCGGAGGGATAGTGCTGGTATAGCCGCCTTCAACGCCCTGCAGCATCTGGTTCTTGATGCGGATGTTGGCGAAGGTGCCGCGCATCATCACTTCATGGTTGCCGCGGCGCGAGCCGTAGGAGTTGAAATCCACCGGGCGCACCTGGTGTTCGATCAGGTATTGGCCGGCGGGTGTCGCCGCCTTGAACGAACCGGCCGGGGAGATGTGGTCGGTGGTGATCGAATCGAGGAACAGGCCGAGGATGCGCGCATCGTTGATGTCCTCGACCGTTTCCGGCTCCATGGTCATGCCCTCGAAATAGGGAGGGTTCTGCACATAGGTGGAGCTGTCCTTCCAGGCATAGGTCTCGCCGCCGGTGACCTCGATCTTCTGCCAGCCCGCATCGCCCTTGAAGACGTTGGAATAGCGGCTGCGGAACATCTGCTCGTTGATCGAGGAGCGGATGAGTTCGGCGATCTCCTTCGAGGTCGGCCAGATGTCCTTCAGGAACACGTCGTTGCCGTCGCTGATCCTGGCCGATCGGCTCGGTCGCGAGGTTGATGTGCATCGAGCCTGCGATCGCATAGGCGACGACCAGCGGCGGCGAGGCGAGGTAGTTGGCCCGCACGTCCGGATTGACGCGGCCTTCGAAGTTGCGGTTGCCCGAAAGCACCGAGCAGGCGACGAGGTTGTTCTGGTTGATCGCTTCGGAGATTTCCTCCGGCAGCGGGCCGGAATTGCCGATGCAGGTGGTGCAGCCATAGCCGACGAGGTTGAAGCCGAGCGCGTCGAGATCGCCCATCAGGCCGGCCTTCTCGAGATAGTCGGTCACGACCTGCGATCCCGGCGCCAGCGAGGTCTTGACCCAGGGCTTGACGGTCAGGCCGCGCTCGCGCGCCTTGCGGGCCAGCAGGCCGGCGCCGATCAGCACCGAGGGGTTGGACGTGTTGGTGCAGGAGGTGATCGCCGCAATCACGACGTCGCCGTCATCGATATGGAAATTCTGGCCGCGAACGGCGTAGCGTTTCTGCGGCCGCGCGGCCTTGCCCGGCTCGTCGCCGCCCTTGCCGGCGCCCTTGAGGTCGGGCAGCGCGCGGGCAAACTCGACATCGGCATCGGTGAGCGCGACACGGTCCTGCGGGCGCTTGGGTCCGGCCAGCGACGGAACGACGCTCGCCAGATCGAGTTCAAGCGTATCGGTGAAGACCGGATCGGGCGTCTTGTCCGAGTGCCACATGCCTTGCGCCTTGGCGTATTCCTCGACCAGCGCAATGCGCGCCGGGTCGCGGCCGGTCGACTTCAGGTAGGCGATCGTGTCCTTGCCGATCGGGAAGAAGCCGCAGGTCGCGCCGTATTCGGGCGCCATGTTGGCGATGGTCGCCGCGTCCTCGAGGGTCAGGTGCGACAGGCCCGGGCCGTAGAATTCCACGAACTTGCCGACAACGCCCTTCTTGCGCAGCATCTGCGTGACCGTGAGCACGAGGTCGGTCGCCGTGGTGCCTTCGGGCAGGCGGCCGTGAAGACGGAAGCCGACGACTTCGGGGATCAGCATGGTGACCGGCTGGCCGAGCATGGCCGCCTCGGCCTCGATGCCGCCGACGCCCCAGCCGAGAACGGAAAGGCCGTTGACCATGGTGGTGTGCGAATCGGTGCCGACCAGCGTGTCGGGATAGGCGACGGTCTCGCCGTCGATCTCGCGGGTCCATACGGTCTGGGCGAGATATTCGAGGTTGACCTGGTGGCAGATGCCGGTTCCGGGCGGCACGACGCGGAAGTTCTCGAAGGCGTTCTGGCCCCATTTCAGGAAGGTGTAGCGCTCGCCGTTGCGCTCATATTCCAGCGACACGTTGCGCGCAGAAGGAGTCGGGCTTGCCGAAATAGTCGACCATCACGGAGTGGTCGATGACCAGATCGACGGGAACCTGCGGATTGATCACGGAGGCGTTGCCGCCGAGGCTCAGCGTCGCATCGCGCATGGCGGCGAGGTCGACGACGGCCGGAACGCCGGTGAAGTCCTGCATCAGCACGCGGGCCGGGCGGTAGGCGATCTCGCGCTCTTCCTTGCCGCGGTCTGTCGAGCCATTGCGACGATCGCGCGGATGTCGTCGGCGGTGACCGAGCGGCCATCCTCGAAGCGCAGCAGGTTTTCCAGCAGCACTTTCAGCGAGAAGGGCAGGCGCGACGCGCCTTCAAGGCCGTTCTTTTCCGCCTCGGAAAGCGAATAGTAGACGTAGTCCTTGCCGCCCGCTTCGAGCGTACGGCGGCATTTGAACGTGTCGAGGGAATTCAGCATGGTGCGTGTTCCAGTTTCGTGAGCGCGCCGGAAAGGGCAAACACTGGCGTCATAGGAACACGCCGATCAGCGGGTGCGGCCATTTCCGCATGTTTGCCCGGGTCAAACGTCCGCGAAGGGACATTGTCTTCCAGTGCAAATTGAGTTCGTGACCAGCCGGCCGCTGGCGAAGTCGTGCGCTCTATAGAGGGTTTTTTTCGCTGCGGAAATAGGCTGAAAGGGTAATAATTCGTCGCGTGCGCTCATCGCGGCTATCCCCTTCCGCATCCGGCCTTTTGCAATTACACAAGGCCGTATGCGACTGGTGGGCGAAAAGGTGGAAGTGTGCAGGGGCGAGCGGGCCATTTTCACGGCCTCGCCTTCGATGTGCCGTCGGGCAATGCCCTCGTCATCACCGGCCCCAACGGTTCGGGCAAATCGACGCTGCTCAAGGCAATCGCGGGTTTTCTCAAGCCGACGGCGGGTTCAATTCGCCTGGAAGGCGGCGACCCCGACAAGGCCGTTCGACGAGCATTGCCATTACCTTGCCCACGCAAATGCGCTGAAATCGCAGCTGACGGTCGCCGAAAACCTCGCCTTCTGGCAGGGCTATCTCGGCCCCGGAATGGAAATCGGCGAGGCGCTTAAGACGGTCGGGCTGCCGGGCATCGGAACCATTCCGGCGGGATATCTTTCGGCCGGGCAGAAGCGGCGCGTTGCGATTGCCCGGCTGCTCGTGACCACCCGCCCGGTCTGGCTGGTGGACGAGCCGACGGCCGCGCTCGACGCGCAGTCGGAAGTCCGCTTTGCCGATATCGTGTCGCGCCATCTTGCCGCCGGCGGCATCGTGCTTGCCGCCACGCACCAGCCGCTCGGCCTCGATGCGCCCGGGCAGCTCGACATGGCTGCCCGAAAAGCGGGGCAGCCGGCATGAGGGCGCTTTTCCTGCGCGAACTGAAGCTGGCTGCCCGGGTCGGCGGCGGCGCGCTGACCGGCCTGCTGTTCTTCCTGGCGGTCGTCACCATCGTGCCCTTCGCGGTCGGGCCGGACCTCAACCTGCTGGCTCGTATCGGACCCGCGATGCTTGTGGATCGGAGCGCTGCTCGCGAGCCTGCTCGGGCTGGACAGGCTGTTCCAGGCCGACCGCGAGGACGGCTCGCTCGAACTCCTGCTGATGTCGGAGCATCCTGCGGCGCTGATGGTCTTCATCAAATGCCTTGCGCACTGGGTGGCGACAGGCCTGCCGCTGGTGCTGGCAACGCCTGTGTTCGGCATCTTCATGAACATGGAGGCGAACGCCATCCTCGCGGTGATGGCAACGCTGGCCGCGGGAACGCCGGCAATCACCTTCATCGGCGCGATGGGCGCCGCGGTGACGGTGACGCTGGCCCGCGGCGGCTTGCTCATCGCCATCCTCATCCTGCCGCTGGTGATCCCGCTCCTGGTCTTCGGCGTTTCGGCGGCCTATGGCGCGGTGGAAGATCCGGCGCCCTTCTGGGCGCCGTTCCTGTTCCTGTGCGCCATCACGCTGCTCTTTTCAGTATTGGGTCCGCTGGCCGCCGGGCACGTGTTGCGGCATGCGGCAGACTGACCCTGCGCCGCGCATTTGCCAATGAAAGGGCGGAGCGCTAAAACCTGACCATGACCGACGCCGCCTCCCGCCCATCCAGCCTCTGGGACCTTGCCAATCCGACCCGTTTCCTTGCAATTGCAGGGCCTGTCATCCCGTGGCTTGCGGGACTGACGGCGCTGATGTTCGCGCTGGGGCTCTGGCTGGCGCTGCTCGCGCCCGAGGACTACCAGCAGGGCCGCAGCGTCCTGCATCATGTTCGTGCATGTGCCGTCGGCCTGGCTTGCCATGCTTTGCTACTCGGTCATGAGCGTGTCGGCGCTCGGCACGCTGGTCTGGCGTCATCCGCTGGCCGATGTCTCGGTCCGCGCGGCGCTGCCGATCGGCGCGGCGTTCACCTTGCTGGCGTTGGTCACCGGCTCGCTTTGGGGCAAGCCGATGTGGGGCACATGGTGGGTATGGGACGCGCGGCTGACCTCCGTGCTGGTGCTTTTCATCATCTATCTCGGCCTGATGGCGCTTGCGCCGCGCGATCGAGGATCCCGTCACGTCGGCGCGGGCGCTGGCGATCGTCACGCTTGTCGGCTTCATCAACATTCCGATCATCAAGTTCTCGGTCGACTGGTGGAACACGCTGCACCAGCCGGCGTCGGTGTCGCGGTTCGGCCGGCCGGCGATGGACGCGGCCTTTCTCTATCCGCTGTTCGCCATGGCGATCGCCTTCACGCTGCTGTTCACGACGCTGCACTTGATGAACATGCGCAACGAGATCCTGCGCCGCCGCATCCGCACGATGCGCATGAATGCGGCGCGCGAAGCGGGAGGCGTATGATGTTCGGCCAGTACACCGCCTTCATCGTGCCTTCCTACGTGATTACCGCGCGGTGATCGCGGCGCTGATCGTCTGGTCGAACATCTCCTACCGGCAGCGGCTGCGTGAACTTGCCGAGCTCGAGCGGCAGGGTGTGCAGCGCCGTTCGCAAGGCCGGCGCGGATGGCTGACGAAGCACAGGCAAACCCGGCCGCCGGCCGCCGCCGGGCGCTGGTCTTTGCTGCCCTGCCGCTGGTGGTGTTCCTTTTGCTCGCAGGCGTATTCCTCAAGCAATTGCTTTGGGGCGGCGACACGAAGGAGATTCCTTCAGCGCTGATCGGCCAGCCGGTGCCGCAGTTCGTGCTGGAGCCGTTGCCGGGGCTGAACGGTCCGCAAGGCGCGGTGCCGGGACTTGCAAGTGAAATGCTCAAGGGCAAGGTCAGCATCGTCAATGTCTGGGCAAGCTGGTGCGCGCCCTGCCGCATCGAGCATCCGGTCCTGCTGGATCTTTCCAAGCGCTCGCGGCTTCCAGGTCACCGGCATCAACTACAAGGACAAGCCGGAAAACGCGCTGCGCTTCCTTGGCCAGCTCGGCAATCCCTTCTCGGCGGTCGGGATCGATCCCAAGGGCAGCGCCGTCATCGACTGGGGCGTTTACGGCGTTCCCGAAACCTTCATCGTCAATGCGGACGGCACCATCGCCCACAAGCATGTCGGGCCGTTGACGCCGGAGAGCCTTGAAAAGCGCTTCCTTCCCGCGCTCGAAGCGGCCATGGCAAAGGCCGGCGGCTGATGTCCGGCGAGGATCTGCGCCGGCTTGAGCCTTCCTTCGCGCGCCGCCAGCCGCCCGGCGACACGCATGAGCGCCATGTCTGCGACCATTGCGGTTTCGTCAACTACCAGAACCCCAAGATCGTGGTCGGCTCGGTGGTGCGCCATCAAGGCCTGTTCCTGTTGTGCCGCCGTGCGATAGAGCCGCGCCGCGGCTTCTGGACGATTCCGGCGGGGTATCTCGAAATGCACGAGACGCCGGAGGACGGGGCGCGCCGCGAAGCGTTCGAGGAGGCCGGCGCTGAACTGGCGCTCAAGGGCCTGCTGGCGGTCTATACCGTGCCACGGCTGAGCCAGGTGCAGCTCATCTACCGCGCCGACCTCGCCTCGCCGGGATTTTCCGCGGGCGAAGAGAGCCTGGAGACAAGGCTGTTCGCCTTCGACGACATACCGTGGGGCGAGATTGCCTTTCCGACGGTGCACTGGGCCTTGCGGCACGAGAAAATGGTGGAGGCGGGCGAGGCGACCGGCCCGTTCATCAATCCGCCGGGCAGCTCTACCGAGGATCACCTTTAGCCGGCTTGTCTTCCACCGCTTCCGGCAGGGTGTGCCGCTGGATAAGCGAAAGCTGCGTCATCATGAAGATCATTGTCAGCGGCATGACGGCCCAGGTCTTGAAGCCGACCCAGAAATCGGTCGAGAAATTGCGCCAGACGATCTCGTTGAGCAGGGCCAGCACGAAGAAACAGCAGGCCGAAACGCAAGGTCAGCTTGCGCCAGCCCTCCTCGTCCAGCTTGAAGGCGGCGTCGAAGACATAGGCGAGCAGCGACTTGCCGAACAGCAGGCCGCCGAGCAGCGCCGTACCGAAGATGCAGTTGACGATGGTCGGCTTCATCTTGATGAAAAGGTCGTCCTGCAGCCAGAGCGTCAGCCCGCCGAAAACGAGCACGAAGAACAGCGTGACGAGCGGCATCACCGCGACATGGCGCAGCAGCAGCCAGCGAAACCGCCTGGCTGATGATCATCGCCACCATGAAGAAGGCGGTGCCGATGAAAATCTTGCCGCCGAGCGATTCCAGCACCGGAAAGGCTTGCGCCAGCGCGTCGCCATAGGAATTGGCCAGGAAGAACACGACGAGCGGGCCCAGTTCCAGCACCAGTTTCAGGACCGGCGAGACGTCTTTTCGTGCCGCGCTCATGCGCTCTCCCTTGCGGGCAATCCCGCGATCGAACGGGCGAAATCGGCAGCCTCGAAGGGTTCGAGGTCATCCACCGATTCGCCGACGCCGATAAAATAGACCGGCAATTTGTGCCTTGCCGATATCGCGACGAGGATGCCGCCGCTTGCCGTGCCGTCGAGCTTCGTCATGACGAGGCCGTTGACGCCGGCGACCTTGCCGAAAATCTCGACTTGGTTAAGGGCGTTCTGGCCCGTGGTGGCGTCGAGCGTCAGCAAGACGGTGTGCGGGGCGGATGGATCCTGCTTGCGCAGCACGCGGACGATCTTTTCGAGTTCGGCCATCAGTTCGGCCTTGTTCTGCAGCCGGCCGGCCGTGTCCATCAGCATCACGTCGTGACCGCCTGCCCTCGCCTCGTTGAAGGCGTCGAAGGCGAGGCCTGCGGCGTCCGCGCCGATCTTCGCGCGCAATGACCGGCGAACCGGTGCGCTCGCCCCAGATCTTCAACTGCTCGATCGCCGCGGCGCGAAAGGTGTCGCCCGCCACCAGCAACGTCGAAAGACCGGCGCCGCGCAGTTTTGCGGCGAGCTTGCCGATGGTCGTCGTCTTGCCCGAGCCGTTGACGCCGACAACGAGGATGACATGCGGCTTGTGCGCCAAGGTCGAGTTCCAGCGGCTGGGCGACCGGCCCCAGAACCTTCTCGATCTCGGTCGGCCATGACCTGCGCGCACTTCCTCGCTCGGAAACATCGCGGCCATAGCGCTGTGCCGATAGCGCCTCGGTGATGCGCGTCGCGGTCTCGAGGCCGAGATCGGCCTGTATGAGCACGTCCTCGAGGTCCTGCAGCGTTTCGTCATCGAGCGGCGCTTGGTGAAGACGGAAGCGACGTTCTGGGTGAGTGCCGTGGAACTGCGCGACAGGCCCTTGGCGAGGCGTCCGAACCAGCCTTCGCGCGCGGCCGGCTGCGGCTCGGCGACGGTCTTCTTTCGCGGGCCGCCAATGGCGACCTTGCCGGCGGGCGGCGTCTCGCGAAGCCGGAGCGGGCTCGACCGGGCTTTCCACGGGCAAGGCAGGCTGCGCCTCCGGCTCGGCGACAGCCTCGCCTTCCGGCTCGGGCGCCCGTTCGATTTTGGCGGGGCGCTTCTTTGCCGGAGATTTCTTCGCGGGCCTTGGCTTGGGCTCAACCGGTACTTCTTCCGGCGCCTGGATTTCCTCGATCGCCTCGACGGCGGCGACCGGCTCGGCGGCTCGGCTGGAAGCTGTGGCGCGGGCTGCGGCTCCAGCGCCTCCTCGACCGGCTGCCTCCTCCGGCTTTGGCTTGCCGAAGGAAAACAGCCGCTTGAAGAAATCCCGGTTTGCTTTCAGCCATTGCGTCGTCCTAGGCCGCGCCCTTGAGGCGGGCGTAAGCGGGCTCGCCCGTCAGCACCGCGCCGTCATGGCCGGTGATGACCATGTCGGACGAGGCCGCTGTCCGGGCCGCCGGCAAACGTGACGGGCGAAAACTGGGGTATGCGGCCCATGCCCTCGCGCTCGATGAGCACCGGCAGCGTCTTGCCGGTCATTGCACGCAGATGGGCGGCCCACGCCTTGTCGCCTGCGGCGCGAAGGCGCGCGGCGCGCTCCTTGACGAGGGCGCGGTCGAGTTGCGGCATCTTCGCCGCCGGCGTGCCCGGCCTCGGCGAGAACGGAAAGACATGCAGATGCGTCAGCCCGCATTCTTCGACGATCGCCAGCGAGTTTTCGAACATCGCCTCGTTCTCGGTCGGAAAGCCGGCGATCAGGTCGGCGCCGAACACGATATCGGGCCGCGCCGCGCGCACCTCCTCGCAGAAACGGATCGAATCCTCGCGCAGGTGCCGGCGCTTCATCCGCTTCAGGATCATGTCGTCGCCATGCTGCAGCGAGAGGTGCAGATGCGGCATCAGCCGCTGCTTCGGTGGCGATGACGTCCATCAGCTCTTCATCGGCCTCGATGGAATCGATCGAGGAAAGCCGCAGCCGCGCAAGTTCCGGCACGTCGCGCAGGATCGGCTGCACCAGCGCGCCGAGCTTCGGCGCACCCGGCAGGTCGGCGCCCCAGGAGGTGAGGTCGACGCCGGTCAGCACGACTTCGAGATAGCCGTTCTCGACCAGGCGGCGGACCTGCTCCACCACCTCGCCCAGCGGCACCGAGCGCGAATTGCCGCGTCCATAGGGGATGATGCAGAAGGTGCAGCGGTGGTCGCAGCCGTTCTGCACCTGCACGAAGGCGCGCGCGCGGCCGTCGATGCGCATCGACCATGTGCGAGGCGGTCTCGCGCACGCTCATGATGTCGTTGACGCGCACCTTCTCGGTGTCGTTGACGCCGAAATCGGGCAGCGCGCGGTAGGCCTGCGCGGTCAGCTTCTCCGTCATTGCCGATGACGAGGTCGACCTCGTCCATGGCGCCGAAGGCGGCCGGGTCGGTCTGCGCCGCGCAGCCGGTGACGATGATGCGGGCCTGCGGGTTGTCGCGCCGCGCCTTGCGGATGGCCTGCTTGCCTGGCGCACGGCTTCGCCGGTGACGGCGCAGGTGTTGACGAGGATCGCGCCGCCGGCAAGATCGCCAAGCCCGGCCTCACCGGCCTCGCGGCGCATCACCTCCGATTCATAGGTGTTGAGGCGGCAGCCGAAGGTGAGGATCTCGATGCCGCTTTCACGGCTCCGGCACTCATCGCACGCTTCTTCCGCCGGACAGAACGCGCCGGTGACCGGGTCCAGTTTCGCCGGCAAACTCGCACTCGGCCGGGCCGGTCATGAGGACATGGTCGCTCTCCTCCCATTCGATGATGAGATCGCCGCCCGGAACCGTTACGAGCGCCTGCCGGTTGGCACGGCCCTTGCGCGCGGCGGCCGACGAGCGCGGCGCAGGCGGCGGAGCCGCAGGCACGGGTCAGCCCGACGCCGCGCTCCCAGGTGCGGATGAGGATGTGCGACGGCGACGGTGACCTGCGCGAGCGGTGATGTTGGCGCGTTCGGGAAAGATCGGATGGTTTTCCAGCAGCGGCCCGAAGCGGTCGAGGGCATAAGTCCAGACATCGTCCTCGACCCAGAAGATTGCGTGCGGATTGCCCATGTTGACGACGCTGGGCGTGTGCAGCACCGGCGCGTCGATCGGCCCGACCTGCAGTTCGATCCCGCGCGTGTCGGCGAATTCCTCCGCCAGCGGAATCTCCTGCCAGCCGAATCGCGGCCTGCCCATGTCCACCGTGATCATGCCGTCCGATTCGATCTGCGCGCCGATGACGCCGGCGGCGGTCCGGAACGTCCATGCCTTGCGGTCATCGACGCCTTGCAGCCACTGCGCAACGCAGCGCGTGCCGTTGCCGCAGGCCTGCGCCAGCGAACCGTCGGTGTTGAAGATGCGGATGTCGTAGTCCCGCCCCGATCCGGCAGCATCGGAGACTTCCATGAGCTGGTCGAAGGGCACGGGGCTTGCCAGCGCAACGGCGGCCGAGGCGGATATCTTCTGCGCACGCCCGCGCAGGTCGGCAACGACGATCTCGTTGCCAAGCCCGTTCATCTTCACGATGGGAATGGGTGCGTCGCTCATGATGCCGAAAGCCCATTGAATTGGGGCTTATATGGCCGAAAGGGCCGGCAATTGAAAGGGGCGGCGATCCCGGGCCGGTCAGGCGATGGCGATGACGCCGAGGATCACCAGCAGGAAGACCACCAGCGCGATGGCGATGAGGATTTTCGCTCCCGTCGCGGCTGCGCCCGCCAGGCTGTTGAAACCGAGCAGGCTCGCGACTGCCGCGACTACCAGCAATATCAGGATCCATTTGATCATCGGCTTGCCTCCTGACGCCTTCCTTGATTGGCAACAGGTGGACAACGCCCCCGGCGCGCGGTGGTTCCGGAAGGGCAAGCCGTTTCAGGCGAGCGGGGGAACCTCGACCTTCTCGCCGGGGCGCAATGCGGGAAACCGCCCTTCCTCGATGCCACTTGCCGCAAGCGCCTCGGCAAGGGTCTTGCGCGGCGCGTCGATGGCCTCGTCGGTAAGGCGGAACGTGCCCCAGTGATGGCCGACGGCGAAGGCGGCGTTGCACAACTGCATGCCCATGACCGCCTCGTGCGGGTCCATGTGCTGGCCGCGCATGAACCAGCGCGGCTCATAGGCGCCGACGGGAAGTATGGCGAGGCGGAACGGTCCGTGGCTGCGGCCGGCATCCTCGAAATTGATGCCGCCATGAAACCCGGTGTCGCCGATGTGATAGATCGGCCCGCCCGGCGAATCGATGACAAAGGCTGCCCACAGCGCCATCCGCCGGTCGGCGATGCCGCGCGCCGACCAGTGGTGCGCTGGCGTGAAGCGGATCGGCGGCAGGCCGGGGAGTTCGATGGTATCGCCCCAATCGCCGGCAAAGGTTCGCGCGGCGGGAATGGCGGCCTTCACGATGGTGTCGTTGCCGAGCGGCGTCACGATAACCGGGTCGTCGCGCCTGACCAGCGCAGTCAGGGTCGCGATGTCGAGGTGGTCGTAGTGATTGTGCGACAACAGCACCGCGTTGATGCTTGGCAGATCGGCAAAGGCGACGCCGGGCGGGTTCACCCGCTTCGGGCCTGCGAATGTCACCGGGCTGACGCGTTCCGACCAGACCGGATCGGTCAGGTAGTTGACGCCGCCGGTCTGGATCAGCAGCGTTGCGTGGCCGACCATGGTCACGACCAGCCTGTCGCCTTCGACGCGCGGCTCGGGTTTCTCGCCATGCCACGGGCTCGGCCAGGCCCTCGGCCACTTCTCGCGTGTATTGGACAAGCGCCAGCGCAGCAGCTCTGCAATGCGGCCCGGCGGCGTGCCTTGCGGATTGAAGAAGGTGACGCCGTCGAAATGATCGCTCGGCGCTCCCTGATAGTATGGATTGGAAGGCCGGCGGCGCAGTCTGTTCGTCGCGGCGCCGATGATTGGATTGGTTTTCATTCCAGGTCCAGAACAGGTTTTCGACGATCAATGTAGTGCGCCGTTAACCAAGCTACAAAAGGAGATCGCGCGGCAGGGGAAATTGTGCCGGGGATTATCCGGAATTTACGCTTTTGCGGTCAATGGTTCGCACTCGTTCCCTGCCATCAGGAGCCTTGAACATGCGCGACATCGCCACCGGCAATATCATGACGGACTGGAATGAACACCATGCCGGACAGTTCGGCAGGCAGACACTTCACTTGCGTCATTCGCTGCACAATTCGCAGCTCTTCACCGACGCGGCGCTTGCCTCCCTCCTCGAAAAGGCCGGCCGGGATGATTACCACGTCAACACGCGCTCGTCGGGTCCGGACGGAAAGCTGCGCAGGCGCGAAGGCGAATTCGGCAAGCTTTCCGGCACCGAAATCCTGGAGGCCGTGCGCAAGGGGGACATCTGGATCAACCTGCGCGCGCCGCAAAAGGCCGACAAGGCCTATGGCGAATTGCTGCGCGACATCTATGCCGAGTTCGAGGCGCGCGTGCCCGGCCTCGAGACGTTCAACCACAAGGTAACGATCCTCATTTCCTCGCCGCATGTCTACGTGCCCTACCATGCCGATGTTCCGGGCCAGATGCTGTGGCAGTTGCGCGGGCGCAAGCGGGTCTGGGTCTATCCCGGCCGCGAGCCGTACCTGCCGCAGGCTGCGATCGAAAAACTCGTCCTGGGCGAGATGCACGAGACCGACATGCCCTACAGCGCGGCCTTCGACGAAGCGGCCGAGGCGATCGATCTGGAGCCGGGCTACATGCTGCACTGGCCGCTGAACTATCCGCACCGCGTGGAGAATCACGACAGCATGAACGTTTCGCTCACGACCGAGCACTACACGCGCGCCATTCGAAACGTATATGCCGTGAACTACGCCAACGGCCTGCTGCGCAAGGCGGGCTTGAAGACGCTGAAACGGCAACAATCGGGACCCGTCATGTCAGCCAAGCTGGCACTTGCGGGCGGGGTCAAGTTTTCCGGCATTCGCGGCAAGGCCGCCAAGCCCTATACGGTGGATTTTGCGGTCGATCCGGCGAGCCCGGGCGGATATCGCGACATACCGGCCTACATGTTGCGCAAATGATCAGGGCACAGCCAGCCATGGGTGCCGTCGCCGTATTGCCGCGGGAGACGGCGCAAGCTGCCAGGGCGACCACCGCGGTCGAGCTTGTCCGCAGCCGCGAGGCCTTCGACGCACTGGAGACGGAATGGCGGGCGCTGGAGGAGCGCAGCGAAGGCGCGATCTTCTTCCAGTCCTTCGACTGGTGCCGCAACTTCCTTGACCACGCCGCGCGTGAAGGCGGCTGCGACATGTTCATCGCCGTGGCGCGGGAGCGCGGCAAGGCCGTGGCGATCCTGCCGATGGCGCTGCAGTCCCTGAACGGCTTGAAGATACTCACAGGCTTGTCGGAGCCGTTCCAGCAATACACGGAAATGCTGGCCGATCCGCAATGCGACCCCCAGGCTGCCTTCTTGGCGATGCTTCCGCTGATCCGCTCGTCGCGGGCCGATTGCCTGCATCTGGGCCAGGTGCGCAGAGACGGCAATCTCCACCGGGGCATCACAGGAACGGTGCCGCCATCCGGCGAGGAGGATGGCGCGCCCTACGTGCCAATTGGAGAGTACAAGGATTTTGCGGCGTTCCAGCAAACCGTGAACGCCAAGACGCGCAAGAACATGCGCAACGCGCGCAACCGGCTCGAGCGCGACGCCCCGGTGACGCACGACGCCGTTCGCTGCGGCGAAGTGCTGGCGGATGCAATCGACAGGTCTTATCACGGCCGGGAAGCCTGGCTGGAGAGGCAGGGGCTGACCTCGCGCGCATTCCGGAAAACCGATTTCGGCGCATTCCTGGACCGGTTCAAGCAGCCCGAAAATACAGGCATCGACACGATCGCATTCGTGTTGCGGCATGGCCTTACGCCCATGGCGGACCAATGGGGCTTCGTGCACAAAAGGCGCTATTATGCCTTCATGGCCCGCTGGGAAGAGGGGTACGAGGAGGCAAGTCCCGGCAAGATGCAGCTTGGGGCCATCCTCGAACTGTGCCATGGCGAAGGCATCGACGTCGCCGATTTCCTCATGCCCGCGGCGCGCTACAAGTTCACCTGGGCACGCGAGTGTGTTCCCGTGCAGGATCACGTCCTGGCGCTTACGATCCGCGGCTGGATACACAACACATTGTGGCTGCAATGGGCGCGGCCATTGGCGAAAAAGACCCTCGAAGCCATGCCGGCGAGGCTGCGCGGCGGCATCTTGAAGGTGGTGATGCGCTGAATGGCGGCGGCCGCGGCCGGTTCGCAGGTCTCCAGAACTTGACTTCCGCCGCCTTTTCGGCTTGAACGCGGGCAACTTCCGGCAGGAACGACTGAAGAAGGCCGACCAGGGCAACGCCATTTAGCGGAATACCGATCCTGGAGGCCAACACCCGACAGCGCGATGCGCCCTCGGGTGCGATACTGCTTTTTGCGGCCCGGTCCACGGCTTTTCCTTGGTCCGGGCGCATGCGGACACTACCTTGCGGGGCACTGGTCTTTGCAGGGAAGAGGAACAGGATGTTTGAATCGCTTTCCGACCGCCTTGGCGGCATTTTCGAGGGACTGACGCGGCGCGGCGCGCTAAGCGACAAGGACGTGTCGGCGGCGCTGCGCGAGGTTCGCCGCGCGCTGATCGAGGCCGACGTGTCGCTCGACGTGGTGCGCGACTTTACCGACCGGGTCCGTGAAAAGGCGGTCGGCGCCGAGGTCGTGCGCTCGATCAAGCCCGGCCAGATGGTCGTGAAGATCGTCCATGACGAACTCGTCGCCATGCTCGGCTCGGACGCCCAGCCGATCGACCTCAACGCGCCCTCGCCGGTCGTTATCATGATGGTCGGCCTGCAGGGCTCGGGCAAGACGACCACCTCGGCCAAGATCGCCAAGCGGCTGTTCGAGCGGCAGCGCAAGAAGGTGCTGATGGCCTCGCTCGATACGCGCAGGCCCGCGGCGCAGGAACAGCTTCGCCAGCTCGGCGAGCAGACCGGCATCGACACGCTGCCGGTGATCGCCGGGCAGCAGCCGGTGGACATCGCCGCGCGCGCAGTACAGGCCGGCAGGCTCGGCGGCTACGACGTCGTCATCCTCGACACGGCAGGCCGCACGCATATCGACGAGCCGCTGATGATCGAGATGGCCGACATCCGGTCGAAGGCGAACCCGCACGAGATCCTGCTGGTCGCCGATTCGCTGACCGGCCAGGACGCGGTGAACCTTGCCCGCAATTTCGACAGCCGCGTCGGCATCACCGGCATCGTTCTGACCCGCATCGACGGCGACGGGCGCGGCGGCGCGGCGCTTTCCATGCGCGCGGTCACCGGCAAGCCCATCAAGCTGATCGGCACCGGCGAGAAGATGGACGCGCTGGAGGACTTCCATCCGCAGCGCATCGCCGACCGCATCCTCGGCATGGGCGACATCGTCAGCCTGGTCGAGAAGGCGGCCGAGAACATCGACGCGGAAAAGGCCGCGGCGATGGCCAAGCGAATGCAGAAGGGCGAGTTCGACCTCAACGATTTGTCGGACCAGCTCAAGCAGATGCAGAACCTTGGCGGAATGGGCGGCATCATGGGAATGCTGCCCGGCGTCGGCAAGATGAAGAAGCAGCTCGACGCGGCACGGCTCGACGATTCCATCTTCAAGCGCCAGCAGGCGATCATCTCGTCGATGACGCGGCAGGAGCGCAAGAGCCCCAAGATCCTCAACGCCAACCGCAAGAAGCGTGTCGCCGCCGGCTCCGGCACTTCCGTGCAGGACATCAACAAGCTGCTGAAGATGCATCTTCAGATGGCCGACATGATGAAGAAGATGGGCAAGGGCGGCATGAAGGGCCTCATGGGCAGCCTCGGCGGCATGATGGGCGGCGGTGGCGGCATGATGGGCCGGATGATGGGCGGCGGCGGCATGCCGCCGGGAATGCCGGACCTTTCGAAGATGGACCCGAAGGAAATCGAGCGCATGGCCCGCGAAATGGGCATGGGCGGTGGCGGACTTGGCGGCGGCATGGGCGGCCTGCCGAGGCTGCCGGGCAATTTGCCGGGCCTGCCCGGACTTGGAAAGAAGAAGTAAGCCGCATGAGCGACGCAGCAGAACAACTGCGGAAATTCCGCGCCTCGCATCGACAATCTCGATGCGGCGCTGATCCACATTCTCGCCGAACGCTTCCGCATCACCAAGGCGGTGGGCGAATACAAGGCGAAACACGCATTGCCGCCAGCCGATCCGGCGCGCGAGCAGCAACAGGTCGAGCGGCTTCGCGCCAAGGCGGCGGAGGCCGAGCTCGATCCCGACTTCGCGGAAAAGCTTCTCAACTTCATCATCAGGGAAGTGATCCGTCACCACGAACAGGCAGCGGCAAAGCCGTCCTGACAACACACCCAAGGAGAATTGAAATGGCATTGAAACTTCGTCTCGCACGCGGCGGCTCCAAGAAGCGCCCGTTCTATTCCATCGTCGTGTCCGACGTGCGCTCGCCGCGCGACGGCCGCTTCATCGAGAAGCTGGGCACCTATAATCCGCTGCTGACCGACGAAAGCGCCCGCGTCGTGCTCGACGCCGAGCGCGCCAAGCATTGGCTCTCCGTCGGCGCGCTGCCGACCGACCGCGTCCATCGCTTCCTCGACGCCGCCGGCCTGATGAAGCGCGACCCGCGCAACAACCCGGACAAGGCCAAGCCCGGCAAGAAGGCGCAGGAGCGCGTCGCCGAGCAGAAGCAGAAGGCGGAAGAAGCAGCCGCCAAGGCAGCAGAAGCCGCCGAGGCGCCGGCTGCGGAATAATCCACATCCGCCCTTTCAGGGAACCGGAAAGGGCGGCGCTTTGCCGCCTTTTTTGTTGGGGAGCAGCAATGGCCAGAACAAACATCCTCGTCGGCAAGTTCGGAGCAGCGGTCGGGCTGAAGGGCGAGGTGCGGCTGCAAAGCTTCACTGCCGACCCGGAGGCAATCGGCGGCTACCGCTCGCTGGCTCTGGAGGACGGGACGCCCGTGCGCATCGCCTCGCTGCGACCGCAGGCAAAGGTGCTTGTCGCGCGGATTGCCGGCGTCGGCGACCGCGACGGCGCCGAAAAGCTCACGGGCCGCGAACTCTTCATCGACCGGGCCGAACTGCCCGAAAGCGAGGACGAGGACGAGTTCTACCTCGCCGATCTCGTTGGTCTCGAGGTGCGTGACGAGACGGGGCGAAGACGGGAACGGTCAGCGCCTTGCACAATTTCGGCGCGGGCGACATCCTCGAGATACGCCCGCTTTCAGGGCCGGCATTCATGGCGCCGTTCACAAAGGCGGCCGTGCCGGTGGTCAATGTCGGCGAAGGCTTCCTCGTCTTCGTGCCGCCGCCGGAAATCTCGGAGCGCGAGGACGGATGACGGGTTTTCGCGCCAGCGTCATCACGCTCTATCCGGAAATGTTTCCCGGCCCGCTCGGCGTGTCGCTCGCCGGCAAGGCGCTGGAGAGCGGAAGCTGGTCGCTTGAAACCGTGGCCTTGCGCGAATTCGGCACCGGACGGCACCGCATGGTGGACGACACGCCGGCCGGCGGCGGGGCGGGCATGGTGCTGCGCGCCGACGTGCTGGCTGCCGCGATCGACAGCGCCTCGCCGCAAGACGATCCGCGTCCGCGCCTGCTGATGAGCCCGCGCGGGCGGCTGCTCGACCAGGCATTCGTGCGCGAGCTTGCCGCCGGGCCGGGTGCGGTCATCGTCTGCGGGCGGTTCGAGGGCGTGGACGAGCGGGTGATCGAAGCGCGGGGGCTGACCGAAATCTCCATCGGAGACTATGTGCTGTCGGGCGGCGAGCCGGCGGCGATCGTGATGCTGGACGCCATCGTCCGGCTGCTGCCGGGCGTCATGGGCAATGCGCAGTCGGGCCTGCATGAAAGCCACGAAAGCGGACTGCTGGAGCATCCGCACTATACAAGGCCGGCAGAGTTCGAGGGACGCACGATCCCGGAAGTGCTGACCTCCGGCGACCACGGCAAGGTCGAGAAATGGCGGCGCGAGGAGGCGCTGAAACTGACGCGCGAGAGGCGGCCGGATCTTTTCCGGCTGCCGGATCAGCCGACGAAATAATACCAGGTCAGCGTCAGGCCCACGACGACGACGAGCGCGCGCATGATCCATTGCGGCACGCGCCGCGCCGCCCATACGCCGCATAGCCGCCAAGCGCGCCGGCGGGGATCATCACCAATGCAGGGCCCCAGGCGATGACGCCGCCGGTCGCGAACACGGCGATGGCGATGGCCGCGATCAGCACGGAAACGAAGTTCTTGATCGCGTTGAGACGGTGGTAGTCGCCGCCCTTGGAAAGGCCGAGGACGGCCAGCATCATGATGCCCATGCCCGCGCCGAAGAAGCCGCCATAGATGGCGACGGCGAATTGCGCGGCGAAGCCGGAAGGCTTCATCGGGTGGTCGGGCTCCAGCGATTTCGGCTTCAGCCACGGCCCTGCGGCGAAGATCAGGGTTGCCGAAAGCAGCAGCCAGGGCACGATCTGGCGAAATTGCGGATTGGACAGCGACAACAGGATCAGCGCCCCGGCAAGGCCGCCGGCAATCGACAGTGCGCCGATCAGCAGCGCTTCGCGAAGGTCCTTGCGGATCTCGTCGCGATAGGCGAGCGCCGAAGTTATGTAGCCCGGCAATTGCGTGACGGAGGAGGTTGCGTTGGCCATCACCGGCGGGATGCCCGCCAGCGTCATCGCGCCGAAGGTCAGGAACGTGCCGCCGCCGGCAATGGCGTTGGCGACGCTGGACACGAAGCCGGCTGCAAAGAGGAAGACGATCTGTTCTATCGGCATCATGGCCCGCATCCCAAATGGAGCCGACGCTTAGAGCGGAGCAGGCGGCGGCTTGCAAGCGCCGATTTTTCCATGGTTGCCGCCTGCGGGAAAGCTGTCGACAACCCTGCGCAATTGCGCTATAGGCCGCGCAACTTTTTCCTGAACCGGAAGAAGTGAGGTGAATTCGTCCCGGAAACGCGCATGCCTTGCGTTTCCCGCCAAAGCCAACGGCTCCCAAAGCCCGAAGCCAAGGACCAGCGGACGCTCTGGCCATCACGCAATCAAAGACATGCGGCCTGATCCCGGCTCGAACCGGGGGCGGTGCATGCGAGAAAAGGTTTGGAAACATGAACATCATCCAGCAGCTCGAGGCCGAGCAGGCCGCCAAGATCGCCGCAAAGCGCACTTTCCCCGAATTCGAGGCCGGCGACACCGTTCGCGTCCTCGTGCGCGTGACGGAAGGCAGCCGTACCCGCGTGCAGGCCTATGAAGGCGTTTGCATCGGCCGTTCCGGCGGCGGCCTCAACGAGAATTTCACCGTCCGCAAGATCTCCTATGGCGAAGGCGTGGAGCGCGTGTTCCCGGTCTATTCGCCGATGGTCGAGGGCGTCGAAGTGGTCCGCCGCGGCTCGGTACGCCGCGCCAAGCTCTATTACCTGCGCAACCTGCGCGGCAAGTCGGCCCGCATTTCCGAAAATACCGGCGTCCGCGCCAAGCGCCTCAATGACAGCGAGCGCCAGGCGTTCCTGACCGAGAAGAACCGCATCGAGGCCGAGAAGATCGCGGCAGCCGAGGCGCTGGCGGCCGAAAAGGCAGCAGCGGAAGCGGCTGAGAAGGCTGCAGCGCAGGCGGCCGAAAAGGCAGCGGCGGAAGCTGCCGCCGCATCGGAACAGGCAGAAGCCAAGACCGAGTGATCTTGCCTTCAAGGCAAACATGAAAGGCGGCTTCACGGCCGCCTTTTTCGTTTCCGGCGGCAGCGCGGCCCGCCGCGCCGGGTTGATCCATGTCAATCCAGCCTTACAAAACCATGTGTAAACTTTCCTTGTCACATTGCTGGCGCGGGAGGTTTGTCATGAAAATCGTCTTCGTCCACCCGAACTATCATTCCGGCGGCGCCGAGATCGCCGGCAACTGGCCCCCCGCCTGGGTGGCGTATCTCTCCGGTTCGCTGAAGAAGGCCGGCTTCACCGACATCACCTTCATCGACGCGATGACCAATCACATCGCCGACGAGGAATCTGGCGCGCGCGGCTTGCCGAATTGAAGCCGGACGTCATCGGCGTCACGGCGATCACGCCCTCGATCTACAAGGCCGAGAAGGTGCTGGAGATCGCACGCGACGCCTGCCCGGATGCAGTGCGCGTGCTGGGCGGGGTGCATGCCACCTTCATGTACAAGCAGGTGCTTTCCGAAGCGCCGTGGATCGACGTGATCGTGCGCGGCGAGGGCGAGGAGATCTTCGCCAACCTCGTTACCGCGCATCGCCGAAGGGCGCTGGCCCGCCGACCGTGCGAAGATCAAGGGCCTTGCCTGGCGCGAGGGCGACAAGATCGTCGCGTCGCAGGCCGCGCCGACGGTCAAGGATTTCGACGCGGTCGAGGCCGACTGGTCGATGCTGGAATGGGAGAAATACATCTACGTGCCGCTGGGCGTGCGGGTCGCCATCCCGAACATGGCGCGGGGCTGCCCGTTCACCTGCTCCTTCTGCTCGCAGTGGAAATTCTGGCGCGACTACCGCGTCCGCGACCCGAAGAAGGTGGTCGACGAGATCGAGAAGCTGGTCAACGAGCACCAGGTCGGCTTCTTCATCCTTGCCGACGAGGAGCCGACCATCAACCGCAAGAAGTTCATCCAGTTCTGCGAGGAACTGATCGCGCGCGGCCTGCCCGACAAGGTGAAATGGGGCATCAACACCCGCGTCACCGACATACTGCGCGATGAAAAGCTGCTGCCGCTCTACCGCAAGGCGGGGCTGGTGCATGTCAGCCTCGGCACCGAGGCGGCGGCGCAGTTGAAGCTCGACCAGTTCAACAAGGAAACCAAGGTCGAGGACAATCGCCGGGCGATCAAGCTGCTGCGCGACGCCGACATCTTCACCGAGGCGCAGTTCATCGTCGGTCTCGACAACGAGACGGCGGAGACGCTGGAAGAAACCTACCGCATGGCGTGGGAGTGGCAGCCCGACCTTGCCAACTGGTCGATGTACACGCCCTGGCCGTTCACGCCGCTGTTCCAGGAACTGGCGGACAAGGTCGAGGTATTCGACTTCTCGAGAAGTACAATTTCGTCACGCCGATCATGAAGCCCGCGGCCATGGACAGGGCGGAACTGCTCGACCGGGTGATGAACAACTACCGCCGCTTCTACATGAAGAAGGCGCTCTTCCATTACCCTTGGCGCGGCACGGGTTTCCGGCGGCGCTACCTGCTGGGATGCCTGAAGGCGTTCCTGAAGGCCGGGTTCCAGCGGACGTTCTACGACCTTGGCAAGGTCAATTACTGGGGACCGCAATCCAAGGGAAATGTCGAGTTCAATTTCGACCGCAGCCGCAAGATTGCGCCGGCACAGCTGGAGGATTGGCAGGCCGCCGCGGACCGGACCCGCAAGGCCAAGGCAGCGCGGGAAAAGGCCGGCATGCCGGCGATGGCCTGCGGCGGCGGTCCGGCGACGGGCGACAGCCTGCCGGAACCAGCCGTTCGCCTGGACGCCTGAGGGCAGATCCATGGACCTTGTCAGCCTCGAGGCAGCCAATCGCACTGCGGCCCCGCAAGCTCTGGCGCGCCACCACGTTGGCCCCAACGCCATCCTGCAGACCGCAGAGGCGATCGGCGAGCGTCACGGCCAAGCCATGCGCGCCGATATCCTGCGCGCCGCCGGATTGCCGCCGCATGGCGCAGACGCCGAAGGCCTTGTCGATGCAGCGCTGGTTCGCCGGCTGAACCGGGCAATCGGCGAACGGCTTTCGCCCGAGGCGGCACATGAGCTGATGCGGCGGGCCGGTGAACTGACGGGCGATTACATCCTTGCCAACCGCATTCCGGGGCAGGCCATGAATGTGTTGAAGCGCCTGCCGGCTCCCGTTTCGGTCAACCTGCTGTTGAAGGCGATCGGCCGTCATTCCTGGACCTTTGCCGGCAATGCCCCGGTGACGATCCGCCATGGCTGGCGGCGCGCCGGCGTCGAGATCGCCCGCAACCCGATCGCATACGGCCCCTGCGTGTGGCACGAGTCGGTCTTCACGCGGCTACTAGCGCCGCTGGCGGGTAGACCGGCTCAAGGTTCGCGAAACGCAGTGTTGCGGGAGTGGTTCGCCCGCCTGCCGGTTTGAAATCCATTTCTAGATCCTGGCGAAAATTTGCGCCTCCCCATGCTTGCCAGCCGGAGCAGTCCGGATAATGTCTTGGCAAGCCGCCGCGCATGGCGGGACAAGAAAGGGGTTCAACATGCAGAAAATCACCGCCGCGCTTGGCGCGCTGGCCGTAGCAACGCTCGCAGCCTTCTCCGCGATCGCCGCCGAACTGCCCGACCTCAAGGGTCGCAAGGTGGTCGTGGTCACGGAGAACGCCTATCCGCCGCTGCAGTTCATCGATCCCAAGTCCGGCAAGCAGGTCGGCTGGGAATACGATGCCATGGCCGAGATCGCCAAGCGGCTCAACATGACGGTCGAGTACCAGAACACCTCCTGGGACGCGATGATCGAGGCCGTGTCCGGCGGCCAGTACGACGTCGGCATGACCGGCATCACCATCAAGGAAGAGCGCAAGGAAAAGGTCGATTTCTCCGAGCCCTACATGCGCTCGGAAATGTTCATGCTGGTGCGGGGCGATGAAAGCCGCTTCACCGACGCCAAGACTTTCGCGGCGGTCAGCGAAGGGCTTGTCGGCGCGCAGGCCGGCACGACGCCTTTCTACGTGGCGGTCTACAATGTCCTCGACGGCAATGAACAAAATCCGCGCATCAAGCTGTTCGAGACCTTCGGCGCGAGCGTCCAGGCGCTGAAGTCGGGCGACGTCGACGTGGTCCTGACCGACGGCACGGCCGGCAAGGGCTATGTCGATTCTTCCAATGGCGGGCTGAAACTGGTCGGCGGACCGCTTGGAACCGAGGATTTCGGCTTCATCTTCCCCAAGGGCTCCGATCTCGTCGCCCCGATCAATGCAGCCGTCGCCTCGATGAAGGCGGACGGCAGCATCGATGCGCTGAACAAGAAGTGGTTCCTCGACTACAAGTTCGGCGAATGACCGGCAGGCGGGCGGCCGGCTTGCGCGGTCGCCACCACCGGGTCGCCGGGGCATGATCGGGGCTGCGCCAGGCAGGGAAGACTTTCCGTGGTGGCTCGTCGCGGCCGCCGCAATCGGCGTCGTCCTGGCGGTGCTGATTGCGACCAACGGCCTTTATGCGCAGATCTTCCGGGCGGTATCCCAGGGCGTCGTCACGACCATATTCGTCACGCTCATCGCCTTCTCGCTTGCCTGTGCAATCGGGTTGCTGCTGGCCGTGATGGCCTTGTCCGGCTCGCTGGTGCTGCGGCAGGTGGCGCGGTTCTACGTCGAGGTCATCCGCGGCGTGCCGATCCTGGTGCTCCTTTTCTACATCGCCTTTGTCGGGGCGCCGGCCGTCGTCGCGTTGTGGAACTGGGCGAGCACGCCGCTGCGGGCGGCGGGCATTACCGGCGAGATGGTGGTGCGCGACTTTCCGCTGCTTTGGCGGGCGGTGATGGCGCTGACGATCGGCTACTCGGCCTTCATCGCGGAAGTCTTCCGTGCCGGCATCCAGTCCGTCGACAAGGGCCAGATCGAGGCAGCCAAGGCGCTCGGCCTCACGCCGTTCCAGCGTTTCCGGCTGGTCGTGCTGCCGCAGGCGATCCGCACGATCCTGCCGCCGCTCGGCAACGACTTCGTGGCGATGGTGAAGGATTCCTCGCTCGTCTCCGTGCTCGGCGTCGCCGACCTGACGCAGATGGGCAAGGTCTATGCCTCCGGTTCGTTCCGGTTCTTCGAGACCTATTCGATCGTCGCCTATATCTACCTGATCCTGACCATCAGCCTTTCGATAGCGCTGCGGAAACTTGAAAAGCGATTGCGCCGGGCCGAGGAGGCGCGAAGCACAGTTGATTGAACGGCACGCTTTTTCGCCGCGCAACTTGCTGGTAGAAGAATCGGGCAGTTCGCTCAGCCGGGAGAAGCGTCATGCGCCAGCATCCATGGAACATTCGAGCCACGGGCCTTGCCATTGCCCTTTTCGCCTTGTCGGCACTGGCCATGCCGGCGGCTGCAATGGCGCAAGCCCTGCCGATCCAGCAGGTGCTCCAGCAGTTCATTGCGGAAGCGCGCAACGAGGCGGCGGCGAACCGGCTCAAGGAAATCGACGCGCATTACGCGCTCAATGCGTACACGCCGATCTGGGTCAGCAATGGCGAGGTCAGCGACAAGGCCTTGCAGGTGATCAATGCGCTGAACCTTGCTTATGAAGACGGGCTGGACCCGGCCGACTACCACGCGCTCGACCTGCTTGGAGGAATCGGCTGCCGAAACGCCGGAGGAAATGGCGCAGTTCGAGATCGACCTGACCGCCTCGGTCGTTGCCTTCGCCCAGCATCTCAATGCCGGCCGGGTCAATCCGCGCGCCATCAACCGCGAGCAGGTCCGCTTTCCGGTGGCGGTTGCGCCCGACACGATCCTCGCCAGCATGCGCAAGACGGCGCAGCCGAAGGTCTATCTTCGCCTGCTGGCGCCGCACACGCCGCGGTATGAGCGCCTGCGGCAGGCGCTTGCCGGCTTTCGCGCCATAGCCGCCAATGGCGGCTATTCGACCGTTCCGGAAGGTCCGGCGATCAAGCCCGGCGCCACCGATCCGCGCGTGCCCGCGATCCGCAAGCGCATGGTCGAGGCAGGCTCCCTCAAGGAAGCGGACGTGGCCTCTGGCAATGTCTATGACGCGGCGCTCGCCAATGCGATGATTGCATTCCAGCAAACCATGGGGCTCGAGGCGCTCGGCACGATCGGCAAGCAGACGCTTACCGCAATGAACACGCCGATCGAGAGGCGGATTTTCGAGATCGAGCTCAATCTCGAGCGCAACCGCTGGCTCCAGAACGAGTTCGCGCCCTATCACATCTTCGCCAACCTCGCCGACCAGGTGGTGAAGGTGGTGCGCGACGAGAAGACCCTCCATGCCGAGTCGATCCAGGTGGGCCAGCCCTATCACCGCACGCCCGAATTTACCGACGTGATGGAATATATCGAGTTCAACCCCTATTGGGGCGTGCCATCGTCGATTGCGGTCAACGAGTACCTGCCCAAGCTGCGCAAGAATCCCGGCGTGCTGGCGGCGCAGAACATCGCGGTGTTCTCGGGCGGCAAGAAGGTGAGCGCAGGCGCCATCAACTGGTCGGCCTACGGCAAGGGCAACTTCCCGTTCACGCTGCGGCAGGAGCCCGGCAAGGACAATGCGCTCGGCCGGGTCAAGTTCATGTTCCCGAACGATTTCAACGTCTACATGCACGACACGCCGTCGAAGTCGAAGTTCGAGGCCGCAAGCCGCTACTTCAGCCATGGCTGCCTGCGGCTGAAGGATCCGCTCAAGATGGCCGAGGTGCTGCTTGAGCAGGAGGGCTGGGACCGCAAGCGCATCGACGCGGTCGTCGCCGGCGGCAAGAACACCATCGTCAAGCTGACCAACAAGATCCCGGTCTACATCGTCTATCTCACCGCCTTCGCCAACAAGGACGGCACGGTGCAGTTCCGCGAGGACGTCTACGGCCGCGACAAGATCCTGGCCGACGCGCTGGCCGAGGCGATGGGGCGGTCGAGCTGACCCGATTTCCTTGACCGGCGGCCCGCCGGTGTGCATATCAGGCGCTTGATTGCGGCCCCTTGGCCGCGCACTCATGGATGCGAGCGATGGCAAGAACCCTTTACGACAAGATCTGGGACGATCACGTGGTCGCCGACAATGGCGACGGCTCGGCGATCCTCTATATCGACCGGCACCTCGTGCATGAAGTGACGAGCCCGCAGGCCTTCGAGGGGCTGCGCATGACGAACCGCAAGGTGCGCGCGCCGCTGAAGACGCTGGCCGTGGTCGACCACAACGTGCCGACCTCGCCGGACCGGGCGCAGGGCATCAAGAACGAGGAAAGCCGAATCCAGGTCGATGCGCTGGCGCAGAACGCCGCCGATTTCGGCATCGAGTATTATTCCCAGACCGACAAGCGGCAGGGCATCGTCCACATCATCGGGCCGGAGCAGGGCTTCACGCTGCCTGGCATGACCATCGTTTGCGGCGACAGCCATACCTCGACGCACGGCGCGTTCGGCGCGCTCGCGCACGGCATCGGCACGTCGGAGGTCGAGCATGTGCTCGCCACGCAGACGCTGATCCAGCGCAAGGCGAAGAACATGCTGGTGCGCGTCGATGGCAAGCTGCCGGCAGGCGTCACCGCCAAGGACATCATCCTTGCCATCATCGGCGAGATCGGCACGGCGGGCGGCACCGGCCATGTCATCGAATATGCCGGCGAAGCCATTCGCGACCTGTCGATGGAAGGCCGCATGACGGTCTGCAACATGTCGATCGAGGGCGGCGCGCGCGCCGGCCTGATCGCGCCGGACGAAAAGACCTTCGAATACATCAAGGGCCGTCCGAAGGCGCCGTCGGGCAAGGCCTACGACATGGCCATGGAATACTGGAAGAGCCTCTACTCCGACGAGGGCGCGCATTACGACAAGGTCGTGGTGCTCGACGCGGCCAATTTGCCGCCGATCGTCTCGTGGGGTTCCTCGCCCGAGGATGTCGTCGCCGTCACCGGCGTCGTTCCTGATCCGGCGCAGATTCCGGACGAGACCAAGCGCGCCTCCAAGCAGCGCGCGCTCGACTATATGGGCCTGACGCCGGGCACGAAGATGACCGACATCAAGATCGACCGCGTCTTCATCGGTTCGTGCACCAATGGCCGCATCGAGGATCTGCGCGCCGCCGCCAAGGTGGTGGAAGGGCGCAAGGTGTCGCCGCATGTGAGCGCGATGATCGTGCCGGGCTCGGGCGTGGTGAAGGAACAGGCCGAGGCCGAGGGGCTCGACAAGATCTTCCGGAAGCCGGCTTCGACTGGCGCGAACCGGGCTGCTCCATGTGCCTTGCCATGAACGACGACCGGCTGAAGCCCCGGAAGAGCGCTGCGCTTCCACCTCGAACCGCAATTTCGAGGGACGCCAGGGCTTCAAGGGCCGCACGCATCTCGTGTCGCCGCAAATGGCGGCCGCCGCGGCAATCGCCGGGCAGTTCGTCGATATCCGCGAGTGGAAATAGGCATCTTCCCGATGCTGCACAAAAGGCGGGCCCGTGCCCGCCTTTTTTGTTTGCGTTTTCATCAGTGGCGGTTTTTCGTCGATACCCTACAATCGCACCAGGGCTGGAGCGGAGGAGAACCATGAAGACCGACAACAAGGCGGCGCAACGTGCGGGGCGCATCTATCTGCGCGCCGATGATTGCAGGCTCGAGGATCTGGCGGCGCTGACGCGGCAGGAGACGCGGCTCGTCGGACTACCCCTACGCAGCGTCGGTCGAGAAGAACGTGCTCATCTATGATTGCGATGCCGTGCGGGGTGCGATCAAGGACGAGGATGCGCGGCGCGGTATCATGGCCGAATGGGTCGACGCGTTCTCCACGGGGCCGGGCGTCATCGTGCTCAAGCGCGCGGAGACCGGATCACGGCATGATCGACGCGGCGAGCGAACTCTTCCGCGCGATCATCGACGAACAGCACCGCACCGGCAGCGGCGGCGGCGACCATTTCGCCAAGCCCGGCGCCAATGACCGGATCTGGAATTCGCTGGAAAAGCACTGCCTGGCCGATCCGGGGAATTTCGCGCGCTACTATGGCAACGCGATCCTGGCGCTGGTGAGCGAAGCCTGGCTCGGGCCCTATCTACCAGATGACGGCGCAGCTCAACGTGGTCAATCCGGGCGGGGCGGCGCAATCGCCGCACCGCGACTATCATCTCGGCTTCCAGAGCGCGGCCGACATCGAGCGCTATCCGCTGCACGTCCAGCTATTCTCGCCGATGCTGACGCTGCAGGGCGCGATCGCGCATGTCGATGCGCCGATGGAGACCGGTCCGACGCTGCTGCTGCCGTTCAGCCAGGCGTATGATGCCGGCTACCTCGCGATGAACCGGCCGGACTTCAAGGCGTTTTTCGACGCCAACCATGTGCAGTTGCCGCTGGAAAAGGGCGACATGCTGTTCTTCTCGCCGGCGCTGCTGCATGCGGCGGGCAACAACCGGTCGAAGGATATCAAGCGGATGGTCAATCTCTTCCAGGTGTCGTCGGCCTATGGCCGCGCAATGGAGAGCATCGACAGGGTTGCGCATGTCGAAGGCGCTTTATCCCGGCGCTTGCCAAGGCACGGGCGAATGGAGCGCTTGACCGCCGGCCAGATCGCCGCGCGATCGCCTCTTGCGCGGAGGGCTATCCCTTCCCGACCAATCTCGACCGCGATCCGCCGCTCGGCGGCCTTGCGCCGAAATCGCAGGCGAAGCTGTTCCATGAAGCGCTGGAAGGCGGCTGGGACGCCGCCCGTTTCAACGCGGCGCTTGATGCGCAAGCGGTAAAAAAACTGCCTTAGAGCACCGCCTCGAGCACCAGCAGCCAGGCGCTGATGGTGGCGATGGACAGCGTGGTGGCGATCAGGACTGCGGAGGCCGACAAGGCCACCGCGCGGTCATACATCAACGCGAAGATGTAGACGTTCATGCCGGGCGGCATGGCGGCGATCAACACGGCGGCGCGCACATATTCGTGCGGAAGGTCCATTACGTGATGCGTCAGCACCAGTGCGATCAGCGGATGGGCGATGAGCGACAGCAGCGAAACGACGAGGCTCTCTGCAACTTCCGCCCGTACGGCGTAGCGCGTCAGCGCGGCCCCCATTCCGACCAGCGCCACGGGAATCGCCGAATCGGCGATCATCTCCACGGCGGCGGTGGCGAATTCCGGCAAGGGGCGCCCGGCGAAGTTGAGCGCCGCTCCGCAAACGACGCCAATCATGAGCGGATTGGCGAGGATCGACTTTGCTGCCGCCGCCAGCGCCTGCGACAATGGCCGGCCGTCGCGGCGCGACAATTCCATGGTCAACATGCCGACAGCGTAGAGACAGGGCGCGTGCAACGAGATGATGCCGAAGGCGGGTGTCAGCACGTCCTCGCCGTAGGCGCGCGAAATGATCGGAACGCCGAGCAGGACCGTGTTGGAGAACATGGCGCAGAAGCCCACCGCGACGGCCTCGCCCGGCCGCCGCTTCCATACCTTGCGGGCAAGGACGATCCCGGCGACGAATGCCGCCAACGCGCCGGCATAAAAACCCGCCAGCATCGGCGGATAGAAGGCGGTGGAAAAATCGAGCCCGTACATGGCGCGGAAAAGCAGCATCGGCACGGCCAGCCGCACCGCATAGGCGTTGAGATATTCCGACATCTCCGCCTTCAGCCATCCGAGCCTGACGGAGGCGTAGCCCGCGCCAAGCACGAGGAAGACCGGAATGACGGTAAGGAGGACGGAGATCACGGATGCGCCGGCGGTTCAGGGGAAAGGTGTGCTTAATGAACCCGTCGCCGCGCCATGGCAAGGGCCGCGACCGTGGGCCGCTGTTGACGGCGTGCGCGGCTTTCGAATAGGCAATGGCGTGCAGGGAGCATGACGATGAACGAACCCCACAGGATCGAGATAGAACAGCTTCGCCTCTCGCATTCGCTGGCGCTGGCGCCGCTGATCGCAGCCTATGCCCAGGCGCTCAAGCGCGGGGCGCCACGCCAGCCGGACCAGTATTACGCCGAGCAATTGCTTCAGGACCGCTCGGCCGAATTCCTCGGCGCCTTCATCGATGGCGTGCTGGTCGGCTTCGTCATGTTCTATGACCTGCCCGAGCCCGTGAGCGGGCTGAGATGCGGCCAGGCCGACCACATCTATGTCCATCACGACCACCGCGGCAAGGGCATCGCCAAGGCGCTGGTCGACGTGCTGGCCGACCAGGCGCCGGCGCGGGGCTGGTCGAAACTGATGCTCAATGCGCCGAGGTTTCCCGAGACCGGCCGCAAGGTGTTCGAATCGGTCGCGGTACCCGCCGACTGGCACTCCTACGTGCTGCGCTTCGACCGGTAGGCGGCGCTACAACAGTCGAGTTCGAAACGCGGATTGACTGTTGCAACAGGCCAGCCGGCTTGCGGCGTTTTGGCATTGTGGCGAAATCTAATCGATTTTTGCGCCATACGACGTTTGTTGGTTTTGACCTTCCCCCCGGCAAGCACTAGAACAAGCGCGTTCGCACATGCGAACGGCTATGGCCGCTCGGCCAAGTCCTTGATTTTCGGCATGTTCGTTTTTGCCGCCGGGGTTCTTCCGCAGGCGTGGAGATGGTTTGGAATGGCCAATGACAGCATCAGGGCAAAGCGGCCGCTCTCGCCGCATCTGACCATCCACAAGCCGATTCCGACCATGGTGATGTCGATCTTCCACCGCATCACCGGCATGGGTCTGTATTTCGGCACGCTGCTGCTGGCCTGGTGGCTGATGGCGGCAGCGTCTGGCCCCGCCTATTTCGACTGGGTCAACGGCTTCTTCGGCTCCTGGTTCGGAATGCTTCTGCTGTCTCGGCTTTTCCTGGGCGCTGATCCACCACATGCTGGGCGGTATCCGCCACCTGATCTGGGACACGGGCGTGTGGATGGAGAAGCACATTTCCACCCGCCTCGCCTAGGCAACCATCATCGGCTCGCTGGCGCTGACGCTTGCTCGTCTGGATCGTCGGCATCGCATTGCGCTAGGAGGCCGCATGGCGACTGCGGACACCTTTTCGCAAGGTGCACGGGCTCGGCTCGGCCCATGACGGCACCGAGCATTTCTGGCGGCAGCGCCTGACTGCCGTGTCCAACATTCCGCTGATCCTGTTCCTCATCGGGCTGATCGTCGACGCTGACCGGCAAGCCGCATGCGCGAGGTGATCGCCACGCTTTCCATCGCCGCTGGTGGCCGTCGTGCTGCTGCTGGCGCTGCTTTCGGTGCTTTATCACATGCGGCTCGGCATGCAGGTGATCATCGAGGACTATATCCATCACGAATGGCTGAAGGTCGGGCTGCTGATGCTCAACATCTTCTTTCCGCTGGCGGTCGGCCTGATCAGCGTCTTCGCCATCCTGAAGCTTGCATTCGGAGCGTGAACACCATGGCCAATGGCCGCGCCTACCAGATTGTCGATCACTCCTATGATGTCGTCGTGGTCGGCGCCGGCGGCGCCGGCCTGCGCGCCACGCTCGGCATGGCCGAGCAGGGGCTGAAGACCGCCTGCATCACCAAGGTGTTCCCGACCCGCATCCACACGGTGGCGGCGCAGGGCGGCATTGCCGCCTCGCTCACGAACATGACGCCCGACAGCTGGCAGTGGCACCTGTTCGACACCGTCAAGGGTTCGGACTGGCTCGGCGACGTCGACGCCATGCAGTATCTGTGCATGGAAGCGCCGGCGGCGGTCTACGAGCTGGAGCATTACGGCGTGCCGTTCTCGCGCACCGAGGAGGGCAAGATCTACCAGCGCCCGTTCGGCGGCCACATGCAGAACTATGGCGAGGGCCCGCCGGTGCAGCGCACCTGCGCTGCCGCCGACCGCACCGGCCACGCCATCCTGCACACGCTCTACGGCCAGTCGCTGCGGCACAATGCCGAGTTCTTCATCGAGTATTTCGCGCTCGACCTGATCATGGGCGAGGATGGCGCCTGCACCGGCGTCATCGCCTGGAACCTCGACGACGGCACCATCCACCGCTTCTCCGCCAAGATGGTGGTGCTGGCGACCGGCGGCTATGGCCGCGCCTATTTCTCGGCGACATCGCGCCCATACCTGCACGGGCGACGGCGGCGGCATGGTGGCGCGCGCCGGCCTGCCGCTGCAGGACATGGAGTTCGTGCAGTTCCACCCGACCGGCATCTACGGCGCGGGCTGCCTGATCACCGAAGGCGCGCGCGGCGAGGGCGGCTATCTCGTCAACTCCGAAGGCGAGCGCTTCATGGAGCGCTATGCGCCCAACGCCAAGGACCTTGCCTCGCGCGATGTCGTCTCGCGCTGCATGACCATGGAAATCCGCGAAGGCCGCGGCGTCGGCAAGAACAAGGACCACATCTTCCTGCATCTCGACCATCTCGACCCGGCGGTGCTGCACGAGCGCCTGCCGGGCATTTCGGAAAGCGCCAAGATCTTCGCCGGCGTCGACGTGACGCGCGAGCCGATCCCGGTGCTGCCGACCGTGCATTACAACATGGGCGGCATGCCGACCAATTACTGGGGCGAGGTGCTGAACCCGACCACGGCAATCCGGACGACGATCGCGCCCGGCCTGATGGCTGTGGGCGAAGCCGGCTGCGCCTCGGTGCATGGCGCCAACCGCCTCGGCTCCAACTCGCTGATCGATCTCGTGGTGTTCGGCCGCGCCGCCGCCATCCGGGCCGGACAGGTGATCGACCGCGACAGCGCCGATTCCGCCATCCAACGAGGCGCCATCGACAAGATCATCGACCGCTTCGACCGGCTGCGCAACGCCAATGGCGCGCACGCCGACGGCGGAGCTGCGCGACCGGATGCAGCGCGCCATGCAGGAAGATGCAGCGGTGTTCCGCACCGCAGGAGACGCTGCAGTCGGGCTGCGAGCGCATGCGGCGAAATCTGGAACGGCCTTGCCGACATCAAGGTGCTCGACCGCTCGATGATCTGGAATTCCGATCTCGTCGAGACGCTGGAACTGGAGAACCTGATGGCCAACGCCATCACCACGGTTTACGGCGCCGAGGCGCGCAAGGAAAGCCGCGGCGCGCATGCCCGCGAGGATTTCTCCAGCCGCGACGACGCGAACTGGCGCAAGCACACGCTGGCCTGGATGGATGCGGAGCGGCAAGGTGACGCTCGCCTACCGTCCGGTGCACACCGAGCTCATTGCCGAAGGCATCGACCTTGGACAAGATCGCGCCCAAGGCGCGGGTGTATTGAGAGGACGCCAGACATGGTTGAACTCACGCTCCCCAAGCAACTCGCAGGTCCAGGCCGGCAAGACCTGGCCGAAGCCGGAAGGCGCCAACCAATCTGCGCGAATTCCGCATCTACCGCTGGAACCCGGACGATGACGCCAATCCGGCGATGGACACCTATTTCGTCGACACCGACGATTGCGGGCCGATGGTGCTCGACGCGCTGTTGTGGATCAAGAACAAGATCGATCCGACGCTGACGTTGCGCCGCTCGTGCCGCGAGGGCATTTGCGGCTCCTGCGCGATGAATATCGACGGCACGAACACGCTGGCCTGCACCAAGGGCATGGACGAGATTGACGGCGTGATCAAGCATCTATCCGCTGCCGCACATGCCGGTGGTCAAGGATCTCGTGCCGGACCTCACCAATTTCTACGCCCAGCACCGCCTCGATCGAGCCCTGGCTGAAGACCGTTTCGCCCGAGCCGGCGAAGGAATGGCAGCAGAGCCACGAGGATCGCGAGAAGCTCGACGGGCTCTACGAGTGCATCCTGTGCGCCTGCTGCTCCACTTCCTGCCCGAGCTATTGGTGGAATGGCGATCGCTATCTTGGTCCGGCGGCGCTGCTGCAGGCCTATCGCTGGATCGATCGATTCGCGCGACGAGGCGACCGGCGAGCGGCTCGACAATCTGGAAGATCCGTTCCGGCTCTACCGCTGCCACACGATCATGAACTGCGCGCAGTCCTGCCCCAAGGGCCTCAACCCGGCCAAGGCGATCGCCGAGCATCAAGAAGATGATGGTCGAGCGGCGGATGTAGGGGCCGGCGTTCGCCTTCATTGTCCCGGTCGCGCTTCGCGCTCCTCGCCTCTGCGCCGACATCAAGAAGAAGATGGTCGAGCGGCGGATTAGGGCTGGCGTTCGCCTTCATTGTCCCGGTCGCGCTTCGCGCTCCTCGCCTCTTGCGCCGACATCAAGAAGAAGATGGTCGAGCGGCGGATGTAGGGGCCGGCGTTCGCCTTCATTGTCCCGGTCGCGCTTCGCGCCCCTCGCCTCTTGCGCCTCCTCCTTGTGGGGAGGGGTGTACATCTTGCCAAACCGCAGTACCCGCAGTTTGACAAAGGTCAACGCGCGCGCGCCCGGCCTGCCATATTCCATTCCCGAACCGTTTCGACGAAAGGACAACGCCGTGGCAGCGACCGACTGGAATGAATTCACCGACCAGACCAATGCGCGCATGGGTACGCTGCGCAAGGCATTGCCGGCGGTCGCCAAGGAATTCGGCGGACTGGCCCGCGAGGCAATTGCGCCAGGCGCGCTCGATTCCAAGACAAAGGAACTGATCGCGCTGGCGATCGGCATCACAGCGCGCTGCGACGGCTGCCTCGCCTTTCACGCGAAGGCCGCCGCGAAGTATGGCGCGACCCGCGAGGAAATCGTCGAGGCGATCGGCGTTGCGATCTACATGGGCGGCGGTCCGTCGATGATCTACGGGGCGGAAGCCTTGTCGGCCTTCGACGCCCTCGCGCCGAAGACCGCCAGCGCCGCCGCGCAATAGACGTCAGAGCAGTTCGGCGCTCATGCTGACCTCGATGGCGCCGAGCGCGCGCGAGACGGGGCACTCCGCCTTTGCCTTTTGAGCCAGTTCCTGGAACTTCGACTTGGTAATTCCAGGAACGTCGGCCTTCAGCGACAAGGCAGAACCGGTAATGCCCTTGCCGGGCACCAATTCCACGTTTGCCGTCGCCTCCAGCCTGGTCGCCGGCGTGCCGTTCTCGGCAAGAAAATGCGAAAGCTGCATGGCGAAGCAGCCGGCATGTGCAGCCGCAATGAGTTCCTCGGGATTGGTGCCGCTCTTGCCTTCCTCGTCCTGGAAACGGGACTTGAAGGAGTAGGACTGGCCCTTGAACGCGCCCGACTGCATGTCGAGCGTGCCCTTGCCCTCCTGCAGATTGCCTTGCCAGATCGCTGTCGCATGCCTTTTCATCGGATTCTCCTCGCCATCGCTGCCGGTGTTGCGTGCTGCCGGTTCAATTATGGGGCCGGGACGCCGGCATGCAAGAAGCAGAGCCAACCAAAACGGCTGGCTGTTGCGTGCGTGTGCCGGGAGCCGAATCAGGCTAATGTCTGAAACAAGTCGAAATTGGCAGTTTAACTGAACTTGTGAAACCTGGGTGTGCTCAAAACCTGCTTCGTGCGGGAACATTGGCGGCTTCATTCGATTGTCAACCACGCAGACTACACGGGCTGGGCGAATCACTCCATCTGACGGCGCTGTTGGCGCCCGTTTGCAAGTGCATGAGGAAAACCCAATGAAAATCAAGTCGGTACTGTTCGTGGGCCGTCGCAACGCGGCGCGCAGCGTAATGGCTGAAACCTGCTTCAACGCAGCCGGAATTCCGGGCTGGCGGGCTTTTTCTGCCGGCTGGCAGACGCAGAACAGCATCGATGCGCATGCGATACGCACGCTAGCCGCCAACGGCTTCGAAACCGATACGCTTTCTTCCAAGCCGGTTGCCATCTTCCTGCAGGAAGGCGCGCCGGAAATCGATCTGTGCGTGTTCCTGGACGAGGACCTGCCGCCCGACGTGCAAAACTACCCGGCGGCGCGCGAATCGTGGAAAATACCCGACCCGTCAAGGGAAGCCGACCAGCGGCCTGCCTACCAGATGGCGCTCGATGCGATCGTGGCGCGGATTTCGACGCTGGTGATATCGGGGAAACTCGCCATGCCGCTTGCAAAGGCGAGTTGAAGCTGCCTTTAGGTAAGCAGGTTTTATCCCCCGTTAACCATTACGATGGAAAGTCATGCCCAAATGTGGGCACATAGTGCGGGTACGGCGGACGCGACCTGTGTATCTGGAGGGCGTGGCATGAAGAATTTCCGGCCGGTCGCAATCGTGGCTGTCGGGGTGTTGGCGCTGGCCGTCCTGGGTGGCTGCCAGCGCTCGGTATCGAGCCTCGACACGCGCGGGTCGGCGCAATCGCTGCCGCCGGCGCCGGTCGGGGTGGTGGAAGCAACGCCGCTGGATGCCGCGCCGCCCACACAGATCACGCCCGACCAGCAGATGGCCTCGCTGGAGCCGGTTCCGCCGGCATCCGCCACGGAAACCCCGGTGCCCGGGACCGCCGCGCCTGCCGCGCCGCCCGTTGCCGCCGCGCCGGTTACGCGCGAGGCGATGGCAGGCACCTGGACGGTCGCGACCGACAATCCCGAGTGCCGCATCATTCTCGCCTTCACCAAGTGGTCCGGCGGATATCGTGCAGCCACGCGCCGTTGCAACGCGCCGGAAATCGCGGCGGTATCGGCTTGGGACGTGCGGGACAACCGCGTCGTTCTGGTCGATGCAAGCGGCAACCAGGTCGCAAGCCTTGCGTCCACAGGGCCGGAAAGCTACGACGGTACGACCGCTGGCGGCGCACCGGTGCGATTCTCCCGCTGATCCGGATTGCCGGCGGCCCATCACGGCCGGCAGGGCATGACCGCTTTGCAATACGAATTTCCGCATGACAAGGACGGTCCCGCGCGCGTCGGCACGGTTTATGCGCGACTGGTGGAAGGCGGGACGATCGAGAGCGATCCCGAACAGCGCAAGCTGGTCGAACGGCTCGACAGGTTGCTTGCCGAACTCGAGGCGCGGCCGGCATTGCAAAAATCAAGCGCGCTGGGCTGGCTCCTGAACAAGCGCCGGGTCGCGGGAAAGTCCGCAAGGAATCTACATTCACGGCGCCGTGGGCCGTGGCAAGTCCATGCTCATGGATATCTTCTTCGCGCTTGCGCCCGGGCCGAAGCGGCGGGCGCATTTCCACCAGTTCATGGCGGATGCGCATGACCGCATTGCCCGGCAGCGGAAGGATTACGCCGAAGGGCGGACACGGGAAACCGATCCGATCAAGCCCGTCGGCCGGGCCATGGCCCATGAGGCAAGGCTGCTTTGCTTCGACGAATTCTCGATCACCGACATAGCCGATGCGATGATCATCGGGCGGCTTTTCGCCGTGCTTTTCCAGCACGGTACGGTGATCGTGGCGACATCGAACGTGGCACCGGACGACCTTTACCGCGACGGGCTGAACCGGCAGTTGTTCCTGCCCTTCATCGACATGCTGAAAGCGCATTGCGACGTGTTCGAGCTCGACGCGCGCGCCGACTTCCGGCTCGAGAAGATCGGGCGCGGCGAAGCCTATCTGTCGCCGCTCGGCGAAAAGGCCGATGCAACGATGCAGCGGCTTTGGGGCCGGCTGACCGAAGGCGAGGCGCCGCGGCAGGCGGTCCTGACCGTCAAGGGCCGCAGCTTTTCTCCCAGGCAGGCGGCCGGGACTTGCGCCTGGTTCACCTTCGACCAGCTTTGCCGCGAAGCGCGCGGCGCAAGCGACTATCTTGCCATCGTCGCGGAATTCGACACCGTCTTCATCGAAGGCGTGCCGATGATGGGCAGCACGATGCGCAACGAGGCCAAGCGCTTCATCACGCTGATCGACACGCTATACGACCATAATACGAGAACGGTCCTGACGGCCCAGGCCAACCCGCACGGGCTGTACCAGGGGACTTCCGGGCGCCGAATCGTTCGAATTCCAGCGCACCGCGTCGCGCCTCATCGAGATGCAGTCCGTGGAATATCTCAACCGCTTCAACAGCTTGTCGCAAAGAAGAAGTAACGTAGCGTTGCCACCGGACGCAACGGGAACGATTATCCTCGACTAGATTGACGTTTACGTAAATGGGCAAAAGTTTAACCGTTTGAATTTCCGTTACTTTCAACGCCTGCTTGAAATGACCATCATTTTTCTGTACAGCCGCATTACGCCGGGGCGCGCGGTTCCGGAAGTGGACAGTTCACGTCAAAGGATCTTACGCATGGCTCGCAACAAGATCGCACTCATCGGCTCCGGCATGATCGGCGGCACGCTCGCCCACCTCGCCGGCCTCAAGGAACTCGGCGACGTCGTCCTGTTCGACATCGCCGAAGGCATTCCGCAGGGCAAGGCGCTCGACATCGCGCAGTCCTCGCCGGTCGACGGCTTCGACGCGCAGCTTTACCGGCGCCAACGAGCTACGCGGCGATCGAGGGCGCCGACGTGTGCATCGTCACCGCCGGCGTGCCGCGCAAGCCCGGCATGAGCCGCGACGACCTTCTCGGCATCAACCTCAAGGTCATGGAGCAGGTCGGCGCCGGCATCAAGAAATATGCGCCCAACGCCTTCGTCATCTGCATCACCAACCCGCTCGACGCGATGGTCTGGGCGCTGCAGAAGTTCTCCGGCCTGCCGAACAACAAGGTCGTCGGCATGGCCGGCGTGCTCGAACTCGGCCCGCTTCCGCTACTTCCTCGCCGACGAGTTCAAGGTGTCGGTCGAGGACGTCACGCGCCTTCGATGCTCGGCGGCCACGGCGACACATGGTGCCGATGATGCGCTACTCGACCGTCGCCGGCATTCCGCTGCCCGACCTCGTCAAGATGGGCTGGACCACCAAGGAGAAGCTCGACGCGATCGTCGAGCGCACCCGCAAGGGCGGCGGCGAGATCGTCGGCCTGCTGAAGACCGGCTCGGCCTATTACGCGCCCGGCCTCTTCGGCGATCGCGATGGCCGAGAGCTATCTCAAGGACAAGAAGCGCGTCCTGCCCTGCGCGGCCTATCTCAACGGCGAGTACGGCGTCAAGGACATGTATGTCGGCGTGCCGGTGGTGATCGGCGCCGGTGGCGTCGAGCGCATCATCGAGATCGACCTCAACAAGGCCGAACAGAAGATGTTCGACGAAGTCGGTGGCATTCGGTGGCCGAGCCTGTGCGAGGCCTGCGTCAAGCCATCGCCCCGCCTTGGCGTGACCTCAGCTGATCCCGCAAGCAGCATCAACGGAGCGGACATGAACATCCACGAATACCAGGCCAAGGCAGCTGCTGAAGGGCTATCGGCGCGCCGGTCGCCGAGGGCGTGCCGATCATGTCCGCCGGCCGAAGCCGACGCGGCGGTCGAAGGCAGCTGCCCGGGCCCGCTCTACGTGGTGAAGAGCCAGATCCACGCCGGCGGCCGCGGCAAGGGCAAGTTCAAGGAACTGCCGCGCCGACGCCAAGGGCGGCGTGCGGCTCGCCTTCTCGGTCGGACGAGGTCGTCGCCCATGCCAACGAGATGCTCGGCAACACGCTGGTCACCAAGCAGACCGGCCCGGCCGGCAAGCAGGTCAACCGCCTCTATATCGAGGACGGCGCCGACATCGCCCGCGAACTCTACCTCTCGATGCTGGTCGACCGCGCGACCGGGCGCGTCGCCTTCGTCGTCTCCACCGAAGGCGGCATGGACATCGAAGCCGTGGCCCACGACACGCCGGAAAAGATCATCACGGTCGGCGATCGATCCGGACACGGGCGTCACCGCAGCGGACGTCGCCAAGCTCAACGAGGCGCTGAAGCTCGACGGCGAGGCGGCGAAGGACGGCGAGCAAGCTCTTCCCGATCCTCTACAAGGCCTTCGTCGAGAAGGACATGAGCCTGCTCGAAGTCAACCCGCTGATCGTCATGAAGGACGGCCGCCTGCGCGTGCTCGACGCCAAGGTGTCGTTCGACAACAACGCGCTGTTCCGCCACGACGACATGATGGCGCTGCGCGACATCGACCGAAGAGGACGACAAGGAAATCGAGGCCTCCAAGTACGACCTCGCCTATGTCGCGCTCGACGGCAACATCGGCTGCATGGTCAATGGCGCGGGCCTCGCCATGGCGACGATGGACATCATCAAGCTCTACGGCGCGGAGCCGGCGAACTTCCTCGATGTCGGCGGCGGCGCGACCAAGGAAAAGGTGACGGCGGCGTTCAAGATCATCACCGCCGATCCGAACGTGAAGGGCATCCTGGTCAACATCTTCGGCGGCATCATGCACTGCGACGTCATCGCCGAAGGCGTGATCGCGGCGGTGAAGGAAGTCGGCCTGAAGGTGCCGCTGGTCGTGCGCCTCGAAGGCACCAACGTCGAGCTCGGCAAGAAGATCATCAACGAGAGCGGCCTCAACGTCATCTCGGCCGACGATCTCGACGACGCCGCGCAGAAGATCGTCAAGGCCGTCAAGGGCTGATGCCTGCCCGCAGGGGTGAATTCGAAATTTCGTTGAGACAGGAAACCGCATGTCCATTCTCGATCAACAAAGACACCAAGGTTCTCGTCCAGGGCCTGACCGGCAAGACCGGCACGTTCCACACCGAGCAGGCGCTGGCCTATCACGGCACGAAAATGGTCGGCGGCATCCACCCCAAGAAGGGCGGCGAGACCTGGACCGGCGCACGACGCGGCGAGACGCTGCCGATCTTCGCCTCGGTTGCCGAGGGCAAGCGAAACGACCGGCGCCAACGCGTCGGTGATCTACGTGCCGCCGGCGGGCGCCGCAGACGCCATCATCGAGGCGATCGACGCGGAAATCCCGCTGATCGTCTGCATCACCGAAGGCATTCCGGTGCTCGACATGGTCAAGGTCAAGGCAAGGCTCGACAAGTCGAAGTCGCGGCTGATCGGCCCGAACTGCCCCGGCGTGCTGACGCCGGACGAATGCAAGATCGGCATCATGCCGGGCTACATCTTCCGCAAGGGCTCGGTCGGCATTGTTTCGCGTTCCGGCACGCTGACCTATGAGGCGGTGTTCCAGACCACCAATGAAGGCCTCGGCCAGACGACGGCCGTCGGCATCGGCGGCGATCCGGTCAAGGGCACCGAGTTCATCGACATGCTCGAGATGTTCCTCGCCGACCCCGAGACCAAGTCGATCATCATGATCGGCGAGATCGGCGGCTCGGCGGAAGAAGATGCGGCGCAGTTCCTCAAGGACGAGGCCAAGCGCGGCCGCAGCAAGCCGATGGCGGGCTTCATCGCCGGCCGCACCGCGCCTCCCGGCCGCACCATGGGCCATGCCGGCGCCGTGATTTCCGGCGGCAAGGGCGGCGCGGAAGACAAGATCGCGGCGATGGAGGCGGCAGGCATCAGCGTGTCGCCATCGCCGGCGCGTCTCGGCAAGACGCTGGTGGAAGTGCTGAAGGGTTGAACCGGCGAGCGCGGGTCAACCGCGTCGCGGATGCGCGTGACGCTCGGCTCGCCGAGCAGGGGAAATGCTTGAAGCCGCATTTCGCGGCCCGCAACCAGGGAGGGCGGGCTTGGCGCCCGCTGCATGCCATGGCGCGGCAAGACGCAGGCCAACGACGAATTCGAACGCACGTCGTTCCTGTATGGCGGCAATGCCGACTATATCGAAGAGCTGCATGCGCGCTACAAGGACGACCCGCAATTCGGTCGGCGAGGACTGGCGCGAATTCTTCGACGAGCTGAAGGACGACGCCAGGAGGACGTGGACAAGAACGCCGCGCGGCGCTTCCTGGCAGCGCAAGCCGGCTGGCCGGTCAGCGCCAATGGCGAACTGGTCTCCGCCCTCGACGGCAATTGGGGCACGGTCGAAAAGCACGTCGCCGAGCAAGCTGCAAGGAAAAGGCGGTCGCCGCCGGCAAGCCGCGCTGACAGCGGAGGCGATGCCACCAGGCGGCGCGCGATTCGGTGCGCGCCATCATGATGATCCGCGCCTACCGCATGCGCGGCCATCTGCATGCCAATCTCGATCCGCTCGGACATTGCCGAGCTCAAGGAAGACTACAACGAGCTGTCGCCGCGAGTCCTATGGCTTCACGCCGGCCGACTACGACCGCAAGATCTTCATCGACCACGTGCTGGGCCTCGAATACGCCACCATCAACGAGATGCTGGACATCCTCAAGCGCACCTATTGCTCGACGCTCGGCGTCGAGTTCATGCACATCTCCAATCCCGAGGAGAAGGCCTGGATCCAGGAGCGCATCGAGGGTCCGGACAAGGGCATCGACTTCACCGACATGGGCAAGAAGGCGATCCTGCCGAAGCTGATCGAGGCGGAAGGCTTCGAGCAGTTCATCGACGTCAAGTACAAGGGCACCAAGCGCTTCGGCCTGGATGGCGGCGAGGCGCTGATCCCGGCGCTCGAGCAGATCATCAAGCGCGGCGGCAATCTGGGCCTGAAGGAAATCGTGCTCGGCATGGCCCATCGCGGCCGCCTCAACGTGCTGACCCAGGTGATGGGCAAGCCGCACCGCGCCGTGTTCCACGAGTTCAAGGGCGGCTCCTACGCGCCCGACGATGTCGAGGGCTCCGGCGACGTGAAGTACCATCTCGGCGCTTCCTCGGACCGCGAGTTCGACGGCAACAAGGTTCACCTGTCGCTGACCGCCAACCCGTCGCATCTCGAGATCGTCAATCCGGTGGTGATGGGCAAGGCGCGCGCCAAGCAGGACCAGAGCGCCACCGTGTGGGAAGGCGACATCATCCCGCTGCGCGAGCGCGTCAAGGTGATGCCGCTGCTGCTGCATGGCGACGCCGCCTTTGCCGGGCAGGGCGTGGTGGCGGAAATCCTCGGCCTGTCGGGCCTGCGCGGCCACCGCGTCGGCGGCACGGTGCATTTCATCATCAACAACCAGATCGGCTTCACCACCAATCCGCGCTTCTCGCGCTCCTCGCCCTATCCGTCCGACGTCGCCAAGATGATCGAGGCGCCGATCTTCCACGTGCAATGGCGATGATCCGGAAGCGGTGGTCTTCGCGACCAAGATCGCGATCGAATACCGGATGAAGTTCCACAAGCCGGTGGTCATCGACATGTTCTGCTACCGCCGCTTCGGCCACAACGAGGGCGACGAGCCGGCGTTCACGCAGCCGATCATGTACCGGACCATTCGCGCGCATCCGACGACGACGCAGATCTACGCGAAGAAGCTGATCGGCGAAGGCCTCATCACGGAAGCCGATGTCGAGAAGATGAAAGCCGACTTCGCGCGCCAGGCTGGAGGCCGAATACGAGACGGGCCAGAACTACAAGCCGAACAAGGCCGACTGGCTGGACGGCGAGTGGTCGGGGCTGCGCACCGCCGACAGTGCCGACGAGCAACGGCGCGGCAAGACCGCCGTGCCGGTCAAGCAGCTCAAGGAGATCGGCAGGAAGCTGTCCGAGATCCCGGCCGGGTTCAACGCGCACAAGACCATCCAGCGCTTCATGGAAAACCGGGCAAAGATGATCGAGACCGGCGACGGCATCGACTGGGCAATGGCGGAGGCGCTGGCCTTCGGCTCGCTGTGCCTCGACGGCCACAAGATCCGGCTGTCCGGGCAGGATTGCGAACGCGGCACGTTCTCGCAGCGCCATTCCGTGCTGTACGACCAGGACACGGAAGAGCGCTACATCCCGCTTGCCAACCTTTCCCCCGACCAGGCCCGCTTCGAGGTCATCAACTCGATGCTTTCGGAAGAGGCCGTGCTCGGATTCGAGTATGGCTATTCGCTGGCCCGTCCGAACGCGCTGACCCTGTGGGAGGCGCAGTTCGGCGATTTCGCCAACGGCGCGCAGGTCGTGTTCGACCAGTTCATTTCGTCGGGCGAGCGCAAGTGGCTGCGCATGTCGGGCCTCGTCTGCCTGCTGCCGCACGGCTATGAGGGGCAGGGGCCGGAGCATTCCTCGGCAAGGCTCGAGCGCTTCCTCCAGCTTTGCGCCGAAGACAACATGCAGGTCGCCAATGTCACGACGCCGGCAAACTATTTCCATATCCTGCGCCGGCAGATGAAGCGCGACTTCCGCAAGCCGCTGATCCTGATGACGCCGAAATCGCTGCTTCGCCACAAGCGGGCCGTCTCGACGCTGGCGGAAATGTCCGGCACTTCCGCCTTCCACCGCCTGCTGTGGGATGATGCGGAGTACCTGAAGGACCAGCCGGTCAAGCTCGTCAAGGATTCGAAGATTCGCCGCGTGGTGCTGTGCTCCGGCAAGGTGTACTTCGATCTTTACGAGGAACGCGAAAAGCGCGGGATCAACGACATCTACCTGTTGCGCGTGGAGCAGCTCTACCCGTTCCCCGCCAAGGCGCTGATCACCGAACTTTCGCGGTTCAAGCACGCCGAATGGGTGTGGTGCCAGGAAGAGCCAAAGAACATGGGCGCCTGGTCGTTCATCGAACCCTATCTCGAATGGGTGTTCGACCATATCGGCGCCAAGCACCGGCGGCCGCGATATGCCGGCCGTCCGGCGGCGGCTTCGCCCGCCACCGGCCTCATGTCGCGGCACCTCGAACAATTGCAGGCATTCCTCGAGGATTCGCTGGGCGGCTGACGCCCGGCAATCCTGAAACAAAGGAAAGAGACAGGATCAATGGCTACCGAAATTCGCGTTCCCACGCTGGGTGAATCGGTTTCAGAGGCAACGGTGGGCCGCTGGCTCAAGAAGCCGGGCGAGGCCGTGAAGGCCGACGAACCGCTGGTCGAACTGGAAACCGACAAGGTGTCGGTGGAGGTTCCCGCCCCCTCCGACGGCGTGCTTGCCGAGATCGTCGCCAATGAGGGCGACACCATCGCGGTCGGCGGACTGCTTGCATCCTTCAACGCCGGCGGCAGCGGCGCGGCAAAGCCTGACGCCGTGGCGCAGGCTTCGGGCAAGGCCGGCGCGGCTTCCATGCAGGAAGCAGCCGAGAAGACGGAAAAGATCGCAGGCGATGCCGGCGCCGTCGAGCCGCGGTCCATGCCGCCCGCGCCATCGGCCGCCAAGCTGCTTGCCGAGAAGAACATGGCGGTCGAGGAAGTGGCCGGCAGCGGCAAGCGCGGACAGGTGCTGAAGTCCGACGTCATTGCCGCATCCACTGGCCCGCGGGCAGGCCCCGGCGCCCGCACCGGTCCAGGCGCCGCGCGCGCCTTCGGGCGAGGCCGACTCCGCACGCGAGGAACGGGTGAAGATGACGCGCCTGCGCCAGACGATCGCTCGCCGGCTCAAGGACGCGCAGAACGCTGCCGCGATGCTGACCACCTTCAACGAGGTGGACATGACCGCGGTCATGGACCTGCGCAACCGCTACAAGGACCTTTTCGAGAAGAAGCACGGCGTGAAGCTCGGCTTCATGGGCTTCTTCACCAAGGCCGTGTGCCATGCGCTGAAGGAAGTCCCGGCGGTCAATGCCGAGATCGACGGCACCGACATCGTCTACAAGAACTACTGCCATGTCGGCGTCGCTGTCGGCACGGACAAGGGCCTCGTCGTTCCGGTCGTGCGCGATGCCGACCAGATGTCGATCGCAGAAATCGAGAAGGAAATCGGCCGGCTGGGCAAGCGCGCCCGCGACGGGCAACTTGACCTGGCCGACATGCAGGGCGGCACCTTCACCATCTCCAATGGCGGCGTCTACGGCTCGCTGATGTCGACGCCGATCCTCAACGCGCCGCAATCGGGTATTCTGGGCATGCACAAGATCCAGGACAGGCCGATGGCGGTCGGCGGGCAGGTGGTCATCCGCCCGATGATGTACCTGGCGCTTTCCTATGACCACCGCATCGTCGACGGCAAGGAAGCGGTCACGTTCCTGGTGCGCGTGAAGGAGAGCCTTGAGGATCCCGAGCGTCTGGTACTTGATCTGTAATCGGCTATAGTCGGCGCGATTTGGGCCCAAAAGGGGAGGCATTTCCATGTCTGTCGAACTGAAGATGCTGTTGTTCACGGTGGCGTTGTTCTTCGTGCAACTGATTGCGCAAGTCGTCGCCGAGATCATGCAGCACGGGTTGAGATACGCGGTCAGCCCGCGCGACACCTGGCTGAATCCGACCGGTACGGCGGGGCGCATCGAGCGTTCCTACTTCAACCTGCTGGAGACGCTCGGACCCTTCGCCGCGCTGGTGCTGGTGGTGCTGTACACGGGCAACGCCAACGCAAACACCGCGCTCGGCGCACAGATCTATTTCTGGGGGCGGGTGCTTTATTTCCCGGCCTACATCGCCGGCATTCCGTATCTGCGCACCATCATCTGGACCATCTCCACCCTCGGCCTTGCCCTTATCCTGTGGGAAATGCTGAAGCTGGCATTTTGAACGGGGCGTAACGGCCCCCATCTAAAAGGAGCGCCGCGGCCCGTGCCGCGGCGTTCGACCGAATGCGCCACCGACCAGGGGATAAGCAATGAGTTATGATGTCGTCGTGATCGGATCGGGACCGGGTGGTTATGTTTGCGCCATCAAGTCGGCGCAGCTCGGCCTCAAGACCGCGATCGTCGAGAAAATGCCGACGCTTGGCGGGACCTGCCTTAACATCGGCTGCATTCCCTCCAAGGCCCTGCTTCATGCCTCCGAAATGTTCGAGCAGGCCGGACACGGTTTCGCTGCGCTGGGCGTGAAGGTCGGCAAGGTCGAGCTCGATCTCAAGGCGATGATGGCGCACAAGGACGCGACGGTGAAGTCCAATGTCGACGGCGTCGCCTTCCTGATGAAGAAGAACAAGATCGACGTTCACCACGGCACGGGATCGATTGCCGCGCCGGGCAAGGTCAAGGTCGTGGACGCCAAGGGCGGCGAGACCGTGCTGGAGGCCCGCAACATCGTGATCGCCACCGGGTCCGATGTCGCCGGCATACCGGGCGTTGCAGTGGACATCGACGAGAAAATCATCGTCTCGTCCACCGGGGCGCTGGCGCTCGAGAAAGTCCCGGCGAGCATGATCGTGGTCGGTGGCGGCGTCATTGGCCTCGAGCTCGGTTCGGTCTGGCACCGCCTCGGCGCGAAGGTCACGGTCGTCGAATATCTCGACAAGCTGCTTGGCGGCATGGATGGCGAAGTTTCGAAGCAGTTCCAGCGCATCATCGCCAAGCAGGGCATGGACATTCGCCTGTCCTCCAAGGTGACGGGCGTCGAGAAGGCGGCAAAGGGCGCCAAGGTCACGTTCGAGCCGGTGAAGGGCGGTGACGCCGAAACGCTTGCCGCCGACATCGTGCTGATCGCGACGGGACGTCGGCCTTATACCGAAGGGCTGGGCCTTGAAGCCGCGGGTGTCGAACTCGACCGCGGGCGGGTGAAGATCGATGCGCATTGGCGCACGAATGTCCCGGGCATCTATGCCATCGGCGATGTCGTTGCAGGGCCGATGCTCGCGCACAAGGCGGAAGACGAGGGCGTTGCCGTTGCCGAAACCATTGCCGGGCAGGCCGGTCACGTGAACTACAACGTGATCCCGAGCGTCGTCTACACCGAGCCTGAAGTCGCCTCGATCGGCAAGACCGAGGAAGAACTGAAGGCGGCGGGAATCGAATACGTCGCGGGCAAGTTCCCGTTCTCGGCCAATGGCAGGGCGCGCGCGATGAATTCCACGGATGGTTTCGTCAAGTTCCTTGCCGACAAGGCTACCGACACGGTCCTTGGCGTCCATATCGTCGGGCGCGGCGCAGGCGATCTCATACACGAGGCGGCGGTGCTGATGGAATTCGGCGGATCATCGGAAGATCTCGGCCGGACCTGCCACGCCCACCCGACGCTGTCGGAAGCGGTGCGCGAGGCTGCGCTCGCGACCTTCGGCAAGCCCCTGCACATCTGAGCGCGACTTCGCGAATATAAAAGCCGGTGGCCACAAAGGGACACCGGCTTCTACGCGACTGGAGGTCTGCGCTGGCTGGAGGCTATTGAGCCACCGTTTCAGCTGTCGCTTCAACGGGCTTCTTGACTGTTTCAGGGTCGAATGTGCTTGCGGCTTCCTCGTCGGTCGCCGGTACTGCAGGGGCACTTGCAATGGTCTGCTTGATCGCGGCGCTGTCATGGCCGCAGGCCGCATAGGCGGAACCGGCGGACACCAACATTGCCGAGGCAGCGAGAATGGAAAGCATTCTGGTCATCTGCAATCCTTTCGGGCCTTCATCGGGAAACATATCCCTCAACAAAGGTAGCACGGACGGCGCGCGGGGCCATACCGTTGCACTCACAGTTTCGTGAGGAACGTGGGCGGGTATCAGCGCGCGACGGGTTCCACTGCAAAGCCCGCGTCTTGCAGCAAGGCGACGATCCCTTCCTTGCCCGGCAGGTGCAGGGCGCCGACAGCCATGAATACATTGCCTTTTTCCAGCATGGGAACCGCGCGCTCCACCATGGTGGCATTTCGCTGCCGGATCAGCAGATCCTGGAACTCCGCGTAGCCCTTGCCCTCATAGGCCTTCGGCGAAAACACCCGCACCAGCGGCAGGACAAGTCCGATCTCGCCACTGAGGTAGAGCAGCTTGGTTGTTTCCGTAACGTCATCCGACAGTGCGCCAAGCTCGACGAGATCAGCGAGCGCGTTGACGTGAAACTCCTGCGCAATGGAGGCGACGGCGTTGAACTGCTCGGAAACGGTTTCGAGGCCGGCGACTTCGATTCCCGATTGCTGCGCGGTCCTTGCAATGAGTTCGTCCAGCACCGGTTCTCCGGTACTGGCAGCGCGCAGCTCGCACATCGGCCGGGCGATTGCGGCCGCCACCATCCAGGGCTGCATCTGGTTGGCAACCGGCCAAGGCATGCCGTGCGCCTCGGCCTCGCGCTGCAAGGGCGCGATCGCGGCTTGCGGCATCAGGCTTTCAAGGCTCGTACCCTTGGGCAGATAGGCAAGATCCTTGAGCGCCAGCATTGCCGCGCGCATTTTCGCGGCATCCAGCGCGTCTGTGCTTTCAACCAGCACCTTGCCTGAAGACTTGAGCGCCTCGTTCACCTTGCCGTCGATCCGGGCGATGCGCGGGTCGGGAGAATGCATCGTACCCAGCAGCCATGAAGGCGCGACGCCCGGCTTCGTCACTTTCCAGAAAACGCCGGTCGAGTTCGGGATGCCTGCCGCTTCCGCGCGTGCAGCCTCCAACGCGGCCGGATTTTCCAGCGCCAGTTTCGCCACGAGGTCGGCGCCGCTGCACGACATGCTCTCTTGCGCCAGCGTGTGCGACGCGAATGAAGCGGTCAGCAGGAACACCGCCAGCGCGATCAGGTGAAGCCCGGCCAGCGCGCCGGCCACGGCCTTGCCGAAATCAACCCGGAAACGGAAAAGATGCCATTGTTCGATCATGGCGCGCATTCTCGTCGTCAAGTCTGGATATCCGGTTAAGCGAACGGCAAAAAACCCGTCTAACCCGCCGCGCGCGGATGCGCCTTGGCATAGACGTCGAGCAGGCGCTGCGTATCGACGGCGGTGTAGATCTGCGTGGTGGAGAGGCTCGCATGGCCGAGCAGTTCCTGGATGGTCCTCAGATCACCACCGCCGGCCAGCAGGTGCGTGGCGAAAGAGTGGCGCAGGGCATGGGGCGTTGCCGAATCAGGCAGGCCGAGCGCGCCGCGAAGCCGCGCCACCGATTTTTCGATGATGGCGCGGTGCAGGATGCCGCCCTTGGCGCCGCGGAACAGGGGTTCGTCCGGCTCAAGGTGAAAGGGGCACAGCGCGCGGTATTGCGAAATCGCGTCGGCAACCAGCGAAAGCATCGGCACCATGCGGGTCTTGCCGCCCTTGCCGGTGACCATCAGCGACCCCTTCGAGGTCTTCTCGAGCGCGGCGGGCGTGAGCGACAGCGCTTCGCCTATGCGCAGGCCGCAACCGTAAAGCAGCGAAATGACAGCTGCATCGCGGGCGGCAATCCAGGGCTCAGCCTGCAATTGCTCCGCAGCGCCGGTCATGCGGATGGCTTGCGAGGCCGGCAGCGGCTTGGGCAGCGTTTTCGGTTGCCTCGGCGCGCGGGTGATCTTGAGACCGGCGCTGCTTGCAATTCCTTCCTGCTCGAGAAAGCGGACGAACGACCTTATCCCGGCCAGTGCGCGGCCAAGGGTGCGCGCACCGGCGCCTTCGCGACGCCGTTCGGCGAGAAAGCCGCGCATGTCCATCGGCTTCAGATTCGCGATGTCCAGGATGCGGGCCGGATGGCCGGCATGCATCGTGAGGAAGGAAAGGAACTGCCGCAGGTCGCGCTCATAGGCCTCGACCGTGTTGGCCGCAACCCGGCGTTCGGAAGCAAGATGCGTGAGCCAGGCCCGGCGATGGCCGGCAAGTTCATCCGTGCAATTGACGAGAATCGAATCACCCATGTGCGAATCCTTATCCGCACAGGGTTATCGGCCCGTTATCAGCCGATTTTTTGGCCGGTCTTCGCCCAGTCGGCGAGGAAGGCGTCGATGCCCTTGTCGGTCATCGGGTGCTTGTAGAGCTGGTGGAGGATCGCCGGCGGGATCGTCGCCACGTCCGAGCCGATCAATGCGGCCTGCTTGACATGGTTGACCGTGCGCACCGAGGCGGTGAGGATCTGCGTCTCGAAGCCGAAATTATCGTAGATCGTGCGGATTTCGCCGATCAGTTCCATGCCGTCGATGCCCTGGTCGTCCAGCCTGCCGACAAAGGGCGAAATGAACGTCGCGCCGGCCTTGGCGGCGAGCAGCGCCTGGTTTGCGGAGAAGCAAAGCGTGACATTGACCATGCGGCCCTCGCCGGTCAGCGCCTTGCACGCCTTGAGGCCGTGCGGGGTGAGCGGCACCTTGATGCAGATGTTGTCGGCAATTTTCGCCAGCACCGCCGCTTCGCGCATCATGCCATCATAGTCGAGCGCGGTGACCTCGGCGGAGACCGGCCCCGACACGATGCCGCAGATCTCGCGCGTCACCTCGATGATGTCGCGGCCCGACTTGGCGATCAGCGAGGGGTTGGTCGTTACCCCGTCGAGCATGCCCAGATCGTTGAGTTCGCGGATGTCCTTGGTCTCTGCCGTATCGACAAAGAATTTCATGGGGTGCAGCTCCTCACTTGCGGCGTCACGGCGCGCTCTTTACCAAGGCAATTACATGGAAGCCGGCGCATTGGCAAATGCGCGCGGCATGCTTGCCGCCGCACTTCACCTTGGGTCAAGGCTTGGAAAAACCGACCAAAACCGTCTGCGTGCTTCTGCCGATACCGGCCGGCAAGCCCTATAGCTACGCGGTGCCGGACGGCATGGCGCTCGCCCCAGGCGACATCGTGCAGGTGCCGCTTGGGCCAAGGCAGGTCGCGGGTATCGTGTGGGATGGCGATGGCGACGGGGTCGATTCGAAAAAGCTGCGTGAAGTGACGGTGAAGTTCGATTGCCCGCCGGTCGGCAAGGACATGCGGGACTTCGTCGACTGGGTCGCGCAGTACACGCTGTCGCCGCCGGGAATGGTGGCGCGCATGGTCCTGCGCGCGCCCGGCGCCTTCGATCCGCCGCCACCGATGGAGGGGCTGCGCTTCTGTGGCCATGAGCCCGACCGGATGACGCCGGCGAGAAAATCGGTGCTGGAACTTGCCCGCGATGGCCAGGCCTGGACGAAATCCGGCCTTGCCCATGCGGCGGGCGTGACCGCTTCCGTTATCGACGGATTGATGAAGCAGGGCTGTTTTGAAACGGTGAAGGTGCCGCAGCCGCCCATGGTGGCGCGCCCGGATCCCGAACACGGCGATGGCGCGTTGACCGCCGACCAGGGCGATGCCGCCACGGAACTCACCGCGGCGGTGGGCGCAGGCAAATTCTCGGTGACCCTGATCGACGGCGTCACCGGTTCGGGCAAGACGGAGGTCTATTTCGAGGCGGTGGCCGAGGCGTTGCGGCAAGGCAGGCAGGTGCTGATCCTGCTTCCCGAAATTGCGCTGACGGCTTCCTTTCTCGAGCGGTTCGAGGACCGGTTCGGGGTACGCCCCGCCGAATGGCATTCGGAAGTTGCCGCCGCGAAGGCGCGAGCTGGCATGGCGGCAGGTGGCGACTGGCGAGGTGCGCGTGGTGGCGGGCGCCCGTTCCGCGCTTTTCCTGCCGTTTCGCGATCTCGGCCTCATCGTCGTCGACGAGGAGCACGACCCTGCCTACAAGCAGGAAGACCGGGTCTTCTACAATGCGCGCGACATGGCGGTGGTGCGGGCGCGAATCGGCGAATTTCCCGTGGTGCTGGCCTCCGCCACGCCTTCCATCGAAAGCCAGGTGAACGCGCAGGCCGGGCGATACGGGCTGATCCGCCTCGACAAGCGCTTTGCCGACGCCGCCTTGCCCGACATTCGCGTGATCGACCTCAAGCGCGATCCGCCGCCTTCCGGGCGCTTCCTGTCGCCGTTGCTCGTCTCGGCGATGAAGGCGACGCTTGCGCGCGGCGAGCAGTCCTTGCTGTTTCTCAACCGGCGCGGCTATGCGCCGTTGACGCTGTGCCGGGCCTGCGGCCACCGCTTCCAGTGTTCGGATTGTTCGGCCTGGCTGGTCGAGCACCGTTTCCGCAAGCAGCTGGTCTGCCATCATTGCGGCCACAACGAACCGGTGCCGGAGGCTTGCCCGAACTGCGGTACGCTCGACCATCTGGTGCCGTGCGGACCGGGCGTCGAACGGCTCGCCGAAGAAGTCGTCACGCTTTTTCCCGATGCGCGCACCGTCGTGCTCTCCTCGGACATGCTGGGCGGAGTCAGCCGGTTGCGGCTCGAGCTCGACGCGATCGCCAAGGGGGAGGCGGACATCGTCATCGGCACGCAACTGGTGGCCAAGGGCCACAACTTCCCGATGATGACCTGCGTCGGCGTGGTCGATGCCGATCTTGGCCTGTCGAACGGCGATCCGCGAGCGGCGGAGCGCACGTTCCAGTTGCTGTCGCAGGTGACGGGGCGCGCAGGCCGGGCCGGGCGCAAGAGCACCGGCTATCTGCAAACCTGGCAGCCGCGCCATCCGGTGATCGCGGCGCTGGCGAGCGGCGACCGCGAAGCATTCTACGAGCGTGAGATCGACGCGCGCCGCAGCGCCGGCCTGCCACCCTTCGGCCGGCTGGCAAGCATCATCGTGTCGGCAGCAAGCCGGGCGGAGGCGGAAGGGCATGCAAAGGGCCTGCGCCGCGCCGCGCCCGGCGACGGGCAAATCAGCGTGCTTGGACCGGCCGAAGCGCCGCTGGCGCTGGTGCGCGGCAGGCACCGTTTCCGGCTGCTGGTGCATGGCGCGCGCCGGGCCGACATGCAAGGGTTCATCCGCACGATGCTGGCCGACGGGCCGAAGGAACGCGGGAGCGTAAGGGTGCAGGTCGACATCGATCCGCAGAGCTTCCTGTGAGGCGGTCAGTTGAAATGCGCCGCGCGGCGCGGCACAACACGGCGGGCTGATTCCGGATCCAGTAAAAGGGCCGAACCTTGATCGATTTCTACGCACCCCAGACCGCGGGCGAGTGGCTTGCCTTCACCAGCGCGGTGATCACCATCCTTTTCGGCGTGTTCTGCCTTGTCTTTCCGCGCAGCACGCTTTCGATCCTGCGCCTGCAGACGAAGCCGGAAAACCCCGAGGCAGTGTCGGAAAGCCGCGCCACCATGGCCGGGTTCTACCTTGGCGTGGGCATCGTCGCGATCCTGTTCGCACAACCGTTCCTTTGGATGGCGCTGGGCGCTGGGTGGGCTTTCACCGCTGCCGGGCGGCTCGTATCGATGGTTTTCGACCGCGGCTTTACCTCTTTCAACGCCATGTCGCTGCTTCTCGAAATGGCGCTGGCGGCAGGTCCGCTGCTCTATGTTTTCGGCTATGTCGCGTGAAGCTGCAGCCAGAACGCGAAAGCCGCGCGCGGCCTGCGACAAAAGGCTGACCAGTTCGTATTGCGACTTGGCGATGCCTGTGCTAGACGGCCAACAAATTCGGCTTGAACCACTGCGCGACATTGGGGCCTGCCGCGAAAACATCCACAAGGTCAAAGGCTTACCGGAGTGCCTGGCGCATCCGGCGGGGATTGCCTGAAGACCCCTACCGAAAGAGCCTCCATCCGTGGCTACATCCGACTCGATCACGTCCGGAATTGCGGCACGTTACGCCTCCTCGCTGTTCGAGCTGGCGCTTGAGTCCAAGGCGCTCGACGCGGTTGAAAAGGACCTTGCCCGCTTCGACGCACTGATGCGCGGCAGCGAGGACCTGATGCGGCTGGTTCGTTCGCCCGTGTTTTCGACAGGCGACCAGGCCAAGGCCGTCGGCGCCGTTCTCGACAAGGCGAAGATCGGCGGGCTGACCGGCAATTTCATCCGTGTCGTCGCCGGGAATCGCCGGCTTTTCACCATGCCGGACATGCTGGCGCAGTTCCGCAAGCTTGCCGCCGCCCATCGCGGCGAGGTTTCGGCCGACGTAACGGTGGCGGCGCCGCTCGGCGCGGCGCATTCCAAAGAATTGAAGGCGGCGCTCAAGGGCGCTGTCGGCAAGGATGTGACGGTCAACGAGATCGTCGATCCCTCGATCCTGGGCGGCATGATCGTCAAGATCGGTTCCCGCCAGATCGACACTTCCCTTCGCACGAAACTTTCCTCGCTCAAGCTTGCGCTCAAAGAGGTCGGATAAATGGACATTCGCGCCGCGGAAATTTCCGCAATCCTCAAGGACCAGATCAAGAATTTCGGCAAGGAGGCGCAAGTCTCCGAGATCGGACAGGTGCTCGCCGTCGGCGATGGCATCGCCCGTGTCTACGGCCTCGACAATGTGCAGGCCGGCGAACTGGTCGAATTTCCGGGCGGCATCGCCGGGATGGCGCTGAACCTCGAGACCGACAATGTCGGCGTCGTCATCTTCGGCGACGACCGCGGGATCAAGGAAGGCGACACGGTCAAGCGGACCGGTTCCATCGTCGACGTTCCGGTCGGCAAGGGACTGCTGGGACGCGTCGTCGACGGCCTCGGCAACCCGATCGACGGCAAGGGCCCGATCAAATACACCGAACGGCGCCGCGTCGACGTCAAGGCGCCCGGCATCATCCCGCGCAAGTCGGTGCACGAGCCGATGTCGACCGGCCTCAAGGCGATCGACGCGCTCATCCCGATCGGCCGCGGCCAGCGCGAACTGGTCATCGGCGACCGCCAGACAGGCAAGACCGCGATCCTTCTCGACACCTTCCTGAACCAGAAGTCGATCAACGCCAGCGGCGATGAATCGAAGAAGCTCTATTGCGTCTACGTCGCGGTCGGACAGAAGCGTTCGACGGTCGCGCAGTTCGTGAAGATCCTCGAGGAGCGCGGCGCGCTCGAATATTCGATCGTCGTTGCCGCCACCGCTTCCGACCCGGCGCCGATGCAGTTCCTGGCGCCATTCGCCGGCTGCGCGATGGGCGAATATTTCCGCGACAACGGCATGCATGCCCTGATTGCCTATGACGACCTTTCCAAGCAGGCCGTCGCCTATCGCCAGATGTCGCTGCTGCTGCGCCGCCCGCCGGGACGCGAAGCCTATCCGGGCGACGTCTTCTACCTGCATTCGCGGCTTCTGGAGCGCGCGGCGAAGATGAACGCCGACAACGGCTCCGGCTCGCTGACGGCGCTGCCGGTCATCGAGACGCAGGCCAACGACGTGTCGGCCTACATCCCGACCAACGTGATCTCGATCACCGACGGCCAGATCTTCCTCGAGACGAACCTCTTCTACCAGGGCATCCGCCCGGCGGTGAACGTCGGCCTTTCGGTTTCGCGCGTCGGCTCGTCGGCCCAGATCAAGGCGATGAAGCAGGTTGCCGGCTCGATCAAGGGCGAGCTTGCGCAGTATCGCGAGATGGCTGCCTTCGCGCAGTTCGGCTCCGACCTCGATGCTGCGACGCAGCGCCTTCTCAACCGCGGCGCGCGCCTGACCGAACTCCTCAAGCAGCCGCAGTTCTCGCCGCTGCGCACGGAAGAGCAGGTCTGCGTGATCTTCGCGGGCGTGAACGGGTATCTCGACAAGCTGCCGGTCAACAAGGTCGGCGAGTTCGAGCGCGGCCTCCTCGCGGCGCTTCGGTCCGACCACAAGGACATCCTCGACGACATCCGCAACGAACAGCAGATCACGGACTCCATCCGTGAACGCCTCAAGAAGGCGCTCGACGCCTTCTCGAAGAATTTCGCCTGATCGCCGCGCCAACAGGCAATAGCCAGGGGTATTCATGCCCAGTTTGAAGGACCTGAAAGTCCGCATCGCCTCGGTAAAGGCGACGCAGAAGATTACCAAGGCGATGCAGATGGTCGCCGCGGCGAAGCTTCGGCGTGCGCAGGAAAAGGCCGAGGCGGCGCGTCCCTATTCCGAGCGCATGGCGGCGGTGCTTGCCAATGTCGCGCAGAATGTCAGCGGCGAGGAAGCCCCGCGCCTGATGACCGGGACAGGGAAAGACGACACGCACCTCATCGTCGTGTGCACCTCCGACCGCGGCCTTTGCGGCGGCTTCAACACCAACATCGTGCGTCTGGCGCGCGATCATGTGCGCAAGCTCGTCGGTGCGGGCAAGGACGTCAAGATCATCACGGTCGGGCGCAAGGGCAATGACCAGATGCGCCGCGAGTTCGGCAAGCTGATCATCGAGCGGATCGAGCTGCGCGACGTCAAGGAAATCCGCTTCGAGAACGCGCAGGATATCGCGCGGCGGATCATGACGCGGTTCGACAATCTCGAGTTCGACATTTGCACGCTGTTCTATGCCCGCTTCCGTTCGGTGATTGCGCAGATACCGACGGCGCAGCAGCTGATCCCGGCTACCGGTGGCGATGCGCCGGCGGCAAGCCAGGCGGCCTATGAATACGAGCCGGAAGTGTCGGTCCTGCTCGATGACCTCATCCCGCGCAACATCACCGTGCAGATTTTCCGGGCGCTGCTCGAGAACGTCGCCGGCGAGATGGGCGCGAAGATGTCCGCAATGGACAATGCGACACGCAATGCCGGTGAGATGATCAACAGGCTGACGCTGAGCTACAACCGCCAGCGTCAGGCGCAGATCACCAAGGAACTGATCGAAATCATTTCGGGCGCCGAGGCGCTCTAAGGGTCCCCAGGAGAACAGTGATGGCCAAAGCTCCAACCAACAAGACGCCGGCAGCGGCGTCGAAGGCCGCAAAGCCCGCGGCCAAGCCCGCCACGGCAGCAGCAGCAAAGCCTGTGGCCAAGGCCGCAGCGAAGCCTGCTGCAAAAGCAGCGGCAAAGCCGGCTGCCGTGAAGGCTGAAACCACGAAGGCAGCGGTAAAGTCCGCGCCCGTCAAGGCCGCAGCCAAGCCGGCCTCGACGCCGACCAAGGTTGTCCTGGCGAAGGGCAACACCGGCAAGGTGACGCAGGTCATCGGCGCGGTCGTCGACGTGCAGTTCTCCGGCGACCTGCCGCAGATCCTCAACGCCCTCGAGACCATCAACAACGGCCAGCGCCTCGTGCTGGAAGTGGCGCAGCACCTGGGTGAAAACACCGTGCGCGCCATCGCGATGGACTCGACCGAAGGTCTCGTGCGCGGCCAGGACGTGGTCGATACCGGCCAGCCCATCGCGGTTCCGGTCGGCGACGAAACGCTCGGGCGCATCATCAACGTGATCGGCGAGCCGATCGACGAAGCCGGTCCGGTCCGCACCACGGCCCGCCGCGCCATCCACCAGCCAGCCCCATCTTTCGTGGAGCAGGCGACGGAAGCGCAGATCCTCGTCACCGGCATCAAGGTCGTCGACCTGCTCGCGCCTTACGCGCGTGGCGGCAAGATCGGCCTGTTCGGCGGCGCGGGCGTCGGCAAGACGGTTCTGATCCAGGAACTGATCAACAACATCGCCAAGGCGCATGGCGGCTATTCGGTATTTGCCGGCGTCGGCGAGCGCACCCGCGAGGGCAACGACCTCTATCACGAAATGATCGAATTCGGGCGTCAACAAGGACCCGCACGAGCACGGCTCGACCGAAGGCTCCAAGTGCGCCCTCGTGTTCGGCCAGATGAACGAGCCGCCGGGAGCGCGCGCCCGCGTCGCCCTGACCGGCCTCACCATCGCGGAACATTTCCGCGACCAGGGCCAGGACGTTCTCTTCTTCGTCGACAACATCTTCCGCTTCACGCAGGCCGGCTCTGAAATGTCGGCGCTGCTGGGCCGCATTCCTTCGGCGGTGGGTTACCAGCCGACGCTCGGCACCGACATGGGCGCCATGCAGGAGCGCATCACCACCACCAACAAGGGTTCGATCACCTCGGTCCAGGCCGTCTACGTTCCTGCCGACGACTTGACCGACCCGGCGCCGGCATCGACCTTCGCGCACCTTGACGCGACGACCGTTCTGTCGCGTTCGATCGCCGAAAAGGGCATTTATCCGGCCGTCGATCCGCTCGACTCGACCTCGCGCATCCTCGACCCGCAGGTCGTCGGCGAGGAACACTACCAGGTCGCGCGCCGCGTCCAGGAAGTGCTTCAGCGCTACAAGGCCCTGCAGGACATCATCGCGATCCTGGGCATGGACGAACTGTCCGAAGAGGACAAGCTGGTTGTCGCCCGCGCCCGCAAGATCGAACGCTTCCTGTCGCAGCCATTCTTCGTGGCGGAAGTCTTCACCGGCACGCCGGGCAAGCTCGTCGCGCTGGAAGACACGATCAAGGGCTTCAAGGATCTGGTCAGCGGCCAGTACGACCATCTGCCGGAAGCGGCTTTCTACATGGTCGGCACCATTGCCGAGGCGGTGGAAAAGGCGCAGCGCCTGGCGGCAGAAGCAGCCTGAGCCTGAAACAACGGCGGGCGCATTGGCGCCCGTCATTTCCATGCGGTGAGGCGAAATGGCCCAAGAATTCAAGTTCGACCTGGTATCGCCCGAGCGGCTGCTGCTTTCCGAGCACGTCGAAGCGGTCGTGGTTCCGGGAACCGACGGTGACATGACGGTGATGGCGCTGCATGCGCCGACGATGACCACCGTCCGGCCAGGCGTCGTGACGGTCATGCGCCAGGGTGGCAGTTCGGAAAAATTCGTGGTCTTCGGCGGTTTCGCCGACATCACGCCGGATGGATGCACGCTGCTTGCCGAATCGGCGGTGCGGGTGGCTGATCTCGACCGTGCCGACCTCGAGCGCAACGTGCAGATGGCCCGCGAGGATGTTCGCGATGCCAAGGATGACATGACCCGCTCCAAGGCGCAGGAATATCTCGATCACCTGCTGACCATGCAGGCTGCACTTTAAGACAGCGAATGAATGCGGAATGCGGAGACCGGGCCTCGAGCCCGGTTTTTTATTGCTCCGGACTCTCGAAAAAAGCCTCCGGATAGGCGAGCTTGCCGGTCTTGCCGGACAGGCAGCCTTCGACGATTTCCAGCGCCATGAAGTTGCGGCCCTGCCAACCGACCTCGAACGGATCGGCAAGGCGGCTCGAAAAGCCGAACCGCTCGTAATAGAGATTGTCGCCGAGCACGAACACCGCCTCGAAACCGGCTTGCGCGGCCGCCGCGATCCCTGCGCGAACGAGGCTCGTGCCTACCTGCATCTCGCGATATTCCGGCAGGACGGCAAGCGGCGCGAGCGCGGCCGAAGGTACCGGCGCTTCTATGGCGGACAGCAATATGTGCCCGACGATCCGGCCGTCGCACTCCGCGACCAGTGAGATTGTCCGGTCCGGCGCCTCGATCAGGCTGAGCGCGAGCCAGGCCTCGTACGGCCGGCCGAACGCCTCGGTCTGTACGACCGCGATCGCTGTCTCGTCGCCTGGCCCGGAGGGGCGGATGGACAATTGCCTGCAACGCATGGCTCACCCGTTTCTCGTCGATCGCGCAGAACTTACCGTCAGCGGCCCATTACCGCCAGATGTGCAAACTCGCCTACCACGGCTTCATATACCGGACGCTTGAACGGAACGATCAGGCCCGGCAACTCCTCGATGCGCCGCCATGCCCATGTGTCGAACTCGGCCTTGTGCCCTCCCGGCGGCGGGTCGATCGCGATCTCGCCATCCTCGCCCTCGAACCGGTAGGCGAACCATTTCTGTTCCTGGCCCCTGTACTTGCCCTTCAATGCAATGCCGAGAAGGTGGGGAGGCAGGTCATAGCGCAGCCAGTCCACCGTTTGCGCCAGCAGCGTGACCGACTTGATACCGGTTTCTTCGAACAGTTCCCGCCTTGCCGCGGGTTCCGGATCCTCGCCCTTGTCGATGCCGCCTTGCGGCATCTGCCACAAATGTCCGGAACCCGTCTCCTCCTCGTTCGGCTTCGCCTTGCGCTTGCCGGTAAAGACCAGGCCCTCGCGATTGAGGACCATGACGCCGACGCATTTGCGATAAGGGAGGTCCTTCATTGCCGCTTCCTTTCGGGATCCGAAACGATGGCCGAAACGGGCGTGATCTCGATGCCCTTCGCGCTCGCCGCTGCCGCGAACTTGGCGATCAACTCGATGGAGTCGGGAAAGGCGTTGGCCACGCCGATGGCAAGGCCGGTGCGCTTGGCCTCTTCCGCGAGGAGGTTCAACTGGCGGGCAATGTCTGCCCGCGTACGAACGGCATCGACCTGGATCGTGGCGCGGGCATGCGGCAGCAAGGCCTGCTTGGCAACGTCACGTGTCACCGAATTTCGAACCGAGCCGTCATCGACGAAAAGCAGTCCGCGCGCGGCGATGTCGTCGAAGACGGGCTTTAAGCGCCTGAGGGTCGGAAACGAACTTGCCACCGAGAAAATTGATGATCCCGACATAGTTGGTGATCCGGCTCATCGACCAGTGGAGGTCGGCGAGGTTCGAGGCGCCATCGGCAGCCGTGTTCAAGGTGTGCTCCCCGGGCGTGTTTTCGGGATAACCGAATGGCTCCATGGGAACCTGCAGCAACAATTCATGCCCCTTGCGGCGCGCTTCCTGCATCCAACGCAGCAAAGAATTTCCGTAAGGCGCGAAGGCAAGCGTGACCGAGGGCGGGAGTTGCTTGAGCGCCTGGCTGGATCCTGATTGCGAAATGCCCATTCCGCCGACGATGAGAACGACACGCGCGACGCCGAAATTTCCTTCCGTTGCCGGTGGACGGGAATAGACATCCATGGGACGCCGCCCGTCGTCCCCCCGCCTGGGGAGCAGGCCGTCCTCGGCCCGTTCGGTCAGTTCGGGATCGGGAAGGTGGGCGAGCGCCTTTTCCTGCCGAACCGGCTCCGCCGGCTGCATCTCGGTCAATTCCCCCGCCGGCTCCGGTTCGGACAGGGCAGGCGCATCCGGATCCGGGGCGGCGGCTTGCGTTTCAGCGGTATCAACCTGTGCCGCAGGGGATTGCGCTGCCGGCTTTTCCGGTTCCGGGGCGGTTGCAGGTGCTTGCGCCGTAACTTCCGGCGGCCTTGGGAACAGGGCGCCTGACGCCAGCAGTCCGCCTGCGGCAACGACAAGAGCCAAGAGAACCGCCAATACCAGAATTGGCCGCCGTGACGGCTTTTGCGGCTTCAAGCCGAGCGGTTTTCTCAATTCATCGTTCATGTCGCCACAATGGCTGTCGCAGAATTCAAAACCGGGAGAAGCAAGCTCCTCCCGGCAGGATCATTATCTGATTCGCTCAATGACCGGCTTTACGGATAATTTTCCGCCGGACAGGTCAGTTGGGCACTGCCTTGTTCGGATTTGGCGGGAAAGCCTCGCTCACCTTCACCTTGCGGATCAAGTCGAGCGCTTCCTTGAGCTGCAGGTCGTCCTTGGCCTCAGGCGGCACATAGGCGGTCGATCCCGAACCTTCCTTGTCTTCCTCCGCGCCGGTGATATGGCCGCGAAGTTCCGACTCGCCACGGGTTTCGATCTTGCCCTGCAGTTCGGGCGGCAGCGGCTGCTCCACCTTGATGTCGGGCTCGATACCCTTGGCCTGGATGGAACGGCCCGACGGCGTGTAGTACAGCGCGGTCGTCAGGCGCAGCGCGCCGTTCGAGCCGAGCGGGATGATCGTCTGGACCGAACCCTTGCCGAAGGAACGGGTGCCAAGCACCGTTGCGCGCTTGTGATCCTGGAGCGCACCGGCAACGATTTCCGATGCGCTGGCCGATCCGCCATTGATGAGGACGATCAGCGGCTTGCCGCCGATGAGGTCGCCCGCGCGGGCAGAATAGCGCCGGGTCTCGTCGTCGTTGCGGCCGCGCGTGGAAACGATTTCGCCGCGGTCGAGGAAGGTGTCGGAGACGTTTACCGCCTGGTCGAGCAGGCCGCCCGGATTTAGGCGCAGGTCGAGGACATAGCCCTTGGCCTTGTCGCCAAGCTGTGCCTCGATCTTCTTGATCGCGTCCTCGAGGTTCTCATAGGTCTGCTCGGTGAAGCTGGTCACCTTCAGGTAGCCGACATCGTCGCCCTCGACGCGGTACTTCACCGCCTTCACCTGGATGACGTCGCGGATCAGCGTGATCTCCAGCGGCTTGTCCGCGCCTTCACGGATGATGGTGAGCACGATCGGCGTGTTGACCGGGCCGCGCATCTTTTCCACGGCATCCTGCAGCGACAGGCCGCGAACATTCTCGCCGTCGATCTTCGAGATCTTGTCGCCGGCAAGCACGCCCGCCTTGGAAGCCGGCGTGTCGTCGATCGGGGAGACGACCTTGACCAGCTCATCCTCCATCGTGACTTCGATGCCGAGGCCGCCGAACTCGCCGCGCGTCTGGACGCGCATGTCGGAGAAGTCCTTGGGATTGAGGTAGGAAGAGTGCGGATCAAGCGCCGAAAGCATGCCGTTGATGGCATTTTCGATCAGCTTCTCGTCCTCGGGCTCGGTCACATATTGCGAGCGCACGCGCTCGAAGATGTCGCCGAATATGCCGAGTTGCTGGTAGGTCGATGTACCGGCGGCGATTGCCGCCCCCGGATAGCCGAGCCCCGAAGTGACGGCGATGACCGAGGTCGCGCCCAACAGCGCGCCGGCGAGGAGGAGTGAAAACTTACGAATCATCGGCGACTCTCTTCAAGGTAGTGTCCGCCCACCAGGGGGACGGATCGATTGACTTGCCATCCTTGCGAAATTCCACATAGAGCACGGGGCGCAATGATTCCACGCCAATCGCCTCAACGCTGGCAATTCTTCGTGAACCCATTGCAGCAACCGGTTCGCCTGCAAGCACGAACTGGCCCAACTGGACATCAATGCGTTCCATTCCAGCCAATACCACATGATAGCCGTTGCCGGCGTTCAGGATCAATAGTTGTCCGTAAGAGCGGAACGGACCGGCATAGGCTACCCATCCATCGGCCGGAGAGGCGACGCGGGCATTGGCGCTGGTTGCGATCGACACGCCCGGCGAAGGCTTGCCGAGGGCGTCGACCCTTCCAAAGGTGTTGACCTCGACCCCCTCCACCGGCTTCGGCAGCAGGCCGACGGCCTTCTCGAAAGCCATGGCCGGGGCAATGCGCCCGGTATCTGAAAAATCGGCGGGCGGAATGACGCGGGCATTCTTCAGCATTTCCTGTTCGCGCGCTGCGCGTTCGTCCTCGGCCTTCTTCGCGGCAAGGGCCGCCTCGCGCACGGCCGTGATCTCGCTTTCGATCCTGCCGATGAGCTTGGAAAGGTCGGTTTCGCGGGCAGCCAGTTCCGCGGCCTTGCTGCCCTGCTGGGCAAGTTCCTGCCGTGCCTCGTTGGTCAGCTTCTTCTTTTCCTCGAGGATCAGCGCCATGCGCTCCTCGTCCTCGGCTTGCCGCGCCAGCGCGACACTGAGGGCGGAGCGTTCCATGTCGATGTCCTTGCCGATGCGGGCGAGTTCCGCAAGTTCGGTGGCCAGCACTTCGGTTTCCGCCCGCATTTCGGGCACGACGGCGCCAAGGGCGATGGCGGATCGAACGGCGGACAAGGCATCCTGCGGCTTGACGAGGATCGCCGGCGGCGGATGCGCGCCCATGCGCAAGAGGCTGCCCAGCACCTCCGCCAGTACAGCCCTGCGGCTTGCAAGCGAAGCGCGAATGCCGGCCTGCTCGCCGTTCAATTCGTCCAGCCGCTTGCCGGAAGCCTCGATGTCGGCCTGAAGGGTGCGGCTGCGGGCAGCGGCGTCGATCAGCGCCTTGTTGATGGTGGCGCGGTCCTTTTCCAGGCGGCCGATCTCGGTGGAAAGTTCGGTCCGGCGCTTGTCGCCAAGGGCGATCTGCTGGCGAATCTCTTCCAGTTCACGAACCGTGTCGGCGCGCCGCGAATCCAGATCCAGCGCATGACCTGACGAAACGCCCGCGGCCAACGCGCATAGCGCGGCCGCGGCAATGCGTGCCAGCAACCCTGCCTTGCATCCTGCGGATGTCATCTTGGCCAAGCCTTCGCCCATCGATGCGGTCGCGCAACGCTATTTCGCGCCCGTTAACAATCCCTCAACCATCGCGCCTTTGCGCCGGGAAAGTGACCCGTTGATGGCGGCCAAATTACAATGTGTCCATGATTGGCCAGTTCGCGATCCCGTTTCACTCGCGATGGTACGGGTGTCCCGTCAGGATCGTGATGGCACGGTAGATTTGCTCGGCGAGCAGGATGCGCACGATCTGGTGCGGCCAGGTAAGCCGCCCGAAGCGGATCGTCTTGCGCGCGGCCTTGAGCGCTGCCTCGCCGTGGCCGTCCGGGCCGCCGATGAGGAAGGCGAGTTCGCTGGTGCCGCCGTCGAGATGAGAGCGCAGCAAGGCAGCGAAACCGGCACTGTCGATGTCCTCGCCTTTTTCGTCCAGGGCGATGGCGACGGCGCCCGGCGCCAGCGCACCCAGCATCGCCCCGGCCTCTTCCTCGCGGCGGGCCTGCGCCTGCGGCAATCGCGATTTGGCGAATTCGCGCCGCACGACCGCGCTCACGCCCAGTTGCCGGCCGGCCTTGGCTGCCCGGTCCTCATATCTGGCGAAAAGTTCCGTCTCGGGACCGGATTTCATCCGCCCGACGGCAACGATCTGGAGGCGCATTGCCCTGCCTTCAGGAGATCAATGGATTTCCTGAAGCTCCGGGACCTGCCACATCTTCTCGATCCCGTAGAACTCGCGAACCTCGGGACGGAAAAGGTGAATGATGATGTCGCCGGTGTCGATCAACACCCAGTCGCAACCCGGCAGGCCTTCGATGCGCGGAGCGCCGAAGCCCTTGTCCTTGAGATCGCGAATAAGGTGGTCCGCAATGGCGCCGACATGGCGGTGCGACCTTCCGGACGCAATGACCATGTAATCGCCGAGTGCGGATTTTCCGTGGATGTCGATGGTGATGACGTTTTCGGCCTTGGAATCGTCAAGGCTGGCGATCACCGCGTTCAGGGAGGCGTCAACCGCTTCAATCGCAGTCTGTGCCGCCCGGTTGGCAGCGCCTGGTACGGCGCCCCTCGTCTGCATGGCAGTAGTCAGCTTAAGTCCTCTTTTCTTGTGCCATCGGCACGTTGAGAGCTCACCTTGCGGCTATGCCGCGTTTGCGAACCCCGAAGATGTATACCGAAATCCGCATTTGCAACAGTACCCGCGCAAGCTAACGGGAAAATGACGCCATGGTTCCGTCAAGCCCGCTTGTTCGCGGCCGTTTTTCGTGCAGCCCTGATGGCCGAGGATGACAGCGGCGAGCGCGGCCCGTGCAGGAATGTCCATGCGGGCGGGCGATACCTTGCAATCAGGCCGGCATCCGCCTCGTCGATCCGGTAGCGCGCCAAGGCGATCGCCGCGGGAGCGGAACGGTAGGACAGCGTCGATCCGGGGCGGTCGATGACCAGGATCGGCATCATTGCGGCGATGCGGCGCCAGTTCTGCCAGCGGTGGAAACTGGCCAGATTGTCGGCGCCCATCATCCAGACGAAGTCGAGACGGGGGCGAATCTTCGTGAGCAGCGACAGCGTGTCCTCGGTATAGCGCACCTTGTGGCGCGCCTCGAAGGCGGTGATGTCGATATGCGGGTGCCCGGCCGTCATCGCGCGGCAAAGCTCGATCCTGCGCTCCAGGCTTTCGAGTTCGCCATGATCCTTCAGCGGATTGCCCGGCGTGACCAGCCACCAGACCCGGTCGAGGCCGGCGCGCTTGAGCGCCAGGAGCGTGATTGCAAGATGGCCTTCATGCGGCGGGTTGAAGGAGCCACCCAGAAGCCCGATCCGCATGCCGGGCTCCGCATAGGGGATTTCGAGTGCCCGCCGCAGCGCGGGCGATGCATCGCGTATGTCCACGCTCCCCCCCGTGCGCCTCAGGGGCGCGTCTGCCCGCTACCGCGAACACGGTAATTGAAGGAGGTGAGCTGTTCGACGCCCACGGGACCGCGCGCATGCATCTTGCCCGTCGCAATGCCGATCTCCGCACCCATGCCGAACTCGCCGCCATCGGCGAACTGGGTCGAGGCGTTGTGCAGGAGGATGGCCGAATCGACCTCGTTGAAGAAACGCTCCGCCACTGAGGGATTTTCGGTAATCACGGCTTCCGTATGGTGCGATGAATACCGGCCGATGTGTTCGATCGCCTCGCCGACCCCATCGACCAGCCTTGCCGCGATGACAGCATCGAGAAACTCCTTGCCGAAATCCTCCGGCGAGGCGGGCACGGTGCCGGAAATCTTTTGCAGTTCGCCCTCCGCACGCACTTCGCAGCCCGCCGCGATGAGATCGGCGATCATCGGCGCGCCGTGCTGCGTGTAGAAGCGCCAGTCGATCAGCAGGCATTCGGCCGCGCCGCATATGCCGGTACGGCGCATCTTGGCGTTCACGACGATCCTGCGCGCCATTTCGGGGTCGGCATCCTTGTCGACATATACGTGGCAGATGCCTTCAAGATGCGCGAACACAGGCACGCGCGCCTCGGACTGCACCCGAGCAACCAGGCTCTTGCCGCCACGCGGCACGATCACGTCGATGGCGCCGCCAAGGCCCGACAGCATCTCGCCGACGGCAGCCCGGTCCGTCGTGGGGACAAGCTGGATGATGTCTTGCGGAAGGCCGGCGCTGCGCAATCCTTCCGCAAGGCAGGCATGGATCGCGCGCGAGGACAGCATGGCGTCGGAACCGCCGCGCAGGATCACGGCGTTGCCCGCCTTGAGGCAAAGTCCGCCTGCATCGGCGGTGACATTGGGCCGGCTTTCGAAGATCACGCCGATGACGCCGAGCGGCGTGCGGACGCGCTCGATGTGAAGGCCGTTCGGCCGATCCCATTGCGCGATTGTTTCGCCGACCGGATCGCGCAATTCGGCGATTGCCCGAAGGCCGTCCGCCATTGCGCGCACTCTCGCATTGTCGAGCGTGAGGCGGTCCAGCATGGCTCCGGAAATTCCCGCCGCCTCGGCTCCCGCCACATCGAGCGCGTTCGCCGACAGGATTTTACCGGCGGATTTTTCAATGGCCTGCGCCGCACCCACAAGGGCGGCGTACTTGCGCTCCGCGCTTGCCAGCGCCGCCGCACGCGCGGCCTTTCTTGCGCGCTCGCCGATTCCGGCCATCAGGCCCGCGACGTCTTCGACGCGGTTTGGGTTCCTGTTCTCAGACATCGCCCTGTTGCGCCTCCGCCTTCTCGCGGGCCGTCCCGGCAAAGCCCGGGCTGACGACAAGGTCGTCGCGGTGGATCATTTCGCTGCGCCCCGCATGGCCCAGTATTTCCGTGATCCGGCCGGACTTGCAACCGGCGATGCGGGCCGCGTCGTCATAGTCGTAGGCAATGATGCCGCGCGCGACTTCCGAACCATCCGGGCCGCGCACGATCACGACATCGCCGCGCGAAAAGCGCCCCTCAACCCGGCGAACGCCGGCGGGAAGCAGGCTCTTGCCGTTGAGAAGCGCCTTCAGTGCGCCTTCGTCCACGCTCACCGATCCGGCGGACTGGAGCTGGCCCGATATCCATTTCTTGCGGGCAGTAACGGGATTGCCGGACGCGGCGAACCAGGTCGCGCGTGCGCCTGCTCCCAGCGCCGCGACGGGGTTGAGCCGCTTGCCGGTGGTAATCACCATGGCGGTGCCGCCCGCCGTGGCGATGCGCCCGGCCTCGATCTTGGTCACCATTCCGCCGCGCGAAAGCTCTGTGCCCGCTGATCCGGCCATGGCCTCGATCTGGGGCGTGATTGCCGCGACGTGCTCGACGAATTTCGCATCGGGATCCTGCTGCGGTGGCGCGGTGTAGAGCCCGTCAATGTCGGACAGCAGGATCAGCAGGTCGGCGCCCGCCATGGTCGCGACGCGTGCGGCAAGGCGGTCGTTGTCGCCGTAGCGGATTTCTGTCGTGGCGATGGTGTCGTTCTCGTTGATGACCGGCACGGCCCCGAGCTTCAGCAGCGTGGCTATGGTTGCCCGGGCGTTGAGGTAGCGCCGCCGTTCCTCGGTGTCGCCCAAGGTCACGAGGATCTGGCCCGCCGTGATGCCGTGTTCGCCCAACGCCTGTTCCCAGGCGCGCGCCAGCGAAATCTGCCCGCAGGCGGCGGCGGCCTGGCTTTCGTCCAGCTTCAGCGGGCCGGACGGCAGCCGCAACAGGCTGCGGCCGAGCGCAATCGCGCCGGAGGTGACGACGAGCACCTCCTTGCCGCGCTTGCGAAGGCCATCGATATCGCTGGCTACCGACGCAAGCCATTGCGCCTTGAGGCCGGTATCGCGGTCGACCAGCAATGCCGACCCGATCTTGATGACAATGCGGCGGTAGGGCGAAAGGGCGGTCACAGCGGCTTCCACCTCTCGTCTGCGACGGGCTCTGCCTCCTGCGCCTTGTCGGCGTCGATGGTCTTCACGAGCGCCCTGAGCGCGGCCTCGATCCCCTCGCGGCTGACGGCCGACAGGGCCATGGGCGGGCTGCCGCATGCCTTGTGCAACTGCTTCAGCTTTTTCTTGCGTTCGTCCTCGGCCAGCGTGTCGATCTTCGACAGGGCGACGATCTCCGGCTTCTCGGCGAGGCCCCCGCCATAGGCCACCAGCTCGCCGCGCACGACGCGATAGGCTTCCGCCACATCCTCCTCGGTCGCGGAAACGAGGTGCAGCAGCACCCGGGTGCGCTCGACATGGCCGAGGAACCGGTCGCCGATGCCGACGCCTTCATGCGCGCCTTCGATGAGGCCGGGAATGTCGGCAATGACGAATTCGCGTCCGTCAACCGCGGCAACGCCCAGATTGGGCGTCAGCGTGGTGAAGGGATAGTCCGCGATCTTGGGCTTTGCGGCAGACACGCTGGCAAGGAAAGTGGATTTGCCGGCATTGGGCAGGCCGACAAGCCCGGCGTCGGCAATCAGCTTCAGCCGCAGCCAGATGGTGCGCTCGATGCCCTCGAGGCCCGGATTGGCGTGCCTTGGCGCCTGGTTTACCGGTCCCTTGAAATAGGCGTTGCCAAAGCCGCCATTGCCGCCCTTGGCCAGCAGGAAGCGCTGGCCGATCTGGGTGAGGTCGGCGATCAGCGTCTCGCCGTCCTCCTCGAAGATCTGCGTGCCTTCCGGCACCTTGAGCGTGACGTCGGCGCCCTTGGCGCCACTGCGGTTGCGGCCCATGCCATGGGTGCCGGTCTTGCCCTTGAAGTGCTGCTGGTAGCGATAGTCGATGAGCGTGTTGAGGCCGGGGACGACCTCGACCCACACATCGCCGCCGCGCCCGCCATCGCCGCCATCGGGACCGCCGAACTCGATGAATTTCTCGCGACGGAACGACACGGCGCCGGCGCCGCCGTCGCCCGAGCGCACATGGATCTTTGCTTCGTCGAGGAACTTCATGGTTTCGGCAATCTCGTAAGGTTGTGTTCTCCTACAGGAATCCGGCGCAAAGCGCGATACCCCGGTAGAGGCGAAAGCTGCGCCGGTGAAGGGTCGGGAGCGGGCAGTAGTCCGCTCGTGCGGCTTCGCAGCCGAAAAGCGGCATCACACCGGTATTGCCTACGCCATGGGCAGTGCGGACATCGGTGCGCCGCTTTCGCAATCTTGATCGCGACAGCATCGGCCCCGGCCTCGCCTTGCAAGCGGTTTGCAGGATCATTGACATGCCGCCTCCATCCAGCTCTCGCGCGTGATGCGGAAATGGTCGACCTTCTGCATCTCGCCGAGCGCCGCGTTGTAATGGTTGCCCGTCTTCCAGTAACGCCCGCCACACTTGAGGATGATCGCACGCGAGCGGGTATTCTCGGTGCGGCACGACACCATCAGCGTCTCTCCCGCGGTGACCTTGAAGAAGAGCGACACCATGGCGCGCGCCGCTTCGGTGGCGTAACCGGCACCCCAATGGGGCTCGCCCAGCCAGTATCCGATGAACGGCAGTTCGAACCGCGCGACGTCTTCGTGAATCCCGCAAATGCCCATGAACGTGCCGTTGTCGGCGCGGGTGATGGCATAGACGCAGTCGGCCTTGTCCGCCTTGGCAACGCCGGCGGCGAGACGGTCAAGAAACTCGCGCGCATCCGCCGCGAAATAAGGATGCGGCATGGAGGCGAGCATGCGGGCGACCGCATAATTGTTTGCAAGCCGCGCCATGTCCTCGACATCGTCCGCGTGCGGGGGGCGCAGCAAAAGCCGGCCGGTCTCGATCACCGGGCAGTCGAGCTTCAAGGCCTTTATCGCCGCCGCAGGGGTTGCGGGCTGGGTGTGGGCGGTCGTGGTGGTCTGCGAAATCATGGTCGCCATCCGGAATGAAAAAGGGGAGATGGTGTCCCATCTCCCCTTGATGCTCCGGTTTGGCCGGTATCTGGCTTCGGTCTTCACCTTGCCGGGGTCTGGGACACCGGCAAAATGTTCTACCGGTCAGTTGGTTGCTTCAGCCGCGTTGGCCGGCATCACATTCACATAGGTGCGCCCGTTGGCTTTCTTGGCGAACGCCACGCGGCCTTCGGAAAGGGCAAAAAGCGTGTGGTCGCGGCCGATGCCGACATTGGCGCCGGGATGCCACTTGGTGCCGCGCTGGCGAATGATGATGTTGCCGGCAATCACGGCTTCGCCGCCGAACTTCTTGACGCCGAGACGCTTCGATTCTGAATCGCGGCCGTTGCGCGAGGAACCGCCAGCTTTCTTGTGTGCCATTTGTCTTCTCCTTCGAGCCTGCCCTCAGGCAGGAAAATCAATGCTTGCGACCAGGTGTCCGGTCAGATCACTCGGCTTCGCCCTTCGGCGCCTTGGGCTTTGTCGCCTTCGGCTTGGCGGGCTTCTTTTCCGCCGCCTCGGCCGGCGCCTCGGTTGCGGCCGCCTTGGGCTTTGCCGCCTTCTTTTCCTTGGCTACCGGTGCTTCAGCCACCGCCTCGACCGAGGCTGCCGCGGAAACGCTCTCTTCCAGCGCCGCCTTCGGCTCGGCCTTGGGCGCTGCCTTCTTCGCCTTCGCCGAGGGCTTGGCGCCGCCGGTGAGGATTTCGGCGATGCGCAGCGTCGTCAGGTGCTGGCGATGGCCCTTGATGCGCTTCGAGTTCTGGCGGCGGCGCTTCTTGAACGACAGCGTCTTCTTGCTGCGGCCCTGCTCGACGACTTCCGCCGTCACCATCGCGCCCTCGACGAACGGGCTGCCCATGGCGACATCTGCGCCTTCGCCAACCATCAGCACATGGCCGATCTCGACGATATCGCCGGCTTCGCCAGCAAGTTTCTCGACCTTGATTTCATCATTGGCGGCAACGCGGTACTGCTTGCCACCCGTCTTGATGACTGCGAACATCATTCTTCCTTTCGGTGTCCGGTCCGGATTCCGGCCCGGGTCACGCCCGCGCTCGATCCGTCTTTTTATCAGTCTGGTTCGGGAATTTTCCCGGCTGTTCCGGCGCCGCAGACCAGCCCCTTCGGGCGATGCCATGGACGCGCAAAACAAATGGCGCGAAAAATCCGCGCCACGAATGGCAGGGCAATACAGCGGGAAGCACCGCCAAGTCAAGCGCACTGCTTGAAAAGCTGCCGAATTAGCCGGTTTTCGCCGCGAATATGCGCTTGCGGCGCAGGGATGTCATCGCTATGTTCCGCGCGCCTGCGGCCCCGGCCGCAAAGCAGCGACCGCGGAGAGGTGGCTGAGTGGTCGAAAGCACCGCACTCGAAATGCGGCATACGCGCAAGCGTATCGTGGGTTCGAATCCCACCCTCTCCGCCAGATCATTGCCTTTTCTCGACCTGGCTCTTCCAGGCGCTGGATAACTCTTCCCCACATTATAGGAGGAGTGAAGATGTCCGTTACAGAGTATGCTTTTTTTAAGAATAAGGCTTTTGCAGAAGCGGCTATTCGCTTAATTGACAAAGCAAAAGGCTTTCAAGGTACTTGGGCGCAGCCTCATCCACATCCGACAAATCACAAGTGCCTTGTTCCTATAGATTGGTCGCAGTTACAGGGCTGCGAGCCATACATTGATGGTTGCGAAATCATTGATATTGTTGAAGCGAAACGTCGCGGATGGGAGTTCAGTGCGTTTACTGGACCGCTCGCGCGGGAGCGAAGAAAGCTGGAAGATATGTACTTCCTGCTAGATGCGATTGTCGGGATGTATGGGTCACCCAATTTTCCGGCGATCCGCTCTTTAACGCTTAGCTTTCTATCTGCCGCCTACGCACTGCGGGAAAGCCTTACGAGCAAGGCCGAGTCAGCGCCTTATCGAGACAGTCTATTGGACTGGTGGAAGCAGCGCAGGAATGAGTTGAAAGTACGCAGTGGACTGCTGCACTCGCTTGAGCAATTCATGCACTCTGAGAAGCATGGCGGTAAGCATCATTCCCCCATTGACCTTATTCCAAATGCAGCCATTACAGCATTTGCGGTTGACCGGATGCCATTGAATGCGGATCCTTCGACTTTGACAATAAGTGACGAAGGCGCTTTCGCATTCATTAACTTGAACTCACCACGGGAACGTCGAGTTCCTGTAGGTAGTCACGAGGCAATATATGAGATCACTTTTCAATCTGCGCCGCAACAGCACTTAGGCCAGTCAATTTCCGGCGCATCCTTCTTGGAATTATTGACAATGGTTATGGAGTACTACGCACATTTGGTATTCACTGCTCGCCAACTGGTTGGTGATTTACCTTCGTCGGGACCCGTCGTTCATTTCGAAGGAAATAAAAATTTAGGTGTAGGTTCTTCTCAATAGTTTGCCCTTCAATCAACCGACAGTTCGATCTTGTCGGCGGCGAAACGTGTGTTTGCGTAAAGGACCGGCCTGCCGGCCTGGTCGATGTCCAGCAGGCGGGTGACGAGAACAATCGCGCCGGGCGATACCTTGAGCGAAGTGCAGTCGTCATCGCTGGCATGGACGGCCTCGATGACCGTCGATTTGCGGGTGTAGTCGCTTACGCCAAGTGCAGCCAAGGCGAGGGTCATCGATTCGCGTTCAAGGAGAATGCCGGCGATCGCGCCGAACCTTGAAGCATCCAGCCAGGCGGATGAGCGCGAAACCGGGACGCCATCGGCGGCGCCGATGGTTTCGAGCCGGACAACCGGATCGCCTTTAGACAAGCCCAGGGCCTCGGCGATCCTTGGCGACGCCGGCTCTGTTGCATGCGCCAGCAGCCTGGTTTTCAGGTTCTGCGCCTGGCCCTCCAGGCCCGAGGAAAAACGGGTGCGGCGACCGATCGGATAGCGCAGCCGGGCGCGGCCGGTCACGAAGGTTCCCCGTCCCTGCTCCGAGCGCAGCACCCCTTCCGAGACAAGCGCGGCGATCGCGGAGCGCACCGTATGCCGGTTGACGCCGAAGCGCTCGGCCAGGACCGTTTCCGCCGGGAGCTTCGTCTCGACTTGCGTCCCGGAAATCTCCATGCGAATCTGGTCCGCGATCTGGCGCCACAGCGACACGCCAATGCGGCGCTGCAGCGTTTCGCGCGGCTTGCTTTCCTTCAAGTGCACAGCTCCTGTCACATGAACGTCATTGCCGGCAGCTAATCTCATTTTTGTGCAGTTGTCTATATGAATAGACAAGTTCGGAAGGTCATGATGAAAACGACGGCTCGTCCTGCCGACATCAATGAAGGCGCGCAGTCCGAATTCGCCGCGCGCCGCCGCGAGCGGATGGCCGTGCTTGCCCGCGCGGACGCGGCGGAGCTTCGGGAGCTTTGGCGCGCTTTCGGTCCGGAGCCGGAGCATTCGATGCTGCGCGGTCCCGAAAGCGGCGCCATTACCGTGCGAGGCCGGATGGGCGGCGGCGGCGCACCGTTCAACGTCGGCGAAGCGACGGTGACGCGCGCCACGGTACGCCTTGCAGGCGGGGCCATCGGACACGGCGCCATGCTCGGTCGCGACCGCGAAAAGACGAGGGTAGCGGCGTTGATCGACGCCCTCAGCGCCGATCCGCAGAACGAGACGCGGATCGAAACCACCATCATCGCGCCGCTTCGCGAAAGGCTCGCCGCCGCAGACGAACAGATCCGCCGGGAAACCGCCGCCACGAAGGTGAACTTCTTCACCATGACACGGGGAGAGGATTGATGCAGGCACAAGACCTCGCCGGCGGATTCGCCGATCCGGTGCTGGACGCCCAGTCGGTATTTCGCACCGTGCTCGGGGCGATGAGCAACCCAGCGCAGATCCACCCGTTGAAATCGCCCGCCAGCCCGCCAGCGCCGCTTTCGCGCGAAGCGGCGGCCGTGGTGCTGGCGCTGTGCGATGTCGATACGCCGCTGTGGCTGGACGAAACGCTCGCCGCGCAGGCGGGTTTGCGGTCGTGGCTCGAATTTCACACCGGCGCGCCGCCGGCGAACGGGGCGGAGAATGCGGCCTTCGCATTCATCCCGGCAGGCCGGCCCGTGCCCGCCTTCGATCTTTTCGCGCAAGGCACGCAGGAATATCCCGACCGTTCCACGACCATCATCCTGGAGGTGGCGGAACTGGGGGCAGGCGAAAGCTTCCGGTTCGAGGGGCCCGGCATCCGCAGCCACGCCGTGCTGGCTGCAAGGGGCCTGCCCGACAATTTTGCCATCCAATGGAAGACGAACCGGGCGCGCTTTCCGCGCGGCGTCGATCTCGTGCTCGTGGCGCCGGGCAAAATCGCATGCCTGCCGCGGACGGCGCGGCTGACGGAAACGGAGGCCTGAGCCATGTATGTCGCGGTCAAGGGCGGCGAGGCCGCCATCGCCAATGCCCATCGCGCTTCTGGCCGACCGCCGGCGCGGCGACACGGCCGTTCCGGCAGTTGACGCTCGAGCAGATCGTCGAACAGCTTGTCGCTGGCCGTCGACCGGGTGATGGCGAGGGCTCGCTCTATGATCCGCGAGCTTGCCGCCCTTGCCATCAAGCAGGCGCGCGGCGACCTGATCGAGGCGATCTTCCTGGTGCGCGCCTACCGCACCACGCTGCCGCGCTTCGGCTACAGCAAGCCGGTCGATACCGGGGCGATGCTGGTCGAGCGGCGCATATCGGCCACCTACAAGGACCTGCCCGGCGGCCAGCTGCTCGGGCCGACCTTCGACTATACCCACCGCCTGCTCGACCCGGCGCTGGCGGGCGACGAGCGCTGCCGCCGCCGCCCGACATGCGCGAGCCGGACGACGTGCCGCTGACGCGCGTCTCGGACATTCTCGGCCGGCGACGGCCTGATCGAGGGCGATGGCGACTGCCGAATCCGACGAGGTCGGCGACATCACCCGCGAGCCGATGGAGTTCCCGATGGACCGCGACGACGCGGCTGCAGGCGCTGTCGCGCGGCGACGAAGGCTTTCTGCTCGCGCTCGGCTATTCGACGCAGCGCGGCTATGGGCGCACGCATCCCTTCGTCGGCGAGATCCGGATCGGCGAGGTCGAGGTGGAACTCGACATTCCCGAGCTCGGTTTTGCCGTTTCGCTCGGGCGCATCCGCGTGACCGAGTGCCAGATGGTCAACCAGTTCAAGGGCTCGGCCAAGGCGCCGCCGCAGTTCACGCGCGGCTATGGCCTGGTCTTCGGCCAGTCGCGAGCGCAAGGCGATGGCGATGTCGCTGTGCGACCGGGCGCTGCGGGCGCGCGAATTCGGCGAGGATGTGGTCGCGCCGGCGCAGGACGAGGAATTCGTGATTTCGCATTCCGACAATGTCCAGGCGACCGGCTTCGTCGAGCACCTGAAGCTGCCGCATTATGTCGACTTCCAGGCCGAACTCGGCCTCGTGCGGCAGCATGCGCGCCGAGCATGAGCGCACGCCGCACGCCGACGGCGTCAGAGACACAAGGAGGCGGCGGAATGAACGCCCAGCGCCAAGCTCCATCGCCAGCTACAATTTCGCCTATCTCGACGAGCAGACCAAGCGGATGATCCGCCGCGCCATCCTCAAGGCCATCGCCATCCCCGGCTACCAGGTGCCGTTCGCCAGCCGCGAAATGCCGATGCCCTATGGCTGGGGCACCGGCGGCGTGCAGGTGACCGCTTCGATCATCGGGCCCGACGACGTGCTGAAGGTCATCGACCAGGGCGCCGACGACACCACCAATGCCGTCTCGATCCGCGCCTTCTTCGCAGAAGGTCGCCGACGTCGCGACGACGACGCAGACCGTCGAGGCGACCATCATCCAGACCCGCCACCGCATTCCCGAAGACAACGCTCGAGCGAGGGCCAGATCCTCGTCTACCAGGTGCCGATCCCCGAACCGCTGCGCTTTCTCGAGCCGCGCGAGACCGAGACGCGCAAGATGCATGCGCTTGAGGAATACGGGCTGATGCATGTCAAGCTCTACGAGGACATCGCCCGCACGGCCACATCGCCACGACCTATGCCTATCCGGTCAAGGTCGAGGGCCGCTACGTGATGGACCCGTCGCCGATCGCCGAAGTTCGACAATCCGAAGATGCACATGTCGCGAGGCGCTGCAGCTGTTCGGCGCCGGCCGCGAGAAGCGCATCTATGCCGTTCCGCCGCATACACGAGGTGGTCAGCCTCGATTTCGAGGACCATCCCTTCGAGGTGCAGAAATTCGACAAGCCCTGCGCGCTTTGCGGCGCCGAACGGCGTCTATCTCGACGAGGTGATCCTCGACGACAAGGGCGGGCGGATGTTCGTCTGCTCCGACACCGACCATTGCGAGGAACGGCGCGAAGCCGGGCACCGGGGCGCCGATCTTGGCGAGCAGGTGCAGCCATGAACATCAGCGTATCGGACGGCAGCACCAGGATCCGAATTGCCGCTTCTGACGGTACGTGCGCTGTCCAAGTTCTACGGCACGCGCATCGGCTGCGCGCAATGTGTCCTTCGACCTCTGGCCGGGCGAGGTGCTGGCCATTGTCGGCGAGTCCGGCTCGGGCAAGACGACGCTGCTCAATTGCCTCTCGACGCGGCTGCATGCCGACCACCGGCTCGGTCGCAATACCGGATGCGCGACGGCGCGCTGCGCGACCTCTACGCGATATGACCGAGGCCGAGCGCCGCCTCCTGATGCGCACCGACTGGGGCTTCGTGCACCAGAACCCGGCCGACGGCCTGCGCATGACCGGTTTCGGCCGGCGCCAATGTCGGCGAGCGGCTGATGGCGGTCGGCGACCGCCACTACGGCAACATCCGCGCGACGGCGCTCGACTGGCTCGCGCGCGTCGAGATCGACGCCGACCGCATCGACGACGAGCCGCGCGCCTTCTCCGGCGGCATGCGCCAGCGCCTGCAGATCGCCCGCAATCTCGTGACCGCGCCCGCGGCTTGTCTTCATGGACGAGCCGACCGGCGGTCTCGACGTCTCGGTGCAGGCGCGGCTGCTCGATCTGCTGCGCGGCCTCGTCGATGATCTCGGGCTTTCGGTGATCATCGTCACCCACGATCTGGCGGTCGCGCGGCTGCTGTCGCACCGCATGATGGTGATGAAGGAGGGCGAAGTCGTCGAAAGCGGCCTGACCGACCGCGTGCTCGACGATCCGCAAGCGCCCTACACCCAGCTTCTCGTTTCCTCGATCCTGCAGGTCTGAGCCACGACCATGCCGGTCAAGCTCCTCGTTTCCGATCTTTCGAAAAGCTTCACCATGCATCTGCGCGGCGGCAGTATCCTGCCGGTGTTGTCGACGACGTCGATTTCACGCTGGAGCGCAGGCCGAGTGCAGCGTGCTCGGCGGCCCTTCGGGCGTCGGCAAAAGCTCGATCCTCAAGATGCTCTACGGCAACTATGCCGTCGACGGCGGCCAGATCCTGGTCGATGCACCGCGGCAAGATGATCGATCTTGCCACTGCCAGCCCGCGCGACGTGCTGCGGGTGCGGCGCGAGACCATCGGTTATGTCAGCCAGTTCCTGCGCAGTCGTGCCGCGCGTGTCGGCGCTCGACATCGTTGCCGAGCCGCTGGTGGCGCGAGGCACCGACCGGGAAGCGGCGCGCGGGCGCGCAGCGCAACTGCTGGCGACGGCTCAACCTGCCGCAGCAGCTGTGGGACCTGCCTCCGGCCACCTTCTCCGGCGGCGAACAGCAGCGCGTCAACATCGCGCGCGGCTTCATCACCGATCATCCCGTCCTGCTGCTCGACGAGCCGACGGCCTCGCTCGATGCGGCCAATCGCGAGGTCGTGATTGACCTGATCCGAAGCCAAGAAGCAGGAAGGCGTCGCGCTGCTCGGCATCTTCCATGACGAGGAAGTGCGCGAGCCGGTCGCCGACGAGATCATCGACGTCACCCGCTTCACGCCGAGACCGAAGGCCGCATGATGACCAAGCTTTCGGAAAAGCCGCTGATCCATCCCGACCGCCCAGGTGACCAACTCGACGCTCGGGCGCTACACCGAGATCGACGAGGGCTGCCTCATCTCCGAATGCGTCATCGGCGACTATTCCTACCTGATCTGGCAGACGGCAGGTCTGGTGCGCGACCATCGGCAAGTTCGCCAACATCGCCAGCCATGTGCGCATCAATGCCACCAACCACCCGACCTGGCGCGCCACCCAGCACCATTTCACCTATCGCGCCTCGAATTATTGGTCGAGGCGCGAGAGCGACGAGGCCGAATTCTTCGACTGGCGCCGGGCCAATGCAGTCACCATCGGCCATGATGTCTGGATCGGCCATGGCGCGACGATGCTGCCCGGCGTGACGGTCGGCGACGGGGCGGTGGTCGGCGCGGGCGCGGTCGTCTCCAGGGACGTCGATCCCTACGTCATCGTCGGCGGCGTGCCGGCGCGGCCGATCCGCGAACGCTTTCCCAAGGCGATTGCCGATCGCATGCGCGCGCTGGCCTGGTGGGACTGGGACCACGGCCGCCTGCATGTCGGCGCTCGCCGATTTCCGCGCGCTCGACGTCGAGGCATTCCTCGAAAAGCATGCCGGCTGACGGTTCCTTGCCTGTATCCAGACAGGCGCTGTGGACTGTCATTGAACTGTCACCCAATCGACAAGCGCAGGTCATGCGGAGGCTGTAGCGACTCCGGGCAAGGCTGATCCAGGCGAAGGAACTGCAAATGCTCGAGCTCGTGAACGTCGACGCGCAGGTTTGGCGCCAAGGTGGCAGTCGACAATGTCAGCCTGTCCATCCCGCAAGGCAGATGGTCGGCATCATCGGGCGTTCCGGCGCGGGCAAATCCACGTTGCTGCGCATGATCAACCGCCTGATCGATTCCAGCGAAGGGGCGATCCGGTTCGACGGCGTGGAAGTATCGTCGCTTTCGCGGCCAGGCGCTGCGCGACTGGCAGCGCGACTGCGCAATGATCTTCCAGCAGTTCAACCTCGTGCCGCGCCTCGACGTGCTCACCAATGTGCTGCTGGGCCGTCTCAACCACCGTTCGACCGCCGCGAACCTGCTCGGCCTGTTCAGCCGCGAGGAGCGCGTGATGGCGCTGATCGCGCGCTTGAGCGCCTCGGGATCGAGCAGACAGCGCTGCAGCGGGCAGGAACGCTTTCGGGCGGCCAGCAGCAGCGCGTGGCGATTGCCCGCGCGCTGATGCAGAAGCCGAAGATGATCCTCGCAGACGAGCCGATCGCATCGCTCGATCCGCTGAACGCCAAGATCGTCATGGACTCGCTGCGCGACATCAACGAGCGCGAGGAAATCACCGTCATCACCAATCTGCACACGCTCGACACCGCGCGCAATTATTGCGACCGCATCATCGGCATGGCCGCCGGCAAGGTTGTCTTCGACGGCACCGCCGACGAACTCGACGCCGACGCGGTGCGGATGATCTACGGCGCGGGCGACGGCGCGACACTGTCCGAGGGCATCACGTCCACCCAGCATCGTGCCTGGCATGATGAACGGCATCGCCAGGAAATCAAAGAAATCCGCCGGCAGGCCGACCGAACCCGCATCCGCGGGCAAGGCCGCCGGGATCGTCTCGCCCGCGTCAACGGGCATTATCCGCAGAAACGGGGAAGGACCGGCGTGGCCGGCCGTAACCAGGAGAGATACCCATGTTGAAGAAGATCTTGCTCGCGGCGGTCGCCGTTGCCGCCATCTCGGCCGCTGCTCCCGCCAGCGCCGAGGAACTCAAGGAATTCCGCATCGGCATGCTCGGCGGCGAAAACGAAGCCGACCGCCTGCGCAACGTCCAGTGCCTCGTCGACCAGCTTCAAGCCGGTTCTCGGCGTCGAGAAGGTCTCCGCTGTTCCCGGCAGCCGACTATGACGGCGTCGTCCAGGGCCTGCTCGGCGGCACGCTCGACTACGCCGAACTCGGCGCATCGGCCTATGCCAAGGTCTATCTTGCAGAAGCCAGGATGCGGTCGAGCCGATCCTGACCACCGTCCAGACCGACGGTTCGACCGGCTACTACTCGATCATGGTCGCCCGCAAGGACAGTCGGGCGTCACCAAGCTCGAGGACATGAAGGGCAAGAAGCTCGGCTTCGCCGATCCCGAATTCGACCTCGGGCTACCTGGTTCCGCTGGTCACGCTGCCGGAAGCCGTCGGCGGCGCCGGTCAAGGAATTCTTCGGCGAGACCGGATTTGGCGGCGGCCATGAAAACCTCGTTCTCGAAGTGCGTCAAGGGCACCTTCGATGCCGGCACGACCTGGGGTTCGGGCGTTGGCGAATTCAAGGACGGCTACACCTCCGGCAACCTGCGCAAGATGGTCGACAAGGGCATCCTCAACATGGACGACCTCGTCGAACTGTGGCGTCGCCGCTGATCCCGAACGGCCCGATCGTCGTTCGCACCAGCATGTCGATGCCGACATGAAGGCGAAGTTCAAGGACTTCATGATGGAGCTGCCGAAGACCGATCCGGCCTGCTTCAAGGCCATCCAGGGCGGCGACTTCAAGGGCTTCACCGAAGTCACCCCCGACTTCTACAAGCCGATCATCGACGCCCGCAAGGCAACCATCGGCGGCTGATACGCATGCAATGACGACCGCCGGCCGCCAACGGCCGGCGGCTTTTCGTGTTGCAAGGGATACTGGTCCGCGATGACTGCAGCTTCGAGCCCGATGGCCTCTCGCCGGCGACGCAAGCCGTCGATCGAGCGCCATTGGGACGAACTGGCGCGCGTCGCAGGCGCATCTACAATCTTCTGGCCGTGGGTATCCTGCTTGCCGCCGTTGCCGGGTCGCTCTGGTTCGCCAACGAGACCAATGCCGGCAAGTTCTTCGACCGCCTGCCATATCTCTTCGATTTTGTCGGGCAACTGGTGCCGCGCGAGCCGATGGAAGTGGTGCGCGCGATGTTCGACCTGCCCTCGCCCTATGACGACGGCAGCTTCAAATACAACTATCCGAAGGACGGGTCTATCTGACCGACGAGCTTCTACATACCCGAATATTTCTACAAGATGCTCGAGACGGTCAACATTGCCCTGTTCTCCACCATGATCGGCTTCGTGTTCGGCTTCGCTTCTGTGCTTTCTGGCCGCGCGCAACCTCGTCGCCAGTCTCTGGGTGCGCGGTTTGGTACGTCGCATTCTGGAATTGCTGCGCGCCTTTCCGGAAATCGTGATCGCCGGCTTTCTCCTCGCGATCTTCTCGCTCGGGCGCAATCCCGGCCATCATCGCGGTCTCGATCCACACGATCGGCGCGCTCGGCAAGATGTTCTACGAGGTCGTCGAGAATGCCGACATGCGCGCCGAGGAAGGGCTTCGCGCCGTCGGCGGCCAACTGGCTCGAGCGCGTTTGGTTCGGCATCGTGCCGCAGGTCATGCCGAATTTCCTGAGCTACGTGCTGCTTCGCCTCGAAATCAACGTGCGCGCCTCGACGATCATCGGCGCGGTCGGGGCGGCGGCATCGGCGAACTGCTGCGCCTCTCCATCGGCCAGGGCCACGAGGCCAAGACGCTGCGCCATCATCATCCTTTTGTTCACAACCATTGTCATCATCGACCAGGTATCGGCCAGTCTGCGCCGGCGGCTGGTCGGCGACCAGGCATTCGAATTCGGACGCTGAACCCATGGCCAGGCTCGACACCGCACAGATCGCCGAAGTAGCCGCCCGTCATCCCGCGGTGTTCCATGTTTCCCCGTTCCGGAAGTATCGCTCGATCTTCGCGGTGGCCGCGGTGCTTGTGTACTGCGTCTACGCCTGGTGGTTCTTTTCCGCCGGCAAGGTGCTGACGCAGGCGAACTGGGGCATTGCCGGAAGTTACCTGGCCGACTGGGTAACCTACGAGGCGCGGCCGGATATCCGCTTCGAGGACGGCAATCTCAAGGTTTTCTTCCCGAATTTCGGTCCCTATCCGGACGGGTTCGTGCCCGACTGGCTCAAGGCGGAAACGAAGACGATCACCCGCGTCGATGCCGGCGGCGCTACGGACCCCAATGCCGCCCTTGCGAGCAAATCCGCCAACAGCTTCATGGCCCAGGGCGGACCTGGCACCGGGCAGGATGCGGCAGCCGCGGGGCAGCCGGCAAGCGCGGCAAAGGAAATCACGGAGGAGGTCGCGACCCGTGTCGAGGTGACCATGGGGCGCGCATCCACCGTCTCCGTCGTGCCGGGAGAAGTTACCGTCACGCATCGCGGCGAGACGGTGGTGCTCGATGTGGTCGATGGCATTTCGGTCACGCCACGCGGGTCCCTGCCGCAGTGGGCCGAACAGGACGAGGCCGGCGGCCGCGTCTATTTCCGTTTCGGCTTCCCAGGCCGGGTCGAGGTGGAATTGCGACGAGGTGGAGGTTCGGCACCGCTTCTGGGGCTGGTCGAATTTCTGGTTCGATACCAATTCGCCCTTCTGGGGCAACCAGCATGGGCGAGTTCTGGACGCTGCTGACCACCGGCGAGCGGATAAAGCCGGAAATGAGCAACGCTTCGCTGGCGCTCGACAATTTCCTCAACAATGCCGAATGGCAGCACGCCGATGTCTACATCAAGCTGCTGCAGACCATCGTGATGGCCTTCGTCGGAACGCTGTTTGCCTCGCTTGTCGGCCTGCCGCTCGCATTCCTTGCGGCGCGCAACATCACCTCGTCCTTCCTCGTCAACCAGATCGTGAAGCGGTTATTCGACTTCCTGCGCTCGGTCGACATGCTGATCTGGGCGCTGTTCTTCACGCGGGCATTCGGTCCGGGGCCGCTTGCCGGCATGTCGGCGATCTTCTTCACCGACACCGGCACGCTCGGCAAGCTCTATGCCGAGGCGCTGGAGAACATCGACGACAAGCAGCGCGAGGGCGTGAAGTCGGTCGGCGCTGCGCCGTCGCTGGTCCAGCGCTATGGCGTCGTGCCGCAGGTGCTGCCGGTCTTTGCCAGCCAGGCACTGTATTTCTGGGAATCGAACACGCGCTCGGCGACGATCATCGGCGCGGTCGGGGCGGGCGGCATCGGTCTCAAGCTGTGGGAAGCGATCCGGACAAATTCCGACTGGGAGAACGTCGCCTACATGGTGTTGCTGATCCTCCTGGTGGTCTATGTGTTCGACGGCATTTCCACCGCGCTGCGCAGCCGCCTCGTCGGAACGCACGGCACGTGACAAAGGCATGAGCGTGCGATACGCAATCTATTTCGCCCCCGGTCCCGACACCGAACTTGCCCGCCTCGCCAGTTTCTGGCTGGGGCGGGATGCGTACAACAACATGCTGGCGGATCAGGCTGTACCGGCAGGATTTACGCCGTCGGCGATGGCCGAACTGACCGCCGATGCGCGACGATACGGGTTCCATGCGACGATCGTCGCCCCCTTCAGGCTGGCGCCCGATGCCAGCGAAGCGGGATTGCTGCAGGCGCTCGATGCATTCACCGCCGCGCGCACGCCTTTTGCGATCGCGCACCTGGTCCTCGGCAGGCTCGGGCCCTATTTCGCGCTGGTGCCGGATGCCACGCCGCAAGCGCTCGGACATCTGGAAAGCGATTGCGTCGAATGCTTCCAGCCGTTCAGGGCGCCGTTGACGGCGGACGAAATTGCCCGGCGCAAACCCGATCTGCTAAACCCGGCGCAGCGGCAAAATCTCGAGCGCTGGGGATATCCCTATGTGCGCGAGGAGTTCCGTTTCCACATGACGCTGACCAATGCCGTGCCGAAGGACGGACGCGATGCCGTCCAGAAGGCGGTCGAAACGCATTTTGCACAGGTCATCGAAAAGCCGCTGCCGATCGACAGGCTGGCGGTGTTTCTCGAGCCCGAGCCGGGCGCGCCGTTCCGTTGCATCCACACTTCATTGCTGGGTAATCATTGATGGCAAACCAGATCGTCCTGACCAATGCGAAGATCGTCCTCGACGACGAGGTTATCCACGGCACGCTGGTGCTCGAGGACGGCCTGATCGTCCGGTGCGAGAAGGGTGGCTCCGTGCATGGCGAGGACATGGAAGGCGACTATCTCATCCCCGGCCTGATCGAGCTGCACACCGACCACCTCGAAGCCCATTATGCGCCGAGGCCCGGCGTCAAGTGGAACGCGATCAGCGCGGTGCAATCGCACGACGCGCAGGTTGCCACCTCCGGCATCACGACCGTGTTCGATTGCCTGCGGCTCGGGAGCGATGATTCGGGCGGTTTCGAAGTGGGCGAGATGCGGCAGATTGCCGACACGATCGAACGCGCCCAGGAGGAAGGGCGGCTTCGCGCCGATCACATGATCCACCTTCGCTGCGAGCTTCCCTCGGCCGACCTGATGGAGCACTTCACCGATTTCGAGACGGATCCGCGCGTGCGCATCGTCTCGCTGATGGATCATTCGCCGGGCCAGCGCCAGTTCCAGACGATGGGCCAGTACATCAAGTACTACAAGCAGAAGCGCGGCTTGAGCGACGAGGAGTTCGCTCGTTTCGTCGAGGAGCGGCAGGCGGCGTCGGAGCGGTACTCCGCATTGCACCGCAAGGCGCTTGCCGAAAATTGCCGCGCGCGCGGCATCACGATCGCCAGCCATGACGACGCGACGATCGACCATGTGCGCGAGGCGCTCGACCACGGGGTGAAGCTCGCGGAATTTCCGACGACGGTGGAGGCAGCCCGCGAGTCGCATCAATCCGGCATGAGCGTGCTGATGGGCGCGCCCAATGTCGTGCGCGGCCTTTCGCATTCGGGAAACATCGCCGCACGCGACCTCGCCGCCATCGGCGTCCTCGACGTGCTGTCGTCCGACTACGTTCCGATGAGCCTCATCCATGCGCCTTTCGTCCTGGCCGAGGAGATCGAGACAATCGACCTGCCGCAGGCGATGCGGCTCGTGACTGCGACGCCGGCCCGCACGGTCGGCCTTGAAGATCGCGGACGGATCGCCGAAGGCCTGCGGGCCGACATCGTGCGGGTCCGGCGTGACAGCGGCGTTCCGGTGGTCCGTTCCGTCTGGAGCGCCGGCAAGCGCGTTGCCTGACAGCATGGAACCAGCCGGAACATTCGTCGCGGTAGTCGGTCCAAGCGGGGCCGGCAAGGACAGCCTGATCCGGCATGCCCAGAAATCGTTTGCAGGCGATGATCGCCTGATGTTCGTGCGTCGCACCGTGACGCGGCAGGCCGATCCCGGCGCGGAAGACCATGACAGCATGTCGGCCGCCGACTTCGATGCGGCCGAGGCAGATGGTGCATTCGCGGTGACCTGGCGGGCGCACGGCCTTGCTTACGGCATACCCGTGGCGGCGCTCGACCATGTGCGGCAGGGCGGCATCGCCGTAGCAAACTGCTCGCGAAGCGCCCTTGCGGCAATACGCGACAAGTTCGGCGGGCTGGCCGTCATCCACGTCACTGCCCCACCGGAGATCCTCGCGCGTCGGATCGCGGCGCGCGGGCGTGAGCCGGCCGGCGAGATCGAGGCGCGCATCAGGCGGGAGGCATCCGGCCTCGAGCAGATCGGCAATGTCGTGACAATCGACAATGGCGGCGAGCTGGAACTGGCGGCCGTGCGCTTCAACGATTGCCTGATGCGGCTTGCCGGGATGGGCTAACTCGCTCTGCGGCTCCAGCCGGCGGATGTGCTGTGGATTATCGCGCCGCCGCAGATCGTCATGACCGCCTGCGGGCCCGCCGTGCCGTTTGGATCGACAATCACGATATCGGCGCGCTTCTCGTCGGCGATTGCCCCTCGGTCGGCGAGGCCCAGCGCACGGGCCGGACCGGCAGAGACCAGATCCCAGCTCTTCGCCAGCGGCGCGATGCCGAGGCGCTCGAGCATGTAGGGGGCATGCAGCAGGGAGGGGTAGTAGTAATCGGAGGCAAGGACGGTGCACAGATCGCGCGCCACCATTTCCCGTGCCGAAGGGCAGCCCGTGTGCGAGCCGCCGCGCAGCACATTGGGCGCGCCGAAAACGATGTGATCGGACGCCGATGCTGCTGCCTGCGCCGTCGCTTCGTCGATCGGGAACTCTGCGATGTCAGCTCCCATGATCCGAAATCCCTCCCGCATCGACGGGCTCATGTCGTCATGCGAAAGCAGCGGAATGCCCCTGCCTACGGCCGCCCCCGCGAGCCTTTCCAGCGACGGCATGACCTCGCCTTCACGGGCGGCAACCCGTTCGACAAGCCCCATGAATTCCTCGTTGGAAAGCCCGGTGCGCTCGGCCATCTTGCGGACCTTGTCCGGGCGGTGACGCACGAGGATCGTGCCCGTCGTGTGGTCGTTGAAGGCGAGGCAGCCGACGCGCCCCTCTCCGATCCAGTCGGCCACCTGCGCTTCCGCATCGACGTGAAAAGTCTCGTGGCGCAGATGGATGCGGGTATCGACGGCGAGGCAATCGCGCAATGCCTCGACCGCCTCGATGATCGCCAGCGCCGATTGCGTGCTGCGCAGACCCGGCTCCCACGACACGGTAACGCCATGGAAAGCCGTGGTTATTCCGTTCGCCGCCAATTGGCGGTCAGTGTCCATGAGTGCAATGGCATGGTCGAACGCGACGCCCGGACGGGGCATGATCTGCCGCTCGAAAGCATCGCCATGGATGTCGACAATGCCCGGCAGGACATGCAGCCCGGCAGCCTGGATGCGCGGGCCAGGCGCGGCCTTCGACGGCTCGACGATGACGCCGTCGTTGATGCCGACATCGCGCCGGGCGAACCCGCCGTCCGTCATGACAAGACCGCCTTCGATGAGCATGCCGCATTCCCTCGAATTCTTCTTTCCGGCGCGCTTAGCCCTTGCGCGTGACAGCTTCATGAACGGCATTGCCACATTGGCTGGGGATTATCATGAAACAGACTCAAACCTGTCACGTGGCTGTTATCGACGACTCCTATCCAAGCCGGACGTTTCACAACGAGGGCTTCGATATGCTGATCTCCCGCCGCACTTTCATCGCATGCGCCAGCGCCGCGCTGGTTTCGCTCTCCACCCCTTCCCTGGCGATGGATACCATCCGCCTCGCCATCACCGACGTAGACGGCCTTGAGTTGCTCCAGCGCGAATTCGGCCCGTTCAAGGAAACCTTCGAGAAGCTCACCGGCCTGAAGATGGAATTCTTCCCGGTTTCGGGCCGCACGGCTGCGGTTGAGGCAATGGCAGCCAAGCAGGTCGATTTCGTCCTGACGGGTCCGGCCGAATACGTCGTCTTCCAGTCGCGCATCAAGGCGGAGCCGGTAGTCACCTGGCAGCGCCCCGACTACAACTCCTATCTCATCACGGTCGAGGAATCGGGCGTGAAGTCGCTCGCCGACCTCAAGGGCAAGAAGGTCTCCTTCCACGAGATCGGATCGACCTCCCGCCACCTCGGACCCGGCTATCTGCTCAAGCAGGCAGGCCTCGTCTACGGAACGGACTACGAGCCCATGTTCGTGAAGGTCAATGTGGGCGTGGAAGCGCTGCAGCGCGGCGATCTCGCCGCAATCGGCGTCAACGGCACCGACATCGCCCGCCTCAAGGAAAAGATGCCCGACCTGAAGATTGTCGAGTTGGCAAAGAGCGAGCCATTGCCCGACGACGTGCTGATCGCCTCGCCCGAAGTTCCGGCCGAAGTCGTTGCGAAGGTCCGCGATGCTTTCGCCAACAACAGCGATGCGCTTTGGGCCGCCGTCACCTCGACCGACGCGAACCGGAAGTATGTCGGCGGCAAGTTCATCGCGGACGTGAAGGACTCCAACTACGAAATCATCCGCGACATGTACCGCGCGGTAGGCATCGAATCCTTCAACGAGTTTGCCGGCGGCTGATGTTGATCGCCTCGCCAAACATGGATGACTGCGCGGGTTCGCCCCGCGCAGTTTCCGTATCGGGCCTGCGAAAGCGGTTCGGCTCCGGGCCGGCCGTTTTCGACGGTTTGGACTTTTCCGCCAACCATCGCGAGGCCGTGGCCGTCATCGGCGCGAATGGCACGGGCAAGTCCACCTTGATGCGCTCTCTGGTCCGCCTTACGGAAGTCGAGGACGGCCAGATAGACGTGCTGGGCGAAATGGTCCGCACGCTCAGCGGCAGCAGGCTTCGCCGGCTGCGTTCGCGGGTCGGCTTCGTCTTCCAGAAGCACAATCTCGTCCTGCGCCTGTCGGCGCTCTCCAACGTCATTCACGGCGCGCAGGCCCGCCATTCCGGCCCGCAGGCCTGGGCGCAATGGTGCGCGCCGGCCAGCCTTCGCGAGGAGGCGATGCACTGCCTTTCGAAAGTCGGTCTTGCCGACCGGGCCGCGCAGCGTGTCGACAGCCTTTCGGGCGGCCAGTCGCAGCGCGTGGCGATCGCCCGCATGCTGATGCAGCGTCCCGAACTGGTGATTGCCGACGAGCCGGTCGCGAGCCTTGATCCGAAAGCCGGCGCCGAGGTCATGGAGCTGCTGTTCAAGCTGACGCGCGAGGCGGGCCTTACCCTGCTCTTCGTGTCGCATCACATGGAGCACGCGCAGACCTATGCCGACCGCATCGTCGGCCTTGGAAACGGCAAGGTCATGATGGACGTACCAAGTCGCAATGCGCAGGTACACGAGCTCAAGGATTTCTTCCTGGAACCGGCGGCTGCATGACATACGGCGAACCAGCCGGTGCCGCCGCGCTTTGCCTATCCCGGAGCCCTGTCCTTTGCATCCGGCGTTGCGGCGCTCGCCTTCATCATCTGGTCGTTCCAGTCGTCCGGCATGTCGCTTGCGCAGTTCGAGCGCGGCCTTCCGGCGCTTGCCCGTGTCTTCGGCCAGATGTTTCCGCCCGACATCTCGGACCTGCCGCGCATCCTCAAATCGCTGCTGACCACGTTCCAGATGGCCGTGGCCGGCGTGGTGCTGGGCCTCATCCTGTCGTTGCCGATCGCGATCCTTGCCGCCGAAGGCCTTTCACCGCATCCGGTGCTGCGTCACGCGGCCCGTGCGTTGATCGCGCTTTTCCGCACGGTGCCGGATCTCGTCTGGGCGCTGATCTTCGTCATCACGGTCGGCCTTGGCTCGCCGGCAGGAATCCTGACCATCATGGTGGACACGATCGGCTTTGCCGGCCGCTTCTTCGCCTCCGCGATGGAAGAAACCGACAAGGGCCCGCGCGAGGCGCTGACGGCGATTGGCGCGCGCCCGTTCGGCATCGTCTTTTCCGCGGTGCTGCCGGACGCATTCCCGAGCTTCATCGCGACTTCCCTGTTCTGCCTCGAAAAGGCAGTGCGGGCTTCCGTTGTGCTGGGGCTGGTTGGGGCGGGGGGCATCGGCGTCGAATTGAAGGTGGCGTTCGACCTGTTCGAGTACGACGTGGCCGCGACCATCATCATTCTCATCTTCCTGCTGGTGCTTTGCGTCGAGCAGACCGGGGCTTGGCTGCGCCGGCGCATCCTTTGATCGATGCGCCGGATCGCCGCTGAATAATCAGGCCGGCGCCTGCCTCACATTCCCCAGCGAAGCGCCGCGGTATGGACCGGCTCGTCCCAAAGGCCAAGCGCCTCGTCGTCGAGGGCGGTCAGCGTGATCGAGCAGCCCGCCATGTCGAGCGAGGTCACGTAGTCGCCGACGAGGGACCGGGCGATCTTGACGCCGTGGGCCGCAAACACCTTCTCGGCCGCGTGGTACATGACGTAGAGCTCGAGCAAAGGCGTGCCGCCGAAGCCGTTGACGAAGAGCAAGGCGGGCATCTTCGCGGCATCGCCCAGATCCTTGACGATGGCGGTGCAGATCTCGTCCGCAATCTCGTCGGCCTTGCGCAGTTTTTCGCGCCGCCGGCCAGGTTCGCCGTGGATGCCGACGCCGAACTCCATTTCGTCCGGGCCGATCTCGAAGGTTGGCTTGCCCGCGGCTGGCACGGTGCAGCTTGACAGGGCAACGCCCATGGAACGCGTGCGCGAATTCACCTTTTCGCCCAACGACACCAGCGCCGCGAGGCCGGCGCCTTTCTCGGCCGCCGCGCCCACGATCTTCTCGACCACCAGCGTTCCGGCAACGCCGCGCCGGCCGGTCGTGTACAGCGAATCGTTCACGGCGATGTCGTCATTGGTGATGATACGGGTCGACTTGCCGCCGATCATTTCGGCCGCCATTTCGAAGTTCATGATGTCGCCGTCATAGTTCTTGACGATGAAGATCACGCCGGCGCCGGTGTCGACGGCTTCGGCCGCCGCCAGCATCTGGTCGGGCGTCGGGGCGGTGAAAACCTGGCCCGGGCAGGCGGCGTCCAGCATGCCGTGCCCGATGAAGCCGGCGTGCAGCGGTTCGTGCCCCGATCCGCCGCCGGAAATGAGCGCCACCTTGCCCTGCTTCAGTGCCTTGCGGCGCACGAACTTGTTCGACGCGTCCACCGTCAGGATGTCGGCATGCGCCGATCCCAGACCGGCCAGGCTTTCCTGAAGGAGCGTCGATGCATCATTCATCAGTTTCTTCATGATTTCCTCCTGGAGAAATTCTCAGTCGCTGTCATCGGTGAAGAGCGCGCTCATCTTGCGCGCGAATTCAATGATCGCCTCGTCGAGCCGGCGGTTCCTGGCTTCATCGCCAAGGTCCACGATGCTGAGCGAAACATGGCGCAGGCGGACCCCCTGCATGTCGCCGCCGGCGCGCTCGGGGTGGGCCGCACGGTACTCGTCCAGAAACTGGCGCCGCTCGTCGGGGCTGAAGTGGCAAACCGCGAAGATCGTCGCCAGATGTTTTTCGGGCATCGGCGTCGAATAAAGATTGCTGGTGATCTGCGTGACGAAGCTGCGATGCTTGCCCAACGCATCGGCGAGGCGCTGGCGCGTTCCCGAAGGGCGGCGGTCGATGATATCGCAGAGCCGCCGCTTGTAGGCGTGGATCAGGTCTTCGTTCTGTTCGCGACGCGCCGCTTTTGCCATGGCCTATCTTGCAACGCCGGGGCGCCAGCGCGCAATCTCCGCCTTGACCTCGCCGATCGCGCTGGCGGCCAGCGAAAAGGTTCGCAGGCCCGCGTCAAGGAGATGGAAAGTCATTGCGGGATTGCTCGCCGCATCCCCGCAGAGGCTGACCTCGCGGCCGGCCTCGACGCCATGGCGCGCCACGCGCCCGATCAGTTCCAGGACGGCGGGATCGTCGGCTCGCGCCAGCGCGGCAAGCTTCCAGTTGTCGCGCGAAGCCGCCAGCACATACTGGACGAGGTCGTTCGACCCGATGGAGAAGAAGTCGGCCGCGGAAAACCTGCCGGGCGTGATCGCCACCGATGGAACCTCGACCATGATGCCGACCGGCGGGACCGCATGCGGCGATTCCTGCCTTGTCAAGGCTGGCGGCCTGTTCGGCAAAGATCGCCCGCGCCTCGTCGATTTCGCCGGGCACGGAGACCATCGGCAGCATGACCTTGAGGTTTCCATGAACCGCAGCGCGCAACAGGGCGCGAATCTGGACGGCGAAAATCTCCGGCTTGGCAAGGCTCAGCCTTATGCCGCGCATGCCGAGGAACGGATTGGTCTCGTCCTCGGTCAGTCCAGGCACCGGCTTGTCGCCGCCCGCGTCGATGGTGCGGATGGTCACCGGCTTGCCGCCCGCCCATTCCAGCACCTTGCGGTAGGCGGCAAGTTGTTCGTCCTCACCGGGCAAACCGTTGTTGAACAGGAACTCCGTGCGCATCAGACCGACACCGTCGACATGGCCGACGTCGATGCCTTGCGTCTCGGCGGGATCGGCGATGTTGACCAGCACGGCCACCCGTTCCCCGGATGCCGTCACGGCGGGTTTCGGCGAAAAAACGCTGGCGGCCTCGATACGGCGCGCATGTGCATGGCGCGCGGCTTCATGCTGTGACCTTTCGGTTTCGCCCGGATCGAGGATGACCTCTCCCCTGACTGCGTCGAGCAAGGCGAAGCCGCCATCGCCAACTTCGCTGTCGCCGATGCCCACGACCACCGGAATGCCGCGTTGGCGCGCAAGGATGGTGACGTGGCCTGTGACGCTGCCATGCAGAAGGGCAAGGCCGCCGCCTGCCCAGTCATGCGCCAGGAACGCGCTTGGCGCGATGTCGTCGGCAATGTAGATTGCACCGTCGGGAATTTGCGGGCGTGACGATCCCGTCAGTGCCGCCAGCACCCGGTCGCGAATGTCGGCGAGATCTGCGCCACGGGCGCGGAAATATTCGTCCTGCGAGGCAAGATAACCGGCGATCTCCTCGTCGAGCGTCGCAGTCCAGGCCTTGTCGGCAGCCAGCCCCTCTTCGATCCGTGCCGTCGAGGCGGAGCGGAAATTGTCGTCCTCCAGCATCGCAAGCTGGAACTCGAGAATCTCCGCGGCCTCGCCATTCGTCGTTGCGACAAGCCCGGCGGTTTCGGCAATGGCGGCGTCAATTGCCGCCCCGAGCGCGGCAATCTCCTCCTGCCTCGAATGCCTCGGCGTGTAGATGGCAGCGCCGGCCACCGGCGGCCGCCAGAGCGGGCCGGCGCCATAGCCCGCGCTTGCCGCGATCCCCTTAAGCCTGCGCGGCGTGGGCATGGCTTTCGCCCTCGTCGAAATCGCGCTCCACCAGCGCGCGCAACGCGTCGACCGCCTTTGCGGCGTCCGCTCCGCTGGCGCGAATATGCAGCCGCGTACCGGCAGGCGCCTTCAATGCCATGATCTTGACGATGCTCTTTGCGTCGATCCACGGACCTTGGGGCGAAATCGCCACCTCGATGACGGATCAAAAGTCTTGGCGAGCTTGGTGAACTTGACCGACGGGCGCGCATGCAGCCCCACCTGCGTGGGTGATGACGATCTCGGTCTGGGCCGTTTCTTCAGTCATGCGACTTCCCTCTCCGCTCACAGCGGCGACAATTCTTCGGCGGTGTCGCACGACGGCCGCAAGCGGCGCGCCGCCCGAGGCCTCGGTCGCGGCCATCACCGCGCCCTCGACGATCGGCGCGTTGCAGATGCGATCCTGCCCATCCGCGGCTCGCCGATCATCTCGATCGCCATTTCGCTGATTGGTCTCGGCGCCGCCGAGATCGACGAGGATGGCAACGCCCGCATCCGACCAGGCCTTCTCGATCGCCTCGATGATCGCTCTCGACGCTGGTGCCGAGCCCGCCCGACGGGATCGCCGCCGCACCAGGCGAGCGGCACCTCGTCGCCGACCATCTGGCGCACCATGTCGGCGGTGCCCTGCGCGACCAGCGGCGAGTGCGAAACGATGACGATGCCGACATTGCTCATGCTGTCGTTCTCCAGCCAGCTCCGACTACCGCGCGCCGCATCAGCAGCACGCAGGAGCGCGCGCCCGGATCCATGTGGCCGATCGACCGCTCGCCCAGGAACGAGGCGCGGCCGCGGATCGCCTTCATCGGCACGGTCGCCTCCGCGGCGGCGCTCGCGACCGCTATCATCTGCCGATGCCGGCTGGCCGGCGGCGAGCGCCCCGGCAGCGGATACGAGCACGTCGAGCATGGTCTTCTGGCCGCGCTCCGACTTGCCGCGCGCCTCCACCGCATCGACCGCCCGCGCGAAGGCGACGGCGAATCGGCGCGCCGGCTCGTCGGCAGTTCCTTGCCGAGCGTCATGAGGAAAGTGCCGTAGAGCGGCCCCGAGGCGCCGCCGACCGTCATCACCAGCTTCATGCCGACCGCCTTCAGCGCCTCGCCGCAACGGCTTTGCGGCAAGCGCGTCGGCCTCGGCCAGCACGCGCCTCGAAGCCGCGCTTCATGTTGAGGCCGTGATCGCCGTCGCCGATCGCCTGGTCGAGCGCGGTCAGTTCGTCGGCATGCGCCGTGATGACTGCGTGCGCCCGCGTCGATCAGCGTCTCGAGTCTGCAATGGCTTGATGTTCACGTTCGCGCCTGCCTCCATGTCACGCGATTCTCGTCGCCGGTCGGCGTCGAAGAACAGCGGCGCGACCAGCTCCACCGCCACCGCGTCGCCGGCTTCGAACGCCGCTGTCCGGATCGGTCAGCGAGACGATCTTGCGGCCGCCGAGCTCCACATGGAGGTGGTTCTGGTCGCCGAGATGCTCGACCCAGTCGATGCGCGCCGTTGCGCTTCGCCGTTCGGCGCCCTGCGATGCGCAGATGCTCGGTGCGGGCGCCGATCGTCGTCGGCGCCGGCCGGCAGCGTCGGCGTCCGGCAGCAGGCCCGCCGGCAGCAGGTTGATCTGCCGGCTGGCCGAGCCGGGCCGCGACATAGAGGTTCGCCGGGTCGTCGTAGATCTCGCGCGGCGTGCCGATCTGGACCAGCCGGCCCTGCGTCGATGACGCCGATGCGGTCGGCCATGGTCATCGCCTCGATCTGGTCGTGGGTGACGTAGAGCATGGTCGCGCCGAGGTCGCTCTGGATGCGCTTGAGTTCGAGGCGCAGATCGGCGCGCAGCTTGGCGTCGAGCGAGGAGAGCGGCTCGTCCATCAGGTAGATCGACGGGTTGCGCACCAGCGCCCGGCCGATCGCGACGCGCTGCATCTCGCCGCCGGAGAGCTGGGTCGCGCGGTTCTGCCAGCTTGTGGTCGATGCGCAGCATCGCGCGCGACCTCGTCGCACGCGCCGCTCGATCTCGGCCTCGCGGCATCGCGCCGCGCCGGCGAGCGCAGCGGAAAGGCCAGGTTGTCGAACACGGAGAGATGCGGATAGAGCGAATATTGCTGGAAGACGAAGGCGACATCGCGCGCGGCCGGCGGCGAGCGCGTGACGTCGCTCGCCGCCGATCGCGATCGTGCCCGTCATCGGCCGTCTCGAGCCCGGCGACGAGGCGCAGCGTCGTCGTCTTGCCGGCGCCGGTCGGGCCGAGCAGCACGACGAACTCGCCGTCGGCGATGTCGAGGTCGACGGTCGTCGACCGCCGTGATCGTCGCCGAAGCGCTTGGTGACGCCCGCGAGCGAGACCTCAGCCATGGCGCGCCTCCTCGTGCAGCGCGGTGCGGATCGCCCGGCCGGACGCCGCGTCGAACAGCGACAGCCGTCGGCGCGTCGAACGCGAGGCCGACCGGTCTCGCCCGGCCTTGACGGCAACGTCGGCCGGGAGCGCGCGCCTTGACGATCGTGCCCTCGCGTGTCGACCGTGACGATCTGCGTGGTGCCGAGATATTCGGCGCCGAAGACCGCGCCGCGCAAGCTGCGAATCGTCGTCGAAGCGGATGTGCTCGGGCCGCACGCCGAGCACCAGCTCGCCGGCTCGGCACGTCCTCGCGCGACTGTCGGGCACGGCGATCTCGGCGCCATCGATCGCCGATCGCCTTGGCGCCCTTCGCGAGGCCCGGCGTGGAACGGCAGGAAGTTCATCGGCGGCGAGCCGATGAAGTCGGCGACGAACATGCGACGCCGGCCGGTCGTAGATCTCCTGCGGCGTGCCGAACTGCTCGATCACGCCGTGGTTCATGACCGCGATCTTGTCGGCCATCGCCATGGCTTCGAGCTGGTCGTGGGTGACGTAGACCGTGGTGGCGTTGATGCGGTTGTGCAGCTCGCGCAGCTCGCGCACCATCAGGTCGCGGAACTCGGTGTCGAGCGTGCCGAGCGGCTCGTCCATCAGGAAGCATTTCGGCCGGCGCACGATGGCGCGGCCGAGCGCCACGCGCTGGCGGTCGCCGCCGGCGAGGCCCGAGACCGGCTGGTCGAGCAGATGGTCGATGCGCAGGAGCTGCGCCGTCTCCTCGACGCGCGGCGCGGATCTCGGCCGCGGCACGCCCTGCGCACAGCAGCGGGAAGCCGATGTTCTTGCGCACGTTCATGTGCGGGTAGAGCGCGAAGAGCTGGAAGACGAAGGCGATGTCGCGCTCGCGGCGCGCGCTTGAAGGTGACGTCCTCGCCGCCGAGCAGGATGCTGCCCGCGGTCGGCAGTTCGAGCCCGGCGATCATGCGCAGCGTCGTCGTCTTGCCGCAGCCCGAGGGCCCGAGCAGGCAGAAGAACTCGCCGTCGTCGACGGTGAAGGTGGAATCCTGCACGGCGACGAAATCGCCGAAGGCCTTGCTGCAGGTTCTCGACCCGGATCTCGGCCATCGCGCCTACTCCGGAAACTTCGAGACGACGATGAACATCGACCGTGCCGGCCAGCATGGTGACGAAGGACCAGGTGTAGAGCGCCAGCGCGAAGGGCTGCAACAGCATCAGGACGCCGAGCGGCGATCAGCGCGCGATGGCCAGCGTTCTCCCATCGGCCCGCGCGCGGAAGCTGCGGACCGGCCGCCGCGGATCGTGCGGGTCGCTGGCGACGATCTGCGCGCTCATTTGCGCACCGCGCCGAAGGTGATGCCGCGCAGCAGGTGCTTGCGCAGCAGGACGGTGAAGACCAGGATCGGGATCAGGAAGAGCGTCGTGCCGGCGGCGACCGCCGGCCAGTCCTGCCCGCCTTCGCCGATGATGATCGGGATGAAGGGCGGCGCGGTCTGCGCCTCGCCGGAGGTGAGCAGCACGGCGAAGGCATATTCGTTCCAGGCGAAGATCAGGCAGAAGATCGCGGTCGCGGCGATGCCGGTGGCGGCCTGCGGCAGCACCACCTTGACGGAAGGCCTGCAGCCGCGTGTAGCCGTCGATCATCGCCGCTTCCTCGTATTCGCGCGGGATCTCGTCGATGAAGCCCTTGAGCAGCCAGACCGCGAGCGAGACGTTGACCGCCGTGTAGAGCAGGATCATGCCGAGCGCGGTGTCGGACAGGCCGAGCTCGCGGTACATCAGGTAGATCGGGATCGCGACCGCGATCGGCGGCATCATGCGCGTCGACAGGATGAAGAACAGCAGGTCGTCGGCCAGCGGCACCTTGAAGCGCGAGAAGCCGTAGGCCGCGAGCGTGCCGAGGAACACCGCGCAGGAAGGTCGAGCCGAAGGCGATGATCAGCGAGTTGACGAAGCGCGGCACAGTAGTTCGACGGGCCGGCGATCACCATGTTGCGCTCGCGCGCGATCTCGTCGCAAGCGCCGTGCGGCGGCGCGCAGCGACTGCGATGTATTCCGGCGTCTGGCGCGAGCGCGTGGTGAAGAGGTTGCAGTAGCCCTCGAGCGACGGCGTGAAGACGAGCTTCGGCGGATAGGCTGATCGAATCGGGCGGCGTCTTGAAGCTGGTCAGGAAGATCCAGACCAGCGGGATCATGGTGATCAGCGCGTAGACGATGACGAGCGACGCCGGCGATGCGCTTGGACGTGCGCGCCGGCTCGACGACGGAATGGGCGGTGGTGCGCGGCGCTCATCGGCTGCTTCACCCGGTTGAGCGCCTTGACGTAGATGTTGGCGAGGCCGAACACCGCGACGAACAGGATGATGGCGAAGGCCGAGGAGTAGCCGGTGCGCCAGTTCTCGAAGGCCTCGCGCTTCAGCGTGATCGAGGCGACCTCGGTGGTCGAGCCCGGCCCGCCGCCGGTCAGCAGGTTGACCATGTCGAACATCTTGAAGTTCTCGATGCCGCGGAACAGCACCGCCAGCATGATGAAGGGCAGCGCCATCGGCAGGGTGATCGACCAGAACTGCCGCCAGCGGCGAGGCGCGGTCGACCTCGGCCGCCTCGTAGATGTAGTCGGGGATCGAGCGCAGGCCGGCGAGGCAGATCAGCATCACGTAGGGCGTCCACATCCAGGTATCGACGATGACGATCGCCCAGGGCGCGAGCGTCACCGAGCCCAGCATCTCGAAGGAGGACGGCGGCGATGCCGGTGAAGAACGAGACGACGTAGTTGAAGAGGCCGATCTGCGGCTGGTAGAGGAAGCGCCAGAAATTGCCGACCACCGCCGGCGACAGCATCATCGGGATCAGGATGATCGTCGTCCAGAAGGCGTGGCCGCGGAACTTGCGGTCGATCAGATAGGCGAGCGCGAAGCCGATCACGCGTCTGGAGCACGATCGTCCAGAAGACGAAATGCGCCGTGGTCTGCATCGCGATCCAGATGTCGGGGTCGGTCAGGATGCGCGTGATAGTTGTCGAGGCCGACATTCTCGACCTCGGCATTCGGCCGGTTGGCGCGGTAGTTGGTGAAGGAGAGCCGGATCGTCCAGATCAGCGGGAAGATGTTGATCGCCAGCAGCAGGATGATGGTCGGCGCGATGAACAGCCAGGCGATGGCGCGGTCGGACAGGCCGCGCACGCGCGTCGCCAGCGGCTCGGGCGTGGCGCTGCGCGGCCGCGCTCGGCGACCGTTCGCGTGATGGTATGCGTCGGTTCGTGTCACGGGCTTGTCCGCTGGATTTGCCCTGGGCCAGTTCGACGCCATCGCTGCGACGTGTCGGAAGGGCCGCGCCGGCCAGGAGCCGGCGCGGCTCAGGGAGCAGGCGTCAGATCTTGCCTTCGTCCTTGAAGACCTCCGTCCAGTCCGCGATCAGCTCGTCGAGCGCTTCCTTGGCGGTGCCCTTGTCGGCGACGACATAGTCATGGACGCGCTTCTGCATGGCCTGCAGCAGCTGGGCGTAGGACGGCTCCTGCCCAGAAGTCCTTGCACCTGCCCATGGCGTCGAGGAAGTCGCCGGCGAAGGGCTGCGCGTCCTGGCGAAGCCCGGATCGTTCAGCACCGGCGTTGTGGCAGGAGTAGCCGCCGAGCGACCACCACTTCTTCTGCACGTCGGGCTGGGCGAACCACTTGATGTAGGCGAGCGCGTCGTCCATGTTGTCGGTATTGGCGACGACCGAGATGCCCTGGCCGCCGAGCGTGCGAGGCCTGCGACCTTCTCGCCGGGATTGACGAAGAAGCCGATCTTGTCGCCGCCGACCTTCTCGTCCTTGGCCAGGCCCGGGCAAGAAGGCGAACCAGTTCATCATGCATGGCCACCTGGCCGGACTTGAAGGCGTCGAGGCCTTCGCTCCATGTAGCGTCGGTGTAGCCCGGCGGCGTGCAGCACTTGTAGAGCGCCTTGTAGAACTTCGAGGCCCTTCGACCGCGTCGGCGCGAGTTGACGAAGCCTTCCATGTCGTAGGGCTTGCTCGGGGTCTCTCGTACTTGAAGCCGAAGGGATAGAGCGCGAGGTCGACGCCCATGGTGATGCCTTCCGAGCCGCGCTCGGTGAAGATCGCGGCGCCGTAGACCTTCTTGCCGTCGATCTCGCGGCCCTGGAAGAACTCGGCGATCTCCTTGAGCTCCGTCCAGGTCTTCGGCGCGGCGAGGTCGCGGCTGTACTTGGCCTTGAACTCGGCCTGGAGCTCGGGCTTCGCGAACCAGTCCTTGCGGTAGATCCAGCCGATGGCGTCGCCCATGGCCGGCAGCGCCCAGTAGTTCGGCGTGCCCTTCGGCCATGTCGAATAGGCGTAGACGGTGGCCGGCGCGAAGTCGTCCATCTTGATGCCTTCCTTGTCGAAGAAGTCGTTCAGCTTGACGTAGTGGCCGTTCTCGGCCGAGCCGCCGATCCACTGGCTGTCGCCGATCAGCAGGTCGCACAGCTTGCCGCCGGAGTTCAGCTCGTTGAGCATGCGGTCGGCGAAGTTCGGCCACGGCACGAACTCGAACTTCATCGTCGATGCCGGACTTGGCGGTGAAGTCCTTGGACAGTTCGACCAGCGCGTTGGCCGGGTCCCAGGCGGCCCAGCACAGCGTCAGTTCGTTGGCGGTGGCAGTGGAAGTCATGGCCGAAGACAGCGCGAGCGCGGTCGCCAAGCCAAGTGTGGCTTTCCCTAAATGCTTCATGATTGTCCTCCCGTTGGACACCGGCCCCTCGCCGGCTCGCAATCCCGGCCGGACACGGTCCGGCCGCCCGCCCCCGACTGGATGCGCAATGCCTCCGTGTTGAGCGATTTGTTGAGTAACTCATAAATTACTCAACATGACAATCGGAAAAATCACGCTGCGCTGCAGCATTAACTCGCTGCATTGCAACGAAATTACCGACGTCGACTGCTGCCGATGCCATGCCGGAATTGTTTAGTTGAAAGGTGTCAGGCCTTTGGCGCGCAGCCGGAACGGCTATTGTGCGACCGAGGAAACACCCTTGAGGACGCCGCCGCTGAACCTGCACCGCCAAAGCGAACCACCGGCGCGAACGACCACCAGCGAGGCGCCCCAGACCGTTTCCGAACGCTCCACCGTGGCGTCGGTGGCGACGGTCTTGCGGATGACCGCCTGGATGCAGGTCTGCTCGGCCGCGGCCCCCGCGGATTCAACCGCGCCCGGAGTTTGCGAGCACGCAGCCAGCAAGGTCGCGGCGGTCACGCCGGAAACAAGATGCGGGAATCTCATGGTATTTTCTCCGGAAGGGGCCGTTGCCGCAATGGCATGGAAAAGGATTATTGGCTGCCGGGCATTTCGTCAAATTTCTTACCAAAAATGCGTTCCTACGGCACTGCGCCAAGGTGTGCGCGAATGCACGCCGCTGTTGCCGGAGCAAGGATAAATTAACCACATTGCCAGCGGAACTGGCGCCCAAAACGGAGTACTTCAATGTCAAGCGAACTCTACACCAGCGAACACCTTGCAAAGTCCACCACCAGCCCGTTCACAGGAATCCTGGTATCCGTGGCAATGATGCTCACCAGCATCCTCGCGCTTTCGGCATTCTGAAAGACGCGTGGGGCAAGGGGCATAGGCAACAAGGCTAGAGGCAACAAGGAATGAGGGCGGCCCTGGAGCCGCCCCTTCTTTTTGCCCTCAGGTGGAAATCATCTTCTTCTCGATGCCGACGCCCGCGGCCATCGCGCGCTCGTATTCCAGCGGCACCGTCGCCGAATCCTGCAGGGCTATGCCGGTCGAGTCGAAGATCGTGATCTCGTCGTCCGAAGTCCGGCCCTTCTTCCTGCCGGTGATGACCTCGCCGATCTCGCCGGCGATGTCGGCTTCCGTGATCAGGCCTTGCGACAGGGGAACGTTGATCTCCCCGTCGGTCCGGCATTGGCGGATGTCATCGACAAAGATGCGGGCCCTCGTCAAAAGCACGCCTTCAAGTTCCTGGTCGCCGGATTTGTCGGCGCCTACGGCGGCGATATGGGTTCCTGGCGAGATCCAGTCGGCCATCACGATCGGACCGCGCGCCGGCGTCACCGTCACGATGACGTCGGCGCCGCGCACGGTCTCCTCGATGTTGGTCGAAGGCTTGATTTCGAAGCTCTCGTATTTCGGCTGCTGCTCCTTGACGAAGTTGTCGACGGTGTCCTTGCTGCGGCTCCACACGCGCACTTCCGACCACGGAAAGACCTCGTTGCAGGTGGCAAGCGCGCCCTCGGCCATGTGGCCGGCGCCAACGATCGCAAGCTTGCGCGAATCCTTGCGCGCCATCCACTTGGCCGAGACCGCCGCGGCCGAACCGGTCCGCATCACGGTGTGGTAGCTGCCATCGACGATGGCGAGCGGGAAACCCGTCTCTGGATGGGTGTAGATCAGGATGGAGAAGACGGTCGGCAGATTGTACTTGTCGCGGTTGTTTTCGCGGATCGAAACCCATTTGCAGGCCGCGGCGTGCGGTTCCTCGATGTAGGAGGGCATTGCCTCCCACTCGCCCGGGAAGCGGTCGAGCACGATATGCCCCTTGGGATCCATGTAGTAGCGGCCCTCGCCATGCATGCGATAGGCCTGCTCGACGCAGTCATTGTATTCCCACGGCTTGAGCAGGCCGATCATTTCGCTCCTGCCCAGAATGAGGGTCTTGCGGTTGGCCCAGTTTTCCATTGCGCTGTCCTTCTTTCGTGTCCTGAAACCGGCGTTCATGCCGCCATGTATTGTCGTCCGACCTTCTGGCTGGTCTCGATGAAACGCTGCATCGCGACGCTCAGTCCCGTCCGCCGCCAGGCAAGGTGGGTTTCGACGATCGTGGCGGGCTGCGTGAATACCGGCCGCGCGACGATCGCATTCTCGCCGCAGAAGCGCGGCATGCCGGAAAAGACCGTGATGCCGACGCCGGCTGTGACGAGGCCGAGAATACCGGTCAGGCTCGAGGCCTCCTGTCGCGACATGAGCATGTGCCCCGCGTTCTGGAATGTGTCGACCACGATCCGCCGGAAGGTCGGCCATTCCGCGCTGGTGCCCATCACCAGCTTCTCGCCGGCGAGGTCGGCGACGGTGATTTCGTCGCGTTGCCGCGAGCGGATGCTCGGGCGGCATGAGCGCCATCAGCCGGTGGTGGGCGATCGGGCGGGATCTCGATCTCGGAACTGTGGAAGTGGCCCTCGATGAAGCCGAGGTCGATCTCGTCCTGGAGGATGCGGTCGCGCTGGACGGGCGAGGTCAGGTAGGTCAGATCCAGCCGGACCTCCGGGTTGGTATTGCGGAACTCGCGCGCGATGTCGGGCACCAGCGAATGGCCGGTGATGGTGGTGTAGCCGATGCGAAGGATCGCCTTGGTGCCGGAGGCCAGCAGCCGCACGGTTGTCTCGGCGACGTCGATGCGGCCGATGATCTCCTGCGCCTCTTCGAGCAGATAGCGGCCGGACTCGGTCAGGCGGACCTGTCGCGTGGTGCGCTCCAGCAGCTTCACGCCGAGGCGGTCCTCCAGCTCGAGGACGATGCGGCTGACCGCGGGCTGGGCCATCGTCAGGCGATCGGCGGCGCGATGGAAGTTCAGTTCCTCGGCTACTGCAACGAAGGTCGACAGATGTTTCAGGTTGTAGCGCATATTGATACTCATATTCGTATCAATCCGCACATAAATGGTTATTTCACAAGCCGCGATCCGGCTGTCTAGACGTTTCAAATTGACAGGGAAAAGTGGCCTAAGGGCTGTCGAACAGTGGATCAATAGCTTGGGTCGATGCTTCCCAAAAGTGCGGATCGGGAAGTCGCCGGAGCTGGGACGAGCCGCATGCCTGCTTCAACCGGGTGCGATCAGATGCCCGGAGCCGTCGCTTTTCGGCGCGGCAGCGCCGGAGATGCCGCCGATGATCCGGGTCGGCGTCGACGTCGGCGGCACCTTCACCGACATCGTCCTCGAGCGACGGCAGGGCGAGGGCCCGCAGCAAGTCGTCGTCACCAAGGTCCCGAGCACGCCGCACGACCAGTCCGAGGCCGTGGTCGACGGGCATCCTCAAGGTCTGCGGCCTGGCCGGCGTCGCGCCGGGCGACATCGACGCCGTGTTCCACGGCACGACGGTCGCGACCAACATGGTGATCGAGCGGGCCGGGGCGCGAGGTCGGGATGATCACGACGCGCGGATTCCGCGACATCCTTCACATGGCGCGCCACAAGCGGCCGCACAATTTCTCGCTTCAGTTCGACGTGCCGTGGCAATCGAAGCCGCTGGTGAAGCGCCGCAACCGGCATCGCGGTCACCGAGCGCATCATGCCGCCCGACGGCGCGATCGCGGTGCCGCTCGACGAGGACGAGGTGCAAGCGCGCCGCGCGAGCTGTTCGCCAAGCGCGGGCTCGACGCGGTGATCGTCGCGTTCCTGTTCTCCTTCCTCAACAACGAGCACGAGCAGCGGGCCAAGGAGATCGTGCCGCGAAGTCCTGCCGGACGCCTTCGTCAGCTGCTCGTCCGATGTCGTCAACTCGATCCGCGAATACGAGCGCTTCTCCAGCGCCGCGATGAACGCCTATATCGGCCCGAAGACGTCGCACCTACCTGCAGGAGCCTCGAAGAGCGGCTGCGGCGCCAGCGGCATCCGCGCCATGGTGCGCGTCATGCAGTCCAACGGCGGCATCTCGACCATCGAGAATGCGAGTCGAGCGACCGATCGGCCTGCTGCTGTCGGGGCCGGCCGGCGGCGTCATCGGCGGCCGCTGGACCGGCGAGCACTGCGGCAAGGAGCAACATCATCACGATCGACATCGGCGGCACCTCGGCCGACATCGCGTGATCGAGGACGGCGAGCTCCGCATCAAGAACCCGCGCGACACCGAAGTCGCGCGGCCTGCCGGTGCTGGTGCCGATGATCGACATCGACGCGATCGGCGCCGGCGGCGGCTCGATCGCCTATATCGATCCGGGCGGCGCCTTCCGCGTCGGCCCGCGCTCGGCCGGCGCCGAGCCCGGTCCCGCCTGCTACGGCAAGGGCGGCGACGAGCCGACGGTGACCGACGCGCAGGTGGTGCTCGGCCGGCTGGATCCCGAGCACTTCCTCGGCGGCGACCTCGAGATCGACGCCGTCGCTGTCGGAGAAGGCGATCCGCGAGCATATCGCCGGGCCGCTGGGCATGTCGCGTCGACCAGGCGGCGCTCGGCATCCTGAGGATCGTCAACAACAACATGGCGCTCGCCATCAACGCCAACTCGGTCGCCAAGGGCGTCGACCCGCGCAACTTCACGCTGATGGGCTTCGGCGGCGCCGGCCCGCTGCACTCCGTTTCGCTGGCCGAGGCGATCATCGCCCGCGACGTGATCTCGCCGGTCCATCCCGGCATCACCGCCGCGACCGGCCTGCTCGTGACCGACCTCCAGTACGAATACACGCATTCGACGCTTCTGGTGCTCGACAAGGCGAGCGACGCGGAATTCGCGCGCGTCAATGCGCGATTGTCGACGACCTGATCGCGCACGGGCGAACCGCCAGCTCGACGCCGACGGGATGCCGCAGGCCCAGCGCCGTTTCCGGCAGGTCGCGGAATGCCGCTACGTCGGGCAGGGTTTCGAGCTGCGGGTCGACATGCCGGCCGGGCCGCTCGACCGGTCGAGCGCCGATGCCGTCATCGGCAATTTCTACGACATCCACAAGCAGGTCTATGGCCACGCCTTCCGCGACCAGTCCTGACGGAGATGGTGACGCTCCGCGTCGTCGCGACCGTGGCGGTCGATACGCTGCGCGCTTCCGAAGCTGGAACGGGGCGGCCGCCGCAATCCCGGCCGATGCGCTGACTCTATGCCCGGCGCACGGTTTTCGACGACGGCGCGCGCGCGAGACGCCGCGCTACCTGCGGGACCAGCCTGCTCGCCGACGACAGCATCGACGGGCCGGCGCTCGTCGTCCAGCACAACTCCACGACCATCGTGCCGCCGGGCTACCTGGCGAGCGGTACTGACCTACGGCGACATGCTGATCGCCCGCGAACAGGGAGCGCGCGCATGAGCGAGCACGTCGATCCCATTTCGCTGCAGGTCATCGGCGGCGCGCTGCACTCGATCGCCGAGCAGATGGGCAATGTGCTCTACCGGATGAGCTATTCGTCGATCATTCGCGAGAGCCAGGACCTCGGCGCCGGCCTCTTCGACCGCGACTACAACACGCTCTGCGAATCCGATTCGACGCCGATGCACATCGGCTCGCTGCCGGGCTATTTCCGCGGCATCGAGAAGATCGGTGCCGCTCGACGACTGGAAGCCGGGCGATTGCGTCATCCACAACCACCCCTATTTCGGCGCCAGCCACTCGCCGGACATCGCCATCGTCATGCCGGTGTTCTTCGAGGGCGAGCTGGTCGGCTTCTCGGCCAACACCGCGCATCATGTCGATATCGGCGCGGCGACGCCCGGCCTCGTCATCGACATTCCGGACGTGTATGCCGAGGGCATGCTGCTCAACGGCCTCAAGCTCTACGAGGAGGGCGTGCGCAACGAAGCGCTGTGGAAATTCATCCGCGACAACACGCGCGTGCCGGGCCTCGTGATGGGCGACCTCGAGGCGCAGATCGCCTCGGCCGAACTCGGCGTGCTGCGCTTCGTCAGCAGCTCATGGAGACCTACGGCAAGGACACGGTGCTGCAGGCGACGCGCCAGCTCATGGACTACACCGAGAAGATGCTGCGGCGCGAGATCGCCAAGATCCCCGACGGCGACTATGTCGCGGAAGGCTTCCTCGACGACGACGGCCGCAACCGCGGCAAGACATCTGCCGCTCAAGGTGACGGTCCGCGTACGGGGCGACGATGTCGAGGTCGACCTCACCGGATCCTCGCCGCAGGTGCCGACCGCCTTCAACGTGCCGTTCGAAGGCTCGACCAAGGTCGCGTGCTACTTCGCCTTCCGGGCGCTTGCTGCTCGATACCTACACGCATGCGGAATACATCCCGCAGAACGAGGGTTCGTTCCGGCCCGGTGAAGGTGACGGCACCGCTCGGCTCGATCTTCAATCCGATCTCGCCGGCGGCGGCCGAAGCGCGCTTCAGCCAGATCCAGCGCGTTGTGCGACCTCATCATCAAGGCGCTGGCGCCGGTGCTGCCCGACAAGTGCACGGCCGGAAACGCGGCGGTGCTTTCCTTCGCCGCCTATTCCGGCGTTCGGCCGAGCGGCGACTACTGGGTGTTCCTCGAGGTCAACGAGGCGTCGATGGGCGGGCGGCCCTTCTCGGACGGGCCGGACACCGTCGAGGAACTGATGCGCAACACGCGCAACAATCCGCTCGAGGATCTCGGCATGCATCTGCCGCTGATCTGCGACCGCTACGAGGTGCGCGACGACGTGCCGCCCGGCGCCGGCAAGTTCCGCGGCGGTGCAGGCGTGGTCAAGTCGCAGCGCTACCTGACGCCCGGCTTCATGACCCACGAATCGGATCGCAACGAAGACGCGCCCTGGGGCATTTTCGGCGGCAAGCCCGGACATGGCAGCAAGGTCGAACTGCGCAACACGGTAACGGGCGAAGTCAGCTATCAGCCGGCAAAGTTCTCCGGCCTGCGCACCGAGATCGGCGACACGATCACCTATTATTCGCCCGTCGGCGGGGGCTATGGCGATCCGCTGGAGCGCGACCCGCAAAAGGTGCTGGACGACGTGCTCGACGGATTCATCAATCCGTCAGCACGCACGGGAAGATTATGGCGTGGTGCTCGCCGCGGTCGACGACGGCTACGAATGGGCGCTCGATATGGCGCGACGCGACGATTTGCGCGCCGTCATGGCGCGCACGGGGAAATTGAATTGGCCGCGTCCCGAAAGGGATGCGGTGCGATGAGCCGGCAAGGGATATCCCGGGAGGTATCCTGGCCGGCAATGAACCAAAGGCCCAGTTCCCGGCAGCGCCGCCCACGGGCGTCGCCGATTGGAGCCGCAGCCAGGCAGGGCCAACCTGCCTGGAAAATCACGAGTCGCAACCCGACAAGAATGGGAGAACGAACATGAAGAAACTTTCTGACAAGCAGGCCGGTCACGCGCCGCAAGGTACTCAAGGGTGGCGCGGCGATGGCGGGCGTTACAGCCGTCACCGGCTTCCCGACCGTCTGGGCGCAGACCATCAAGGACGTGACGCTCGTCCACACCGGCATGTCCTATTCGACGATCGCCGACATCGCCCGCCAGGCGAGCGCGGATCTCGGCTTCAAGGTCGAAATGTCGGTCGTCGACCATCCGGGCCTGTTGAACCGCATGGTCAACGATCCGAAGTCGATCGACATCGCCGACATGGAGATCTGGCAGACCAAGGTCGCCGTGCCGCAGGGCGTGACGCAGGCGGTCGACATTGCGAAGATCAGCGATCTGGAGCCAGCTGACGCCGCTCTATACGGAAGGCACCTTCGCGGGCAAGGAAGTGTCGCGCCAGGGCGATGCGCCGATCGAGATCATGTACCGCGACGCCATCGACGCCAAGACATTCGCGTCGGGCAAGACCGGCTTTGCCACCTTCGTGCCCAGCGTCTACAACGCCGACACGCTGGGCATCCGTCCCGACCTCGTCGGACGCGACATCACCACCTGGGCCGACCTGCTCTCGCCTGACTTCAAGGGCAAGACCGCGATCCAGAACATCCCGACCAACGGCATCATGGACGCGATGATGGCGCTGCGAGGCGAGCGGCGAGATGAAGTACGGCGACAAGGGCAATCCGACCCGGACGAGATCGCCGGAACGATCGCCAAGCTGATCGAGCTGAAGAAGGCCGGCCACTTCCGCGCGCTGTGGAACACGTTCGACGAGAGCGTGAACCTGATGGCGTCGGGCGAAGTGGTGATCCAGTCGATGTGGTCGCCGGCAGTCACGGCGGTTCGCACGCAGGGCATCAACTGCGCCTACCAGCCGCTCAAGGAAGGCTATCGCGGATGGGGCAACGGCCTCGCGCTTATGTCGCATCTCGAGGGCATCAAGCTCGACGCGGCCTATGAGTACCTGAACTGGTACAATTCCGGCTGGGTCGGCGGCTTCATCGCCAAGCAGGGCTACTACAGCGCCAACGTCGAGACGGCGATGGCGGCTCTCACCGAGAACGAGCGCGGCTTCTTCTACGAAGGAAAGCCGGCAACCGCCGACATCACCGTCGCCGACCGGCGAGAAGACCAACTCGGCCGGCGAAGTTCGCGACGGCGGCTCCTACGAGGAACGCTTCTCGCAGGTGGCGGTCTGGAACAACCTCATGGACGAGGCGGAGTTCCTCTTCGCCAAGTGGAACGAGTTCAACGCCGCCTGAGCGCGAAATCATGAACGGGGCGGCGCCGCACGCCGCCCCGCATTCGGCAGCCAGGCAACACGGAAAACGCAATGACACCGACCGGACGCCAGCTCGAAATCGTCTGCTCGCGACCTATCTCCAGGTCGCGCCGCTGACGATCGTGCTGATCTTCTTCTTCCTCGTGCCGGTGGCGCTGGTCGTCGTGGTCAGCTTCTTCCGCTACCAGATGCTGGTCGGCATCGTGCCCGATTTCACGCTGCAAGCAACTACGTCGACCTGCTGACCAATCCCGACGACATGGACGCTCTACCTCTCGACGATCGAAGTTCACGCTGATCGTCCTCGCGATCACCTTCGTGCTCGGATTCTGGATCGCCTATTTCCTGGTCTTCCACGTGCGCAACCTGCTCACGGCGATCGGGCTGTTCCTGGTCTGCACCGTGCCGTTCTGGACGTCGAACATCATCCGGATGATCTCGTGGCGCCCGGTGCTCGGCAACGGAGGGACTGATCAACACCGCGCTGCTCAACGCCGGCGTCATCGACCAGCCGATCGACTGGCTGCTCTATTCGGATTTCTCCGTGGTCGTCGCCTATGTCCACCTCTTCACGCTGTTCATGATCGTGCCGATCTTCAATTCGATGGCGCGCATCGACAAGTCGCTGCTCGAGGCGGCGATCGATGCCGGCGCGACCCGCTGGGGCGTGGTCTGGAACGTCGTGCTGCCGCTGTCGAAGACCGGCATCGCGCTCGGCGCGCTGTTCGTGGTCACGCTGGTGATGGGCGACTTCTTCGTCGTCACCGTGATGAGCGGCGGACTGTCCGGCTCGGCGACCTCGGGCATATTCAACGACCTGCAGTTCCTCAACTATCCGCGCGCCGCGGCCAATGCGGTCATCCTGCTCATCGTCGTGCTGCTGATCGCCGACGGCGATCTTCAGGCTCGTCGACGTGCGCAAGGAGCTGGTGCAGGTAAGATGTCGGCATCCACCTTCATACGGTCCGCGGCCCTGGACGTTCTACGTGCTGGCCGCGCTGTTCACGCTGTTCGTGATCTTTCTCTACGGGCCGATGATCGCGGTCCTGATCCTGTCGTTCCAGGGGCCGTCGGCGTCGCTCGTGTTCCCGCTTCGCGACCCGTCGCTGATGTGGTTCGACGAATTGTTCAACCCGCGCCGGACCGGCGACGTCGTGGGCGCCTTCTGCCGCTCGCTGCCGCTGGCGCTGGTGGTCATGATGCTGACCGTGCTGATCTCGGTGACGGCCGGCTTTGCCTTCCGGCGCCGCTTCCGCGGCTCGAACGTGATCTTCTACATGGCGATCGCCAGCCTGATCGTGCCGGGGCTGGTGCTGTCCATCGGCATCCTCGTCACCTTCCGGTATCTCGGCCTGACTGCTGCCTGGTACACCTCGGCCCTTGGCGCGCATCTGTCCTGGGCGCTGCCCTTCGGCCTGCTGATCATGTTCGCGGTGCTCGGGCAGGCTCAACCCGTCCTACGAGGAGGCGGCCTACGACCTCGGCGCCAACAAGCTGGCAGACGGTGAAGGACGTCGTGGTGCCGATCGTCTTCCCCGGCATGATCGCGGTGGCGCTGTTCGGCTTCACGCTGTCCTATGACGAGTTCCCGCGAAGCTGGCTCACGGTCGGCATCGAAGAACACGCTGCCGCTCGAGATCTGGACGATGACGACGAATGTCACCTCGCCCGCGCTCTACGCGCTCGGCACGGTGACGACCGTCGTCTCCTTCACGTCATCGCGATCGCGCTGTCTTCGATCATTCTCATTCAACGCAGGCGGTCAAAGGCAAATGAACACGATCCAATGCACAGCCCCGAATGCACAGACCGCCGGGGGCAACACGGCCGCCGCAACCGAATCTGGCGAAATCCGGCTGGTTTCGACGTCAGCCAAGAAGTTCGGCAACAGCTATGCGGTGCAGCGACATCAACCTGACGATCCCGCACGGCTCGTATTGTTGCCTGCTGGGTCCTTCGGGCTGCGGCAAGACCACGATCCTGCGCATGATCGCCGGGCATGAATCGCCGACCTCGGGCGAAATCTACATCGGCGACCAGATGGTGGTCGGCAAGCCGCCGGTCGAGCGCGGCACCGCGATGATGTTCCAGAGCTATGCGCTGTTCCCGCACCTCACGATCCAGGACAATGTCGGCTTCTATCTCAAGATGCGCGGCGTCGGCAAAGACGAGCGCCGCCGCGCGTGCACTACGAGATGCTGGAGCGCGTGCAGCTCGAACACTTGAAGGACCGCATGCCGGCGCAGCTGTCGGGCGGACAGCAGCAGCGCGTGGCGCTGGCGCGATCGCTGATCACCAACCCGCGCGTCCTGCTGCTCGACGAACCGCTTTCGGCGCTCGACGAGTTCCTGCGACTGCGCATGCGCGGCGAACTGAAGCAGCCTGCAGGACGAGCTCGGCATCACCTTCGTCCACGTCACGCACACGCAGCCGGAAGCGATCGCGCTCGCCGACATGGTCGTGGTCATGGATACCGGCCGGATCGACCAGGCCGACACCGCCAAGGTCATCTTCAACAAGCCAAAGACGCCCTATGTGGCGCGCTTCATGGGCGGGCAGAACGTACTCACCGGCAAGGTCGCGTCGGTTGCGCCCGGCAAGGTCATGCTGGAGGGAATTGGCGGCGCGGTATTCGAAACCGCCGATGCCCCGGGCGCTGCCGCAGGGGCACGGCTGTCTTTCGCGGTGCGCCGCGACCGCATCGCCCTGCACCGCAGGAAAGCCGGGGACGCCGCCCTGCCGGTCAACGCCATCGGCGGAACGGTGGTATCCACGGAATACCAGGGCAGCTACGTCAAGGTCACGGTCGACACCGGAACCGGCGACTTCGTTGCCAATGTTTCCGATGCGCGTCTATTTCGCCGAGCCGGTGGACACGGGCGATCCGGTCGTCGTCACTGGAACAAGGATGAAGTCCATATACTGAGCAAGGTGGATACCGGCGAAGCCGGATCCCCCTATCTCGAGGAGACCGGCCACTGAGGCCGGGCCGCCGGCCCTTCAGGGGCCGGAAGAAGATGTGGCCCGCCCCCGTTGCCTTGAACTTGGGGCGGGTTAGGAGGTCAAGAAACATTGCTGCGATTTCGCAGTGTGCCGGTTCATTGCGTTCCGGCGCAGGCAGTATGTCATTGCCGTAGCGCGGCACAAAAAGGCGAGGTGAAAATGAGCACGATCGATGAGATCGCCAGCCGTACGGCAACGGGAATGGTTGCTGCGTTCCGGGCAGGCGAGGCCAGCCCGGTGGAGGTGACGCAGCGCGTGCTGCAACGGATCGAGCAATTCGGGCGACAAGAACATCTTCTGTCCCGTCACGCCCGAACGGGCGTTGCGCGAAGCCGCGGCTTCTACGACGCGGTACCTTGAAGGCAAGCCATTGTCGGCGCTCGACGGCGTGCCGATCGGCTGGAAGGATCTCATCGACGTTGCCGGCGCGCGCACCACGGCGGGATCGAACCTCTTCCGCGATGCGCAGCCCAGGACGGTCGACGCGCCGATCGTCGCCAACGCAGCCGCGGCGGGCATGGTCTGCATCGGCAAGCTCAACCTCACCGAATTTGCCTATTCGGGCCTTGGCCTCAATCCGAATTTCGGCACGCCGGTCAATCCGAACGACGCCAAGGTCAACCGGGCGCCCGGCGGTTCGTCGTCGGGCTGCGGGGTCGCCGTCGGCGCGGGGATCCTGCCGCTGCGCGATCGGCACGGATACGGGCGGTTCGGTTCGCATACCTGCGGCATTCAACGGAGTTGTCGGGTACAAGACCAGCCACGGTCGCATCGACGCAACGAGGCGTCTTTCCCTTGTCGCGCACGCTTGACACGGTCGGTCCGCTGGCAAGGACAGTCGAGGATTGCATTCTTGCCGACATGATCCTGCGCGGGGCGGTGACAAGCCCTGTCCGGCGCGGCGATCCGGCCTCGATCACCGTACTCGCGCCGCACGAACGTGGTGCTCGACATCGCCGATGCGGATGTCGCCGCGAACTACGAGCGCAGCCTCGAAGCGCTTGCGCGCAGCGGCGTGACCATCCGGCGCGAACGGGTCGATGTGCTTGAGGCAGCCTTGGAAATGACAGCCCGCTTTGGCACCGTTACGGCCGCGGAGGCCTATTACGAGTACCGCGAGATCGTCGACAGCGATCGGGTAAGCGTTGTCGACCGGCGCGTGGTGCGCCGGATCATGGACGGCAAGCGCATGTCCGCCAACGACTTCATCTCGATCCAGCGGACACGCGAGACGTTGATCGCGCAGCTGGAGAAGCAGCTTGGCGGGGCCTTTCTTGTCATGCCGACCACCGCGATCACGGCGCCCGAAGTCGCGCCGCTGGACGCCGATGACGATCTTTTCCACAAGGTCAATCTGTCCGCGCTGCGCAACACGATGCTTGGCAACATTCTCGACCTGTGCGCGCTGGCGTTGCCGAACGGGCAGCGACCGCAACGGCTTGCCGACCAGCTTCCTGCTTTCGGCTTGCTACGGCGCCGACGACAGGCTGCTGGGCGACGGCCTTTGCGTCGAGAAGATCATCAACGAGGCGGTTGCCTGAACAATGCGAGGGACGCGATGCCGGGCGAAAAAGAGAGATCGGAACGTTTCGAACGCGGGCTGAAGACCCGCCGCGAAGTGCTCGGCGCGGACTATGTGGACCGGTCGCTGGAGCAGGCAGACTCCTTCACATGGGCAATGCAGGAACTCACCACGGAATGGTGCTGGGACGGGACCTGGAACCGGCCGGGCCTCGACCGGCGTTCCAGGTCCATCCTCAACCTCGGAATGATCGCGGCGCTGAACAGGCCGCACGAATTGAAGCTGCACATTCGCGGCGCGATCAACAACGGTCTGACGAGGGACGAGTTGAAGGAGATCTTCCTGCAGATCGGCATCTATTGCGGGGTCCCGGCGGCCATGGACAGCTTCCGCATCGCCCGGGAAGTGCTCAGGGAGATGGACCTTGAGTAAGGCGCCCGCCATGGGACCGATTGCCTTCATCGGGCTTGGCAAGATGGGCCTGCCGATGGCGTCGCGACTGGTGAAGGCCGGTTGGACGGTGCGCGGCGCGGACCTGTCGGAACCTGCACTTTCCGCTTTCGCCGGCGCCGGCGGCAAGGCCTGCCGAACGGCGAAAGAGGCGGTGACGGGCGTCGCCACCGTCATCGCCATGCTTCCGGACGGCAAGGCCGTTCGGGATGTCCTGACGGGACCGCGAAGGCATTGCCCGGCTTCTCCCATCGGGCTCGCTCGTGATCGACATGAGTTCGTCCGCGCCGCTGGGGACACGGCAGCTTGCCGCCGAACTGGCCGCCATCGGAACCGGCCTCGTCGATGCGCCCGTTTCCGGCGGCGTCCGGCGCGCGCAGGACGGAAGCCTCGCCATCATGGCAGGCGGCGAGCCGCAGCATGTCGAGCGCGCACGCCCGCTGCTCGAGGCAATGGGCAGGAACATCTTCGAGACGGGCGCGCCGGGTTCGGGGCACGCGGCCAAGGCGCTCAACAACTACGTTTCCGCAGCCGGACTGGCGGCGGCGTGCGAAGCCGCGATCATTGCCGATCGCTTCGGTATCGATCCGCAAGTGCTCGTCGACGTTCTCAATGCTTCGACCGGCCGCAACAATTCGACCGAACTCAAGATGAAGCCTTTCATTCTGTCGGGCACGTTCGATTCCGGCTTCGCGATGGCGCTGATGTCCAAGGACTTGCGAACCGCGGCGGAACTGGCGGCTTCGCTGGGCGTCGAGGCGCATGGAGCACAGGCCGCCGCCCGGCTGTGGACCGAGGCAGGCGAGGCCTTGGGAAACATGGCCGACCACACGGAGATCTACCGGTTTCTTTCGGCCAGGGCGGGTCCGCAAGCCGGCATTGCAAAGGAGTAGACGATGGCGCGAATCATTCAGGCAGCCGCGGCCCAGATGGGGCCGATCGCCAAGTCCGAGACCCGCAAGGACACGGTCCGCAGGCTGATCGCGATGATGCGCGAGGCCAAGGGCAGCGGCGCGGAGCTCGTCGTCTTCACCGAGCTCGCGCTGACCACCTTCTTCCCGCGCTGGCTGATCGAGGACGAGGCCGAGCTCGACGGCTACTATGAAACGCGAGATGCCCGGCCCGGACACGCAGCCGCTGTTCGACGAAGCGCGAAGGCTCTCGGCGTCGGCTTCTATCTCGGCTATGCGCGAACTGGTGATGGAAGGCGGCAGGAAGCGCCGCTTCAACACCTCCATCCTGGTCGACACGCGCGGGCAACATCATCGGCAAGTATCGCAAGGTGCATCTGCCGGGACATGCCGAGCCGCAGCCGGGCCGCCGGCACCAGCATCTGGAGAAGCGCTATTTCGAACCCGGCAATCTCGGCTTCGGGGTCTGGCGCGGCTTCGGCGGGGTGATGGGCATGTGCATCTGCAACGACCGCCGCTGGCCCGAGACATACCGCGTGATGGGCCTGCAGGGCGTCGAGATGGTCATGCTCGGCTACAACACGCCTTGCGACCATACCGGCCATGCCGACATCGACGGCTTGACCAGCTTCCACAACCATCTGTCGATGCAGGCCGGCGCGTACCAGAACTCGACCTGGGTCATCGGAACCGCCAAGTGCGGAACGGAGGAAGGTTCGAGAATGGTCGGGCCAGAGCGCGATCATCGCGCCTTCCGGCGAGATCGTCGCGCAGGCGGTCTCGCTGGAGGACGAGGTCATCACGGCGCGGTGCGACCTCGACCTCGGCAAGCGCTACCGCGAGACCATCTTCAACTTTGCACAAGCACCGCGAGCCGGAGGCCTATCGCCTGATCGTCGAGCGGAAGGGGGCGGTGCCGCCACCGGAAGCTTGAAGTGACCACATCAGCCATGGCAGGCTGGTGTCAACAAGAACGAACCATCAGGAGAGAACACAGTGTCGACAGTCATCAAGGGCGGAACCATCGTCGCCGCGGACCGCACCTACCAGGCGGACGTCCTGATCGAGGGCGAGAAGATCGCCGCCATCGGCCCCAACCTCACGGGCGACAAGACCGTCGACGCCGCCGGCGCCTACATCATGCCGGGCGGCATCGACCCGCACACGCATCTGGAAATGCCGTTCATGGGAACGACGGCGGCCGAGACCTGGGAGAGCGGCACCTTCGCGGCGCTTTCGGGCGGCACGACGATGGTGGTCGATTTCGTCATCCCCGGACCGGACGGCATGCTCGCCGCGCTGGACGACTGGGAAGCGCCGCGCCGGCACGTCAGGCGTCCTCGGACTATTCGCTGCACATGTGCGTCAATGGCTGGTCGAAGAAGCATTTCGACGAGATGGCCAAGGTGGTCGATCGCGGCATCAACACCTTCAAGCATTTCATGGCCTACAAGGGCGCGCTGATGGTGAACGACGACGAGATGTTCGCCTCGTTCCAGCGCTGCGCCGCGCTCGGCGCACTGCCTCTGGTCCATGCCGAGAACGGCGACATCGTTGCCGCGCTCCAGCAGAAATACCTGGCGGAAGGCCTGATCGGGCCGGAGGCGCATGCCTATTCGCGCCCTCCGGAAGTCGAGGGCGAGGCGACGAACCGCGCGATCATGATCGCGGATGCAGCCGGCGTGCCGGTCTACATCGTGCACACTTCAAGCGAGCAGGCGCATGAGGCGATCCGCCGCGCGCGCCAGAAGGGCATGCGCGTTTACGGCGAACCGCTGATCCAGCACCTGACGCTCGACGAGACGCGAGTATTTCAACCGGGAATGGGATTATGCGGCACGGCGTGTGATGAGCCCGCCCTTCCGCGACAAGAGCCACCAGGATTCGCTTTGGGCCGGGCTTGCCGCCGGCTCGCTGCAAGTGGTGGCGACCGACCACTGCGCCTTCACCACGGAGCAGAAGCGCACCGGCCTCAAGCGACTTCACCAAGATCCCGAACGGCACCGGCGGCCTCGAGGACCGGCTTGCCGTGCTGTGGACCAAGGGCGTTGAGACCGGGCGCCTGACGATGAACGAGTTCGTGGCGGTGACTTCGACCAACATCGCCCAGATCCTCAACATCTATCCGCAGAAGGGCGCGATCCTGCCTGGATCGGACGCGGACATCGTGGTCTGGGATCCCTCGATCTCGAAGACGATCTCGGCCGCGTCAGCCAGAAGTCGATCATCGACTACAACGTGTTCGAAGGCTTCAAGGTCAATGGCCAGGCCCGCCACACGATCTCGCGCGGCGAGGTCGTCTGGTCCTACGGCACGAACGACGAGCCGCGTCCGGGCCGCGGCAGGATGGTCAAGCGGCCCGCCTTCCCTGCAGTCAAACAAGGCGCTTTCCGTTTGGAAGGAACTCACAGCCCCGCGCGCGGTCACGCGCTCGGCGGAGCACATGCCGATCGGCGTGTAAACCGAACCGGTGACACCCAAGAGGGCCCGGATGCATTTCCGGGCCCTGTTCCGTTTCGAACGCGAAAGGGCATTTGGACTCAAGCCTTTATTGGAGGCGGCACAGCGATGTGTGATCTGTTTCAATCTGAATTCGGCATCAATTGATGCCGTGGTCGTTTCAATGATGCCGCGACATGGCTTAAGTACCTAAACGCAATACGATTTTTCTGGAATTTTCCGGCGCGCCGTGGTTCCCTTGAAGTGTCGGATTTCCAGAAAGTGCCGCCAAGCGGCCAGGGAGGAGTTACATGGCCAAGGAGATTATTTGCGCATTCGGAACGGATATCGATTCGGTTGCGGGCTGGATCGGTTCGTATGGCGGCGGCGACTCGCCGTCGGACATCCAGCGCGGCATCTTCGCCAGCGAAGTGGGCAATATCCGCCTCCTGAACCTGTTCAAGAAATACAATTTGAAGACCAGCTTCTTCATTCCGGGCCATTCCATCGAGACCTTCCCGGACCAGGTGAAGCGGATCGTCGACGAGGGGCACGAGATCGGCGCGCATGGCTATCTCCATGAAAACCCGATCGCCATGACGCCGACGCAGGAAGAAGCGGTGCTCGTCAAGTGCATCGACCTCATCGAGAAGCTCTCCGGCAAGAAGCCGCGCGGCTATGTGGCGCCATGGTGGGAGATGTCGCAACTCGACCGCCGCGCTGCTGCAGAAGTACGGCTTCACCTACGACCACAGCCAGGGCTACCGGGATTTCCAGCCCTTCTATGCGCGTGTCGGCGACAGCTGGAACCTGATCGACTACACGAAGAAGGCCGAGGAGTGGATGCATCCGCTCAAGCACGGCAAGGAAATCGACCTCGTCGAGATCGGCGCCAACTGGTATGTCGACGACCTGCCGCCGATGATGTTCATGAAGAAGAGCCCCAACAGCCACGGCTTCGTCAATCCGCGCGACATCGAGGAATTGTGGCGTGACCAGTTCGACTGGGTCTATCGCGAACATGGACTACGCCGTGTTCCCGTTCACGATCCATCCGGACGTCAGCGGCCGGCCGCAGGTGCTGTTGATGCTGGAGCGCCTGATCAACTACATCAACGGCCATGACGGCGTGAAATGGATGACATTCGAGGAGATCGCCGACGATTTCCGCAAGCCGTTATCCCTTCTGCGGCGCAAGGCGCGGCCGGAAGTCATCTGAGAGAACATGCGGCGGGCGCGCCAAGCGTCCGCCGCACCAAAAGCGGAGGCGTCCATGTGCGCGAACTGTGGATTTCCGGCGGCGCCGGGACACTGGACCGACGCGGGCGCGGACAATGCGCATGACCGCCTGCGCGACCGGCTGCGCCGGGCGCAAGGTACTGCAGTCGATCCTGCCCGGCTACGGCCTGACGGCGCATGACGGCGGCCAGGTGCCGGGCATACAGATCGGCAGCCTTTCGGGAAACCAGACCATCGTGCGCGATCTCGACGAGGCATGGGAAGTGGCGGAGAAGCTGGCGGGCAAGCCGGTCGATCCGCTCGATCCGCGCTTCATCGGCGAAGACGAAGATGCCTGAAGACAATCGCCGACGGCTGACGATCGTCGGCGGGCTTTCTCGGCTCGGGCAAGACGACCTGGCTGCGCCACCAATTGCATCACGGCGCCTTCGGGCGGGCGATCGTCATCGTCAACGAAGCGGCGGAAACCCGGTCGACGATGTGCTGCTGCAACAGGCGGCCCGCGTCGAGGTGGTCGCGGGCGGCTGCGCCTGCTGCGAGGCGCTGCCGGAACTGCTTTCGTTGCTGCGGCGGCTCGCCGACGAGCGGACACGAACGGGCGACGAAGAAGGCGGCGCCGGCCCAGCTTGTCCTCGAGACCAGCGGTCTTGCCGATCCGGGGCCTATCGTCGACGCCATCCGCTCCGACCCTATGCTCGCCCATCATGTCGTCGTCAGCGAAATCGTCGTCACGGTCGACGGGCTTTACGGCCTGCGGCATTTGCGTGAAGAGCCGCTTGGCCGGCGGCAGGTGGAGCTTGCCGACCGCATCGTGATCGCCAAGGCGGATGCCGCGGAACCAGAAGCGCTGCGGCGGCTTGCAGCGACACTCGCCGCGATCAATCCGGGGGCGGTGGTCAGCGGCGCGGCAAAGGGCGAGCCAGTGGCGCTTCCCGATCATTCGGGCATCGAGCCTGAGCCATTGGCGGCTCCCGCGATCGCGGGTCCGCCGATCCGGGCGTTGAAGATCGAACTTGGCGACGGCACCGATTGGCCCGCCTTCAGCGTGTGGCTGAGCGCGTTGCTGCACGCGCGCGGCGACGACATCCTGCGCGTCAAGGGCGTCGTGGAAACCCCTGCGGGAAGGCTGCTGCTGCAGAGCGTGCGCAAGACGATGCAGTCGCCTGAAATATTGCCGCCGCGTGCCGATTACCCGGCCGGGGAGGACAACAGCCTGGTTTTCATCGGGCGCGGCTTTACCGCCTCGCAGCTGGAGCGATCGCTGCGGCATTTCGCAGGGCAGGATAGGAAGAACCCATGAGCGGCAACGAGATCTACGGCAAGCAGCAATTCGGGCAGAAGACCGGCCTTGGAAAAAATCCGGCGCTGCTGGTCATAGACTTCGTCAACGGTTTCACTGATCCCGAGATCCTGGGTGGCGGCAATATCGCAGGAGCCGTGACGGCGACCATTCCCGTGCTTGTGCATTTCCGCACGCAGGGCCGGCCGGTCATCTTCACGCGCATCGTCTATGCCGATGACGGCGCGGATGCCGGCGTCTGGTGCCAGAAGGTCCCGCGCCTTCGAGACCTCACCGAAAAGGCGCATGCGAGCCAGGTGGTGGATGCACTTGCGCCAAGGACAGGGGAACTCGTCATTCGAAAGACCCAGGCTTCGGCGTTTTTCGGAACCCATCTTGCCGCACATCTCATCGGCAAGGGCATCGATTCCCTTGTCGTTACAGGGTGCACGACCAGCGGCTGCATCCGGGCGAGCGTCATCGATGCGATGAGCCACAATTACCGCGCGGTCGTGCTGACGGATTGCGTCGGCGATCGCGCGCTGGGTCCGCACGAGGCAAACCTGTTCGACATCGGCCAGAAATATGCGGACCTGATGCCCAGCAGCGAGATCGCGGCCGCACTCGCCGCGACCGGGAACTGAACTTCGCCCTTGCGGACGAAAACCGCCCGGGGCATCACCGGCGTCAACAAAGCGTGTGAGCACCCATGAGCGAACAGCAACCCTTTGCAGAATGGATCGGCCGCAAGAGCGAGAGCGAGGATGTCATCACGCCGCGCCTTGTCGCCAGTTTCAGGGCGATCTTCGAGCCAAACCTTGCTCCCGTGAGCGCAGGCGCAGCGCCGCTCGGCATCCACTGGTGCCTTTCTCCTGCAATCGTACCCATGGGCGGTCTGGGGCAAGACGGGCATCCGGCGCTCAACCGCGACCTGCCGCCGGTGCCGCAGCCGAGGCGCATGTGGGCAGGCGGCAGCATCGAGACCCTTGGCGAGTTGCGCATCGGAGACACGGTCCGGCGCGTATCCACCATCGCCGGCATCGAGCGGAAGGAAGGTCGCAGCGGCGAGCTCTGGTTCGTTGCCGTCGATCATGACTATGTGACCGCTCGCGGCCTTGCCGTTCGCGAGCGCCACGACATCGTCTATCGCGAGGCGGCGAAACCGGACGCCAAGGCTTCCGCGCCCCCACCGCAAAAGCCCCTGTCGTCCGACGAAGCGTGGACCGTCGAAACGCCATCGACGCTGCTGTTCCGTTATTCCGCCATCACCTTCAACGGGCACCGCATCCACTACGACCTGCCCTATGCGCGCGAGGTCGAGGGCTATGAAGGGCTGGTCGTCCATGGTCCGATCCAGGCGACGCTGCTCTACAACCTTGCAGCTTGTGTCGGCGGCGGTGTGCCGTCCGGCTTCAAATACCGCGGCATTGCGCCGGCGATTTCGGGGCGGCCGCTTGCGGTGAAACACAGCCGCGCGGAGGGCAGTTTCTGGACTGAAGGGCCGGGTGGCCTTGTCCACATGGATGCCAAGGTCAGGGCATGAAAAAACCGGGGCCCGAAGGCCCCGGCAATCGTTGCAGAAGCGCTGTTACTGCCAGCGCTTGATCAGCTCTTCATAGGCGATGGTCTGGCCGGGCTCTTTCTCGTTCTCGAGCTTGGCCTTCGGTCCATCGGGCTTGCCGAGCCATTCGGACGGATCCTTGGCTTCGTTCAGGCGCGGTCCGCATCCACCATAGACATTGGCGGATTCGTCGGCCGCCTGCATGCGGGCCATGGTGATGTCCATTTCCTCGGCAAGGCGGTCCATCGCCTGCTGCGGGGTGAACGCTCCGGAATTGACGTCACCGATCTGCTGCCACCAGATCTGGGCCAGCTTCGGATAGTCAGGCACGTTGATGCCCGTCGGCGACCAGCGCACGCGGTCCGGCGAACGGTAGAATTCCACCCAGCCGCCGAGCTTCGGCGCGCGTTCGGTGAAGGATTCATGCCGGATGTCGGAATCGCGGATGATGGTCAGGCCCGTATGCGCCTTCTTCAGCGACAGGGTCTTGGCGACCGCGAACTGCGCATAGAGCCATGCGGCCTTGGCGCGATCCGCCGGCGTGGACTTCAGGATCGTCCACGAACCGACGTCCTGGTAGCCGACCTTCTGGCCGTCTTTCCAGTACGGGCCATGCGGCGAGGGAGCCATGCGCCACAGCGGCATGCCGGCATCATCCACCGTGTTGTTGCCTTCCGACTTCGGCTTGACCATGTCGGCGAGGAACGCGGTGTACCAGAAGATCTGCTGGGCGACATTGCCCTGGCTGAGTGCTGGAAGCGACTGGTAGAAGTCGTAGGATGCCGCTGCCGGCGGTGCGTAGTTGCGCAGCCACTCGTCCCACTTGGCGATCGCGAAGACGGATGCCGGGCCGTTGGCCTCGCCGCCGCGGCTTACGCTCGCGCCGGACGGATTGCAGGAGCCCTTTTCCATGCGGATGCCCCATTCGTCGATGGGTATGCCGTTGGGCTCGCCCTGGCTGCCGGTGCCTGCCATTGAAAGCCAGGCGTCGGTCATGCGCCAGCCAAGGTCGGGCGCGCGCTTGCCGTAGTCCATGTGGCCGTAGATCTGGACGCCGTCGATTTCCTTCACGTCCTTGCTGAAGAATTCGGCGATGTCCTCATAGGCCGACCAGTTGACCGGCACGCCAAGGTCGTAGCCGTACTTGGCCTTGAACTTCTCCTTGAGGTCTGCCCGGTCGAACCAGTCCTTGCGGAACCAGTAGAGGTTGGCGAACTGCTGGTCGGGCAGCTGGTAGACCTTGCCGTCCGGCCCGGTCGTGAACTTGATGCCCATGAAATCCGGCAGGTCGAGGCCCGGATTGGTGACGTCCTTCCATTCTCCCGACATCATGTCGGAGAGCGGATAGGCCTGCTGAAGGCGCGAATGCGTGCCGATCAGGTCCGAGTCGTTGACATAGGCGTCGTAGAGGTTGCGGTTCGTCTGCATCTGCGTCTGGACCGCCTGAACCACTTCGCCCTCACCGAGGATCTGGTGGTTGACCTTGATGCCGGTGATTTCCTCGAAGGCCTTGGTCAGCACCTTCGATTCATAATCATGCGTCGGAATGCCTTCCGACAGCACGTTGATCTCCATGCCCGCGAACGGCTTGGCCGCGTTCATGAACCATTCCATTTCCTTCATCTGCTCTTCTTTCGAAAGCGTCGAAGGCTGGAACTCGTCATTGATCCATTTTTCTGCCGCGGCCATGTCCGCCCAGGCAGGGCTTGCGAGCCCCACAAGCGCAAGGACCGCAACGGATGCAAACAAATGCGATCTCATCGTCATTTCCTCTCCCAAAGGGTTGGACGCCTGCCGCAAGCACTGGGCCTGCGGATAGCGTCAGCTGTGGCGCGCATGTCCCATCTCCTCGGGAGGCAAGTGCGCCGTTCTCGTCCGCGGAACATGTCCGCGGCCGATCTCTTGAGCCGTCATCACACCCAGCGGAAAACCGCGGCTGCGTAGACGAGCGAAATGATGCTGGCGATCCACAAGGGACCATCGAAGAATGCGAGCCAGCCAAGATGGATGTACGCGCTGCCCAGCAGCGAAATGAAGAGCCTGTCGCCGCGCGTGGTGTCGAGGCCGATCACGCCTTCGCGCGGAGAGCCTCCCGGACGGGCATATTCCCAGGCGCCCATGGTCAGAAGAAGGCCGGCGATGCCGATGAAGAACGTCGCCGTCTGCCAGGTCCAGGCCATCCATGAAAGGTCGAAGTCCATGGTTTCAAACCCTCCCCAGGGCAAAGCCCTTGGCGATGTAGTTGCGCACGAACCAGATCACGATCGCGCCGGGAATGATGGTCAGCACGCCGGCCGCGGCCAACAGCCCGAGTTCATATCCCGATGTGCTTGCCGTGCGCGTCATGACCGCCGCGATGGGCTTTGCCGCGACCGAGGTCAGCGTCTTGGCGAGCAGCATCTCAACCCATGAGAACATGAAGCAGAAGAAGGCGGTGACGCCGATGCCCGACGCGATCAGCGGCATGAAGATCTTCACGAAGAATTTCGGGAACGAGTAGCCGTCGATATAGGCCGTCTCGTCGATTTCCTTCGGCACCCCGGACATGAAGCCTTCGAGGATCCACACCGCCAGCGGCACGTTGAACAGGCAATGCGCCAGCGCCACGGCAAGGGGCGTGTCGAAGAGACCCATCGCCGAATAGAGCTGCAGGAATGGCAGGGCGAAGACGGCAGGCGGCGCCATGCGGTTGGTCAGCAGCCAGAAGAACAGGTGCTTGTCGCCGATGAAGCGGTAGCGCGAGAAGGCGTAGGCCGCCGGCAGCGCCAGTGAAACGGAAATCACCGTGTTCAGCACCACATAGGTGATCGAGTTGACGTAGCCCATGTACCAGGTCGGGTCCGTCAGGATCTTGACGTAGCTTTCCGTGGTGAATTGCTGCGGAAAGAACGAGAAGCCGCCGAGTATCTCGTTGGTCGTCTTGAACGACATCGAGATCAGCCAGTAGATCGGCAGCATCAGGAAGATGATGTAGATGGTGGGGACGAGCCAGCGCAGCCTCACTTCTGCTCTCCCTTCATCGTGTAGGTGTAGAACAGCCAGCAAACCAGCAGCGTCATCAGGAAGTAGATGATGCTCATAGCCGCTGCGATGCCGAGGTTGAATTCGCCGAGCGCCGCCTTGACGAGGTCGATCGACAGGAAGGTCGTGGCGTTGCCGGGGCCGCCGCCGGTCAGCACGAAGGGCTCCGTGTAGATCATGAAGGAGTCCATGAATCGCAGCAGGAACGCGATGGTCAGCACGTGCTTCATCTTCGGCAGCTGGATGTAGCGGAACACCGACCAGCGCGATGCGCCGTCGATTTGCGCCGCCCGGTAATAGGCCTCGTCGATGGACTGCAGTCCGGCATAGGCGAGCAGCACGACAAGGCTCGTCCAGTGCCAGACATCCATCAGGATGACGGTGAACCAGGCCGAGAATATCTGGTTGGTGTAGTTGTAGTTGAAGCCCAGCCAGTTCAGCCCGTAGCCCAGCAGCCCGATGTCGGGCAGGGCGAAGATGTTCCACATCGCGCCGACGACGTTCCAGGGAATGAGCAGCGGCAGGGCCATCAGCACGAGGCAGATCGACGCCCAGATGCCCTTGCGCGGCATGGAAAGCGCGATGGCGACACCGAGCGGGATCTCGATGGCGAGGATGATCGCGGTGAACAGGAACTGGCGCAGCAGCGCCTGGTGGAAGCGGTCCGAGGCAAGCACCTGCTCGAACCATTGCGTGCCGACGAAGAAGAAGACGTTGTTGCCGAACGTGTCCTGCACCGAATAGTTCACAACCGTCATCAGCGGGATGACCGCGTTGAGCGCCACGATCAGCAGCACGGGCAGCACGAGGAACCAGGCGCGGTTGTTCCAGGTCTTGCTCATGCCGCGCCTCCGGCGATCAGGCGCGAATTGGCATAGACATTGACGCCGCGCGGATCGAAGGCGATGTGCGGGTCGGCCGGGATTTCCGCGCCCTCGCCAAGGACGGCAGCGATCTTGAGGCCCTCATGGCTTGCGCGCACGATCCGCAACCGGCCGATGTCCTCGACCTTGTCGATGGTGACCGGCGCGCCTTCGCGGCCGATGCGGACATATTCGGGCCGAACGCCGAGTTCGATCGTGGCGCCCTGCGGTGCCGAAGGCACGCCTGCCAGCGCGATCTGCATGGATCCTACTTCCAGCTTGGCGCCGGAGAGCCTTGCCGGCAAAACGTTCATGCCGGGAGAGCCGATGAAATAGCCGACGAATGTGTGGCTTGGCCGCTCGAACAGTTCGGCCGGCGTGCCGATCTGAACGATCTCGCCGGCATACATGACGACGACCTTGTCGGCGAAGGTCAGCGCTTCGGTCTGGTCGTGGGTCACGTAGACCATTGTGTGGCCGAACTGCCGGTGCAGCGCCTTGAGCTGCGAGCGCAGCTGCCACTTCATGTGTGGATCGATAACCGTCAGCGGCTCGTCGAAGAGGATGGCGTTGACATCCTGGCGCACCACGCCGCGACCGAGCGAGATCTTCTGCTTCACGTCGGCGGTAAAGCCCTGCGCCTTTTGCCTGGCGATCGCGGTCATGCCGAGCATTTCAAGCGTCGCGTCGACCCGCGTCTTCACTTGCGCTTCGCCCAGGCCGCGATTGCGCAGCGGGAAGGCCAGGTTGTCGAAAACGCTCATCGTGTCGTAGACGACCGGGAACTGGAACACCTGCGCGATGTTGCGCGCTTCCGTCGGAAGATCCGTCACGTCCTTGCCATCGAAGCGGATCGAGCCTTCGCTCGGCTGCAGCAGGCCCGAAATGATGTTGAGAAGCGTGGTCTTGCCGCAGCCGGACGGACCAAGCAGCGCATATGCGCCGCCGTCGTTCCATGAATGGTTCACTTCCTTCAGCGCGTAGTCGTCCTCGCCCTCGGGATTGGGGCTGTAGGAGTGGCGGATGTGATCGAGATCGATGCGCGCCATCGTCAAGCCGCCTTTGCGCCGGGCTGCGCTTCGACAGCCTTGCCGGAGGAATCGAAGAGGTGGATGTGCGCGGTGTCGAGCCAGATCTCGATTTCCTCGCCCGCATCCAGCGGATGAATGCCGTGGGCAAGCAATACGAAACCGCGCCCGGCGTGATCGAGATGGACGAAGCTTTCCGATCCGGTGATCTCGGTCACGCGGACTTTTGCCGCAAGCGGCGCCGCATTGGCGGCCTGCGGCTTGAGCGCGAGGTGGTGGGCGCGAAATCCGATGGTGCAGGGGCCATCGGCAAAGCCTGCAAACTGGGCCGGCACCGGGACCGATGCGCCGCCGTCAAGTTCGAACCGGTGGCCAGCCTTGCGCGCGCCGATCGTGTTGAGCGGCGGATCGGAAAAGGTGATCGCGGAAGTTATGTCGGCCGGGTGGCGGTAGACATCGATGGTCGGGCCGAACTGCGTCACGCGACCCTCATGCAGCGTCGCGGTCTTGCCGCCAAGCAGCAGCGCCTCGGATGCCTCGGTCGTGGCGTAGACGAAGATCGCGCCCGACAACGCAAAAATCTTCGGCAGTTCCTCGCGCAATTCTTCCCGCAGCTTGTAGTCGAGATTGGCCAGCGGTTCGTCGAGCAAGACCAGCGAGGCGTTCTTGACGATGGCGCGGGCGAGCGCGGTGCGCTGCTGCTGGCCGCCCGACAGGCTGAGCGGCAGGCGCTTGAGATAGGGCGTCAGGCGAAGCAATTCGGCGGCGCGCATCACTTCGCGATCGACCGAGGCCTTGTCGTGCCCGGCGATGCGCAGCGGCGAGGCGATGTTCTCGTATACCGTCAGGCTCGGATAGTTGATGAATTGCTGGTAGACCATCGCGACAGATACGCTTCTGCACGGGAACGCCAAGCACGCTCTTGCCGTCAAAACGGATGTCGCCGTCGCTGGGCTGGTCGAGCCCGGCCATCAGCCGCATGATCGAGGTCTTGCCGGACAAGGTCGGCCCGAGCAGCACGTTGAGCGTGCCGCGCTCAAGCGTCATGCTGACATCGCGGATATGCCAGTCCACCCCCACCCGCTTGCTGACGTTCTTCAGTTCCAACATCCGTCTACTCCGCCGCAACCGTGCCGGCGCTTGCGCGGCGGGCGGTCATCCATGCATCGAGTTCCTGCGCCTCGGTTTTCGTCAGCCGCAGCCCGCGCTTGGACCTTCGCCACAACACGTCGCCTGCATCCACGGCCCATTCCGCACGCATGACATATACCACTTCGGCTTCGTAAAGGTCGGCACCGAAATGGCGGCCGAGATCGGAGGCCGATTTCGCCTTCCCGAGCAACTCGAATGCCCGCGTTCCGTAGGCCCTTGCGAGCCGCAGGGCGTGGGAAGGCGACAGGAAAGGGTAGGCGCCGCGCAACTTCGCCAGCAATTCACCAAAGCCCTCGACCGGGAAGTCTCCGCCGGGCAGGGGGGCCGTTGCTGTCCACGACTTGCCGCGGGCGCCGGCGTACTTGCCGATTTCGACAAGCACAGCCTCGGAAAGACGGCGATAGGTGGTGATCTTGCCGCCGAAGATGTTGATCAGCGGGGCCGTGCCATCGAGCACGTCGGTCTTCAGCACATAGTCGCGCGTTGCTTCCTGTGCTTTCGAGGCGCCGTCGTCGAACAATGGCCGCACGCCGGAATAGGTCCAGACGATGTCTTCTGGAGTGACCGGCTCGCGGAAATACTCGCTCGCGCCGGCGCAAAGGTAGTCGATCTCCTCGCGCGAAATTTCAACCTTGCCCGGATCGCCGGAATAGTCGCGGTCGGTGGTCCCGATCAGCGTGAAGTCTTCCTCGTAGGGAATGGCGAAGAAGATGCGGCCGTCGGAATTCTGGAAGAAGTAGGCGCGGTCGTGTTCGATACTTTTTCGCGATGACGATGTGGCTGCCCTGGACGAGCCGCACATGCCGGTCGTTGCGCCCGAGCGCGCCCTGCAGGAAGGAGTCGACCCAGGGTCCTGCGGCGTTGACAAGAAGCCCCGCGGTCACGGTGCGCCGGGCGCCGCCGCTTTCCAGCACGATTTGCCAGGCGCCGCCCTCGCGCTTGGCCGAGACCACCTTGGTGCGCGTGAGGATGGTGGCGCCGCGGTCGGCTGCATCGCGCGCGTTCAGGACCACGAGCCGGGCATCGTTCACCCAGCAATCGGAATATTCGAAGCCCTTGCGGAACTGCGGCTGCAGCGGCTTGCCCGCCTCGTCCTTCGTCAGGTCGAGCACCTTGGTGGCCGGCAGTTTCTTTCGCCCGCCAATGTGGTCGTAGAGGAAAAGCCCCAGCCGCAGGAGCCAGGCTGGCCTGAGGCCGGAATGGTGCGGGAGCACGAACCGCAGCGGGCGAATGATGTGCGGGGCAGCGGCCCAAAGCACTTCGCGTTCCATCAACGATTCGCGGACCAGGCGGAATTCGTAATGCTCGAGATAGCGCAGGCCGCCATGGATGAGCTTGGTCGACCAGGATGAGGTTCCCGATGCGAGGTCGTTCATTTCGGCGAGGCAAACGGAATAGCCGCGGCCGACGGCGTCCCGCGCGATGCCGCAGCCGTTGATGCCGCCGCCGACAATGAAAATGTCAAATTGCGTGGAAGCCACGCGTCCCTCCTCGCCCCTTCCTCCAAGGGGCGCGGTGAGGTTAAAGCGAAAATATTCCGAATGTCAAACGAACATCCACCGAATCATTCAGGTGCGGTTTTTTGATCGCCAGTCTCGATCAGGCGTACCTTGTTCGCTTCCAGCAGGGTGCGAAATTCTGGATCTCCACACTGGTCGGTCACGAATGTGTCGATCTGCGAAACATGCGCGATCCGCATCGGCGCGCGTCGGTTGAACTTGGTAGCGTCGGAAACGAGGATGATGCTTTGCGCATTGGCCATGATCGCCTGCGCGACGCGAACCTCGCGCATGTCGTAGTCCAGGAGCGATCCGTCCGCATCGATGGCCGAGGCGCCGATCACGGCGAAATCGACCTTGAACCGGTTGAAGAAGTCGACCGCCGCGTCGCCGACCAGCGCTCCGTCCGAATGGCGCACGACGCCGCCTGAAAGGACGACTTCGTTCGAAGGGCTGGCGCGCAAGATATTGGCGACATTGATGTTGTTGGTGACGACCAGAAGGTTGCGATGCTGCAGCAGCGCCTTGGCGACGGCCTCCGTCGTGGTCCCGATGTTGATGAAAAGCGATGCGTTGTCCGGAATGAGGGCAGCCGCGGTACTGCCGATGGCCTGCTTCGAATCGGCGGCGATCAAGCGGCGTTTTTCATACTGGACGTTCTCGTTGGTGGTCGGGTAGAGCGCGCCGCCGTGAACGCGGACCAGCTTGCCGCTGTCGCACAATTCGTTGAGATCGCGCCGTATCGTCTGCGGCGTCACCTCGAAGCGCTCCGCAAGGCCTTCGACGAACAGCCTCCCGCTCGACTTGGCGAGTTCGACGATCTGGGCCTGGCGTGGTGACATGAACATTGGCGATGACCTTGCAAAAACTGCGCAATTTTCGCGCATCAGCAGGGTAGGGTGCAAAGGAAATCTTGCGATTGCCGATGAAAGCGCTCCCGTTTGGGTGGGCTGGGCGGCCCGGAAGGCGGTTTCCACTTGAATCGTGCGGGTTTGCGGGGCAAATAAAACACATGAAAAAGGCGTCGTAACCGGCGCCATGCAGCCATTCCCGGGACCAGCAATGCTTATCGGAATACTCCAGACCGGACGGGTGCCGGCAGAACTCGAAGGCAAGCACGGCCAGTACCCCGTCATGTTCTCGCGGTTGTTCGACGGCCACGGTTTCAATTTCGAGACCTTCATGGTCATCGACAGCCAGTTCCCGTCGAGCGTTCATGCCTGCGACGGTTGGCTTATCACCGGTTCGGCACACGGGGCCTATGACGACCTGCCGTGGATCCCGCGGCTCGAGGCTTTCATTCGCGAAGCCTATCGCGAGGAGGTGCCGGTTGCCGGCATCTGTTTCGGTCACCAGATCATGGCGCAGGCGCTGGGCGGCAAGGTCGAGAAGTATTCAGGCGGCTGGGGCGCGGGCACGATGCGCTACCGCATGGTCGATGGCCGCGAATACGATTTGAACGCGATGCACCAGGACCAGGTCGTCAAGCGGCCCCCGGAGGCGGAAGTGATCTGCACCTCCGAGTTCTGCGAGAATGCCGGCCTTGCCTACAAGGGCAAGGCGATCTCGTTCCAGCCGCACCCCGAGTTCGACGACCGCTTCATGGACGACCTGCTGGCCTTGCGCGCCGGGAAGTCCATGAGCCATGAACGCGCCGGCGAGGCACGGGCATCGCTGGGCCAGGGAACCGATTCGCCGGCGGTCGCGGCGGAGATCGCGAAATTCTTCCGCGAAACCGTCAAGACGCCCGCCTGAGCGGCGGCAATGGAGGCGCCGATGGTTGCCGCTTCGGCCCCACGCGACAATGCCGAGGAGCGCGTGCTGCGCCATCTTGCCGATGGCGTGCTCATGCTGACGCTCAACGAACCGCGCGCGCGAAACGCGCTGTCGGCGGCGATGATGTCGTCGTTGCAGGCGGCGCTCGATGCAGCGCGCGAGGATGCGTCGGTGCGGGTCATCGTCATCGCGGGTTCGCCACCGGCCTTTTGCGCCGGGCATGATCTTCGCGAACTCAATTCGGCGCACGCACAAGCCGATGGCGGCAGGGCATTCCTCACGGCGCTGATGAACCAGTGTTCGGCGCTGATGCAATCGATCGTCAATCATCCGCGCCCGGTGATTGCCGACGTGCGGGGAATTGCGACCGCCGCCGGTTGCCAGCTTGCCGCAAGCTGCGACATCGTGATTGCCGCCAGCGATGCGCGTTTCGCGACGCCCGGCGTCAATATCGGGCTGTTCTGCTCGACGCCCATGGTGGCGCTGTCGCGCAAGGTGTCGCAAAACCACGCGATGGAAATGCTGCTGACCGGCGAGATGATCAGCGCGGCGCGCGCGCATGAGATCGGGCTCGTCAACCGCGTGCACCCGGCGGCGGAGATGGACGCGGCGGTGGCCAGTCGCTGGCGCGCACGATCGCCGGCAAGTCGCTGATGACGCTCAAGACCGGAAAGCAGGCGTTCTACAGGCAGGTGGACCTGCCGCTTGCGGAGGCTTATGCCTATACGGCGGACGTTATGATCGGCAACATGCTGAAGCCTGACGCACGCGAAGGCGTTGCCGCCTTCCTTGAAAAGCGCAAGCCGGAGTGGCGCGACGAATAGTGCGATCGGGACGGAGAGAAGATGGAAAATCCCTACGAGTCCGGCCTTGACCGGAATGCCGCCAATTACCAGCCGCTCACGCCAATCACCTTCCTGGAACGGGCGGCTGCGGCTTTCCCGGCTCACACCGCAATCATCCACGGAACGCAGAAAACGAGCTATCGCGAATTCTGGCTGCGCTCCTTGAGGCTTGCATCGGCGCTCGACAGGCTGGGGATCGGCAAGGGCGATACGGTGACGGTGATGCTGTCGAACACGCCGGCCGATGCTGGAGGCGCATTTCGGCGTGCCGATGGTCCGGCGCGGTGTTGCATTCGCTCAATACCCGCCTCGATGCCGCGATCATCGCCTTTCAGCTCGACCATGCCGAATCGAAGATCGTCATCGTCGACCGGGAATTTTCCGCCGTCATGAAGGAGGCGCTGGCGCTGGCGCATCGGTGAAGCCGCTGGTCATCGACTTCGACGATCCGCACTATCCGGCGGATGCGCCCTATCCCAAGGGCGAGCGCATCGGCACGCTGGACTACGAGGAGTTCGTCTCGGGCGGTGATGCGGATTTCCGCTGGTCGATGCCGCAAGACGAGTGGGACGCGATCTCGCTCAACTACACATCCGGCACGACGGGCAATCCGAAAGGCGTCGTCTATCATCATCGCGGCGCGGCGCTGATGGCCTACAACAACACCATCCACGCGGGAATGGGCAAGCACAGCGTCTATCTGTGGACGCTGCCGATGTTCCACTGCAATGGCTGGTGCTTTCCGTGGACGCTGGCCGTGACCGTGTCGGCACGCATGTGTGCCTGCGCTGGGTGCGCGCCAAGGCGATGTATGACGCGATCGCCGACCACGGCGTCACGCATCTGTGCGGCGCGCCGATCGTGATGTCGACGCTGCTCAATGCGTCGGATGCAGAGAAGCGCGAATTTCCGCAGACCGTCACGTTCAACACGGCGGCCGCGCCGCCGCCCGAGGCCGTGCTTTCGGGAATGGCGGATGCAGGCTTTGCGGTCACGCATCTCTACGGGCTGACGGAGACCTATGGCCCGGCCGTCGTCAACGAATGGCACGGCGAGTGGGACAGTCTCGACAAGGGCGCCGCGCACCGCGAAAAAGGCGCGGCAGGGCGTGCGCTATGCGGCTCTCGAAGGCATCGAGGTGCATGGACCCGAACACGATGGAACCGGTGCCGCGCGACGGCGAGACCATCGGCGAGGTGATGTTCCGCGGCAATATCGTGATGAAGGGCTATCTCAAGAACCTGAAGGCCAACGAACGAGGCTTTCGCAGGCGGCTGGTTCCATTCCGGCGATCTCGGCGTCATGCACCCCGACGGCTATATCCAGCTCAAGGACCGGTCCAAGGACATCATCATTTCGGGCGGCGAGAACATCTCCTCCATCGAGGTGGAGGACGCGCTCTACAAGCATCCGGCGGTCGCGGCCTGCGCCGTTGTCGCCAAGGCCGACGAGAAATGGGGCGAGACGCCGGTCGCCTATGTCGAACTGCGGCCCGGGCAAGACCGCGAGCGAAGCGGAGATCATCGAGCATTGCCGCACGCTGCTGGCGCGGTTCAAATGCCCGCGGCAGGTGATCTTCGCCGAGATCCCCAAGACCTCGACCGGCAAGATCCAGAAGTTCCGCCTGCGCGACATGGCCAAGGATCTGGCGGGTTGAACCACGACGCCTACAGCGACGAGCATATAAGGGCGATCCTTTCCGGCGTGAAATCCGTCGCCGTCGTGGGCGCCAGCGCCAACACTTCGCGACCGTCCTACTTCGTGCTGCGCTACTTGATGTCGAAGGGCTTCCAGGTCGTCGCCATCAACCCTGGCCATGCGGGACGCGATATCGGCGGCGCGCCTGCCTACGCAACGCTGGCGGACGTGCCCGTTCCCATCGACATGGTTGACGTGTTCCGCAATTCGCAGGCGGCGGCCGGCGTTGTCGACGAGGCACTGCGCCTCGATCCGCTGCCCAAGGTGATCTGGATGCAGCTTGGGGTGCGCAATGACGAGGCAGCCGAACGCGCCGAAGCAGCGGGCGTCGAGGTCATCATGAACCGCTGCCCCAAGATCGAATATGCGCGCCTTGCCGGCGAAATCGGCTGGGCGGGCGTCAATTCGGGTGTGCTGGGCTCGCGAAAGCCGGCGTTGTCGCCGGGCTTCCAGCGTTTCGGCCTCGGCAAGAAACCGGGCTGAATCTGGCGCGGCGCGAGCCGTGCTTTGCGCATAATTTCGTATCCTTGGCAAATTCTCCTTTGTGACCGCCCGGTTTGCCGATCATATTCGCCGCCGGACAAAAGCCCTGGAGGAGACACGCAATGGCCGACCACAAACCCGGTTTTTCAACACTCGCAGTTCACGCTGGCGCGGCGCCGGACGCCGCCACCGGCGCACGCGCGACGCCGATCTACCAGACGACAAGCTTCGTTTTCGAGGACGTGGACCAGGCAGCCGCCCTTTTCGGCCTGCAGGCCTTCGGCAACATCTATACCCGCATCACCAACCCGACGACCGCCGTGCTCGAAGGGCGCATCGCGGCGCTGGAAGGCGGCACCGCGGCGCTTGCCGTCGCATCCGGCCACGCGGCGCAGCTTGGCGTCTTCCACACGCTGCTGCAGCCGGGCGACGAATTCATTGCCTCGACCAAGCTCTATGGCGGGTCGATCAACCAGTTCAACCACTCGTTCAAGAGCTTCGGCTGGAACGTCGTTTGGGCCGATCCAGACGATATTTCCAGCTTCGAAAAGGCCGTCTCGCCGAAGACCAAGGCCATCTTCATCGAGAGCCTTGCAAATCCCGGCGGCGTCGTCACCGACATCGCCGCCGTCGCGGCAATCGCCAAGAAGGCCGGCGTGCCGCTGATCGTCGACAACACCATGGCGACGCCGTATCTGTGCCGCCCGTTCGAGCACGGCGCCGACATCATCGTCCATTCGCTGACCAAGTTCATGGGGGGCCATGGCAACTCCATGGGCGGGGCGATCGTCGATGGCGGCACGTTCGACTGGTCGGCAAGCGACAAGTACCCGCTGCTGTCGAAGCCGCGCCCGGAATACCAGGGCCTGACGATCCACGAGACCTTCGGCAATTTCGGCTTCGCCATCGCCTGCCGCGTGCTGGGCCTGCGCGATCTCGGCGCGGCGATTTCGCCGTTCAATTCCTTCCTGATCCTCACCGGCATCGAGACGCTGCCGCTGCGCATGGAAAAGCACTGCGCCAACGCGCAAAAGGTCGCCGAATACCTGCAGGCGCACAAGGGTGTCGAATGGGTCCGCTATGCCGGGCTCAAGGGCGACGCATGCCACGAGCTCTACAAGCGCTACATGCCGAAAGGCGCAGGCTCCGTCTTCACCTTCGGCGTCAAGGGCGGCTACGAGGCGGGGATCAAGCTCGTCAGTTCGGTGAAGCTCCTGTCGCATGTGGCCAATATCGGCGACACGCGCAGCCTCATCATCCACCCGGCCTCGACCACGCACCGGCAATTGTCGGACGCGCAGAAGAAGGCGGCGGGCGCGGGACCGGAGGTGGTGCGGCTGTCGATCGGCATCGAGGATGCCGAAGACATCATCGCCGATCTCGAACAGGCAATCGCGGCCGCGGGGGCCTGATCAGCCGGCGGTCCCGTCCCGCACCGCCATTCGCTTCTGCACCAGCGAGGCGGTGATGACGCCGGCGGCGACGATGGTGATGAGGATCGTCGACAGCGCGTTGATCTCCGGCGAAACGCCAAGGCGCACGGCGCTGTAGATCTTGATCGGCAGCGTCGTCGCCCCCGGCCCGGTGGTGAAGGAGGCAATCACCAGATCGTCGAGCGAGAGCGTGAAGGCAAGCAGCCACCCGGCAATCACCGAGGGGGCGATGATCGGCAGCGTCACCGAGAAGAACGCGTCAAGCGGCGTGCAGCCAAGGTCGAGCGCTGCTTCCTCCAGGCTCTTGTCGAAACTGACAAGGCGCGATGAAACGACGACCGAGACGAAGCACATGGCGAAGGTGGTGTGCGCCAGCACGACGGTCATCAGTCCGCGCGGAATCCCGAGCGCGATGAAAAGCAGCAGCAGCGACAGGCCGGTGATGACTTCCGGCATGACCAGCGGCGCGTAGACCATGCCCGAAAACAGCGTGCGTCCGCGGAACCGTGCCAAGGCGCACCAGCACATAGGCGGCCATGGTGCCGAGGATGGTGGCGAAGGTGGCCGTCAGCAGGGCAACGCGCAGCGTGACCCAGGCGGCATCCAGCATGGCGCGAGTTGCGCAGCAGTTCGCCGTACCATTTGGTCGAGAAGCCGCGCCCAGACGGTCACGAGCTTCGACTCATTGAAGCTGTAGATGACCAGCAGCAATATCGGCAGGTAGAGGAAGGCAAAGCCGAAGGCCAGCGACGTGGCGTTGAACCAGGTGAAGCGTTTCATCGGCCCGCCTCCTGCTGGCGCTCGAGAAGACGCTGGAAGAAGACGATCGGGATCACCAGCGATATCAGGAGCACGATGGCGACGGCCGAGGCGACCGGCCAGTCGCGGTTGGCGAAGAATTCGCTCCACAGCGTCTTGCCCATCATCAGCGTGCCGGAGCCGCCGAGGAGGTCGGGGATGACGAATTCGCCCATCGCCGGGATGAAGACGAGGAAGCAGCCGGCGATGATGCCGGGCAGGGCAAGCGGCAACGTCACCAGCCAGAAGGCGGTCAGCCGGTTGCAGCCAAGGTCGATCGCCGCCTCGAGCAGGGATTCGTCCATCTTCTCAAGCGTCGAATAGATCGGCAGCACCATGAACGGCAGATAGGAATAGACGATGCCGATATAGACCGCGGTCGGCGTGTTCATGATCGCCAGCGGCTGCGAGATGAGGCCGGTCCACAGCAGGAACTGGTTGAGCAGGCCTTCGTTGCGCAGGATGCCGATCCAGGCGTAGACCCGGATCAGGAACGAGGTCCAGAAGGGCAGGATCACCAGCATGACCAACAGCGGCCGCCATCTTTCCGGCGCGCGCGCCATTCCGTAGGCGAGCGGAAAGGCCGACGAGAAGCGCGAGGAAGGTCGAGACCAACGCGATCTTCAGGCTGGAGAGGAAGGCGTTCACGTAGAGCGGGTCGGACGCAAGGAACTGGTAGGTCTCGAAGTCGAGGCCGCCAAAAGACTTCGCGCAGTCCCGCAAGCCCCTGCGAAAGGTCGAGAACCGGCACATAGGGCGGCTGCGCAATCGCCGTGTCGGACAGCGAAATCTTCAGCACGATCAGGAACGGCGCCAGGAAGAGGATCAGGAGCCACAAATAGGGAACGGCGATGACCAGCCAGCGGCGCTTGTTGCCCATGCCGTCACCGCGCCAGCAGGAGACCGCCGCCGGGATTGAAGGTCAGCCAGACCTCGTCTTCCCAGGTGATCTCGCGATTGGCAATGCGGCGGCGGTTGGCTTCCTGCGCCTTGACGATGGTTCCATCGTCGAGACGCACATGAAAGGTGGAAAGGTTGCCGACATAGGCAATGTCGTGGACGCGGCCGCCGATGACATTGACCGCATCCGCCGGCTTCGTCTTGCTGATCGCGATCTTTTCCGGCCGCACGGCCAGCCAGCAGGAATCGCCCCCCGGACAGGTCTGCCGCGCCGTCGCGCGCGACGAAATCCCCGCCGCCCGTCCGCGGTGAATTCGCGGAACTCCTCGCCGTCGCGGCGGATCGTGGCGCCGGCCTTGCCCTCGATGACGTTCACGTCGCCGATGAAATCGGCCACGAAGCGCGAATTCGGGTTTTCATAGATCTCCGGCGGCGTCGCCACCTGCGCGAGCTGTCCCACGTTCATCAGGCCGATGCGCGAGGCGACGGTCATCGCCTCCTCCTGGTCGTGCGTCACGATGATGAAGGTGGTGCCGGTGGTTCTCCTGGATGTTCATCAGCTCGAACTGCGTCTGCTCGCGCAGCTTGGCGTCGAGCGCGCCGAGCGGCTCGTCGAGGAGCAGTATCTTGGGCTTGCGCGCGAGCGCGCGGGCCAGCGCCACGCGCTGGCGCTGGCCGCCGGAAAGCTGGTGCGGCTTGCGCTTGGCGAATTTCTGCATCTGCACCAGCGCCAGCATCTCATCGGTGCGCGCGGCGATGTCGGCCTTGGCCATGCCGGCCCGCTTGAGGCCGAAGGCGATGTTGTCGGCGACACTCAGATGCGGGAACAGCGCGTAGGACTGGAACATCATGTTGATCGGCCGCTGGTTGGCCGGAACGGCGGAGATGTCCTGCCCGTCCACCAGGATCTGGCCCGATGTCGGCGTCTCGAAGCCGGCGAGCATGCGCAGCAGCGTGGTCTTGCCGCAGCCCGATGGGCCGAGCAGCGCGAAGAACTCGCGGAAGTAGATTTTCAGCGACACCCCGTCGACGGCGGTGAAATCGCCGAACTCCTTGCGGACGTTGACGAACTCGACGAGCGGCTTCTGCGTGCGGGTCGGTCCAGGGCGCGAATACCGTGGCGGGTTTTGGCGGCGGCTTCAGCGCAGCATTCGCAGGGATCGTTCGGTCATGGCGCCACGATAGAGGAGGGGTTGAATTGAAAACGGGCGGTTCCGACGGAACCGCCCGTCATGGTCATTGTCCGGTCACGACCCTTGGTCCAGATCCGCGTCACCACGCGGTTGGCGCGCGGGTCATACGGCAGTTTGACGTAGAGCTTCTTCGTCGTCTCCTCGTCGGGATAGATCCGCTTGTCGGCGAGGATTTCCGGGTCGATCAACGGCTGGGAGGCCTTGTTGCCATTGGCATAGGCCACGTAGTTCGTGGCCTTGGCGATGACTTCCGGGCGCATCATGTAGTTGATGAACTGGTGCGCCTCGTCGACATTCTGCGCATCGGCCGGGAATGGCCATCTGGTCGAACCACAACAGCGCGCCTTCCTTCGGGATCGAATAGCCGATCTCGACGCCCTGCGTCGGCTTCCTCGGCGCGCGCGGCGGCCTGCAGCACGTCGCCCGAATAGCCGACGGCAAGGCAGATGTCGCCATTGGCCAGCGCGTTGATGTATTCGGACGAGTGGAACTTCTGGATGAACGGGCGGATCGCCATCAGCGCCTGCTCGCCCTTGGCCAGATCGTCCGGATTGGTGGTGTTGGGATCGAGGCCGAGATAGTTCAGGGCCGCCGGCAGCAATTCGTTCGGCGTGTCGAGCAACGTGAATGCCGCAATCCTTGAACTTGGCGATGATCGCCGGATCGAAGATCACGCTCCAGGAAGTCGATCGTGTCCGTGCCCGAGGATCTCCTTCACCTTCGCGACGTTGAAGCCGATGCCGGTGGTGCCCCACATGTAGTTGACCGAATAGGCGTTGTCCGGGTCGTATTTGGCGACCTGCGTCGCGATCTCGTCCCACATGTTGGGCAAGGTTCGTCAGCTTCGACTTGTCGAGCTTCTGGAAGACGCCGGCCTGGATCTGCCGGCCAAGGAATTCGGCCGAGGGCACGACGATGTCGTAGCCCGTCGAGCCTGCCAGCAGCTTGGTTTCGACGACCTCGTTGCTGTCGAAGACATCGTAGATGACCTTGATGCCGGTTTCCTTTTCGAAATCCTCGAAGGATGGTCTCGTCGATATAGTCGGACCAGTTGTAGACGCGCACCTCGGCGGAAAGGGCAACGCCCGCGGAAACGGCCAGCATGGACGTGGCCAACAATGCAATTTTGAACTTCATTCCAAACCTCTGCTTTTCCATACCTAAATTTCTACAGTCGTGTTCACGCAAATGCCAAGCAAAACTTGCCATGGCCCGGCCGTGACGGGCGCGGCAGATGCGCCTTGCGAGGCAAGCCTTGCCAGCGCGCCGAAAAAGGAGGACATTGGCGCATCGTCAACAGCCATACGTGATTTCATGCCGATACCAGTACGCCGGGGCTTGTCATGAGCCGCCAGGAAATTCTCAATTGGGCCACGCAGCTTCCCGGTCCCGCGCAGGATTGGCTCGACGGGCGGGTGGTAGAAGAAGTCGAATGCATCATCTCTGACTATGCGGGCATAGCGCGCGGCAAGGCAATGCCGGCGCGCAAGTTCATCGGGATGGAGTCGACCTATCTGCCGATCTCGATCTTCTACCAGACCATTACCGGGGAATATGCGGACTTCGACTCGGTCAATTCCGTTACGGAAACCGACCTCGTCCTGATCCCCGATCTGTCGACGGCGGTTGCGGCCCCCTGGGCGGACGATGTCACCATCCAGGTCATCCACGACCTGCAGTACCAGTCGGGCGAGCCGGTGATGCTGGCGCCGCGCAACGTGCTGCGGCGGGTGCTCGATGCCTATTCGGCCGAAGGCTGGAAGCCGGTCGTCGCGCCGGAACTGGAATTCTACCTGACCAAGCCCAACATCGACCCGGATTTCCCGATCGAACCGCCGGTCGGCCGGTCGGGCCGGCAGGGCGCGGGACGCCAGTCATACTCGATCTCGGCCATCGACGAGTACGCGGCGGTCGTCGACACGATCTACGACTTCGCCGAGGCACAGGGCATCGTCATCGACACGATCATCCAGGAAGGCGGCGCCGGGCAGATCGAGATCAACCTCAACCACGGCGATCCGATGAAGCTCGCCGACACGGTGTTCCTGTTCAAGCGCACCGTGCGAGAGGCGGCGCTCAAGAACAATTGCTACGCCACCTTCATGGCAAAGCCGATGGAGGATGAACCCGGGAGCGCCATGCACATCCACCAGAGCGTGGTGGATGCGACAACCGGCAAGAACATCTTCACTGCGCCCGATGGTTCGGCCACGGACCTTTTCCTCGGGTTCCTCGCCGGCCAGCAGCGTTACCTGCATGCGGTGATCTCGATCCTGGCGCCTTACGTCAATTCCTATCGCCGGCTGGTGCCGGGCAATTCGGCGCCGATCAATGTCGAATGGGGCATGGACAACCGCTCTACCGGGTTGCGCGTGCCGATCTCGAAACCGGAAGGGCGGCGGGTCGAAAACCGGGTCGTCGGCATGGACACCAATCCCTATCTCGCGATCGCCGCCTGCCTGGCCTGCGGTTATCTCGGCATGAAGGAAGGCCTGCGTCCGCGCGATCCGATCCGGGGCGATGCCTATTCACTGCCGCATGCCCTGCCGCGCGAGTTGTTCGAGGGACTGAAGCAGTTCAACGCCTATCCGCAATTGCGCGAACTCCTCGGCGAGGATTTCTGCAAGATGTACGAGGCGATCAAGCTGCAGGAGTTCGAGGACTATCTGCGCGTCATCAGCCCGTGGGAGCGCGAGCACCTGCTGCTCAACGTCTGAGCCGGCCAGATGGCTCTGAACCTGCTCCACGCCAATGACAGGGCCGGGGAATACCCCGCCTCGTGGTATGCGACCACGGTTGATTTCCCCACGGCGCGGCCGCCGCTCGAAGGCACGCACAGCGCCGATGTATGCATCATCGGCGCGGGCTATACCGGCTTGTCGGCCGCGCTGCATCTTGCGCGAGGCCGGGCTCAGCGTCGTCGTCCTGGAAGCGCATCGCGCCGGCTGGGGGGCGTCCGGGCGCAATGGCGGCCAGGCGGGAACAGGACAGCGCCGCGGGCAGGATGAACTCGAAAAGATGCTGGGCCATGACCGGGCGGCGAAGCTGTGGTCGCTCGGCGAAGATGCCAAGGCGCTGGTGCGGCAGTTGATCGACCGCCACGCCATCGACTGCGACCCGGTTCCCGGCGTGATCCATGCCGATCACAAGCCGCAATTCGTTCGCCACAGCCGCGAATATGCGCAACTCCTCAATGACCGCTACGGCTATGACAAGATCCGTTTCGTCGAGCGGGAGGAACTGCGGGCGATCGTGGCGAGCGAGGGTTACTTCGGCGGTACGCTCGACACCGGCGCCTTTCACCTCAACCCGCTCAAATATGTGCTGGGCCTGTCGCGCGCGGCGCAGGCAGCCGGAGCACGGCTGCACGAAAACAGCGAGGTCGTGAAGATCGAACCGGGCCCGACAGTGACGGTCCGCACCCGCACGGGCGAGGTCAGGGCCGGGCAGGTGCTGCTCGCGTGCAACGGCTATCTCGGCACGCTGGAGCCCGGCACCTCGGCCAGCGTCATGCCCATCAACAATTTCATCATCGCCACCGAGCCGCTCGGATCCGAGGCGGCATCGAAACTGATCACGAACAATGCCGCTGTCGCCGACAGCCGCTTCGTCATCAACTATTTCCGCCTCACTCCCGACTTTCGCCTGCTGTTCGGCGGCGGCGAAACCTATGGCTACCGCTTCCCTGCGGACATAAAGGCCTTCGTGCGAAAGCCGATGCTGAAGGTGTTTCCGCAGCTTGCCAGGGACGCCGGGGTCGATTTCGGCTGGGGCGGCACGCTGGCGATCACCGGAAAGCGCCTGCCGGCGCTGCGGCGCGTCAAGCCGAACATCGTCTCGGCTTCGGGATACTCAGGGCAGGGGATTACAATCGCCACCTTGTGCGGCAAGCTGGCAGCCGAGGCGATGTCCGGAAAGCCGGACCGCTTCGACGTCTACGAGCTCGATCCGGGCGATGCCGTTTCCGGGTGGCGGCTGCTGCGTTCGCCTATGCTCGCGCTGGCAATGAGCTGGTACGCGCTCGGGACCGCATCTGAGCGCAGGCGCCTTTCGCGCCATTCATGCGCGCGGCACACAAATCCGCCATGATGCTTGGCAATGAGCCGGCAGCATGTTACTGCAAGGGCCGGGCGGCAGCGATTCGCCCTCGGTCGGCGCTTCCATGATTTTTCCAGGACTTTTCGCATGACAAGCCAGTTGATGCCCGATTTTCGCGCTCATCATGGGATCGGCCTTCCTGATGACGGCGGGCGGACTCAACGGGCTGATCCTGCCGTTGCGCGGCAGCTATGAAGGCTTCTCGACGCTTTCGCTCGGCCTGCTGGGTACCGGCTGGGCCATCGGCTATGTGGCCGGCTGCCTGCGGGTGCCGCAAGCTGGTGCGCAAGGTGGGGCATGTGCGGACATTCGGCGTCATGGCCGCGCTTGCGACGATTTCCGTGCTGCTGTCGCTGCTGATCCTGCATCCATGGGCTTGGATACCGCTGCGGGCCTTGACCGGCTTTTCCTTCGCCGGGGCGGCGATGATCGTGGAAAGCTGGCTGAACGAGCGAACCGAGAACAAGTATCGCGGCCGCGTATTCGGCGTCTACACGATGGTCAACCTCCTGGCGACGACCGCCGGCCAGATGATGATCTCGATGGGCGAGACGACCGGGTTCGAGTTTTTCGTCATGGCGGCGTTGTTCTATGTGATGGCGCTGGTGCCGACGGCGCTGTCGACACGGGCGCAGCCCAAGCCGCTCGTCGAAAGCAGGCTCGACCTGAAGGCGCTCATCATGAATTCGCCGATCGCGGTGGCGGGCGCATTCCTCGTGGGGATTTCCAACAGTTCGTTCGGCACGCTGGGCGTTGTCTACGGCCAGGCGGTGAAGCTCGATGTCGGCTCCATCGCCTTGATGATGAGCCTTTCGCTGCTGGCGGGTTCCCTGTTCCAGATCCCCGTCGGCATGCTGTCGGACCGGCGCGACCGGCGCACCGTGCTTGCGGGCATCGCGATCCTTGCCGCGGTCGTCGATCTTTACTTCATCGTATTCCAGCCATCGAATCCGTGGGCGGTGATCATCGCGGCCTCGGTGTTCGGCGGCGCGATCTACTCGATGTATCCCGTGCTGATTGCCCATGCCTACGACCACGCGACGCCGGATTCCTACCTTCGCATCTCGGGCGGGCTGCTGCTGGTCTTCGGCATCGGCGCGATCCTGGGGCCGCTGCTTGCCGGGCTTGCCATGGATTTCGCGCCCGCGTCGGGCCTCTTCGTCGTGACGCTGTTCGCGCATCTGGCGCTCGCCGGATATGCGCTCTACCGCATGACGCAACGCGTGCCGGTGGTCGGCGAAGCGAAGAAGGGCTTTGTCGGCATGGGCCAGACGCGGCTGTCGTCGCCGGGTTCAGGGTCGCTCGATCCGCGCGCCGAGACTGCGAAGGACGAACCCTTCGACGATGCACCGATGGGCAAGTAGGCGGTTCAGGCGCGCTTGAGCGAAATCCCGTCGCCGTCAAAAAGGTGCAGCTTGTCGGCGGACGCCGCCAGCCGCACTGTCTCGCCGCGGCGGAAATTGCGGGTGCCGGGCAGCTTGGCGACAACAGGTTCGCCGCCGCTGCCGGCGTCGATGTAGAGCAGCGTCACCTCGCCAAGCGATTCGACCAGCGAGATCGTGCCCGTGATGATCGCATCGTTGCCTTCGGCAAGCGTCAGGTCCTCGGGCCGAACGCCGAGGCTTACCGGCTTGCCCTTTAGGCCTGCGTCCGTGGCGATCGGCATTTTCGCGATCGATCCGCCGGGAAGGGCAACGGAAGTCGCCTTGCCGGTTGCCGTTACCGCGCCCGGCAGGATGTTCATCGCGGGCGAGCCGATGAACTTGGCCACGAAGAGGTTGGCCGGCCGCTCGTACAGTTCGATCGGCGAGCCGACCTGCTCGATGCGCCCCGCCGAAAGCACGACGATGCGGTCGGCCAGCGTCATCGCCTCGACCTGGTCGTGGGTGACGTAGATCATCGTCGCGTTGGGCATGCTCTCGTGCAGCTTGGCGATCTCGATGCGGGTCGCCACGCGCAGTGCCGCGTCGAGGTTCGACAAGCGGCTCGTCGAACAGGAAGACCTTCGGATTGCGCACGATGGCCCGGCCGATGGCGACGCGCTGGCGCTGGCCGCCCGACAGCGCCTTGGGCAGGCGGTCAAGGTAGGGTTCGAGCTGCAGGATGTCGGCGGCATCGCGCACGCGGCGGTCGATCTCGTCCTTGCCGAGGCGCGCGATGCGCATGCCGAAGGCCATGTTCTCGTAGACCGTCATGTGCGGGTAGAGCGCGTAGCTCTGGAACACCATGGCGATGCCGCGCTTGGACGGCGGGATGTCGTTGACCAGCCGCCCGTCGATGTGCAGCTCGCCGCCGGTGATTTCCTCGAGTCCGGCGATCATGCGCAGCAGTGTCGACTTGCCGCAGCCGGAAGGTCCGACGAAAACGACGAACTCGCCCTCGGCGATGTCGAGATCGACGCCGTGGATCACCTCTACCGGGCCATAGGCCTTGCGGACCTGCGTCAGCTTCAGCTCCGGCCATGTTCCCTCCCTTGACCCGACTGTTGCAGGTCAGCCCGTGATCCGCGCCATGAACATTCCAAAAGCCGGCAGTCGCAGCGTGCCGCCTTCGATGATCCCGCTCGCGCCCGGCGCATCGAGCCGCACGAGACCGGCAGGGTTCACCGCAACCGCTTGCGGCTCGCTGCCGAGATTGATCCACACGCACGATGCGCTCGTTGCCGAGCGTGCGCGTGAAGGCAAGCACCGCTTCGCCCGCATCGGCAGAATTCGATCTCGCCCTTGGCGAAGGCCGGGTGCTGCGCGACGGAATTTCAGCATGGCGCGATAGTGTTCGAGCAGCGCGCCCTGCGCGTTTTCCTGCGTCGATGACGGCCATCTTGCAGATGCTCAGCCGGCACCGGCAGCCAGGGCTTGCCGTCGGTGAAGCCGCCGCCGGGCTTGTCCTCCCAGACCATCGGCGTGCGGCAGCCGTCGCGGCCCTTGAACTTCGGCCAGAAGCGGATGCCGTAGGGGTCCTGCAGATCCTCGAAGGCAAGCTCGGCCTCGGTCAGGCCCAGTTCCTCGCCCTGGTAGAGGCAGACCGAGCCGCGCAGCGACAGGATCAGCGCAGGTGGTCGCCTTCAGCACGGCGATCCGGTCGGCTGGGTCTTCGGCCCAGCGCGTGACGTGGCGCATGACGTCGTGGTTGGAAAAGGCCCAGCAGGCCCAGCCGTCCGGCGCGCCGCCCTCGAACGTGCCGACGACCTCGCGCACGCGCGCCGGCGTCAGCGGATCGGGCGACGAGGAAGTCGAAGGCGTAGCACATGTGCACCTTGTCGCCGCCCGAGGTGTACTGCGCCGACGATCTCCAGCCCGCGCTGCGCGTCGCCGACCTCGCCGACCGCCGCGGCGGCCGGATATTCGTCGAGCAGCGCGCGGAAGCGGCGCAGGAAGTCGAGGTTTTCCGGCTGGCTCTTGTCGTAGAGGTGCTCCTGGAAGTTGTAGGGATTGACCGCCGGCGCGGTGCTGAAGAGTTGCGCAGCTCGTCGGGCAGCGCCGGATTGTCCTCCAGCCCCTGCGAATGGAAATAGAAGTTGATGGTGTCGAGGCGGAAGCCGTCGACGCCGCGCTCGAGCCAGAAGCGCACCGTCGTCGAGCAGCGCGTCCTGGACCTCGCGGGTTGTGGAAGTTGAGGTCCGGCTGCTCGCTGAGGAAGTTGTGCAGGTAGTACTGGCATCGCGCCGCTGTCCCACTGCCAGGCCGAGCCGCCGAAGATCGACAGCCAGTTGTTGGGCGGCGTGCCGTCGGGCTTGGCGTCGGCCCAGACATACCAGTCGGCCTTGGCGTTGTCGCGGCTCGGCGCGGCTCTCGCGTGAACCAGGGGTGCTGGTCGGAGGTGTGCGAGATGACCTGGTCGATCATCACCTTGAGGCCGAGGCGGTGCGCCTCGGCGATCAGCGCGTCGAAATCGGCGAGCGTGCCGAACATCGGATCGACGTCGCGGTAGTCCGACACGTCGTAGCCGAAGTCCATCATCGGCGAGGTGAAGAAGGGCGATATCCAGATCGCGTCGACGCCGAGCGCGGCGATGTAGGGCAGCCGCACGGTGATGCCCGGCGAGGTCGCCGATGCCGTCGCCGTTGGTGTCCTGGAAGGAGCGCGGATAGATCTGGTAGATCACCGCGCCGCGCCACCAGTCCTTGTCGGCGCCGTGGCGGGCTGCGGGCGCAATCGAAGTGCTCGGCATTCATGGGCTTTTCAGCCTCCCTTGACGGAGCCGGCCAGCAGGCCGCGCACCAGATAGCGTTGCAGTGTGAAGAAGACCGATGAGCGGCACGATGATGGTGATGAAGGCGGAAGCCGTGAGGATTTCCCAGTTGCCGCCGCGCGAGCCGAGCAGGTTGACCAGCTTGCCGGTCAGCACCAGCTCGTCCTTCTGCGGGCCGAGGAAGACCAGCGCGACGAGCAGGTCGTTCCAGACCCACAGGAACTGGAAGATCGCGAAGGACGCGAGCGCCGGGAATGACAGCGGCAGCACGATCTTGCGGAAGATGTCGAAGTCGGAGGCGCCGTCGACCCGCGCCGATTCGATGATCTCGCGCGGCAGGCCGGCAATGTAGTTGCGCAACAGGTAGATCGCGAGCGGCAGGCCGAAGCCGGTATGGGCGAGCCAGATGCCGACATAGCCCTTGGCCGGGAAGCCGAACTGCTGCGCGATGCCGTTATACATCGTCAGCAGCGGAATGAGCGACAGCTGCAGCGGCACGACCAGCAGGCCGACGACCACGGCGATGATCAGCGCGCGTCCGGGAAATTTCATCCAGGCAAGCGCGTAGGCAGCGAAGGCGGCGATCAGGATCGGGATCACCGTTGCCGGTATGGTCACGGTCAGCGAATTGAGGAAGGACCGGCCGATGCCTTCCGACCGCAGCACTTCACGGTAGTTGTCGAGCGTGAAGCGCGGCGGAACTGCGGAGGTGAAGAAGATGCGCTCGCCGCGCGTTCCTTCCATGGCTGACGGGCGAGGAGATCGTGAAGCTGCCGTCCTCGCTCACCGTCAGCGTCTTGCCGTCGCCCATGTCGGCGATCGTCGCCGGCCTTGAAGGCTTCCGGCTGCGCGACGCGGAAGCCGAAGGCGGTCACCTTGCCGCCGGCTCTTCGAAGAGTTCGCCTTCGATGACGAACGGCCGTCTTTCTCGACCTGCGTCTCGGGGCTACCGGCGCGGCCGGTCAGGTTCTGGCTGGAGGTTGTCGAGCGCCGTCCACCAGCCGGAGACGGCGAGCTGGTCCTTGTCGCGCAACGACGAGATCAGCAGGCCGGCGGTCGGCAGGGTCCACAGCGCGACGAGCAGCAGCACGCTCAGATGCACTGCCCATGTCGAGGGCGGAGCGGCGTCCGGCAACCGAACCCATGTTCAGCGCCCCCGCATTTCGGCCGCGGCGCGGCGGATGTTCCAGATCATGATCGGCGTCACCAGCGAGCATGATGACCATGGCGATCGCCGCGCCGCGGCCGAAGTCGAAGCCGCGGAACATCCAGTCATACATGTAGTTGGCCAGCACCTGCGTGTTCCACTGGCCGTTGGTCATCGCAAAGACGATGTCGAAGACCTTGAGCACCAGGATGGTGATCGTGGTCCAGACGACCGCAATGGTGCCGGCGATCTGCGGCACCATGATGCGGAAGAAGATCTGGAATCCGTTGGCGCCGTCGATGATCGCGGCCTCGATGGTTTCCTCCGGAATGCCGCGCAGGGCGGCCGACAGGATGACCATGGCAAAGCCGGTCTGGATCCAGATGAGGATCGCCATCAGGAAGAAGTTGTTCCAGAAGGGCACCGTGATCCAGGCCTGCGGCTCGCCGCCGAGAAAGGTGACGAAGGCGTTGAGGATGCCGATCTGCTGCTCGCCCGCCGCGCGGTAGTCGTAGACGAATTTCCAGATCACCGACGCGCCGACGAAGGAGATCGCCATCGGCATGAAGATCAGGCTCTTGGCGATGTTGCCCCACCAGATCCGGTCGGTCAGCACGGCGGCGACGAGGCCGAAGAAGGTCGCAAGCGCCGGCACCACCAGCAGCCAGAGGAAATTGTTGAACATCGACTCGCGAAAGCCGCTGTCGACGGCAAGCCATTGGTAGTTGGAAAGCCCGACGAAGGTCTCGCCGTCGCGGCCATGGAAGGAAAGCCGCAACGTCTCGAAGACCGGATAGACGAGGTAGATGCCAAGCGCCAGGAGGGCCGGGCCAAGGAAGAGCCAGGGCCGGATCGCCGTGGCGGTGCGCTGGTTGCGGACTGCACGCGCATCCTCGCCGTCGCGGAACGGGAAGATGCGGTCGAGCAGCCAGTTGCTGCCCCAGAAGTAGACGAATGCCGCCGCCGACGCCGATGACGATCGCGATAAGGGCAGTGACGACCTGTTCGAGCATTGCGGCGGCCTCCCGCCTGGCGGGCTTGCGCCGCGGCGGGATTTGCCGCGCGGCGCTGCTTTTCGTGGCCTGGCTGAAGGCGAAGGCTTACTTGATCGCGTCCCACGCCTTCTGGATGTCGGCGGCAGACTTCGGCTGCCGGCTTGCCGCCGGAATAGTCGACCATGCCGGTCCAGAATGCGCCTGCGCCGATCGCGCCCGGCATCAGGTCGGAGCCGTCGAAGCGGAAGGTGGTGGCGTTGAGCAGGATTTCGCCCTGCTTCTTCAGCGGGCCATTGGCATAGGCCTCGGTGTTCACCGTCTTGCAGCGGGCGTGAGGAAGCCCGACTGCGCCATCCAGACTTCATGGGCGATCGGCGTCTTCAGCCAGTCGATGAAGGCGCGGGCGGCCGGCGTGTCCTTGGTGATCATCGACCAGCGTGCCGGCGCCAAGCACAGGCTTGCCGAGATCCTTGCCGGCATAGGCCGGGAAGTAGAAGAAGTCGGCGTCCTCGCCCAGCTTCGTGCCTTCGGGGAAGAAGGACGGGATGAACGAAGCCTGGCGGTGCATGTAGCACTTGGGCGGCGAAGCGAAGAGGCCCTTCGGGCTGTCGCGGAAGTCGGTCGAGGCAACCGCTGCGGCGCCGCCATCGACGAACTTGTCGTTGCGGGCGAATGCGCCGAATTCCTCGATCGCGCCGACGACCTTCTCGGATCGGTGAACGGGTATTTCGTTCTTCACCCACTGGTCGTAGACGCTGGCGGGCTGCGTGCGCAGCATCAGGTCTTCGACCCAGTCGGTCGCCGGCCAGCCGGTCGCGCCGCCCGAACCAAGGCCGATGCACCACGGCGTGCCGCCATCGGCGACGATCTTCTCGGAAAGCGCCTTCAGTTCTTCCATGGTCTTGCGGCACTTCATAGCCCGCATCCTCGAAGTTCTCCGGCACGTACCAGACGAGCGACTTCAGGTCGATCTTGTAGGGGAATGCATAGAAGTGCAGGTGCACCGTCCTTGCCCTTGTAGGTGCCGAGGTCGACCCAGGACTGGCCGGCGGCATAGTTTTCGGCGAGCCAGCCCTTGGTCTCATCGCCCAAATTGACGAGGAATCCCTTGGAGGCAAGCTCGGCGATGAGGCCGGGCTGCGGCAGGACCGCGATGTCCGGCGGGCTGCCGGCCTGCGTGTCGATGACGATCTGCTGCTCGTAGTTTTCCGAGGACGAGTATTTCACGTCCACGCCGGTGGCAGCGCGGAAATAGTCGAGCATGGACTGGACGAGTGCCTCGTCCTCGCCGCGCCATGGGCCGAAGATCGTCAGTGTCTGGCCCTTGAGATCGCCATGCGCCGCCTTGAACGCGTCATAGCTTGCCCAGTTGAAGCGAGCGTCCTCGCCCGGCTTGAATTTCAGTTCCTGCGCGCCGGCAATGCCGAAGGATGCGGCGATCGCGAGCGCTGCGACGCCCGCCAGAAGCGTGTGTCTCATGGGTATATCCTCCCGTTGATGCCCGGTCCGGTAGTGCCGGCCAAGCTTGATCTTCCTCCGCCCCGGAAAGTCCGGACAGCGCCTCACTCCAAAGCGCTTTGGCTGAAATTCTTAATGCGCTATCGTCCCGTTGGAGTCTAAGCGTGGCTTATTGGGGCAGACACGTTGACATTTCGTGCGCAAATCCGAGCACATTGCAAAAAACCGGGTTCCAAAGCGCTTTGGAGCTATTTGAGCAGGGAAGGCGAAAACGGTGCGCCTCAAGGAACTGGCCGACAGACTGGGGTTGTCGCCGACCACGGTGAGCCGCGCGCTCAACGGATATCCCGAAGTGAGCGAGGAAACGCGGGCCCGCGTGGTCGCGGCTGCGCGGGTGCATGCCTACCGGCCCTCGTCCTTTGCCAAGAGGCTGGCGACGGGGCGCGCGCGCACCATCGGGCACGTGCTGCCGCTTGCCCGGCACATGAGCATCGATCCGCATTTTTCCGATTTCATCGCCGGCGCCGGGGAGGCCTATGCCGCCGCCGGCTACGACATGCTGATTTCAGTGGTGCCGCAAGCCGGCGAGTTCGAGCATTACCGGGGCATGGCGTCGTCCGGCAATGTCGATGGCGTCATCGTTCACGCGCCGAAGATTTCCGAGCCGCGCATACCGCTCCTCAAGGAACTCAAGATTCCCTTCATCGTCCATGGCCGTTCAGACCAACCGGCCGAAGGCTACGACTGGCTGGACGTGAACAACCGGCGCTCGTTCGTGCGGGCGACGCATTTCCTGACCGACCTGGGACACCGGCGCATCGCGCTGCTCAACGGCCTCGAGGAGCTGCACTTCGCCTGGCGCCGGCGGGCCGGCTATCTCGACGCGCTCTCCTTGCGCGGCATCGAGGAAGACCAAGGCATCATGTTCAGCGGCCCCATGACCGAGCCCAACGGTTACCAGTGGACGAAGGAATTGCTCGGCCGCAAGGATCGGCCGAGCGCTTTCCTTGCGTCCTCGGTGCTGATCGCAATGGGCGCACTTCGCGCAATCCAGGAGGCCGGGCTGAAGCCGGGCAAGGACATTTCCATCGTCACCTATGATGACCGGCTATCCTTCCTCGACAATTCCGGGCCGGTGCCGATCTTCACGGCGACGCGCTCATCGATCCGCGACGCCGGCAAGCGTTGCGCCGAATTGCTGATCCAGCGAATCGAAAACCCTTATGGCGAACCCGTTGCCGAGCTTTGGGAAGCAGAACTTGTCGTCGGCGCCTCCACCGGACCGGCGCCGCGCTGATCGCCGTCACGGTCCTTGGCGATGCGGCCCAGGAACAGCGGTATCATCGCGGTCAGCATGAAGAGCCGCATCACGTGGTGCGCGGCCACGAAAGCCGGGTCGGCGTTCACCAGCAGTGCGATCGCCGCCATGGTTTCGACGCCGCCCGGCGCAAAGGCGATCAGCAATGGTCCCGGCGGCAGGCCGGTCAGATACGCGGCAGCCACGGCGCCGGCAGCGGCGAACAGCACCGCGATGGCTGTCGAGACGAGACCGGCCCCGGCGAAACGGACAAGTTCACCGGGGCGAATGCCGGAAAATCGCGTTCCGATCATCGTTCCCATCGCAACGAAACAGGGAACGGAGAGCCATCCGGGTATCGCGCCATGGGCAAGACCAGCCAGATGCGCAATCGTGGAGACGAGCATGGCGCCGATGAGAAATCCTGCCGGCAGGCGCGCGCGATGCAGCGCATAACCGGCCGCGAAGCAGGCAGGCAGCATAACGGCCAGTTGTACGAATGGCATTTCGCCCGCCGGCATGGCCGGAACGCCCGGGAGTTCGAACCCTCCAAGGGCAACGAACATCGGCACGAACAGCGTCAGGCACAGCAGCCGGATGCTCTGCACGATGCTGATGGCCGCCAGATTGCCACCCGTTTCGGCGCCGAGGCCCATCACGAAGCTCAAGTGACCGGGAGCCGACGAGAGCACGGCGGTAATCCGGTCATAGCGCCACCATCGCCGCAGCAAGGCGGTCGTCACTGCCATGATCACCGCGAGTGTAATTGCGAGCGCCAGGAAACTCAGCGGCCAGCGCCAGGCGGCGTCGAGGACGTCCGGCGTAACGCCGGAACCCATGATCGCGCCGATTACAACGAAAGCTGCGTTGCGCATCGGCATCGGGATCTCGGTGCGCAGGCCCGCAATGCCGGACATCGTGACCGCCACTGCCGGCCCCAGGATGAACGGCGCGGGGACCGAGGCGAGCCATGCAATGATCGCGCCCGCGCCGCCAAGCGCGAATGCCAGCGCAACGGAAGCAGCCCTGACCGCCGGCTTCACGACGGAAACCACTCGTCGGTCCGCCCCGACAGGCGATAGGCTGCAAGCCCGATGAACTCCTTCACCAGCAGACTGAGCTTGAGGAACTGGTTCGGCGTCTCGTCGCTCAGCCAGGGAAAGGCCAACGGGTCGGCACGAAAATCGGTCGGAACGGGAATGACGTTCACTCCAAGCCTTCGAAAGCAGCCGACTGCGCGGGGCATGTGCGAAGCAGAGGTGACCAGCAGTTGCGGTTCTGACTTGTCCGCGCCCAGCATCGCCGCAACCTCGACTGCGTTTTCCCAGGTCGAACGCGATCGGTCTTCAAGCTCCATTCCGCGGTCGTCGCCATGGAGCGCGCCCACCACCGCCGCCGCACTGTGGGCTTCGGCAGTCTGGTCGACCAGCAATGCGCCACTGCCGCCGCTGTAGATGAAGCGCGCGCCCGGATGCAGCCGCTTCAGTTCAAGGCCCTTGATCAACCGGTCCGATGCCTCGGCAAGCTGGTACTGGGCGCCGATACTCCCGATGCCGCCGCCAAGCACGATGATCCCGGCGGGCTGCACGGGGATCTCTCCCGCCGGAACGGACGTTTCCAACCGGTTGAGCAGGTAGTCCGTGAATTGCGTGAAACCGAAAAGCACGAAAGCGGAAATCGAAAACGCCAGCAATGCCGTGCGAAGCTTGCGCCAGCCCAAACGGCCGGCAAGCATTCCCGCGAGAGCCATGAAGAACAGGAAATTGAGCGGCCGGAAGACGATCCAGAACAGCTTTGAAAGGATGAAAAACATGCGCTTCTCCTTGCCGGAGGAAGCGTTACGCGATTTGGCCGCGCCCTGTCATCTCACCGGTTGCGGCCGCGCAGCCTTTCTTTCAGCAACGCCAGCAGGTTCGCGGCCGAATCGAGGATGTTGGTGCCCGGCCCGTAGATGGCCGCGACGCCGGCCTTCTTCAGTGCATCGTAATCCTGCGCCGGGATGACGCCGCCGCATACGACCAGCTTGTCGGCGGCGTTGCGGCTGGCCAGTTCCTCGAGCAGCATTGGCGCCAGCGTCAGGTGTCCGGCCGCGTGCGAGGACACGCCGACCACATCAATGTTCTCGGCAACGGCAAGATCGGCGGCTTCCGCCGGCGTCTGGAACAGCGGGCCGACCACCACGTCGAAGCCCAGGTCTGCGAAGGCCGAAGCGATCACCTTCGCGCCGCGATCATGCCCGTCCTGGCCCATCTTTACGACGAGCACGCGCGGCTTGCGGCCGAGGCGCCCGGCGACTTCGGTGATCTCTTCCTGCACTTTCGCGAAGGCGGCATCGCCTTCGTAGTGGCCGCCATAGACGCCGGAGACGACTTTCGTCTGCGCCTCGTGCCGGCCCCAGGCATTCTCCAGCGCCATGGAAATTTCGCCGACGGTGGCGCGGGCGCGGGCAGCGTCCACCGCCTTCTCCAGGAGGTTTCCGCTGCCGGTACGCGCGGTTTGCTCGAGCGCCGCAAGCGCGGCTTCGCAAGCCGCTGCATCGCGATTCTTGCGTGTGCGGGCGATGCGGGCAATCTGGCTGTCGCGCACCTTGGCGTTGTCGATCATCAGGAAATCGACGTGCTCTGCTGTCGCAGGGCGGTATTTGTTGACGCCGACGATGATCTCCTCGCCGCGGTCGACGCGCGCCTGCTTGTCGGCCGCCGCCTCCTCGATTCGCAGCTTGGGCATGCCGGACGCAACGGCCTTGGTCATGCCGCCCAGCGCCTCGACCTCCTCGATCAGCTTCCAGGCCTCATCGGCGAGCGATCTGCGTCAGGCTCTCGACATAATAGGAACCCGCCAGCGGATCGACGACATTGGTGACGCCGGTCTCGTGCTGCAGGATCAGCTGGGTGTTGCGGGCGATGCGGGCGGAAAATTCGGTCGGCAGCGCGATCGCCTCGTCGAAGGAATTGGTGTGCAGCGACTGCGTGCCGCCCAGCACGGCGCTCATCGCCTCGAAGGCGGTGCGCACGATGTTGTTGTACGGGTCCTGCTCCTGCAGCGATACGCCGGAGGTCTGGCAATGGGTGCGCAGCATCAGGCTCTCGGTTCGCTTCGGCTCGAATTCCTTCATGATCCGCGACCACAGCAGGCGCGCGGCGCGCAGCTTCGCCGCTTCCATGAAGAAGTTCATGCCGATGCAGAAGAAGAACGACAGCCGGCCGGCGAAGGCATCGACATCGAGGCCCTTGGCAAGCGCGGCGCGCACATATTCGCGCCCGTCGGCAAGCGTGAAGGCCAGTTCCTGCACCAGCGTCGCGCCGGCCTCCTGCATGTGATAGCCGGAGATCGAGATCGAGTTGAAGCTGCGGCATTTCGCTTCGCCGTGTATTCGATGATGTCGGCGACGATCCGCATCGAGGGTTCGGGCGGGTAGATGTAGGTGTTGCGGACCATGAACTCCTTGAGGATGTCGTTCTGGATGGTGCCCGAAAGCTGCGCGCGCGGGCACGCCCTGCTCCTCGCCAGCGACGATGAAGCATGGCGAGGATCGGGATGACCGCGCCGTTCATGGTCATCGAGACCGAGACATCCTTCGAGCGGGATGCCGTCGAAGAGGATCTTCATGTCCTCGACGCTGTCGATGGCGACGCCCGCCTTGCCGACATCGCCGACGACGCGCGGATGGTCGCTGTCATAGCCGCGATGCGTGGCAAGGTCGAAGGCGACGGAGAGGCCCTTCTGGCCGGCCGCAAGCGCCTTGCGGTAGAAGGCGTTGCTTTCCTCGGCGGTCGAGAAGCCGGCATATTGGCGGATCGTCCACGGCCGGCCGGCATACATGGTCGCGCGCGGTCCGCGCACGAAGGGTTCGAACGCCCGGAAGGTTGTCGAGATGCTCGATCCCGGCGATATCCTGCGCCGTGTAGAGCGGCTTGACCGCGATGCCTTCCGGCGTGTGCCAGGTCAGCGCGTCCGGATCAGCCCTGGTTTCCTTCTCGGCGAGCTTGCGCCAGTCGGCGGTGGCGGGTCTTGGTCATCACTCGAACTCCATGATGACTTCGTCGACGGCGAGGCTGTCGCCGGGCTTGGCGTTGATCTTCTTCACGCGCGCCCTTCGTTCGGCGCGCAGGATGTTTTCCATCTTCATCGCCTCGACGGTGGCCAGCGTCTGGCCTTCCTGCACCTCGTCGCCTTCGCCGACCGCGATCGAGACCACGAGGCCGGGCATCGGGCACAGCAGCAGGCGGGAGGTATCGGCGGCCTTCTTCACCGGCATCAGTTTCGCAAGCTCGGCCTCGCGCGGGGTGCGCACGAAACAGCGCAAATCCGCGCCGCGATAGCGCAGCCGGTAGCCATTGGGCCGCGCCTCGATGCGCACCGTCCAGGGCTTGCCGCCGACATGGGCGCGCATGCAGGCTCTGCCCCGGGCGCCAGCCACCGATATCGACCGTGAGCGGATCGCCGCCCGCATGCGTGACAAGCAGGTTCTCGCCGTCGCGCGCGACAGTCAGCGGGAAGTCATGGCCGCCAATGCTGGCCACCCAATCGGCTCCCACATGGTGCCGGTGGTTCTCCATGACGCCGGAGATACGCGCGGCGCGCTGCTTTTCGATGAAATTGCAGGCCGCCGCGATGGCCGCAAGCGCGCGCGCAGCTTGTCCTGCGGCAGGTTCACGCCGGCAAAGCCGTCGGGCCATTCCTCGGCGATGAAGGCGGTGGTGATATCGCCCTTGCGGAAGCGCGGATGCTCCATCACCGCCGACAGGAAAGGCAGATTGTGGCCGATGCCGTCGACCTCGAAGGCGTCCAGCGCATCGCTCATGGCGTCAATCGCGGCGGCGCGGTCCGGCGCCCAGGTGCACAGCTTGGCGATCATCGGATCGTAGAACATCGAGATCTCGCCGCCCTCGTAGACGCCGGTATCGTTGCGCACGATGATACCGTCTCGTCGCGGCCCTCGGCCGGCGGGCGGTAGCGTCGACAGCCGCCCGATCGAGGGCAGGAAATTGCGATAGGGGTCCTCGGCATAAAGCCGGCTCTCGATGGCCCAGCCGTTCAGCTTCACGTCGTCCTGCGTGAAAGCGAGCTTCTCGCCGGCGGCCACGCGGATCATCTGCTCGACAAGGTCGATGCCGGTGATCAGTTCGGTCACCGGATGCTCCACCTGCAGGCGGGTGTTCATTTCGAGGAAGTAGAAGTTGCGGTTGCCGTCGACGATGAATTCCACCGTGCCGGCCGAGCAATAGTCGACCGCCTTCGCCAGCGCCACGGCCTGCTCGCCCATGGCCTTGCGCGTGGCGGCGTCGAGGAAGGGCGAGGGCGCTTCCTCGATGACCTTCTGGTTGCGGCGCTGGATCGAGCATTCGCGCTCGCCGAGGTAAAGCACGTTGCCGTGCTTGTCGCCCAGCACCTGGATCTCGATGTGGCGCGGCTGAGGTCACGAACTTCTCGATGAAGATGCGATCATCGCCAAAGGAGGCCTTTGCTTCGTTCTTCGAGCGACTGGAAACCCTCGCGCGCCTCGGCATCGTTCCAGGCGATGCGCATGCCCTTGCCGCCGCCGCCGGCCGAGGCCTTGATCATCACCGGATAGCCGATCTGCGCCGGCAATCGTGCACGGCATGGTCGGCGTCGTCGATCAGGCCCATGAAGCCCGGGCACGGTGGAAACGCCTGCCTCGGCGGCCAGCTTCTTGGAGGTGATCTTGTCGCCCATCGCCTCGATCGCGCCGACCGGCGGCCCGATGAAGGCAACGCCCAGCGCATCGAGCGCCTGCGCGAATTCCGCCCGCTCCGACAGGAAGCCGTAGCCCGGATGCACCGCCTGCGCGCCGGTCTGCTTCACCGCCTCGATGATCTTGTCGATGACGATGTAGCTTTGCGCGGCGGGCGGCGGGCCGATATGGATCGCCTCGTCCGCCATCTTCACATGCAGCGCGTCGCGGTCGGCGTCGGAATAGACCGCGACCGTGGCGATGCCCATCTTGCGGGCCGTCTTGATGACCCGGCAGGCGATTTCGCCGCGATTGGCGATGAGGATCTTGTCAAAGAGGGGCATCAATCTTCCATGTCGGAATATTTGCGGGAGTAAGGCATCAGCATGATGGCGGAGGCTGCAGCCCCCGCGCCGAAGGTGAGGCACAGCGGCACCGCGATGAGTACCACCGGCTGCCACGGATTGCCGGAGGCGAAGATGCGCGTGGCGATGCCGCCCGTGTCGAAGAAGATCAGCGCCGCAAAAACCAGCAGGCCCATCAGCACGCCGAACGCCGCGTTGAGCGCCATGAAGCGCAGCATCGCCTTGTGGTCGGCTTTTGCGGCGGCGGGCGTATAGGGTGGCAGGCGTTGCCCGGACATGGTCATGCCTCCGTCTTCGTCTCGAAATCGGATGCCGAGTGCCGCTCGGCGATCACGCCCTTGCCCTCGGTGCGGTTGACGAGGGAGCCGCGCCTGGCCGCCGGCCGCTGGCCGATCAGTTTCGTCCAGCGCTGGACGTTCTCGTATTTTTCGACTTCAAGGAAGGTGGCCGAGTCGCCATAGGCTCCGCCGGTTGCCAGGCGGCCGTACCAAGGCCAGATCGCCATGTCGGCAATGGTGTAGTCCTTGCCTGCCATGTACTCGTTGTTCGCGAGGTGCCGGTCGAGCACGTCCAACTGCCGCTTCACCTCCATGGCGTAGCGGTCGATGGCGTATTCGATTTTCATCGGGGCATACTGGTAGAAATGGCCGAAACCGCCGCCGAGGAACGGCGCCGACCCCATCTGCCAGAACAGCCAGTTCATGGTCTTCGCCCGGCCCTGAACGTCGGTCGGCAGGAAGGCGCCGAACTTTTCCGCGAGATAGAGCAGGATCGAGCCGCTCTCGAAGAGATTGACCGGTTCGCCGCCGCCCTTGCGGCGCGCGGTCGACCATTGCCGGGATCTTCGAGTTCGGGTTGATGGCGACGAAGCCGGAGCCGAACTGGTCGCCCTTGGCGATCGAGATCAGCCAGGCGTCGTATTCGGCGCCCGCGTGCCCCGCTTCCAGCAATTCCTCCAGCAGGATCGTCACCTTCACGCCATTGGGCGTGCCGAGCGAATAGAGCTGCAGCGGATGCCTGCCGACCGGCAACTCCTTCTCATGCGTCGCTCCGGCGACCGGCCGATTGATCGATGCGAAGGCCCCGCCATGGCCCTGCTGCCACTGCCAGACCTTCGGCGGGACATAGCCGGCGGGCAGGTTCTTCTCGGGCGGGAAAGTCTCGTCGGTCATCTGCGGATCCTCGTCGCGGTCGCCGGTATAATCCTCACAGCGGAATGTTGTCGTGCTTCTTCCAGGGGTTCTTCAGATCCTTGTTGCGCAGCGATGCGAAGGCCCGGGCGATGCGCTTGCGCGATGAGTGCGGCATGATCACATCGTCGATGAAGCCCTTTTCCGCCGCCACGAAGGGGTTGGCGAAGCGGGTTTCGTAGTCCTTGGTGCGCCGGGCGATCTTGTCCTTGTCGGCAAGCTCGGAGCGATAGAGGATTTCCACCGCGCCCTTGGCGCCCATCACGGCGATCTCGGCCGTCGGCCAGGCGTAGTTGAGGTCGCCGCGCAGGTGCTTCGACGCCATCACGTCATAGGCGCCGCCATAGGCCTTGCGGGTGATCAGCGTCACCTTCGGCACCGTCGCCTCGCCATAGGCGAAGAGCAGCTTGGCGCCGTGCTTGATGACGCCGCCAAATTCCTGGCTCGTGCCGGGCAGGAAGCCGGGCACGTCGACCAGCGTCAGGATCGGGATGTTGAAGCAATCGCAGAAGCGCACGAAGCGCGCCGCCTTGCGCGATGAAGCGATGTCGAGCACGCCGGCGAGCACCAGCGGCTGGTTCGCGACCACGCCGACGGTCGAACCCTCGATGCGGATGAAGCCGGTTATGATGTTGCGTGGCGTAGTCCGACTGGAGCTCGAAGAAATCGCCCTCGTCGGCGATCTTCACGATCAGCTCCTTCATGTCATAGGGCTTGTTCGGATTGTCGGGGATCAGCGTGTCGAGCGAATGGTCGATGCGGTCGGGCGAATCGAAGAAGGGCCGCACCGGCGGCTTCTCGCGGTTGTTGAGCGGCAGGAAATCGATGAAGCGGCGCAGCGAGGAAAGCGCCTCGACGTCGTTGTCGAAAGCGAGATCGGCAACGGAGGATTTCGTGGTGTGCGTGCGCGCGCCGCCAAGCTCCTCCGCGGTGACGATCTCGTTGGTCACGGTCTTCACCACGTCCGGGCCGGTCACGAACATGTAGGACGTGTCGCGGACCATGAAGATGAAATCGGTCATTGCGGGCGAATAGACCGCGCCGCCGGCGCAGGGGCCCATGATCATCGAGATTTGCGGGACGACGCCGGAAGCCAGCGTGTTCATCTGGAACACGTCGGCATAGCCGCCGAGCGAGGCGACGCCTTCCTGGATGCGCGCGCCGCCCGAATCGTTGATGCCGATGACGGGCGCGCCGTTGCGCATCGCCATGTCCATGATCTTGCAGATCTTCTTGGCATGGGTTTCGGACAGCGAACCGCCGAAGACGGTGAAATCCTGGCTGAAGACATAGACCATGCGGCCGTTGACCGTGCCCCAGCCGGTGACGACGCCGTCGCCTGCGAGCTTGGTGCCGTCCATGCCGAAATCGGTGCTGCGATGCGTGACGAACATGTCCCATTCCTCGAACGAGCCTTCGTCGAGGAGGAGGTCGATGCGCTCGCGCGCGGTGAGCTTGCCCTTGGCGTGCTGCGCGTCGATGCGGGCCTGCCCGCCGCCCATGCGCGCCTCTTCGCGGCGGCGCTCGAGTTCTTCGAGGATTTCGTGCATGCCCGGCCCTTCCCTTGTCCGCTCCGTCTAGCAGATCGGCGATGCGGCTTGAATTATACCTTGGTTGCCGCCTAGGGCAGTTCGATTGCGATTGCCGTGCCCTCGCCGCCGCCGATGCAGATCGCCGCGACGCCGCGCTTCTTGCCATGCGTCTCGAGTGCGTTGACCAAAGTGACGAGGATGCGCGCGCCGGAAGCACCAATCGGATGGCCGAGCGCACATGCCCCGCCATGGATGTTCAGCTTCTCGCGCGCGATGCCGAGCTCGCGTTCGGCCGCCATCGGCACCACGGCGAAAGCCTCGTTGATTTCCCAAAGGTCGACATCTGGGACGCGCCATCCGATGCGCTTCAGAAGCTTTTCAATTGCCGGTACAGGCGCGGTCGAGAACCAGGCCGGTTCCTGCGCATGGCTTGCATGGCCAAGGATGCGGGCGCGCACGCCAAGGCCGTTTTGCGCGGCGGCTTCCTCGCCCGCCAGCACCAGCGCCGCCGCACCATCCGATATGGAAGAGGCGTTCGCCGGGGTGATCGTCCCGTCCTTGCGGAAGGCGGGCTTCAAATGCGGGATCTTGTCAGGGCGGGCATTGCGCGGCTGCTCGTCGGAGGAAACGATTGTCTCGCCGCTGCGGCCACTCACCGTCACCGGCGCGATCTCGCGGGCGAACCGGCCCTCGCGCTGGGCGGTCAGGGCGCCTTCGAGGCTGCGCAGCGCATATTCGTCCTGAGCTTCGCGGGTGAACTGGTATTTCTGTGCGCAATCCTCGGCGAAGGAACCCATGAGGCGGCCCTTTTCGTAGGCGTCCTCGAGGCCGTCGAGGAACATGTGGTCCTTCACCTCGGAGTGGCCGAGCCGCGCGCCGGATCGCATCTTCGACAAGAGGTATGGCGCGTTGCTCATCGATTCCATGCCACCCGCAACCACAATGTTACCGCTGCCTGACCGGATGAGGTCATGGGCGAGCATGACTGCCTTCATTCCGGAGCCGCACATCTTGTTGAGCGTGGTGGCCGGAACATCCTTCGGCAGGCCGGCGGCAAATCCTGCCTGCCGCGCGGGCGCCTGGCCCTGGCCGGCAGACAGCACGTTGCCCATCAGCAATTCGTCCACCTCGCCCGCGGCAGCACCGGCATCCTTCAGCGCCGCGGCGATCGCTACACCGCCCAGATCGGAAGCCGACAAGCTTGAAAACTCGCCCTGGAAGGACGCCATGGGCGTCCTTGCGGCGCCTGCGATGACGATTGCCTCAGCCATGTGCCTTTACCTCATCTGTGCTTGAAGTCGGGTTTGCGCTTCTGCGCAAAGGCCTGCATGCCTTCCTTCTGGTCCTGCGTCGAAAACAGCGCATGGAACAGGCGGCGCTCAAAGCGGATGCCTTCCGCAAGCGTCGATTCGAAGGCGCGGTTGACGCTTTCCTTGGCTGCGAGCACGGATGGCTTGGAATAGCCTGCAATCGTCGTGGCGGCGGCAAGCGCCTCCTCCATCAGCCGGTCGGCGGGAACGACGCGCGCGACGAGCCCGCAGGCTTCCGCCTCCTTCGCGTCCATCATGCGCCCGGTCAGGACGAGGTCCATCGCCTTGGCCTTGCCTACCGCACGGGTCAGGCGCTGCGTGCCGCCCCATCCGGGAATGACGCCGAGCTTGATCTCGGGCTGGCCGAATTTCGCCGCATCCGATGCAATGACGATGTCGCAGATCATCGCGATCTCGCAGCCGCCGCCAAGCGCAAATCCGTTGACCGCGGCGATCATCGGCGTGCGGGTGGACGCCAGCGTTTCCCATGCCGACTGCTGGTCGGCGATGTACATGTCGAGGAATGACTTGTCCGCCATTTCCTTGATGTCGGCCCCGGCGATGAATGCCTTGCCCGATCCGGTGATGACGATGCAGCCGATGTCCTCGTCCTTGTCGAAGCTGGCTGCGGCGGCGATCAGGCCTTCCATGACTTCGGCGTTGACGGCGTTGAGCGCATCGGGCCTGTCGATGGTGATGACGCCGACGCGGCCGTGGCGCTGGGTGAGGACGACTTCGCCCATGGATCAGTTCCTTTGCATGGACTGGAGATATCGGATGACGCCGGAGAAATCGACATTGCCGCCTCCGGCATCGACGAAATCGCGATAGAGAGCGGCTGCACGGCTGCCCATCGGCGTCGCCATGCCGCTCTCCTGTGCCGCCTGTTGCGACAGGGACAGATCCTTGAGCATCAGCGCTGCGGCAAATCCGGGCTTGTAGTCATTGTCGGCTGGCGATTTCGGCCCGACGCCCGGCACCGGGCAGTAGGTGTTCACCGACCAGCACGAGCCCGACGAGGTGGAGACGACATCGAACAGCGCCTGTTGCGAAAGGCCCAACCTGTCTGCGAGCGCGAATGCCTCGCAAGCGCCGATCATCGAAATGCCGAGCAGCATGTTGTTGCAGATCTTGGCGGCCTGGCCCGCGCCGCCATCGCCGCAATGGACCAGCTTCTTGCCCATGAGCTCGAGTACCGGCTTTGCCGTGGCAAAGGCTTGCGGCGTGCCGCCCGCCATGAAGGTCAGCGTCCCGGCCTCCGCGCCGCCGACACCGCCCGAGACCGGAGCGTCGATGAATTCAAGCCCGGCCGCCTTTGCCAGGCTATGCGCCTCGCGCGCGCTTGCGACGTCGATGGTGGAGGAATCGATCACCAAGGCGCCGGGCCGCGCTGCGGCGACGATTTCGTCCAGCACCGAAAGGACGATCGGTCCGCTCGGCAGCATGGTGACAATGACATCCTTGTCGCGCGCGGCGTCGCCGGCGGAGGCTGCAATGGCGATGCCTTTTGCCCTGGCATTTTCCAGCGCTGCCGGGACCATGTCGAAACCGGTCACCGCGTGGCCGCCCTTCACCAGATTGGCGGCCATCGGCAATCCCATGTTGCCAAGGCCGATGAAACCGATTTGCGCCATGTCGTCCCTCCTCACTGCCCCGCCGGCTGTACGACGGGCGCCAGCATCAGCGATATGTTTTCCGGCGTCACGTCCTCGATCCGGGCGATCTTCCACTGCGGATTGCGGTCCTTGTCGATCACCTGCGCGCGAATCCCTTCCAGGAATTCGCCATCGGAAATGGAACGCGAAGTGAAGCGGTATTCGAGTTCGAGCGCCCGCTCGATCTGCTTGAAGGCGCGACCGCGCTTGATGATTTCGAAGGCGCAGGCGACCGACAGCGGGCAGGCGCGGCGGATCATCTTCGACGCTTCAACCGCCCAGGGCGCATCGCTGGCTTCCAGCGCGGCGATGCAGGCCAATAGCGACGAAGGCTTGAACACCTTGTCGATTTCCTTGCCGATCTCCTCAAGGCTGGAAGCAGGCGGGTCATCCGCATAGGAATCCACAACGTCGGGATCGCCGGTTTCGCAAAGCTCGGCAATCAGGTCCGGCCAGGATGCCTGCGGCACGAAGGTATCGGCAAAGCCCGCATGGATCGCATCGCCCGCGTTCATCCGGATGCCTGTCAGGCCGAGATACTCGCCGAGACGTCCGGGTGCGTGGCCGAGCAGGAAACTGCCACCGACATCGGGAACGAGGCCGATCTGGCATTCGGGCATGGCGATGCGGGAAGATTCGCACACGACGCGGAAGACGCCGTGGCAGCCGATGCCGACGCCGCCGCCCATGGTGAAGCCCTGCAGCAAGGCGACATAGGGCTTCTCGTAATTGGCGATCAGTGCGTTCAGCCGGTATTCGTCGCGCCAGAAATTGCGCCCGAACTCGAAATCTCCCGCCTTGCCGCTCGCGTACAGTTCCTCAATGTCGCCGCCGGCGCAAAATGCCCGGTCGCCTTGCGCGTCGATGATCACGAGATCGACGGCGGGATCGTCGCGCCACCCGGTCAGCGCCGCCTCGATCGCCCGAACCATGTCCCAGGTCAGGGCATTGAGCACTTCGGGCCTTGCAAGCGTGATGCGCCCGGCCTTGCCCTCGACGCGGATCAATATGTCATCGGCTGCGCTCATCAGTCCTCCGCCAGCATCTGGCGCGAGATGATCACGCGCATGATTTCGTTGGTGCCTTCAAGGATCTGGTGGACCCTCAGGTCGCGCACGATCTTCTCGACGCCGTAGTCTGCGAGATAGCCATAGCCGCCATGGATCTGCAGCGCCTGGTTGGCGACCTCGAAGGCCGTATCGGTGACAAAACGTTTGGCCATGGCGCAATGCCTGGTCGCGTCCGCCGCCTTGCTGTCGAGTTTCCAGGCCGCCTGGTAGAGGAAGATGCGCGCCGCCTGCAATTCGGTTTCCATGTCCGCCAGCTTGAACTGCAGCGACTGGAAGTCGGCGATTGGCCGGCCGAAAGCCTTGCGTTCCTTGGCGTAGGCCAAGGCCTTGTCGAGGGCGCATTGCGCCGCGCCAAGCGCGGAGGCGGCGATGTTGAGCCGTCCGCCGTCAAGACCGGCCATGGCATAGCGGAAGCCCTTGCCTTCCTCGCCGATGAGCCGGTCGGCGGGAACCTTGCAGTCGTCGAACTGCACGACCGAGAGTCGGCTGCGCGCGCCATCCCATCTTCCGCTCATTGGCGCCGAACGACAGGCCGGTGGTTCCATCCTCGACAAGGATCGCGGAGACGCCGCGCGGACCGTCCTCGCCTGTCCGGCACATCACCATGTAGAGGTCGGAAACGCCGCCGCCCGAGATGAAGCTCTTGGAACCGTTGAGTTTCCACTGGTTGCCGTCGCGCGCCGCTCTTGTGCGCAGCGCCGCGGCATCGGAGCCGGAGCCCGGTTCGGTCAGGCAGTAGGACGCGATCTTCTCCATCCGGCACATTGCGGGCAGCCAGGCCTGGCGCTGCTCTTCGCTGCCGAAGGTGTCGATCATCCAGGCGACCATGTTGTGGATCGAAATGAAGGATGCGATGGACGGGCACCCATATGCCAGCGCCTCGAATATCAGCACCGCATCGAGACGGGTGAGGCCGGATCCGCCGACATCCTCGCGCACATAGATGCCCGCCATGCCCAGTTCGCCGGCCGCGCGCACGACATCTTTCGGGAAATCGCCCTTTTCGTCCCACTCAAGCGCCTTGGGCGCAAGGCGTTCCTGCGCAAAGCCGCGGGCCATGTCGCGGATTGTGGCCTGTTCCCCGGTCAGCGCAAATTCCATCCTCGCCTCCTTCGTTCCCAAAACGCGAAAGGCCGCCCCTCGGGCGGCCTCGCCGGTCAGTTCATCGTCGGAATGACGAAATCGGCGCCATCCTTGATGCCCGACGGCCAGCGCGAAGTGACCGTCTTCGTCTTGGTGTAGAAGCGGAAGGCATCCGGTCCGTGCTGGTTGAGATCGCCGAAGGAAGACGCCTTCCAGCCACCGAACGTATAGTAGGCGATCGGCACCGGAATCGGCACGTTGACGCCGACCATGCCGACCTGGACGCGGGCGGCAAAGTCGCGCGCCGCATCGCCGTCGCGGGTGAAGATGGCGACGCCATTGCCCATCTCGTGCTCGTTGGCGAGGCGCAGCGCCTCCTCGTAGCTGTTGGAGCGAACGACGGAGAGCACGGGGCCGAAGATTTCTTCCTTGTAGATGCGCATGTCGGGCGTCACATGGTCGAACAGGCAGCCGCCCATGTAGAAGCCGTTTTCGTAGCCCTGCATCTTGAAGCCGCGCCCATCGACGACGAGCTTGGCGCCTTCAGCGATGCCGGTCTCGACATAGCCCTTGACCTTGTCGAGATGGGCGCGCGTGACCAGCGGGCCGAAATCGGCGGAGGAATCGGTCGACGGGCCGATCTTCAGGCTCTCGACGCGCGGGACGAGCTTGGCGACGAGCGCGATCGGCGGTTTCCTTGCCGACCGGCACGGCAACCGAAATCGCCATGCAGCGCTCGCCCGCCGAGCCGTAGCCCGCGCCGATCAGCGCATCGACCGCCTGGTCCATGTCGGCGTCGGGCATGATGATCATGTGGTTCTTGGCGCCGCCGAAGCACTGCACGCGCTTGCCGGCAGCGCAGCCGCGCGAATAGATGTATTGCGCGATCGGTGTCGAGCCGACGAAGCCGATCGCCTTGATGTCGGGGTGATCGAGTATCGCGTCCACCGCTTCCTTGTCGCCATTGACGACGTTGAGCACGCCCTTGGGCAGCCCGGCCTCCAGGAACAGTTCGGCGATGCGCATCGGCACGCCGGGGTCGCGTTCCGAAGGCTTCAGGATGTAGGCATTGCCGCAGGCAAGCGCCGGGGCGATCTTCCACAGCGGGATCATCGCGGGAAAGTTGAACGGGGTGATGCCCGCGACGACGCCGAGCGGCTGGCGCATCGAATAGACGTCGATGCCCGGGCCTGCGCCGTCGGTGAATTCGCCCTTCATCAGGTGCGGCGCGCCGATGCAGAACTCCACGACCTCGAGGCCGCGCTGGATGTCGCCCTTCGCGTCGGCAACGGTCTTGCCGTGCTCGCGGGCCAGCAGTTCGGCGAGCGCATCATAGTCGCGCTGCACGAGTTCGAGGAACTTCATCAGCACGCGCGCGCGCCGCTGCGGGTTGGTTGCGCCCCAGCCGGGCTGCGCCGCGAGCGCCACCTTTACCGCCGCATCGACCTCGGCAGCCGAGGCAAGCGCAACGGTGCCGCGCGTCTCGCCGGTCATCGGCTCGAAAATCTCCGCCTTGCGGCCGCTGGCGCCATCAACATGGCGGCCGTCGACGTAATGTCCGTATGCGATCATGGTTGTTTCCTCCGGCGCCGGCATCCTCGCGGGCTTGAATGCCCTTTGTTTTATACCGGCAAATTTCGCGCTACAATGCCGCGAAACCCAAGTCCATTGTGCATCCCTGCACAATGGCCGCACCGAAGTAGACAGCAAATGAACTGGGATGACTACCGTTATTTCCTTGCCGTCGCCCGTAGCGGAAAGCTGAGCGAGGCCGGCCGTTTGCTGGCCGTGGATCACGCGACGGTGGGCCGCCGGGTCAAGGCGCTGGAGGCGGCGCTAGGGGTCAATCTGTTCGACCGGTCGCCGCAGGGATACCAGTTGACGGATGCCGGTACACGGCTCGTCGATGTTGCCGAGGCGATGGAGACTTCCGTCATCGCCGCCTCCGCTGAACTTGGCGGCGGGGGGCAGACGCTCGCGGGAACGGTGCGCATCGGTGCGCCGGAAGGAGCGGCCGCCTATTTGCTCGCCGATGCCGCGACCGAGCTTTGCCGGGCGCACCCCCAACTCGAACTGCAGATCGTGGCGCTGCCGCGCCAGTTTTCGCTTTCACGGCGCGAGGCCGACATGGTGATTGCCGTCTCGGCACCGGAAACCGGGCGGCTGAAGGTTCGCAAGATCGCCGACTACACGCTGCATCTTTACGCCACGCGGGCCTATCTTTCGCGCCATCCGCGTATCGAGACCATCGCGGATCTCAAGCGCGTGCGCGGCATCGGCTATGTCCCGGAGTTCATCTACGACAAGGAACTCGACTACATCCCGCTGGTCGCGCCCGACATCAAGCCGCATCTGACGTCAACCAGCGTGCATGTGCAGCTGGAAGCGACGCTGGCGGACGGAGGCGTCTGCATCCTCCACGATTTCATGGCGCGGCATTTTCCGGAGCTGGAAAAGGTACTGCCCGATCAGGTGAGCTTCACGCGCTCGTTCTGGTTCATCGTGCACGAGGACTATGCGCGGCTCGAACGCATCCGCGTGGTCGGCGAGGCGGTGGTGGAGCATATCCGGCGGAGGCTGGCCTGACGTTATCGCTTGCGCCGGGCCCAGGCGCGTTCGCCGGCGCGTTGTTCATCCGCGAAAGCGGGCTGGAGATAGACCTGCACCTCGGCGGTGTTGCCTTCCTCGAGGCGGCGGATCGTCGGTGCATGGGTGACGGCGAAGCTGTCGAAACCGACGCGCAGGAGATACGGGATCTGGTCGAGGATGAAATGGCCGGTCGCGCGGATCTCGCCCTTGAAGCCATATTTTTCGCGCAACAGCCGCGCGGTGGAAAAGCCGCGCCCGTCGGAAAAGACGGCAAAGCGGATGAAAACCGCGTCGAATTCGTGGACGCGGCTGGCGGCTGCAGCCACCTCGTCGCCTGGCTCCAGCACCAGCACGCTCAAGAGGTTCGAGCCGAGCCTGCCGGTTGCCTCCTCGGGCGACATGAAGGCCGCGCCTTTTTCCGCCGTGAAACGATCCTCGGCAAATCCGTTGCGGGTCCAGATTCGTGGCTCGATCTTGTCGCTCATCCGAAGGTCCTGCTGGCTGCTTCGTCGAGCAGGCCCGTGTCTTGCGGCAAAAGGTGAATGCCGCATTCGGTCTTTTCCTCGCCGCGCCAGCGACCGGCACGTTCGTCTTCGCCCTCGGCAACCGGGCTGGTGCAGGGTTCGCAACCGATCGAGCGGTAGCCTTTTTCGACCAGCGGATGTTGCGGCAACAGGAAAGCCGAGCGGTAGACGTCGATATCGCCGGACGTCCAGTTTGCCAGCGGATTGACCTTGAGGCGCTCGCCGTCAGCCTCGAAAAGGGGAAGGCTGGCGCGCGTGCCGCCCTGGTAGCGCTTGCGGCCGGAAATCCAGATGTCGAAATCCTTGAGCGCCTCCGCGAACGGCTCGACCTTGCGCAGCGAGCAGCAGGCCGTCTTGTCGACGAGCCACAGCGCGCCGGCCGGGTCGCGTTCGTAAAGGTGGTTCCTTGGCGCGCCGATGCTGCGCACATTGGTGAGGCCGAGCGTCTGCGTCAGTTCCTCGCGATAAGCATGTGTCGAGCCGAACAGCTTGCCCGTGTCGATGAACAGAACCGGCAGGTTCCTGTCGACGCTGGCGACTAGGTGCAGCAGCACGACAGAATTGGCGCCGAAGCTGGAGACGAGCGCAATGCGCTTGCCGGCATTTTCGGCGAGCATGGTCTCCAGCATCTTGCGCGCGCCGGAACTGGCGAAGCGGGCACTGAGGCCATCCGCGTCGCGCGGCGTCCAGGCCTGCGTGATCATGCGGTCCTTGAGAACGTGCTCAGCCATAAAGGGCTTCCTTGAAGGGTTGCTGCCCGACGCGCCGCCAAGCCTGCAGGAAGGTTTCCTGTGGCGAATGCCGCAGGCCCAGATAGGTGTCGACGATCTTCTCGACAGCGCCGACGACCTCGTCGGTCGAAAAGCCGGGGCCGACGATCTCGCCGATGGAAGTGTGCTCGTCGGCCGAGCCGCCGAGCGTGATCTGGTAGAATTCCTCGCCCTTCCGGTCGACGCCGAGAATGCCGATATGGCCGACATGGTGGTGGCCGCAGGCATTGATGCAGCCGGAGATCTTGATCTTCAGCTCGCCGATTTCCTGCTCGCGCCCCGACGCCTCGAAAGCGCTCCGAGATGCGCTGCGCCACGGGAATCGAGCGGGCATTGGCGAGCGCGCAATAGTCGAGGCCGGGGCAGGCGATGATGTCGGTGATGAGGCCGGCATTGGCGGCGGCAAGGCCTTCGCGCTGCCAGCGCGTCGTAGACGGTCTTGCAGGTCGTCCAGGCGACATGCGGCAGGATGAGGTTCTGCTCATGGCTGATGCGCAGTTCGTCGTGGCTGTAACGTCTCGGCGAGATCGGCCAGCACTTCCATCTGCCGCGCGGTCGCGTCGCCCGGAGGCCGCCGATCGGCTTCAAGCGAGACCGTCACGATGGCGTGGCCGGGATGGACGTGTTCGGCAACGTTGTTGCTGCACCCAGCGGTCGAAATGCGCGGTCTGCCTTGCGCGCGCGCTTCGAGCGCTGGCGCTTGCCGCCGGCAGGTCGCGGCAGCGCAGGCGGCGCGAACCATGAATTGATGGCGTCGATGTCGGCCTTCGGCAGGTGCAGCACGCCGTCGCGAATGCGCTCGAATTCCTTCTCGACTGTCGCGGCGCAGTTCGTCGATGCCGGTCTCGTGGACGAGGATCTTGATGCGCGCCTTGTACTTGTTGTCGCGCCGGCCGTAGAGATTGTAGACGCGCAGGATCGCTTCCGTGTAGGCGAGGAGATCCGCCTTCCGGCAGGAACTCGCGCACCATCTTGGCGATCATCGGCGTGCGGCCCTGCCCGCCGCCGACATAGACGGCAAAGCCGGTCTCGCCCTTGTCGTTGCGCTTGAGCTGCAGGCCGATGTCATGCACCTGGATCGCGGCGCGGTCATGCGCGGCGCCGGTGACCGCGATCTTGAACTTGCGCGGCAGGAAGACGAATTCGGGGTGCAGCGACGACCACTGCCGCAGGATTTCGGCATAGGACGCGCGGATCGGCGATCTCGTCGCGCGGCGACGCCGGCGAAATGGTCGGTGGTCACGTTGCGGATGCAATTGCCCGAGGTCTGGATCGCATGCATCTCGACCGCGGCGAGGTCCTCCAGGATCTGCGGGATGTCGATCAGCGCCGGCCAGTTGAACTGGATGTTCTGGCGCGTGGTGAAATGGCCGTAGCCGCGGTCATACTTGCGCGCGATGTGGCCAAGCATGCGCATCTGGCGCGAGTTCAGCGTGCCATAGGGAATGGCGACGCGCAGCATGTAGGCGTGCAGCTGCAGGTAGACGCCGTTCATCAGCCGCAGCGGCTTGAACTCGTCCTCGCTCAACTCGCCCGACAGGCGGCGCGCGACCTGGTCGCGGAACTGCGCGACGCGGGCGTTCACGAACTCATGGTCGAATTCATCGTAGCGGTACATCGGGCGATCCGGTCCGTCTGGCTCAGGCGACGAGGCGCGGCAGGGCTGCTTCGCCGTAGCCGACGGTCGGGCCGTAGGCGCGGATACGTTCGCGAAGCTTCACCGGAACCGGCCGGCGGCTGTCGTCGAGCGTCACGTCGATGGCGTTGACATCGACAACCTCGCGGTTGGCGATCGCGCGCGCTGCAGCAGCAAGGCCGGCGTCGATGGCGTCCGGAGCGCTGAGAATGGCGGCGGCGGCGATGCCGTCCACCCAGCCATTGCCGGTCAGGTAGACAACGACGCCGTCTGTCAGGCGGTTGGCGGTGATGATCTTCATGCGGGTTGCTCCTTACGCGGCAATGTTGGAATGGGCTGATCGGGCGGGCGCGGAAGCTTCTGCTTCCACTCCTGGAATGATTGCGAAAGCGACGCCGGCTGCCTCAAGCGCTGCGGCAAGCATTGCGAATTGCTGGCTGGAACCGGCGACAAGAACGACGGCGCGCTTGGCTTCGCCGAAGTTGGCCACAAGTGCCGGGGCAAGCGCGGCGAGTGCGTCGCATTCAAAAGGTACCCGCTCGGCGTCGCGGCGGCCCATGGAAACGATGTCCTTGCCGAGCTGCGAATCGTGCAGCACGAGGTCGGTTTCCTGGAGCGCGCGCACGGCCCTCAGCGTCAGGAGATCGGCCTCGCCCGAACCGGTGGCGACGAGCGTGACGAAGCCCTTCTCCGGCGACACGTTTTTCAGCAGGCGCGTCGCGGCGCGGCGGGCGGCGGGCACGTTGCCGCCTTCGACGAGCCTTGCGATTTCGCCGTCGAAAAATGCGCGCCAGAAGCGGCGGCGGGCAAGGCCGCGCGGAACCAGCCGGTCTGCCGCCACGCGGTAGAGCGCGCCAAGGCGGGCAAGCGCCCCGGTCGAGCGCGGCAGGATCGTTTCGATGCGCGCGCGGATCATCTGAGTGAGAACCGGGCCCGCTCCCTCCGAGCCGATCGCCACGGCAATCGGCGCGCGGTTGACGAGCGCGGGCGTGTAGAAATCGCAAAGGCAGGGCCGGTCGACCGCGTTGACGGGAATGTTGCGTGCCCGCGCCGCTTCGACCACGGCGTTGTCGGCTGCCTCGTCGCCGGTGGCGGCGAAAACCAGCGCGGCGCCTTCGATCAATTCGGGCGAGAAATGCGCCGGCACATGTTCGAGATCGGCCTGGATGACGAGCGCGGCCAGTTCGTCATTGGGTTCGCGCGATACCAGGCGGATGGCGATGCGGCTTTCGCGCAGCAGGCGGGCCTTGGCGACCGCCTCGGGCCCGTCGCCGACGACAACGGCAAACCGGTCTTCCACCTTGAGGAAGATCGGGAAAACCGAAAGCTTGTCGTCGGTGCCGCGATTGGCCATGGTCGAAGTCCGCCATTGGAACATGCAACCAAGATAAGCGTGGACCGGCCGGATTTGGCGGCAGGCAAATGCGATGTTTGCCGCAAGGTTGGAAAAATCGCCTCAATTCGCGTCGAACGCGATTTCAATCTTCTCTTGTGCGAACGCGGGCAGGCTCAGTGTTCGCGCGAGACGATAAATCCGGCTGCCTCGCGCAACCATGAAGCCTGCGCGCCGAAAGGTTCGATATCGGTCAATGCCTGGGCCAGCAGCCTGCGGGTCATTGCCCGGCTTTCCTCGACCCCAATGAGGGAAACAAGGGTGGCCTTGCCGCGCCCCTCGTCCTTGGCTGCCTGCTTTCCAAGCGCGGCGGTCGATTGGGTGACGTCGAGGATGTCGTCGGCAAGCTGGAAGGCCCGGCCGCATATCTCGCCGAAACGGCGCAGCGCGGCTGTTTCATCCGCCGATGCTCCGGCGGCAATGGCGCCCATCTCGCAGGCGCAGCGGATGAGGGCGCCGGTCTTCATGGACTGCATCTTGACGATAGCATCGGCGGTCCATCCCTGGTGTTCCGCCGACAGGTCGAGCATCTGGCCGCCCGCCATGCCGCCCATGCCAGAGGCGCGGGCGAGAGCCAAAACGAGCGCAGAGCGGATCGACGGGTCGCGGTGCGTGGCGGGATCGGCCAGGATGTCGAATGCCAGGGTAAGCAAGGCGTCGCCCGCAAGGATCGCGGTTGCCTCGTCGAACGCCTTGTGAACGGTCGGCTGTCCGCGGCGCAGGTCATCATCGTCCATGGCCGGCAAGTCGTCATGGATCAGCGAATAGCAGTGCACGCATTCCAGCGCGGCAGCTGCCCGCAATGCGGTATCCTGCGGCCCGCCAAGCATCAAAGCCGTTTCCACCAGAAGGAACGGGCGCATGCGCTTGCCGCCATTCAGCACGCCATGGCGCATGGCTGCCAGCAGGCGGGGCGGCCGCGCGATCTCGCCGTCAAGCAGGGCCTCGCCCAGCAGCGCGTCCAGCAAGGCCGCGACTTCGTCCGCCCTTTGGTGCAGGCGCGCCGGAAAATCACTCATGCGTTCAATCTCCCCGGCCACTCGTTGCACCGCTGTCGCCCTTCGGTCAAGCGGGCGCGGACATCCCGGCGGGCGGTTGCGCGCACGGGTTGCTATGCTAATGGTGCGGCGATGGGAAAAGGCCGGACAAGCACCAAGATGGAAGCACAAGGCGGGGACCATGACCTTGCGCAAGTGCGGCCGGTCCGCGGCGATAGCGACGGCGATCCGGCCGTGCCGCGCCGCTCGTTTCGCTGGCGGATGCCCTGGCGGGCCATGTCTGGTTGCGCTGGTCGCGGTCGCGATGGTGCCCGCGGTCCTCGGCTTGCTCTACCGCGTCGAAATCATCCGTCCGGTTTCGACCCTGATGCTCGGGCGCTGGCTGCTGCTGCAGCCGGTCGAGCGGCAATGGGTCGAGATCGAGGATGTCGCACCCATAGCGCTGCAATCGATCATCATGTCGGAAGACGGACAGTTCTGCAGTCATCGCGGCGTCGACCTGCGCGAACTAAATGCGGTGATCGACGACGCCATGGAAGGCGAGAAGACACGCGGCGCCAGCACGATCACCATGCAGCTCGCCAAGAACCTGTTCCTTTGGAACGGGCGTTCCTTCCTGCGAAAGGCCGCCGAAATTCCGCTGGCCGTGTATCTCGACGTCGTGCTGCCAAAGAAACGTATCATGGAGATCTACGTCAACATCGCCGAGTGGGACACCGGCGTTTTCGGCATCGAGGCTGCGGCACAGCACCATTTCGGACGTTCCGCCGACAAATTGAGCGCCCGGCAGGCAGCCTTGCTGGCCGTGACCTTGCCGGCGCCCGGCGTTCGCGACCCAGCCAAGCCGGGCAAGGGCTTGCAGAGGCTGGCCGGCATCATCGAACGGCGCGCGGCCCGTTCCGGCGGCTATACGGGCTGCGTCAAATAACGGCTTCTCAAACGGTCCATCGCCATGTATAAGCCGCCCCACTCGTTCCGGCCTTGCGGGCTGGATGGCTTTCATGTCCGTTTTCCAGCCCATGTGTAGCGACGCGGTTGCGGCTCGCGTTGCGGCAGGGGATGACGGCCCCCTAGTTACCGGAGAATTGCAATGGCAGTACCCAAGCGAAAAACATCTCCCTCGCGCCGCGGCATGCGCCGCTCGGCCGACGGCCTCAAGCAGCCGTCCTATGTCGAGGACAAGAATTCCGGCGAACTGCGCCGTCCGCACCATGTCGACCTGAAGACCGGCATGTATCGCGGCCGCCAGATCCTGGAGCCCAAGGAATCCAACTGATTTCAGTTGCATATGCCTCAAAAGGCCGGCCATGTGCCGGCCTTTTCGTTTTTGGTGACCAAAAATCCTTGCGTTGCCGCTTTTGGCGGCTATCAATCGCGGCAACGACAGCACCCGGTCGGCCGGGGCAGCGCGGAGATCCGTGTCCGATGAGCATTCTCACCAACGTTCCGCTGATGATCGTGCCGTTCATCGCCTACAATCTGGTGGCGCTCGGCCTTGTCGAAAGCGGATCGCCCGATCCCTGGCTTTCGGTGGTGGCGCAACTGGGAATGCTTTCGGGTGCGACCTGGACGATGACGCTCGGCGACGTGATGATTTCGCTGGCGCTTTTCCTGCTGTTTTTCGAAATCCTGAAAGCTACGCGAGTGGGCTCCGACTCGATCATCGACCATTTGCTGTCGACCTTCGTCTTCATTGCCTATCTCATTGAATTCCTTCTCATCCGCAATGCGGCCAATTCCGTGTTCTTTATCCTGATGGCAATAACCTTCATCGACGTGATCGCCGGCTTTTCCGTCTCGATCCGCTCGGCAACGCGAGACGTTGCGGTCGGCGGGCCATACTGAAAAAGCATTCCGTTACGATAATCGCGCGCCGGTTTTTTCCTGCTCCTTAATGTTTCGATGGTAACCCCTACGCAGGCGTGGCGATTGCCGCGCAGGCTGGGAGACGTGGATCTTGATTGGTTTCGATGGCGCCGACGACCTTCTCGCGCTGACAGGGCAAGCAGGCTACGAGTGGAACATTTCCGAGGACAGGCTTTCCTGGACGCGGAACTTCAGCGATCTCGCGAAGCTGCGCAATCCCGACGTTGGCCCGCACTGGCCGCGGCTTCGAAGCGGTGGTCAGCGCCGAGAGCGGCCAAAGCCGGTACGGCGCCATTTTCGCGCGGGCAGGACATGACGATCTTGCCGGCCCGCAGCGCTACAGATGCGTCTATTCTATCGCCGGCGAGCACCTTTTTGGCGGCGAGGCGATGTGGCTCGAAGATACCGGCGTCTGGTACCCCGGCGAGGGTGGTCGCCCTGTCAGGGCGAATGGTGTCGTGCGGATCGTCAACGAGCAGAAGAGCCGCGAAGAGGCGCTCTTGCGCCGTTCGGATTTCGACGACCTGACCCTGTTGCCGAACCGGCGCTACCTTGAGGCACGCGTCGACGAGACGATAACGGAGTGCGCCACCGAGAATTCGAGGGCCGCGCTGCTGATCATCAGCATAGAACGCATGGATCTCATCAACGACCTCTACGGCTACACCGTTGGCGACGAGATCCTGAAACTGGCCGGGGAGCGCCTGTCGGCTAAACTGCGTTCGGAAGACACGATCGCGCGGTTCTCCGGTTCCAAATTCGGCATCCTGCTCAAGCAATGCCAGGCGAGCGAAGTCTACAGCGCCTCGCGCCGTTTCATCGAAGTGCTGAGCCGCGACCTTATACCGACCAGCGCCGGCCCGGTGCTACTCAACGCCACCGTGGGCGCCTGCGAACTGCCGCGTCATGCGCGCACCACCCAGGAAGCAATGGCCGCATGCTTCTCGGCCTCGCAGATGGCGCGGCGCGACAAGAAGCTGCGTTTCGCGGTGCATGATTCAAGCCCCGCGCGGCTGATCCAGACCAGGAGCGACGCGCATCTGGCAACGCGCGTCATCTCCGCCATCCAGGCGGGCAACATGCGCCTCGCCTTCCAGCCGGTCGTTGCCGCGGCAACAGGGCGCGTCGCGTTTCACGAGGCGCTGATCCGCATGGTCGACGGGGATGGACGGATCGTGGAGGCGGGAGAATTCCTGTCGCTCGGCGAACGGCTCGGCTTCATGCGCATCATCGACGTGTGCGCGCTGGATCTCGCCATCGACACCATGCAGACGCACCGCCATGCGCGGCTGTCGATCAATGTCTCCAACGCTTCGGCCGAGGATCCGGACTGGCTTTCGAAGCTGGCCATGCGCCTGCGCGCCGCGCCGGACATCGCGCCGCGGCTGACGGTCGAGATCACCGAATCCCATGCCGCGTCCGACCTCAACGAAACGCGCAAGTTCGTCGCGCTGCTCAAGGATATCGGCTGCACGGTGGCGGTCGACGATTTCGGCGCCGGATACACTTCCTTCTCGAACCTGAAGGCGCTGCCGGTGGATATCATCAAGATCGACGGCGCGTTTGCCCGCGATCTTTCCGAGAAACCGGCAGAACCAGGTGTTCATCCGCAGCCTGCTCGACCTTGCCGGCGCGTTCGGCGTGAAGACCGTCGTGGAATGGGTGGAAAACGAGGAAACAGCTGCGCTGCTGGCAAGCTGGGGCGTTGATTACCTGCAAGGCCACCAGTTCGGCCACGCCACCACCGCCAGTCCCTTCGTCATTTCGGAGCCGGGGCTGCGGCTGGCCGCCAACGGCTGAGCTCAGCCGAGCTTGTCGAGCTTCTTCTGCATCTCGGCAAGTTGTTCCTTGAGCGTCTGGATATCCTTCTGACCGACACTTTCGTCCGATGCGGAAGACTTTGCCGCGGGCTGTCCGGCGGAAGGCGCACCGAACGGCATGAACATGCCGGCGGCCTTCTGGAACATTTCAAGGTTGCGGCGGACCTGCTCCTCCACAGAGGGAATTCCCATGCCGCCAAAGGCCTGCGTCATCTGCTCGCGGAACTTCTCCTGCTCGCGGGCGAAGGACGCCATGGAATGCTCGAGATAGGAGGGGACCATCGCCTGCATGCTGTCGCCATAGAACTGGATCAGCTGGCGAAGGAAGGCGATCGGCAGAAGGTTCTGCCCTTCCTTTCCTTCCTGGTCGAAGATGATCTGCGCCAGCACCGAACGGGTGATGTCCTCGCCCGACTTCGCGTCATGGACGACGAATTCGTCACCGGCCTTGACCATGACCGCCAGGTCGTCAAGCGTGACGTAGGTACTGGACCCGGTATTGTAGAGCCGCCGGTTGGCATATTTCTTGATTATGGTTGGCCGGTCGCTGGATGCCATCATTCGTTCCTGAATATGCAAACCCCAAGATGCACCATAGTTGAGCAATTGCGAAGAATCCAGCCAACTTCGCGACTGCAACATGCGGCTGACTTGCGTGGCCCAAGGTGCGGGTTGCGCAAGCGGTCACATGCAAGGTAAATCGCCCGGTGCCGGCCAGGCATCAGGGCAATCGAGACAGGCAGACAGAAAGTTTCCCCGTTGATCCGAAAGATTCTCGTCGCAAACCGATCCGAAATTGCCATTCGCGTCTTTCGCGCGGCGAACGAACTGGGAATCCGCACGGTCGCGATCTGGGCGGAGGAGGACAAGCTCTCGCTGCACCGCTTCAAGGCCGACGAGGCCTACCAGATCGGCAAGGGCCCGCACCTTGCAAAGGACATGGGGCCGATCGAATCCTATCTGTCGATCGCGGAGATCCTGCGCGTCGCCGAAGCTGTCGGGCGCGGACGCGATCCATCCGGGCTACGGCCTGCTGTCGGAAAGCCCGGAATTCGCCGATGCCTGCGCCGAGGCCGGCATCATCTTCATCGGGCCGACGCCCGACACCATGCGCCGGCTCGGCAACAAGGTGGCGGCGCGCAACCTGGCGCATCGAAGTCGGCGTGCCGGTCATTCCGGCCACCGATCCGCTGCCCGACGATCCGGCGACGATCCGCAAGATGGCCGCAGGAAATCGGCTATCCGGTGATGCTCAAGGCATCATGGGGCGGCGGCGGGCGCGGCATGCGCGCCATCCGCAACGTGGAGGATCTCGAGCGCGAGGTGACCGAGGCCAAGCGCGAGGCGCAAGGCCGCCTTCGGCAAGGACGAGGTCTATCTCGAAAAGCTGATCGAGCGCGCCCGCCATGTCGAGGTGCAGGTCCTCGGCGACACGCACGGCAATGTCGTGCATCTGTTCGAGCGCGACTGCTCGATCCAGCGGCGCAACCAGAAGGTCGTCGAGCGCGCGCCGGCGCCCTATCTCAACGACGCGCAGCGCGAGGAGCTCTCCGGCTATGCGCTGACGATCGCCAATGCCACCAATTATATCGGCGCCGGCACGGTCGAGTTCCTGATGGATGCCGACACCGGCAAATTCTATTTCATCGAGGTCAATCCGCGCATCCAGGTCGAGCATACGGTCACCGAGCAGGTGACCGGCATCGACATCGTCAAGGCGCAGATCCACATCCTCGAAGGCGCGGCGCATCGGCACGCCGGAAGCGGGCGTGCCGGCGCAGGAAGACATCCGGCTCAACGGCCACGCGCTGCAGTGCCGCATCACGACCGAGGATCCGGAGCAGAACTTCATTCCCGACTATGGCCGCATCACCGCCTATCGCGGCGCGACCGGCTTCGGCATCCGCCTCGACGGCGGCACCGCCTATTCCGGCGCGGTCATCACCCGCTTCTACGATCCGCTGCTGGAAAAGGTCACCGCCTGGGCGCCGACGCCGGAGGAGGCGATCGCGCGCATGGACCGTGCGCTGCGCGAATTCCGCATCCGCGGCGTGGCGACGAACCTCACCTTCCTCGAAGCGATCATCAGCCACCAGAGCTTCCGCGACAACACCTACACGACCAGGTTCATCGACACGACGCCGGAACTGTTCGCGCAGGTCAAGCGCAAGGACCGCGCGACCAAGCTGCTGAACTATCTGGCCGACGTGACCGTCAACGGCCATCCGGAAGCGCGCGGGCCGCGCCAAGGCCGACCCAGGATGCAGCCGCGCCGGACGTGCCGCGCTTTCGCAGGCGGCGCAGCCCGGCACGGCAGCAAGCAGCTGGACGAACTGGGCCCGGAAGGCTTCGCCAAGTGGATGCGCGAGCAGAGCCGCGTGCTGGTCACCGACACGACCATGCGCGACGGCGCACCAGTCGCTGCTGGCGACCCGCATGCGCACCCATGACATCGCCGCGATCGCCGGCACCTATGCGCGCGCGCTGCCGCAGACTGCTGTCGCTCGAATGCTGGGGCGGGGCGACCTTCGACGTCTCCATGCGCTTCCTGACCGAGGATCCGTGGGAGCGGCTGGCGCTGATCCGCGAGCGCGCGCCGAACATTCTGCTGCAGATGCTGCTGCGCGGCGCCAACGGCGTCGGCTACACCAATTATCCCGACAATGTCGTCAAGTATTTCGTCACGCAGGCGGCGAAGGCCGGCATCGACGTGTTCCGCGTGTTCGACTGCCTCAACTGGGTCGAGAACATGCGCGTCTCGATGGATGCGGTGGTCGAGAGCGGCAAGCTCTGCGAAGGCGGCGATCTGCTATACCGGCGACATCCTCGATCCGAACCGGGCCAAGTACGATCTCAAATATTATGTCCGGCTGTGCGCAAGGACTGGAAAAGGCCGGCGCGCACATCATCGCCGTCAAGGACATGGCCGGACTGTTGAAGCCCGCTGCCGCGCGCGTGCTGTTCAAGGCGCTGCGCGAGGAGACCGACCTGCCGATCCATTTCCACACGCACGACACGTCCGGCATTTCGGCGGCGACGCGTGCTGGCGGCGGCGCAGAACGGCGTCGACGCCATCGATGCGGCGATGGATTCGCTCTCCGGCAACACCTCGCAGCCCTGCCTCGGCTCGATCGTCGAGGCGCTGAAGGGCACGGAGCGCGACCCCGGCCTCGATCCGGAATGCGATCCGCCGCATTTCCTTCTATTGGGAAGCGGTGCGCAACCAGTATGCCGCCTTCGAGAGCGACCTGAAGGGTCCGGCCTCGGAGGTCTATCTGCACGAAATGCCGGGCGGCCAGTTCACCAACCTCAAGGAACAGGCGCGCTCGCTCGGCCTTGAAACGCGCTGGCACGAGGTGGCGCAGGCCTATCACGACGCCAACCTGATGTTCGGCGACATCGTCAAGGTCACGCCGTCGTCCAAGGTGGTCGGCGACATGGCGCTGATGATGGTCAGCCAGGACCTCACCGTTGCCGATGTCGTCGAAGGCCCGCGCGAGATATCGCCTTCCCGGATTCCGTCGTCTCGATGCTGCGCGGCGATCTCGGCCAGCCGCCGGGCGGCTGGCCCGCAGAGCATGCAGAAGAAGGCGCTGAAGGGCGAAAAGCCCTTCACCGAACGCCCGGGCTCGCTGCTGGCGGAAGCTCGATCTTGCCGCCGAGACGCAAGCGAGGCGAGCGAAAAGACTCGGCGCAAGCCGCTCGGCGAACAGGAGTTCGCCTCCTGGCTGATGTATCCGAAGGTGTTTTCCGACTACGTCGCCGCGCGCGAACTCTACGGCCCGATCTCGGTGCTGCCGACGCCGGTCTATTTCTACGGCCTGCAGCCGGGGCAGGAGATCCTCGTCGACATCGAAAAGGGCAAGACGCTGGTCGTGCTGTGCCTCGCCATCGGCGAGACCGACGACAAGGGCATGGTCACGGTCTTCTTCGAACTCAACGGCCAGCCGCGCCGCATCAAGGTGCCGGACCGCGCGCATGGCGCTTCAGGCGGCGTCGGTCCGCCGCAAGGCCGAGCCGGGCAACGAGGCGCATGTCGGCGCGCCGATGCCGGGCGTGATTTCCGCGGTGCCGGTGGCTGCCGGCCAGGAAGTGAAGGCTGGCGACGTGCTTGTTTCCATCGAGGCGATGAAGATGGAAACCGCCCTGCATGCGGAGCGCGACGGCAAGATTGCCGAAGTGCTGGTGCGCGCCGGCGACCAGATCGACGCCAAGGACCTGCTGGTGGTCTATGGATAGTTCCGCCGTTCCTGCAGAGCACCCTGCGGGCATGCCCGCGGTTGCGCTCAAGCGCGGCGCACGCACGGCCGTGTCTGCGCTGTTCCTCGCCAACGGCCTTGTCGCTGGCTTGTGGTCCGTGTTCGTGCCGGTGGTGCAGGGCAATCTTCGCATCGAAGAATCGGCGATGGGGCTGCTCATCCTTTTCGGCGCGTTGGGCGGTTTCGGCGGCCTGATGCTTTCGGGGCTGCTGATCGCGCGAACGGGATCACGCCCTGTTGCGGTGGCCGCGGGCCTCCTCATGGCCCCGGGGCTTCTGATCCTCGCGCAGGCGACGAGCTTCCTTCCGGCGGTGATGTTCTTCGTCCTGCTCTTCGTGGCGATATCGGTCATGGACGTGGCGATGAACGCCAATGGCGCGGATGTCGAACACAGCCTCGGCAAGGCGGTGATGTCGTCCTTCCACGGCTTCTGGAGCCTTGGCGGCATGCTGGGCGCCGCGGCAGGCGGCTTCATCCTCGCCACGCTCGGACAGAACGGCTTCGGCATCGTTGCGATGCTGCTGGTGACGATACTGGTGATTGCGGCCGCGCCTTTCCTGGCGCCAAAACGCCCTGCCGAGCCGAAGGCGCCGGGCGAGAAAAAGCGCTTCAAACTGCCCGGCAACATCCGCGTCTACCTCTACGGCGTCGTGGCGCTTGCCGCGTTCACGGCGGAGGGATCGGTCATCGACTGGAGCGCGATCTACCTGCGCGAGGAAATGAAGGCCGACGTGGCGCTGTCCGGTTTTGCGTTTGCCGGATTTTCCTTCGCGATGATGATCGCGCGGTTTTCCGGCGACACGCTGAGCAACCGTTTCGGCGCGGTGCGGCTGCTGCAGGGCTCGGCGGTGCTGGCGATCGTCGGCTTCATCCTCGCAAGTTCAGGCGGCGGATTGCCGGTGGTGGTCGCAGGCTTCCTGCTCGCGGGCCTTGGCTGCGCCAACATCGTGCCGGTGGCGTTTTCCGCCGCCTCGAAGGTACCGGGCGTCGCGCCCGGCACCGGTATCGCCATCGCCACCATGTTCGGATATTTCGGACTGCTCTGCGCGCCGGCGCTCCTGGGCACGGTTGGCCAGGCCTATGGGTTCGCGCCGGTCTATCTCGGCTTTTCGTTCGTGATGGTGCTCGTTTTCGGCCTTGCCCATGTCGCACGCAACTGGCTCAAGGCAGGCGCGTTCAGCGGTTCTTCATGACGACGCAGGCCCCGCCGCCCTTGCGCAGGGCAGCGCAGATGCCGTCGGCATCTTTCCGGTTGTCCGCGCCGATTCGAACCGCGTAGATGCCCGAGCGGCCGCGCGGATTGCGAACGCGCGAGACGACCGGCTCGTGTTCGTCGAGCACCCCGGCAAACCGTGCCCGCACGCGCTCCCACTGGCGCAGGGCGGCGGCGCGTCGGATGTTGCCGGCGACCTGTATGCCCCAGGGCTTCACGTTGACACTCGCCATCGCGACGGTTTGTGAAAAGACCACCGGCATTGCCTTGCAGGCCTCGCCAAAGCTTCTCTCCTTGTCGAGCGGCGATACTTCCGGGCGATAGCGCAGGGTCGGCGAAATTGTCGGCGGGTTCGCCAAGGATGGAAGCGACGTAGTTTTCGGTCTCCAGCGGCAGGAAGCCGCCCTTGTCCATCCAGCGCCTGAGCCGCGCCTCGCCGGCATTGTAGCCGATTGCGGCAAGACCCAGATTGCCGTAGGTGGCCGCCATCTCCGCCAGGTACCGGGCGGAGGCGGGAATCGCCTTGTACATGTCGAAGGAATTGTCGAGGCCGCGCAGGGCAGCCGTGCCCGGCATGAACTGGGCGATGCCTTCCGCCCCGGCGGGACTGACCGCACCGGGATCGAAGCGGCTTTCCTTCCAGATCAGCCGGGCGAAGAAGGGCGCGGGCAGGGCGTTCTTCGCCGCCTCGCCCTCGATCAGCGCGCAGACATTGGCTGCGTGGACGGCCGGATCGGGTTCTTCGGCAATGCCCGGCAGCGGGCCGTATGGGCCGCCCGGCGGCTCGGCGCGAACCGGCGCGGCAAAAACCGCCGCCAGCAATGCTGCCGCGGCAATCTTGCCAAATTGCGCGATCATCTACTCCGCCGCGTTGCCGACGCGACCCTTGCCATAGCGGTTCTCGACATAGTCGAGCACCAGCTTGCGGAAATCCTCGGCGATATTCGGGCCGCGCAGGGTCATCGCCTTCTTTCCGTCGATGAACACGGGCGCGGCCGGCATTTCGCCGGTGCCGGGCAGCGATATGCCGATATCGGCGAATGCTTGCGATTCGCCCGGCCCGTTGACGATGCAGCCCATCACCGCGACATTGAGCGCTTCCACGCCCGGATACTTTTCGCGCCAGACCGGCATTTCGTCGCGAAGCTGGTTCTGGATCTTCTGCGCCAGTTCCTGGAACACCGTGGAGGTGGTGCGCCCGCAGCCGGGGCAGGCCGCGACGATCGGCACGAATGAGCGGAAGCCCATGGTCTGCAGCAGTTCCTGCGCGACCTTCACCTCGCGGGTGCGGTCGCCATTGGGCTCGGGCGTCAGCGAGATGCGGATCGTGTCGCCGATGCCCTGCTGCAGCAGGACGCCCATCGCCGCGGAGGACGCGACGATGCCCTTGGAGTCCATGCCGGCCTCGGTGAGGCCAAGATGCAGCGCGTGGTCGGAGCGGCCGGCGAGATCCGTATAGACGGCGATCAGGTCCTGCACCTGGCTGACCTTGGCCGACAGGATGATCTTCGAGCGCGGCAGGCCGATATCCTCCGCCATCGCGGCCGAGATCAGCGCCGATTGCACGATGGCCTCGCGCGTCACTTCCTGCGCTGTCATCGGCGAACCCGCCGCGGCGTTCTCGTCCATCAGCCGGGTCAGCAGTTCCTGGTCGAGCGAACCCCAGTTGACGCCGATGCGCACCGGCTTGTCGTAGCGGATCGCCATCTCGATGATGGCGGCGAACTGCGCGTCCTTCTTGTCCTTGAAGCCGACATTGCCCGGATTGATGCGGTATTTGTCCAGCGCCTCGGCACAGGCCGGATGGTCGGCCAGCAGTTTGTGGCCGATGTAGTGGAAATCGCCGATCAGCGGCACGTCGATGCCGCGCGCCAGCAGCTTTTCCTGGATATGCGGCACGGCGGCGGCGCTTTCGTCGCGGTCGACGGTGATGCGCACCAGTTCCGAGCCGGACCGGGCCAGCGCCGCCACCTGGCGCGACCGTCGCCTCGATATCGGCCGTGTCGGTGTTGGTCATCGACTGCACGACGACAGGCGATCCGCCGCCGACCGCAATGCCGCCGACCTTGACCGCCACCGTCTGTTTTCGCGGAAGCGGCGCCCGCAGATATTCCTGTGCCATTCCTGTCGCCTGTCCGGGAAACACACGGCAGATTTGGCCCCCGGACCGTCCGGTGTCAACAGCAGCCTGCCTGCCGCGGGCCGCGAAGTCTGAAATTTGATTCAGGTCATTGGCGCTGGCCAGATTTTTCACTTAAGTTGGAAAAGGAACGTGGGGGGACGTGCATCTGCCGGCGAAACGAGTCGAAAGCCGCATTGCAGACAATTCCCCGTGCAAGTATGGGCAATTCAATCGCGGACGGGATACCGCCCGACGGTCAATCAGGAGGTTTAGATGAGCAGCAAGGATGCAATCGTCATTGCCGGAGCCGCGCGCACGCCGGTCGGTTCGTTCAACGGAGCATTCGCCGATACGCCGGCGCATGTGCTGGGTTCGATAGCGATCAAGGCGGCGCTGGAGCGCGCGGGCGTTGCGCCCGGCGATGTCGATGAGGTCATCATGGGCCAGATCCTGACGGCGGGCGAGGGCCAGAACCCGGCGCGCCAGGCGGCGATAGGCGCGGGCATTCCGAACGAAGCGACTGCCTGGGGCCTCAACCAGCTCTGCGGTTCCGGCCTGCGCGCGGTGGCTATCGGCATGCAGCAGATCGCCAATGGCGACGCCGACATCATCGTCGCGGGCGGGCAGGAATCCATGTCGATGGCGCCGCACACGGCGCATCTGCGCACCGGCACCAAGATGGGCGACATGAAGTTCGTCGACACCATGATCAAGGACGGCCTGACCGACGCTTTCTTCGGCTATCACATGGGCAACACGGCGGAGAACGTCGCGCGCCAGTGGCAGTTGACCCGCGAAGAGCAGGACAAGTTCGCCGTTGCCTCGCAGAACAAGGCCGAAGCGGCGCAGAAGGCGGGCAAGTTCAAGGACGAGATCGTTCCGGTTACGCTCAAGACCCGCAAGGGCGATGTCGTCGTGGCGGACGATGAGTACATCAAGCATGGCGTGACGCTGGAAGGCATCTCCAAGCTGCGGCCGGCCTTCGACAAGGAAGGCACGGTAACGGCTGCCAATGCTTCCGGCATCAATGACGGCGCAGCCGCGGTGGTGCTGATGACCGACGCCGAGGCGCAAAAGCGCGGTATCAAGCCGCTTGCGCGCATCGTCTCCTGGGCAACGGCGGGCGTCGATCCGCAGATCATGGGCACGGGCCCGATCCCGGCATCGCGCAAGGCGCTCGAGAAGGCCGGCTGGAAGGTCGGACGATCTCGACCTGGTGGAGGCCAACGAGGCTTTCGCGGCGCAGGCCTGCGCCGTCAACAAGGACATGGGCTGGAACCCGGAGATCGTCAACGTCAATGGCGGCGCCATCGCCATCGGTCATCCGATCGGCGCATCGGGCGCACGCGTTCTCAACACGCTGCTGTTCGAGATGCAACGCCGCGACGCGAAGAAGGGCCTGGCCACGCTGTGCATCGGCGGCGGCATGGGCGTGGCGCTTTGCGTGGAAAGGGACTGAAAGCAGGCGGTTCGGGGTTCGCGGTTCGCAGTTCGTGATCATTCACGAAACACGAACCGCGACCAACGAGCGGCGAACCACGAATTGATCAGGGAGGAAACCGATCATGAGCAAGACCGCAATCGTAACGGGCGGAAGCCGCGGCATCGGCGCAGCGATTTCGAAGGCACTGAAGGCGGCAGGATACACGGTTGCCGCCAACTATGCCGGCAATGACGAGGCCGCCAAGGCCTTCACCGCCGAGACCGGAATTGCAACCTACAAATGGTCGGTGGCCGAACTACGACGCCTGCGTGGCGGGCATCAAGCAGGTCGAAGCCGATCTTGGCCCGGTCGCGGTGCTGGTCAACAATGCCGGCATCACCCGCGACGCGATGTTCCACAACATGACGCCGCAGCAGTGGAACGAGGTCATCGAGCACCAATCTCAGCGGCCTCTTCAACATGACGCATCCGGTCTGGAACGGCATGCGCGACCGCAAGTTCGGCCGCGTCATCAACATCTCCTCGATCAACGGCCAGAAGGGCCAGGCCGGGCAGGCCAATTATTCGGCGGCCAAGGCCGGCGACATCGGCTTCACCAAGGCGCTGGCGCAGGAAGGCGCGCGGGCCGGCATCACCGTCAATGCGATCTGCCCCGGCTACATCGGCACCGAGATGGTGAAGGCGATCGACGAGAAGGTGCTGAACGAGCGCATCATTCCGCAGATTCCGGTCGGCCGCCTTGGCGAGCCCGAGGAGATCGCACGCTGCGTGGTGTTCCTCGCCTCGGAGGACGCCGGTTTCATCACCGGTTCGACGATCTCGGCCAATGGCGGGCAGTATTTCGCCTGACGCGTGACGGTCGCGCGAGGGGGATCTTTCGCGCGCTGCGGAATTGAGTTAACCCGCAGGCATGAACCCGACGCTCATCGGCTTTAGCGCCGTTCTCATGTGGTCGCTGCTCGCGCTGTTCACGGCGGCGAGCGGCACGATGCCGCCCTTCCAGCTGATGGCGATCACTTTCGCGATCGGCGGACTGGCCGGCCTTGCCTTCTGGCCGGTGCGGGGCGTCAGGCTGTCGGCGATGCGGTTGCCGTGGCAGGTCTGGGCAACCGGCATCGGCGGGCTGTTCGGATATCATTTCTTCTACTACACGGCGCTGCGCAACGCGCCCGTCGCCGAGGCGAGCCTCATCGCGTATCTGTGGCCGATGCTGATCGTCCTTGGCTCGGCGCTGCTGCCGGGCGAGCGGCTGCGCTGGTACCATGTCGCGGGTGCGCTGTGCGGGTTTGCCGGCGCGGCGATGCTCGTGCTGAACCGCGGCAGGCGGGCTCGAATTTTCCGGCTCGGCGATTGGTTACGGCAGCGCGCTTGCCTGCGCCTTCCTGTGGTCGGGATATTCCATTGCCTCGCGCTTCCAGAAATCGGCGCCGACCGATGCGGTGGCGATCTATTGCCTTGTCACGGCGGCGCTCGGCGCGGTCTGCCACCTGATTTTCGAGCAGACCGTGTGGCCAGCCACAGCCGGTGAATGGGCGGCGATTGCGGGGTTGGGGCTGATGCCGGTGGGACTTGCCTTCTACGCATGGGACCATGGCGTCAAGCACGGCAACATCCAGATGCTCGGCGGTTCGGCCTATTTCGCGCCGCTGTTTTCGACTGCCCTGCTGGTCGCGACCGGCATGGCTCCGTGGAGCAATGTGCTGCTGTTTTCATGCGTCGCGATCACCTTCGGCGCGGTGCTGGCCTCCGGCAGGCTGACCGCCGGCGCCAAGATCTGTCGAGACCGCATGAGTATCCCGGTCGCCCTGTTCATTGCCGCGGTGCTTTGGGGCATTGCCTATGGCGTGTTCGTCGCGCCCCGGCCGCAGTCGCATTGGCGGGCGATCGCCAAGACGGTTCCGGTCGCGCTGCTGGCGACGTCCGCGCTGGCGGCCGACCTGCCGGTTTTCCTCATTGCCGCGCTCGCGCTCAGCGCGCTTCGGCGACTGGTTCCTGGCCTATGAGGGCGAGCGCAATTTCCTTGCAGGGCTGGTTTCATTCCTGCTGGCGCATCTTGCCTACACGGCTTTCTTCTTTGCCCTGCAGGATCCCTACTGGACCGGGGGCATCGCTTTTTTTGCCGGAACGCTGCTGGTCTTTGCGTTTTCCGTCGGGGTTTTCCGCCGCTTGCGCCCGCATCTGGGGCCGATGCGCCTGCCGGTAGCGGCCTACACAGGCGTTTTGTCCGCCATGGCGGTTGCGGCGCTGTCGCGCGGACCGGACCCGGTGCTGCTCGCCGGCGTCGTCCTGCTGCTTGCCTCGGACACCGTGCTGGCGTTCGAGAAATTCACCTTCGCGCCGGATTCGCCAAGCCGCCGCTGGAGCGCGCCCTTCGTCTGGTTCGCCTATCTCTTCGGGCAGGCGCTGGTGAGCGCGGCTTTTCTTTTCGCTATCTAGCCCCGGTTCTTTCGCTCCCGGATCTCGGCGAAGACTTCGGCGTCCGAGGCCGCTTCCATGCCCAGATGTTTCCGGATGGCCGGGTCGCCGGCGCGCAGGAACGGGTTGGTCTCAAGCTCCAGCGCGATCGTCGTCGGCAGCGTCGGCTTTCCCTCGGCCCGCAACTTTTCGACCTCGGCAGCCCTGGCCTTAAGCGCCGGATTTTCCGGGTCGATCTTCAGCGAGAAGCGGGCATTGGAAAGCGTATACTCATGGCCGCAATAGATCTGGGTGTCCTTCGGCAAGGCCATGAGCTTCTGTCAGCGAATCCCACATCTGTGCCGGAGTGCCCTCGAAAACGCGGCCGCATCCCATGGCAAACAGCGTATCGGCGGTGAAGGCCACGCCCGCCTTGGTGAAGTGGTAGTTCACCATGTCGAGCGTATGGCCGGGCGTGGCGATGACCTTGACCGCGTCCCCGGCAAGGTCGAGCGTGTCGCCGTCACGCACGATCCGGTCGATGCCCGCGATCGCATGATTGTCGGGGCCGATGACGGTGCACCCCGAATCGGTCTTCAGGGCGGCAATGCCCTGCGTGTGGTCTGCGTGGTGGTGCGTCACAAGGATGTGGGTCAGGCGCCAGCCTTTTTGCGAAAGAGCGGCGAGTATCGCACCGGCGTCCGGCGCGTCGATCGAAATCGTCTGGCCTGAAGGGGCGTGGTGCACGAGTACGCCGAAATTGTCCTCAAGGCAGTTGAACTGGTGAATTTGCAAATCCTTCAAGGCACTGCTCCTGAGTTGCCATGCGTGGCGAAAATCGGTTGGTCCAGTTATATAGGCTGTGGATGTCAGGAAAACCCCGGAACCGTCCATGTATGTCGATGTCGTGGATCTTCGCGAGTTTTATGCAACGCCGCTTGGCCGGATTGCAGCCTTTTCGCTTGCCCGCGAAATCGCCGGCATCTGGCCCGAAGCGCCGGGAGAGCGCGTGGCCGGGCTGGGATATTGCGTGCCCTGGCTCGACCGATACCTGGAAACGTCCGAACGGGTGCTGGCATTGATGCCCGCCGCGCAGGGCGCGCTGGAATGGCCGCATGGCGGTCCCTCGCTTACGGCGCTGGTCATCGACGAGCAACTCCCGCTGCCGGATTCATCGCTCGACCGGCTGTTGATGGTGCATCTGCTGGAGCACTCGGAAAACCCTGCCGAGACGCTCAACGAGGCCTGGCGGGTGCTCGCACCGGGCGGAAAGTTGCTGATCATCGTGCCGAACCGGCGCGGGCTTTGGGCGCGGTTCGAGCATACGCCGTTCGGCACCGGAAGGCCTTTCAGCCGGGGACAGCTTTCGCGGCTCCTGCGCGATGCGCTGCTGACACCTGTCACCTGGTCGGATGCGCTGCACTTCCCGCCGGTGCAGGGGCGGGGCATGCCCTCCGTGCGGCGCGGCATCGAATGGCTCGGGCGCACGCTCTGGCCGGTATTTTCGGGCGTCGTCATGGTCGAGGCAACCAAGCGCGTCTACCAGGGGCTACCGGCGCCCGCGCGCGCCAAGCGGCGGGTGTTCGCCCCGGTAATGGTGCCGCAGGGCACGGCCGGCGCCGCGCGCGATGGCGGGTCTGCTTGACCGGCCAGCGGCAATCTTTCCTTTGATTTTGGCCGCTGCGTTCTCTAGAGCAGGCGCGACAGCGCGTTCCCGCGTTACGGAGCTTTCCCATGGCAGAGCCAGCCAGCATTCCAAAGCCGCGACCCGGCATCATGGACATCGCCGCCTATGTGCCGGGGCGGTCGAAGGCGGCGCCGGGCGTGAAGCTGCACAAGCTTTCATCCAACGAAACGCCGCTTGGCCCGTCCGCGGCCGCAAGGGAAGCCTATCTTGCGGCTGCCGGGAAGCTCGAGGAATACCCGGACGGTTCGGCGACGGTGCTGCGCGAGGCGATCGCGGCGGCGCACGGGCTCAACGCCGCGAATATCGTTTGCGGCAACGGATCCGACGAACTGCTGGAACTGCTTGCCCGCTGCTATCTCGGCCCGGGCGACGAAGGCCTTTATTCCGAGCACGGCTTTCTCGTCTACAAGATCGCCACGCAGGCGGCGGGCGCGACGCCGGTCGTTGCGCCTGAAAAGGACCTGACGGCGGATGTCGACGCGCTGCTGGCGCGGGTTACGCCGCGCACGAAGCTCGTATTCCTCGCCAATCCCAACAATCCGACCGGCACTTACCTGCCGATGGGCGAGGTGCGGCGGCTGCATGCCGGCCTGCCGAAAAACGTGCTTCTCGTCATCGATGCGGCCTATGCCGAGTATGTGCGCCGCAATGACTACGAGGCGGGGATCGAGCTTGTCTCCTCATCCGACAATGTCGTGATGACCCGCACCTTCTCGAAAATCCACGGGCTTGCAGCGCTTCGCATCGGCTGGTGCTTCTGCCCGCCGCATGTCGCCGACGCGCTCAACCGCGTGCGCGGACCCTTCAACCTCAACTCCGCCGCCATCGCGGCCGGTACCGCGGCGATCGGCGACCGGGCGCACATGGAAAAGGCGGTCGAGCACAATGACCGCTGGCTCGCCTGGACCAGCGATCAGTTGCGCAAGCTGGGACTGGAAGTCACGCCGTCGGTCGGCAATTTCATCCTCATCCATTTCCCGAACGACGAAGGGCCGGACCGCCGCCGAGGCCGACGATTTCCTGATGGAGCGCGGATACGTTCTGCGGGCGGTCAAGGGTTACGGCCTGCCGGACAGCCTTCGCATGACCATCGGCGGGGAGGAGGCCAATCGCGGCGTCGTCGCTGCCCTGGCGCAATTCCTGGGAAAGGCGTGATGGCCGAGCCCGTGTTCGAAAGACTTGCGCTGATCGGAATCGGCCTCATCGGCTCGTCCATCGCCCGGGCGGCGCGGCAAGGCAACATCGCGACCAGCATCGCGATCTCCACCCGCAGCGAGAGCACCCTTGAGCGCGCGCGGGAACTGGGACTTGGCGATGCCTACTTCTCCGATCCCGCGGAAGCTGCAAGGGGCGCCGATCTCGTGATCCTGTGCGTGCCGGTGGGCGCGTGCGGCGCTGTCGCACAAAGCATTGCCGGTTCGCTCAAGCCCGGCGCAATCGTCTCGGATGTCGGTTCGGTCAAGGGATCGGTCGTCAGGCAGGTCAAGCCGCATCTGCCGGCGGGCGTTCATCTCGTTGCCGCCCATCCCGTGGCGGGCACGGAATATTCAGGGCCGGATGCCGGCTTTGCCACGCTGTTCCAGAACCGCTGGTGCATCCTGACGCCGGAGGCCGATACCGATCCGCAGGCGACCGCCAAGGTGAGGCTGTTCTGGGAGCGGCTCGGCTCGAATGTCGAGGAGATGAACCCGGAGCACCACGACCTGGTGCTGGCGATCACCTCGCACATTCCGCACCTCATCGCCTACAACATCGTCGGCACGGCGGCGGATCTGGAGGACGTGACGCAGTCGGAAGTGATCAAGTTCTCGGCCGGCGGCTTCCGCGACTTCACCCGCATTGCCGCTTCCGATCCGACCATGTGGCGCGACGTCTTCCTCCACAACAAGGACGCGGTGCTGGAAACGCTCGGCAGATTCTCGGAGGATCTGAGCGCGCTGCAGCGGGCGATCCGCTGGGGCGACGGCGATGCGCTGTTCGATCTCTTCACCCGAACAAGGGCGATCCGCAGGTCGATCATCGACATGGGCCAGGAAGTCGCGGCGCCCAATTTCGGGCGCGACGCCAATGGCGGTCGCAACGGCTCCAAGACAGGCTGATCAGAAAAGCGGCGGCAATTCGCCGACGGGAATGAGGCCAAGGCTGACATTTCCGCGAACGATCGTCAGCTTGATGGAGGCTGTTTTCCCCGCGCCTTCGCCGCTGCTGCCGGTTTCGAGCGAGGAAAGCAGGCCCGCGACATTGCCGATCATTTCGGCTTCGCCGGGCGCCAGCGCCGTGAAGAACGCGCCGAGCGCGGCGATCCGTTCGGCGGTGACGGTGATTTCCCCGTCCAGAAGGCCGTCGGGCGCAACGGTGAACGGTCCCGACAAGGTCAGGCGTCCGCCCTCCGACGGCGCGATCTCCACTTTGCTTGCCTCTCCCGACAGCCCCTCGCGGCGCAGGATGGCCAAGGGGTTGCCGCCTGCGGCGATCTTGTCGGCAATTGCGTCAAGGCGCGCTTCCACCGCAAGCGAGAAACCGGGAAACCGCTCCTGATCGTCACGCAAGGCCTGTGCCGACAAAGCGATGTCGAGCGCATTGTTGTCTTGCGGGGACCGCCGGGCATGGAACTGTGCCTCGTCGCTTCTTGCCAGCACCTGTTCGCCGGCGGTACCGCGGCCTTCCGACAGCACGGGCTGGCGCAATTCCACCGAAAGGGCGTTGATGCTGTCGAGATTGGCCCGCAGGCTGGAGCGCAGCACTTCCCAGTTCAGCTCGAAGCGCCTGCCGTCCGGCAGCTGGATCAGCGCCGGGCCGTCCAGTTCACCGACGACCTTGCCCGGATCGTAGAACTGCGCCGCGGAACGGAAACTCGAGGCCGAGACTGCGCCACCGCCCGGCGGTGCGAATTCGACCGCACTGCAGGAAACGCCGATCCGGAACGGAAAGCCCGCAACGGTGCGGTCGCGGCAATCAAGCCGTCCGCCCTGGCTTGCAATACCTGCGATCGCCTTGTCTGCCTGCCGGTCGATCTCGTCCGCACCCCAGTTCCATGCCGTGTACCAGCCGGCGCCGATGGCGGCGATCGCAACGATCAGGATGGCAAGTCTGGCCATGTTGCTCTCCCGGTGATCCGCGATGGGCGGCTTGTAGCGGCCCGGTTTCGTGATATCTCCGAAGCCCGGCTGGCAAGGGAGCATCCGACAGGCGATATGCGCGATTTCTGGGTCTTTGGCTATGGCTCGCTGATGTGGAATCCGGGGTTCGAGACGGTCGAGCGCCGGCCAGCGGTTATGCGCGGCGTCCATCGTGCGCTTTGCGTTCACTCCTGGGTTCATCGCGGGACGCAGGAAATGCCCGGCCTTGTGCTGGGCCTCGACCGCGGAGGCTCGTGCCGGGGCCTGGCGCTGAAAGTGGAGGCCCGGCAGCGCGACAGCGTGATTTCCTACCTTCGCGAGCGTGAACTGGTGACGAGCGTCTATCTGGAGCGCTGGCGGCCGGCGCGTCTCGATACCGGCGAGGCGGTGGAAGCGCTCGCCTATGTGGTCGACCGCAGCCATGTCCAGTATGCCGGCCGGCTGTCCGATGCCGAAATTGCACGGATCGTCGCCGAAAGAGCGGGCCGTTCAGGGCGAAACATCGATTATCTCGTCAACACGGTGACGCATCTTCGCGAGAGCGGCGTGCATGATCCGCATCTGGAATCGGTCATGGCGCAGCTTGGCGTGTGATCACTGTGCCGGCAGCTTGCCGCTCTTGAGATTCCTGCGCGGTAGGCGGCGCATCCGGCGCATTGGCGGCTTCGGCGACCAGCCGCGCCGTCGCGCTTTCGATGCGCTCGATCAGTTCGCCGGCGAAATCCTCGCGCGAAAGGCCCGGCTCGATCGGCGGCAGGAACTCCATGACGATCGTGCCGGGATAGACGCGGAAGGAGCCCTTCGGCCAGTACACGCCGGAATTGAGCGCAACGGGCAGGACGGTCGCCTTCAGTTCGTCATAGAGATGAACGACCCCGAACTTGTAGGCTGGCGGCGCGCCGGGCCGGGTGCGGGTGCCTTCGGGATAGATGATGATCTGCCGGTTGTCGTGGTATTGCACCTTGGCATGGCGCGCCATCGACGCGAGCGCCTCGCTGCGCTTGCCCCGGTCTACAGGGACGACGTTCATCTTGCTCATGAACCATCCGAAAAGCGGGACATACATCAACTCGCGCTTGAGGATGAAGCTTGCATCCTCGAGGAACAGCAGCGTCGTGTAGGTTTCCCAGTTGGACTGGTGCTTGGAGGCGAAGATGAACGGCCGGCCCTTGGGAATATTTTCAAGGCCGCGGAACTCGTAGCGCGAGCCGATGATGATTGCCTGCAGCCACAAATGCGATTTTGCCCACAGCCGCACGACCCGCCACCCCAGCCAGCGGGGCAGGAAAAAGAAGACCGGCATCCAGAAAATCATCTGGAGTGCGTTCGAGAGGTAGAAGAGAACCTGGAAAACCAGCGAACGCAGCGCGATCACGATCATCCCCCAATGCGGAATCGAGCCGCGACCATAAGCGGAAACGGAAAGAAGGCAACTGCCGCAATGGTATGGAAATCAGTCGTGGAGGTTGGCGGCGAGCGCGCCGCTCGATGCGTGTTCGCGCATGCCCATGCCCAGCTGCGCCGCCACGTATTTCGCGTATTCGGGCAGAAGCAGGCGCAGCGACGCAGGGTCTGTGATGGAGACCGGGATGCTCGGCACGGGCCAGGGCTGGATTTCGGTATCCGGCAACTGCCTTCCAAGTTCGAGCAGGCTGCGTGGCATGTGATAGTCGCTGGTGACGACGATCAGGGAATCAAAGCCGTGCTGCCGCGCCCATGCTGCAGCCTCTTCGGCGTTGCCGATCGTGTCGAGCGCATTCTTGTCGATATCGATGCAGCAGGCGAACATGTCGGCGTCGCCTTTGACGGCGCGCCTGATCGAGGCGCTGGAACTGTCGCGGTGCGCCCCGCTGATGAGCAGGCGGCCCGCCTTTCCGTCGGCAAGCAGCGCGATCGCGGTTTCAACCCGGGCCTTGCCGCCGGTCAGCACGACTATGCCATCGGCGCTGGCGGCGGCCCGCACGCCCGAATGGCCAATATGAGTGGCGAAATGAACGAAGCCGGCAACGGCGACCAGCGGAACAAAAATTGCGATAACCAGAAGCGCGCGAACGACCCAGCCCGCCGCACCCGTCCTGGTGGCGATGCCTGTTCCCGTCTCCGCCGGGCTGCCTGAAAAGGCGTAGTGCGCCAATCCCTGGTCCTTTGCGGTCTACCCCGATGCACAAGGGTTATTAGAGAATTACGGCCTTCCGGTGACAAGCGCGAAATCCGACTGCCCTAGGGAAATGCCCGCAAAAATTGTCTTTGCGGCAGGTTTTTTGAACCCAGATCACTCCGGCCTGCGCCGGCCATAGGTCTCGAGGCTGCCGACATGGCGCAAGACGGTGTAGCGTGACGTTGCGGCAACCATCAATGCGATCAGGCCGATGATCGCCGCTATACCCGCGTAGCCGAGCCAACCGATGGTAAAGCCGCCGAAAAGCGCTGCGATCTGGTCGCCCTGCGGCGTGGCGCGGCTGAGATAGGCCCAGACCGCGAGCCCGATGAACACCGCCGCGGCGCCTGCCCCGCCTGCCAATGCTCCCCTGAAGGCGAGCGACAGGAAATGCCGCTGGAATTCGCGCGCAATGAAATTGCTGTCGGCGCCGACAAAATGCAGCACCTCGACAATATCGCGATTTCCCGCCATCGCGCCTCTCGTGGCGAATACGACAATCAATACCGTCGCGGTGAGCACGAGGGCGAGCACCGAAGCCCCGATCGCGATGGTGGTGAATGCCATCGTCACCAGCCGGTCGACCCAGGCGCGGTGATCGTCGAGGCTGGCGCCGGGAACTTTCGCGGCAAGCGCGGTGCGAAGCGCCTCCAGATCCGGCATTGCGCCATCGTCGATCCTGACGGTCAGCAGCCGGGGAACGGGAAGCTCGTCGATGTTGACGCCGGCTCCAAGCCAGGGTTCGAGCAGGTCCGCTGTATCGGACTTGCCGACGATGGTGACCTCGGCGATGCCGTCGAATTCCGAAACCAGTGCCCGCGCCCTCGTCAGGGAGGCTTCCATGTCGACATTGTCGAACGGCTTGAGCTGGATGGTGATCTCGCGCGATATGTCCCTCTGCCAGTTTGCCGCGGTATCGCTGACGCTGGCGACCGCCCCGAGCGTCAGGCAGGCGAGGAACGTCATGATGGCGATCACGATGGCGAGCGCCTGCCCCGCCACGCCTTCGCGCGGCACGATGTTGCGGCCGCTGCGCAGATTGTATCGCGCGGGTTGCTCGGGCCGCGCGCCCGCTTGCGCGGCCGCGCCAGCCTGCGGGCGGCCCGCGGCGCTCGAGCGGATGTCCTCGGCAATGTCGCGCCCGTTAGTCATAGATCTGCAGGCGTCCTTCGTTCAGCACCAGCCGGCGGGCGTTGAACTGGTCCATCAAGCCCAGATCGTGCGTCGCGATGACGACGGAAGTGCCCGAGCGGTGCAATTCGATGAAGAGGCGCAACAGCCTGCGCGCCAGCGGCGGATCGACGTTTCCGGTCGGCTCGTCCGCCAACAGCACGTTGGGTTGGTCGATGAGTGCACGCGCTATGGCCGCGCGCTGCTTTTCCCCGCCCGAAAGCACGGGCGGCAAGACGTGCATGCGATCGCCAAGGCCCACCCATTTCAGCAGGTCGGTGACGTCGGTGCGGTAGGCGACCTCCTCCTTGCCGCGCACGACCAATGGCAAGGCGACGTTTTCATAAGTGGTCAGATGGTCAAGCAGGCGGAAATCCTGGAAGACAACGCCGATGCGCCGCCGGATCGAGGGCATCTCGGCCGGCGTGATCTGCGCCGCCTCCTTGCCGAACAGGCTGACAAGGCCTCGCGTCGGCTTCAGCGCCAGCAGCATGAGGCGCAGGAGGCTGGTCTTGCCCGCGCCGGATGGTCCGGTCAGAAACTGGAACGATTTCGGACCGATCTCGAAGCTGAGGTCGCTCAAGACCTCCGGTCCAAGACCATATCGCAGTCCGACATTGTCTAGCTTGATCAAGCGCCTGCCGCCTCGCGAGCCTGAAATTGGCGTCCACCATGCGTTAATCATGGTTAACAGTGCATTAAGGCTTTTCCAGTATCCGATTTGCATTGCCAAGGAAAACGTCGCCGCAAAAATTCGACGAGCGCCAAGGGACCGCTGCCATGAGCCATCAACATGCCACTTGCCCGAGTTGCGAATTCACGCACGGCGCGCCCGGCAGGGCCGTCGCATCGAAAGCCGGCCTGATGCGTTGCGAAAGCTGCGGCAGCACGTGGCGGGAAATGGGCGCCGCCTCACCGGCGCCCCTACAAATCTCCTCGCTTCCCGTACCGCATGGCGCCATCTCCGCGCCGCGCGCTACCGTGCTAGCCACGGCGGCCCCCGCCGCGACGCGTCCACGCCACCGTCTTGCGGCGGGCGATGGCATCACCTGGCTTGCCGGCGCTGTCGCGCTCTTCTGCCTGCTGGTGCAGCCTTTCTGGCTTTTCGGCCAATGGGACCGCCTTGATCTTGCCGGCTGGATGGCCGGCCCGGAGCCGATCGAGATCAGCATGCTTTCCGCCCGCCAACTCGAGAATGACGGCAAGATAGCGGTCGCGATCGAAGGGCGCATCGTCAACCGGTCGGACAAACGCCAGCGCGTGGGCGACGTCGACATCACGCTATCGCAGGAGCAGGGTCACACTGTATACCGTTGGAAGCACCGGCCGGCGGTTGCCTATCTCGACCCCGGCCAGTCGATCCGTTTTTCCACCGCAAATGGCGAAGTGCCTGCGGCGGCAAGCAGTGTGGAAGTCCGTTCGGCCGGTTCGCTTTCGGTCGCCCGGCTGTAGTTGCGGAAATCATCAATGCCGATCGTCAGAAACAAGAAAATCGAAGTGCTGTTCAGCGCCGAGGAAATCGCTCGGCGCAACCACGAGCTCTCCGAGGAGATCGCGCTTGGCGACCTCTCCAACATCCTCGTCATCTCGATCCTGAAAGGCTCGTTCGTCTTCGCGGCCGATCTGATCCGCGCCTTGCACAAGGCCGGACTTGCCCCGGAAGTGGAGTTCATCTCGGTATCGAGCTACGGTTCCGGCACGCAGGCGGGCGAGATAAGACTGCTTCGCGATGTCGAGACCGAGGTGAAGGACCGCGACGTCCTGCTCATCGACGACATCCTGGAATCGGGAAACACGCTGAAGTACACGCGCGACCTGATGGTTTCGCGCGGTGCGCGCAAGGTTGCCGTCGTGGCGCTGCTCGACAAGAGCATGAAACGCAGGGCGCAGATCACGGCTGACTATGTCGGCTTCGAATGCCCGGACAAGTTCGTCGTCGGATACGGCATGGATGTGGGCCATGCCTTCCGTGAACTGCCGTTCGTCGGGGTCGTTACCGGCGACGCCTGACCTTCACTCCGTCTCCAGCAGGCGCTCGAGGTAGCGCTTCTCGATCAGCGGCCCGTCCGGACGCTCCAGCCGCTTGCGGATCGCTTCCATGATCTCCCGCGCGCGCTGTGCGTCGATGACATCGGGAACGCCGGTTTCCTCGCCATCCTGGAGACCGTTGTCGCCTTCGGCCTGCTGGTTGCGGCCAAGCGGATCGGGCCGGTTGCGATCGCGCCCGGCCTGGCCCTGACCCTGCTGCTGGCCCTGCTCACCCTGCCCGGCCATCTGCTGCATCATCTGCTGCACGCCGTCGCGCAACGCCTGCAAGGCTTCGCCCTGGTCGCCGGCGGCATCGCCCGGCTGGCCCTGGCCCAAATTCTTGCCGGCCTCGCCCATTTCGCGGTCTGCCTCGCCGAAACCCTCTGACGGATCAAGGCCCAGCGCCTCGAGTTGCTTGCCGAGTTCGCCCAGTTCGCCGCGAAGGGCTTCCTGCTGCTGCTGAAGCTGCTTCAGCGCCTCGGCAAGTTCCTCCGGCGTCATTTCGCCCTGCTGGCCCTGCTGGCCTTCCTGCGGCTGCCCTTGCTGGCCGTCCTGCTGCTCGCCCTGGTTCTGTTCGCCAAGCTGGTTGCGGCGGTTCTGCTGTTGCTGCAGTCGGAAGGACTGGTCCATCAGTTCCTGCTGCTTGCGCATCAGTTCGCTCAGCTTGTCCAGCGCCTCGTTGGTCGGGTTGTTGCCCATCTGTTGCTGCTGCTGCCGGCCGGCCCGCAGATTGTCCATCATCCGCTGCAGTTCGCTCAGCAACTCGCGCGCCGCGTCCTTGGAACCCGACCGCGCCAGATTTTCGATCTGGTCCATCATCCGTTCCAGATCCTGCTGGCGCAGCGTACGGCTGGCCTGGTTCTGGTCCATGGGGTTGGGCTGCATCGGGTTCTGCATCGCCTCGCGGACCATCTGCTCGAGGAACTCGTTCATCGCCTCGCGCAATTCCTGCATCAGCTTCTGGATTTCCTCGTCGCTCGCCCCGCGCTCAAGCGCCTCGGAAAGGCGTTCCTGGGCCTCGCGGAGGTTGCGCTCGGCCTGCGACAGATCGCCGAATTCCACGGCCAACGCGATTTCCCACAGCAGATCGAGCGCCGAACGCAGCGTGTCGTCGTCGCGCGCCGACACGATCCGCCGGTGGGCGACGTTCATCGCGATAAAGACGCCCGGAACGGTGATGAAGTCCTCCGGCGCCATCATCGAGGCATCGAGAAGGTCGGCGACGCGCTGGCGCTTGTTGGCGTCAAGCGCCAGGATGCGCCGCTGCTCAAGCAGCGCAAGGGCCAGCGGATTGCTGAAATTGCGGCCAGGAAGCACCATCGCGTGCGGCTCGCTGGTCCCTGTCTGGCCGGCGTCGTCGGTGGCCGACAATGTTATCGCGACTTCGCTGCCGGCCCACGGATGCTGCGTCAGGTCGCGGTTGAGCTTGGCCGTTCCCTTCGTGGCGCGCTGGCGCGGCAGCGAAAGCGGCAGTTCCGGCGGGCCGACCAGGGGGCGCGCGGCCGGATCGGGCGCAATGCCCGGCGCAATCGCGCCGACCGCGGAGACGACGCCGTAGTCGTCCTCCACCTCGTATTGCAGCTGCAGCGAACCTGAAAGCGCCGCCGAGGGTGCTTCCGTCAGGCGGATCGTCGGCGGGCGGTCCGCAATGACGTCCACCGGCCACTCGCCGAGTACTTCGCCGCGCGCGGAAAGCACGATCGTGCCGCTCTGGTCGAGCTTCGAACTCAGTTCCACGGTCTTGACGGCTTCGCCGGTAACGGCGGCTGCCGGTACCGGCCGCGTCTCATCCGGCGCCACGGGTTCCAAGGCCAGCGTGCCGCCGGCGTGCCGGTATTCCGCCTTTATCCCCGTATCGCCGACGAAACGCAGGAACAGTTCGCTGCCCTGCGGCACGGTGATTGCCGCACCATCGGCCTGCTGGCGGTTGGTGAGATAGACCGGGGGCTTGCGGGTGTAGGCAGGCGGGTTGATCCAGGCGTCGAACCTCGCCAGCAATTCCTCGCGATCGAGGCGGGGCGAGAAAGCATCGGCCAAGCGGCCTCCGTCCGGCCCGAGGGAAAATCCGAAAGCGGCGAAGGCGATGGCCGCGATGAAGGCACGCATCGCCCACGGATCGGTCCGGTTGGCGTCCGCCGCCGGCGCGCCGCCCGTCAGGTTCTGGAGGCCCTCGGCCATGCGCCGCCTGTGCTCGGCCCACAGCGCGCGCGCAAGCTGGTCGCCGCCACCGAAGGCGATTTCGTCTTCCTGCGCGGTTACAGGGCGATTCTCCAGTCCGGATGCAATCTCGATCCGGCGGGTGACGTCATGACGCGATGGCGGGGAAAAATGTCTCAGGCCGATAAAGCGCCAAGACCAATGCTCCGGCAAAGGCGGCAAGGCCAGCGAACCGTGCAAGCGGCGGAAGTATTTGCCAAAGACCGAGCCAGGATGCCGAAAGAAAGACCAGCAAGACGCAAACCGCCGGCACCGCGAGCGGCCAAAAGCGTTCCCATGCGATAGCCGCAGCGGCGCCCACGCGAAGCACGCGCTTTTGCGCCGGATTTGATTCCGCCGCCTCGCTGGTCTGATTGCTCACTTCGTGGTCAGCCATGTTGCCTGCATGTTTGCCGCCTGCCTGGTAACGAAAGCTAGCACAGAAAGCAGCGATTTCGAGACGCTGGCGAAATTCGTCCGGCCAATGCCGAAATCGTGATCAAGCCTGGAGCCAGTCCGGCATGCTGTCGAGACCGATGAGGTCGTCGACGCTCGGGCGGGGCCGAACGACGTGGAAGGCGTCGCCGCGCACCAGCACTTCAGGCACCAGCGGCCGGGTGTTGTAGGTGCCGGCCTGCACCGCGCCATAAGCGCCCGCGGTTCCGATGGCGTAGTAATCGCCGGCCTGCATTTGCGGCACCGTGCGGTCGAGCGCGATGAAATCCCCCGTTTCGCAAACCGGACCCACCAGGTCCGCCTTGATCCAGGGCGTGTCGCTTGCCGGGCTCGCGAACCGGCATGATCTCGTGCCAGGCGTCGTACAGCGTCGGGCGGATTAGGTCGTTCATGGCGGTGTCGCCGATGATGAAGGTGCGGTGGCCGACATCTTTTACGTAAATGACCTCGCCGACGAGAATGCCGGCATTGCCGCAGATCAGGCGGCCCGGTTCGAAGATGACCCTGCAATCGAGCGCGCGCACATGCTTGGTGACGATGCCGGCATAGGCGCCGGGCTCGGGCGGCGGCATGTTGTCCTTGCGATAGGGAATGCCCAGTCCGCCGCCCAGATCGACATGCTCGATGTGATGCCCGGCCGCGCGCAGCTCGCGTACCAGGCCTTCCAGCTTGGCGAAGGCGCGGTCGAATGGGCCGCAGTTCGGTGATCTGGCTGCCGATATGCATGTCGATGCCGGTGACTTCTATCCCCGGCAGCGTGGCGGCGAGCGCATAGATTTCGCGGGCCTTTTCCCAGTCAATGCCGAACTTGTCGTGCTTCTTGCCGGTGGAGATCTTGGCGTGCGTGCCGGCATCGACGTCCGGATTGATCCGGAAGGATACACGGGCGGTTTTCCCGGCCGCAACGGCACGCTGCGACAGGGCGTGGAGTTCGGGGACCAATTCGACATTGAAGCACAAGATGTCCGCCGCGAGACCGGCATCGAGTTCCTGCGCCTTCTTGCCTACGCCCGAAAACATGATCTTCTGCGGCGGCACGCCGGCCTTCAGCGCCCTGGCGAGTTCGCCGCCCGAAACCACATCGGCGCCCGCGCCCAGACGCGCGAGCGTTGCGATAACGGCCTGGTTGGAATTGGCCTTGAGCGCATAGCAGACCAGCGAATCGATATCGGCGAAGGCCGCCGAAAAGACGTTGTAGTGCCGCTCAAGCGTGGCAGTGGAATAGCAATAGAAGGGGGTGCCGACCGCCTTCGCAATCGCGCTCACCGGCACGTCCTCGGCGAAGAGTTCGCCGTTCCTGTATTCGAAATGGTTCACGGCGTTCGTTCCAGACGGGGCGCAAGATTACTTGATGAGGAAGTCCAGGATGAAGGGACGGTCCTCTTTCACCGGTTGCATCGGTGGCCGGTGCGGCTTCCTGGCCGGGAATGACCGCCGCTTCCGGCAGTTCGGGATCGCCCCTGCGGCCGCAACCGCTTGCGGCGACGCCAAGCGCCGCCAGTGCCAGCAATGTAATGGCCATTTTCCTGCGACGGCCGGCAAAGGACTGCGCCAAGCAACTGCTCCCGTTTTGCGCACAAGCCTTGTGGTTATTCGCCAAGCGCCCGGAATTGTCAAAGCGATTGTCGGGCATTTTCAAGCTTCCGCCTGCAGCCGGGCGCGCCACCAAGCCGCCTGCGCCGCCACATTGGCAGGTGCGGTGCCGCCAAAGCTGGTGCGGCTCTCCACCGACTTTTGCACCGAAAGGACTGAAAACGCATCTTGCGTGATGCGCGGATCGATCGACCGCAACTCATCGAGGGTGAGCTCGTCGAGCCCGGCCGCCTTGCTTTCGGCAAGCGCCACCGCGCGGCCCGGTCACGTGATGCGCCTCGCGGAACGGCAGTCCCGCCTCGCGCACCAGCCAGTCGGCCAGGTCGGTTGCGATGGAATAGCCGCAACCGGCCGCCGCCGCCATTTGTCCCGGCATTGACGGTCAGGTCGGCGACCATGCCGGTGGTTGCCTGGATCGACGAGTTCGAGGCTCTCGGCGGCGTCGAAGACGGCTTCCTTGTCTTCCTGCATGTCCTTGGAATAGGTCAGCGGCAGGCCTTTCATCACCGTCAGCAGGGCGACCAGTGCGCCGTTGATGCGGCCGGTCTTGGCGCGCACCAGTTCGGCAGCATCGGGGTTCTTCTTCTGCGGCATGATCGACGAGCCGGTCGAGAAGCGGTCGGACAGCCGCACGAAGCCGAATTGCGGCGTCGACCAGATGACGATTTCCTCGGCAAAGCGCGACAGGTGCATGGCGCAGATCGATGCCAGCCGAAAGAAAGTCCAGCGCGAAGTCGCGGTCGGAGACCGAATCGAGGGAATTGCGGGTGGGTTCGCGGAAGCCGAGCGCTTGCGCGGTGTCGTGGCGGTCCACCGGAAAGGACGTGCCGGCGAGCGCAGCCGCGCCGAGCGGGCATTCGTCCATGCGCGCAATCGCGTCTGCAAGGCGCGAGCGGTCGCGCGCAAGCATTTCGACATAGGCCATGCAGTGATGGCCGAAGGTGACGGGCTGCGCGGTCTGCAGATGGGTGAAGCCGGGCATCACGGTTGCCGCATGCGCCTCCGCCTTGTCGAGAAACGCCTCGATCAGCGCGAGCATCAGGGATCTTGCGCGCTGCGCCGCCTGCTTCACCCAAAGGCGGAAATCCAGCGCCACCTGGTCGTTGCGCGAACGGGCGGTGTGCAGCCGGCCGGCCGCCGGGCCGATGAGTTCGGCAAGGCGCGCCTCGACATTCATGTGAATGTCTTCGAGCTTGCGCTGAGAACACGAACTCGCCGCGCTCGATCTCTGACAAAATCGTGTTGAGGCCCTCGATGATGCTTGTTGCATCTTCGGCGCTGATGATGTTTTGCCGTGCCAGCATGGCCGCATGCGCCTTCGAACCGGCGATATCCTGCGCATAGAGCTTGCGGTCGAAGTCGATGGAGGCGTTGATCGCCTCCATGATGGCGTCGGGGCCGGAAGAGAAGCGGCCGCCCCACATCTTGTTTCCCGCTTCCGGGGAGCGAACCGGCTTCCCGCCAGATTTTTTGTCAGAACCGGCGTCGGACATGGTGCCGCTCCAGGAGGATCGAAATGGGTCGAGGGACCAGGAACTTGACAGTCGCGCTGGCTGCGCTGGCGATCATCGCCCTGGCGGGCGGGGTATACGTGATTGCAAGGGGTTCTGGCAATGTCGCGGCTGCGGCCGGCTGCGAGGCGGCGCTGGAACAAGCCGCGCTTCTCAACGGGGCAAACACGGGCGCGGTTGCGGCCTTCACCATAGCCGACCGTCCGGTCGATGTCGGCGCGCTCGCTTTTGCCGACGCGTCGGGCGCCGGCAAGAGCCTTGCCGACTGGAAGGGCAGGGTGGTGCTTTTGAACTTGTGGGCGACGTGGTGCGCGCCGTGCCGCGAGGAAATGCCGTCCCTGCAAGCCCTCCAGCAGCAGTCCGGCGGGCCGGATTTCGAGGTGGTCCCGGTCAGCGTCGACCTGGGCACGGACGAAAAGCCGAAGAAGTTCTATGCCGACAACAATCTTTCGGGCTTGGGCTTTTTCCACGACGGCACCATGGGCGTCTTCAACGCGCTGAAGAAGGAGAGCCTCGCCTTCGGCATGCCGGCAACGTTGCTGATCGACCGCAACAGTTGTGTCATGGGCGTGCTCAACGGTCCCGCGGACTGGGCCAGCCCCGAGGCACTTGCGCTGGTGGAAAGGGCGACAGGCCTCAAGAAGTGAAGTTCTGAAATGGGAGGCGGTCATGAGCACGAATGCCACCATCCATCGCCTTGGACCGGGGGATGAAGACCGGCTGCGCGAACTCAACGCGTTGTTCGCAAAGGCTTTCGAGGATCCGCCAAGTTATTCGTCGGCCCCGCCGGGTCCGCAACATCTCAAGCGACTCCTGGCGCTCGACCATGTGATTGTTGTCGTGGCGTCAATTGACGGAAACATCGCGGGCGGCCTTGTCGCCTATGAGCTTGAGAAATTCGAACAGGAACGCCGCGAAATCTACATTTACGATCTTGCGGTGGACGAGACGCACAGGCGCAAGGGGATTGCCACGGCGTTGATCGAAAAGCTGAAAACCATAGCCGTCACGCGGGGCGCCTGGGTCATCTACGTGCAGGCGGACCTTGATGATCCTCCCGCAATTGCCCTCTACGAAAAGCTAGGCGTTCGGGAGGATGTCCTGCATTTCGACATACCCGTGACCGCGTCGACAAGCTGATCAGTCCTTGCTGCCAACCCGCTTTCGGCCGTCGCGCCCGCGGCGGATGTACATGGTCTTGTGCACCCTTGCGACGAGCTCCCCGCCCGCGTCCCTGATTTCCACAGGCCATACCGGCGTGAAACGGTCGCCGTCATTCATCGTGTTTGCCCGAATTTCGTCGAGCATCGCATCGGTGATGTGCATTTGCGCTTTGACGGTGCCTCGGCCGGGGCGGAGGAATTCGATGGACGATGCCTTGTCCCAAACCACGTGGTCACGGCCCAGGATGTTGCTGAGCATGATCATGTAGAAGGGGTCGGTCATGGCAAACAGCGAACCGCCAAAATGCGTGCCGACATAATTCATGTTCAGGCGGCCCTGCCGAAGCTCGACATCAGCCTCGCGCCAGTCGTCTGATATGCGCGCGACCTTTATCCCCGCGAAAAAGAACGGGGGCCAGAAGTTCATTGCAAACCTGAGGCGGGATGGCTTCAAGGCTTACCGTGTCGGGACCGGCGTCGCGCCGCGATAGTCGTAGAAGCCGCGCCCGGTCTTGCGGCCGAGCCAGCCGGCCTCGACATATTTCACCAGCAGCGGGCAGGGGCGGTATTTCGAATCCGACAGCCCGTCATGCAGCACCTGCATGATCGACAGGCAGGTGTCGAGGCCGATGAAATCGGCAAGCTGCAGCGGGCCCATCGGGTGGTTGGCGCCGAGCTTCATCGCCGTGTCGATGGCATCGACCGTGCCGACGCCCTCGTAGAGCGTGTAGATCGCCTCGTTGATCATCGGCAGCAGGATGCGGTTGACGATGAAGGCCGGGGAAATCCTCGGACGACCGTGATGGTCTTGTCGAGCGAGGTGACGAAATGACTGCGACGCCTCGAAGGTGTCGTCGTCGGTCGCGATGCCGCGCACGAGTTCCACCAGCTTCATCACCGGCACGGGATTCATGAAATGGATGCCGATGAAGCGTTCCGGCCGGTCGGTCGACGGCGGCCAGGCGGGTGATCGAAATCGACGAGGTGTTGGTGGCGATCATCGCTCCGGGTTGCAGGCTCTGGCAAAGCGCTGAATAGATCTTGCGCTTGATCGCCTCGTTCTCGGTCGCTGCCTCGATCACCAGGTCGCAGCTCGCAAGGTCGTTCCATGCTTCGGCGCAGGCGTGAAAGCCGCTCCAGCGCCTTGCCGCGCTCGGCTTCGGTCAGCTTGCCGGAGGCGACCTGGCGCGCCAGATTGCCGTTGATCGTGGCAAGGCGCGACTCGATGCTGTCCGGCGTCAGGTCGTTGAGGAGAACCTCATAGCCGGCCACCGCGCACACATGCGCGATGCCCCACCCATCTGCCCGGCGCCGATGATGCCGACCCTTGCAATGCGGCGCGTTTTCTGCACCGTTTGTCATTCAAGCATTCCGTTCCTGCTGCCCCGTGGCTAATTATGCTGGAAACGGCATGTCAGTCCAATGCCTTTTCCAGTTCCGGCAGCACGTCGAACAGGTCGCCGACGAGGCCGTAGTCGGCGACCTGGAAGATCGGGGCTTCCTCGTCCTTGTTGATGGCGACGATGACCTTGGAATCCTTCATGCCGGCAAGGTGCTGGATGGCGCCGGAGATGCCGCAGGCGATGTAGAGGTCGGGCGCGACGACCTTGCCGGTCTGGCCGACCTGCCAGTCGTTCGGCGCATAGCCGGCATCGACGGCCGCGCGCGATGCACCGACGGCCGCGCCGAGCTTGTCGGCCACCGGCAGGATGACTTCCATGAACTTCTCGCGCGAGCCGAGCGCGCGGCCGCCCGAGATGATGATCTTGGCCGAGGTGAGTTCCGGACGATCGCTGCTTCTGCAGTGCCGCCTCGACGAATTTCGACAAGGCCCGGATCGCCGGCCGCATGCACGGCCTCGACCGCGGCCGAACCGCCTTCGCCGGCAGCCGGGAAGGAGGCGGTGCGCACGGTGACGACCTTCTTGGCGTCGGTCGACTGCACGGTCTGGATGGCGTTGCCGGCATAGATCGGCCGCTCGAACGTGTCCGGGCCGTCGACGTCGATGACTTCGGAGACCTGCATCACGTCGAGCAGGGCGGCGACGCGCGGCATGACGTTCTTGCCGGTCGAGGTGGCGGCGGCGACGATGGCGTCATAGCCGCCGGCGAGCGAGACGATCAGCGCGGCGATCGGTTCGGCCAGCTGTGCTCGTAGTGTCGGCGTCGTCGGCGAGCAGCACCTTCGTGCACGCCCGACAGCTTGGCGGCGGCATCGGCAACGGCCTTGCAGCCCTTGCCGGCGACCAGCACATGGACGTCGCCGCCCATCTGGCGTGCGGCGGTCAGCGCCTTGGCGGTCTGGTCGGAAAGGTGGCGTTGTCGTGATCGGCGAGGAGGAGAATTGCCATGTTGGTTGTTCCTTTGCGGCCTGTCAGAGCACGCCGGCTTCGTTTTTCAGCTTGTCGACCAGTTCGGCGACGGTCTTGACCTTGACGCCGGCCTTGCGGCCGGCGGCTCGACGGTCTTGAGCACCTTGAGGCGCGGCGCGACGTCGACGCCGTAGTCGGCCGGCGGTCTTTTCATCGAGCGGCTTCTTCTTGGCCTTCATGATGTTGGGCAGCGAGGCGTAGCGCGGCTCGTTGAGGCGCAGATCGGTGGTGACGATCAGCCGGCATCTTGCAGTTCGATCGTCTGCAGGCCGCCATCGACCTCGCGCGTGACCTTGGCCGTGTCGCCGTCGATCTCGACCTTGGAGGCGAAGGTGCCCTGCGCTCCAGCCGAGCAGCGCCGACAGCATCTGGCCGGTCTGGTTGGCGTCGTCGTCGATCGCCTGCTTGCCGACAGATGACGAGGCCGGGCTGCTTCGGCCTCGACCACGCCCTTGAGGATCTTGGCGACGGCCAGCGGCTCGACCAGCGTCGTCGATCTTGACGAGGATGCCGCGGTCCGCGCCCATGGCCAGCGCGGTGCGGATGCGTCTCCTGCGCCTGCTGCGGGCCGATCGAGACGACGATGACCTCGGTCGCCTTGCCGGCTTCCTTGAGGCGGATCGCCTCTTCGACGGCGATTTCGTCGAACGGGTTCATCGACATCTTGACGTTGGCGAGCTCGACGCCCGATCCATCGGCCTTGACGCGGATCTTGACGTTGTAATCGACCACCCGCTTGACCGGGACGAGAATCTTCATCTGACACCCTTTTCGAAAAACATCGCTAGCTGGTCCGCAACTACCCGATAATTGACGTTTACGTCAATAATGTTTCGCTGCACATGCGGCAGTTTGGCCAGCATATTCTGCGCCGTCCGCGGACGGGCCTGGCGGCCCCACGGCGACGGCTTTGCCTCCCGCGCTTCATCCGCGTCCTGCGCAACCGCTTGCGGCTCATTCGGACCGGTCCGGGCTGGCCGGGCAGCGGATGTCCCTCGTCAGCCGTTACCGGCGGCAGCGGCGGCAGCGACCTCGGGCACCGGCTTGCGGTCGAACAAAGCCACACCCGGCGCTTGACGGACGGCAGCAAAACGGCACCTGCTGCAATGCCACCGACATGTGCGGCGAAGGAGACCTGTTCTTCGCCGCCAAGAGTGAAGCTGACGATCTGGAAGACGATCCATGCGCCGATGACCCAAAGCGCCGAGAGGCGCAGCGGAATGCGGCCGAGCGCCAGCACCCAGACCTTCACGTGCGGGTGCAGCAGGAGGTAGGCCGCGACGACGCCGGCCGCCGCGCCGGATGCGCCGATCAGCGGCGCTTCCGATCCCGGCAGGGCACCAGGCATGGGCGAAAGCGCCCGCCACCGCGCAGCACAGGTAGAAGAAGAGGTATCGCAGATGCCCCAGCGCATCCTCGACATTGTCGCCGAAGACCCAGATGAACAGCATGTTGCCGCCCAGATGCAGAAGGTCGCCATGCAGGAAGGCGTAGGTGACGTAGCTGGCCCATGGCGGAATGCGCTGCAACTCGAAGGGCAGGACCTCCTGGCCGGAGGCAACGACCGGGATGAAGCCGCAGGAATAGACGGCCGCCTTGATGGCGTCCTCGTTGGCATAGACCGGGTTCATGAAGAAGAACCAGATCGCGACGTTGACGAGGATCAGCGCCAGCGTGACGTATTGCAGGTGGATGTGCTTCAGACGGTTAGCGTCATGCAGCGGTATGAACACGTCCTGCGCAGCCTTTCCGCCCGCCGCCGGTCAGCGGCTCTTGCCCGGCACCCACAGAATGTCCGCCTTGCCGCCGTCATTGGCAACACGGGAGACGACGAAAAGAAGATCCGACAGCCGGTTCGCGTAGCGGATCGCCGGCACGCTGACCTTTTCGCTCCGCGACAGCTCGACCATTGCGCGCTCCGCACGCCGCACGACAGTGCGCGCCAGATGCAGATAGGCGGCAAGCGGCGAACCACCCGGCAGCACGAAGGAGTTGAGCGGCGCGAGCTTCGCATTGTAGCGGTCGATCAGCGTCTCGATGCGGTCCACCTGGCTTTGCGTTATCCGCAACGGCTCGTAGCCGAGGTCCTTGCCCTCGTCGGGGGTGGCGAGGTCGGCGCCGAGGTCGAACAGATCGTTCTGTATCGCAAGCAGTTCGCTCCTCAGCGGATCGTCTGCGGTCAATTCCAGCATCGCAATTCCGATGCAGGCATTGGCCTCATCCACGGTGCCATAGGCCTCGACCCGGGTGTCGAACTTGTCGCGCCGCTCGCCATTGCCGAGGCCGGTCGTGCCGTCGTCGCCGGTCCTGGTGTAGATCTTGTTGAGCTTTACCATGCGCCCTCAGTTCCGGCCGGCGAAATAGAGCGCGGCCATGACAACGATCAGCGCCACGAACTGGAACAGCACGCGCATGCGCATCAAGCCTTGCGACCGGCTCGCGCTGCCGCCGCGCATCATGTTCCAAAGGCCGAGACCCAGGATCACCGCGACCGCCGCAAGGGCCACCGGTATGAGGAACTGGAACAGGGTCTGCATGGCCTCTCCGGCAATTGTGGTGCGAGCAGCGCAACATAGCGCCGGCTGCGCCCGTGGCAAGCGCCAGTTCCGCCCTTGCTAGTCGAACCGCGTCAACAGGGCGTCCAGCAGGTTTGCCGGCAGGATGCGGCGCGCCATGAACATGAAATGGGTCGGCACCGTCACGGGATAGTGCGGCCCGCGGGCGCGGCGATGCCAACGCGTGCTCGAGCTTGCGATAGACCGCCTCGGGGCCGAGGCGAAACCGGTTCACCCCGCCATTGTCGTTGAGCCTGGCGAGGTGATGCCTGTAGGTCCTGGCGTGCACCGATCCTTCGATGTCGACATTGGCGAGGAACTTTTCCACGGCGTTTTCGGAAAAGCGCGATTCGATCGGCCCCGGCTCGATGAGGCTGACGTGTATGCCGGTGCCCTTCAGCTCCATGCGCTGCGTCGAGGCAAGGCCTTCAAGTGCGAATTTCGTGGCGTTGTAGGCGCCGCGCCAGCGATAGGCGATGACGCCGAGGATCGAGGAGCAATGGACGATACGCCCGGCGCCCTGCCGGCGCATCGGGGGGATCGCCAGGCGCGTCAGTTCATGCCAGCCGAAGAAATTGGCTTCGAACTGCGCGCGCAACACGTCGGTCGACAAGTCTTCGACCGCACCCGGCTGGCCGTAGGCGCCGTTGTTGAACAACGCATCGAGCCGCCCGCCGGTCCGCTCCATCACCTCGCCGAATGCCGCGCGAATGGATGCCGTGTCGGCGTAGTCGAGGGACAGGGCTTCGAGGCCGAGAGCGGCAAGCGCGTCGATGTCGGCGGGTTTTCGTGCGGTTGCGAATACGCGCCAGCCGTCCTCTTGGAGCCGCAGGGCGCAATGCCTCCCGATGCCGCTGGAACAGCCGGTAACAAGAATCGTTCTGGACATGCCGTGTGGACAACCCCAAATTCGACGCAAGGCCGATGCCAACGCGACGGGAAAACTTGCCTTTGCGAATCACGGAGACGATAGCGCGTTTCGGCGGACCGTTCGCCATGGCATTCATGCGCGCGGCCTGGCGTTTCAACCGCGACGACGGGTGGGCGATCGCCAGCCACATCGCACTGTCGGGAATCATGGCCCTGTTCCCGTTCCTCATCTTCTGCACGTCGCTCGCCGCCTTCTTCAACCTCGGCTCGTTCCCGCAGGAGCTTGTGCAGACGCTGTTCGACACGCTTCCCGATGCGGTTGCAGCGCCCCTCGCCGAGCAAACGCTCACCGTGCTGACGATCCCGCGCGGCGATATCCTGACGCTGGGCGCGGTCACCGCGGTCTTCTTTGCCTCGAACGGCGTGGAAGCGTTGCGGCTCGGCCTCAACCGCGCCTACCGGGTCGAGGAAAAGCGCAATTTCGTCGTGCTGAGGCTGCACTCGGTCCTCTTCGTCATCCTCGGGGCGATCATGATAGCGACGGTGACGATCCTCATCGTCCTGATGCCCCTCGGGCTCGACATAGCGCGCAAATACATCCCGGGAATGTACGAGCAGATCGACCGGATCGACTTCTGGCGGCTGATGGTCTCGAGCCTGATCCTGATCGTGGCGCTCGTCGCCAGCCACAAATGGCTTCCGGCGGGCAGGCGCAGTTTTGCCGAGATCGCTCCCGGGGCGGTTTTCACCCTTGCGGTCTGGCTGGCGGCGGCGATCGGCTTTTCAGCCTATCTGCGCAGCTTCGCAGACTATGTGAGCACCTATGCCGGAATGGCCAGCATCGTCATCGCATTGGTGTTTTTCTATGTAATGGCGGCGATCTTCCTCGTGGGTGCGGAGATCAATTCCTGCCTTATTGCCGATCGAACCGAGCCGGAACTGCCAATTTGAATTTGTTTATTAATTAACACTAAACCAGGGCAGTGTATGAATGACGATGGTTTCGCAATCGGGGGGCGAGGCCTGAGGGGTTCACATGCTACTGGATCTGGCGCAGGACGATTTCATCGTCGCCATGGCATTTGTTTGCACGACTTCCTTCATTTGCGGCTGGCTCGCCGACCGCATCATGGGATTTGCGGGCTTTGGCGTCATCGGCAACTGGCTGCTGCTGTTCGCAGGCTCATGCGCGGCGTTTTATGGCCTGGACTGGTACGGCGTGCGAATGACCTATGCGCCCCTGATGACTATCGGCGCAGGCTTCGGCGGCGCGGCTACCGTGCTGTTGGCGATGGCGTCGTTCAAGGCCGCCACGCATACCTGATATCTTCTGGCCCCGTTTTCAAAGGCCGATCATCCTGCGGATCTCCGGCGGCGTGACGCCGGCATCGCGCAGATGCGCGATCGCCGTATCCGCCCGGCTTTTCGACAATTTCGTCCCGTCCGGGCCCAGTATCAGCCGGTGATGGTGGTAGACCGGCGCCGGAAGGGCCAGCAATTCCTGCAGCAGGCGATGGATTGACGTTGCATGGAAAAGGTCGGCGCCGCGAACCACATGCGTCACGCCTTGAAGGGCGTCGTCGAGCACGCAGGCAAGGTGGTAGCTTGCCGGCGTGTCCTTGCGGCCCAGAATGGCGTCGCCCCAGCTTGCGGCCGCGCCTCGACCATTCCCGTCTCGCCGCCGGATCCCGCGCCGGTCTCGCGCCAGGACAGCGGTTTGCCGGCGGCGGCAATCGCCTTCTCCATGTCGATGCGCAGCGCAAAGTCCGCACCGCCAGCCATGAGGGCTTCCGTCTGCGCCAAGGAATGTGAGCGCTCGGATCCCGGATAATGCGGCGCGCCATCGGGATCGGACGGCCACAGCGGATCGGCCGCGGCCAGCGCCTTGATCTGCGTCCGGGAAAGGAAGGCCGGGTAGACCAGCCCGCGCGCCTGCAGTTCGTCCAGCGCAGCCTTGTACTGCGCCAAAGTGCATGGATTGCCGGCGCGGCTCCCCGTCCCATTCGAAGCCGATCCATTCGAGATCGGCCAGCATCATCGCCTCCAGTTTCGGCGTGCAGCGCACCTTGTCGATGTCCTCGATGCGCAACAGCATCGCTCCGCCCGCCTCGCGCGCCATTTTCAGGTTGAGCAGGGCAGAAAGAGCGTGGCCAAGATGCAGCCGGCCGTTGGGGCTCGGAGCAAACCGGAAGACTGGGCGTTTTTGTTCCCGGGCTTGTGTCATGGGGCCGTCTTAGCCATTGTCGGGCGGCCCTGACAACGGGGCGCGAGGAACATCTTGATGCGCGTTATCAGCTGTGCGGCGGACATCGAGGAAGGGCTGGCGGCGCTTGTCGCAGCCGATGCACGGCTTGCGCCGGTCTGCGTACAGGCGGGCGAGGTACCGCTGCGCCGCTCCACCACCGACTTTGCCGGGCTGGCCTCGATCATCGTTTCGCAGCAGGTTTCGAAGGCCAGCGCCGATGCCATCTTTTCCCGGCTGAAGGGCATGATCGACCCGCTTGACGCTGCAACCGTGCTTGCGGCGGGCGAGGCCCGGTTGCGCGAGGCGGGGCTTTCCGGTCCCAAGCAACGAACGCTCATCAACATTGCGCAGGCAGTCGATGGCGGGGAACTCGACCTTCAGGGGCTCGCTTTCATGCCGGCCGGCGAGGCGATCGCCGCAATGACCACGATCAAGGGCATCGGCCCGTGGACGGCGGAGATCTACCTGCTTTTCTGCGCGGGCCATGCCGACATCTTTCCGGCGGGCGATCTCGCGCTGCAGGAGGCGGTTAGGGCCGCGTTTGCGCTGGAGAAGCGGCCGGGGGACAAGGAACTTCGCGTCATCGCGGCGCAGTGGTCGCCCTGGCGCGGCGTCGCCTCGCGGCTGCTTTGGTCCTACTATGCGACGCTGCGCGGTGGCCGCGACGCCACGCCCGCATGAAATCGACAGGGAAAATGCGTGTGATAATTAAGCTTTCGCCATCTTCACAAGCCTGACACAGTCGAATTAGATAGTTTCGCAAACGGAACGGCCAAGGGAATCGATCATGTCGGTTCGGAGGTTAACTTGACGATTGCAGTCAAGCCGGACGCGCATCCGGCGCTGGTACTCAATGCCGACTACCGCCCGCTCAGCTATTACCCGCTGTCGCTGTGGAGCTGGCAGGATGCGATCAAGGCCGTGTTCCTTGACCGCGTGAACATCGTTGCCGAATACGACTTCGAGGTGCGCAGCCCCTCCTTCGAGATGCGCCTGCCAAGCGTCGTGTGCCTAAAGAGCTTCGTGAAGCCGAGCCGGTCGCCTGCCTTCACGCGGTTCAACGTCTTCCTGCGCGACCGTTTCGAGTGCCAGTATTGCGGTACCGGCGAGGACCTGACCTTCGACCATGTCGTGCCGCGCTCCAAGGGCGGCGTCACCTCGTGGGAGAACGTCGTGGCGGCGTGCTCGCCCTGCAATCTGCGCAAGGGCAACAAGCTGCCGGCGCAGGTGAAGATGTGGCCGGCCCAACCGCCCTACATGCCGAGCCTCGAGGATCTGCACAGGAACGGGCGCAAGTTCCCGCCCAACTACCTGCACGAAAGCTGGATGGACTTCCTGTACTGGGACAGCGTTCTGGAGCCCTAGGCCCGCTTCGCCGCACCGCGCAGCGCAATTGCGGCAAGCACGCCGCTGGCAAGCACGTTCCACCCTGCGAAGGAAAGGCCGAGGAAGCGCCCTGCCGCCTTGTCGCATGAGGGCGGGCGGGTCGAAAGATCGCCCAGGAGATCGTTCACGTCGCTTGAAATGTTGCCGGCCGTCACGCCGCAATCGGTCGGCCCAGGCCACCATTGCCACTCGACGCCGGAGTGGTAGGCCGCCATTGCCATGGATGTCAGCAGCAGCAATCCGCCCAGCGCCAGCAGCAGGCGCGTGACAAGCGGCGGCCAGCCGCGCCAGGCGGAGATTGCCGCCAGCGCCACAACGGGAATGCCCGCGTAGTAAGGCTCGCGTTGCTGCAGGCACAGCTTGCAGGGAATGTAGCCGCCGATGTGCTGGAAACCCAGCACCGCGGCAATGACCGCGACCATGCCGGCAAGCACCAGCAGCGAAGTCGTCAGATGTCCGGTTCTCGTCATGGCGCGAGCCTATAGCACGGCGGCGGTTTCAAAAAAGCAGCTTCACAGCGGCAAATCCGCCGACCAGCAGCACGACGCCAAGGGTGAACATGAGGCCGAGCCGCCGCTCGATGAAGATGCGCACAGGCTCGCCATAGAGGTAGAGCAAGCCGGCGACGGCATAGAACCTGATTCCCCGGCCGATGATCGACACGACCGTGAAGGTGACGAGATCGAGGCCGGTAGCGCCGGAAAAGATCGTCAGCACCTTGTAGGGAAAGGGCGTGACCGCCGCGAAGAAAACGCCCCAGCCGCCCCATCTCATTGTACCACTGCTGCACTTTCGCGAAGGAGTTCTCCTTGCCGTAGAGCGCCAGCAGCGGAAAGCCGATCGAATCCATCAGGAAGGCGCCGATGAAATAGCCCAGGAACGCGCCCAGCACGGAGGCAATGGTGCAGATGGTCGCGTAAAGCAGCCAGCGCTGGCGGTGGCCCAGCACCATGGGAATGAAGCAGCACGTCGGGGGGAATGGGAAAGAACGAGCTTTCGATGAAGGATACGCCGGCAAGCGCCTGCGATGCGTGTCTGTGGCGCGCAAGCGCGAAAACCCAGTCGTACAGTTTCCTGATCATCGTGCCCCGGCCCCGTCCGCCACGCTTGGCGCGGGAGCCTTCTAGCCGTGTTCGCCGCGCGCGTCCATGCGCCGGGCCGGCCGCCAATGTCGCGCCCCGTCGCTTGCCCCGCATTGCCGGTTGATTTTGAACGTTGGAAGCGATAGCAGCATACTCGCCTGCCCCTGTGGCGGAATTGGTAGACGCGGCAGACTCAAAATCTGTTGCCCAAAAGGCGTGCTGGTTCGATCCCGGCCAGGGGCACCATAAATCTTTCAAGCACTTACAATGCCTTTGGCTCGTAGGTGACTTGATGGCTTTGAAATATCTTCCGCTCCTGTAGCCATATTTGTAGCCACTCTTTGAATGGCATCATGAAGGTCGGAAGTGGCCAGATGGGCGTATTTCGCGAAGGTTTGCAGCCAACAAGACAGCATCCTTCAGTGTTGACGTGACGGCGGACGAATCAAAGCGCTGCTCGGTGCAATGACTCAACCCACTACCACGGTTGTGCGGCTTGGACTTTCCATCTGCTGGCTCCGCCTCGGCCATGTCTTCGATGCTCTCGATGGCGAAGACAACCTTCGTTTCGCCGCCGGCAAAGCCGTGCACCAGTGCCTTGGGCTTCGCGGTTCAGCGACCAGCAATCGGGATAGCGCCGGCTTCGTCGAAGACCGTGCTTGATCTCTTTCTTCGCCTCGTAGGAGCCTGGGCACGTAGCTTATCCCCCACGCGATCGCGACGCCGATCAATGTTTCCGCAAGCCGGTGCGCCGCGTAGATCCAGGGCTGCGAGCTGTGATCGAGAAGGACGATGCCGCAGATGTAGCCCGCGACTTTCGCGCCGCCGCTGACCTGCATGAGATTGCCCAGCATCATGGCGACAAATATCGCGATGCCGATCGAAACGGGGCCAGGTGGCAGCAGCAAGGTGAGTACAGCACCGGTCGCCGCACCGATCACGGTCGACAGTATTCGCCTGATGCCCAGTTCGCGCGTCTGCACGGGGTCAAGATCGGTGACGATCACTGCCGCAATGAAGGCATAGATCGGGTACTGCAAATTGAGCAGATCGGCCGCCAGCAAAGAGGCAGCCGCGGCCACGGAAGCGCGCACCGCCAGTTGCAGTTCCGCGATCCTCCAGTTTGGCAATCGCATCAGGGGGTCAGACCGGCGCAGCGCAGGATTTCACTTCTTCCCATGTCTTGTCTGGATCGAAGCTGCCTGATCTTTCGACAAGTTCGGCAGTCGCCGGCCCAGATCCCCTTGGTGGGCAATTTCGACCTGGTTCGCACCGAAGGTGCTCACGCCCGTTTCGGGCAGCCTCGCAGCGCATCTGGCTAGCGGCAGCGAAACGGTGCTAATCAAGGCATGTATCCGACCGGGGTGGAGTTGCGGCAATGGCCGGCGAGGTCGAACTCGTGATCTTCGACTGTGACGGCGTGCTCATCGACAGCGAGATGATCAGCGCGCGTGTATTGCTGTCCAAACTGGCGGCATACGGCGTCGATGTCGACTTCGCGCATTTTCGCACGCATTTTCTCGGGCGCTCGTTTCCCAAGGTCGCCGCGGAGGTTCGCCAACAGCATGACGTCGCCCTGCCGGACGATTTCGAGCAATCCTACCGCAGTGCCTTGCTGGCCGCTTTCGAGGTCGAATTGAAGGCGATGACAGGGGTGATCGAGGCAGTCAGCGAGCTGAGCGTCGCCTCGTGCGTCGCCACATCTTCCAGTCCGCCGCGGGTGAAAAGATCCTTGCAGATTGCCGGCCTCGACACGTATTTCGGCGAAAGGATATTCACCGCGTCCGAGGTGAAAAACGGAAAGCCGGCTCCCGATCTCTTCCTCCATGCCGCGCGGCGGATGGGTGCGGATCCGCGGCGTTGCCTGGTGATCGAGGACAGCGTTCCGGGACTTGCCGCGGGACTTGCGGCGGGCATGCAGGTTTGGCAATTCACCGGCGGCAGTCATTTGGGGGGAGAGGCGGCGGAAATGGCAGGGATCGAAATCCTGGGGGAATGGTCGCAATTTGCGCAGAAGCTTCCCGAGCTATTCGGGCGCGGCCGCGGCGGAGTTGGGGCGCAATGACCTCGAAGCAGGATGTGGAGCCAAGCCGCCTCGATGAAGCCGCCCGGGCCGGCTGGCTTTATTACGTTGCAGGCAACACGCAGGACGAGATAGCGCGCAAGCTTGGCGTCTCGCGCCAGTCTGCCCAGCGCCTGGTCTCGCTGGCGGTCAGCGAGAAGCTCGTGAAGGTCCGGCTCGACCATCCAATCGCCCGCTGCATGGAGTTGAGCGCGGCTATCTGCGAGAAGTTCGACCTGAAGCTTTGCGAAGTCGTTCCAAGCGATCCGGACGCCCCCGGTGCCATGACGGGCATTGCCGAGGCCGGCGCCGCGGAAATGGAGCGGCATCTCAAATCCGTCCATCCGCTGATCATCGCCATCGGGACAGGGCGTGCCCTGCGCGCGTCGGTCGAACAGCTATCGCCGATGGATTGCCCGCAGCACCGCATCGTTTCGCTGCTCGGCAACATGATGTCCGATGGCTCGGCTACCGCGTACAACGTGGTCATCCGCATGGCGGAGCGGGTAAACGCGCGGCACTATCCGATGCCGCTGCCGGTGTTCGCCCGCTCGCTGGAAGAGAAGCGGACGCTCCACGCACAGGAGACGGTGCACAACATCATGGAGCTTGCCCGGCACGCCGATGTCACCTTCGTCGGCATCGGCAATATCGGCCTTTCCGCGCCGCTGCATGTGGACGGGTTCATCAGCCGGGACGAAGTGCGGGCACTCGAAAAAGCCGGGGCCGTGGGCGAGATCACCTCATGGGTCTACGACTCGCGTGGCCAGTTGATCGAAGGTCTCATCAATGACCGGGTGGCCTCGACGCAGCTTGTCCCGGCCCAGTCCAACCCGGTCATCGGCATAGCGGCGGGCGAGGCCAAGGTGAAGGCCATCCACGGAGCGCTTTCCGGACGCCTGATCAACGGCTTGATAACAAACGAGTTTACGGCCGAGTGCCTGCTCAAGATGCGCCCCGGCGCGTGAACTTTTCCAAAGCGCAAGCCTGACCTTGCGGTAGCCGGCGACAAAAATTCGCCCGGCCACCGCTTGACAATTTGTCGCAATCGACTGAGTATTCGCCCATCCTTGGGGCAAAAGCCCGCAAGGTTTTCGGGAGGAGAGACATGAGACACTTCGCAGGCGCCCTTTTGGGCGCCACGGCGCTTTGCGCCTCGATTTCCCTCGCATTCGGACAAACCACGCTCACCATCGCCACTGTCAACAATGGCGACATGATCCGCATGCAGGGCCTGACGGACGACTTCACCAAGAGCAATCCGGACATCAAGCTCGAGTGGGTAACGCTCGAGGAGAACGTCCTGCGCGAGAAGGTGACCACCGACATCGCCACCAAGGGCGGCCAGTTCGACGTGCTGACCATCGGCACGTATGAAGTGCCGATCTGGGGCAAGAATGGCTGGCTCGTGGAACTCAACGGCGTCGATGATGCCGACGACCTGCTGCCTGCCATCCGTGGCGGCCTGACGGTCGACGGCAAGCTTTATGCCGCGCCCTTCTACGGCGAGTCCTCGATGGTCATGTATCGCAAGGACCTGTTCGAAAAGGCCGGGCTGACCATGCCCGATGCGCCGACCTGGGATTTCATCGCGGACGCGGCCCGCAAGATCACCGACAAGAGCGGCGAGATCTATGGGGTGTGCCTGCGTGGCAAGGCCGGCTGGGGCGAGAACATGGCGTTCCTCACCGCCACGGCGAACTCCTTCGGCGCGCGCTGGTTCGACGAGAACTGGAAGCCCCAGTTCGACCAGCCCGAGTGGAAGAGCACGCTCGACTTCTATCTCAAGCTCCTGGCTGACGCGGGCCCTCCGGGCGCATCGTCCAACGGCTTCAACGAGAACCTTGCGCTGTTCAATGCAGGCAAGTGCGGCATGTGGATCGACGCCACCGTGGCAGCTTCCTTCGTGACCAATCCGAAGGATTCGACCGTTGCCGACAAGGTCGGCTTTGCGCTGGCTCCCGACAACGGCCTCGGCAAGCGCGGCAACTGGCTGTGGGCATGGTCGCTGGCCATTCCGGCAGGCTCGGCCAAGGTTGACGCGGCGCAAAAGTTCGTCGGCTGGGCAACATCCAAGGCCTACACCGAACTCGTCGCATCGAAGGAAGGCTGGGCCAACGTTCCTCCCGGAACCCGGACGTCGCTCTATGCGAACCCGGAATACCAGAAGGTACCGTTCGCCAAGATGACGCTGGACTCGATCAATTCGGCGGATCCGACCAATCCGACCGTCAAGCCGGTGCCCTATGTCGGCGTCCAGTTCGTTGCGATACCCGAATTCGCCGGTATCGCGACTTCGGTCGGCGAACTCTTCTCGGCCGCCCTTGCCGGCCAGAAGACCGCGGATGAAGCGCTTGCCGAAGCGCAGGAAGTGACCACCCGCGAAATGACCGCGGCCGGCTACATCAAGTAGTCCACACAACCCGGTCCGCCGCCTCTCCCTTGGGCGGCGGACCAGGTATCCCACTCGCTCCCGGCTCCAATCGCACCGCCCCGGCGGTCCAACCAGGTCTCGCGGCAAGATGGCGACGCAGCACACGCGCAATCTCGGCAGGTTGGCAGTTGCACCCTCGGTGCTGGTGCTGCTCCTTTGGATGGTCGTCCCGCTGGCGATGACGATCTGGTTCTCGTTCCTGCGCTACAATCTGCTGCAGCCGAGCCCGCTTTGCTCCATCTTCACGCCAACGCAGCTTCTAGACGAGGCAAACCGCTGCCTTGCGGGCTTCGGCAACTACAAGTTCTTCCTCACGGACCCGCAATTCTTCAAGTCGATCTTCAATTCGCTGGCCATCGTCGGCTGGGTGCTGGTTATCTGCATCGTGCTTGGCACCATCCTGGCGCTGTTGCTCGACCAGGCGATCTACGGGCGCAACATCGTGCGCATGCTCGTCATCGCGCCGTTCTTCGTGATGCCGACCGTTTCGGCGCTGGTCTGGAAGAACATGATGATGAACCCGGTCTCGGGCATCCTCGCCTGGATCAGCAAGAGCATGGGCTTGCAGCCGATCGACTGGTTCGCCCACGCGCCGCTGACGGCCATTGTCATCATGATCGCGTGGCAATGGCTGCCATTTGCCACGCTGATCCTGCTGACCTCCCTGCAGTCGCTGGACGAGGAGCAGAAGGAAGCCGCCGAAATGGACGGCGTCACGCCCTTTGCCTATTTCGTCTACCTCGTGTTGCCGCACCTGTTGCGGCCGATGACGGTGGTCGTGCTGATCCTGACCATCTTCCTGCTGAACGTGTTCGCGGAGATCTATGTCACCGGGACCGGCGGGCCGGCGGGCAACTTGCCCTTCCTCGTCTACCAGTACGGCATGATCAAGAACAATATCGGGGGCGCATCTGCAGGCGGCATCATCGCCATCATCCTGGCCAACATCGTCGCATTCTTCCTGATGCGCATGATCGGCCGGAACCTGGAGGGCTGAAGATGGCGCGAAATGTTCCCGTACGCCGCCGGATCGCCTTCACGGCAATTGCCTGGGCAATCGGCCTCATCATCTTCTTCCCGATCTTCTGGACTATCCTGACGTCGTTCAAGACCGAGGGCGAAGCCATCTCGCTGCCGCCCAAACTCTTCGGATTCGACTGGACGCTCGAGAACTATGGCGTCGTGCAGGAGCGTTCCAACTACCTGAAGTTCGCGATGAACTCGGTGATCATCGCATTCGGTTCGACGGCGATCGGCATGCTCATCGCCATCCCCTCGGCCTGGGCCATGGCGTTTGCTCCCGGCAAGCGCACCAAGGACCTGCTGATGTGGATGTTGTCCACCAAGATGATGCCGCCGGTGGGTGCGCTCATCCCGCTGTTCCTGATATTCCGCGACTTCAGGCTGCTCGACACGCATGTCGGCATCGTCATGGTGGTCATGCTGCTGAACCTGCCGATCATCGTGTGGATGCTCTACACCTACTTCAAGGAAATCCCCGGCGAGATCCTCGAAGCGGCCCGCATGGACGGCGCACCCATCGGCAAGGAATTGCTGTATGTGCTCGCCCCGATGGCGATTCCCGGAATTGCCTCGACCATCCTGCTCAACGTCATATTGTCCTGGAACGAGGCGTTCTGGACGCTCAACCTCACGACCAGGGACGCCGCGCCGCTGACGCAGTTCATTGCCTCCTATTCAAGTCCCGAGGGGTTGTTCTGGGCCAAGCTTTCGGCAGCCTCCACCATGGCGATCGCGCCCATCCTCGTGCTCGGCTGGTTTGCCCAGAAGCAACTCGTTCGCGGCCTCACTTTCGGAGCGGTAAAGTAATGGGATCGATCGAACTCAAGGGCGTTCGCAAGCAGTTCGGCGAGGCCGTCATCATTCCGGGGGCAGACCTGTCCATCGGGCATGGCGAGTTCGTGGTCTTCGTCGGCCCGTCGGGTTGCGGCAAGTCCACGCTGCTGCGCCTCATCGCCGGCCTCGAGGACCTTTCCGGCGGGCACATCCTGATCGACGGCGCGGACGTGACCGACGTGCCGCCCTCCAAGCGCGGCCTGTCGATGGTGTTCCAGTCCTACGCGCTCTATCCGCACATGAGCGTGCGGAACAACATCGCCTTCGGCCTGAAGATGGCCGGCCTGCCGCAGGAGGAAATCGACGCGAAGGTCAAGGCCGCCGCGGCGAAGCTGAACCTCACCGACTACCTCGACCGCAAGCCGAGGCAGCTTTCCGGAGGCCAGCGCCAGCGCGTGGCGATCGGCCGGGCCATCGTGCGCAACCCGAAGGCGTTCCTGTTCGACGAACCGCTCTCGAACCTCGATGCGGCGCTGCGCGTCAACATGCGCGTCGAAATCATGCAGATGCACCGCGAGCTCGGCGCCACCATGATCTACGTCACGCACGACCAGGTCGAGGCCATGACCATGGCTGACCGCATCGTCGTGCTCGATCGCGGCCGCATTCGCCAGGTCGGCGCGCCGATAGAACTTTACAACGCCCCGGCCGACCTCTTCGTCGCCGGCTTCATCGGCTCGCCCAAGATGAACTTCTTCACCGGCGACGTTGCCGGCAAGGAAGGTGCGAGCACCATCGGCGTGCGCCCCGAGCATATCGACATCGGCGCCTCGGGGCCGCACCAGGCGGAAGTGCAACTGTGCGAGCATCTGGGCTCGGACACCTTCCTGCACCTCGATGCCGGACCGCTGGGCCTGCTGATGGCGCGCGCTGCCGGCGAAACCACCATTGCGCCCGGCGACGTGATCAGGTTCGGGTTCATGTCCGGCCGGGTCCACCGGTTCGACGCAGACGGCAAGGCAATGCGATGAAGAGACTGGAAGGAAAGTCCGCGCTGATCACCGGCGCGGCGAGGGGTATAGGCAGGGCATTCGCCGAAGCCTATGTGCGCGAGGGCGCAAGGGTGGCGATCGGCGACATCAACCTGGCGGCAGCGCGGGAAACAGCCGCGCAGATTGGATCGATGGCATATGCGGTGCATCTCGATGTCACCGACCAGGCTTCCATCGACGCTTGCATCGGCGAAGTCGTGGACACCGCCGGCGGGCTCGACATCCTCGTCAACAATGCCGCCGTCTTCGACCTCGCGCCGATTGCCGAGATCACCCGCGAAAGCTACGACCGGCTGTTCGCCATCAATGTCTCCGGCACGCTGTTCATGATGCAGGGGGCCGCGCGCCAGATGATCGCGCAAGGCAGGGGCGGAAAGATCGTCAACATGGCCTCGCAGGCAGGACGGCGCGGGGAAGCGCTGGTGGCGGTCTATTGCGCCAGCAAGGCAGCCGTCATTTCGCTGACGCAGTCGGCCGGGCTCAATCTGATATCGCACCGCATCAACGTGAACGCGATCGCGCCGGGCGTCGTCGACGGCGACCATTGGGACGGCGTCGATGCGCTGTTCGCCAAACATGAAAACCGCCCGCTGGGCGAGAAGAAACGCCTTGTCGGCCAGTCGGTGCCTTACGGCCGGATGGGTACGCCCGCAGACCTGACCGGCATGGCAATTTTCCTCGCATCGGCGGAAGCCGACTACATTGTTGCCCAGACCTACAATGTCGACGGCGGAAACTGGATGAGCTGAGCAACCCAATGGCATTGCGTCCGTCCCTCGAAAACCTTCCCGCGCTCGCCAGGACCGCATCCGTGCCGTCCTATGCCCGCGCCGATCTGTCGGCCGGCATCGTGCATGTCGGCATCGGCAATTTTCACCGCGCCCACTTGGCGCACTATCTGCACCGGCTGTTCAATCTCGGGCGTGACCATGACTGGGCGATCGTCGGGGCCGGCATCAAGTCCTTCGACGCCGCCATGCGCGCGCGCCTGCAACCGCAGGACTGGCTCACGACCGTCGTGGAGCTTGATCCGGCCGGCTATTCGGCAACGGTGACGGGGGCAATGATCGACTTTGCCGAGGCGACGCCGGAGGCGGTTCTGGACGTGCTGGTTCGTCCGGAAATTCGCATCGTCTCCCTGACCATCACGGAAGGCGGCTATTTCGTCGATGCGCTGACCGGCGGGTTCGATGCCGCCCATCCCGAGATCCGCGCCGATGCCGCGGAACCGGCAAACCCGCGCACCGTGTTCGGCATCATCATCGCAGCGCTTCGCCGTCGGCAGGAGCATGGGCTCGCCCCGTTCACCGTCATGAGTTGCGACAACCTTCCGGAAAACGGTCATGCCACGCGTGCGGCAGTGCTGGGCCTCGCCCGCCTCCAGGATGCCGGCTTTGCCGACTGGATTGCCGCCAATGTTGCATTTCCCAATTCGATGGTGGACTGCATCACGCCCGCGACCGGCGAGCGCGAGCGAAAGCTTGTCCTCGACCAGTTCGGCATCGAGGATGCGGCTCCGGTGGTATGCGAACCTTTCCGGCAGTGGGTGCTGGAGGACCTGTTCCCGCAGGGCCGGCCGGCCTTTGAACTGGTGGGCGCCGAATTCGTCGCCGATGTCGCGCCATACGAATTGATGAAGCTGCGCATTCTCAATGGCGGCCATGCGACGATTGCCTATGCATCGGGCCTGCTCGCGATCCACCATGTCCATGAGGCGATGGCACACCCCCTGATCGCCCGTTTCTTTCACTGGCTCGAGCACAAGGAATTGATGCCGACCGTGCCCGTGATCCCCGGTGTCGATTTCGAGGCCTATTACCGCAAGGTCTTCGAGCGTTTTTCCAATCCGGCGATCGGCGACACCATCTCACGACTTTGCCTCGATGGTTCGAACCGGCAGCCGAAATTCATCCTGCCGGCGGTGCGCGACCGGCTGAAGGCAGGCCTGCCGGTCGACGGACTTGCCCTTGAGGTGGCGCTCTGGTGCCGCTTCTGCGCCGGAACCAACGACGCCGGAAAGCCGATCGAGGTACCCGACGACAATGCCGCATCGCTTCGCGAGCACGCATTGAAAGCGCGCACTGACCCCGCCGTCTTCCTTTCGCAGCAGTCGATATTCGGCGACCTTGCCGGCGCCGCGCCCTTCGCCGATGCATTCGGCAAGTCGCTCGATGCGCTTTGGTCGAAGGGCGTCGTGAAGGTGCTGGAAGAAGCGGTCGGTTAGGCTGCACTCTCTTCCGGCCGGACAAGCATAGTTGTTGAAAAGTTGACGGTTGCCGCCTTGCTGCCAAGGTCTTCCAGCAGAAGGCATGCATGTTGACACGTCGCCAGTTCGCGATTCTCCTGACCGCCGGCATCAGCCTGCGGCGGACAGGCTCGGCCGCTGCACAGGAATCCGACGGACATCGATGCGGCGCTGTCCGCGATGCCGCAATTGCATTCGATCCAGGTCATGGTCGGCAATGAAATCGTCGTCGAGCGGGTGCTGCGCGGCGGGGGTCTCGACAGGCCGGCCAACATCAAGTCCTGCTCGAAGAGCATCGTTGCCTTGTTGCTGGGAACCGCCATCAGCCGCGGCGAAGTCGCCGGCGTCGATGCCAGCTTGCGGCAGATCGCGCCCATGCTGATACCGCGGCGGGCGCAGGGCGATGTCGGCAGCCTGACGATGGAAGATCTCGTCACGCTGCGCGCCGGACTGGAGCCCACTTCCGGCACGAACTACGGAAAGTGGATCGAGTCCCCCAACTGGGTGGCCGATGCGCTGGGCCGCAAGATGATCGACCGGCCCGGCGGCCGCATGATCTATTCGACCGGCACCACCCACGTGCTGGGCGCGGCGATCGCGACCGCGGCCGGACGCAGCCTTCACGATATCGCTGTCGAAAGAATCGGCGAGCCGATGGGCATCGACGATGCCGCCCTGGACCCGCGACCCGCAAGGGTTCTTCCTGGGCGGCAACGAGATGGCGATGACACCCAGGGCGATGCTGAAAATCGCCATGATGGTTCGCGACGGCGGCTTGTACGAAGGGCGGCAGGTAATTGCGCCGGAATGGATCGAGCAATCGATGGTGGTGCGCACGCATTCGCCGTTTTCAGGGCTCGGCTATGGCTATGGGTGGTTTGTCTCGCAATCGGGCTTCGTGCTGGGGCGCGGCTATGGCGGACAGATCATCGCGGCCCATCCCGCGCGCCGCCTGGCTGTCGCGATCACCTCGCAAACGGACCAGCCGGCACGTTCGGAGGGATATTTCGGCGTGCTGATGGATCTGCTCGAAGGCCCCGTGCTTGCCTTGGCAAGTTGACCGTCAATGTCCAGGAATTAAAGCTCGTTGGCGCCTTTTCCGGCCAGGATTTTCTGCCGAAACCTGCCGATGCGGGTGATCCGCGTCGCGGCGGTCCTGGCGGAAGCAAGATTGATGACGTAGCTTTTCTGACGTCCCGGTGTCAGCCGGTGAAACGCCTCGCGCAGTTCCGGGTCTGCGTCCAGCGCGTCCTGCAGTTCGCCGGGAAGATCGACTTTACCCTCGTCCTTCGGCGGGCGGATGCCTGCTTCGGCATATTCCATCGCTTCACCGATGTAGGACGTGATCGTCGGAGCCATCGCCTCGACCTCGTCGCTGTCCGTGAAGCGGATCATGTCGCGATGGCGGGTGTTGGGGCCTTGTTTCTCCAGCACGCCGAGGGGATCCTTCATCAGCGCCGCATTGAAGAAAGTAATGCGGAAATCGCCGCGCAGCGCACCGATGATGACGATGTTGCGGCCTGCATGCATGTAGCACGGGTGGCCCCACTTCACGGTTTCCACCAACCCCGCGTCAAGGCAAATGCGCCGCAAGCCGGCAAGACCCTTTGCCCATTGCCGCGTCGAGCAATCGGGCGTGTCGAACCGCTGGCAGCGTCCGCAGCCCTTCGAGAAGTAATGGTCGATATCGGTGATCAAGGCGGGTTTCCGGTCGTGAAGTTGTGCTTCGGCTGCCGACGGCTAACGGAAAAAGAGGCCAAAGTTCAGGCAATACCGGATCGGCGCCTCAAAAAAACGGGGGCCGCGAGGCCCCCGTTATCGTTCGCACCGATTTGTGCGCCGCTCAGTTCTCGCGGGCGGCAAGCGCCTCGATCTGCTTTTTCACCGCATCGAGGTTGAACGAGCCCGGCGTTTGGCTGGGCGGGAACTCGACCAAGGTGTTCAGGAATTGCGAGGCAATGGCCGTCGTGCCGAAGATGATGAACGGCCTGTCCAGAAGCCAATCATAGTAGATATTGGCATTGTGCTGCGCCCTTTCATACGGGTCGCGGCGCAGGTTGAACAGCAGCGGCACGCGCAAGTCGGTGAAGGGCTCCATCCACACACCGAAAGCCTGCCCGCGGTTCTCCTTGTAGACCACCTTCCAGTCGTTCCAGCGGATGGCGACGATGTCACCGTCATCGTTGACATAGACGAAGGCCTCGCGCGGCGATTTCTCGGCCTTGCCTTCGAGGTAGTCGAGCATGTTGTAGCCGTCGATGTGGTTCTTGTAGGTGCGCCCGTTCAGTTCGGCGCCTGCAAGCAGCTTCTCCTTCACATCCGGCGCGCCGGCGATCGCCGCGAAGGTCGGCAGCCAGTCCTGATGCGAAACGATGCCGTTGAGCGTCGTGCCTGCCGGGAAGCTTGCCGGGCCAGCGGATGAAGGCCGGAACGCGGTATGCGCCTTCCCAGTTCGAATTCTTTTCCGAACGGAACGGCGTGTTTCCGGCATCGGGCCAGGTGTTGAAATGCGGGCCGTTGTCGGTCGAATAGAGCACGACCGTATTGTCGGCGATGCCCAGCTGATCGAGAGCGGCAAGCAATTCCCCGACATGCATGTCGTGCTCGATCATGCCGTCGGTATATTCGTCGTTGCCCTTGTTGCGCCGATCCTCGCGCACATGGGTGCGAAAATGCATGCGGGTGCCGTTCCACCACACGAAGAAGGGCTGGTTGCTGGCATTGGCCCGCTTGATGAAGTCGATGGCGGCGGCAACCGTTTCGTCATCCACTGTTTCCATCCGCTTTTTCGTCAGCGGACCGGTATCCTCGATCGTCTGGCCGCCATTGCCGTCGGCAGCAGTCTTCAGCACGCCGCGCGGGCCGAATTGCTTGCGGAACTCAGGGCTGTCCGGATAGTCCTCGTTCTCGGGCTCTTCCTCGGCATTGAGGTGATAGAGATTGCCGAAGAATTCGTCGAATCCGTGCATGGTCGGCAGGTGCTCGTCGCGGTCGCCCTGGTGGTTCTTGCCGAACTGGCCGGTGACATAGCCCTGCGCCTTCATGACGGTCGCCATGGTGACGTCGCTCTTCTGCCAGCCCTCCGCCGCCCCGGGCACCCCGACCTTGGTCATGCCGGTGCGCAGCGGATTGTTGCCGCCGATGAATGCCGCCCGACCCGCGGTGCAGGACTGCTGGCCGTAGTAGTCGGTGAAGGCGACGCCTTCGCGCGCGATGCGGTCGATGTTCGGCGTCTGGTAGCCCATCAGGCCGCGATTGTTGTAGCTGATGTTGGAGGTGCCGATATCATCGCCCCAGATCACCAGTATGTTCGGCTTCTGGTCCTGGGCCTGCGCGCCCGACCACGATAACAAGGATGCGGCAAAAGCCATTGCCGCAAAGAAAAGCGCATTGTTCCCTCCCCATGAATTGCCGATGACGCAGCAGGATTGCCAATTTCCTGCGGCGTTCAAACGGCTGCGATCCAGTTTCCGCTAGGTTATGCGCAAACCGATAATAGTTGCAATATCAGACTTTCAATGCGGGCGTGTGTCGGACTGGCTTCGTTCCGTGAGGCAGATCCGCCGATCTGGTCGGGCAATCCTTGTCCGTGCTAATCGTCCGTGGCGCAAACATCGCGAAGGAAACCGGTGGTGACGAATGCTGTCTATCGCGACCTGAAGGGCAAGCTGGTGCTGATCACCGGCGGAGCCTCGGGCATCGGCGCCGACATGGTCAGGGCGTTTGCCGCCCAAGGCGCCCGTGTCGCCTTCCTGGACATCCAGGACAGCGCGGCGGCCTCGTTGATCGCGGATTGCGAGGGCGAGAAACCGGTTTTCAGTCACTGCGACATCACCGACATCGTTGCCCTCAAGGCCAGGATCGGCGAGATCATTGCCGCGCACGGCCCGGTCCGTGTGCTCGTCAACAATGCCGCCAACGACAAGCGCGAGGCAATCGCGACCGTCAGCGTCGAGGATTGGGATCTGTCGCAGGCGATAAACCTGCGGCCGCATTTCTTCGCGGCGCAGGCGGTTCATCCGGGCATGAAGGATCTGGGCGGCGGGTCGATCATCAATCTGTCCTCGATTGCCTGGCGGATCGGAACGGACGAGATGACGCCATACGCCACGGCAAAGGCCGCGATCATCGGCCTTACCCATGCGCTTGCCCGCGCCTTTGGCGGGGACAACGTCCGCGTCAACGCCATCGAGCCGGGCGCCGTGATGACGCAGCGCCAGCGCCAGCTATGGTATCCAACCGAAGCGTCGGTGGCGGCGATGGTCGACCGGCAGATCATCCGCAAGGTGTTGAGCGGCAGCGACATTGCCCGCGCAGCGCTCTTCCTCGCTTCGGACGAAAGCAGCATGATCACCAAGCAAAGCATCATCGTCGATGCCGGCATGCGCTGAGGAACTCAGGCGTCCTCGTAGGCCCGGGCGATGATTGCGGCTATGTCGGCTTCTCCCAGCCCGTTTGCCGCCGCCTGCTCGAACATCGCCCTGGCGCTGCGCAGGACCGGCGTATCGACGCCAAGATCGTCTGCCGTTCCCACGAAAACGGCCGAATCCTTAGCCGCGCCGGCGACCGCGAAGCCGACGGTCTTGTCGTCTCCCAAAATCTTCGGCACGCGTCCCTTGAACATGGCGTTTGCCGCGGGGCCGCCCGCCAGGATGGAGATCGCGGGGCCGAGCGGCAGGCCGGATCTCTTGGCAATGCGGACGGCTTCGGCCAAGGTCGCCCAATAGCCCTGCAGCATGGCGTTGTTGACCACTTTCATGGCGAGGCCCGCGCCCAGCGGTCCGACATGGTGGATGCGGTTCGACAGCACTTCGAGCGCCGGCATCGCCCTGTGCACATCGGCCTCCTTGCCGCCGGCAAACACGCCGCAGGTTCCCGCCGCGACGGTTTCGGGCCCGCCCGAGATCGGCGCATCGATGGCGCTCGCACCGCTCGCCCCGATCGCCGGCATCAGACCGCTCAGGACTGCCGGGCGCACGGTGCTGGTGTCGATGATGAGCCTCCCCGCGATATCGGCCTGGCACAGCATCGAGACGATTTCGGTAACGGCGTTGTCGTCGTAGAGGCTCAGAAGGACGAGATCGCAGTTCCGGGCGACTTCTGCGGGCGAGGCGTGCGGCACGATCGACAGGCGGCTGGCCATTTGCGCGTCGATGCCGCTTCGCGTGAAGGCGTGTACCTGCCAGCCTTGCGCCGAGAAGCGGCCCGCCATGGCCGAACCCATGCGCCCAAGACCGATCACGCCCACCGTTTGCATTGGCCGCCCCTTTGTTCCTGCCGCATTGCGAAGACTAATGCCTGAAGTACTGAACCGGAAGGGGTGAAAGCCTCTGGAACAACGCGGCGCGGGCGCGGTTCAGGCAGTTCTCACCCGACCCATGAGGAGAACTTTGACATGTACAGATCCCTGTTGTTCGCCGCCGCGCTTGTGTTTGCACCAGCGGGCATCGTCCTTGCGCAAACGGAAACGACGCAAAACGCGCCGGCCGCCGGCACGCCGCAGGAATTCGCCATGATGGCGGCCCAGTCCAACATGCTGGAGATCGAATCCAGCAAGCTGGCATTGGAAAAATCGAAGGATGCGACCGTGCAGGCATTCGCGCAGAAAATGATCGATGATCACACCAAGGCAGGCCAGGAAATGAAGGCAGCCGCAAGCGCGGACAATGTTTCGGATGTGCCTGCAAAGCTGGACGCTGATCACCAGGCCAAGCTGGACGAGCTGAAAAACGCCACGGCCGACAACTTTGACAGCGCCTATGGCCAGATGCAGCGGGAAGCGCACGAACAGGCCGTGCAGTTGTTCAGCCAATACTCCCGGCAGAAGGGTGCGCTGGCGGATTTCGCGGGCAAGACCCTTCCGGCATTGCAGGGACATCTGGAGATGGCCAAGGCCCTCCCCGGCACGGCGTGACCGCGCGTCGTGGCGGCGGCGTTTGGCAAAAAGCGCCGCCGCAACCCGGCAAGGGGCTTGCCTCGCGCTTCGGCATGTTGAAAGTGGAGGCATGCTCCCCCGTGCCGCCACATATGAACAGGTCCGCGACGAGTTCCGCTGGGAAATCCCGGCGCGGCTCAATATCGGCGTGGCCTGCTGCGACGAATGGGCCCGCCGTGAGCCCGGCAGGGTGGCCTTGCGCCGCTTCATTCCCGGCGGAGAGGCTCACGACACCACCTATGGCGAATTGCTGGACCTGTCCAACCGCCTCGCCAACCACCTTGTGGGCACCGGCCTGGCGCAAGGCGACCGCTGCGGCATCATTCTTCCGCAAAGCGTGGAGACCGTTGTCTGCCACCTCGCCATCTACAAGGCGGGGTTGATCGCGGTTCCGCTGGCCCGCCTCTTCGCCGCCGATGCGATCCGCTACCGGTTGGCGCGGGCCGGCGTGAAGGTTGTCGTCACCAACGCAGAAGGCCTCGTAAAGATCGAGTCGGTGCGGCACGAACTGCGGGACCTGCGGGAGATCATAGTTGTCGATGCCGAACCTGATGGCGCGACCGGGTTTGCCAAGGCGCTTTCGCAGGCCGGTCAACATTTCACGCCGGTCGATACCGCTCCCGACACTCCGGCGTTGATCATATTCACCTCCGGCACCACGGGCCCGGCCAAGGGCGCGCTGCACGGTCACCGCGTATTGCTCGGGCATGTTCCGGGCGTCCAGTTCCACCACGAATGGCTGCCGCAGCCCGGCGACATAGCCTGGACGCCGGCCGACTGGGCCTGGGCAGGCGGGCTTCTCAACATCCTCCTGCCGTGCCTGCTGCTTGGCGTTCCGGTGATCCATGGCGGATTGGAGCGGTTCGATCCGGAACTCGCATTCCGGCTGATGAGCGAGATGAAGGTACGCAACGCCTTCATTCCGCCGACGGCCCTGCGCCTGATGAAGACGGTCGAGAACCCGGCGCAGCGCCATGCGCTTTCGCTTCGCACGATCGGCTCGGGCGGCGAAAGCCTTGGCCGCGACACCTTTGAATGGGCGCGGCAGGCCCTTGGGCTCGAGATCAACGAATTCTACGGCCAGACGGAGTGCAACCTCGTTCTTTCGTCCTGCGCGGCGCTCGGCATCACGCGGCCGGGCGCGATCGGCAAGCCGGTGCCGGGTCACACGGTTGCGGTCATCCGCCATGACGGAAGCATATGCGCGCCGGGCGAGACCGGCGAAGTGGCCGTGCTGCGGCCCGATCCGGTGATGTTCCTTGGCTATTTCGAAGACGAAGAGGCGACCGCCAGGAAGTTCGTCGGCGACTGGATGACGACCGGCGACCAGTGCGTGATGGACGAGGACGGCTACTACCATTTCGTCGGCAGGGACGACGACATCATCAATTCCGCCGGTTACCGGGTGGGGCCGGGAGAGATCGAGGACTGCGCCGTCTCGCATCCCGCGGTCAAGCTCGCCGCCGCCGTCGGCAAGCCCGATGCGCTGCGCACCGAGATCGTCAAGCTCTATGTCGTGCTTGCCGATGGCGTCGTTGAATCGGCGGCCCTGAAGGAGGAAATCCGCCGCCACGTGAAGGCGCGGATGGCAGCCAACATCTATCCGCGCGAGGTGGATTTCGTCGCGGAGATTCCGTTGACGACGACCGGGAAGGTCATTCGGCGGGTTTTCCGTGATCTTGCCCGGCAGGAGGCGCTGGAGGCGCAGACTTCGCACCCGAAATGATGCGCCTGGCGAGGCGGCGCGCCGATTCAGTGCGGTTCAACGCGGCGATGACGCGCTTTGCCGGATAGGCGGGCGGGGCAACGACCACCGTCGCCAGCCGGAACTTCGATGGCCAGAGCGGGTCGATCCAGCTCGTCTCGCGCGCCAGCGAATCGGCAAATTCGAACCCGGGCGTGGCGAGGAGTTGCCGCGTAGCGCGCAGCATAAGCTGGATACCCGGCGAGAAGGCGCTCCACCGCTCGTCGAAGGCGATTTTCCAGGGGTAGTACCGGTTTGCCGAGCGCAGCATGATGAGCGAGGCGATCGCTGTGCCATCCAGCCGCAGCGTGTAGATGACTGCCCGGCCCTGCGCGGCGAGATCGCCAACCGCCTGGCGTGCAAAAGCCGCGGTCCTGCGGATGACGTGGATCGAGCTTCCCTTTCGGCCTTTCCAGCCGCGGGTTTCGAGAACGAGGAACTCCTCGAAACGCAGCAGGATGTCCCACAGGCGTTCGGCACGCTCGAATTCCACCTTGCCGTTTTCCTCGAGCTTGCGTTCCAGCCGGGCAATTCGCCGGCGGCGGTGGGAACTGATCAATGGCTTGCCGCCCGCGACCTGGGGCGCCAGTCCGGCGCGCCATTTCGCACGCAATGATTCGACGCCGAAGCCCTGCATTCGCAGCGCGTCCAGCATCAGTTGCGCGATCGGATCGTCGATCGGGAAGTCCTCGAGCACCAGCGACTGACGCCAACCGAGGTCTGCGAACAAGGCAGCAAACCGGGTCAGCGTCTCTTCCGCATCGGCACTGTCGATCAGGGGAAGCGAGAGCGGGGCGAACGGATGGGAAAAGGCACGCCGAACCGAGACACGCGGAAAACCCACTTTTTCCTCGGAATATGGAAGCGCGAATTGCAGCCTGTCTTCTTCACCGAGGCGCTCGGTCAGCATCAGCATGCGCCGGCCGGGCGAGCCGATCCGGCCTGCCGCAGCGGCCTGGAATTCGGCTTCGAAAAAGATGTTGCGGCCTTCGGCTCGCAATGCCAGGTCGCCGATTGCATGGGTCTGCGCCGCATCCATGACCTGCGGGCAGTCGCTGAGGATCCACCCGCTCGAAATCGATCGTTTCGGTGGAGACGGAACGAATGTCCGGCTGGACATCGGCGCCGATGCCGAAAAGCGTGATCATGCCGCTGTTCCGCCGGCGCACGCCCGCGCCGCCCGTGCCGCCCGTGCCGGCAACGAGGCTGCGGGCAAATTCCGCCCAGGGATCGGTTGGAACACGTCGGACAAGGAAAAGCGGCTCCGCAAATGCGCAGCATCAGGCTTGGCACAACGTGCTTAAGAAACCGTTGTTGCAGGAAAACCAAAGCAACAAATCGGACGATTTCAAGCGCTGAAGCCGCCTCCCTCCAGGTATGCCCTTTCGGCCGGGGTAGTGGTACGGCCAAGCACGGGATTGCGATGCGGAAAGCGGCCGAACCGCTCGATGACGTGCAGATGCAGCTTGGCAAAATGCAATGAATTCGGCGTGGAAAACGCATGCATCAGCGCCACGCAGCGTCTTTGGTCGAGCACGCTCTCACTGTGCATCAGCGGCATGAAGTAGAAGTCCGCCAGCTTCCTGTCGATGTCGAGGTGGAAGCCCGATGCAATGGCATGGTTCGCCACGGCCAGGGCGTGTGCATCGCAGGCAAATGCCTTGGGGCCGCCCCGGAACATGTTTCGGGAAAACTGGTCGAGGACGATCACCAAGGCCAGGCATTCCCAGGCGTTCTGCATCCAGCCGTCGAGCCTGCCTTGCGCCGCATCGGCATGAAGCGAAGCAAACTTCTCCGTGATCTGTGCATCGACCGCATCGTTGCGGGCAAACCATCCCTCGGGTCCAATGCCTTGCCAGAAATCGATGACTTCCTGCGCGCGCTTGTCCATTTGATCATCCTTTCGCGGCAAAACATGCGCCGCGAGCACCCTGCGGGCAAGTGCGGCCTTGAAGCGGAGTGCCGAATTGGCTGAAGGTCAGGGAAAATGCGGAGCACAAATTTGGACGAACCCATGCATCTCGACCTTCGCGGCCTGAAATGCCCGATGCCGGTCCTTCGCACAAGAAAGGCGCTGCGGACCATGCAGCCGGGCAGCCGCCTGATGGTGGAGGCGACCGACCCGTTGAGCGCCATCGACATCCCCAATTTCTGCCGGGAGGATGGCCATGTCCTGCTGGATGCCGCCGAAAGCGGCGGTGTCCGCCGTTTTCTCATCGAAAGGGGCGGTCAGGCCCTGTAGCCGGGGATCGCGAGCGGGTTTGCGACAAGCGCGTCGCGGTCGGGCGTATCGGGCAGGGCGACATTGGCAAATCCGCCGAACAACCTCTCGACGAAGGCCGGGTCAAGGCCGTCGAGGATAACGACAAGCCGCGTTCCGGGAACTTCGCCCGGCCAATTTGCAAGCTGCCGCGGCTCATGCATGACGCCGTGAATGGCGTGAACCAGCAGCGGCCCCTTCTCGCCCTCGATCGCCACGAGGCCCTTGAGGCGCAGCAAATGGTCGCCATGCGCCGAGGTCATCAGTTCGCAGAACATCTCGGCCGCACCGCGCGGCATCGGCCGGTCCGTGCGCAGCACGACGGAACGGATGTTGTCGCCGTGACGGTTGACGTCGTGATGATGGTGGTGATGCGCGGGCGGTTGCGCGATTTCACGGGCGGCAGGCGCCGCAAGGTCGAACAAGGCGGGTGACAGGGGAACCTCGCCGCGCAGTGCGATGGGTGCGGCCGGGTTGAGGGCCCGCAACAGCGCCACGACCTCGGCGCGGCGTGCTTCGCGCTGATCCGCCGGCACCATGTCGAGCTTCGTCACCACGAGGAGATCGGCAAGCGAGACCTGCATGCGCGCTTCACGGTGGCTTGCGAGCTGGCGCGGCAGGTTGAGTGCATCCACCATCGTCAGAAGCGTTGCCGCCTCGAAACGGGCCGCGACGGGTGGATTTGCGATGATCGCCTGCAAGACCGGCACCGGATCGGCAAGCCCTGTGGTCTCGACGATGACGCGATCGATGCGGCCGGCCGGCAAGGCGTTGAGCGTCGCGGCGAGTTCGCCGCGTATCGTGCAGCACAGGCAGCCATTGGAAAGTTCGACGATGCCGTCCTCCCTGCCCTCGATGAAGAGGTGGTCGAGGCCGGTCTCGCCGAATTCGTTGACGATGATCGCTGTCCGCGCGAAGCCGTCATGGTGCAGGATGTCGTTGAGCAGCGTCGTCTTGCCGCTGCCCAGAAATCCGGTGACGACATGGACGGGAACGCGGCGCCGCCGCGGTCATTGCGAGACCGATGCGGCGGGATTGTAGGCCGGGCGGCGGGTGGGTATCGGGATGCGGCCCTTTACCGGGCCCTTTGCGGCCGAGGCTTGCGCCGCCTTGTCGGCAGCAGCCTGCGCGGCCTGCAGCACCGCCGCACTTGGCGGGGCGTCGATGCCGCCGGTGGAAACGGCCACGGGAGTGCCGGGCGTGCGGGGCGAAAGAATTTGCGACTTGATCACCACGTCGCCGGGCGCCGGGTCATAGCGGGCCTTCAGCGCGGCCTCGCTGCACATCTTCGATCTCTGGCTCTTGGGCGCCACGGGAGGCTTGCCGGAAACATGCGTCTCTATCGGGGGACCGCCCTGCTGTTCGAAGCCTTGCAGAAGCAGTTGCGCGGCCTCCACTGCCCGGTCGGTCTGGGAATTGGTGCCGAAAACCACGGCGATCACCTGCCGGCCGCCCCGCGTCGCGCTTGCCACCATGTTATAGCCGGATGCGCAGACGAACCCGGTCTTCAGCCCGTCCGCGCCGGCAAAGCGCTCAAGGAGAAGGTTGTAGGAATGCTCGACCTTCTCGCCGGCCTTGATGGCGGGGATGGCGAAATAAGGCGCATATTGCGGAAACTCCTCCACGATCCGCCGCGCCAGCAGCGCCATGTCGCGGGCGGAGGTGTACTGTGCAGCATCGTGCAGGCCGTTCGGATTGGCGAACTGGCTGTCGACCATGCCGATCCGCGCGGCCTCGGCATTCATGCGCGCCACGAAAGCCGCCTCCGAACCCGCCACCGACTCCGCCATCGCCATGGCGACATCGTTGGCGCTCTTGACGATGAGGATCTTCAGCGCAGTGTCGAACCGCAATTGCGTGCCGGGCGCATAGAACATTTTCGAAGGCTGCTCCCGCGCTCGCCTTCTGCGAGATCGTCACGGGCGAGCCGGGGGAAATCTCGCCGGCCGCGAGCGCGCGCAATGTGACGTAGATCGTCATGAGCTTGGTCAGCGAGGCCGGATACCACCGGTCGAAGGCGCGGTTCTCAAGCAGCACCGATCCGGTCTGCCCGTCTATGACGATGGATGGCAGGCGGGTCTGCGGCTTTGGAACCTGGCCCAAGGCGGATGCAGGCAGGAAGGCAATCGCCACCAGAAATAGGATTGCGCCGCGCAACGCATGCAAACACCGCAATTGCAAGGCGGCGTCATTGTGTAGCGCTGGGGCTTGCCTGTACTTGGTTCGAGCATTTCGATATCAATGGTCTTTGCTGCTGGGGGCTAAGCCGGTATTGGCAAAGATCGGCCAGTCAGTCCAGTGCTTCGCCGACACTTCCAGGCGTCAACCTCGACGAACGCGTCTTGTTATGGAGCGATCATGCCCGTCATCAACCGGATGGCAGAACTTCACGACGACATTGCGGCCTGGCGCCGCGATCTACATTCGGATCCTGAACTGCTTTACGACGTGAAGCGGACTGCCGCCAAGGTCGCGGCCTTGCTGCGCCAGTTCGGATGCGACGAGGTTGTCGAAGGGATCGGCCGCACGGGCGTGGTCGGCGTCATCAAGGGCGGCCGGCCGGGGGCGGGCGGCGCGATCGGGCTGCGCGCCGACATGGATGCGCTGCCGATCACCGAGGAAACCGGCAAGCCCTGGGCATCGAAGAATTCGGGCCTGATGCATGCCTGCGGCCATGACGGGCACACGGCCATGCTGCTCGGCGCAGCGCGCTACCTTGCCGAGACGCGGAATTTCTCCGGCGATGCCGTAGTGATCTTCCAGCCGGCCGAAGAAGGCGGGGCAGGGGGCCGCGCCATGGTCGAAGACGGAATGATGGACCGCTTCAACATTGCCGAGGTTTACGGCATGCACAACCTGCCGGGACTGCCGGTGGGCCATTTCGCCATGCGGCCAGGCCCGATCATGGCCTCTACCGACGAATTCGAAATCACTTTCCGCGGGCGCGGCGGACACGCTGCCATGCCGCATCTTTGCATCGATCCGGTCGCCGCCGCCGCGCAGTTCGTGGTTGCGGCGCAAACCATCGTCTCGCGACAGACCGACCCCGTCGAGAGCGTGGTCGTGTCGGTAACGCAGTTCCATGCCGGCAAGACGCACAATGTCATTCCCGACATTGCCTTCCTCAACGGGACCTTCCGCACCCTTACCGCCGAGACGCGCGCCTTTACCGGCCGGCGCCTGAAGGAGGTGGCCGAGGCGGTTGCCGCCATGGCGGGCGTGGAAGTGTCGTTCGATCATTTCCCCACCTATCCGGTTACGTTCAACCATGCCGAACAGACGGAAAAGGCGGCCGAAATCGCGCGCGCCATAGCCGGCGGCGACAAGGTGGACGTGCAGATGCCGCCGACACTGGGCGGGGAGGACTTTTCCTACATGCTGGAAGCCAGGCCCGGCGCCTTCATCTTCATGGGCAATGGCGACACGCACGGCCTGCACACGCCGCGCTACGATTTCAACGACGAGGCCATTCCCTACGGCGCATCCTACTGGGCGAAGCTGGTGGAAACGCTGCGAGCCGCCTGAACCGGCTCATTCGTCCAGGGCTTCCGATATCCGTCGCTGCAATTCGTTGACATGCACCAGCACCAGGGCGCCGCGCGCCTTCTGGACGTGACCTTCGCGTTCGAGCTGGTTCAACTCCCGCGAAACCACCTCGCGCCGCGAACCGATGCGCTCGGCGAGCTCGCGCTGGATCGGCGGCGGGCTGATCGAGCGCTGCGCCGCATTGCCGATCCGCGGCCGAGAAAGCCGCAGCAATTCGGCATAAAGCCTGTGCTTTGCCTGCAGGAACGAATGCTCGCCAAGCCGCGCATTGAGCGCGCGGACCCTGGCGGCGAACATTTTCAGCACGAACATCGAGATCTCGGGATGCGTGCGAAGCACTTCGAGAAAGATCCGCTGCGGCATGATGCAGATGCGCGAGCGGGTCAGCGCGGTGACATTGGCCGAGCGGGTATTGCCGTCGATCGCGGCGATCTCGCCGAAGAAGTCACCCTCTCCCATTTCCCCGAGAATGACTTCCTTGCCGACGGCGATCCGCATGATGATGCGAACTTTTCCGGTGAGGATGAAGCGGACGTCGTTCGTCTCGTCCTCGACGTCGATCACGAGTTCGTTGGCGTCATAGTCCTTCCAGATGCAACTGCGCGCGAACCGCTCGGACTCGGCGGTCGGAAGATCCTTGAACAGCGGAATTTTCGAGAGTGTTTCCATGATGCGTCGCCTGGTCAGGACACGGCAGGCCTCTCCCCAAAAGCCGGCATTCCACACAGTAAAGTCATTGATGCACGCAGGGCAATGGCCTTCTCCCGAGGGATGGGCGCGGCATGCGCGACAAAATTGCAATTTCTTACACAGATATGCCGGTAGTTAACCAATATGCAAACGTTTCCTCCCATGGTCGCAGGTTGGGGCCATGCATATTCGGGTCGTTAATGAAACTGTCTTTCAAGGATACGAGCAGCGTCTCGGCTGACGTGCTTGCCGGACCGGTTTACGAATCGTCCGTGCGCGCGCTCTACGACGACCCGAAGGCGCTCCTCGTCGGAAAGCTGGCGGTATTCCTGTCGCTTGGAGCGATCTGGTTCCGCACATTCGACCCCGTCCTGCTTGTCATGATCGGAATTCTCCTGATCATCGGCGCGATCCGCCTCGTCTCGTTTTCCCACTTCCACAAGGCCGTGACGGCCGGTATGCGCCGGGAAGACTATCCGGTGTGGGAATGGCGCTATTCCCTGTGGGGCGCCGCCTTTGTCGGCCTGATGGGCGTAGTCGATTTCCTGGTGTTTGCCCGACACTCCGACGGCGTGGTCCACCTGTTCGCGATCTCCATGACGATGGCCTATGTGATCGGCATTTCCGGGCGCAACTTTGCCAATGCCAACATCGTCCAAAGCCAGGTCCTGGTGGTCTCGGTGCCGATGGTCCTGGGACTGGTCCTGTTCGGAGATGTCTATCACGCCCTGCTTGGCATGATGCTCATTCCGTTCTTCGTGGCGCTTACCTCCATTGCCGCGCGCCTGCGCACCATGCTGACCAATGCGGTCCTGACCGCGCTCGAGAACAAGACAATCGCCGAACGCTTCGACATCGCGTTGCGAAACGTTTCCCACGGCCTCGCACTGATGGACGCTGATGGCACGTTTGTCGTGGCAAATGCCCGCTTTGCCCCGCTGGCCGGCCTGAAGCCCGGCACGCAGATCGTCAACCGCAAGGCCGATGCGCTGCCGGATCTGGCGACTTCGCCCGACGGCTTGGAAAGCCGGTCGTTTTCCCTCGAGAAAGTCTTCACGCGCTGCCTGGCAGAGAAGCGGCCGGCCCGGTTCAAGCACGTGCTGCAGGACGGGGCGATCGTCGAAAGCAACTACAATCCGACGCACAATGGCGGCGGCGTCTTCGTTCTGGAAGACGTGACCGAACGCATCAGTTCCGAACAGGAAATCCGCAAGCTTGCCAGCTTCGACCCGCTGACCCATCTGCCCAACCGCCGCTTCTTCGCGCTGGAGATCAACCGGGTCCTGCAGGAAGGCGACGGCCTTGGCCCCTGCAGCATATTCTTCGTCGACCTCGACAACTTCAAGGATGTCAACGACTCGCTCGGGCACACGGTAGGCGACAAGCTGCTGTGCTCCGTAGCGCTGCGGATGCGCTCGCGCATGCCGGAAAAAGGCATGGTCTGCCGGTTCGGCGGCGACGAATTCGTGATCGTCGTGCCCGGCAAGATGCGCCGCAAGGAATGCAGCGCGTTTGCGGAACTGCTGATCGAGGAAATCACCAAGCCGATGGTTATCGACGGCAACAATCTCAGTGTCGGGGCCAGCATCGGCATTGCACAATGCCCGGCGAACGGAAGCGACTACAACCACCTCCTCAAGGTTTCCGACGTCGCGCTCTATGACGCAAAGAACCGGGGCCGCGGTTGCCACTCCTTCTATTCGGACGAACTTGGCGACGTCATCCGCGACCGCAGGGCGCTGGAGAACGAACTGCGCCGTGCGATCGAGCGGGGCCAGTTGCAGATCAACTACCAGCCCCTGGTGAACATCCGCGAGAACCGCATCAAGACCTGCGAAGCGCTGCTTCGCTGGCATCATCCCGAGCGGGGCACGATATCGCCTGCCGTATTCATTCCGATCGCCGAGGAAATCGGCATCATTTCGCAGATCGGCAAGCATGTGTTGGAGCAGGCAACGCGCGCTTGCGCATCCTGGCCCGGAACCGTGTCTGTCGCGGTGAACGTGTCTTCCCTGCAGTTCCAGCAGTCGGATGTGTGCGCCATCGTATCGGCTGCGCTGGCCAAGAGCGGGCTCGACCCGCGCCGCCTCGAGATCGAGGTCACCGAATCAGCCATGCTCGGCAACGTCCACGAAACGACCGCGGTACTGTCGCGGCTGGCGAAACTTGGCGTGCGCATTTCGCTCGACGATTTCGGCACCGGCTTCTCCTCGCTCAGTTACCTGCACGCGCTTCCGCTCGACAAGGTCAAGATCGACCGGTCGTTCATCGAGAACATCCATGACGACGAGCGCTCGCTGGTGCTTTTGTCCGGCGTCACGCACCTTGCCAGGGAACTGGGCCTTTCGGTCACCATCGAAGGCGTCGAAACCAGCGAGCAGATGCAAATCCTCACCGAAAAGGTGCATGTCGACGAGATGCAGGGCTATCTCTTCGGACGGGCCATGCCGCAGGACGACATTGTCACCCTGCTTGGCGCACAGAACCCGCAACCGGCTTCGCGCAAGAAGGTCCGGAAAACCGCCTGACGGAAAAACCGGCAAAATTCGATTAAACTTTTAGCAAATTAACCATAGGTGCAAACTTACCCGGCTTTTGTCCGGCAAGTTGCCCTTGCCGACTTTACACTTGTTAACAATTCATTAACTGTATTCCTCAGGGCCGCGTGGGGCGGACTACGGGGAACATCATGGGATTGCATCAGGCGGAGGGCGCAAGCTCTCTATCGTCTCGGTTGAGCCTTGCTCTTGGCGAAGTCACCTATCACAAGGTTACAGACAACAAGGACCGGGACGAGATTTTCGCATTGCGATACCACGCGTACCTTGCCGAGGGCGCGATCGATCCCAATCCGGAAATGCGCTTCCGCGATGCCTATGACGACATGGACAATTGCTGGATCTTCGGCGTGCGTTACGCAGGCGAGCTGGTCAGCGCCATCCGGTTCCACGTCATCTCGAAGGCCAGCCGCAAGGGCCCGGCACTCGATGTTTTTCCAGATATCGTAAGCCCGATCGTCGAAAGCGGAATGACGGTGGTGGACCCCACACGCCTCGTCGTTTCGCGAACCGCGTCGCGGCTTCACCCGGAACTGCCCTACCTCACGGTGCGCATCGCCTGCATGGCCGCGGAGTATTTCAACGCGGTCAAGTGCCTTGCAACCGTGCGGGTCGAGCACGAGGCGTTCTATCAAAGGATCTTCAACTTCGTTCCGATGACCGAACCCCGGCCATATCCGACCTTGAAGCGGCCGATCGCATTGATGGTCGGGGAAATGGAACACATCCGCGAGCGCGTCGCCACCCGCTATCCGGTGTTCACGTCGAGCGAAGCCGAACGCGACGCGTTGTTCGAGCGGCCCGGGGCCTGGGCCTTGCGGGCACCCTATCGCAGTCCGGCGCCGGTCGCGGGGCCTCGCCAGCCCGTATTCGCGGATTCTTGACTACCGGTCGCTCTCGCGCCAGCGCGGGTTGATCCAGGGTTCGAGATTTGACCTTGGCAATGGATCGCGCCCAAGCACATGGTCGGCGGCCTTCTCGCCGGTCATGATCGAGGGCGCGTTCAGGTTGCCATTGGTGATGCGCGGAAAAATCGAGCTGTCGGCAACGCGCAGCCGCTCCACGCCAATCACGTTGAGTTGCGGATCGACGACCGAACGCGGATCGTCGGCCCTGCCCATGCGGCAGGTACCGCAGGGATGATAGGCGCTCTCGGCATGGTCGCGGACATGGGCGTCCAGCTCGGCGTCGGATCGCACGTCAGCGCCGGGCATGATCTCGCGGCCGCGATACGGCTCGAATGCCGGCTGGCCGAAGATCTCGCGTGTCAGGCGGATCGCGTGGCGGAAATCCGCCCAGTCGTCGGCGTGGCTCATGTAGTTGAACCGGATCGAGGGAGCCTGACGCGGATCGGCGCTCTTCAACCGGATCTCGCCCCGCGATTTCGATCGCATCGGGCCGACATGCGCCTGGAAACCGTGCGCCTTGGCTGCGGCCTTGCCGTCGTAGCGAATTGCCACGGGGAGGAAATGGTACTGGATGTCGGGATATTCGACGCCGGCCCTGGATCGTACGAAGGCGGCGCTTTCGAAATGGTTCGTGGCGCCGTCGCCAGTCTTGAACAGCAGCCATTCAAGGCCGATCCGCGCCTTTGAAACGAGGTTCAGCTTCGAATAGAGCGTGATCGGCTGCAGGCACTCCATCTGGATATAGAGTTCGAGATGGTCCTGCAGGTTCGACCCGACGCCGGGCCGGTCGGCGACGACATCGATGCCGTGCTCCCTCAAATGCCGCGCCGGGCCGATTCCCGACAGCATCAAGAGCTTCGGGGAGTTGATCGACGAGGCGGAAATGATGACTTCGCGCCGCGCCTCGATGACCTCGCGCCGGTCGCCGCGCATGATCTCGACCCCGGCCGCACGGCCATCCCTGATCTGAACCCTGGTGGCGAGGGCGCGCACCAGCGTCACGTTCGGCCGCTTCAGCGCCGGCTTGAGATAGGCGTTGGCGGCGGACCAGCGGCGACCCTTGTGGATCGTCTGCTCCATGGCGCCGAAGCCTTCCTGCTTCAGGCCGTTATAGTCGTCCGTCGTCTCGAAGCCGGCCTGCCTGCCCGCCTCGACGAAAGCGTGGAAAAGCGGATTGGTCCTCGGCCCGCGCTGGATATGCAGCGGCCCGCTGTCGCCGCGCGCAATGACGCTGCCGCCATGCGAATTTTCCATCCGCTGGAAGTAGGGGAGCACGTCGGCATAGGACCAGCCATTGGCGCCTTCCTCGGCCCAATGGTCGAAATCGCGGGCATGGCCGCGCACATAGACCATTCCATTGATCGAGGAGGAGCCGCCGATGACCTTGCCGCGCGGCGTCGCCATCATGCGCCCGCCAAGGTTCGGCTCCGGCTCGGTCCTGAAGCCCCAGTCGTAGAGCGGCATGTTCATGGGATAGGAGAGCGCAGCCGGCATCTGGATGAGCGGTCCCGCGTCGGTGCCGCCATATTCAATGACGATAACCGAATTGCGCGGGTCCTCGCTGAGGCGGGCGGCAAGCGCCGAGCCTGCCGAGCCCGATCCTACCACCACGAAATCGGCGGCAAGGTCCGAATTGATGACGCCTCCGGTCACGTGCGCGCTCCGGTCAATAAGGATATTGCGGGGCGGCCATCGCGACGTAGACGCTCTTGACCTGCGAATAGGCCTCCATCGCCCAGCGGCCGTTCTCGCGCCCGATGCCCGAACGCTTGTAGCCACCAAAGGGCAGTTCGACCGGCGTGAAATTGTAGGTGTTGATCCAGCAGGTGCCGGCCTGCAGCCGCGCCATCATGCGGTGCGCGCGGGCCATGTCGTTGGTGTAGACGCCAGCCGAAAGGCCGTAGGCCGTTGCGTTTGCGCGTGCCGTTACCTCGTCCTCGTCCTTGAAGGTGAGGACGCTCATGACCGGGCCGAAAATCTCGTCGGTGCAGATCGAAACCGTTTCGTCGGAAACGTCGAAGATCGCGGGCTCGACCCAATAACCATTCTCGAAGCCCTTAACCTTCGGCGTGCCGCCGCCATGCACCAGCCTCGCCTCGCGCCTTCCCGCCTCCAGGTAGGCCGTGACCTTCTCGAAATGCCCGGCGGAAACGAGCGGGCCGATATTGGTTTGCGGATCCAGCGGATCGCCGATCTTCATGGCCTTGGTGCGCGCCACCAGCCGCTTGAGGAACTCGTCCTTGACGCTTTCATGGACGAAGACGCGGGTGCCGTTCGAGCAGACCTGCCCGGTTGAATAGAAGTTGGCGATCATCGCGCCGCCGACCGCCGAATCGAGATCGGCGTCCTCGAAGACGATGAAGGGTGACTTGCCGCCGAGCTCGAGGGTTACGTGCTTGAGCGTTAGCCGCGGCGCCCTGCAGGATGCGCACGCCCGTCGCGGTGGAACCGGTGAGCGAGATCTTGGCAATGTCCGGATGGGCGGTCAGCGCGGCGCCGATGCTGCCATCGCCCTGCACGATGTTGAAGACACCGTCGGGCAGGCCCGCATCCTTGTAGGCGCGGGCGAGTTCGAGCGCCGAAAGCGGGGTCGATTCGGCCGGCTTGAAGATGAAGGCGTTGCCGCAGGCGAGCGCCGGGGCCGATTTCCAACAGGCGATCTGCAGCGGATAGTTCCAGGCGCCGACGCCAGCGCAAATTCCGAGCGGCTCGCGGCGCGTATAGCCCCAATCGCCCTCGTCGCCGGAAAAGCCGACATATTCGCCGGTCATCACGGCAGCCTGCGCGGCGAAATATTCGAGGCAGTCGGCCCCCGAGGTGACGTCGACAGCCAGCGTTTCCTGCACCGGCTTGCCGGTGTCCAGCGTCTCCAGCCTTGCGATCTTCTCAAGCCGTTCGCGAAGGATGCGGGCCGCTGCATTCAAGCACGCGGGCGCGGGCGGCGGGCGGCGTCTTGCGCCAGATCTCGAAGCCCTGCCGGGCCGCAGCGACGGCCGCATCGACATCAGCCGGCGTGGACCAGCGGATTTGCGCAAGGACCTCGCCCGTCGCCGGATAGATCACATCGCGTTCCGGACCCGATCCGGGGACAAAGGCGCCGCCAATGAAGTTGGATGGCTGCGGAAGAAGCGCCGCGATTTCGGGTTTGGTCATGGCATTCATCGTGTCTCTCCACGGGGGATGTGGGTTTCGAGATAATCAAGGCAGGAAGCGATCGCCTCGCCTGCATCGGGGCCTTGCGGGCGCAGCGCGTGGCGGACATACGATCCGTCGATCATCGCCGCCAGCCCCTCGGCAACGAGCAACGCCCGGTCGCGAACCATCAGCGCGCACAATGCTTCGACAAGGTTGCTTTTCAGCCTGCGCGTATAGACCTGAAGCAGGCGCGCCGCCGGCGCCGACGAATAGGCGTGGAGGTAGAAGACCAGCCACGCCGCAATGGTCGTCCGCTCGAACTGGCTCGGCGAAAAACTCGCGCGGATGACGGCTTCGAGCCGCGCGCGCGGCGTTTCGGCAAAGCTGAGGCCGGTACGCACTTCCAAGGCGAATTCGCGAAGCAAATGCCGCATCGTCTCGATGATGATGCCATCCTTGCCGCCGAAATAATGGAAGGCGAGCGCCGTCGACATGCCTGCCCGGTTGGCGATTTCGCGAACGGTCACGTCGAGCGAACCCTGCTCGCCGATGGTCAGGATCGCGGCGTCGATCAGCGACTGACGCCGCTCCGATGTAACATCCGATTTTCGCATGCCGCGCTTCGCTTGATTGACTGGTCAATCAAAATAAGGATTATTCCCTTGCGGGTAAATGGGCGAAATGCTGAAAATGGAAGTCCGCGCCGGCCGCGAAGGCCGGGGGACGCCGCAAAGGCGCCCGCATCAAGAGGAGAACGCAATGAAATTCAACTATCTCACCGCGCCGCTTTTTGCTGCGGCAATCCTTTCGGCCGCGCCGGCTTTCGCGGCAGAGCCGGAATCGTGCAAGGCGGTTCGCTTTTCGGATGTGGGCTGGACCGACATCACGGCAACGACGGCAACGGCTTCGGTCATCCTGGAGGCACTTGGATATGCGCCGGAAGTGCAGGTGCTCTCGGTTCCGGTGACCTACCAGTCGCTCAAGAACAAGGACATCGACGTATTCCTCGGCAACTGGATGCCGACCATGGAAGCCGACATCAAGCCGTTCCTCGAAGACAAGTCGGTCGAGACGATCGTCACCAACCTCGAAGGCGCGAAATACACCCTGGCGGTGCCGAAACACACGCATGAGGCAGGGCTCAAGGACTTCGCGGACATCGCCAAGTTCAAGGACCAGCTCGACGGCAAGATCTACGGCATCGAGGCGGGCAATGACGGCAACCGGCTGATCCTCGACATGATCTCCGGCGACAAGTTCGGCCTCAAGGAATTCGAACTGGTGGAAAGCTCGGAAGCGGGCATGCTTTCGGCCGTGCAGAAGGCAGCCGGCAACAAGGAGCATGTCGTGTTCCTCGGCTGGGAACCGCACCCGATGAACGCCAATGTCGAGATGGCTTACCTTTCCGGCGGCGATGACGTGTTCGGCCCGAATTTCGGCGGCGCGACCGTCCACACCAACGTTCGGGCAGGCTACACCAGCGAATGCCCGAACGCGGGCAAGCTGCTCTCGAACATGGTCTTCTCGCTGAAGATGGAAAACGAGATCATGGGCGCCATCCTCAATGACGGCAAGGACCCGAAGGTTGCCGCCAGCGAATGGCTCAAGGCCAATCCCGACGCGGTCGGGCCGTGGCTGGCGGGCGTGACGACCATGGACGGCGGCGATGCGGCCGCGGCAGTCAAGGCGGCGCTTGGCATGTGATCGAAGGCCCCGCGCACCGCGCGGGGCCTTTTCAATTGAACCCGGGGGAGGGGGATGGATCCGGTTTCCGCACTGGTCGGCCAGAACAAGATCCCGGTGGGACGCTGGGGGAAGGATTTCTTCCAGCTCCTGACCGACAATTTCGAGTGGTTCTTCGATTTCCTGGCCGAGACGATGAAGATCGTGCTCGACGCCATGATTGGCGGGATGCTCGCGATTCCGCCGCTTGTCGTCATAGCGCTGATGGCGCTTCTCGCCTGGTGGCTGCAGAAAAGCTGGAAACTGGCGGTCGGCGTAGCCATCGGGCTGCTGTTCATCCTCAACCAGGGACTTTGGAAGGAGACGGTCGAGACACTGGTTCTCGTCGTCGGCGCGGCAGCCGCGTCCATGGCCATCGGCGTTCCGATCGGCATCTGGTGCGGCCACAATGAACGCGCCTGGCGGATCATCCAGCCGATTCTCGACCTGATGCAGACGCTGCCGACCTTCGTCTATCTCATCCCGGTGCTGATCCTGTTCGGCCTCGGCCTCGCGCCGGGACTTATCGTGACCGTCATCTTCGCCGCGCCGACGCCGGTGCGGCTCACCTATCTGGGCATCCGCTCCGTTCCCAAGCCCATGATCGAGGCCGGACTTGCCTTTGGCGCGACGCCGCGCCAGCTGCTTTGGAAAATCGAACTTCCTTCCGCGCTTCCAACGATCATGGCGGGCCTGACGCAGTGCATCATGCTGTCGCTGTCGATGGTGGTGATCGCCGCGCTGATCGGCGCCAACGGGCTTGGCAAGCCGGTGGTGCGCGCGCTCAACACGGTCAACATACCGCTTGGCCTTGAAGCCGGGTTCGCGATCGTGGTGCTCGCGATCATTCTCGACCGGATGAGCCGCATACGCACGGGGGCATCGTCATGAGCGTCGCCGTCGAGTTCAAGCAAGTTGACATCGTCTTCGGCGAGAATACTGCCGAGGCACTGAAAATGATCGATGCGGGCGGCACCCGCAACGAGATCCTTGCCAAGACTGGCACGGTGCTCGGCGCGGCAGATGCGAGCCTCGCCGTAGAGGAAGGCGAAATCAGCGTGCTGATGGGCCTTTCGGGCTCGGGCAAGTCTACGCTGCTGCGGGCCGTCAACGGCCTCAACAAGGTTGCGCGCGGTTCGGTGCTGGTTCGCCACAAGGACGGCATGGTCGATGTAGTCACCTGCAAGCCGGAACTGCTGCGGCAGGTGCGGCAGGGCACCGTCGCCATGGTGTTCCAGCAATTCGGGCTGCTGCCCTGGCGCACGGTGCGCGAGAATGTCGGGCTGGGCCTCGAACTTGCCGGCATGAGCACAGCCGAACGGCGCGAAAAGGTCGACCGGCAGTTGAAGCTTGTCGACCTGTCGCAATGGTCGGAAAAGTTCGTCCACGAACTTTCCGGCGGCATGCAGCAGCGCGTCGGCCTTGCCCGTGCCTTCGCCACGGAAGCGCCGATCCTGTTGATGGACGAGCCGTTTTCCGCGCTCGACCCGCTGATCCGCACCAAGCTGCAGGATGCGCTGCTCGAATGGCAGAAGCGTGTTGCGCAAGACCATCCTCTTCGTCAGCCACGACCTTGAGGAGGCGCTAAAGATCGGCAACCGCATCACGATCATGGAAGGCGGGCGGATCGTGCAGAGCGGCACGCCGGAAGACATCGTGCTGCGCCCGGCCAATGACTATGTGCGCGACTTCATCGCCAATGTGAACCCGCTCAGCGTGCTCACGGCCTGGAACGTGATGCGCGACCGGCGCGACCTCGAGCCGGACAAGGACGACTGGGTGTGGCTCGACCGGCGCAAGACAACGCGCTTTCGCGTCGGCAAGGACCAGAAGGTGCTGGCCGCGGAGCGCAATGGCAAGCCGATCGACTGGGTTGCCTGCGAGGAAGCCGAGAAGGCGGGCGATGCCGCCAATGCGGTCTACTGGGCGACGCCTGGAACCCAGCTCAAGGCGGTGATGCTGGCGATCCACAGTTCGCAAACCGCTCCCGTCGCGGTGTTCGACGCCGAAAACAAGTTCATCGGCGCGATCGGCGTGCGCGACGTGCTGAAGGCGATCCTGCGGCGCTAGACGTTCGGACGCCGGCGGTCGCAATCATTGCGTTTGGCTGCCGTTTCCCGCGAGGCGATTGACGCGCGCCGCAGCTATGCTGCAAGACAAAGCAGCGGCTGTCCGCCGGTCCACTTGCCACGGGGGCAATTCTCCAGATGCACTATTCCGCCTTGCGCATTCTCAAGGAAGGCCTGACGGGCAACAAGGGCTGGAAGCCGGTCTGGCGCGAGCCCGAGCCGAAGGCCGAATACGACATCGTCATCATCGGCGGCGGCGGGCACGGACTGGCTACTGCATACTACCTGGCCAAGGAATTCGGGCTGCGCAACATCGCGGTGCTGGAGAAAGGGTATCTGGGTTCCGGCAATGTCGGCCGCAACACGACAATTGTCCGGTCGAACTATCTGCTGCCCGGCAACGAGTCCTTCTACGAATTGTCGATGAAGCTCTGGGAAGGGCTGGAGCAGGACTTCAACTACAATGCGATGATGTCGCAGCGCGGTGTCATCAACCTTTTCCACTCAGACAGCCTGCGCGATGCTTCGGCGCGGCGCGGCAATGCGATGCAGCTCGAAGGGGTGGATTCGGAACTTCTCGACAATGCGCAATTGCGCAAGCTGATTCCCTATCTCGATTTCGACAACGGCCGCTTCCCCGTGCGCGGAGGCCTGCTGCAGCGGCGCGGGGGCACGGCGCGGCACGATGCTGTCGCCTGGGGCTATGCCCGCGGTGCGGACAGCCGTGGCGTCGACATCATCCAGAATTGCGAGGTTACCGGGTTCCGTATCGAGAATGGCCGCGTGACCGGCGTTGAAACCACCCGGGGCCCCATCCGCGCCAAGAAGGTCGGCGTCGCCGCCGCAGGCAACACGACCCGCGTGATGGACAGGGCCGGCCTGCGCCTTCCGATCGAAAGCCATGTGCTTCAGGCTTTCGTCACCGAGGGCCTGAAGCCGATGATCGACATGGTCATCACCTGGGCGTTCGGCCATTTCTACATCAGCCAGTCGGACAAGGGCGGGCTGGTCTTCGGCGGCAGTCTCGACGGCTACAATTCCTATGCCCAGCGCGGCAATTTGCCGATGGTCGAGCATGTCTGCGAGGCGGGGATGGCGATCATGCCGGCGATCGGCCGGGCGCGCGTGCTGCGCTCGTGGGGCGGCGTCATGGACATGTCGATGGACGGATCGCCGATCATCGACAAGACGCCGGTCGAAGGCCTCTACCTCAATTGCGGCTGGTGCTATGGCGGCTTCAAGGCAACGCCGGCATCCGGCTTCTGCTTTGCCCATCTCATCGCCCGCGACGAGCCGCACAAGGTTGCCACCGCCTTGCGCCTCGACCGTTTCGAGACCGGCCGTCTGCTCGACGAATTGGGCAGCGGCGCCCAGCCAAACCTGCACTGAGGACGAACGATGCGCCTTCCCTGCCCAAATTGCGGCGAGAGAGACCACAGCGAGTTCGTCTATCGGGGCGATGCGACGGTGACCCGGCCCAACCCGGATGCGCCGGATGCGCATCGCGCCTTCTACGAATTCGTCTACCTGCGCTCCAATCCTGCGGGCTGGCACCGCGAACACTGGTACCATGAGGGCGGCTGCCGCTCCTGGATCGTGGTCGAGCGCAACACCGTGACGCATGAAGTGCGCGGCGCGCAGCTTGCCAGTGAATTCACCGCGGCCAAGGCGGCAAACGGAGCGGGCGCATGAGCCAGCGGCTTTCCACCGGCGGCCTCATCGACCGCACGCGGGCGATGTCCTTCACCTTCGACGGCAAGCGCCTCGACGGCCTTGCCGGCGACACGCTCGCTTCGGCGCTGCTTGCAAACGGCGTGCGACTCACGGGCCGCTCGTTCAAGTATCACCGGCCGCGCGGCATTCTCTCGGCGGGGCCGGAAGAGCCGAATGCGCTGGTGGAGATCGGCAAGGGCGCACGGCGAGACCCGAACACGCGCGCCACGGTCGCCGAACTTTACGACGGGCTTGAAGCCACCAGCCAGAACCGGTTTCCCTCGCTCGCCTTCGACCTGATGGCGGTGAACGACTGGCTGTCGCCCTTCATCGGCGCGGGTTTCTACTACAAGACATTCATGTGGCCGGCGAAGTTCTGGGAGAAGGTCTACGAGCCGATCATCCGGCGCGCGGCGGGGCTCGGCCGGCTTTCCGGCGAAGCGGATCCGGACCCGTACGAGAAGGCGACGGCGTTCTGCGACATCCTCGTCATCGGCTCGGGGCCGGCGGGCCTGCAGGCGGCGCTGACGGCGGCGCGCAGCGGCGCGCGCGTCGTGCTGGCGGACGAGGATTTCGCTTTCGGTGGCAGGCTGAACGCCGAAGCGATGGAAATCGCCCGCACGCCGGCGGCTCAGTGGGCGCAACACGCGGTGGCGGAACTGTCCGCCATGGCCAATGTGCGCTTGCTGCCGCGCACGACGGTGTTCGCTTCCTACGACAGCGGCACTTATGCGGCGCTGGAAAAAGTCACCGACCACATGGCTTCGGCGCCAAGCCATCTGCCGCGCCAGATCCTTTGGCGGATCGTGGCGAAGCGCGCAATTCTCGCGGCAGGCGCGATAGAGCGCCCGATCGCGTTCGCCAACAATGACAGGCCTGGCGTCATGCTCGCGGGCGCGGTGCGTGCCTATGTCAACCGCTGGAGCGTTTCGCCGGGCAAATCGACCGTCGTCTTCACCTGCAACAATGACGGCTGGCGCACGGCGCGCGACCTCATCGCCGCAGGCTGCGCGGTCGAAGCCGTTGTCGACAGCCGGCCCGCCGAAGAGATATCGGCACTGCGCGAAATGGCAGGCGACGTGCCGGTGTTCAGCCGGGCGAAAATCGTCAACGCCAAAGGCGGGCGCGAACTCGAGGCGGTCACCATCCTCAACGCCAATGGCAAGCAGGTGACGCTGGAGGCCGATTGCCTCGCCGTGTCGGGCGGCTGGAACCCGGCGGTGCACCTTACCTGCCATCGTCGCAGCCAGCCGGTCTGGAACGATACCATTGCCGCTTTCGTGCCCGGCGATTTGCCGCCGGGGATGCTGGTGGCAGGCGCGGCGAACGGGGCTTTCTCCACCCATTCGGCGCTTGTGCAGGGCGGCGAGGCGGCGGCGAAGGCGCTGGCCGAACTCGGCATCAAGGAAGGCCGCTCGGCGGTGCCCGACAGCGAGGACGCGGCCTACGGCATCTCGCCGCTGTGGCATGTCGGCGAATTCGAAGGGACGTGCCTGGCTCGACTTCCAGAACGACGTCACCGTCAAGGATGTCGTGCAGTCGCGCGAGGAGGGCTTCCGTTCCGTCGAGCACATGAAACGCTATACGACGCTCGGCATGGCGACCGACCAGGGCAAGACGTCCAACGTGCCGGCACTCGCGGTGATGGCCGAACTGACCGGCAAGACCATAGCGCAGACGGGTACGACGATCTTCCGCCCGCCCTACACGCCGGTGGCGATCTCCGCTTTCACCGGCCGCGCGATGGGCCGCGAATACCGGCCCTTCCGCCTGACGCCCTCGCATGACTGGGCGAAGGAGAACGGCGCATCCTTCACCGAGGCGGGGCTTTGGCTGCGCGCCGAATGGTACACGGCCAAGGGCGAGACCAACTGGCGCCAGAGCTGCGACCGCGAGGCGCTCGCGGTCCGCAATTCCGTCGGCGTCGCCGATGTTTCGACGCTCGGCAAGATCGACGTGAAGGGCCGCGACGCCGGCGCTTTTCCTCGACCGCATCTACACCAACACCATGTCGACGCTCGCAGTGGGCAAGGTGCGCTACGGCTTGATGCTGCGCGAGGACGGCTTCGTCATGGATGACGGCACCGTCGCGAGGCTCGGCGAAAACCATTTCGTCATCACCACGACGACGGCCAATGCCGGGCTGGTCATGCAGCATGTCGACTATTGCTCGCAAGTGCACTGGCCCGAGCTTGACGTGCACATGGTTTCGATCACGGACCGTTGGGCGCAGTTCTCGATCGCCGGGCCGCGCTCGCGCGACGTGCTTTTGAAGCTCGTCGACAAGGAACACGACATCTCGAACGAGGCCTTCGGCTACATGGCCTGCGGCGAGATCAGCATTTGCGGCGGCGTTCCGGCGCGGCTCTTCCGCATCTCGTTCTCTGGCGAACTTGCCTATGAAATTGCGGTCTCTGCCGCCTACGGCGATTTGCTGGTTCGGGCGATCATGGCCGCAGGCAGCGAGTTCGCGATCACGCCGTACGGTCTCGAGGCTCTCAACGTGCTGCGCATCGAGAAGGGTCACCTCACCGGCAACGAACTTACCGGCCAGGTGACGGCGGCCGATGTCGGGCTTGGCAAGATGGTATCGCCGAAGAAGGATTGCATCGGCAAGGCGATGTCGCAGCGGCCCGCCCTGGTCGAGCCGGACCGCATGGTGCTGGCCGGTTTCCGGCCGGTCGATCCCAACTCGGCATTGACGGCCGGTGCGCATTTCATCGGACTCGGCAAGCCGGCGGTCACGGCCAATGACGAGGGCTGGATGACGTCTGTCTGCCACTCGCCGCTGCTTGGCCATTCCATCGGCCTCGGCTTCATTCGCAATGGCCCGCAACGCCATGGCGAGCGGGTGCGCGCCGTCGACCAGGTCCGCGGCACCGATATCGAGGTCGAGATCGTTTCGCCGCATTTCCACGATCCGCAAGGGGAGCGCCTGCGTGCCTGACACACAAGAAAGCTTCGCGCTCAAGGCCAGGACGGGCCTCAACCACGACCACGGCTTCGAGGGCAAGTGGGAGGGCTTCGACGCCCGCGAAATCACCGGGCAGCGCGTCTGGTGGGGCTCGGTATCGCGCGGCGGCGAGGCGGCTTTCGCCAAGGCAGTCGACAAACATCTCGGCTTGGCCGCGCCTGATGCCGGACGGTTTGCGGAAGCTGGCGGTTTCCGTTTGCTTTGGGCCGGAGAGCGTCAGTTCTTCCTGACCGGCGGGCAGGGATTATCCCGCCGCGCTGGAAGTCTGCGGCATGGCTGACGGACCAGACCGACGGCTGGATCGGTATCGTCGTGGAGGGCGCGCGTTCGCGGGCCGTGCTCGAAAAACTCGTTGGCATCGACCTGCATCCGGCGTCCTTTCCGGCAGGAAGCGCAGCCCGCGCTCCTTTTGAGGGAATGCTGGCGGTCATGGCCTGCGAGGATGCGCAGGCGGGACGCTTCGCCATCCACTTCCAGCGCTCCTCGGCACGTTCCTTTGTCGACCATTTGTGCCATGCTGCGGCCAGCGCCTGCGGCCCGGCACTGTCGGGCGGGCATTGACCCAAGCCAGCCAGTGGCACGCCATGCAACTACCCAGGTACAGCGTCCGGCCGGACGATCCGGCCTTTTTCAACGATCCCTATCCCCACTATGCGCGGATGCGCGAGCTCGGGCCGGCCTTCGTGTGGGAGGAATACGGCTTCACCGCCTTTCCCGGTTTTGCCGAGGTCAACGCCATCCTGCGCGACCGGCGGTTCGGCCGGGAAATAACCCACATCATGAGCCGCGAGGAGGCGGGCCTTGCGCCCATTCCGGCGCATCTTGAACCTTTCTATGCATTCGAATCGCGCTCGCTGCTGGAGCGGGAGCCGCCGGCGCATACCCGCCTGCGCTCGCTGGTCAACCGCGCGTTCCTGTCGCGGCACATCGAAAGATTGCGGCCACGAATAAGTTCGCTCGCCCATGAACTGATCGACGGCTTCGAGACGCAGCGGCAGGTCGATCTGTTGCCTGCCTTTGCCGAGAAGATACCGGTCATCGTGATCGCCGAACTGCTCGGCGTGCCGGTGGAGATGAGCGACCGTCTGCTCGACTGGTCGCACAAGATGGTGGCGATGTACCAGTTCAACCGGACCCGCGCGATCGAGGACGAGGCGGTCCGCGCCACGCAGGAATTTTCCGCCTATATCCGCAGCTTTGCCGATGCGCGCCGCGGCGATCCGCGCGACGATCTCATTACACGCCTTCTGGAAGCGGAGGAGGCGGGCGAGAAACTCACCCCCGACGAACTCGTCACCACCGCGATCCTGCTGCTCAATGCCGGCCACGAGGCGACGGTGCACGGCATCGGCAACGGGGTGAAGGCGTTGCTGGAATGGGGCGGGCCGGCCACGGGCCTGTTCGACGATCCGGACCGGGGCAATGCCGGCGCCGACGAACTCCTGCGCTTCGACCCGCCGCTGCATGTCTTCTCGCGCTTCGTGCTGGAAGACCTCGAATTTGCCGGCGTGCCATTGCGAAAGGGCCAGTCCGTCGCCCTGTTGCTGGGTTCGGCGAACCGGGACGGGCGGCGCTATGCCTATCCCGACCGCCTCGATTTCGTCCGCGGCGGGGCAGGCGCAGGTCGGCTTTGGCGCGGGGATTCATTTCTGCATCGGTGCGCCGCTGGCGCGCATCGAAATGGCCGAGGCGATGAAGGTGCTGTTCAGCCGGTTGCCCGGCCTCAGGCTCGCTTCAAATCCGCGTTATGCCGACCGCTACCACTTCCACGGATTGCAGGAATTGCAGGTCCAATGGATGAGGCCGGGCTGTACCGGCATGCGGGCAGATTTCGCTTGCGCGCGTTGCCGCTTGTTGCTTACCTGAGGGTGCGCTGGAGGAGCGCGGGAGGAAGACTTTGGAAATTGCCCAGCTTGTGCTCGGGGGCATCGCCGGCGGTTGCATTTATGGCCTTGTCGCGCTCGGTTTCGTGCTGATCTACAAGGCAACCGAATCAGTCAATTTCGCCCAGGGCGACATGATGATGCTCGGCGCGTTCGTCACGCTGCAATTCGTCAATACCGCCTATTGGGGCATGAATTTCTGGGTGGGCGTGTGCCTTGCCGTCATGGTCATGGCGGTGGTCGGCTATCTGCATGGAAGCCCTCGTGATCCGCAGGCTGTTCGGCCAGCCGCAGTTCGCCATCGTCATCCTGACCATCGCCATCGGCTTCGTGCTGCGCTTTTTCGCCGGGTTCATCTGGGGATACGAGCCGCTTTCGCTTGAGACGCCCTTCGCCGGCCAGAATGTCCAGTTCGCAGGCCTTGCCATTGGCGTCGACGAGGTCTTCGTGATCGGCGTGACGATTGCGCTGACGCTGGCGCTCTACCTCTTCTTCGCCCGCACCAAGCTTGGAATGGCCATGCAGGCCTCGTCGCAGAACCAGCTTGCGGCCTACTACATGGGCGTGCCGGTCAAGCGGGTGCACGGCCTCGTCTGGGCATTGTCGGGCGGCATCGCGACAATCGCCGGCGTGCTGTTCGCCGCGCGCGGGTCGATCGATCCCAATCTCGGCCTGCTCGGCATCAAGGCGTTTGCGGCGGCAGTCATCGGCGGCTTCGGCAGCCTGCCGGGCGCGCTGGCGGGCGGGCTCATCGTCGGCCTCGTCGAGCCTTTCGCCGGCCGCTACATCGCGTCCGGGATACAGCCAGATCGCACCCTATGCGGTGATGCTGGTCGTGCTGGTGCTGCGGCCCGAACGGGCTCTTTGCGCAGATCCAGAGCAAGAAGGTCTGAGGCCCGTGCGCATTCACCAGAAGACCAGCTATGACGACGACATCAACCTCTTCGAGGATCGCCGCCAGGTCTTCTGGTACGGGCTGCTGCTGATCGCTGCGATCGCGCTGCCCTTCGTCGCTCGATCCGTTCCGGCTGGGCGACTTGCCTCACATGCTGATCTGGGCGATTGCCGGCATGGGCCTGATGGTGCTGGCGGGCCATACCGGGCAGGCCAAGCCTCGGCCATGCCGCGTTCCTCGCCTGCGGCGCCTACATGGAAGCCTGGCTAGACAACCACGGCGTACCGTTCCTGATTTCCCTGCCGCTTTCGGGGCTGTTCGCGGGCATCGTCGGCGCACTCATCGCCATTCCGGCGCTGCGCATGAGCGGCATCTATCTTGCCATCGCAACGCTGGCGATCGGCATCGTCGCCGAGGACGTGATCGTCCTTCTCGAGCCGGTGACCGGCGGGGTAAGCGGAACCTCGGTCGGGCCGGTCAACCTGTTCGGCTCGAGATCGACCGCTATGCCGATCCGTCCGCCTTCTACTGGCTTTGCCTCGGCGGTCACGTGTGATCGTCACCTTGGCTACGCGAACCTGCTGCGCTCGGCGACCGGGCCGCTCCTTCCTCGCCATCCGCGATTCGGAAGTCTCGGCCAAGGCCATGGGCATCAATGTCGCCCGCACCAAGACGCTGGCCTTCTTCCTCTCCTGCTTCGTGACCGGCCTCGCCGGTGCGCTGATGGCGCATTACATCGGCTCGTTCAACTACGAGACCTTCCTCATAATCGTGTCGATCCAGATGCTGCTGATGATCGTGGTCGGCGGCATGGGTTCGATCCACGGCGCGTTCTTCGGCGCAGCCGTCTACGTCTACCTGCCGCAGTTCATTACCGCGATCCGGCAGGGCGATCACCAACAATGCAATCCCCGGCCTCGACACCGGCATCTTCGCTGCCGTGCTGATCGCCATCATCATCATCGAGCCGCTGGGCATCAACGGGCGCTGGCTGAAGACCCGGGCCTGGTTCCAGCTTTTCCCGCTGGCGCGGCGCGACATGTTCCGCCGCCAGAAGAGCTATCTGAAGACGGAGCGGATGCGGTGAGCCTGTTCGTTGCCGAAAACCTTTCCAAGCATTTCGGCGGCGTCAAGGCCGTGGACGGCGTGTCGTTCACCGTCGAAGAGGGCGAGGTATTCACCATCGTCGGGCCGAACGGGGCCGGCAAGTCGACCATCTTCAACCTGATCTCGCGCTTCTACGATTGCACCACCGGTACGATGATCTTCGACGGGCACGACATCACGAATGCGCAGCCGCACGAGATCATCCGCCATGGGCATCGCGCGGACCTTCCAGAACATCGAGTTGTTCGACCATTCGACCGTGTTGCAGAACCTGCTGGTCGGGCGGCATTCGCGTCCGCAAGTCGAATGTCGTGTTCGAACCTTCTCTTCATGCCTTGGGTGCGGCACGAGGAGCGCGAGCATCGCGCGGCAGTGGAGGAGGTGATCGAGTTCCTCGACCTGCAGGCCTATCGCGACAAGATGATCGCCGGCCTGCCCTACGGCGTGCGCAAGATCGTGGAGATAGGGCGGGCGCTGGCCTGCGGACCCAAGCTGTTGCTGCTCGACGAACCGGCTTCGGGCCTTTCGGTCGAGGAAACGCAGGATGTCGCCTACTGGATCGAGGACATGCAGAAGGACATGGGCCTCACCGTCCTGATGGTCGAGCACGACATGAAGCTCGTCAGCCAGGTTTCGACGCGGGTTCTGGCCATGGCCGACGGCAAGCCGATTGCGATCGGAACGCCGGCCGAGGTGCAGTCGCATCCCAAGGTGATCGAGGCCTATCTCGGGCATGGGGGCGGCGGCATGAGCCAAGCGCAGGCGCTTTCCGGCGACAAAGCCAAGGCTGCCGAGCCGCCCGGTCCTGGAAGTGCGCAATGTCGAGACCTTCTACGGCGCGGTGATGGCGATCCGCGGCGTTTCGCTGGAGGTGCATGACGGGCAGATCGTCACGATCCTGGGCGCCAACGGCGCGGGCAAGACGACGCTGCTGAAGACGATTTCCGGCGTCATGGATCCGGAAAAGGGCAAGATCCTCCTCAACGGCGCGGAGATCCAGGGCATCGAGCCGGACAAGATCGTGCGCATGCGGTATCGCGCATGTTCCCGAGGGGCGCGAGGTGTTCCCGTTCCTGACGGTCGAGGAAAACCTTCGCATGGGCGCATACACCCGCTCGGACGACCGGATCGGCGGCCGACCTCGAAATGGTGTTCGGCTATTTCCCGATCCTGAAGGAACGGCGCGAACCAGCAGGCCGGTACCTTTCGGGCGGCCAGCAGCAGATGCTGGCGATCGGGCGCGGGCTGATGGCGCGGCCAAAGGTGCTGCTGCTCGACGAGCCGTCGCTCGGCCTGTCGCCGATCCTGGTGCAGGAGATTTTCGGTATCATCCGGCGGTTGAACGCCGAGCAGGGCGTCACGATGATGCTGGTCGAGCAGAATGCCAAGGTGGCGCTGGAGACCGCACATTACGGCTATGTGATGGAGATCGGGCGCATCGTCATGGGCGGCAGCGCCGAGCAATTGCTGGAATCGGAGGATATCCAGGAATTCTATCTCGGCGTTCAAGGCGAGACGCAACGCGGGCAGAAGCGCTGGAAGCGCCGCAAGACATGGCGCTAGGAAAGATGAAGCCGAAACCATACGGGCTGAAAGGAGGTGCGCGATGAACATGGCAAGCGTTCCCTTCGACGGGCAGGGCAGCGGCCCCGCGGTCGAATTCGGCACCTGGCTGGGCTGCGACACGATGGCCAAGCTGTTCAGCCATCAATGCCGGCGGTATGGCGCACGCACGGCGCACCGCGAGAAGGACCACGGCATCTGGAAGTCGCACAGCTGGTCCGACTATTACGAGCGTGCGCAATGGATCGCGCTCGGCCTCATCGAGCTTGGACTGAAGCGCGGCGACACGCTCTCCATCCTGTCGGAAGACAACAAGGAATGGTTCTACTTCGACATGGCGGCGATCTGCGCGGGAGCCATACCGTCCGGCGTCTACACGACCGACTCGGCGGCCCAGCTCGCCTATCTGGTCAACGATTCGCGCTCGCGTTTCCTGGTCGTGGAAAATGACGAGCAGCTCGACAAGTATCCTTGAGGCGCGCGACGCCATGCCGGGCCTCGTCAAGGTCATCGTGCTCGACCGCGAGGGATTGCGCGATTTCCGCGACGAGAAGGTGATCTTCCTCGACGATCTCTACGAGATGGGCAGGAAGGCGGCGCAATCGCGCCCCGGCCTGTTCGAGGAGGAGATCGCCAAGGCCAGGCCCGATGACGTGCGCGATGCTGATCTACACCTCGGGCACGACCGGCAAGCCGAAAGGGCGCAATGATCACCCATGCCAATGTGATCTACCAGCTCAACGCGGTGCATTCGGTGCTGCCATCGCTGGAAAGCGACGAGCAATTGTGCTTCCTGCCGCTTTGCCACGTTCTGGAGCGGCTGTTCTCCGTGGAAACGCAGCTCGGATCGGGAAGCACGATCAACTTCGCCGAAAGCCCGGAGACCGTGTTCGACAATCTGCGCGAGGTCTCGCCGCACGCGTTCACCGCCGTGCCGCGGCTTTGGGAGAAGGTCTTTTCGCGGCTGCAGATCATGCGCAAGGAAGCGACGCCGCTTGGCGGCTGGGCGCTCGACCGGGCGGTTGCCTGCGGCCTGAAGCGCGCGGATGCGATCATCGAGGGCGGGAAGGCGCCGGCGGGCAATCGAGCTGCAGTGGCGCGTGTGGGATTTCCTGGTGCTCGCCAATCTGCGCCGGATGATCGGCATGGACCGGCTGCGGCGCGGAACGACGGGTGCGGCACCGATATCGCCCGAACTGCTGCGCTGGTTCTGGGCGATCGGAATACCGCTCTACGAGGGCTTCGGCCAGACCGAATGCTCGGGCGTCGCTTCCGTCAACCATCCCGGCCGCAACAAGGTCGGCAGCATCGGCGTGACCGTGCCCGGCTCGCAAATGAAGATCGCGCCGGACAGCGAAATCCTGATCCGCGGGCCGCATGTGTTCAAGGGATACTGGAACAATCCCGAAAAGACGGCGGAGACGATCACGTCCGATGGCTGGCTGAAGACGGGCGATGTCGGCAAGGTCGACAACCAGGGCTTCTTCACCATCACCGGGCGCATCAAGGACATCATCATCACGGCGGGCGGCAAGAACATCACGCCGGCCGAAATCGAAAGCGCGCTAAAGTTTTCGCCATACATCTCGGATGCCGTTGTCATTGGCGACAAGCGCAAATACCTTACCTGCCTGATCATGATCGACCAGGAGAATGTCGAAAACTTCGCGCAGGACAAGGCGCATCCCGTTCGGGGATTTCGCCTCGCTGTGCGCCGCGCCGGAGGTGGTGTCGCTGATCGGCGAGGAGGTGGCCAAGGTCAACAAACAGTTTGCCCGCGTTGAACAGATCAAGGATTTTCGCCTGATCAACGTGCTTCTGACCGCGGAAGACGAGGAACTGACGCCCACGATGAAACTGAAGCGGAGCTTCGTGGAACAAAAACATGCCGGCCTGATCGATTCGATGTACTCGCAGGCCGCGTGAGAGGGAAAGTCGTACATCACATGGCCGGCACTGCCGGCGTGCCAAAAGGGAGGAAACCATGAAGGCACTCTACCTGACCGCCGCCTTGACGGCTGCGCTGATCGCCACGCCGGCGCTCGCGCAAACACAGGGCGTATCCGACACCGAGATCAAGATCGGCGGCATGCACGACCTTTCGGGCATCTTCGCCGGCTTCTCGGTTCCCGCCGTGAAGGCCATCCAGCAACACTTCGAGGAAGTGAACGCCAAGGGCGGCATCAATGGCCGCAAGCTCACCTATATCGTCGAGGATCACGGCTACAATCCGTCGAAAGTGCCGCAGCTTGCCAACAAGCTGGTCAATTCCGACAAGGTGTTCGCGATGCTGATGTCGCTCGGCACGCCGCACAACCTGGCGGCATTCAAGATCCAGGATCCGGCAGGCATTCCGAACGTGTCGCCGCTGACGGCAGCGCGTCAGATGCTGCAGGAGCCGCTCGACCTGCACTATGCGGGAACAGCGTCCTACTATGACGCGGTGCGCGCCGCGATCCGCTGGATGAAGGACAACCAGGGATCGACAACCGTTTGCGCCATGTTCCTGCCGACCGATTTCGGCGAGGAGATCCACCAGGCGGCGATCGACCAGTCGAAGGAATCGGGCCTGAAATACGGGGTCGAGTCCACGCACAAGCCGGACGACGCCGACTTTGCGGGCGCCCTGCAGAAGCTGAACGAAGCCGGATGCGATCTCGTCACGGTGGCGCTCGGCATCAAGCAGACGATCACGGTGCTGGGAACGGCCAAGAAGCTCGGCTACGCCAACATGAAGTTCCTCGGCTCCTCCGCGTCCTTCCACACGGCAATCGCGAAGGTGCCGGGCGGCATCACCGAAGGCTTCTATGCGGCTGCCGGCTGGCAGGACCTGGAAGCGCGCAAGGACGATCCGACGGTTGCCGCCTGGATCGCGGCCTACCAGGCAGCGAGCGGCGAGAAGGATCTTCCGGGCACCGGCGCGCTGCTTGGCCGTTCGGCTTCCGAGATCATGGTCCGCGCGCTTGAGGCAGCGGGCAAGGACCTCGATGGCGCCAGCTTCCAGAAGGGCATGGAATCGCTTGAGTTCGAAGACGTGATCGCGGGCAACAAGGTAAAGATGGGCCCCGGCGACCACCTCGCCGCCGATGACATCTATGTCTCGGTGATCGAGGGCGGTTCGTGGAAGACGGTCACTTCCACGAAGTAAGCCTTCCATGAAGCGTTGGGGTGGCGTGCGCGCCACCCCTTTTCAATGATGCAGTGCACGGAGCGGCGCGATGAAGATCAGTGATGCAGTGGCAGTGGTAACGGGCGGCGCCTCCGGATTGGGAGAAGCGACGGTTCGCGATTTCGCCGCAGGCGGCGCGAAGGTCGCCATATTCGACATGAACGCCACCAAGGGCGAGAAGCTGGCGCAGGAACTGGGCGCCAACGTGATCTTCCAGCGGGTCGACGTGACCAGCGAGGACAGCGTCAAGGCCGGGCTCGATGCCGCGGTTGCCGCTTTCGGCAAGGTCAATGTCTGCGTCAATTGCGCCGGAATCGGCGTCGCGGCAAAGACCATGGGCAAGGAAGGCCCGCACAATTTCGACCTCTTCAAGAAGGTCATCGACGTCAATCTCATCGGCACGTTCAACACGCTGCGCCTTGCGGTCGAGCGCATGTGCAACAACGAGCCCAATTCCGAGGGCGAGCGCGGCGTCGTCATCAACACGGCATCGGTCGCGGCCTATGACGGACAAAAGGGCCAGGCGGCGTATTCGGCTTCCAAGGGCGGAATTGTCGGCATGACGCTGCCGATCTCGCGCGATCTTGCCTGGTACGGCGTCAGGGTTTGCACCATCGCGCCCGGCCTGTTCCATACGCCGCTCTTCGAGGGGCTGGGCGATGAAGTGGTGAAGTCGCTTTCGGCGCAGGTGAATTTTCCAAAGCGGCTGGGCCGTCCGTCGGAATACGGCGCCTTGGCGCGGGTGCTGGTGGAAAGCGCCTACATGAACGGCGAGACGGTGCGGATCGACGGCGCGATCCGTCTTCCGTAAGCGCCCGTTGGGTCCGCTTGCCGCAATCACCGTGATCGAAATGGCCGGGCTGGGGCCGTGCCCCTTCGCCGGCCAGATGCTTGCCGATCTCGGCGCAAGGGTGATCCTCATCGAGCGCAATGCGCGCCAGGATTTCACCGGCACGGTGAACCGTCGCGGCAAGCTTTCCATATGCCTCGATCTCAAGTCAGCCTCGGGCGCGAGATCGTTCTGCGGCTTGCCGGCAAATCCGACGTGCTGATCGAGGGCTACAGGCCGGGCGTGATGGAGCGGCTGGGCCTTGGGCCACGCGAACTGATGGCCGCGAACCCGCGCATCGTCTACGGGCGCATGACGGGTTGGGGGCAGGAAGGGCCGCTTTCGCACAGCGCCGGCCACGACATCACCTACCTTGCGATTACCGGCGCGCTTCATGCCATGGGCGAGCCCGGCCGCCCGCCCGTGCCGCCGCTCAATCTCGTTGCCGACTATGGCGGCGGATCGATGATGCTTGTCACCGGCATATTGGCCGCCTTGATCGAGCGCGCAAGTTCGGGCGCCGGGCAGGTGGTCGACGCCGCGATGGTCGACGGCGTTCCGGCCATGATGGGCCTCATCCACTCGATGATCGGCTCGGACCTGTGGACGGGACGCCGCGGCGACAACCTTCTCGACGGCGGAGCGCCGTTCTACCGCTGCTATGGCACCTCGGACGGGAAGTTCGTCGCGGTGGGGGCGCTGGAGCCGCAATTCTTCGCGCTGCTGCTTGAAGGGACCGGCCTCGACCCGGCCTGGCGCAATGCGCAGATGGACAGGCAACGATGGCCGGAACTCGCAGCGGAACTTGATGCCGCTTTCCGGACCCGCACACGCGATGAATGGGCGGCGGCCTTCGAAGGCACGGATGCCTGCGTCGCGCCGGTGCTGGATTTTTCAGAGGCGGCAAAACACAGCCACAATGTTGCGCGCGGCACATATTTCGAGCGCGAGCGGCGTGGTGCAGGCCGCGCCCGCTCCGCGATTTTCGACGGGTGATCGGAAATTACCGCAAACGTCGCCGGAGCCGGGCGCGAATTGCAGTGATATCCTGTCGGACTGCGGATACTCTGACGCCGACATAGCCGCGCTGCGGGCCGAGGGAGCCGTACTTTGACAACGCAATTGGATACGTTGACCGTCGAACGCGAAGGTCCGCTCGCAACCGTGACCCTCGACCGGCCGGCCGTTTTCAACGCGTTCAATGCCGCGATGCGGGCGGAGCTACTCGACGCCGTCGAGGCGCTCAATGCCGATCCGCAAGTCCGCATCGTCATCTTGAAAGGCTCCGGACCCGGCTTTTGCGCCGGCGCCGACCTCACCGAGGGCATGCCGCAGTCGATCACCTTGCAGATCGAGAACGAGTACAAGCCGTTCCTGACGGCGATCGCCTATGGCCAAAAGCTCTGGATGGCCGCCATTCACGGATCCGCGGCGGGCATTGGCGGCGCGCTTGCCATGGCCTGCGACCTGGCCGTGATGGAGGAAGATGCAAACATCTACCTTGCCTTCGCGGCCATAGGGCTGGTGCCCGATGGCGGCGCTACCTGGCAGTTGCTGCAGGCCATGGGCCACAAGAAGGCGATGGAAACGGTAATCGAAGGGCGCAAGATTCCGGCCTCGCAATGCCTGGAATACGGCCTGGTCAACAAGGTCGTCCCCAAAGGTGATGCGAGCGCGGCAGCCAGGGAGTGGGCGCTGCGCCTTTGCGACGGCGCGCCGCTGGCGCAGGCGGCTGCGAAGCGGGCGCTCAGGCAGGCAGGCCGGCTGCAACTCGAAGACGCAATATCGCTGGAAGCGCAGTTGCAGCAGGACCTCATCGCCAGCGAAGATTTCCGCAATGGCGTTGCCGCCTTCCTTGCAAAGCGAAAGCCCGAATTCAGGGGAAAGTAGCCGCTTTCAAACATACGCATAATTGAATATAACTTTCCGAGCACCGGGAGGACGGGGGGAGGGAATGCCAGCAAACGCGATAACCGCCAAGGCGCGCGTCGATGTTTCGCCCCACGTATCGGACGAAATCCGCAAGACCACGTGCTACATGTGCGCCTGCCGCTGCGGGATCAACGTACATATCCGCGACGGCAAGCTCCGCTACATCGAAGGCAACCGCGACCACCCGATCAATCGCGGCGTCCTGTGCGCCAAGGGTTCTGCCGGCATCATGCAGCAGTAATCGCCGGCGAAGCTGCGCAAGCCATTGCTGCGAACAGGCGAACGCGGCGAAGGCAAGTTTCGCGAGATCGAGTGGGAGGAAGCGCTTTCACTCGCGAGCGAGTGGCTATCCGACATTCGCAGGAGCGATCCGAAAAAACTCGCCTTCTTCACCGGGCGCGACCAGAGCCAGTCGCTGACCGGCTGGTGGGCGCAACAGTTCGGAACGCCGAATTTTGCCGCGCATGGCGGCTTCTGCTCGGTCAACATGGCTGCGGCGGGCATCTACACCTATCGGCGGCGCGTTCTGGGAATTTGGCGCGCCCGACTGGGAGAAAACCGAACTTTTCATGCTCTTCGGCGTCGCCGAGGATCACGATTCAAATCCGATAAAGCTCGGCCTCTCGCGGCTCAAAGCGCGCGGCGTCAGGACCGTCGCCGTCAATCCGGTGCGCACCGGCTACAATGCCGTCGCGGACGAGTGGGTTGGCATCACGCCGGGCACCGACGGGCTTTTCCTGCTGTCGATCGTCCATGAACTTTTGAAGGCGGGCCATGTCGATCTCGACTATCTCATCCGCTACACCAACTGCGGCCTGGCTGGTAATCGACGACCTGACCAGCGCAGATCACGGCCTCTTCGCCCGCGACGCGGACGGCAACGAGCTCGTCGCCGACCGGCGCAACGGGACCGTGTCCGGCCGCCGCGACAGGGGCGTCAAGCCGGCCTTGAAGGGACGATTCAAGCTGGCCGACGGACGCGAAGCGGTGCCGGTCTTCGAACTGCTCGCACGCAAGTATCTTGATGCGCACTACGCGCCCGAGGCGACCGCAACGACGACCGGGGTATCGGCGGAACAGACACGTTCCATCGCAGCGCAGATCGCGCATGCGGCCTTCGAAGAGATCGTGACGATCGAACAGCCCTGGACGGACATGAACGGCGAGCGCCACGAGCGCATGATCGGCAGGCCGGTCTCGTTTCATGCCATGCGCGGAATATCGGCGCATTCCAACGGCTTCCAGAGCGCCCGGGCGCTGCACCTTCTGCAGATCCTGATCGGCTCGATCGATTCGCCCCGGCGGCTACCGCTTCAAGCCGCCCTATCCGCGACCGGTCGCGGCACAGCCAAAGCCGCATGGTCGCAACCCGCAATGCGGCGAGCCGCTGCCGGGACCGCATCTGGGATTTCCGGAAGGGCCCGAGCATTTGCTGCTCGAAAGCGACGGCGTCACGCCGATACGGCATCGACAAGGCGTTTTCCTGGGATGCGCCGATGTCGTCCCACGGCCTCATGCACATGGTGATCGCGAATGCCCATGCGCGCGATCCCTACGGCATCGACGTGTTGTTCCTCTACATGGCGAACATGGCGTGGAACTCGTCGATGAACACATCGGCGGTCATGCAAATGCTCGCCGACAAGGACGAGGACGGCAATCACGTCATACCGAAGATCATCTACAGCGACGCCTATGCTTCCGAGATGGTGGCCTTCGCCGATCTCGTGCTTCCCGACACGACCTATCTGGAGCGGCACGATGCGATGTCGCTGCTCGACCGGCCGATCAGCGAACCCGATGCGATGTGCGATGCCATCCGCTGGCCGGTGCTGGAGCCGGACCGCGATGTCCGTGGGTTCCAGTCGGTACTGCTCGACCTTGGCGCGCGGCTGGGCCTTCCGGCCATGGTCAAGGAGGACGGCAGCGCGAAATACCGCGACTATGCCGATTATCTCGTCAACCACGAAAGACGGCCGGGCGTCGGCCCGCTCGGCGGCTGGCGCGGCGCCGACGGTTCGAAGACCGGACGCGGCGAGCCCAATCCGGACCAGTTGCAGCGCTATATCGAAAACGGCGGATTCTTTCGCGACCACGTTCCGGCGAAAGCCGCGTATTTCAAGCACGCCAACGCGCCATTGGCAGGACTGGGCCATATCGCGCGGCCTTCAGGACAAGCCGTTCGAGAACATCTTCCAGCTTTATCTGGAGCCGCTGCGCAAGTTTCAGCTTGCCGCTGAAGGAAAGCTGGAGCCGCATCCGCCGGACAGCCATCGCGAGCGCATCCGCCGGTGCTTCGATCCGCTGCCCTATTGGTACCCGCCCTTCGAAGGCGAAGCGGTGTCAGGCGCGGATTATCCGCTTCACGCGATCACGCAGCGCCCGGCGGCGATGTACCATTCATGGGGATCGCAGAATGCCTGGCTGCGGCAGATCCACGGCGAAAACGCCCTGTTCGTTCCCGGCAGCGATCTGCGACGCAGCGGGTCTTTCGGATGGCGATTTCGCCGACATCATTTCGCCGCATGGCCGTATCTGCGTGCCCGTCAAGCGGATGGAAGCGGTCAATGCAAAGACGCTTTGGACCTGGAACGCGATCGGCAAGCGCAGCGGCGCCTGGACCTTGTCGCCGGACGCGCCGGAAGCCCGCAAGGGCTTCCTGCTCAACCACCTCATTTCACGAGTTGCTGCCGCCCAAAGGGCGACGGCTTGCGCTGGTCCAATTCCGATCCGGTCACCGGACAGGCGGCATGGTTCGACCTCAAGGTGCGGATCGAGAAAGCCGCCGTGCAACCGACCGCCAGTTCTCCGCAGTTTCCCGCGCAGCAAAATCCGGTAAGGCACAAGGACGGCGCGGTCGCCTGGGGTGCGGAGTGGCAGCCATGACATCGCTCCCGCGCCACACCGAAAAGAAGCTCGGTCTGGTCATCGATCTCGACATCTGCGTCGGGTGCCATGCCTGCGTCGTCGCCTGCAAGGAATGGAACACCGGCGGCTATGGCGCGCCGCTTGCCGACACGGACGCCTATGGCGAGTCATCCGTCCGGGGCTTGGCTCAACCGCGTCCACACCTTCGAGGTCACGCCGCCGGATGCGCCGGCGCAAATCGTCCATTTCCCGAAATCCTGCCTGCATTGCGACAACGCGCCATGCGTCACTGTTTGCCCGACCGGCGCTTCCTACAAGCGCAGCGAGGACGGCATCGTGCTGGTCGATGAGATCGATGTGCATCGGCTGCGGACTTTGCGCCTGGGCCTGCCCCTACGGTGCGCGCGAAATGGATCCGGTCGCGAACGTGATGAAGAAATGCACGCTTTGCGTCGACCGGATCTACAACGAGAACATTCCAGAAATCGACCGCGTGCCTTCCTGCGTTCGCACCTGCCCGGCCAATGCCCGCCATTATGGCGACCTGGCCGATCCGCAGTCGGCGGTGTCGATGCTGGTCGCCGAGCGCGGCGGCATCGACCTGATGCCGGAAATGGGAACACGCCCGGTCAACAAGTACCTGCCGCCGCGGCCGAAGGCGAAAGCCGCAAGCGAGACCATGCCCGAGGCGGTGCCCGGTTTCCTTGGCTGGCTCGATCGTGCTCTGGAAAGGCTGGGCTGATGCATCCGGCCGTTTCAGTCATCTTCTTCACGGTCACTTCGGGCGCGGGCTTCGGCCTCATCGCGCTGATCGGCCTTGGCTGGCCGATGCATGAGGGGCCGCTTGCCGCCTTCCTGGCCTGTGCGCTGGCGGGCGGGCTGGCCGTGGCGGGCCTTCTTGCCTCGACCTTTCATCTGGGCCATCCCGAAAGGGCCTGGCGCGCCTTCAGCCAGTGGCGGTCGTCGTGGCTTTCGCGAGAGGGCGTGCTGGCCGTGGCAACGCTTGCGCTGTTCGCCGCCTACGGCCTTTACTGGATGGCGACGGGACAAAGGGTTATGCCGCTGGGGGTCGCTGTCGCCGTGCTTGCGCTCTTGACGGTCATATCCACCGGCATGATCTATGCGAGCCTCAAGACCGTCCGCCAATGGCACAGCGTGCTGACGCCGCTCAGCTATCTCGGCTTTGCGCTCGCCAGCGCCATGCCGCTCGCCGCGGCAATCGGCACCGACCGCTCGGCGCGAACCATTGCGCTCGCGGCCGGTGTGCTTGTGGTCGCGTGGCTCATCAAGCTCGCCTGGTGGCGGCGCGCGAATGCATCCGACTTCATGCCCGGCAGCGACACGGGAACGGCGACCGGCCTTGGCGGCATCGGCAAGGCGCGGCTGCTGGAGCGCCCGCACACGGGCGAGAACTACCTGACGAAGGAGATGGTGCACCGGATCGGGCGCAAGCATGCAAGGGCGCTGCGCCTCGTCGCGGGCGGAGCAGGCTTTGTGGCTGCCGCGGCGTTTCTCGCCCTTGCCCTTGCCGGCCTTCCCGTCCTATTCCTCAGCCTCGCTTTCGCCAGCGTGATCGCGGGACTTCTCGCGGAACGCTGGCTCTTCTTTGCAGAGGCCAGGCACTCGGTGTCGCTCTACTACTGACCGGGAGGAATTCATGTCCGCAATCGGAAGCCGGCTTGCAGAAGCTGGGCATCGTGCTGCCCGAGCCGCCCAAGCCGGTGGCCAGCTATGTCGGCTTCGTGCGCGAGGGCGATCTCGTCTTCGTTTCCGGCCAGTTGCCTTTCGTCGATGGCAAGGTGTTCAAGACCGGCCGCCTCGGCGAGAACGTAAGCGTCGAGGAAGCCGCGGCCGCGGCCCGCATCTGCGCGATCAACCTTTTGGCGCAGGTCAATTCCGCCTGTGGCGGCGATCTTGAAAAGGTCCGGCGCTGCGTGCGGCTTGGCGCGTTCATTGCCGCGACGCCGGAGTTCGCCGACCATCCCAAGGTGGTCAACGGCGCGTCCGACCTGATGGCGGAAGTACTGGGCGAAAAAGGCCAGCATGCCCGCACTTCGGTGGGCGTGGCCTCGCTGCCGCTCAATGCCTGTGTCGAGGTCGAAGCGATCTTCGCAATCGCCTGACAGGGCAAGCGTGAACACCGCTATGACCGACTGGCCGGTCCACCTCTACGCCATCCTTTCGCAGGATGATTGTATTGCCGATGCGCAAGGCGCCATGCCGAAAGCGCTGATGAACGAGGCAGACTGGCTGTATTTCCAGCGCGAACTGGATAGCTGCGCGCTAACGGTCCTTGGCCGGCAGTCGCACCTTTCCGCGCCCAACAACGCAAAGCGCCGGCGCGTGGTGATGTCGCGCGGCGTGAACGGGCTGGAGGCGCGGGACGACGCGCACTGGTGGAACCCCGAAAAGGTGCCGCTCGCCGAGATGCTGGAACGGCTTGTTGCCGCAGGGCGGCAAGGTTGGGGTGCCCGGCGGGCAGGCGGCTTTCGACTATTTCCTGCGGGAGAAGCTGGACGTGTTTCACCTGACGCGGGCGCATGACGTGACATTGCCCGGCGGGCGGAGAGTCTTTTCCACTCCCGGAACGGCAGAAGCGCAGCTCGCTGCCGCCGGCCTTGCGCCGGGCGAACCGGTTGTGCTTGATCGGGCGGCAAACATCACGCTGACGATCTGGTCGCGTTGAGGGAGAGACTGCCATGGCCACGCGCGAGAATTTCGGCACAGCACCCGACGGCTCGCCGGTCGAGCGGGTAACACTGACGGGCGGCGGACTGACGCTCAACCTCCTGAGCTGGGGCATTGTCGTACAGGACCTGCGGCTTGCCGGCCATGAGCCGCCGCTGGTGCTCGGTTATCCTGACTTCGAGCCGTATCGCGACAACAATTTCTATCTCGGCACCACGGCCGGGCGATACGCCAACCGGATCAGCCAGGGCCGGTTTACCCTCGACGGGAACAGCCATCAATTGGACCGCAATTTTCTTGGCAAGCACTGCCTGCACGGCGGATCGAACGGCATTGCCAAGCGCAACTGGCGCTTCACCGAAGTGTCCGCAGACACGGCGACGCTCGAACTGACGGAACCCGACGGAAACATGGGGTTTCCCGGCACATGCCGCTACGAGGCGGTTTTCTCGCTGCCGGGCGACGGCGTGTTGTCGATCGAATACCGCGCCGTGACCGATGCGCCCGACGCTCGTCAATCTGGCCCATCACAGCTATTTCAACCTTGATGGCGGCGATGACGTTTTGGGGCATGCGTTCGAGATCGACGCAGAGGCGTGGGTGAAGCTGGACGACGAGCTCATTCCCACTGGCGAAATCGGGCTGGTTGCCGGCACCGAACGCGATTTTCGCACGATGCGGGTGTTGGGGCCGGATGGTCCGCCCAAGATCGTCCACGACCAGAACTACTGCATCGTCGGACCGGCGCGGGCCGATCAAGAATTGCGCGCGGGTGCGCTCGCCGCGCTCAGGCGTCACCATGGAAGTGGCGACCACGGAGCCGGGGCTGCAATTTTACGCGGGACACAAGCTGGATACTGCCGAGCCAGGCCTCACGGGCAAGCCCTACAAGGCGTTTGCGGGATTCTGCATGGAGCCGCAAATCTGGCCCGATTCGCCGAATCACCGGCATTTTCCGCAAGCGGTACTGCGGCCCGGCGAGACTTACCGGCAGCATACCACCTACCGGTTTTCCAAGGTGTGATCACGGTCAGATCGCCGGCATTTCGGCTGCCGGAATGATCGCGCCGCGGTGGCCGATGACGGTCGCCGCAAAGGCATGTCCGTCCGCCATTGCAGCGGCGATCGTCTTGCCGCGAAGCAGCGCGCCAATAAAGCCGCCATTGAAGCTGTCGCCTGCGGCGGTGGTGTCAACAACGGTGGAAACGGGAGGATAATCGACCTGCTCCACCTCGGCGCCAATCGGCAGTGGTCCGAGCGAGCCGCGTTTCAATGCGCCAATGCCATGTGACGCGCCGCCGATGCGGGTGATCACTTCCACTTCGCCCGCATCGCCGAAAAGCGCCAACTCATCGTCAATCGATGGAAGCGCGATATCGGCAATCTCCCAGGCCCGGCCGATCCACTCGCGCGCTTCGTCCGCTCCGCACCACAGACGCGGGCGGTAGTTGGAATCGAAAGCGACGCGCCGGCCTGCCTTGCCTCGCCATTGCGCCAGATACCCAAGGAAGGCGGCACGCGTTTGCTGCGGCAGGATGGCCAGGGTGATGCCGGAGAAATAGACGACGTCGAATTCGTCGAGCATATCAAGGTTTGTACCGCTGCCTGGCTGGAACAGCGTGCGGGCCGCTGAATTTTCGCGCCAATAATGGAAACTGCGTTCGCCGCCATCGTTGACCGAGATCGCGTATATGCCCGGCAGGCGATCTTGGGAGGTGCCGATACGCCCCGTATCGATTGCTTCTGCCTCGATCATGGCCCGCATCCGTGCCGAGAAAGGGTCGTTGCCGAGCACCGTCACGTAGGAGACGCTGGCTGACGGGCCTGTCGCCCGCTTGAGATAGATCGCGGTGTTGAGGGTATCGCCGGCATAGCCGATATTGGCCGACGAGCCGCCGGTCATCGACAGCTCGATCATCGCTTCGCCGATGCAGGCGACGCGCGGAACGGAAATTGCGGGATCTGTGCCTGACATTGCCAACCTGTTCGCGAACGGTGCGCGAAATTAGGGGCTGTCCGGAGAAAAGTACAGCAGCCCGGCTCGCGCCGGGCTGCCATTGTTCGGGCTGTCAGAAGTTCTGCACGTAGGTGCAGGAGTTGCGCATGATCGCGCCCGGCGCCGGATTGGGCATCTGGTTCTGGCTCGTGTCGGTAAGGTCCGAGCTGCCCTGCGGGGCCACGTTGCGCCACTCGTCGCAGCGTGTGCGGATTGCGGTCTGCTGGTCGGCAGGCAGCGCCATGAAGCGGGTACGCGCGTCAGCTTCGGGCCGCATTGCGCCGGCTTCGTCCATGAAGATCATCCGCTGGTTGTCGTCGAAAACGACGGTGTCCTGCGCCATTGCGGTGGTGGCGAACAGTGCAAGGGCGCTTGCTGTCAGGATCTTGTACATCGGTAACTCCTTGGGAGGTTCAGGTTCGGGGCATACCGCCCGGTGCCCATAACCACCGGCGTCCAAGGCTGTTCCAAGCCAATTTCCGGAACCTTTCATGCATGCGGCGGTTTCCCGAACGCAATGGAGGCCAGCATGACCGGCAGCAGCGACAGCAAACTGAAACCGCCCTTGCCTGAGCAGGCGCAGGAAGTTCCCGGCTATACCGACCAGATGGACCCGCGCCCCGACCATGGCGAGGAAAGCTATCGCGGCAGCGGCAGGCTGGAGGGAATGGCCGCGATCATCACCGGCGGCGATTCAGGCATCGGCCGTGCCGTCGCCATCGCCTATGCACGCGAGGGTGCGGATGTGCTCATTGCCTATCTCAGCGAGCACGAGGACGCGAAGGATACGGCGAACTGGGTGGAAAAAGCAGGCCGAAAGGCGGTGCTGATGCCCGGCGATGTCGGGAAGGAAGCATTCTGCCGCGAGGTTGTCGAGCGCGCCATGGAGGAATTCGGCCGCATCGACGTTGTCGTCAACAATGCCGCCCACCAGCAGACGATCAAGGACATTTCGGAGCTGACCGAGGCTGAGATCGATCTAACCTTCCGGACCAACATCTACAGCCATTTCTTCCTGTGCAAGGCCGCGCTGCCGCACATGCGGGAGGGCGGCTCGATCATCAATACCGCATCGATCAATTCCGACGATCCCTCGCCGGACCTCTTGTGCTACGCAACGACGAAGGGGGCGGTGGCAAATTTCACCGCAGGACTGGCGCAGCTTCTCGGCAAGAAGGGCATAAGGGTCAATGCCGTGGCGCCGGGGCCGATCTGGACGCCGCTGATACCTTCCACAATGGCGCACCGGGTAAAGGATTTCGGAAAGAACACGCCGTTGGGCAGGCCCGGCCAGCCTGCCGAACTTGCCGGCGCCTATGTGCTGCTGGCCTCGCGCGAAGGCAGCTACATGTCGGGCGCCATCGTGCCGGTTACCGGCGGCAGGCCGATCCTGTGAACTTGCGCGCCGCCTTGGCGCTTGTAATGACGGCCCGGACAGCCTAATTCGACACCGCGCTGCGTTGCCTTTCCGGCGCATTTGCCGAGGAGGTTTCGCGCCATGAACGACATCACCGGTATGGCGGAAGCTCCCAGGGGCGGAGCCGCGCCCGCCGCTTCGTGGAAAACGCGGCGCACATTCGCCATCATCTCCCACCCTGATGCCGGCAAGACGACGCTTACCGAAAAGCTGCTGCTGCAAAGCGGCTCGATCCGCCTTGCGGGCGAGGTGCGCGCGCGCGGCGACAACCGGCGCACCCGCTCGGACTGGATGGAGATCGAGCAGAAGCGCGGCATTTCCATTTCCAGCTCGGTGATGACGTTCGAGCATCTGGGCCTGTCGCTCAACCTGCTCGACACGCCCGGCCACGCCGATTTCAGCGAGGACACTTTCCGCACGCTGACGGCGGTCGATTCGGCGATCATGGTCATCGACGCCGCCAAGGGCATCGAGGACCAGACCTGGAAGCTTTTCGAGGTTTGCCGCAGCCGCAACATTCCGATCATGACCTTCGTCAACAAGGTCGACCGCGAAGGCCACGAGCCGCTGGTGGTGCTGGACGAGATCATGGAGCGGCTGCAACTCGACGCTGCGCCGCTGTCGTGGCCTGTCGGCATGGGGACGGCTTTCCAGGGCGTCATCGACATCGCCGGCGGGCAGCTCATCCAGCCGAATGGCGAATCTTCGCCGCTTCCCGAACCCGGCCGCCAGGACGAGGGCCTTCGCGCCGCGTCCGAGGCGCTGGAACTGGCGCAGTCTGCCTTGCCGGCCTTCGATCGCGAAGCCTACCGCGAGGGCTACCAGACGCCGGTGCTTTTCGGCTCGGCACTGCGCAATGTCGGCGTGCGGCAATTGCTCGATGCGCTGGCCGAACACGCCCCGCCGCCGCTGTTCCAGCCGGCCATCCCCGCGCCGATCGACCCGGCCGACCCGGAAGTCACGGCCTTCGTTTTCAAGGTCCAGGCCAACATGGACCCGAACCATCGCGACCGGATCGCCTTCGTGCGCGTGTGCTCGGGCCGCTTCACGCGCGGCATGAAGCTCAAGAACGTGCGCAGCGGGCGGGAATTGAAGATACCGAACCCGATGTTCTTCTTCGCGCGCGAACGCGAACTGGCGGAAGAGGCCGTGGCAGGAGACATTGTCGGCATTCCGAACCACGGAACGCTCAGCGTCGGCGACACGCTGACGGAAGGCAGCAACCGGATCGTCACCGGCATTCCCAACTTTGCGCCGGAAATCATCCAGCGCATCCGCATCACCGATGCCTCGCGCATGAAGCAACTCTCCAAGGCGATGGACGATCTGTCGGAAGAGGGCGTCATCCAGGCGTTTCGCCCGGTACTCGGCTCGTCCTGGTATGTCGGTGCGGTCGGGCCGCTGCAGTTCGACGTGCTGCGTTCGCGCGCCGCCGCCGAATACAATGTGGAGATCGCGCTGGAGCCTTCGCCCTATACGCGCGCCCGCTGGATCGGATGCGACGACAAGGAGAAGCTGAAGGCGTTCGTCGAATTCGGAGAAATCGTCGATCTCGCTCGATCGAAACGGCAACAATGTCTATTTTGCCAAGGGCGATTGGGAACTCGACTTCGTCAAGCGGAACTGGCCGCAGATCAATTTTACCGCGACGCGCGAACGCGGCTAGCCGGAAACCGAGGCGTCGGGAATTTCGTAGCGCTCGCTGCCGATCCGCACGATCGATGAGCCGGCCTTTCTTTCCGTCGAAAAGACCGCAGCAGCGTCGGCACGGATCGCATTGCCGTTCTCGAAGTAGATCACCCGTTTCTCGCCGCCCGGCCAACTCACCGTCACCTGCGCGTTGTCGCCCTCGCGATTGACGGCGAACTGGCAACTCGTGTTCTGCGCATCGCGGCTGCACGGAATGATGCCCGTCACCGCCAGCCCGGCGCCCGAGCCAAGGGTTTCTTCAATGGCGGTGCTGTTGCAGGCGGCAAGGATCGCTGCCGCGAGGACTGCTGTGAGTTTGCGCATCACGGATCCGAATCGGTTGAAGTTCGTTCGTTTGAATACACGCTTCAAAAGGCAACAGTCCATCGCGCGCAAGGACGCGGTCAGCCAAGCAACCTTGCCAGGGTTTCGCCGAGCGAGGCCTGCCATTCCCGCGGAGGGTGGCCGAAGCGGGTTTCGAACGCCGTGGTGTCGAGGCGCGAATTGACCGGCCTTCGTGCGGGCGTCGGATACTGGTCGGTCGAAATCGCCTCCAGATGCGGTGAAGGACCGCCAAGGGCAGCGGCCTGCGTGAAGATTTCGGCCGCAAAGCCGAACCAGCTCGTGCTGCCCTTGCCGCAGAAATGATAGGTGCCGCCCTGTTCTCCGGAAACGGCTTGGTGGGCCATCGCCAGAACTGCATCGGCAATGTCGAATGCGCCGGTAGGATTGCCGTGCTGGTCGTCGACGACGCGCAGAAGATCGCGCTCGCGGCCGACGCGCAACATGGTCTTGACGAAGTTGGCGCCGAAAGGGCTGTAAACCCAGGCGGTGCGCATGATCATAGCGCGGTCATGCGCCTCGCGAACCGCGATCTCTCCGGCGAGCTTGGAGCGGCCATAGGCATTGAGCGGGCCAACCGGATCGCTTTCGCGCCACGGCCGCGAATTGTCGCCGGAATAGACATAGTCCGTCGAGATGTGGATCAGCCCCGCGCCGGCGGCCTTTGCGGCCCTTGCGACCGATGCGGCGCCATCGCGGTTGACGGCGAACGCCGCGGCTTCTTCGGATTCTGCCTTGTCGACCGCGGTATAAGCGGCCGCGTTGACGACAAGGTCCGGCTTTGCAGCATTGATCGCCGCCTCGACGGTCGCGGGCGCGGAAAGGTCCATTTCCGGCCTGCCGAGCAGGATCACCTTGAAGCCGCCGTGCAGCGTGCCGCGTTCGGCAAGCGCCGGTCGCGACCTGCCCGGCCTTGCCCGTGACCGCGATCGTGATCAAGCGGCTATCGTCCCCAGGCGCTGGCCGCTGTAACGCGCTTCGCGCAAAGGCCGCCACCACGCTTCGTTTTCCATGTACCAGACGATGGTCTTGCGAAGCCCGGTTTCGAAGGTTTCGTTTGCGCGCCAGCCGAGTTCGGTTTCGATCTTGGTGGCGTCGATTGCGTAGCGCAGATCGTGGCCCGGGCGGTCGGCGACATGCGTTATCAGCGCGCGGCGCGAACCGCTTTGGAGCGGCATCAGTTCGTCCAGCGTATCGGCAATGGCATGCACGACCTCGATGTTCGAGCGCTCGTTGCGCCCGCCGACATTGTAGCTTTCGCCGGGTTTGCCCTTGGTCAGCACCAGTGCCAGCGCCCGCGCATGGTCTTCGACATGCAGCCAGTCGCGGACATTTTCGCCCTTGCCGTAGACCGGCAGCGGCTTGCCTTCCATGCGCGTTGAGGATCATCAGCGGAATAAGCTTCTCCGGGAAATGGAACGGTCCGTAGTTGTTGGAGCAGTTCGACATCACCACGGGCAGGCCGTAGGTGTGGTGCCAGGCCATCGCGAGGTGGTCGGAGGCTGCCTTGGATGCGGCGTAGGGTGAAGACGGCGCATAGGGCGTCTCCTCGGTGAAGAGGCCCTCGTCCAGCGGCAGGTCGCCATAGACCTCGTCGGTCGACACATGGTGAAAGCGGAAATCGGCACGCCGCTCTTGCGGCATTTCCTGGTGCCATAGCGCGCGCGGCCTGCAGCAGCGCGAAGGTGCCGACGATGTTGGTTTCGATGAAGGCTGCCGGCGCATCGATCGAGCGGTCGACATGGCTTTCGGCGGCAAGGTGCATGACTGCGTCCACCGCCTCGTCGCGCATCAATTGCAGCATCGCGTCGCGGTCGCAAATGTCGAGCCTGTAGTGGCGGTAGTTCGGCGCTGTCCGCAATCGCGGCGGTCGAGCCCTCGCTCGCCGCATAGGTCATCTTGTCGACATTGACGACGCTGTGCCCGAGATCGGCGACCAGATGGCGGCAAACCGCCGAGCCGATGAAGCCGCAGCCGCCCGTTACCATGACCTTCATGCGATAATCTCCTCTCTTGCCCCTTGGGCGAAAACTTGCGCCAGCAGGGGCGCGTCGGCATCCTTTTGCGACAGGCGCGGTTTCTGGCCGACGGCGAGCGGCCACTTTATCCCGAGCGCAGGGTCATTCCAGCGAATGGAGCGCTCCGATTGCGGCGACCACGGCCGGTTGACCTTGTAGAGAACTTCAACGCCCGGTTCCAGTGTCAGGAAGCCATGCGCAAATCCGCGCGGCACGTAAAGCTGGTTGAATCGCTCTGCGGAAAGAATGCAAGAGACCCAGCGTCCAAAAGTCGGCGAACCCGGCCGGACATCTACGGCAACGTCGAATATCGAACCAGAGAGGACGCGGATGAGCTTGTCCTGCGCGTGGGGTTCGAGCTGCAGGTGGAGGCCGCGGAGCACGCCTGCTTCGGCCGAACGGGACTGGTTGTCCTGCGTCCAGTCCCCGGAATCCCGGCCGCGGCGAAGCGATCGGCGTGCCATGTTTCGGCGAAGAAACCGCGCTCGTCGCCATGGCGTTGCGGTACGACCTCGACGACACCCATTCCAAGCGAATTGATCTTCACTGGATCGCTCCTTCATGCGCGACCCGGCGCAGATATGCCGCGTAGTCGGTCTTGCCGAGCATGTCGGCCCGCTTCATCATCGCCTCGGCATTGATGTAGCCGTTGTTGAAGGCGATTTCCTCGGGGCAGCAAACCTTCACGCCGGTGCGCGTTTCGATGGTGCGGATGAAGGAGCCGGCGTCCTGGAGGCTGTCATGAGTGCCGGTATCAAGCCAGGCAAAGCCGCGGCCGATGCGCTCCACCTGCAAATCGCCCCGCTCCAGATAGGCACGGTTGATGTCGGTGATTTCGAGTTCGCCGCGCGGCGATGGGCGGATCGACTTTGCGATGTCGACGACGTCGCTGTCGTAGAAATAAAGACCCGTCACGGCCCAGTTCGACTTCGGCGACGCCGGCTTTTCCTCGATCGATGTCGCCCGTCCGGTCTCGTCGAATGACGCAACGCCGTAACGTTCGGGGTCGGCGACGTGATAGGCGAACACGGTCGCCCCACTGGTACGTGCGGCTGCCGCCTGGCATTTCTGCTTCAGCCGATCGCCGTGGAAGATGTTGTCGCCCAGCACCAGCGCCGCCGGACCGCCGTCGAGGAATTCCTCGCCGATCAGGAAAGCCTGTGCGAGGCCGCCCGGGTTCGGCTGTTCGGCATAGGAAAGTTCGATGCCGAAGGCAGAACCGTCGCCGAGCATCTGCCTGAAGTGTGGCAGGTCGTGCGGCGTCGAGATGATCAGGATTTCCTTGATCCCGGCAAGCATCAGCACCGACAGCGGATAATAGATCATCGGCTTGTCGTAGACCGGCAGCAATTGCTTGGAGATGGCTAGTGTCAGGGGATAAAGGCGGGTGCCGCTACCCCCTGCGAGAATGATGCCACGCATGTCTTGGTTCCTTGGGTTACCGCCCCGTGGGCGTGGTCAGATCTGGACGAATTGGCGGATGGCCGTGACGAGGCTTTGCGATGCCGCGGCACCGATACCCTGCGCATCGACTTCGGGCTCGAAGGACTGGAGGGCTTCCTCCATATGGCGCTCGTCGCGGATAACGGTGATCAGCGGCAGGTGCCCCAGGCGGCGCACCGTCGCGAGTTGGTGATCGTTGCGGTGCTCGCCCAGCGAGGCAATGCGCGGCATGACGATCAGCGGCTTGCCGGTTTCGAGGCGGGTGAGGATCGTGCCCATGCCGGCATGGGTGACCAGCAGGTCCGCCGAGCGGATGCGCTCGTTGGCTTCCTCGATGTCGAGGAAGTCGTTCCACTCGATGTTGCGCGGCTTGATCTGCGTGCGGCCTATCTGGCCGAAGACCTTGCAGGGGTTCGATCCCGCCCACCAGTCGACCTGCTTGACGAGGCGGTCGAAAGGAAGCTGCGTTCCGACGGTTACGAAGATGTTCATAGCACTGACCCCGAATAGAAAGGTCCGTCCTTGCCGGCAAGGTGCGGCCATTGGGTAAGGACGAGATCGCAGTGACGCCGCGCCATGTGCGCGGAAAGCGAAAGCTCCTCGGCGTTGGCGATGCTGTCGAGGAAGAGCGTGCGCGCACCCATCAGCCTTCCAAGGCGCACCGCGAAATAGCCGGGCGCCGCGCCGGTCGAGACCACGACGTCGGGGCGGAAGCGGAGTAGCAGCCAGCTCACCTTCGCGAGAAGCCAGATCAGCTTGAGCTTCTGGGCGCGATTGGCGTCCGGAATGGAGCAATAGGGCGCGGGCGCGACTTCGCGCGCGCGGCTCTCGCCAACGGACGCAAAAAGCACCTTCGCTCCGGCAAAGGCCGGTCGCAGGCGAAGCATCTGGATCCAGTGCCCGCCGCCCGAACTGATCGCGAGGATGCGGGGGATTCTGTCTTTGTTTCCTTTCATCATTTCACTGCTGCTCCATTCTTGGTGTTTTCTGACAAGACTGTTTCGTAGAGGTTCATCATCCAGGCCATCTTGCCGGGCCAGCTGCCCAGTTCGATGGCGCGGGCTCGCGCGCCGGATGAAAGCCTGGCCACCCTTTGCGGATCGGCCGCGCATTGGCGGATCGCCCCGGCAAGCGCCGCGGCAAACTGGTCGGGGTTCTCGACGCCTGCCTTGATGCCGCAGGTCGCGTCGACGACGTGACCGGGGCCGCCCCGGTCGGCAGCGATCACCGGCAAAGCGTGCCGCATGGCCTCGAAGACCACGCTGCCGCTCGGCTCGCGGAAGCTTGGAAAGAGGAACACGTCGGATTGTTCGTAGAGGGCTTCGACTTCTTCGCGCGGGATGCGGCCAAGGAAATTCACGCGGTGCGCGACGCCCAAGCCGGTCGGCTTCCGCCTTGCACAGTTCGAGTTCTTCGCCGCCGCCGGCCTGGGCAAGCGTGACGCCCGGCAGGTCCGGCAGAAGCGCCAGGGCGCGGATCGCATCGCGCAGGCCCTTCGTGCGAACCGCGCGCGCGACATGCAGCAGCTTCAACTCGCCCACCGCGGGGGTGCGCTCGCGCAATGGCGGCAGCGGCTCGTCGACGCCAAGTTCGCTCATGACCTCGAAGCGGCGCAGGGGAATGGTGCGCAGGAGATCGCGGACATAGGGCGCAACGCCGATGACGCAGGCCGCATCGCGATAGGAGCGGCGAAGCCAGGGATCGGCCTCCAGCCGGTAGCGATCGATCTCGCGGATGCCGGGTAAAGACCGGGGCCGAACCGCACTCGGCGGCGAATGCCTTTGGCGTGTCGAGGCTGCCGCCGAGCGGGCCGACGACATAGGGTATGCCGAAGCCATGGGCCGGCGTCGCGTAGCGCAGCGCCAGGGGGGTCAGCTGGTGAATGACGTCGAACCGCCTGCCGGAGCGCAGCGTCTCGCCGATCCACCGCCGTGCGCGCGCGGCAAAGACCGGGTAGCCGGGCTTCAGCATCGCAGTTACGCGCTCAAGGCTCCTCGGCAGCGCAAGTTCCGGCCAGTCGATGACTTCAACGCCTGGCAACTGCGCGGATGCCGGTATTCGTCCCGCGCGGCGCTGGGTAAGCAGGGTCACTTGGGCGACGGCCGAAAGATGCTGTACCCAGCGATGCGCGACGAAGGCTTCGCCGACATCGGTGCCGTCGCAATTGGGGGCAATCAGGAGAAGCCGGATCGGGCGCGCGCTCATGACGACACCTTCGGCCATGCGCCGAGGAAGCCGGCGACCACGCCGCGGAAATGGTCGGCGCGTTCGATCGGGCGGCGTTCTGCGATGCTTCGCACCGCCCAGTAGGCGTAACGGGTCGAGTTGAAGATGAAGAGGATGGACCATGCCGCCGCCGCTGCGGCGATGCCGCCATGCTTGCGGTGCAGGCGCACGGTCGCCTCGCTCAGCATCAGGTCGCGGCGCGAATTGAGCGATTTGCTGCTGCCGCCACCGAAGTGGATGATGGTGCCGACCGGCGCGAAACGCACTGCATATCCGGCCTCGAGGAAGCGGCGGCACCAGTCGGTTTCCTCGCCGAAGAAAAAGAACGCTTCGTCGAGCAGGCCGACTTTCTTCAGCGCTTCGCCGCTGACCATGAAGTAGCAGCCGGAGACGACTTCGACGTCGCGCTCGTCGTCGCGCTGCCAGTCTTCCATCCGGTAGCGGCGTCGCACCGGGTATGAACGGCACCTTGAACAGGCCGCTCGTCAGGAGCGCCAGATTGGCAAGCGTCGGGAAACGGCTGCAGGTCGTCTGCACCGTGCCGTCAGCGTTGAGTACCTTGCAGCCCATGACGCCGACAAGCGGGTTCTCGTCCATGTAGCGCACGGAAGCGTCGATCACGCCCTCATGCACCAGCGTGTCGGAGTTGAGCAGCAGCACGTGCCGGCCGCCCGCCAGCCGGATCGCCTGGTTGTTGGCGGCGGCAAAGCCGCGATTGTCGGTGTTGCGGATCAGGCGGACAGAGGGGAAATCCGCCTCGACCATTTCAGGAGAGCCGTCGGTCGAGCCGTTGTCGACTACGAAACGTCTCGAGCATGGCAGTCGCGCCGCTGGCGAACAGGCTCTCAAGGCATTCGCGCAGCATCTGCCTCGTGTTCCAGCTGACGATCACGACCGAGAGGTCGGGGCGTGCTTCAGTATTGGCGGTAGCCGGCATGGGCGTCCTCCTGGCCGTAGTCTTCTTCGTCTTGATGTTCGTCCTGGTATTCGTCCTCGCTGTCGTTCCGCTTGCTGGCCGCAGGCTCTGTCAGCCAGGCGCCGGCGCCGAGGAGGAACATGAAAAACGCGAAGGTGTTGTTCCACAGATGCACCGTGCACGAGGCCAGTGCGATGCCGGCAATCGTGACGATCCAGGCGATGCGGCATGCCGCCCAGACGCCGTCGACGTTCTTCTGGCTGGTCGACTTGCCGATGATGATGAAGATCGCAAGGAGCAGCAGGATGAGCGCCGGCATGCCGTAGCGCACGGCAACGACCAGCCAGAAATTGTCCATGCTTGCGCTCATCCACGGCGCGCGGATCCAGTCGCCGAGGCCGAGGCCGAAGATGGGGTGGCGCCCGACTTCCGCCGTTCCGTATTCCCAGATCAGGATGCGGTTGTACGAACTCTGGGCCGAGAACGAGGCGTAGCTGATGAAGACCTTGATTGGGCTGCGGTTCGACAGCATGGAGACGACGACGAGGACGGCCACGAACATCATGCCGAGGATCGCCCAGCGTCCCGGCAGGCCGCGCGTGACGCGGTCCCATCCGGCGAGTGCCATCTGCATGCCGAGCATCAGCCAGGCGCCGGCGGAAAGCGACACGAAGGATCCCAGGATGATCGCGCCGATCAGCATCCAGCCCTTGACGAGGGGCAGGCGCGGCTTGGCAACGAAATAGACCATTGCGAAGCCCATCGAGCAGAACACGCCGAACAGGATCGGATGCTCGAATGTGCCGAAAGCGCGCGACAGGCCCCAGCGCGGCTCGATGACCGGAAGGCCGGGTCCGCCGAGCACGGCGCGGAACGCCTCGCGGGCAAAGTGCTGGTGGCTGACCGATTCGGGCAGCGCCACCGCCAGCAGGCAGCAAACGATGATGCCGAGCAGCACGGCCAGCGCGTAGAAATCGTCCGGGTTGCGCACATAACGGCGGCCCATCGCATAGGCGCCGAAAGCCTCGACGAAGTAGATGCCGCCGGTTTCGATCGCCATGCCGGGGCCGCCATAGGCGCCCAGCGCGATGATGCACCACAGCGAATGGCCCAAAATCGCAAGATCGACGCCGTTCAGCTTGCCTGCCTTGCCCGAGAGCAGATGGATGAGTGCCGGCACGACAGTGAAAAGAAGCACCACGCGGTAGGGCGACAGCCGCAGCGTTCCGAGCGAAAGCGAGGTTTCTGGCGGCATGATGAACAGGCGAGACGAGCAACATGGCAGGCGTCGCAAGGCGGAGCTTGCGCGCGACCGAGGTCGCGTCCTCGCGGACGTAATCGTCATCCCAGCTCGCGACGGTCATTTCGCCCGCGACCCCCGGGAAACTTCAGCCTGCCACAGGCGGCGGCGGAACACCCGCTTGACCGTACCGAGTACCGAGGAAAGCTTGTCGCGAAGGCCGGTGCGGCGAAGCCACAATTCGCCGAGCTGCCAGCCGGCATAGCTGGGAGCGGAAAGGCCGGCGATCCGCAGGCCAAGCAGCCGGCCGAACAGGATGCGGCGGGTGCGCGACAGGTTCGGCTGGGCATCGGCAAGGGCGGTCAGCGGGCGGGGGATGGCTTTGATCGCGCCGGCATCGATGGCGCGGCGTACGAATTCACGGCCCCGTTCGCTGCGCACGACGATGAGCGAAGAACCCTCCGCTTCTCCCGCGCCGCGCGGCTTGTCCCAGGGATCGCCCACGGAGATATCCGCAAATTCGCCGGTGTGGTCGGCGCAGACATGGCAGCGCCACTGGCGATGCTGTTGCAGGATGCGGCCCCAGCCTTCGCTGTAGCTGATGCCGCGCGTGGCACATTCGGCGCCGTCGGCGGCAATGTAGGTCGCCGACATTTCGCCCGGCCAGCCTTCGCCGCGATACTTGACGCCGGTGACCTTCGCGCCTTGGGGCACGCCCAGCCTGTCCAGCAATGCGCGCGTGCCGTTGGTCGACGGCGCACCGGCGCAGAAGATCGAAATGGTAAGGGCGGTGTTCTGCGCGATGCGGGCATTGCCCCGGGCCGCGGCGCTTGCTGCCTGCACGTCGCAGGGCTTGCCGATGAAGACAAGCGGCGCATCGGCGTTCGCAATGGCATCGAGCTTGTCGCAAGGGCTTGCCGGCGCATAGCGCGATCCGGCCGCCGAGACCAGTTCGGCCGCGCTGCGGCTGATGGTCGATTCGTTGAGGAGCGCATTGTCCTGCGCCTGGCGGACATGCACCGCGCCGGCCGCCGTACCGCTTTCCATGGCGAATGCCGCAAGCGCCGTGACGGCACCGCCGCTGGAGCCGCGCCAGCGGGTTTCCGGATCGGCGGCATGGCCTTCCCAGATTTCCAGCACGCTGCCCCATTCGACCGGGCAAAGCTCTTCCTTGGCAGTCACGGGCGCCACGGGACGCGGGCCCGCGCCACGGCCGGGGCATGCCGCCAGCGCTTCGCGTTCGGCTGCCGCGTCAATGGCGGGCAGGCGGACCGGACGGCGTCCGGCATGAGGCACGTCGGTCATGGCGAACAGCGCCGGGGCAATGCCCGCGCATGCGCCGCAGCCGGTGCACATGTGGCGTTCGACGACTTGCTCGATCGAAGACGGATTTGTTTTCATGAAGCCCATGGCGTCACCCGTTGACTTGAAGCTGGGCGCGAACCGGCGCGCTGCGGGAGGGAAGGTGGCGCATCGCGATGCGGCCGAGCGGAAGAAGGCCCGCGAGCATGGCGGCGGCCACGAGTGCCGGCATCGAATGCGCATCGGCATGAAATGCGGCAAAGGTGGATGCGAGTACCAGCACCGGAACGGGCGAAACCGTCACCGCCAGCGTGCCCTTGCCCATTTCCCTGTTGGCGAAGTGGCAAAGCGCCGCGTGGCTTGCGATCTCGCTCATCGCGGTGACCGCGATGAAGGCGGTGAGATCGCGCGTGAACCACAGCGTGAAGGTGCCAAGGCCAAAACCGGCGAGCCGCACGCCGCTTCCCGCCAGGACCTCGCGCGAGCGGCCTGCAGCGAGCAGCACCGTGGCGGGGCCGGTCTTTTGCAGCCGGATCGCGGCGGCTGCGGCAATCCAGCCAAGATCTGCCGGCTGCGGCAAGTATGCCTTTCCGAAAAGGAGGGCGATGAAGGGCGGGCAAAGGAGCACGAAAGCCGCCCAGAAGACCAGGCCGCCGGAGGCAAAGATCGCCGCGACGTCCGACGCACCGTGCGCCGCGCGGCTGCCGCCCCGCGCGCCGGCCAGGATCGGCATTGCCAGATTGATCGCAAGGCGGCCGCTGATCATGACCGGGAGCAGCGCGAGCTGGGCCACGATGGCGTAGGTGCCCAGTGTCTCCAGTCCGAGCATTCCGCCGACAAGCATGCGCTCGCCCTGGAAAACCGCGTAAAGGAACATGGCGTTGATCGTCAGGGGCCAGCCGAGTTGCCAGATGCGGCGGGAGACCTGCCGGTCGAAGGAAAGCGCGTATTTGCGCGAGGCGAGCAGATGCGAGAGCGCAACGGCTCCGAAAGCCTGCGCCAGGAGCGAGGCGGCGAAAGCTTCCGGGCCTGGTGCGATGAACGCGCCGCAGGCTGCAATGGCAAGGCCTGCCGCCGCCGCGCCAAGTTCGACGATGACGGTGGCGCGGAGCCGCAGGAAGCGGTTCGCCAGGCGGTAATCGGTATGCAGGAAGCCGCGGACAAAGGGCACGAGTGCCGCAACCACGAAGCCCGGCGCTTGGGCCTGCAACCCGTAGATCGAGAGCAGGGGGTAGAGGGAGGCCAGCATGATTGCCGAGCCGGCTGCACCGCGGACCAGCGACGCACCATGCGCCGCGTTCTGGACCTTGCGGCGAACACCGCCGGGTTCACGCAGCAAGAAGCGGTCGATCGAAAGGTCGGTCGCCATTTCGACCAGCCGGAGCCATGCGCCGAGGATGACCAGCACGCCCATCGAAGCCGGCGCGAGGACCTGCGCGAACAGCGCAATGCGCGCCACCGCGAACAGTTCGACCGCAACGAAAGCGAGGGCGAGCGCCGATCCGCCGCCAGCGACCTTACGCAGCATCGCGGATCTCCGTTTGCGGCTTCATGCCGGCGTTCTTGCGGACAAAGCCGGCGATGTAGTCGAGCTGGAATGCGGCCTGCGAAAGTGTTTCCGGCAGACGCGCCAAAAGCCTTTCACGGGTACGGGCTGCGCCTTCGAAGGATTCGAGCATTTGATCGACCACGGATTTTTCCGAGTTCTCCGTACGAAGGTCGATCACGCTGCCGCCCTGGCCGCAGCTTTCGAAAACGCCCTGCATCTTGGCGCTGTAGGCCAATGCCACGGCCGGCACGCCGGAGGACAGTGCTCCGATCGTGGCGTGCATGCGCGCGCCGGAAAACCAGTCGCACTGCGCGATGAACCATTTCGCTTCGCTGGCGCAGTCGGGCATCCGCGGCACGAACAGGCGGTCGCCAAAGCGCGGCGCCAGCTCCTCGTGGACGGATCGTATCGCGTCCTCGTCGGATTCGCGGCTGCCGGGCCGGTCGAGAACATGCGGGATGAGCACGAGGCTCGCATCGGTCCCGCAGAGCAGGCGCTCGGCAAAGGAAAGGCAAAGAGCGCGAAAGTCGGTGCCAAGCCCGAACTGCTTCTTCGCCTCGGCGGCTTCGTTGAAGAGAAGTCCGCTGACATTGAGGCCGGCAATCCTGCCTTTCTGGCGGCTTTTCCATGCCACGAAGGGATCGCGGCGCTCGGGCGCAGGTTCCGTGATCGGCAGTGCGAAGGCGACGTCGACACCGCATACATGGCGGGCCGGATTGAACCGGTCGCCGAGCAGATCGACCAGGATTGCGAAGCTGCGCTTGTCGCGTGCGAAGGCGATTGCGCTGTTGCGCACGATTTCCGCCGCCTCGGTTCGCCGGGCATAGTCGTCGAACGGGCCGTAGGTCTGCGGCAACAGGATCAGCGGCGCGCCGTTTTCGATGGCGAGCTGCTTGGGCTGCGTGATGCTGGTGAAGCGGCGCTTGCCATAGATGTCGGAGAAGCTGTCGCCTCCCGAGATGTCGAGGACGGCCGCCGAATCGCGGATCGTCTTGAGGATGGGGTTCCAGGAGATGCCGATGCGGCTCTGCGCTACGGCGCGGTGGAGGTTCTCGGGCCGGTAGATGCGCATGCCGCCAACCGCGCCTTGCGCAGTGTAGCGAACGTTGTCGGGGCCGATGTTGCGTTCAACGGCGCGTGCTCCGCGTCCGTGATCGAAAACGACGGCATTGCCAATGCCTCGGGTCCACAGCCCGGCAACGACGGATTGTGAAAGAGCGGTGACGCCAAGGTTGCCCGTGTCGGGTGCGGCGCCGAAAATTGCGATGGGTTTTGGATCGATGGTCATCATGCCGAAACCGGCAGCAAGCATCGTGCCAGCCGGTTCAGGCCCGAAAAACGCCCTTAAAGCGCGTTGTCAGTCGCGAAAAGCTTTTCGCAACGTGCAGCACACCCATCTTGCGTTGCAAAATGCGAATCAAATAGCATCACGCAAGGGCAAACTTTCCAAAAAAGGCGGAAATTCACAGTTTTCTCGGGCGGCGGCGGGCATTTCGAGTTGGTATGAATCTTGCGGTTGCTTGGGCCGAAGCAGGGATGCGGCCATGAAGCACGAGACCTTTGACGCTCAGTTGGAAGAGCCCACAGCAGCACCCGCCGCCACAGCGGCCGCGGGTGAGTCTGCCTTGCCGTGGCTGGTTGCGCAACGCGCAATCGCGCTTTTTGCGATCGTCGCGCTGTTGCCGCTTCTGGCAATCCTTTATCCGGCCGTGCGCCTGACCTCGCGCGGGCCGTTCTTCTATTCTCAGATGCGGCCGGGGCGCAACGGCGCGCCATTTCGCGCCTACAAGGTGCGCACGATGTACATGGGCGCCGACCGCGATGCCAAGGCGGCCCGCAGCGTGCGTTCCGGCGATCCGATGGTGACGCCGGTCGGCCGCATCCTTCGCGACCTCAAGATCGACGAGCTGCCGCAGCTCTACAATGTCCTTCGCGGGGAAATGGCGCTTGTCGGCCCGCGGCCGATCGCATCGAGCCTCCAGCAGGAACTGGAGGAAAAAATTCCGGACTTTGCTTCGCGGCTCCTGGTCAAGCCGGGGGTCACAAGCCTGCCGCAGGTGTGCATCCTCGAAAGCGGGGAGCAGTCCCAGGTCGTCGAAGACTGGACACGCCGGTTCGCGATGGAGCGCCATTACATCGCCAACCGATCGGTCGGGTACGACCTTATCGTCATCGGACTTACCTTCGCCTTCGTCGTTCGAAAGGGCGTGCGGGCGGTTGCCGGCCTGTCGGCAAGACTGGCGCGGCGCATGGGGCCTGCTCCCCTGGTGCTTGGCGCCATACTCCTTTCGGCCTGCGCTTCCACCCAGGAAAGCAGTACGCACGCGGCCGGCATTGCGGGCGGCACCGTCACCACGGGCTCGATTGCATCCGAGGAAGTCACCGTCGTGCCGCTCAAGGCGACACCCGCCGCGGTCGAAAAGGCCGAGCCTGACTACCGGATCGGCGCGGGCGATGTGCTCAAGGTCAACGTGTTCGGCGAAGCCGGCATGAACGATCTTTCGATCCGCGTTACAGGCGACGGCAAGATCCAGTTGCCGGCAATCCAGCCGCAGAAAGTCGCAGGACTGACCGTCGGCGGCGTGCAGGAGAAGCTGACCGACGCCTACCGGGCCGAGTTCAACGAACCTTGGGTCATGGTTTCCATGGAGACCTATGGCAGCCGTCCGATCTATCTGCTGGGCGAGTTCAACAGTCCCGGCGTCAAGTATCTCGACCGGCCGACCAACCTGCTCAATGCGCTGGCGCTCGGCAACGGAACGGGCGCGAATGCCTACCTGCCCGGCGCACGGGTGATCCGCGGCAAGGAAATCCTTCCCGTAGACATCAAGGCCGTATTGAAGGAAGGCCGGCTGGAGCAGAACATCTGGCTCAAGGGCGGCGACACCGTGTTCGTACCCAGTTCCACGGACCTGAAATTCTACGTTGCGGGCGCGGTGAAGACGCCGGGGGTCTATCCATTCGGCGATGGCCGCCAGACGCTGGTTCGCGCGATCGCGGCCGCCGGCGGCGCGATTGCCGCCAAGGCCCGTCAGGACCAGGTCCGCATCATCAGGACCATCTCGCCGGTGGAAGGCCAATTGCTCGAGGTCAACTTGAAGCATGTGCTCGAAGGCAAGGTGCCCGACATCGAACTCAAGGCGGACGACATCATCTTCATCGACCAGACCGGCCTGTCCACCTGGAACGACAAGGTCATGCAGATCCTGCCGACGATCACGCTGATCGGTGCGCCGCTCCAGCCGTTCATGACCATAACCTCGCTGATCCAGGGGCCGCAGGAACAATGACCATGGCGCCCGACGGCAGGACGAGCTTCGCGGGGCGGCTGCTTGGCCGCCTGTACGGCCGCGCGCCGATGCGCCTGCGCGGCGCCATGCGGCGCCTGATCGGCAGGCTGGAGGGCGGCGAGATGGTTTCGCTCACCCTTCGCGACGTCATGGCGCGGCATCACAGGATACAAGCCGGACTGCACTCCTATGGCTGTTTCGATCCGGCCCGGTTCAACGAGATCCGTGTCGGACGGTATGTCTCGACGGGCCCGGGGGTGCGCGTGTTCCGCCGCAACCATCCGACCGACCGCATCAGCCTCCATCCCTATTTCTACAACACCGGACTTGGCGTTTCGGATCGCGAGACGCTGCCGCCGCGTCCGCTCGACATCGGCGACGATGCGTGGATCGGCGCAAATGCAATCGTGCTGCCGGGCTGTGGCCGGATCGGACGGGGAGCGGTCGTCGGAGCAGGTTCGGTAGTCACCCGCGACGTGCCGGATTTCGCGGTCGTCGCCGGAAACCCTGCCAGGATCATCCGGGAACGTTTCCCGGCCGATTTGCGGGTCTCGATCGAGCACACCGCATGGTGGGAAAAATCGAGGGAAGAGCTGACCGCCTCGCTGCACCTGCTGCAGCAGCCGGCGACGCCGGAACTCACCGGCGTTTTTCAAGAACGGATCGGGCAGGCCAATGTTGCGCAGTGACCTTGCTCCCGCCGGCAGCATCATCATCCCCGCCTACAACGAAGCGTCGGGGATTGCCCGTTGCCTCACGCGCCCTGGTTCGCGACGCGCGAGCCGGGGAATTCGATATCGTGGTCGTGTGCAATGGCTGTACCGACGAGACCGCGGCGATCGCGCGCGGCTTCGGCGGAAACGTTCGCGTCCTCGAACTTGCCGAGGGCAACAAGACGGCCGCCCTCAATGCCGGCAATGAGGCGGCGCTCTACTATCCCCGGCTTTATCTCGATGGCGATCTCGAGCTTTCGACGCTCCATGCGCGCGCATTGCTGGCCAAGGCCGGTGAAGGCCGATGGCTCGCCGCGGTCGGGCGCATGGAACTCGATCTTTCCGGTGCGTCCGCGCTGCTGCGCAGTTATTATGCGGTGTGGGCGCTCAACGGCTATCTGTCGCGCGGCAAGTTCGGCGGCGCCTACGCCCTGTCGAGGGAAGGCGTCGAACTTGCCGGCCAGCTACCGCGTGTCATCAATGACGACGAATTCGTCCGCCGCAAGATACCGGCGGACAGGATCTGCTTTCTGCCTCAATGCTCCTTCACGGCCAAGGCGCCGCGTACCTTCCGCGACCTGTACAAGGTTCGCCGCCGCGTGCATCGCGGCAACCGGCAGCTCGCAGCCATGGGCATTGCGGCTAAGGATGCCGGTGGAAGCCGCCGCATTGTTTCGGCTGCCCTTGCCAAGCCGCGTCTGTGGGCCGGGCTTGCCGCCTATGGGGTCGTGAATGCCCTGGCAAGGCGGGCCTCCCGCAGCGAGACGTTCGCCTGGGAACGCGATAAATCCTCCCGGGCGCCAGCGACGGGGCGGACATGACGCGGCAGGCCACGGTTCATGAGCCGCAGGATTCGCCGAATGCGCGCCTGCGCCAGGTGCGGGCATTCATCGAGCAGGTCGAGCCGGCCCAGTTCGATCTCATGCAGATGTTGCTTGGCGCATTGCGTGGAAGAATGGTCCTTGGCGCGCTGATCGGCCTGTTGCTCGCAATACTGTTCGCCGCCGGCATTTTCTTCACCACCAAGCCCGTGTTCCAGAGCCAGGGCTTGATGCGCATCGTGGCGCGCGAATCGAAGATCCTCTACGCCAATTCAGACGATTCGCGCCTGCGCCTGTTCGACGCCTTCGTCGCCGCGGAAGTCACCTATCTTACACAGCCGGCCGGTGCTGGACCGGACGCTTCGCAACCTGCAGGCTTCAAACATCAAGCCCGGCTGGCCGCAAGAGGTCGGCGACATCGCCAAGGCGGTCGAACATCACCAGCCAGAAGGGCCTCGTCACCATTTCGGGCAAGAGCGGCACCGGCGAGACCGCGGCCGCGCTCGTGAACGGACTTCTCGATGCGTATGCGGAACTGCGGCTCGAACAGAACGAGACGCGGCAGGATTTCCGCACCAGCGAACTGACGGGCCGCGAAGCCAGCCTTCTCGAACAGCTGCAAGGCGATCGACGAAAAGATACTCGATGTCGGACAGGAATATGGCCAGGACGCCATCGCCAAGGCGCATGTCAACAAGATCAGCCAGATCGACGAAGTTGAGCACGCGCATCGACGAGCTGAGCTCGACGATTACACCAGCTCGAAACCGTCGGTTTCGCCACCGATGCCGATGCCGGCGATGCCGAGATCAAGCGGTCGATGCTCCTCGACAACTCCATGGCGAGCATGACCTACGACCGCGCCAAGAAGGCCGCGGAGGCAAGCTCGCTCGAAAAGCGTTACAAGGCGGATCATCCGAAGGTGATCGCCGCGCAAGGCGGAAATCGCCGTGCTCGACACGGCAATTCGAAAATCGCAGCCAGCAGATCACGACGCTGGGCCGCACTGGCGCACTGACCAGCGGCGGCGACGAAAAGAAGGAACAGTCGACTGATGAATTGAAGGCGCTGCTGGCAAAGATGCAGGAGCGCAAGAGCACGCTGGAGAGCCGAGGCCCTCGACCTCATCGGGCGTATCGTGAAGCTTGGCTATCTCAAGGAGGAGCGTGCGCAGACCCGCGAGCGCCTGGACGAGACGCGTCGCGTGCTCGAGGAAGTGCGCGTGGAAAGCCGCAACGCGCCGCCCGGCGTCACGGAAGTCGTGGCGCGCGGAAGCGTTCCGGACAAACCATTCGAAGACAAGCGCAAGGCCATGGCCATGGTCGGCATGATGGGCGGCCTTGGCATGGGCTTCGGCCTCATCGCATGTTTGGGGCATGGTTTTCCCGACGATCCGCAGCGAAGGCGACATAGCCGGACTTGGAAAATCGGTCGTCGCGGCGGGATCGCTCGGATCGCCCCAGGAACCTCGGTCGACAAGCTGCGTGCGTCGTTCCACCTCGCGCTCTCGCGCAGTACCGGCACACTGGGGCGAACCGTGGCTGTGATTGGCGGCGGGAAGGACAGCGGCGCCACGACGCTTGCAAACGCGCTGGCATTGTCCTTCCAGCAAACCGGCGCTCGCACTGCGTTGATCGACGCGAACCTTCGCAGTCCGGCCCTGACCGAACGCGCTGGGCGCGGCACGGAAGCGGCGGGCATCACCGACTGGATGAGCCGGTTCGCGGCCGGACTTCGATTCCGCTGTACACAGGCCAACGGCATGACATTGCTGGCCGCGGGACGGAACCGTACGGTCGGCGACAATGCCATCGCGCCGCGCGACGTCAGCCGCATCCTCGAAGCGCTTGCCTCGGGCAACGACATTGTCGTTGCCGATTGCGGATCGGCAAACCGGGTCCTTTCGTCCACCCTTTTCGCGGCACAGGCGGACCTTGCGGTCCTGGTCCTGCGGCGCGGCACAAGCCTGGGCGAGGCGCGAGCCGCCGTCGCCTCGATACTGGCGGCTTCGCGTCGCCAGATACTCGTCGTCCTGACGGGACGGCCGGCAAGCCCGGTCCCCGCATGGATTTCAAAAACGGTATCGGCCAGCGCAGAGGCCCTTGCTGCACGTTTCAAAAAACTGCGCGACAAAAACAGTACAGGGAGTACCAACCATGACAGGGAACACGCGCAAGAAGCGCCTGATAATGATCTGGATGACGACAAGACGGTCTGCGATGTGCTGCTGAAGCGGCTTCGCGGCGCATGCCCCACCCAGATCGAAGCGTATGCAATCCATGAACCCGTCGCGGTTCCCGGGTTCGACATTTATGTCGTGGACAACAGCTTCGGCGGGAAGCAGGAAGGCATTCGCCTTGCCGAGGAAATCGCGAAGGTTTCGCCCGACGCATCGATATTGATGCTGTCATCCCAACTGGAAGTCGGATCTGCTGAAGAAGGCGATCGGTCTCAAGGTAGTCGGCGCGTTCGACAAACGCGATCCGTCCGATCGTGACGATGCTCGTCGAAACCGTGGGGCAACTCGCACGGCATTGGCCGCAAAGCCAGCCGGGCAGGGGCAGCATCGTGCGCGACCTTGCGTCGCTCATCCGCGAGTGGAACGAACGCATGTCGGACGAGGAGGCGCGGCGCAGGCTGGCGTCCTGAAACGCCCCTCGCACGCCATAAATGCATGGCTCCATCCCGTTCGGGCCAGTGGAGTTCGCACCTGCAACCGTGCTAGCGTGCTCAACCCAACCACCGGGGGCCATGCATGCTCAGACCCGACGCAGATCTTCCCGTGTCGGAAAAAGGCCGGCGACGCCGGACTATTGGCGGCGAGATCGTCGACCGGCTGACCTACAGCACGGGCAAGGATCCCAAGTCGCCAAGCCGCATGACTGGCTGGCGGCAACCATCCTGGTGGTGCGCGACCGCATCATCGACCACTGGATGGAATCGACCCGCCGGCGCCTACCGCCAGCGATGCCAAGCGGGTCTATTATCTCTCGCTCGAATTCCTGATCGGCCGGCTGATGCGCGATGCCATGTCCAATCTCGGGCTGCTGCCGCGAACTGCAGCAGGCGCTGGCGAAGCTGGGCGTCGATTTCGACGTGCTTGTCGGCGCTCGAGCCGGATGCGGCGCTCGGCAATGGCGGCCTCGGCCGGCTCGCCGCCTGCTTCATGGAATCGATGGCGAGCGTCGACATTCCCGCCTATGGCTACGGCATCCGCTACCAGCACGGCCTGTTCCGCCAGGAGATTGCCGACGGCTGGCAGGTCGAACTGCCCGAGACCTGGCTCGAGCACGGCAATCCGTGGGAGTTCGAGCGGCGCGAAAGCGCCTACGAGATCGGCTTCGGCGGCGCGGTCGAGCGCCCAAGGGCACGGATCCGGACGGCGAGCCGCTACGTCTGGAAGCCGGCCGAGCGCGTGATCGCCATCGCCTACGACACGCCGATCGTCGGCTGGCGCGGCCAAGCGCGTCAACACGCTGCGGCTGTGGAAGGCGCTGCCGATCGACCCGATCCTGCTCGACGCCTTCAACGCCGGCGACCATATCGGCGCGCTGGCGGAGAGCAACCGCGCCGAAGCGCTGACGCGCGTGCTCTATCCGGCCGACTCGACGCCCGCCGGGCAGGAACTGCGGCTGCGGCAGGAGTACTTCTTCTCCTCGGCCTCGCTGCAGGACATCCTGCGCCGGCACATGCAGCAATATCGACACGCTGGACAACCTCGCCGACAAGGTGGCGATCCAGCTCAACGACACCCATCCGGCGATCTCGGTCGCCGAGCTGATGCGGCTGCTTGATCGACGTCCACGGCTTCGACTTCGACGAAGGCCTGGGACGATGACGCAGGCGACCTTCGGCTACACCAACCACACGCTGCTGCCCGAGGCGCTGGAAAGCTGGCCGGTGCCGCTGTTCGAGCGGCTGCTGCCGCGCCACATGCAGATCATCTACGCGATCAACGCCGATCGTGCTGCGCGAGGCGCGCGAGCGACGGGACTTCGACGGCGAGCAGATCTCGCGCATCTCGCTGATCGACGAGAACGGCGAGCGGCGCGTGCGCATGGGCAATCTCGCCTTCGTCGGCTCGCACTCGATCAACGGCGTCTCGGCGCTGCACACCGAGCTGATGAAGGAGACGGTCTTCGCCGACCTGCACCGGCTCTATCCCGGACCGCATCAACAACAAGACCAACGGCATCACGCCGCGCCGCTGGCTGATGCAGTGCAATCCGGGCCTGTACGAGCCTGATCCGCGAGGCGATCGGCGACGAAGTTCCTCGACGATGCCGAGGCGCTGAAGGCGCTCGACGCGTTTCGCCGACGATCCCGCTTTCCAGGAGCGCTTTGCCGCGGTCAAGCGCGCCAACAAGGAGCGGCTGGCCGCGCTGGTGCGCGAGCGCATCGGGCATCAGGCTCGATCCGACCGCGCTGTTCGACATCCAGATCAAGCGCATCCACGAATACAAGCGCCAGCTGCTCAACATCATCGAGGCGGTGGCGCTCTACGACCAGATCCGCTCGCATCCGGAACGGGACTGGGTGCCGCGGGTCAAGTTCTTCGCCGGCAAGGCGGCGCCGAGCTATCACAACGCCAAGCTGATCATCAAGCTCGCCAATGACGTGGCGCAGGTCATCAACCCCGACCCGTCGGTGCGCGGCCTGCTGAAGGTCGTGTTCGTGCCGAACTACAATGTCTCCCTGGCCGAAGTCATGATTCCGGCCGCCGAATCTGTCCGAGCAGATCTCGACCGCCGGCATGGAGGCCTCGGGCACCGGCAACATGAAGTTCGCGCTCAACGGCGCGCTGACCATCGGCACGCTCGACGGCGCCAATGTCGAGATCCGCGACATGGTCGGCGACGAGAACATCTTCATCTTCGGCCTGACCGCCGAGGAGGTGGCCGCAGCGCCGCGCCGACGGGCCACGATCCGCGCGCGATCGATCGAGGCCTCGCCGGAACTGGCGCAGGCGCTGTCGGCGATCGCGCTCGGGCGTGTTCTCGCCCGACGATCCGCACCGCTACCGCGATCTGATCGACGGGCTCTACGACCACGACTGGTTCATGGTCGCCGCCGACTTCGACGCCTATGCCGCCGCGCAGCGCGAGGTCGACGCGCTGTGGTCGATCAGCCGCAGGAGTGGAACGCACGGCGATCCGCAACATCGCCGCATGTCGGCTGGTTCTCGTCCGACCGGACGATCCGGCAATATGCGCAGGAAATCTGGAACGTTCCGACGTCGCTGAACCGCGCCGGTCGAGTCCTGATCGCGGCGCGTCTGATGAAGACGGGCAAGCAAGCTCGCCGAAACGGCCGACAGACGGCGGCTTTGGCCCAGGCGGACGTCGACGCGATCGTCGCCGGCTCGCATGCCGATCCGTTCGCGGTGCTCGGCGTGCATGGCGAGGCCGGCAGCGGCTTCATCGCCCGCTGCTTCGTTCCCGGAGCGCACGGAACGTCACGGCCCTCACGCTGGACGGCAAGCGGCTGCGGCGCGCTGACAGCGCCGGCACGATGCCGGCTTCTTCGAGGGCGCGCTGAACGTCACGCAAGCGCCAGCCGCTGCGCTACCGCGCCGCGCAACGCCGGCGGCGAGTGGTGGTTGACCGATCCCTATTCAGCTTCGGTCCGGTGCTCGGGCCGATGGACGACTACTATCATCGCGCGAAGGCTCGCATCTGCGGCTGTTCGACAAGCTGGGCGCGCATCCGATCGCGCCATGAGGGCGCCGACGGCGTGCATTTCGCGGTCTGGGCGCCCAATGCCCGGCGCGTCTCGGTCGTCGGCGATTTCAACGCCTGGGACGGCCGGCGCCATGTCGATGCGGCTGCGCGGCCGACACCGGCATCTGGGAAATCTTCATCCCGGACATCGACGCCGGGCGCAGCCTACAAGTACGAGATCATCGGCGCCGACGGCGCGCTGCTGCCGCTGAAGGCCGACCCCTTCGCCTTCCGCTCGGAACTGCGGCCCGAAGACCGCCTCGGTGATCGCACGGCCGGCTCGACCACGAATGGGGCGACGCGGCGCACCGCGCGCATCTGGGCGAACGCCGACGCGCGGCGCGCAGCCGATCTCGATCTACGAGGTCCACGCCGGCTCCTGGCAGCGCGACGACGACGGCTGGTTCCTGACCTGGGACGAGATGGCCGACGCGGCTGATCCCCTACTGCGTCGACATGGGCTTCACCCATATCGAGTTCCTGCCGATCACCGAGCATCCCTACGATCCGTCCTGGGGCTACCAGACCACCGGTCTCTATGCGCCGTCCGCGCGCTTCGGCGAGCCGGAGGGCTTCGCCCGCTTCGTCGACGGCGCGCACCGGGCCGGCATCGGCGTCATCCTCGACTGGGTGCCGGCGCATTTCCCGACCGACGAGCATGGCCTGCGCCTGTTCGACGGCACCGCGCTCTACGAGCATGCCGACCCGCGCCAGGGCTTCCACCCGGACTGGAACACGGCGATCTACAATTTCGGCCGCAGCGAGGTGCTGTCCTTCCTCGTCAACAACGCGCTCTTCTGGGCCGAGAAATACCATGTCGACGGGCTGCGCGTCGATGCGGTCGCCTCGATGCTCTACCTCGACTATTCGCGCAAGGAGGGCGAGTGGATCCCCAACGAGCATGGCGGGCGCGAGAACCTCGAGGCGGTGCGACTTCCTGCAGGCGATGAACCGCGCGGTCTACGGCACGCATCCCGGCATCATGACCATTGCCGAGGAATCGACCTCCTGGCCGAAGGTGTCGCAGCCGGTCCACGAGGGCGGGCTCGGCTTCGGCTTCAAGTGGAACATGGGCTTCATGCACGACACGCTGCAATATCTGGCGCGCGAGCCGATCCACCGCAAGCTACCACCACAACGACATCACCTTCGGCCTGCTCTACGCCTTCTCGCGAGAATTTCGTCCTGCCGCTTAGCCATGACGAGGTGGTGCACGGCAAGGGCTCGCTGCTCACCAAGATGGCCGGCGACGACTGGCAGAAATTCGCCAACCTGCGCGCCTATTACGGCTTCATGTGGGGCTATCCCGGCAAGAAGCTGCTGTTCATGGGACAGGAATTCGCCCAGCGCCGCGAATGGAGCGAGGAACGGGCGCTCGACTGGGACCTGCTGCGAGCACACGCCGCATGAGGGCATGCGCACGCTGGTGCGCGATCTCAACCGCGCCTACCGCGACATGCCGGCGCTGCACGCGCGCGACTGCGAGCCGGAAGGCTTCGAATGGCTGATCGTCGACGACAGCGACAATTCGGTCTTCGCCTGGCTGCGCAAGGCGCCCGGGCGAAAGGCCGGTCGTCGTCATCAGCAACTTCACGCCGGTTCCACGCGCCAGGCTATCGCGTTGCCGCTGCCGCAGGACGGGCGCTGGCGCGAGATCATCAACACCGATGCCGCAGATCTATGGCGGCACGGGCATGGGCAATCTGGGCGCAGTCGACAGCGCGAAGACGGCGAGCTGGCGCTCGATGACGCTGCCGCCGCTGGCGACGATCATGCTGGACATTCGGGATTAGGCATTCTGGGAGGGAGACATGGAACCGCAGACGAAACGCAGCCGCTGGCCCGCGACGCCATGGCCTATGTGCTGGCCGGGCGGACGCGGCAGCCGGCTGCACGGAACTGACCGACCGCCGCGCCAAGCCTGCGGTCTATTTCGGCGGCAAGACGCGCATCATCGACTTTGCGCTGTCGAACGCGCTCAATTCGGGCATCCGCCGCATCGGCGTCGCCACGCAGTACAAGGCGCACTCGCTGATCCGCCACCTGCAGCGCGGCTGGAACTTCCTGCGGCCCGAGCGAAACGAGAGCTTCGACATCCTGCCGGCCAGCCAGCGCGTCTCGGAGACGCCAGTGGTACGAGGGCACCGCCGATGCGGTGCTACCAGAACATCGACATCATTCGAGACTACGGCGCCGAGTACATGGTCATCCTGGCGGGCGATCACATCTACAAGATGGACTACGAGCTGATGCTGCAGCAGCACGTCAATGCCGGGGCCGACGTCACCGTCGGCTGCCTCGAGGTGCCGCGCATGGAAGCGACCGGCTTCGGCGTCATGCATGTCGACGAGAACGAACAACATCATCGATTTCGTCGAAAAGCCGACGGATCCGCCGGGCATTCCCGGCAAGCCGGACATGGCGCTGGCCTCGATGGGCATCTACGTCTTCAGCACGAAGTTCCTGATCGAGGAACTGCGGCGCGACGCGGCCGATCCCGAATTCCAGCCGCGATTTCGGCAAGGACATCATCCCCTACATCGTCAAGAACGGCAAGGCGGTGGCGCACCGCTTCGCCAAGTCCTGCGTGCGCGCCACCAGCGAGAACGAGGCCTACTGGCGCGACGTCGGCACGGTCGATGCCTATTGGGAGGCCAATATCGACCTGACCGACATCCTGCCCGAACTCGATCTCTACGACCGCGTCTGGCCGATCTGGACCTATGCGGAGATCAAGCCGCCGGCCAAGTTCGTCCACGACGAGGATGGCCGCCGCGGCTCGGCGATCTCTTCGCTGGTTTCGGGCGACTGCATCATTTCCGGCTCGAGCATGCACCGAAGCCTGCTCTTCACCGGCGTGCTGACGCGTTCCTACTCCTCGCTCAACGAGGCGGTGATCCTGCCCGAATGCGTCATCGGCCGCGGCGCGCGGCTGAGCCAGGTGGTGATCGACCGCGGCGTGAAAATTCCCGACGGCCTCGTCGTCGGCGAGGATCCCGAGCTGGACGCCAGCCGCTTCCGCCGCACCGAGAACGGCGTCTGCCTGATCACCCAGGCGATGCTCGACAAGGCGGGGCTGATCTACGAATGAAAGTCCTTTCGGTCGCGTCCGAGGCCTATCCGCTGATCAAGACCGGCGGGCTTGCCGATGTCGCCGGCGCGCTGCCGCCGGCGCTGGCACGCACACGGCGTCGAGACCCGCATCCTGGTCCCGGGCTATCCGGCAGGTGATGGCGCAGGTTGGCAAGCGGCCGAAGAAGCTGCATGCGCTATGCGAAGCTGCTCGGCCGGAACGCGCGGACGCTGCTGGCGGCGAGGCTCGGCGACCTCGACCTGCTCGTTCTCGATGCGCCGGCACTCTTCGACCGCGACGGCGGCCCGTACTGGCGATGCGCCGGGCAACGACTAGGCCGACAACTGGCGCCGCTTCGCCGCCTTTTCGAGGCTGGCGGCGGACATCGCGCTCGGCGCATGCGCCGGGCTTCGTGCCCGATCTGTGCATGTCCACGACTGGCAGGCGGCGCTTGACGCCCGCCTATCTGCGCTACTGCGGCATGGCTGCGCCCGCCCTCGGTCATCACCATCCACAACCTCGCCTTCCAGGGCCGGTTCGCCGCGGCGATCTTCCCGCGGCTCGGACTGCCGCCGGAGGCCTGGTCGGTCGACGGCGTCGAGTATTACGGCGGCGTCGGCTTTCTGAAGGCCGGGCATGCAGGCGGCCAGCGCGATCACCACCGTCAGCCCGACCTATGCGCAGGAAATCCGCACGCCGGAGTTCGGCATGGGCCTCGAAGGCCTGGTCAACAGCGCGGGCGGGCGACCTCCACGGCATCGTCAACGGCATCGACACCGAGGTGTGGAACCCGCAGACCGATCCGCTGATCGCGCGGCCACTATTCCAGCAGGGCGCTGTCGGCCCGCGCCGCGCAACCGGCGAAGCGTCGAAGAGCGCTTCGGCCTCGACCATGACGGCTCGCCGCTCATCTGCGTCATCTCGCGGCTGACCTGGCAGAAGGGCATCGACATCGTCTGGCCGAGGCAGTCGACGCCCTCGTCGGCATGGGCGTGAAGCTCGCCGTGCTCGGCGTCGGGCGACACGGCACTGGAGGGCGCGCTGCTTGCCGCCGCCGCGCGACATCGCGGCAGGGTCGGCGATCGTCATCGGCTATGACGAGCCGCTGTCGCACCTGCTGCAGGCCGGCGGCGACGCCATCCTGGTGCCGTCGCGGTTCGAGCCGTGCGGCCTGACCCAGCTCTTACGGCCTGCGCTATGGCTGCGTGCCGGTCGTCGCGCGCACCGGCGGGCTTGCCGATACGGTGATCGATGCCAACGCTGCCGCGGTTGCTGCGGGGGTTGCCACGGGCTTCGTATTTTCGCCGCTCACCGCAGGCGCACTGCTTTCGGCGATCGCCCGGATGCGTGAAGCCCATGGCAAGCCCGAAACCTGGCGCGCGATGCAGCGGCAGGGCATGAAGTCGCGATGTCTCGTGGTCCGCAAGCGCCGCGCGATACGCAGAGCTTTTCCGCAGCCTCTCGTCGCGGGCCTGACAGTCGATGCGGCCGGGTGCAAACATCGAGGCAGGCGGACGTGCGCTTCCGCGTCGAATTCCGCAAGCGCGCAGGCGATGTGGCTCTGCCTTTTCGACGGCGACAAGGAAACGCGCATTGCGATGGAGAAGTCCGGCGATGAATTCACCGCATTCGTGCCGGGTATTGGCGGGGGCGCGCGCTACGGCTACCGCGCCGACGGGCCGTTCGATCCCGACCGGGGCCTGTGGTTCGATCCGGCGAAGCTGCTCATGGACCCTTATGCCACAAGGATCGACAGGCCGTGGCAGCACGATCCGCGCCTGGCGCTGCCGCGCGAAGCCGGCTTCGATACGGCCCCGCTGGCGCCCAAGGCGATCGTCGAGATGGCGAGACCGGTCGAACGGCCGCCCGGCCATGTTCCGGCGCGGCGGGCTGATCTATGAGATCAATGTCCGTGCGTTCTCGATGCTGCACCCGGACGTGCCGATGGAAGAGCGCGGCACGCTCGCGGCCCTGCGCCATCCGGCGGTGATTGCGCATCTGCAAAGGCTCTGCGTGGATGCGGTCGAGCTGATGCCGGTGACCGCCTGGATCGACGAGCGGCATTTGCCGCCGCTGGGGCTTTCCAACGCCTGGGGCTACAATCCCGTGACATTCATGGCGATGGAGCCGCGGCTCGCGCCGGGCGGCATTGCCGATCTCGCACTGACCGTCGAGGCGCTGCACCGCGCCGGTATCGGCGTCGTTCTCGACCTCGTCTTCAACCATACCGGCGAGAGCGACCGGCACGGCACGACGCTGTCCTTTCGCGGTTTGGACAATGGCGCTTTCTACCGGCACGACGCGTACGATCCCGGGCTGCTCGTCAACGACACCGGTTGCGGCAACACCATTGCCTGCGACCATCCGCGCGTGCGCAGCATGATCCTCGATACGCTGCGCCATTTCGTGCGCCATTGCGGAGTGGACGGCTTCCGCTTCGACCTTGCGCCGATCCTTGGGCGCGCGACCGGAGGCTTCGATCCGCAGGCGGAAACCTTGCGAATGATCGCCCGGGACGAATGGCTCGCCGACCGGGTGCTGATCGCGGAGCCATGGGACATCGGGCCGGGTGGCTATGCCCTTGGCCGGTTCGGCGAACCCTGGCTGGAATGGAACGATCGCTGCCGCGACGATATCAGGCGCTTTTGGCGCGGCGATGGAAGGGCGGGCGACCTCGCCACCCGGCTCGCCGGTTCGTTCGACATCCTTGCCGGCGATGAAACGCGCTCGGTCAATTTCATAGCCTGCCATGACGGCTTCACGCTCGCCGACCTCACGGCCTATCGCCACAAGCACAACGAGGCGAACCGGCGAGGGGAACCGCGACGGGCATGACGAGAACTTCTCGTGGAACCACGGCGTGGAGGGCGCAACGGACGATCAGGCAATCGCTGCGGCACGAACCGGAGACATCAAGGCATTGCTTGTGACGCTGTTCGCTTCCCGCGGCACGATCATGCTGGCGGCGGGCGACGAGTTCGGGCGCACGCCAAGGCGGCAACAACAACGCCTATGCGCAGGACAACGAGACTGTGCTGGATCGACTGGCTGAACCGCAACCGCGAGCTGGAGGCTTTCACGGCATCGCTCGCATTCCTGCGCCGGCGCTTCGCGGCGCTCGGGGATACCGCGCGGCTGACGGGCATGCCCAACGATGACGGCATCGCCGATGTCGAATGGCTGGGCACGGACGGCGCGCCGCTCCGGCCGGCTGATTGGGACAATGCGGAGCTCGGCTGCTTCGCCATGGTGCTGGCGACCGCAGACAAGGCCGCGCCGCGCATCGCGTTCGCGTTCAACCGAACCGGCGCGACGGCACGTTTCCAGCTACGGCCCTCGGCGGAGATGGAATGGCTGTCATGGGACAGGGCAGCGCCATTCGTGGAGACGCCGCCCCGCAGCGTCTCCATCGTCATCGAGCAGGCCGCGAACGCGCGCTAGTGCGCGTGCTTGCGAAGCCGGAAGGCCAGTATCACCAGCATGATTCCGATCGCGATCGCCCATGAGGCGATTACCCAGACGAGGGCGAGCGCCCCTGCGCCAGGCAGGACCAGCATCATCGCGCCGAAGAGCACCGACAGCAGGCCGCTGAGGATCAGCATCCACTCATTGTCGATTTCCTTGCGCAGGCGGATGGCGCCGACGATCTCGAATACGCCGCGCACCAATGCCCATGCGGCTATCAGCATCAGCAAGGCAAATGTGGTGAGGCCGGGCATTGCAAAGGCAAAGATGCCTGCCGCGATTCCGAGAAAGCCCTCCGCCGCAAGCCACCAGCGCGGCGATGCCCCGCCTTCGCCGCGTATCGCTGCGATCACCGCGAACACGCCGTCGACCAGGGCGTAAGCCCCGTAAAAGAATACCAGGGTCAGGATGGTGATGCCGGGCCAGATGAATGCCAGCACGCCAAACACGATTGACAGCAGCCCGCGCAGCAGCAGCAGCCACCAATTGCGCGCGAGCCCATGCAGCAGGACCGCACCCGGTCCCAAACCCTTTGCTTCAACAGCCGCAGACATGCCATCCCCCTGCGTTAAATGTTACGATAGTGGACATTGTCGTTGCTGGGTGGCGTCGCGTCAACTACCGCCGGGCGATCGCGGCAAACATGATTGCAGCCAGAAGCAATGCGGCGGCTATGCCGGCCACAAACGGCGCGACCGGCAGCCAAGCGGGAGCGGATGCCGGATCGCTGAATCGATCCGTATAGACGAGGTCGCCGGCGGCGCGCGTGGCGCCATACCCGAACAGCCCGCCGACAACCGCCGCGGTTACCGTCAGCACTGCCCGTCTCGCGGCGGCGGGCGGCAGGGCTGCAGGTGGCCTGACTGCGCGCGCGGCTGTGAAGAGCCCGGCCAGGATGCCTGCCGCCGGCGCCGCGAGGAAAAGCGTGCCAAGGGCCGTGGCGGTTCCGGGTTGGACCGTCAGCATGCTCCAGAAGATGAAGGCGGCGGTCACGAAAGCCACGGTGACGATGATCGCGGATGCGGCGAATACGGCCAGGAAAAGCAGCGCTTTCAAATCGGTTCGACCTCAAGGGCTTGGGCGGGCGGCCAATGATCGTTGATCCGGCCTTCGCCGCCAAGTTCATTCACCTGCCTTACGCGTATATTCTTCTGTTGCAGCAATCCCTGTTCAAGCTACACGTCTGGCAAGCCTGAAACCGGGGCGTGCCCGTGCCATGCCCGCAGCGGACCAGGTCTGGCAATGATGGTGCGGCCCCGTATCTCCAGGAGCAGTTCAATGGACATCTCATCCGCTAAAGCCGCATCGGACCTGCTCTTCGAAACCTGGAAGACAGGTGCAGCCATCAAGGCATTGCCCCAGGGACTGCGGCCCGCCGAACGCAGGCAAGCCTATCTCATACAGGCACAGATCGAGATGTGCAGCGACAAGCCGCTATTTGGATGGAAGATCGCGGCAACGAGCACTGCCGGGCAGAAGCATATCGGCGTGGATGGACCATTGGCCGGGCGCCTGCTTGCCGAGAGGGTCTACGGTGCTGGCGATGTCATACCCTTTGGCGCAAACCGGATGCGTGTCGCAGAGGCCGAGTTTGCATTCTGCATGGAACGCGACCTTAGCCCGAGAATCGAACCCTACGGGATTGAGGAAGTGATGGACGCGGTCGCAGACCTCCATCTTGCAATCGAAATTCCCGATTCGCGATATGAGGATTTCGTCAGCGCAGGCGCACCGCAATTGATCGCCGACAATGCTTGCGCGCATCTTTTCGTGCTTGGTCCCAAGGCGCCCACTGGCTGGCGCGAGCTTGATCTTGCGTCGCACGTAGTGACCGGCATGATCGAAGGGCGCCTGCGGCGTGACGGTGTTGGGGCCAACGTGCTGGGGGATCCCCGCATTGCGCTCACCTGGCTCGCCAACGAGTTGTCGATCCACGGCGTTACCTTGGCTGCAGGTCAGATCGTAACGACAGGCACATGCGTTACACCGATGGAGATTAGACCCGGCGACGTGGTCAGCGTCGATTTCGGTGTTCTGGGCCGGGTTTCCTGTTCCATCGGAAACTGATCGCGCAGTTTGTCCTGAACCGAATGCCTGCGTGGCCTTGGTAGTGACCATCGGCTTTTGCTGGTGATCCCGACTGGACTAGAACATATCTTTGGTGACAAAGGCTTGCGCTCCCTCACCTCCGAAACAAGGCCATTTGTAACCATTGGAGAATTTTGCGTCCTTCCCGCACCTAACAAACTGCAATTCATCATGGCCGAATGGAATGCTCCAAACCGCAATACGTGAGCAACCGAGATTGCTGCCTGAATTTTTCCAGTCCAAAGGCGGCTTTACGGCCCCACTTTTCCTTGCGGCTTGTTCAAAGTGCTAAGGCAGACGGAATGCAATCTTTCATAGAGGATAAGCGAATGTCCATATGGGGCCGTTTGAGACATTCCGGTTTCGGTCGTTCGGTATCAGTTAGCCGCCTTTGAGCCGGGCGACTCGTAGCTGACGCGTCGAACTGTTGCCACCGTTAAGGATACTTCCGCTGCCCGAACCTTAAGTCGTTGCGCTGCGCAGCGAATAACCAAACGAGCCAACAATCAGCAGAACGCCGGATATGGCAGCCACTTCCTACCCAGACCAGATCGTAAAAATGCAGGCGGCATCAACCGCCGATGTTGCGGCGACCAAAACGGCAAGCGACAGGTAGAATGGCAGCACTTCGCTGTACGAGGCTCTCGGAAATGCGGAGGGCGATCATGTGTGTCTCCCGGCCAATTCTAACTGCGGCATTCCGTTGCAACATTGCAACATCACCGGTCACATCTGGAATGCGATATTTCGTCATGGTGTCAGTGTCGGCAAAAGTATTGTTTCAAATTATCCTTTGATCGGATTGGAGAATGAGTGCGTGCTTTATTGAAGACGTTGCGCTTTCGCTACCATGCTTTCAGGAACTATAAACGTCGCATGGTCGGCAGATCTGGTTGAACCAGCGCTGCTGCCGGTTGCCGCGCCGCTCGTGCCGATGTGGACAGGCACCTATGTTGGCGGCCTTGTCGGCTATGCCTGGTCGGATGAGCCTGGACGCTGGTGGACAATGCGGGCCCTGGAAACTGCAACCAGTGCGGCAACGAAGTCACCAGCTTCGGCATGGACGGCTTCATGGGCGGATTCCAGATCGGCTATGATTACCAGATCGAAAACTTCGTGCTGGGCCTCGAAGCCGACATCAACTTCATGAACCTTGACGGCAAGGGCGAGTGGTCCGCGAAGGGGAGAGCGCGCAACGGGACGACAGAAATCGACTGGCTCATGACCGTCGGCCCGCGCGCAGGATTCGCGTCACTGGATCATCCCTGTTCTAGCATCGAGGGCGGTTACGCCGCGCCAGCGAAAGCCACAGCCACCTCGGCAACAATGGCAATGTCTTCGACGGCGAAGAAACCCATGACGGCTGGTTCATCGGCGGTGGTCTGGAAGATGCGCTCGACGCGAACTGGACCATCAAGGGTGAGTACAACTGACGTGGACATCGGCTTCGGAAGTTTCGCTTTCCGGCGATCGAGCCCAATGATGCGGTCTTCGACATCGACCAGAGCATCCAGACGTTCAAGGTAGGACTCAGCTACAAATTCTGATGGCTCTGTATCTGCAGCACCGAAAACCGGCAGAACCCGGGATTTTCCTTTGTTACGGCAATGAGCGTCAGCCGTGCAGTTCCACGACCTTGGTCTGGACGACAATTGCCGCATCGGCGATGTCCTGAGCCATCTTCGATCCATTTTGACGCCGACGATTGTCGCCAGCGCCAGAACGATTTCCTTGGTCGGCGTCATTGTCTTGTCGATGGCCACACCGATCAAGATGCCGGAGAGCTGGACGTAGCCAGCCGGCGTAACGCCCGGCAGGGGCGACTTTGCTCGGTCCAGTAATCTTCGAGCGAACGCGAGGTTCTGCGATGGAGAATCGATCAGCCTTCCAGGTTGTCAAGGCGGCCGCGAAATCTTCGGCCGACTTGCTGTACAGATCAAGGTTCATCGCGCCGATCTCCGCCAACAGATTTGTCAGCGCTACTATCGAGCACCATGTCGGGGCTGCGGATGACATTCAGTCGACCGATATCAACCAGTTCCTGACTGGCCCAGTTGGGCTTGCCGCCGGATGAGCCCGTGCCCGCGCCTTTGCCCTGACCACCCCTACCTTCGCTGCCCTTGCCGGCGCCTTGCCCGCCATGGCCACTGCCCTGGCCGCTGCCGGCACCCTGGCCGCCGCCTTCGCCGCTGCCTGCGCCCTGGCCACCCTGGCCGCCACCGCGACCGCCGCCTGCGCCACTGCCGCCGAGCCGCCGCCATGGCCGCCGCCAACGTGCAATGACGATTTCAGAGTTCCGTCAGGGGTGCTTCTTCTGCCCATACGGTGGATGCCTGTCCGAAAGCAAACAGGGCAACGGCACTTGCGCCAATGACAAAACGTGATCTGCCTTTCATCGAAACCTCCTATTTCGGGTCTTTCCCGTGGAGGGAGAATTTCAAGATTACTCCAGAATGTCGTTGATATTGGTCAAAAATATGCAAATTTTTGCATGTTTGTGAAAAGCTGAGCCGCGCAACCGCGCTGCGAAGTGATTGCCGACGCTGGAAACATCGAGATCACCGATGTCTGCTCATGGAAATCGGCGAAAGAAGTTTTTTCGACCGAACTGGGCGCAAAGCGGCCCCTCCGAAATGGTGGAGCGGCTTCTGTCAGACCTCCGTCGCCGCGGCGTCAAGGGCATCTCCCACATCGACACCGAGGTACCGCGCGGTGTTCTCAATCCGGGAAGCTGCATTTCTGCACGTAGGTATTGGCGACGCGAATTGACCGGCCGCTTTGCGCCCCATTTCGGTCGGAACGACCAATGTCCCTGTCGCCCAAATGCAGACCTTTCAGAATCTGTCCATGAGGTCTCACTTCAGACGAAGCGGGATCCGCCGAGGAGGACAGTTTTCCCTCTATAGCGTACCACTCGTTTCCTAGTGCGCTCGAGATCCGGCGGCTTTTGCATCCGGCACCACCACACTAGTTTGCTCCGTCCAGCCTCACAGGGCGCAAGCAACTACGGCAGTGTGCAGGATTGCAAATGTTCACGACCGACTTATGGCATAGGTCTCCCGATGGCGCCTGCACTTGCAGTTTTGCATGACAACCGCGCACTGTGTCATCGACGAGAGACGCTGATGACCTCGAACAGAGTGCCTGGCTACCCTAAACGGACACAGGTGAACCCGTGGGATCAGGCCGTAGCGGAAGCCGTGCCCGTTCAGGCTGGGCAAGGAGACCAATTACTTGTTACATCGGTTCCACAAGAAGCGCTGACTGGAGGTATGCATGTCACTCAAGGTTATTGGCGTGGGTGTGGGAAGGACAGGAACCTATTCGTTGAAGCTAGCGCTGAACCAGCTTGGTTTTGGCCCTACGCATCATATGGAGGAGATTATCATCCACATGCCGAAACAACTGCCGCTCTGGCAGGCGGCGGCAAATGGCAGGCCCGACTGGCCGGCGATCTTCGAAGGATACCCTTGCGCCGTCGACTGGCCAACCGCAGGCTTCTATCAGGAGCTATACTTGGCAAATCCGTCGGCGCAATTCATTTTGACTCATCGCGACCCAGACAGTTGGGCTGAGAGTTTCTCTTCGACGATCTACAAGCTGATCTCGGGACCTGGACAGGTGCCGGAACCGATGCGGCCATGGATCGAAATGGCCACGGCAGTCATTGCGAAGACAGGTTTCCCGCTTGGTCTCGACAATGCCGCATTGGCCACTGCCTTTAATAAACATACGGCGGCAGTGAAGGCTGTTATCCCGCCATCGCAACTTCTCCTCTTTCAGGTGAAAGAGGGGTGGGAACCGCTTTGCGCACATCTCGGCGCTGCTGTTCCCAACGAGCCGTTTCCGCGCACTAACGACCGCGATGAATTTTGGCAGAAGGTCGCCCCTGCTGCAAAAGTGCAGTAGATGCGTGCGACCGGGATTTAAATGAGCTAGAAAGCGGTTTGTAATCTCACTTCCGAACCTGCGCCACTTGAGGCGGGAAACGGATTCCGGGAGCGATATGGTCGAACAGCGCAAACTTGCCGCCATTCTTGCTGCAGATGTTGTCGGATTTAGTCGACTGACCAGTATCGACGAGGATCGTACACTGGCGAGGCTCAGGGCGCTGCGCAGTGACCTGATCGACCCTACGATTTCGATCCACAACGGACGCGTGGTCAAGCGAACGGGCGATGGCGCGCTTGTCGAGTTTCGAAGCGTAGTAGATGCGGTAAGGTGTGCCATTGAAGTGCAGAGTTCGATGCAGGAACGCAACGCAGGCGTATCTGAGGATCGCCGCATAGAATTTCGCATCGGTGTTCATCTCGGTGACGTAGTCGAGGAAAGCGACGGCGACCTAATGGGCGACGGCGTAAATATTGCCGCGCGACTGGAAGGCATCGCCAAACCGGGCGCGATCTATCTGTCCGAGGACGCGTACCGGCAAGTGAAGAACCGGTTCGATTTTTCCTTCAACGCACTGGGGCAGGTGAAGCTCAAGAACATCTCCGAGGAAATCAACGTCTATTCGCTGGAAGTTGCCGGAGCGCCCGGTGAAAACGCCAAGGCGTCGCCTTTGGCCGCTAACGAACCGATCGCAAAATCATCCATCGCTGTTTTGCCGTTCGCCAATATGACCGGTGATCGCGAACAGGATCATTTCATTGACGGCGTGGTGGAGGATATCATCACGGCGCTGTCTCGCTTCCCTGACGTTTCCGTCGTCGCGCGCAACATGACCTTTATCTACAAGGGACAGGCAGTCGACATCCGGAAAGTGGCGACCGATCTTGGCGTTAAGTATGTCCTTGAGGGCAGCGCCCGGAAATCGGGAAATCGCATAAGGATCACGGGCCAGCTCATCGAAGCGGCCAACGGCACCCACCTTTGGGCAGATCGTTTCGATGGAAATCTCGACGACGGGTTCGACGTTCAGGACCAGATCGTCGGCGCAATCGTTGGCGCCGTCGAACCAACGCTGCGCAATGCGGAAATCGAACGTGCGAACCTCAAGCCCGAAACCACGCTCAACGCACATGAGCTCTATCTTCGTGCGCGGCCATTTGCCTTTGCACTTCGCCCGGCCGAAAACCTTCGCGCCCTCGACTATCTGAACCGTGCGATCGAACTTGAACCCGGCTACTCGCCGGCATTGGCCTTTGCTGCCTGGTGTCTGGTGCAAAGGGTAACGCGGCCATCATGGTCGCCTGCGGGGGATGATGATCTTGGTACCGCGACTGCTTTGGCAAGGAGCGCAATTGCTGCCGGGTCGAAAGATGCGGTTTCTATGGCGCTGGCTGGATTCTCCTTGGTGACGCTGAAGGTCGACTATGCCACAGGTCTCGATGCCGTGCGCCACGCCGTCGAACTCAATCCCGGATCGAGCTTTGTAGCATCCATGGCTGGCGCAGCGATGATATGGTGCGAGGATATCGAAAAGGGACTACCGCTTCTCAAGCAATCGATAGCCTTCGGCCCCAAGGAGCCGGGATTTTTCTTGAGCCTAAACATGGTTGCTGCGGCCGAACTCCTGCGCGGTCGTCCCGAAGACGCAGTGGAAGCTGCGCTGCGCGCCACGACGTTAAATCCAGGTTCAGAATCGGCCTATTGGGTTCTGGCTGCCGCCCTTGTCCAAATCGGCAGTTTGTCAGAGGCTCACGAAACGCTGGCAAAGTTCAAGGCGAGTGCACCAGGCATAACGATTTCGAAGCTGCGTAGGGCATTGCCCATCCGCAGTCCGCAAAGCCTCGAGAAGATTTTGGCCAGTCTACAGGACGCCGGTCTACCAGAGTGAACTTCCGCATCACAACTGGCCGCTTCGCGCCCCTTTTCGGTCGTTGATATCAGCCCGCGAAATCTGGGAAGCCGCCATTTCCCCAAAAAGCGCGGGTACTGCCTTCGAGGTCCGCGCCCGCAATGGCCAAGCGTATATCCTGGAACCGCCGCCACCCCGGTCATGGCGGCGGCCCCGCTTCTTCAGCTACTTCGCGGCTATCCGAACATGTCGGACGTTATGCCTGCATACCAGCCGAGGGACTCTTCGAAATTCGCCTTGCGAACCGTGGCATCCTCGCCGGTCTGGCTGACGAAGTTGGAGACGGCGGTGATCTTGCCGTCCTTCGGCTCGTACGCACCGCCGACCTTCACGTCGTCGTCGGTCTCGATCAGGCTCCAGCAGGTGTTGGAATATTTGGCCGGGAAGACCTTGGCGCCGATGAGATCGCCGCGGACGTTCATCGCCGCAATCTTGGCCTGGCTGTTGGCGGAGAAGCCTGACTTCGGCATGTCACCGGCAATCGAGGCGTCGCCGATGACGAAGATGTTCGCATCCATGGCCGAGCGCATGGAAGTCGGGATCGATCGGGCAGAAGCCCTTGTCATCGGCAAGACCCGCATCGAGCGCAATCGCTCCGGCCTGCTGGGCCGGAATGATGTTCAGCAAGGCGCCCTCGAAGGTGTCGAGGTCGGTCTCGACTTTGCCGGCCTTCACATCGACGTTCTTTATGCCGCCGTGCACGTCGGGCCCCATCCATTCGACCATGCCCGGATAATGGGCTTCCCAGCCTTCCTGGAACAGGGCCTGCTTGGAGAACTTGTCCTTGGGATCGAGGACGAAGATCTTGCGAGTTCGTGAAGCCCTTGGATTTCAGCACATGCGCCATCATCGAGATGCGCTCATAGGGGCCCGGCGGGCAACGGTACGGGTTCGGCGGGGCCACCATGACGATGTTCTGGCCATCGGTCAGCGCATCGAGCTTGTCGCCTTCAGCAGCATGGTCTGCGGACCGGCCTTCCAGGCGTGCGGCGCGATTTCGGCTGCTTCTTCGAGTAGCCGGGCACGCGAGTCATACTTGATGTCGATGCCGGGCGAGACGATCAGGCGGTCATAAGGCACCGTGCTGCCATCGTCCATGGTGACCGTCTTGTCGGCCGGGTCGATCGCCTTGGCCATGCCGGTGACCTTGGTGATGCCGTTGTTGGCCTCCAGCCGGCTCCAGTCGTGGGTGATCGATTTCGATCGTTCGATAGCCGCCGAGATAGAGGTTGGAGAAGAAGCAGGTCGTGAACTTGTCCGAGGCGTCGATCAGCGTGACGTCGATCGCGCCCTCGCTGTCCTTGGCGATGTAGCGGGCTGCCGTTGCGCCGCCGGCGCCGCCGCCGATGATTACGACGCGCGGCTTGGTCTGGGCACGCAGATATGCCGGCATCGACAGCGCCATCGCACTGGCGCCGAACAGCAAACCGAATTGCCTGCGATTGAAGTTCGTCATGGATTCCTCCCTTTTTACGCGCCGGTCAGTTGGGCTCGAGCGATTCGAAATAGGCGGCGAGCGCGGCGATCTCCTCGTTGGTGAGATTGCCGACGCGCAGTTTCATGACTTCATTGTTCCGGACATTGGTCTTGTAGTCGAAGATGGCGTGCACGAAATAGTCGCGCGGCACCCCGACGATCGAGGGTATGCCGTCGGCACGCCCGCTGAGCTGATGGCAGGTCACGCAGTCGCCCGAAAGATATTCCCCTAGTTCAACGTCGCCCTCCAGCTTGAGGACTTCGTCGGCAAACCCGCGGGAAGGGCCGGTAAGGTCCGCCGTCTGGCGCGTCACGTCCTGCGCCGGCGAGGCAGCTGATCGCGCCAACAGCCACTCGACAAGCTGTTTGCGCTTTGCGCCGCATCGGCCATTCCGCGGAAGGACATGCGGTTGCCGGGGATGAAATCGCGCGGCTTTTCCAGATAGGTGTCAAGCGCTTCCGCGTCCCAACGAAGACCGTCTTTGCCCGCCTTGCGCATGGCGTTCGGAGAACTTGAAGCCCTCGATCTCTCCTGCGGTGCGCCCGACGATGCCGTCGAGATGCGGGCCAACCTTGTGCTTGGCGCCTTCGCCGATTTCGTGGCAGGCTTGGCACAGACCTTGAACAGCGTTTCCCCGGCTTGCGAGGCCCATGCGCCCGATGCCGGAACAGCAAAGCAGCGACAAGGCGAGCAATGCGCGAAAGCGCAAGGCTGGGGCCAAAGCAGATCGCCCGTGGGGTTGCCTTTGCCTCATTGCCGCGGGCCTCCCGTCCCGCGCGATGCGCTCACCGTTCAGTCGACAGAGCCTGCCCCCAAATTTTCGGTTGTCTTCATCGTCCGCGACATCGGGGGTCACGTCGAGGATGCGCGCGCGCATCTTAACTTCCGCAGGTTCGGGCTTGCAGTTGTTCATGCAGGGCTCGGCGCCCGCCTTGTTGTGCGGTTCCTGCGCACGGTTGTCGTCGATGAAATTCGCCTCGTTCGGAAGCCGGACCGAGGCGAAGTTCTCCTTGGAAAGCTCGAATTCCTCGTCGGTCACCACGTCGTTCAGATAAAGAAGATACGCCGTGATCGCGTAGACATCGTCATCGGAAAGCGTGCGCGCGCCACCGAACGGCATTGCACGGTGGACATAGTCATAGATCGTCGAGAGATAAGGCCAGTAGGAACCGATCGTTTTCTCCGGCCGCTCCGCCGTGAGGCTGCCATGACCGCCGGCAAGCACCGGCCAACGGTCGACGGCTTCGCCGAAGTCGCCGTGGCAGACCGCGCAATTGTCGGTGTAGAGGACTTCGCCGTCCGCGACCGTTCCCTTGCCTTCCGGCAGGCCCATGCCGTCGGGACGGATGTCGATGTCCCACGCAGCGATTTCGTCCTCGGTCGCCGGGCGGCCCAGATGAAGCACGCCATGGGCGGGAATGGCCGCCTCTGCCGCCGGCTTTACCGGTTCGGCTGCGGCGGCGCCGGCTGCTCGGCCGCCGCTTGTTCCTGCGCGGCTGGTTGCTCTTTCGCTGCCGCTCCACGGCAGGTGCCGCGGAAGATTCCTGCTCGCCGGCACCTTGCGAGAAGGTCGAGAGATAGGCGATCACATTGGCGATCTCCTCCTCCTTCTTCAGGCCGGCAAAGGCCATCTTGGTGCCTTTGACGAAGCCCTTGGGGTTTTCAAGGTACTGCGCCAGCGTTTCGGCGGTCCATGTCGATGCCCTGTTCGCCCGCCGCCTTCATCGCCTTGGAATATTTGAAGCCCTCAGGAGGCTGCCGGCCGGCCGAACAGGTCGTTCAGCACCGGACCGATCTTGTTGGCTTGGCCTCGTCGCCCGACCGCGTGGCAGGCCTGGCACTTCTTGAACACCGCAGCGCCAGCCTCTGCATCGCCTTGCGCCAGCGCCGGCGAGGCGGCTGTTGCCAGGAAAGCTGAAACGATCAGACCGATTAAGAAACTTCGACATTTTCCGCCGCTCCGTCAGCCTTTACGTGCCAGGTCTGGATGCCATTGTTGTGATAGATCGAGTTCTCGCCGCGCGCTGCGCGCAAGCTCGTCCTTTGTCGGCTGCACAAAGCCTCGCTTCGTCGATGGCGCGCGACTGCAGCAGCAGTTCCGATCCGTCCCAGTCGAAGTCGTAGTAGAAGCGGTGCAGCGCCTTCGGCAGGCTCGGCCCGTCCAGCCGGGCTGTCTGCCAGTTCTTGCCGCCATCGATGATGACATCGACGCGCGTGATGCTTGGCCTGGCCCGACCAGGCAAGCCCGGTCAGGACCGTGCGGCCCGTGCCCGTGCGTGATCGGGGATTGCGGGCTGGGATTGGTGATGACGGATTTCACGTCCATCACCCAGGTGTGCACTGCGCGCGGTGCCATCTGCCAGCAGGTCGGTGTACTTCGAGGTTTCCTCGCGCTGATGCCAGGGCTGGTCACCGATCTCGAGGCGGCGCAGCCACTTCACCCACATGTTGCCTTCCCAGCCGGGAACGACGAGCCGCACGGGATAGCCCTGTTCGGGACGCAGTGCTTCGCCATTCATCTTGAAGGCGACCATGCAATCGTCCAGCGCCTTTTCGATGGGAATGGAGCGCGTCATCGGCGGCGGCGTCCGCCCCTTCGGCAAGCAGCCATTTGCCTTCCGGCTTGACGCCAGCCTCCTTCCAGGATCGTGCGCAGCGGAACGCCCGTATACATGACGCAATGCACCATGCCGTGGGTGAACTGGCAGCCATTGAGCTGCGAGCCGCGCCATTCCATGCCGCTGTTGGCGGCGCATTCAAGGAAGTAGGCGGCGGTTCTCGCGCGGGAAGCGCTTGAGGTCGTCCATCGGTGAACACCAGCGGCGTGTCGACGAGACCATTGATCATCAGCCGGTGATCGGCCGGATTGATCTGCGCGACGCCGCCATGATGGCGCTCGAAGCAAAGTCCGTTCGGCGTGATGATGCCGTCGAGTTCGTGCAATGGCGTGAAATTGATCGGAAGATATCGGATCAGCGGTCAGCCAGGCGACATTGCGGCGCACCACTTCCTTTTCGAACTGTGAGGGCATGCCATAGGGCGTGGCATCGACGCCGTCGCCCAGCATCGTGTTCCACTCCTGGATCTCGGTGATCAGCGGATCGCCGGCCGCGCTTTGCAACGGCGGGAGCGGCGACAAGCGCCGCGCCGGTCGCAAGGCCCGTTCTTGAGGAACTCGCGGCGGGAGCGACCGCCTGGCTTCGGCCGTGCCGGCCGCCTTGTTCTTCGGGATTTGTCTAGCGCCATTCCAACCTCCACGGGATCGTCACGCGGTCACGCGCACGGAGTTGATTTTCGCCGACCGTCACGTCGGTGGTTCTTTTTCAGGTGATTTTCGACCACGTCACAGATCGGCGGGCCTTCGCGTCGCCTGGTTGACCGATGCCCAGCCGGCGACCACATAGGACTTCGCCGGATCGATGGCTTCGCCCGTCGAAAGCAGCGTCATGTCGCGTGATGCGCGATCCGATCGGGCTTGCCCACATCGCAGGCGTAGCCCATGCCGCCGACGCGGACCATGTCGCCGCCCTGCTGGTAGAAGGGGTCCTTGTTGAACAGATTGTCGCAGACATCCTCGAGGATGTCCTTGATCGTGCGGCCCGGTCATTTCCGAGCGGTAGACCGCGGGATAGCTCATCGCCGTGTGCGGTGTAGCAGTTCCTCGACCGTGATCGGACTTCCCGGCAAGCAGGCTGGCGCCCCAGCGGAAGCCCGGCGAAAGGGCGATCTGCGCATCGCGCTCCGCAAGCAGCGCCTGGCAGATCAGGTCGTCGCAGGTCCCGTTGAAATTGCCGCGCCGGTACAGCAGCGACTCGCGTGGTGCCCAGCACGCGGTTCAGTTCCTGCCTCGTGCGGCGCGCGGATCTTGTCGATCATCGCGCCCATGTCGGCATCGGGCGTGATGACGTCGGAGAATATCGGGATGAGGCGGTGCCGGTAGCCCTTCAATTCGCCGTCCGATAACATCGAGATCGATGCGTGTAACGATACTTGCCGTGCGAGCCAGATGCGATCAGCAGCGTCTTGCCGACGATCACCGGCTCGGGAATCGCGTCGTGGGTGTGGCCGGTCAGGATGACATCGATGCCGGGCACGCGCGATGCCAGCTTGCGGTCGACATCGAAGCCGTTGTGCGAAAGCAGCACGACTACATCGGCGCCTTCCTCGCGCACCGCCGCCACGTTCCTGGCGACGTCTTCCTCGCGGATGCCGAAGGAAAGTTCGGGGAACATCCAGCCCGGGTTGGCGATCGGCGATAGGGCAATGCCTGGCCGATCAACGCCGATCTTCACGCCGCCCTTTTCGAAGATCTTGTAGGCTTCGTATGCCGGCTCGTTCCATTCGTTGTTGTAGATGTTCCCGCCGAGGAATGCGAAAGCGCAGGCTCTCGACGATCTCGGTGACGCGGTCGATGCCGAAGCGTGAACTCCCAATGCGAGGTCATCGCCTCTGGCTCGAGCGCGTTCATCGCAATCGACCATGTCGGCGCCCATGGTCTTCTGCGCCGTATAGGAACCCTGCCAGGTGTCGCCGCCGTCAAGCAGCAGCACCTTGTCCTCACCGCGCTCCGCACGGATGCGCTTGACGACCGTGGCGATGCGATCCAGCCCGCCCATCCGGCCATAGGTCTTGGCAAGTGCGGTGAAATCTTCCGATGTAGGGCGTAGGCATCGGGCGAACCCGGCTCGATGTTGTACAGCTTGAGGAAATCGGCGCCGGTCACGATGCGGCGGCTGGCCTTTTGCGTCACCGACGCCAAGATTGTATCGACGGCTGGCGGAAATAGACCGGCTTCAGCTGCGCGTGGATGTCGGTGATGTGGACGAGCGTCACATTGCCGAACTTCGGCTGCAAGCAGCGTTTCCTCGCTCAATGTCTGCTGGGCGGCTGCCATCGACCACGCCCGGCCATGCCGCTGCCCGCGATCGCGGACAGCGCGACGGATGCCAATCAGAAATTCGCGTCTTGAAATCATCAATGCACCTTGATGTGTTTGCGCCACGACCAGGGCGCGGAACCATGCCGCGCCCAGTCCGGCGGTGCCCCGGCGCCGTTTTCGACGGCGGCCGGGTCATGTTCGAAGTCCGTGCGCCTACTGGCGAACGGACGGTGTTTCCACCGACAGCCCGGTTCCGCGCCAGGTCACGTAGACTTCCAGCGCCATCAACTCGTCCGAAAACGCCTTCGGAATGACGGCGCGCGTATCGCGGATGCAGCCGCGGAAACGGTTGTGCATCGAAATCGAGGCCGTCGCTTCGAGCCGGTAGGTCGGGAAGCCGTTGATCTGCCCCTGGCTCAAGTGGTCGGCGCGGATCATCTTGCCCATGATGTCCTCATGGCAATTCGCGCAGACGAGGTTGAGCTGGCCGGTGCGGGTGTAGTAGAGCTTCTTGCCGTCATCCCACCACTTCTGCATTTCGCCCTGCGAAAGGTCGATGCCGACATCGGCGTGCCGAGCGACTGGTGGCGATACAAAGCCGTAGATCGCATTTGCGCCGGCTTGTCGAACTCGTAGGCCTCCGCACCCATGTTCTCGTACGGCAGCGATTGATGACGAGCTCGAGATTGATCGGCTTGCTGGACGTCTCGTCCCACTTGGGGTATTGCGCGCCGATATCCTTCATGCTCTCGGCGGCATCGCCATGGCATGATGCGCAGGACTTGCCCGCCGTTCCCTCGACCGTGTTCCAGATTGCCGTCACCGGCTTCGACCGCAAGCATGCCGGGATTGTCGAACCCGTCCGCTTCCAGCGCGCGCGTCTCAGGCGTCGCGGAAAAGCCAGCCCGAAAGCACCTCGTCGAATGGATGCCCTTCGGGAGCCTTCGCTCGGATCGTCATTTCCCGGCCATCGATCGTCAGTTGTTCATCGACGGGATCGGCCAGCGCCGTTCCCGCGAGCACGGCAGTCAATGCTGCTGCCGGCAATAGTCTCCATAGAATGTTGCCTCACGAACGTTCCTCCCTCGCAAGAATGAATGGAAAGAGCCGCCGGAATGCCGGCGGCGCCTGATCTCACTTCACCTCGATTGCCTGTTCGTCCGTGATGACGGTGCCGTCGTCGTCCAGCCATGTGAACTTGAAGCTGCCGCTCTCGTTGACCTTGGCCGTGAACTCGAAATACGGATTGGCAGAAATTGCCGGATCGAGGTCGCATTCGAAGACCTTGGCGCCGTTGAACTCGCAAGTGAACTTGTTGATGATCTTGCGGGGGATGACCTTGCCATCCTTGTCCTTGCGCTGACCCGATTCCATCTCGTGGCTGATCAGCGTCTTGATCGTGACGACTTCCCCGGCAGCTGCCGACTTGGGAACCTTCACGCGTGGTTTTGCCTGTGCCATTGCGAAATCCTCTCCTTGTCCTCAGCCGCCGCAGCCGCCGATGGTGACCTTCACCTGCTTCGTGTCCATGAATGCCGAGCCGTCCTTCATCAGGGCAACCGCAATGACATTCTGGGTCTTGGCGAGGCGGATGCGCGTGGTGGCTGAAGCCTGGCCGCTCGCTTCCGAAAAGTGGAATGTCGCGACCGCCGGATTGGGGTTTCCATCCGCAAGGAGCATCACCGACTGGACCAGGTCGTCGCCCGCCATTGCGCTTTCCACCGACACCGACACCGGAACGGTGTTGCCGTTTTCCGCGATCTCGGGCGCGGTGAGCGTGATCTTGCCGGGTTGCGGCGCCTTGCCACCGGTGAACTCCATGATCCGCTTTTCGCTGTCCTCGGCTGTCGCGAACGCCTGACCGGACTTGAACCCGGTTATCGCGAATGCCGCCGCAGCCACGGAAAGGCCGAGCGCCTGTCTTCTGTTAAGTTCCATCTTCTGCCTCCGTTTCATTCCTTGAGCGTCGCGAGATATGCGACGACGTCTTCGACCTGCTGGGCCGTCAGTATGGTCTTGCCGACAAATTCCTCACGGACATTCACGCCCACATCGAGCGTGTAGAAGCCCGGCATCACGGTCTGGTCATTGAGGGCGACCTTTGAATTGACGATGATCGCGCGCAATTCCTCGGGCGACCACCGATCCGCCACGCCGTCGAGCGAAGGGCCGACATCGCCTTGGAAAAGCTCTTTCGACATGGCCTTGTTGACGTGGCACGCAAGGCAGTTGCCGAGCCGTCGATCCTTGAAGACATTGGCGCCTTCCTCCGGATTGCCCGCCGTTCCCGTCAGGGACATGGCCACCTTGTTGTCGTCGATCTTGACTTCCGTCGGCGGCAGTTCCGCCGCGAACGCCTGGATGCCAAGCCCCGCCGCGAAGCCAAAGAAGACAATCTGCCTGAGCAGCTTCATCGGTTCTTCCTCCTCTTTGTCATCCTCCAGGGCGCGCGCACCCTGTTCCCTTTCCCACGCTACGACGAACCTGCGCCGAAAACAATGATAAATATAATTGTTTGAATATAATTCATTCCGAGACAAGCCGTCCCTGTTCCCGCATCTCGTTGATGATGCGGGCGTGATACTTCTGGAAGTGCTCCTCGCCCTCGTAGCCCTTCTCGTGCACCCAGCGGAACATGTTGAGGAAAGTCCACTTTCCGAACGCGCCTGGCATGGTGGACACGGCGGCTTGCGGCACGCTCTTTCCTTCCGGAACTTCCTCAGGAAGGAAGACGATGGTCGGCGTGAAAAGGAAGGCCCATTTGCGCGCCGCCGTCTTTTCGGTGAGCACCTCGCCGTCGAGATCGGTCACTTCCTCGTCGCCGAACATGTTGTACTGGACGACCATGAAGTTCCTTTCGACGAATTCCCGAACTTCGGGATCGGAGAGGATGTCCGTGTGCATCTTTGCGCAATAGATGCAGCCGCGCTGTTCGAAGATCATCACGAGACGCTTGTTCTGCGTCCTTCGCCGCCTTCATGTCCTCGGCGACATCGCGGAACGTGATCGCGAACCAATCTTCCTTGTGAAGGCCGTCTTCGCCGACTTCCGCGGCGGTGGCCGTGGCGGCGAGCCCGGCTGCGAAGCAAAACGCCATCAAGAGACTGCGCAACATCTGTCCACTCCTATCCAATGTTGGCGAACCCGGGGAAAGTCTCGAGCAGCCACTGCGCGATGCGCGACATCTGCCCGGTAATGAAAAGCAGGCCGGTGACGACGAGCAGCGCGCCCATCGCCATCTCCACCTTGTGCATGTGGCGCTTGAACCGGTTGGCCCAGGAGATGAACCGGCTGGCGAAAAGCCCCGCGACGATGAACGGAATGCCGATGCCGAGCGAATAGACCGCCAGAAGCGACGCGCCCCGCCAGATGGTGTCCTCGGCGCCCGCGACGAAAAGGATCGCCGCCAGGACCGGCCCGACGCAGGGCGTCCAGCCGAAGGCGAAGGCAAGACCCATCAGGTAGGCGCCCAGATATCCGGGCGGGCGGTTGCGCTACTTCCACCCGCGCTTCGCGGTACAGCATGCGAGATCCGGAAGACGCCGAGAAAATGCAGGCCCATGACGAGGATTGCGATGCCGGCAAGGATCGAGAGCGTGTCGAAATAGCGTGCCAGCGACTGGCCCACCACGCTGGCCGTGGCGCCCAGGGCGACGAAAACGGTGGTGAAGCCGAGCACGAAAAAGACAGCGGAAAGCGCGATCCGGCGCGCCACGCCCGATTCGATCTTGTCGGTGTCCATGGCCGCGAAGCTGATGCCTGCGAGATATGCCAGATATGGCGGCACGATCGGCAGCACGCATGGCGAAACAAAGGACAGCAGGCCGGCGATGAACGCCATGCCGAAACTCACATCGAGCATCGATCCTCCCAACCGCTCCCCACAGCTCGAAACATGCTAATGAAAAAATTCAGAAAATCATATATGTTATGATATGAATTTTTGGGGACATCCCTTGATGGAGATTTCAATGCGATTGGCGCCCGTTCTTGTCGCCCTTTGTCTGGCCGGTCCGGTGAATGCCTGCGGAGCGGAGCTGCTGATGCTGGAGCAGGCCGGGTGTGCATGGTGCAAGCGCTGGCACGAGGAAATCGGCGTTGCCTATCCCAAGACAGTGGAAGGCCAAAATGCTCCCTTGAGGCGCGTGGACATCAACAAGCCGTGGCCGCAGGACCTTGCCGATATTCGCCCCGAACGCTTCACGCCCACCTTCGTGCTCGTCGAGGACGGGAAGGAAATCGGCAGGCTTCGCGGCTATGCAGGCGATGAGTTCTTCTGGCCCCTGCTGGCCGAACTCCAGGCATTGGCTGGCAGGGAGTAACCGCACTTGATGCTTTCGATGGAGACAACGAGATGAAGCCGCCGGAGGAATCCGATGGAATGGATCGTGGACCAGACGCCTTGATCCGGCAGGCGCGCGAGGCGAGCGAACTCATGAAGGCGTTGTCGCACGAGACGCGGCTGGTGATCCTTTGCCATCTGTGCGATGGCGAAAAATCCGTCTCCGAACTCGAAACACTGCTGGGCATGCCGCAGGCGACGGTTTCCCAGCAACTGGCGCGGTTGCGGCTCGACCGTCTCGTATCCTCGCGCCGTGACGGACGCACGATCTATTATTCCGTGATGAACAACGAAGTCTCGACGATCGTGAAGACGTTGCAGGAAATGTTCTGCGCCGTCCCTCGCCGTCAGGTCTGGGCGAGGAAGCGATAAGCGCCGCCATCGCGTTCCACCGCGCCGATGCCCGGATGCGGCAGGTGGAAACCAATGATCGTGCTGCCATCGGCCACGAGCCGGTCCAGCAGCGATTGCCGGGTACCGGCGGCCTTGGCCGGGTCCTGGTCCGAGCCGGAGTGCCAGTCCGGGCGCTGGAAGGATACGACCGACTGCGAAATCGCGTCGCCGATGATGACGAGGTTCTGCGACCCTTCATGCAATGCGAATGACGTGTGCCCCGGTGTGTGGCCTGAAGTGTCGATGGCCTCTACTCCCGGCAGCACCTCCGCCCCGAAATCGAAAAGCGTGATTCGTTCTTCCAGCAGTTCGAACCGTTTCCGGGCTCCGGCAACGAAGCTCTTGCGCTCTTCCGGCGTCTTTTCCATCGTGTCCGGCGCGCGCCAATAGTCCCACTCCATCCTGCTCATGTGATGGTTGGCGTTGGCAAAGGTGAACTCGTCGAAGTCGTCCACCACGCCCCAAAGATGGTCGGGATGGGCATGTGTGAAGACGACATCGGTGATGTCCGCGGGGTCGATGCCAGCCTCTGCAAGGCTGTCGGCCAGCCTGCCGGCCGTCGGCTGGAAATTGGCCCCGGAACCGGCGTCGAAGATGATCGTTCGCTCGCCGTCGCGAACGAGCGTGACATTGCAGTCCGGCAGGAACATGTCCGTAGGCAGGCCGTTGGCGGCAAGCAGGGGTTCCAGCTCTTCCTTGGCGATTTCAGGGAACATGAAACTTGCCGGCAGCGAAAGGTTTCCATCGCTCAGCACCGTGACCTCGCGCGCGCCGAATTGCGTTTTCTGCATTGCAATTGCACGGCGCGCGAAAGCGCCGGTCAAACCGGCTGCGGCACAAAGGCGGAGGAAATCGCGGCGGGAAATGACGGGCGCCATGCCAAACTCCATAATATTCAATTATAGCAATATATGAAGGTGAGTTTGACCAAGGTCAATGCCGCATTCCGCATGCGATGATCGATTGTAACGAGGGAGGCGGGTTCAATGGATCTTGTTGCGCTGACAGACCGGATTGGCGAAAGCTGGGTGCTTGCAGCCGGCGGCATCGTGATCGGCATGTTGTTCGGCGCATTCGCACAGCAAAGCCGGTTCTGCCTTCGTGCTGCGGCCGTCGAGTTCGCGCGAGGCTCGATCGGCGGGCGCACCGCAATATGGCTGATGGTGTTTTGCGCTGCAGTGGCAGGGACTACGCTGCTTGCCTGGCTGGGCGTGATCCAGCCCACGCAGGCACGCCAGATAGCCTCGCCGCAAAGCTTCTCGGGTGCGGCCATCGGCGGATTGATGTTCGGCGCGGGCATGGTTCTGGCAAGAGGCTGCGCCAGCCGGCTTCTGGTCATGGCGGCGACGGGCAATCTGCGGGCGCTGCTTTCGGGCCTCGTCTTCGCGGTGGTGGCGCAGGCGAGCCTTCACGGATTCCTCTCGCCGGCGCGCGAAAGGCTCGCCGGGATCCTTCCCAGTTCGGCAGACGGCGCCAATGACATCATGCAGTTGATCGGCCTCGCCGTTTCCACTGCACTGCTCGTCGCGGTCGGCGCGCTGGCCGCGAGCCTTGCCGTTGCATTTCTTCGCAAAGTTCCACGATGGCAGGTCGCAAGCGCGCTGGTTGTCGGCGCGACCGTGCCGCTGGCATGGTGGTTCACCTCGTCCATGTCGGCCATTGCCTTCGATCCGGTCCAGATGGAGGGCATCACATTCACCGGTCCTTCTGCCGACACGCTGATGTTCTTCCTCAGCGGCCCCGAGCCGTTGGACTTCGCCATCGGCCTGGTGCCCGGCGTCTTCCTCGGCTCGTTCGGTGCAGCTTTCGTGCGTGGCGAGTTGCAATTGCAGGGCTTCGAAGGCGGCCCGGCAATGCGCCGCTATCTGGCGGGCGCAGCGCTGATGGGATTTGGCGGAATGCTGGCGGGCGGGTGCGCGGTAGGGGCGGGCGTCACCGGCGCAAGCGTGTTCGCCCTTACGGCATGGATCACGCTGCTAGCGATCTGGCTGTCGGCCGGCCTTGCCGACTACGTCTTCGACAGGCAGTTCGAAAAGGCGATAAAGCCAAGTGTAAACTAGTCGCGACGCAAATTCTATGTGGATGAAGTGTGCACGCCCCTGGAAATCAAACATCTTTCATTGGTCAAATGTGTGTTCTAGAGTGCGTCACAAATGATATTTGAACGGCTGCTTTATCGTGAAGCACTATTAGAACTCGCCTGACCGCTTCCGGCCCCTTTGCCGTCGTTAGTTGAAGCGAACATTGCCTTTTGTTGGAACAATAAGCGATGCGAAGGGGAAAGTATGTCGTTCGGCTTGGGGGAATTGGCGGTAGTGCTCCTCCGCTACCAATCGATTCAACTACCTGGAACACCTGGAGCTTTGCGAACCCCGCATTCCGGGTGCGCTGGGAGTACGCGTCCGCGCATATTTCAGCCCAGCGATCGGGTTTGGCGAACCCGATCAAGACACCCCGCGGACAACCCTATCCAATTCGCGGAGGCGCGATGCCGGACACGTTACAGGAAATCGACCCGGTATGGCGTGAAGGTGTCGACCAACCGGCCGGCTTCAAGCGCCTTTACCCCGTGAACCAAACTAGACGGGACGATGAAGCAGCTACCGGCTTCGAGCTTCTCCGTCCTTCCGTCGATGGTGACCTCGAACTCGCCTTCGGCAATGTAGCTCGACTGCACATGCGGGTGCGAATGCAGGACGCCGACGCCGCCCTTCTCGAAGGCGAACTCGACGACCATCAGTTCCTTTGTATAGAGCACAACGCGACGGCGGTTGCCGTCCGCTGTGGGCTCCCAGTTCCCCTCTCCGGAACGTGAAAAAAACTTCGGTTCGGACATCGCGAACTCCTCAGGCATGACCCGTAAAATCGCATGCTTTTCGAACAAGTTCATGCGGCAACAAGTTTGAGCCTCATTCCGTACAACCGGGATGGGTCAAGGCTCTATCGTACAAGCCAGCCGCCATCGACCGGAACGACCGCGCCGTGCATGTAGGCCGAGGCCGGTGCGAGCAGGAACACGACGGCGTCGCCGATGTCGGACGGATCACCCCATCGCCCGGCGGGAATGCGCGCCAGGATGGCGGCACTGCGGTCCTGCATCGGCACGCAGGGCGGCGGTGTTGTTGGTGACGACATAGCCCGGCGCGACGCATTGACATTGATGCCCTTCGGCCGCCCATTCGCAGGCGAGCAGCCGGGTGATGCCCGAGCACGCCATGCTTTGACGCGGTGTAGGACGGCGACCCGGATGCCGCCCTGGAAGGAGAGCACCGACGCGATGTTGACGATCCTTCCCGATCGACCTGCAGCCAGCGCCTCTTCGGCAAAGGCCTGGCAGAGGAAGAACACCGATTTCAGGTTGACGTCCATCACGTCATCCCAGTCCGTTTCGGAAAAGTCGACCGAGTCGGCGCGGCGGATGATCCCGGCGTTGTTGACCAGCCCGTCGATCGGGCCCGCGGTCTCCCAGACACGGTCGAGCATCGCCGACCGCCGCGACGTGATCGCCGAGGTCGCAGGCAACCGGCGTGAACATGCCGCGCCTTCTGCCTTCACCAGCGCCGCGGTCTCGTCCATCGACGGAACGGCCGACACCGATGACTTCGCCACCGGCCTTTGCAATGGCCACGCAAATGCCCTGGCCGATGCCGGTATTGGCGCCGGTCACGAGCACGCGCTTGCCGGCCAGGCTGAAAGCGGAAAAATCCGTCATCTCAGCGTTTCCAGCGGCACGGGATCGACGTCGGTGTAGTCGACATTATCGCCGGCCATGGCCCAGATGAAGGCATAGTTGGACGTTCCAGCACCGGAGTGGATCGACCAGGGCGGCGAAAGTGCGGCCTCTTCGTTCTTGATGACGAGGTGGCGCGTCTCGTGCGGTTCGCCGAGGAAATGAAAGACGCGCGCCGTATCGGGCAGGTCGAAGTAGAGATAGACCTCCATGCGGCGGTCGTGAACGTGGCAGGGCATGGTGTTCCACACCGAGCCGTCCGCAAGCTGTGTCATGCCGACGACGAGCTGGCAGGTCTTCACGCCGTCCGCATGGATGAACTGGAAGATCGAGCGTTCGTTCGACGTCTTCTGGCTGCCGAGATCGATGACGCTTGGCGTCGCCGATCGCGATGCGTGTGGTCGGATGGGCCTGATGGGCAGGGGCGCTGAGCAGATAGAATTTCGCCGGGAACCGAAGCATCCGTCGACGAGAAGCGCACGCTCTCGGTGCCCATGCCGACATAGATCATGTCGCGCGCGGCAAGGTCGTAGGCCTTGCCGCCGGCCTCAACCGTTCCGGCGCCGCCGATGTTGACGGCGATGAGTTCGCGGCGGTCGAGAAAGTTCTTGGTTCCGGTCGGCTTGATCGCCGCCAGCTTCAAGCGCCTCGGCGGCCGGCATGGCGCCGCCGACGATCATGCGGTCGTAATGGGTGTAGGTGAGGCTGATCCGTCCGCGGCTGGAACAGATCCGCGATGTGGAAATGGCGGCGCAGTTCGTCGGTTGCCCATGGCCGCCGCCGCCTGGGGATCGATGGCGAAGCGGGACGTGTCGTCGATATGGCTTGGGTCATGAATCTGCTTTCCAGGTGCGAGGTGCTCAGGGCGAGTCCGGCGGCTTGCCGACGCCGGCAAGATATTCGGCCTGCTGACCGCGCAGGCGTCGGCGGTAGCGTTCCTGGCTGGCGGTGAGATGCTCGCGCATGGCATCGCGCGCCGCCTGCGGATCGCTGGCGGAGATCGCGTTGAGGATCGACGAGGTGCTCGCGCTGCAGGCCGTCCTGGTACTCGCGCGTCAGCACGCTTTCCGTGCCCCAGGGCGAGGTGATGTCGCAGGGGATGGTGCGGGCGCCGAGCGCATCCAGCACCTCGACATAGAAGGGATTGTTGGTTGCCGCCGCGATGGCGCGGTGGAAGGCGAAATCGGTCTTGCCGGTCGCCTGGTCGAGTGCCGAGCAGCCGCTCGAATTCGAAGAAGGCCTCCTGGATACGCGCTTCCTGCGCGCTGTTGTGCCGGAGTGCCGCAAGACCCGCGCTTTCGATTTCGATGCCCATGCGCACTTCGAGCACGTTGATGCGCCTGCGAGATCTTGTTGCCGATGTCGAGGCTGATCGAGCCGAAGGCCGAGCGTCGGGTGATCGCGCACGAAGACGCCGGCACCCTGCCGCGGCTCCACCAGTCCATCAGCCGCAAGCGTTGCAATGGCTTCGCGGATCACGGTGCGGCTCACGCCGAAGGTTTCGGTCAACTGGCTTCTCGGTCGGCAGCTTCTGGCCGGGCGAAATCTCGCCGGACAGGACCTGCGAGCGCAGCGCCGCGACCACGCGCTCGGAGAGCTTCGGCTTGCGTTCGGTGCGAATGTCGGTGAACCGGCGTCGGCCATATCCGCTCTCCTATTTGAATACGCTGGGCAGCCACAGCGACAGCGCCGGGATGTAGGTGACCAGGCCAAGCACCACAAGGCCGGCGCCGTAGAACGGCCAGATCGAGCGCATGGCCTCCCAGACGCTGATCTTGCCGACCGCGCAGCAGACGAACTGCACCGCGCCGACCGGAGGCGTGTTCAGGCCGATGCCGAAATTCAGGATCATGATGACGCCGAAATGCACCGGATCGATGCCGTAGGCCTGGCCACCGGCAGGAAGATCGGCGTGGTGATGATGATTGTCGGCCCCATGTCCATGAAGGTGCCGAGCAGACAGCAGCAGCACGTTGATCAACAGCAGGATTATGATCGGGTTTTCGGAAATGGTGTTCATCCAGGCCACCAGCGCTGCAGGCACCTTGAGAAAGGCCATCAGCCAGGAGAAGGCGCCAGCCAGTGCCGATGATCAGGAGCACCATCGCAGTGGTTCGCACCGCGCCGAAGGTGGCGTGCTCGAAATCCTTCCAGGTCATTTGCCGGTAGACGAAGACGGTCACCAACAGGGCGTAGAGCACGGCGATGCAGGAGCTTTCCGTCGCGGTGAAGATGCCGGAGCGCACGCCGCCGAAGATGATGACGATCAGCAGCAGGCCCGGGATCGAAATGAGGAAGAAGCGCCCGACCGCCTGAAACCCCGGGAACGCCTCGATCGGATAGCCGCGCGCTGCGCGCGACGAAATAGGCGGTCACCATCAAGCGCAGCGGCATAGCAGCAGACCCGGGATGATGCCGGCGGTGAACAGGTCGGCGATGGAAATCTTGCCGCCGGCCGAGATCGAATAGATGATCATGTTGTGCGATGGCGGCAGGAGCAACGCAATCAGCGCTGCCATCGAGGTGACATTGACCGCATAGTCGGCGCCGTAGCCGCGCGGCCTTCATCTGCGGGATCATCAGCCCGCCGACGGCGGCGGCTTCGGCCACCGCCGACCCCGAGATGCCGCCGAACAGCGTCGCGGTGACGATGTTGACCTGTCCCAGGCCGCCGCGGATGTGGCCGACCAGCGCAGCCGCGAAGGCGACGATGCTGCTGTGCGATGCCGCCGCGCACCATCAGGTCGCCGGCATAGATGAAGAAGGGAATGGCCAGCAGCGAGAAGACGCTCATGCCCGAATTGAGCCGCTGGAAGACGATCAGCGGCGGCAGCCCCATGTAAAGCACGGTGGCGAAGCTGGAGACGCCAAGGCAGAAGGCGATCGGCGTGCCGATCAGCATCAGAGCGGTGAAGACGCCGAAAAGGATCAGGATTTCCATGGCCTCACACCTTCACATTCACGGCGTCGAGCTTCAGCGGTCGATCTCCCGCCGGCGGCAGTTCGTCCAGAACGTCGTCAATCGGTGAGCCGGCGAAGCCGCAGCACGATGCGCTCAAGCGAGAAAAGACAGATGAGCATGCCGCCGACGACGACCGGCAGATAGTCCCATGCACCGGAAATGCCGAGCGACGGCAGGGTCGTGCTCCAGGTCAGGCTGACCAGTTGCGATCCGTACCAGACCATGCCTATGCCGAAGGCGAAGGACGACGATGTCGGAGATCATCCGCAGCCATTTCTTGCCGGCTTTCGGAAGCACGTAGAGCAGCACGTCGAAGCCGAGATGGTAGTTCTCGCGGACGCCGACGGCGGCGCCGAGGAAGATGAACCAGCTCATCAGCATGACGGCGCCCGGCTCGGTCCAGCTCGGCGAGTCGTTGAGCACGTAGCGGCAGAACACCTGCCAGGCGACGATGACGGTCATCGCAACGAGCCCGATGCCGGCAAGCCAGAGCGCAGCGCGCTGAGGCAGCCAGTTGACCAGCAGGTCCACGCTAGTTCGCTATGAGCTCGTGAGCGGGCGTCAATGGCTTTCGGGATGGCATTCACTCGCGGAGCGGTCGGGCAGTCGGGCAGGATATCGCACCCGACCGTGCCCCAGGCAGCGCGACTGTTGCTGCTACTGCACGGCCTGCACGTCCGCGACCATCTTCTTCAGCACGTCGTCGGTAACGTGCTTCTCGTAGACCGGCTTCATGGCGTCGATGAAGCCCTGCTTTTCCGGCATCGGTGATCTGCGACGCCGGCGGCTTCGACCTTCTTGCGGGATTCGCCCACCTTGGCGGCCCAGAGCTCACGCTGCCTTGGCGACGCTGTCCTTGCCGGCCTGCCTGAAGATTTCCTGGTCTTCAGGCGTCAGCTTGTCGAAGGCGGCCTTGTTCATGACGAACACCTCCGGCAGGATGGTATGCTCATCCAGCGAGTAGTGCTTGGCTACCTCGAAATGCTTGGCGGTGTCGTAGCTCGGGAAGTTGTTCTCCGCGCCGTCGATGACCCCGGTCTCGATCGACGAATAGACCTCGCCATAGGGCATCGGCGTCGCGTTGGCGCCCAAGGCGGCGACCATGTCGACGAAGATGTCGGACTGGATGACGCGGAACTTCAGGCCCTTCATGTCGGCGACGGAGTTGATCGGCTTGGTCTTGTTGTAGAAGGACCGCGCGCCTGCGTCGTAGTAGGCCAGCACCACAAGGCCGGCCGGTTCGAAGGCGGCCTTGATCTGGTCGCCGATCGGCACCGTCCATGACCTTGTGCATGTGGTCTTCCGAACGGAAGATGTAGGGCAGCGCCGGCACGATGGTCTCCTTGACGGTGCCGTTGAACGGCGCCATCGAGATGCGGTTCAGTTCGATGACGCCGGAGCGGACCTGCTCGATGGTGTCCTTCTCCTCGCCCAGCTGGCGCGGAGTGATAGACCTCGACGGCATAGCGGCCGCCGGTGCGCTCCTTCACCAATTCGCCGAAGTATTTGACGCCCTCGACGGTCGGATAGCCGTCTGGATGGGTGTCGGACGATTTCGAGCACTGTCTGGGCGGTGGCCGCCCCGACAGCAAGCGCAGCGGCAGCGACCAGCATGGCCGCCGCGAACTTCGGAAAGATGCAACATGTATTCCTCCCATTGGTTTAACCGGGCTAGCCCATCATAGCCGATACGCCCTTTTCGCAAGCGTATAGGCCAGTTCCTGCGCCACTTCGTGCGCCTCATCTTCGCCGATCCGATGCTCGGCAACGAGACGCGCGAGAAATGCGCAATCGACGCGGCGCGCCACATCGTGGCGAGCCGGAATCGATGGGAAGGCCCGCGTGTCGTCGTTGAAGCCGACCGTGTTGTAGAAGCCGGCGCTCTCCGTCGTCATTTCGCGGAAGCGGCGCATGCCTTCGGAACGGGCACTTTCCTTCGAGGGAAACAACAGGTCCGTATGGATCAAGGCGCTCATGTTTTCTGGAAGGCCCTCCCTGCCATCCCATAGCTGTTATGGAGGAAGATGGGTCATGTCAACATACAAAAAATGTTTAGTTGTATGATGACTTCGCGGACTGGCTTGTGTATTTGCCGAAGCCGGTTGCAGCTTCGGGGAGGAAGGCATGGCGGCACGTCTGCCGTATGGAGAGGGGAAGCTGCATGAATAAGCGATTGTCCATGGCGACGCTGAAAGACCTTCCCGCGGCTGTTCAAACCCCGGCATAAGACTGCGCGCCGCTGTTACGCCGGGGATTGTCCACCTTGGCGTCGGCGCTTTGCACCGTGCCCACCAGGCTTTCCATGTCGACGATTGTCTTGGCGCCGGCGAAAGCGGCAGGCTCAAGGGTCTTGCCGAACTGCGTGGCGTGATGCGTGCCATCGACGCGTTCGGAGTCTAGCAGGGAGCGGTATGGCCGATGGCAAGAATACGCGTAGCCGTCATCGGACTTGGGCGCCGCGCGTCGGACGGCTGCCAGCGTAGGACTGCAATGATTGCTATGTACTTCGCAGAGATGTCGATCTGATCAAGGTCGCCTTCGCCGAAGTAAGGTGGTCACGGCATGCAAGCTGAACCTTGGCAATTTTTCGGCTTTGCAGCGCGTCTATGTAGGCCAGATGCTCCCGGATCGCGACTTCGTTTCGCTGTCGTTCGTCATGCTTGTTCCACTGGTAATGGTAGTGGAAGATGAAGGTTATCAGATCATAGAAGCCGTCGATAAACCTGTTCGGCGCCGAGGCGTTGACCAGTCGGTGAAACCGGCTGTCAAGGTCGGAGAAGTCGTGATACCGCTCTCCGATATTTTCGAGCAATATCCTGTGTTCCTGTTTGAGTGCCTCAAGTTCCACCCATAGCGGGGAATCGTGCGGTAGGCCCACGAATGTGGTCGCCGATCGCACTTCGAACATCTCCCTGATTTCAAACAGTTCGAGCGCAAACTTCGGCGTAAAGCCCTTGAAAATCCAACCGGCGTTGGGCCGCCGTTCAATCAAGCCAAAGCTCTGAAACCGGTTCAGGAACTCGCGAATTCCGGTGGTCGCCACCTTGAACTGACGCGCAAGTTCAAGTTCATTGATCGCTGCCCCCGGTCGGACATTGCCCCTCAGCATCCATTCCATCACTTGTTTCTCGACCTGCGCGGACATCGGCACGGTCTCAGAAACAGGAAAGCGCCGAATGCGCTTTCCGCTGGTGAATGCAAACCGGCTGCGTCCTGCCCCCCTGATGATACGGCGCCTGACCATTGCATCGATCACCTTGCGTACTGTGGTCCGGCTAACGCCAAGACGGACGCTAAGCGACTCCTCTGGCGGCAATTGCCGTCCGTCGCCAAGGCTTTCCAGCAGATCGAGCATTTGATTGAATGCCCGTTTGAATACGGCGTCCGTCTTCATGTTCCAACTCGCTGCAAAGACTGTATTTTAAACCATAAAAAACAAATTGACGATATCGAACACCGTGATCTTTTATCGATAACAATCTGAATTCCGGAAGCGAGTTCATCTTGGCTGATGTCGTGAAAGCAGAGCCGTCGTCGTCCGGTGAACATCCTGGCCAGGGGTCGCCAATGGTGCTGCTGGCACTGCGGCTGCTCGGATTCGGGCCCGTTCTCATCCTCATCGCGCTCGCTGCCACGATATCGCTCCTCACGCCCGATTTTCTAAAGCCGGTCAACCTCGGAAACATCATCGCCCAAACGGCTGTAATCGCGATTGTCGCGATGGGTCAGCAGATCGTCATCCTGACCCGGGGCATCGATCTGTCCGTCGGCGCCAATGTGGCGCTCGCCTCGGTGATCGGCGGCCTGGTCTACCGGCAGGTGGATTCGGGATTTCTCGTGATCGTCGCCATTGTCGCCTCAGGCGCTCTCGTTGGCGCCGTGAACGGCATTGTCTACGTCTTCGGTCGCTTGCCACATCCCTTCATTGTCACGCTCGCGACCTTGAGCATATGCAGGGGCCTGGCGCTCCAACTGGCCCCGGGGCACACGACCATGCGCGGGATGCCAGATGCAATTGCGCTGATAGGCGGCGGTTCGACATGGGGTTTGCCAAACCCGTTGTTCGTCGTCCTGCTTGTTGCGGCGATTGTGCTGCTCGTCACCCGCAGCATGGTTTGGGGGCGCTGGCTGTATGCCGTTGGAGGCGCACCCCAAGCTGCAGTCGAAATGGGTGTGCCGGTTCGCGCGGTGCTGGTTTCCACCTACGTGCTGTCAGGAATTTGCGCGGGAGTAGGCGCGGTTGTTCTGGCCGGGCGGACCGAGGCGAGTTCGCCGCTTTATGGCAACCTGCTGGAGCTCGACAGCATAGCCGCAGTCATCATCGGCGGTGCAAGTTTCCTGGGCGGACGGGGCCATCTGGGAAATGCGCTGGTTGGCGCGCTGATGATCGGCGTTATTCGCAATGCCCTCAACCTGCTCGGCGTCAACGTGTTTTTCCAGATGATCGCGATAGGCGTGATCATCGTGGTCGCAGTGGAAGCGGACGTCCTGCGCAATTGGCTGGAAGCGCGGGCTCGCACACTTCAAGCGGCGAGGGCGCAATGACAAACGATGGACGCCAACCCGTGCTGGAAGTTCGTCATGCGCAGAAGCATTTCGGCGCCGTCCATGCATTGAAGGATGTGAGCCTGCGTGCCTATCGAGGCGAGGTATTGGCGCTGCTGGGGGACAATGGCGCGGGCAAGTCGACACTGGTCAAATGCATTGCTGGCGTACACGCGATTGACGAGGGAGAGATCCTTCTCGATGGCGCCAGTACTGTCTTGCGATCACCGGCAGCTGCGCGGCGGGCCGGAATTGAGACGGTGTACCAGGACCTCGCGCTCTTCGACAATCTGACGCCGGCCCAGAATTTCTATTGCGGCCGCGAATTGTCCTGGCCTGACTGGCTTCCCCGGGGTCTCAGATTGCTGAGGAAGAAGGCAATGGACAGCGAGGCGACCGCGGTCCTGGACCGGCTTCAGGTCAAGCTGCCTGGCCTCAAAACGGCTGTGGCCCTGATGTCCGGCGGGCAAAGGCAGGCGATCGCGGTTGCACGTGCAGCCGTCTTCGCACGCAAGATCGTCATGCTGGACGAGCCGACCGCCGCGCTTGGCCTGCGAGAGGCCCGCAAGGTCCTCGACCTTATCGCGCGCCTGCGAGAAGAGGGCGCCGCCGTCATCTTGATCACCCACAACATGGAGCACGTCGTCGAACTCGCCGACCGTGCGATCGTCCTGCGCCAGGGAAAAAAGGTCGGCGAATTGGTGCCGGATCGATCCAACCGCCAGGAACTGGTCTCGCTCATAGTTGGAGCCGAGACCTGAATGTTTCGCCGCCGGATTGGCGGCGGATGGGAACCGCACCAGCCTGGAGCGGTCTGTTGGAGGAGAAGAAGATGATGAAACGAATACTGCTCGGAGCGTTGGCATTCGCTTTTGCGACTGCCGATCCGGCCTTGGCGGCAGAACCGGTCAAAATCGGTTTCATTACCAAGTTTCCAGTGCCGTTTTTTGCGACGATGGAAAATGCCGCCAAGGAATACGCCAAGGCGAATCCCGGCGTTGAGATCAGCTACGGCCAGGGAACTTCCGCAACTGACATCGAAGGCCAAATCGCCCAGATTAAATCGATGGTCACCAAAGGAGTTCAGGGTCTGGCCATAACACCCGTCGATCCGACGGTCGCCACGGCGCTGGACAAGGCCATAGCCTCAGGTGTCAAGGTCGTGCTGCTCGACAACAACATTCCCGACTGGAATGGCCGCACTGCGCTCGCCACCACCGACAACTACAACGCCGGCAAGATTGCGGGAGGGTATTTGAAGACCGTGTTGAAGGACGGCGATACCCTGGGAATCCTGGAAGGCGTTCCCGGGGTTCCGTCCCTGGATGACCGCGTGAACGGGATGCTGGAGGGACTGAAGGGGGTCGACGTGAAAATCGTCGGAAAGGGTGCGACTGATTGCACAGAAGAGAAAGGCATTAATGTTGCGCAGGATTTGTTGACCGCGAATCCGGACCTCAAGGCGATTTATGCAGCTTGTGGTCCGCCAGCAGCAGGGGCAGCGCAGGCAATCAAGAACGCCAATCTCGATCACCATGTCATCCTGGTCGGATTTGATTTCTGCTGCGGCGAAGCTGAAGCCATGGCGGCCGGAATCGAGGACGCGACCGTGGCCCAGTTCCCGGCGAAAATGGCGGAGCTGGGCGTTGACGCCTTGGTCAAGGCGCTGCGCGGCGAGAAAGTCGAATCCCTGATCGACTCGGGCGCTGCACTCGTGACAAAGGAAAACATGGACAAGTTCCAATAAGCAGTTCGGGGCTGGCCGTTCGCCAGCCCCCCTGCACATTTACAGGGATGCACACTTTGGATGCTTTGGTATGCGTCGAACCCTACAAGCTTACCCTTGCGGACTTGCCCGCCCCGCCTCGCCCGAAAGGCTACGTCGCGGTTCGTCCGCGCCGGGTTGGCATATGCGGCACTGACTATCATATCTTCGAAGGTACTCAGCCGTTCGTCCGGTATCCGCGCATAATGGGACATGAACTGGCGGTCGAGGTCCTGGACGGGCCTGAAGATTGCCAGCATGTTGCCGGACAACATTGCGTCGTGAATCCGTATTTAGCTTGCGGCAAGTGTGTCGCTTGCCGCTCAGGAAAACCGAACTGCTGCGTTTCGATCTCGGTTCTGGGAGTTCACACCGATGGCGGCATGACAGGCCTTTTGCATTTGCCGCCTGAAAACCTGATCGCAGCGCCGGGTCTGACCCTTGACGAATGCGCAGCCGTCGAGTTTCTGGCGATCGGCGCCCATGCGGTGCGCAGGGCCGCCGTCAAGCCCTCGGATCGGGTACTGGTGGTGGGCGCTGGTCCGATCGGGCTTGGCGTCGCACTTTTCGCGCGAAACGGCGGCGCGACAGTTTCAGTGTTCGACCGCGATTTCGAGCGCGCGGTTGTCTCGGCATCAATCGCCGGGGCAAGTGTTTTCCCGAGCGGCGTTGATCCCGTCAGGGAAGTGATGGAACGGACCGGCGGCGAGGGCTTTGACGTGGTATTCGACGCCACCGGAAGCGCCAAGTCCATGTGTGCCGGATTTGACTTCGTCACCCATGGAGGGCGGTATGTCCTCGTCGGCGTCGTCAAGGATGCACTTCAATTCAGCGATTCCGATTTCCATCGCAAGGAAATGACACTGTTCGCGAGCCGCAATGCACTGGCACAGGACTTCGAACAGGTAATGGCTGCAATGCGTTCAGGCGAAGTCGCGATGGACCACTTGATCACTCACCGCACCAATATGGCCGATGCCGTTGCCGACATTCCAAGATGGGCCAATGAAAAAAACGGGCTGATCAAGGCCATGATGGAAATCGACTGATCAGCGCCATCTCCCGAGGTGTCGCTATCGACCGCCGGCTTCGCCTTGCCTTATCGGCGCAGCGATCTTGCACCCGGAATAGTGCGTCTTGGAGCTGGCACTTGCGGTTCTGGTGTTTGTCAGTGGCGAACCGCCCCGTGTTGATCGGAGGGGCGGGGGACTGCGTCGTCTGGACTTACTCCGCCGTTAGGATCACCTTGACGTGGCGGCCGCGGTCGAGGGCCAGGCGGAATGCGTCTGGCGCATCGCGCAGCGGGCGCGTGGCGGTAACGAGCTTCATCACGTCGATCTCCCCCGCGCCAATCAGTTCGACAGCGCGCTGGAACTCATTGCCGAAGCGGAAGGTACCCCTGACATTCAACTCCTTTGCCATGATCGCGTTCGCGGGAACGGGGATATCGCCGCCGGGCAGATTGCCAACCTGGACGACGGTCCCGCCGCGCCTGACAGCGCGAATCGCGGACGCCAACCCCGCTGCCGTTCCCGACGCCTCGAGCGCGATGTCGATCGGGCGTGCGGCGGCTAGATCGAGCAGCGAAGCATCGCCGCCCGAAACGTCCAGCACCGTTTCGGCACCCAGTCCGCGCGCCAAGGCGAGGGGTGCAGGCGCGAGATCCATCACACTCACCGCCTCCGCTCCGTCGAGCCGTGCTGCAAGCAGGCAGAGCAGGCCGATCGGCCCCGCGCCGAACACGGCGACATGGCGGCCGGCGACGTCTCCAGCGCGCGCCACTGCGTGAAGCGCGACCGCGAGTGGCTCGGCCAGCGCAGCTGCGGCGAGCGGCAAGGCAGCCGGCACCTTGACGCACTGCGCCGGCACCGCGTCGAACAGGCTGGCAAAACCTCCCTGCATGTGCGGGGTCTTCGACGCCGAGCCCATGAAGTAGATGTTCTCGCACAGGTTCGGCCGGCCTTCCCGGCAGGCCCTGCAATGTCCACACCAGCGCGACGGGTTCACCGCCACCCGGTCGCCGCGCGCCAGCGTGTCCACGCCCTCGCCGACCTGCTCCACGATCCCCGCGACCTCGTGGCCCAGCACCAGAGGCGAGGTCACCACGAAGTCGCCGGTCCGCGCATGGCGGAAATAGTGCATGTCCGAGCCGCAGATGCCGCCGGCGCCGAAGCGGATACGCACCATGCCGGGCCCGAGCGGTCCGAGGTCGCGCTCGACCATGCGCAGGTCCTCGGGGCCGAACAGGGTGGCGGCGAGCGCGGTCATGCTTATGAGCCCAAGTCTGGGTCGGCAGCCACAGCGTGACGGCCGGCACGAAGGTGATGATGCAGAGCGCGATGAACAGCGGCACCATCCAGGGCAGGATCGCCATCGTCGTTCGCTCGATCGAGAGCTTCGAGATGCGCGACAGCACGAACAGCACCATCCCGAGCGGCGGGTCAGCAGGCCGATCATCAGGTTGAGCGTGATGATCAGGCCGAAATGCACCGGGTCGATGCCGTAGCGCGCAGCGATCGGCAGCAGGATCGGCACCAGGATGGTGATCGCCGCGATCGTGTCGAGGAAACAGCCGACGACCAGCAGCAGGATGTTGACGAGGATCAGGAACACCCACTTGTTGTCGGTCAGCGCGAACATGAAGTCGGAAAAGACTGCGCCGCCTGGCTAACCGTCAGGAGCCAGGCGAAGATCGAGGCCGCGGTGACGATGAAGAGCACCGAGGCCGTCGTCTCGATCGTGTCGAAGCTCGCCTTGGCCAGCGTCCTGAAGCGTCATCGTCCGGTAGCGCACGAGACCGAGGAACAGCGACCAGATCACGGCGGCGACAGCGGCTTCGGTCGGCGTGAACCAGCCCATGGTCATGCCGCCGATCAGGATGATCGGCGTCATCAGCGCCATCACGGCGGAGAAGTCGTAGTACCAGTCGAGCGCGACCAGCACGACGAGCGCGATCAGCACCGAGACGTTGATCGACAGGCCCGCGGCATGCAGCAGGTAGACGCAGCACCGGAAAGGCGAACACGATGGCGATCTCGAGCGTCGCCTCGCCGAGCCGGCGCAGGTCGAACGGCGTGTCGGAGCCCCAGCCCTTGCGCTGCGCGAAGATTGCGACCGTCACCATCATCAGCAGCCGTCATCACGACGCCCGGGCAGGATGCCGGCCATGAACAGCGCGCCGATCGAGACGTTGGCCATCATGCCGTAGATGACGAAGGGCAGCGACGGCGGGAAGATCGGCCCGAGCGTCGCCGAGGCGGCGGTGACGCCGACGGCGGCCTCGATCGGATAGCCGTGGTCCTTCATCGCCTTGATCTCGATCGTGCCGATGCCGGCCGCGTCGGCCAGCGCGGTGCCGGACATGCCGGAGAAGATCGACCGAGCCGATGATGTTGACCTGCGCCAGCCCGCCCTTCATCCAGCCGACGAGCGCCAGCGCGAAGCGCATAGATGCGGCCGGTCACGCCGGCGATGTTCATCAGGTTGCCGGCGAGGATGAAGAACGGCACCGCCAGCAGCGGAAAGCTCTCGACGCCGGCGATCATGCGCTGCGCGGCGATGATGTCGGGCGCGACGCCGTAGACAAGCAGGTAGAGCAGCGACGAGGCCAGCCATCGACATCGCGACCGGCACGCCGATCAGCATCAGGACGAGGAAGGAGCCGATCGAGCAGCAGCATGGTCAGGCTCCCCGAGCCGTCGAAGTCTTCGGGCCGCTCGAGGCACGGAGTAGCCGCGGCGGCCAGTTGCCCACGAAGACCTGGATGGCGCGCACGAACATCAGCACGAAGGCGGCGAACACGCGAGTAGAAGACGATGACGCGCGGCAGGTTGACCGTCACCATGCGCTCGCTGCGCGACGATGCGCGACGTAGCGCCAGAGCAGCCAGGAGGCGTAGGCGAAGAAGCCGATGCGGATGAGATCGACCAGCGGTCGACAGCACCCGCGCCGATCGCCGCGCGGCAGATAGTGGTAGAGCACGTCGACCTGGATGTGGCGCGACATGCGCACGCACATGACCGAGCCGAGGAAGACCACCACGACCAGGCAGTTGGTCGCGATCTCCTCGGTCCAGGCGAGGCTGTTGTTCAGCACGTAGCGGGTGAAGAACTGCAGGAAGACGCAGACGCGCCATGCCCCAGAAGACCGCCAGCGTCACCCAGTCCTCGACGGTGTGACCGACAGATCGACCGGCGCCACCTCCTCCTCGAAGGCGTGCGCGATCTCCTCGGCGGTGATCGGCGTGTGCGGCATACTCGGCCATCGGCGCGATCTCCGGGGACTGTCGGATCGGGACAGAAGCGCCCGGCGCTCTCGCGCGCCGGACGCCGTGAGCGCAGTTACTGGATCGCCTTGATCGCTTCCCAGTCGGCCTTGTCGTAGCCGAAGCTCCTCGAACGGCCTTTTCTCAGCACGGTCTTCTCGAAGATCGGCGCTTGTCGACCTCGGTGACCGTCATGCCCTTGTCCTTGAAGGTCCTGGACGAGTTCCTTCTCGCGCGACGACGATCTTCCGGTGGCGCGCTGCGGCCGCCTCCTGCATGACGTCGGTGAAGATCTGCTTGTCCTCGTCGGAGAGCGAGGCCCAGCGCGTCTTGGAGATGATCGGTGTTCAGGTGGTCGACGATGTGGCCGGTGAGCACGATGTGCTTCTGCACCTCGTAGAACTTCTTCGCCTCGATGGTGGTCAGCGGGTTCTCCTGCGCCTCGACGGTGCCGTTCTGCAGCGCGAGATAGACCTCGGCAAAGGCGATCGGCGTCGGTGTTGGCGCCGCAGGCACGCGGCATGGCGAGATAGGCCGGCACGTCCGGGACGCGGATCTTGAGGCCCTCCATGTCGGCGCATTTCGCGATCGGCTTGTTCGAGGTCGTGTGGCGCGTGCCGTAATAGGTGGTCGCGGTGATGTGGTTGCCGGTCGCCTCCTCGTAGCCCGCCGTCAGTTTCTTGTAGGTGTCGCTCTTGGCGTAGTTCAGCAGATGGTCGCCGTCGCGGAAGATGTAGGGAAGTAGGTGACGCCGATCGGCGCATAGTCCCGGGCCGCGAAGCTCGAGCCGGAGATGATGATATCGACGGTGCCCAGCGTCAGGCCCTGGTTGATGTCGCTTTCCTTGCCGAGCTGCGAGGCAGGGAAGACGTCGATCTTGTAGCGTCCGTCGGTGCGCTTGGCGATTTCCTCGGCGGCCCAGACGGATTCGGTATGGAACGGCTCCGAAGTCTCGTAGACATGCGCCCACTTGAGCGCCTCCTGAGCGAGCGCGCCTGGCATGGTTAGTGCGAGCGCGGCGACCGCGCCGAGCAGTTTGGCAAGTGACTTCATCATTTCCTCCCAGTTGGTTTTATGTGGACAGACACGACGCCTATCTGGCGCCGGCGACCTCCTTCAGAGCAACGCCCTGTCGGATGCCGGGCGTCGAGAAGCTCCTTAAGAAACGTTCCTGCGAGTTGCGCAGATGATCACCCATGGCAACGCACGCGCTCCGGATTGCCTCCCGCAATCGCAACGCGAACCCGCGATGCCCGGCAAGTGCCGAGTTCCATGACTCCGGATTTTCGAAACAGCCCGACAGCCGCGTGAAGATCAGCGTCATGCGCTGGTCGAGAATGTCGCCGATCTCGCGTGGAGGTTCGGCGACATGGTTCCGGGATCCGGCCTGGATGCGCACGCGCCCCTCGATCTCGATCAGGGCCTCGCGAATGGCAGGCCGCGAAATGCCCAACCGCCCCGCTAGTACGTGCTCTGGAGGCAGCGGATCGCCGACAGCATATTCGCCGGCGTCGAACATATGGCGAAGCTGGTAGGCGACCTTGCGGCACAGCCGATAGGGCGGCGCAATTGTCTCGAACGGCATTCGCCGGTCCTCCGCTTATCGGGTGTGCCGGCCTCCTCGACGGAAAATTGGCCTGACAACAATACAAGTCAAGTCCGCGCCGCTTGTCAAGCGAGGCGTCCAGGCAGCCCCACGCGACGCCAACCAACTGCCGGGCGACGTGAAATACTCCGCTTTCGTCCCTCCACCCAACTGCCGCGCGCCCCGATCGGAATTTGCGATGGCCAACTCGTCGTCCGGCGATCGCTAATCCACTTGTCGATGAGATCGACTACGCAGTGAAGATTTATCATTCACACTGCGCGCTTCAGAAAAACACCCTCCCGGCTTTGGTCAGAGAGAGGCTTGAGAAAACAAGACAAGCAGCTGTTGCTCTTCGTATGAAATTTAGTGCGCTCGATGGCCAATCGCTTTGGACACTACAGGATTGCGGAGAATATGAGGTAAGCCAAACAGCGATCGAGATCGGCCGGCACCTGCGCCAGACCGGCAGCGAATGGCTCGTCTCATTTGAAGATGACGAGACCAAGAACGGCGACCCAATCACCCTGGTCGTGCCGCAGTCGATCGAGCCCCATCTGACGCACTACCTCGAAACTATTCGGCCCGGCTTCGAAAGGATCGCAACAGTCTCGAGCCGTCTATGGCTGGCCACCAAAAATTGCCCCCTCGCCGAGAACTCGCTCTACCAACGCGTCGGGGCGCCAATCTCGCCGCAGCAGTTCCGTGTCATCGCTGCCACCTTCCTCTCCGAGTCCTCTGCCGCAGACGCTCTGCGTGCCCGGCCTCTCCTTGGCCACCGCAGCGGTGACACGACCGCAGCCCACTACATCCGCGCATCGTCCATCGAGGCGAGCCGCAAGGTGGCGGAGGCGATCAACGACATCGGTGCCGCAAGCAAGCCTGCTTCGGACATGCCCGTTGCCATGACTCGTAAACGTGGCTCTGTCGCCAAACCGGTCAAGAAGGTCGACTGATGAACAAGCGATGCCTGATCCGCGAATCCGACGCACGCCGGCTTGCCAAAGTGGCCAAGTCCGAAGGTGTCAGCGTCGAGGTCGAGGTCGAGGTGGGCGGCGTGAAAATTACCATCCGACCCGATGATCCGGCAAAACCAATTGACCCGCCAGAGGAGATCGTCCTTTGATGTCCAACATGCCACGCAAACTTCCACCCTTCGTGTACCGCGAGAGAACACGCCACGGCCGCTACGTCTATTATTTCAGGCGGGGCAAAGGATTACGTGTTCGACTGCCGGATCTGGGTTCGCCGGATTTCAGCGAAGCGTATCTGGCCGCTTTGCACTCCGCAAAACTGCCGGAACGCCGGGTGACGGACCGAGCAGGATCGCTTGCCTGGCTCGTGGCCCGTTATAAACACAGCGCTCATTTTTCCAGCCTGAAGCCGTCAACGCGCCGGATGCGCGACAACATTCTGAAGTCTGTCGTTGCAACCGCGGGAAGCGTGCCGTTCAAGCAGATCACACGCCGTCACATCAATGAAGCGATCGACAGACGAACAGCCGCAGCGGGAAGTAATTTCCGCAAGGTCATGTCGCAGATGTTCAAATGGGCCGTTTCCGTGGATTGCTCTCGGCCAATCCCTGCGATGGGGCAAATCGAATCCGGATCGAATCTGATGGGTTCCACGTATGGACCATTGCCGAGGTCGAAAAATTTCGCCATCGCTGGCAGGTTGGCACTCGGGAGAGGCTTGCCCTTGATTTGATGCTATTTACTGGTCTGCGGCGGTCGGACATTTACCGGCTAGGCCGCCAACATGTCACCGGCGACGTCATTTCGCTTAGGACGGAAAAGACCGGAAAGCCGGTGCACATACCGATTTTCGCAGAATTGAAGGCCTCGATTGATGCTGCGCCGACGGGCGATCTGGCGTTTGTCGTGACAATTTTCGGCAAACCCTTCGCAAGCGCCGCGAGCTTCGGAAACTGGTTTGGCAAAGCGTGTGTTGCTGCTGGCGTCCCGGGACGTGCTCATGGACTGAGGAAGGCAGGGGCGACCATTGCAGCCGACCATGGCGCCACAGCGCATGAGCTTATGGCAATGTTCGGGTGGAAGCGCCTCGCGCAAGCAGAGGTGTATACAAGGCAGGCTGACGAGAAGCGTGTGGCCAGCATGGCGTCAGAACGAATCGCAAACGCAATACGCCCGCACCTTTCGCAGGGTGCGGGAAACAGCGCGAAAAAGTAAAGGAAATCAAAACGACATATGTGAAATGGTGATCCCGACTGGATTCGAACCAGTGACCCTCAGATTAGGAATCTGATGCTCTATCCTGCTGAGCTACGGGACCCTGCGGCACACATAGCCGATGCGCGGGTTTGCGCCAAGTCTCATCGATACTTCGCGTTAACAGCCCCAAAGCATTCCGGTTGCGCGGCAGGCACGGTTTTTGTAGTTGAAGTCCGGGCGGTGTTGCGATTGGCAACAATTCATCTTTCCTGAAATTGCACTGGAGATATGCGCGATGCGCGTCGTGATGATCGGAACGGGCTATGTCGGCCTGGTGTCGGGAGCCTGCTTCGCCGATTTCGGCCACGAGGTCACCTGCATTGACAAGGATGCGTCCAAGATTGATGCGCTGCTGGCGGGCAGGATCCCGATCTTCGAACCGGGGCTGGAAGGCCTTGTCGAGAAGAACGTGCGGGAGGGAAGACTTTCCTTCACCACCGACCCCAGCCAAGCCGTCGGCAAGGCCGACATCGTCTTCATCGCGGTGGGAACACCGGCGCGGCGCGGCGATGGCCACGCCGACTTGTCCTATGTCTATGCGGCCGCGGAGGAACTCGCGGGCCTCATCGAGGACTATACCGTCATCGTGACCAAGTCGACGGTTCCGGTCGGAACGGGTGACGAGGTCGAGGCGATCATCCGCCGGGTGCGCCCGTCGGCACGATTCGATGTCGCCTCCAACCCGGAATTCCTGCGCGAAGGCGCGGCGATCGGCGATTTCAAGCGGCCCGACCGCATCGTTGTCGGCGCCCAGTCGGAAGCTGCGATTGCGGCCCTGCGCGAACTCTACCGGCCGCTCTATCTCAACGAAACGCCGATGGTCGTTACCGACCGGCGTACGGCAGAATTGATCAAATATGCCGCGAACGCGTTCCTGGCGGTCAAGATCGGCTTCATCAACGAGATTTCCGATCTTTGCGATGCGGTTGGCGCCAATGTGCAGCAGGTCGCGCGCGGCATCGGCCTCGACAACCGGATCGGCTCCAAATTCCTGCACACCGGTCCTGGATATGGCGGGTCGTGCTTTCCCAAGGATACGCTGGCGCTGACCAAGACGGCGAACGATGCCGGCACGCCGGTTACCATCGTCGATTCCGTCATCCGATCGAACGACCAGCGCAAGCACAACATGGTGGACCGGATCGTGTCTGCCGCCGGCGGCAGCGTCGAAGGCAAGACGGTCGCCATCCTCGGCCTCACCTTCAAGCCAAATACCGATGACATGCGCGATGCGCCAAGCCTCGTCATCGTTCCGGGCCTGCAGGCCAAGGGCGCGCATGTGCGTGCCTTCGACCCGGAAGGCATGAAGGAAGCGGCAAAGATGCTGAAGGACGTCGATTTCCGCAACGGCGCCTATGATTGCGTGGAGGGCGCCGATCTGGCCGTCATCCTGACCGAATGGGACCAGTTCCGGGCGCTCGACCTCGAAAGGCTGGCGCGCACGCTCAAGGCAAAGACGCTCGTCGATTTGCGGAACATCTATCCGCTGGACGAGGTTCGCGACAGCGGACTTGCCTATCACTCCCTTGGAAGGCCGCAGAGAAAACACTAGTTAAAGTTTGCGGTCCTTATTTTGGGCTGAAAAAGCTGCTAGCGATAAAAGTCGATCCGGTTGCGCCGCTGCAGCCGGCGGCTCGCATGGGGTGCGATCTCCTTGGAAATGAGAGCGGAAAGGTCTGAGTATTGCCGCAAGCGCCTGTCCACGCCGGACGGGCGTGCCGCGCGCTCGTGCGCCGTCTTGCGATGGTGCTCGCCTGCGGCGCCGCGCTCCAGGGCTGTCTCGTCAGCGGGCTGGAATCGGTTACCGAAGAGCCCTCGCTTACATCCAGTTTCGTGCGGCCGGACGATCCGCAAGAGGCGCTGGGCCAGCGCGAGCATCCGCTGGTGCTTGCGAAATATGGCGGCGAATATCGCAACGAGAAGGCGGAAGAAGCGCTGGCGCTCATCGTCGGCCGGCTGGTGTCGGTCTCGGACGATCCCTCGCGCATCTACAAGGTCACCATCCTCGACACGCCCAAGGTCAACGCCTTCGCGCTGCCGGGCGGCTATCTCTACCTGACGCGCGGGCTGCTGGCGCTTGCCAATGATTCCAGCGAGATCGCCGCGGTGATCGCCCATGAAATGGCGCATGTGGCCTCCAACCACGCAATTTTGCGGCAGGAAAAGCTGTCGTCCGCGCAGGTCGGCCAGCAGGTCGTAAGCGACGTGCTGGGCGACAGTGTCGCGGCGCGCCTCGCGCTTGCGGCAAACCAGATCAAGCTCGCCGATTTTTCGCGGGAACAGGAATTGCAGGCCGATGCCGTCGGCATCCGCATGATCGGCCAGGCGGGCTTCGATCCCTATGCCGCGTCCCGGTTCCTGGAGACGATGCGGGCCTACCAGACCTTCATGGCCGGCAATTCGGACCCGCTCGACGACGTCACCTTCCTGGCGAGCCACCCCACGACGCCGCAGCGCGTGGAACTGGCCAAGCGGCACGCCCGCCTGTTCGGCGCTCCCGGCATCGGCGATCGCGAACGCGAACGATATCTCGAAGGCATCGACGGCCTCCTGTTCGGCGACACCGCCGAAGAAGGTTTCGTGCGCGGCCGGGTGTTCTCGCATTCAAAGCTCGCCATAACCTTCACGGTTCCGGAAGGCGCACGGATCGAGAACCAGCCCAAGGCGGTGATCATCACCGGCCCGGGGGATGCCGCCACGCGCTTCGATGCGGCCGTCATCGGCAAACGCGACACCTTGCCGGAATATTTGCGCAGTGGCTGGATCAACGGCCTCATCGAAGATTCCATCGTCGAAGGGAAGACGCCTTCGGGGCTGGCCATGGCCGCCGCCGACGCACAGGCGGATGGCTGGCAGTTCCGCGTCAAGGTCATCCGCATCGACCAGCAGGTCTACCGGTTCATTACCGCGTTGCCGAGCGGCGCGGCGCGCATCGCGGCGATTTCGGACGAGATCACCTCGACATTTCGCGAACTCTACCGGTCCGAACGCCGGGCGCTGTCACCGCTCAAGGTGCGGGTGGTCGAGGTCAAGCCCGGCGAGAGCCTCTTGGAACTCACCGAACAAGATGCGCGACGGGGAAGATTCGCTGTCGCTTTTCCGGATCATCAACGGACTGATGCCCGGCGAAAAACCCTTGCCCGGCACCAAGGTGAAGATCGTCACCGACAGCTGAACGTTTCGGGAGGCCTCAGATCGCTCCGCCGAACTGCGGACCGCTCAAGGCCTTGCGCAGCTTTTCGAGCGCCCGGTTCTCGATCTGGCGCACCCGCTCCTTGGAGATGCCCAGTTCGTCGCCGAGTTGCTCCAGCGTCGCGCTATCGTCGGCGAGGCGGCGGCTGGCGATGATGCGCTTCTCGCGATCGCTCAGCACGGTCAGGGCCTGGGCAAGCCACGCCGAGCGGCGTTCGCCATCGATCATGGTCTCCACCGCCTCGTCCGGCAGCGGGCCTTCATCCTTGAGGAAGTCCATGCGTTCCGCACCGTTTTCCTCGTCGGAAAACGTCATGTTCAAGCGACATGTCCGGGCCGGAAAGGCGCGAATCCATGTTGGCGACGTCGGCAACCGACACGCCTATCGCCGCCGAAAGCTCCTTGTAGAGGTCGTGCGAATTTGCCGGCTCGCCCGAGCGCGAGATGCGGGCGCGCAGGCGCCGCAGGTTGAAGAAAAGCGATTTCTGGCTGGAACTCGTTCCGCCGCGCACGATCGACCAGTTGCGCAGGATGAAGTCCTGGATCGAGGCCCTGATCCACCACGTGGCATAGGTCGAGAACCGGACGCCGCGATGCGGATCGAACCTTGCCGCGGCCTCGAGCAGGCCTATATGCCCTTCCTGGACGAGGTCGCCCATCGACAGGCCGTATTTGCGGAAGCGGGCGGCTACCGAAATGACAAGGCGCATATGCGCCGAGGCCAGCTTGTGAAGTGCTTGCTGGTCCCGGTTTTCGGCCCAGCGAACGGCGAGGTCGTGCTCTTCCTCGCGCTCCAGATAGGGTGCGCTGACGGCCGCGCGGATCATCTTGTGCTCGGCATGCTGGTCGGAAGTCATGTCTTCACCCTCCTGATCCGTTTACGACAACTTGCGGCTTGCGGATCGGTTTCGGCAAAACAATCCCGATAACGGTTTCGTGAAACGGAAAAGGCCGGGCAGAGAGCCCGGCCTTTTCACGAATTCAACGAAGCGGGAAGGCCGGTCAGGCTGCCTCGTCCTGCTCGGCTTCCTCGGCCTTTGCGCCGCGCTTGGGGCCCTTGGCGAGGTTCTTTTCGATCAGGACAACCGATTCCGTGGTGCTGATCTTGTTCACGGCGGAAATCTCGCGCGCCATGCGATCCAGCGCCGCCTCGTAAAGCTGGCGTTCGCTGTAGGACTGTTCCGGCTGGTTTTCCGACCTGAAAAGGTCACGAACCACCTCGGAAATCGAGATCAGGTCGCCGGAATTGATCTTCGCCTCGTATTCCTGCGCGCGGCGGCTCCACATGGTGCGCTTCACGCGTGCGCGGCCCTGGACGGTCTTCAGCGACCGCTCGATAATCTCGGGTTCGGCGAGCTTGCGCATGCCGGCGGAGACGATCTTGGCCACGGGTACGCGCAGGGTCAGCTTGTCCTGTTCGAAGCTGATGACGAACAGTTCAAGCTTGTGACCGGCGACTTCCTGCTCTTCGATGGCAGTGATCACGCCAACGCCATGGGCCGGGTAAACGATGTATTCGCCCGTCTTGAATCCCTGGCGCTGGGTCGTCTTCTTTGCGGTAGCCATGTCTGCGGTCACTCCATGTTCGCCTTTTTGCCTCCCTTTCGGGAGAACCGTCTCTCAGGACGGCTTTTACCGGTGCCCAAGGCCGGCATCACCGGCGGAAAGGCACTGGCTGAAAGCTGCGGTTTCGAATTTTCCGGTCGTCACGCGGCTCCATTTTTCTGGAACGGGCACAGAGGCTTTTGACGCCTCGATCCCGTATTCCAATCGGGCCTGACCGGACAGGTGATTTCCTTGCGAAAACGTGCGACGGGGTGAAACGTCGCAACGCGTTAATGTCCATTAAAAATGAATATACGCCACAATTGGGCAAAAATCAATGTTTTCCCGCACCTGCGAAGCAGCGTGGCCAATGGGATAGTGGAAAGAGTTAACGGACCGGCTTGCAGAACACCGTTTTTCAATCACCCTCGCCGGGGTTGGGCGAGAAGAATTTCTCGAACTTGCCCTCCACGCCGTCGAATTCCTTCGCGTCGGCAGGTGGTTCGCGCTTGATGGTGATGTTGGGCCATTTCACGGCATATTCGGCGTTGAGCTTGAGCCATTTGTCGAGCCCGGGTTCGGTGTCCGGCTTGATTGCCTCTGCCGGGCATTCCGGCTCGCAAACGCCGCAATCGATGCATTCGTCCGGATGGATGACGAGCATGTTCTCGCCTTCATAGAAGCAGTCGACCGGGCATACCTCGACGCAGTCCATGTATTTGCATTTGATGCAGTTGTCGTTGACGATGTAGGTCATTCAGCGCTCCGGAAGGGGCCTGCCAGGCGAATTTCGACCTGAGGTACAGCGTTTGGTTTTGTGCTTCAAGAATGAAATCTAGCGCGGAAGCCTTGATTTTCGCAAAGTTTTTCCCTCTGCGGCAAAGTCGCGCGGGGCGCGTTCCGCCCGCCGGGCACTCATCGCGATGTTTCACCGAGATCGCAGTAGAGCATCCGCGCCTCGGCATACGGCCCGCGCCTCGTCGCAATTGCCTCGATGCGGCAGACAATCACGTCGCGTTCGCGGCGGACCGTCAGCGTATCGCCGATTTTCACCTGCCGGGCGGGGTCGTGCACCTTGTCGCGGTTGACGCGTACATGGCCGCCGGCGACCAGTTTCTGCGCCAGTGTGCGCGTCTTGACGATCCTTGCATGGAAAAGCCACTTGTCGACGCGCTGGGCGTCGTCAGCCATTGGGCTTTTCCAGTTGCGCCTTCAACGCAAGCAGCTTGGCGAACGGGGAGTCAGGATCAACGGGGCGCTCGGGCTTGCGTTGCGGCGCGCTGCCGGGCCTGTCCTTGCGGAACTCATCCTTGCGCCCGTCGCCGGGCTTGCCCTTGAAGCCGCCCTTGAACCCGTTGCCGCGCTCGCCATCCCTCGAATTGCCGCCCTTGCCGTGGCGCTCGCCCCGCTTTTCGAAGCGCTGGCCATCCGGCCGGCCTTCGTGCCGCTTGCCGCCGGGCCGGCCTTGTGCGTTGCGCTCGCCGGAAGCCGGTTCGGATGCCGCCTCGCCGCCACCCTGGCGTTGGCGATTGCCCGCATGGCGTCCCTGATGGCGGTTGTCCTTGCCGCCGCGATCGGCCCTGCCGGGGCGCCACAGCAGCACGAGTTTTTCGGCCACAGGTTCGGATGGGGCGTCGGCTTGCGCTGCCTGTTCGGTCGCCGCTTCGCCTTGAACCGCGACATCGGCAGGCTCAACTGCCTCCGCGGCTTCGACAGCGGCGGCGGCCGGCTCGTCCGCGATGCTGGCTCGGCGGCCTGTTCCACTGCGTCCGTGGCTTCGGCGGCAGGTGCAACGGACTCCGGCTCGCCCGAAACCGCAACTTCGCCCTCGTTTTCCGCCGGTGCTGTTTCAGCGACAGGCGTCGCCGGCACTGCCAGCGATGTTGCCTTGGCGCGCATCGCCTCGACTTCGGCTTCCTTCTTCGGTTCGGCGCGATAGCCAAGGCCTTTCAGCACCGCCTCCATGTCCTCATGCGTGGCGCCGAGGATGGACAGCATGGAAGGCGCGACGGTGAAAGCGCGTCCATCCACCGCCCCATCCGGGGCCTTCGCGCCGGTTGCGGGTTTCCATGAAAGGGCAGGGCGAATGAGGTCGGCAAGCCGCTCGAGGATGTCGATGCGTACCGCCTTGGGGCCAAGCACCTTGTAGCCGCAGATGCGGTAGATCGCGTTGTCGATCGTGGCATCGGCCGGGAACGATGTGCGGCCGGACGCAAGCATGTTCGGCAGCGCCGGTAAGGCCGGGTTCGTCAAGCCGGTCGTGCTTCATGCCCCACAGCATGCAGACGAGGCCGGCAGGCGCCGGCTTCAGAAGCGCAGGGACGAAGATGTGGTATGCGCCGAAACGCACGCCATGGCGGCGCAACCCCGCCCGCATCTGCTGGTCAAGGCCCTGGATTTCGGAGGCGATGTCGCGCCGGTCGATCACGCCGAGATTTTCGACCAGCCTGAATGCCACGCCCCGCGCCATGCCGGTGAGGGTTTCGTCCGTTGAAAGGTCGATCAGCGGCTTCAGCAGCGTCGAAACGTGGTTGTTGAGCCAGCGGTCCAGCCGGTTGGCGACGAGGTCGCGCGCCGGGCCGGTGAGTTGTTCGTCCGCGAGGATGACGATGCGCGGCTTGAGCACATCCTCGCCGGAAACGATCTTGCCGACCGGATCGCCCAGCCAGCGCAGCGTCGCATCCGATCCCAGGGCAATGTCGCCATTGGGGGAAGCGGCGAGACGCTCCGCCCGCCGCGTGATCTCCGTCGCCAGCGCCTTCATGGCCGCTCCGGAAGCTGCCTTGGCGTCGGGCCCGGTGGCCGAGGCATCAGGCGTGAAGCGGAAGCCCTGCAGGCGGCCGACATGGTGGCCTTCCACGGTAACCTCGCCGCCAGCGGCTATCTCTGCTTCAAGCATCGCATTTTCCCTGAGGCGTTTCATCAGGACGCTTGTCCTGCGATCAATAAATCGTTTCGTCAAGCTTTCGTGCAAGGCGTCCGACAGACGATCCTCTATATCGCGCGTCGTGTCCTGCCAATGCACCGGGTCCGCCATCCAGCCCTGCCGGTGCGACAGATATGTCCATGTGCGCACATGCGCGATGCGTTGCGACAAGCGCATCGATGTCGCCATCGGTGCGGTCGGTCAGCTTGACCTGTGCGGCAAACCAGTCCGGATCGATCTTGCCCTTGCCCGAAAGATCAAGGAACACGGAGCGCAAAAGTTCCGCATGTTCGCCTGGCGAAATCTTGCGAAAGTCAGGGATCTGGCAAACGTCCCACAGCAGGCGGATCATCGACGGCGTGCGGCAGATATCGGCGATCTCGCTGACGCGCGAAAGGTGATCCAGCGCAACGGCGTCCGGCGCCGGAAAGGACTTCATCAGCAGGCGCGTCGGCGAGGGCATCTCAAGCGATGCCTTGAGCGCCTCGATCGATCGGTAATCGAGATCGCGGTTGCGCCAGATCAGCACCTTGACCGGATCGAACTGGTGCGTTTCCAGCCGCTCCACAAGCTCGTCGTCGAACGGGTTCACCTGTCCGGTCACGCCGAACGTGCCGTTGCGCACATGCCTTCCGGCGCGTCCGGCGATCTGGCCCATTTCGGCCGGCGTCAGGCGGCGGTGGCTGAACCCGTCGAACTTGTGTTCCTGGGCGAAGGCGACATGGTCGACATCGAGATTGAGGCCCATGCCGATGGCGTCGGTCGCGACGAGGAAATCGACGTCGCCGGACTGGTAGAGCGCAACCTGCGCATTGCGGGTGCGCGGCGAAAGCGATCCCAGCACCACGGCCGCGCCGCCGCGCTGCCGGCGGATCAGTTCGGCAATGGCGTAGACCTCGTCGGCGGAGAAGGCGACGATCGCCGAGCGCGCCGGCAGGCGGGTGATCTTTTTCGAGCCGGCATAGGTGAGCATGGACATGCGGGCGCGGGTGACGACGCTGATGCCGGGCAGCAATTCCTGCAGCACGCGCTGAACCGTGGCGGCGCCCAGCAGCATCGTCTCGTGCCGGCCGCGCAAGTTCATCAACCGGTCGGTGAAGATGTGGCCGCGTTCCATGTCGGCCGCGATCTGCACCTCGTCGATGGCAACGAAGGCTGCGTCCGTCTCGTCGGGCATCGCCTCGACCGTGCAGACCTGGAAGCGCGCCTTGCCATTGGCGTTGATCTTCTCCTCGCCGGTGATGAGGGCGACATTGGCCGCGCCGACCTTTTCGCAGACACGGCCGTAGACCTCGCGCGCAAGCAGGCGCAGCGGCAGGCCGATGAGGCCGCTCTCGTGGCTCACCATGCGTTCGATGGCCAGATGCGTCTTGCCGGTGTTCGTGGGTCCGAGCACCGCCAACACGCCGCGCCCGCTCTTGCCGGCTCCCGATAGGGAAGGAATTGCCATTTGGGGGAGGGGTCTCGCTTCGTTTACGAAGGGCGTCAGGCCGCCACTACCCCTCATGTAGCTTTTTTTGACCGAGGTTCAAACCCCGCCAGTGTGGCCAGTCTATTGTGCTGTACCGAAATAGGTCGGATAGGCCACCACGGTGCCGACCCAGGTGGGTACGTCGAACCGGATCGGCGTGAAGAGGGCCGTGCCTTCGATCGGCGCCAGCCAGACTTCCATGCCCTCGTTCGAAGCCATGTATTCGACGTTCTTCTCGTTGCGGCGGTGGCCCGACACCGGAATGTAGCGCAGCCTGCACACGAAGGCCGTGCCCTTGAAGCCGTCGGTGGCAATCTCGCGGGAGCCCTTGTACTTCAGCGCGACGTCATAGCGCGTATCGCCGTCGTAGAGGTTGAAGGTGCGGTTGCAGACCGCCGCGCCGTCGCCCGTCGACTGGGCGGCAACCGGTATGACCAGCGTGCTGACCGGGTCGATCACCGCCTTGAGCTGCTCCGGCTCGACCGGGATCCAGCGGCGCCCTTTCTTCGTGCGCAATTTGCCCGCAACGACGTTGACCTTCTCGACATCGCCGCCCGTGAAGGCAATCTCGAGCGCGTTGGTCTTTTTCGGCTCGGCGAATTCCACGAAATGCTTCTGCGCAACTACTTTCGAGGGCTCGAGCACGCCCTGGCTCAGCGCCTTGCCCTTGCCGGGCGAAAACACGTCGACAATGCCGGCGGTCTTGCCGCGCGCATTGACCGAATAACTGGTCTCGTCATACTCGATGTTGAAAGTCGCTTCCCCGACCGTCAATCCGGCAAACTTGATGTCGAATGCCGACTTGTGCTTCAGGCCGGCAGCGACCGGCATTGCCGAAAATGCGAGCGCGACTGCCGCGAGTGCAAACTTGTTTTTCATGGATCCGCCTTATACTCCCCGGGATGGCGAATTGATGGCCGTCCCCTTCACCGTGGGGACATGAAATAGGCTATTGCTCCTGAACGCGCCATGAACCGCCGGTTCAGCGGCAAGGAGCTTTCGCTTGACGCGCAAGTCCCCAGTCACTATAGAAGCGCGACTTTTCCCGAAGGTCTGGCAAGGACGCGCGCCGATTTACCGGTCGCAAACGGTTTTTCCGGCCAGCCGCGGCCCCGCAAGGGCTGCACAGACCGAGCACGGGTACTCGAAGAAACCAGGGATCGTATCATGTCCAGGCGCTGTGAACTGACCGGCAAGGCTGTCATGTCCGGAAACAATGTGAGCCACGCGAACAACAAGACGCGCCGGCGCTTCCTGCCGAACCTCGTCAACGTGACGCTGATGAGCGAAGCGCTCAACCAGCGCATCCGCCTGCGGATTTCCGCCGCGGCGCTGCGCTCGGTCGAACATCGCGGCGGTCTCGATGCATTCCTGACAAAGGCGGCCGACACCGAGCTTTCGCCGAAGGCAAGGCTCATCAAGCGCCAGATCGCCAAGAAGGCAGGCGAAGCGGCAACCGCCGCTGCTGCCTGACCATAGGGCATTCCTTTCGCGGGCGTGCGGCTTGCCGCACGCCTTTTGATTTGCTGGTTCCATTACCCAGGATAAAAAAATGAGCCGCAGCCCTACGCTGTTTCCCTTTGTCGTGGCCATGGCGGCTGTCGTCGCCGCCTCGAATTTCCTCGTCCAGTTCCCGTTCGACCATTTCGGCCTTGGCGAGATCCTCACCTGGGGCGCCTTCACCTATCCGGTCGCGTTCCTGGTCAATGACCTCACCAACCGGCGTCATGGCGTCGGAGCGGCTCGCAAGGTGGTGCTGGCGGGATTCGTGCTTGCCATCTTGCTCTCCGTGTGGCTCGCGACGCCGCGCATCGCGATCGCATCGGGGACGGCGTTTCTTGCGGCACAGATGCTGGATGCAACGGTGTTCAACGCATTGCGCCGGTCCGCATGGTGGCGGGCGCCGCTGGTATCGACCGTGATCGGATCGGTCATCGACACGGCAATCTTTTTCTCGCTGGCATTTGCCGCGCGATTTGCCTTCCTCGACACGGCATTTGGTTCGCCCGACGGATCGCTGGCGTTTCCGGTGGCCCTGTTTGGAACGCAAGTGCCGCTGTGGGTGTCGCTCGCCATTGGCGATTTCGCGGTCAAGATGTTGATCGGACTGGCAATGCTGGCGCCCTATGGGGCCATTCTCAGGGCTTGGGCGATGCTTCCGGCTCCGTCGGCCCGCTGACCGGCGCGAATTCGCCTGCAAGCTTGAACTCCAGCAGCAGCGTGCTTTGGAAATAAAAGAAGTTATCGTCCGAAATCAGCGTCAGGTACACCTGCCCGTCCTCGCCGATGCTGATATCCAGGCCTTCCATGTTGTCGATCCGGTAGGCGAGGCCCGCCTCCATCAGCACCTCGCCGTCCGCGGTCAGTCCTCCGCCGATTGCCGCGGCCTCGATCCGCCGCAGGCGCATGCCGGGCGAAACATTGAGGCCGAAGCGGCGCTCCAGGATGACGAGATCGCCACCTGGCAGGAAATCGGCGTCCGTCACGGAATAGCCGTCCCGGCTGGCGATGGCGAACTCGCTCACGCCGTCAGGCCCGGTGATGAAGGCGCGGTGATTGCCTTCCGCGTTCAACGTGGATTCGGATACGGACAGGATGGAGCCCGCGAAGCGCGATTGCGGCGGGAATACAGCCATCGCTTCAATGCCGCGGTTGCGATCGAGCGACCCGATTCCCGGCTTGGGCCAGACGCTGCGGAAGGAGGTCAGCGCACCGTCCTTCGCGATGTCGAAGCGGCCCGTCTGGCTGTTGCGTTCGAAGCCGATGAGGGCGTCGCCGTCATCGATCTCCAGGGCTTCGCAATCGGTGTAACGGCTTTTGGCAAGCGGCTTGCCCTGGCTGTCCAGGGGCAATGAACGCAGCACCGGATCGCGGATGTCGTGTAGCGCGCCGGTCACGTCCCGCTCCAGCGTTGCGGTCAGGACCTGGCACCGGTCGCTAACCGCCATGAGCGCGTTTCGGTCCGGGTGGAGCCGCAAGCCTGAAAAGCCGCCGAAGCCGCTTGCATCCGATTCCAGTTGAAGTCCGCCAACGAATTCAAGCTTGCCGAACCGCTTGCCGTTCGAGCCGACCTCGAAATTCAGGATCTTGGACGCCAGCACAGGCGCCTGCTCCGGTTGGGCCCGGCCGGGCGCAAGCATCACCGCGGCTGCAGTTACGCATGTAATGGCACCGGCAATGAAGATGCGCCGCCTTGCTGGCGTGCGGCTCATCTGGCCGCGGCCGCACGGGGCGCGCCGGTCCGCCTTGGCGAGCGTGATGCCGCGTTTTCCTCGAACAGGCCGGCGAGCTGCTCGGTCATCGCGCCGGCAAGTTCTTCCGCATCGACGATGGTGACTGCCCGGCGATAATAGCGCGTGACATCATGGCCGATGCCGATCGCCAGGAGTTCGACCGGCGAATGGGTTTCGATGTCGTCGATGACTGCGCGCAGGTGCCGCTCAAGATAATTGCCCGGGTTGACCGAAAGCGTCGAATCATCGACCGGCGCGCCGTCGGAAATCATCATCAGGATGCGACGCTGCTCGGGCCGCGCCATCAGGCGCTGGTGCGCCCACAGCAGCGCCTCGCCGTCGATGTTTTCCTTGAGCAGTCCCTCGCGCATCATCAGGCCGAGATTGCGTCGCGAGCGGCGCCAGGGCGCATCGGCGCTCTTGTAGACGATGTGGCGCAGATCGTTGAGGCGGCCGGGCGACGGCGGCTTGTTCGCCCTCAGCCATGCCTCGCGCGACTGGCCGCCCTTCCACGCCTTGGTGGTGAAGCCGAGGATCTCGACCTTCACGCCGCAACGCTCCAGCGTGCGTGCAAGGATGTCGGCGCAGGTTGCGGCAACCGTGATGGGCCGCCCGCGCATCGAGCCGGAATTGTCGAGCAGCAGCGTCACCACGGTGTCGCGGAAAACCGTGTCGCGCTCCATCTTGAACGACAGCGGCGTCATCGGGTCGATGACGATGCGCGTCAGGCGGGCGGTGTCGAGCACGCCTTCTTCGAGATCGAAGTCCCAGCCGCGGTTCTGCTGCGCCATCAGGCGGCGCTGCAGGCGGTTGGCAAGCCTGCCGACGACGCCCTGAAGATGCGCGAGCTGCTTGTCGAGGAAGGCGCGCAGCCGGTCGAGTTCGGCCTCGTCGCAAAGGTCTTCCGCGTTGACGATCTCGTCGAATTCGTTGGTGAAGACGTTGTAGTCGCTCTCCGGCGGCAGGTTGGAAAACGGCAGTTCGGGCCGATAGGATTCGCCTGGCGTCTCGGCGTCCTCGTCGTCTTCCTCGCTGGCATCCTCGGACGTTGCGTCCGCCGCTTCCATTTCGCCTTGCTGGTTTTCGTCGGCGTTGTCTTCCGTGTCCTCGGGGCGGGCTTCGTCCTGGCCGGAGGAATCCTCGCTTTCGCTGTCCTCCTCCTGGCCCTCGTCGCGGGTCTGGTCGTCGTCGCCCTCGTCCTCGCTCTCGTCGGGGTCCTGCTCGCCGAGTTCGTCGGCCATGTCGAGCGAAGCGATCAGCGAGCGGGTGGCGCGGGCGAACGCGGCCTGGTCCGCAAGGTCGCCGTCCAGCGCGGTCAGCGTTTCGGCGCCTTTCTGCTCGATGAAGCCGCGCCACAGATTGACGAAGCTCTCGGCGCTCTTGGGAATGGGCATCCCGGTCAGCCGCTCGCGCACCACCATCGCCACCGCTTCCTCGAGCGGGGCTTCGGCGCGGTCGAGCGCGTTCTGGTAATTCGCCTTGGAGTAACGGTCCTCGAGCATGGAGGAAATGTTGCGGGCAACGCCGGGCATGGCGCGCGAGCCGATCGCCTCGACGCGCGCCTGCTCCATCGCATCGAAGACGGCGCGAGCATTGCGGCCCTGCGGCAGATAGCGGGCATGGATCGCCGAATCGTGGCAGGCCTTGCGCAGGGCGAAGGCGTCGCCCGTGCCGCGCGTGACCGCCAGCTGCTCGCTGGTCAACCGCTTGCCGGGCTCGGGCAGGCGTATGGCGTTGCCAGCCATGCCGGGCTTGTCGTTCGAAAAGCTGACCTCCAGCAGGGGATCTCCCGCGATGGCGCGCACGCACGCCGTCACGGCCCGCTTCAACGGCTCGAAGTCCGGTGCCCGGGTTTCACGTTTCCTGCTGTTGCTGCCAGGTCCGCTCATGCGTCAAAGCCTGTCAGGCCACCACCAGGTTGGCGCCCGACTCCTTCAGTTCCTCGCCGAATGCGCGCTGGTAGAATTCGGCCACGGCCGGGCGCTCCAGTTCGTCGCACTTGTTGAGGAAGGTCACGCGGAACGCATAACCGAGGTCGCCGAATATCTCGGCGTTCTCAGCCCAGGTGATGACCGTGCGCGGGCTCATGACGGTGGAGATGTCGCCGTTCATGAAGGCATTGCGCGTCATGTCGGCGATCCGCACCATCTTGGAAGCGCGTCTCGCGGCCTTCCTTGGTGTTGAGGCTCTTCACCTTGGCCACCACGATGTCGACCTCGTTGTCGTGCGGCAGGTAGTTGAGCGTCACGACGAGCGACCAACGGTCCATCTGTGCCTGGTTGATCTGCTGCGTGCCGTGATAGAGGCCGGTCGTGTCGCCGAGGCCGATGGTGTTGGCCGTCGCGAACAGGCGGAATGCCGGGTGCGGGCGGATGACGCGGCTCTGGTCGAGCAGCGTCAGGCGGCCCGATGATTCCAGCACGCGCTGGATCACGAACATCACGTCCGGGCGGCCGGCGTCATACTCGTCGAACACGAGCGCGACATTGTGCTGGTAGGCCCAGGGCAGGATGCCGTCGCGGAATTCGGTGATCTGCATGCCGTCCTTGACGACGATCGCGTCCTTGCCGACGAGATCGATGCGCGAGACGTGGCTGTCGAGGTTGATGCGCACGCAAGGCCAGTTGAGGCGGGCCGCGACCTGCTCGATATGGGTCGACTTGCCCGTGCCGTGATAGCCCGAAACCAGCACGCGGCGATTGTGCGCAAAGCCTGCGAGAATGGCGAGCGTGGTCATCTTGTCGAAGAGATAATCCCCGTCGACTTCAGGCACGTGCTCGGTGCGGTCTGTGTAAGCCGGGACCATCAGGTCGCTGTCGATCCCGAACAATTTCCGGACGGATACCCTCGTGTCCGGCATGGCCTCTGTCATCCCGATTTCCTCCGGTGATGCACTCAGTTCAACGTTGTTTCCGCCGCAAGAGCCGCATGGCGCGCCCGTGATTTCCTGGAGGTTGCCCGGAAAGCCGATTGCGAGGCGCTGGGCCCGTCAGCAGAAACCGCTTTGTTTCAGGTACTTGTATGCATGAATAATCTGTCGCAGACGGTCTTCGCTACTGCGGTCACCCCCATTTGCATCGGGATGGTGCCGTTTGACAAGTTCCTTGTACCGCGACTTTATCGCCTCTGGCGGCGCCGAATGCGGCAGACCGAGGTCATCGAACGCCTTCCGCTCGAGCGTACGCAGCTTTCTGCCCGCCGAGGCAGGCTGCTGGCGCGCGCCGTTGATGCGGGCCCGGATGCGTGCTTCCGCCCCGGCGCCCGGCCCCGGTGGCGCGCTGGCAATCGGGCTCTCGCTGCTCCACTTGTTGACGCCCATCGTCCAGGTCGGGCGGTGTCCGGTCAGTGCGTCCTTCTGGAAACGCGCCACAGACTCATCGTCCAGCCCCGAGAAGTAATTGTACGTCTTGTTGTACTCGGTGACATGGGGGAAGCAGAAATTGAGGTACTGGCCCTCGAAGTTGCGGCCCATGGGCGCCTTGTGGGTGGCCGGATTGGCGCAGCCCTCCCATTGGCACTTGATGCCCTGGGGTTCCGGCGCCGCTTTCGTGGCCTTGCCCTTGCGGACGCGGATGCGATCGAAATATTTCGAGTTGAGATTCATTACGGGATTATGGTCCCTGCGGGGGATACGAACAAGAATTGACATTCAACGCGGCGCTCCCCAAAAGGACCGGTTGAGTGCCTCTTAAAAAAACGATTCACGAGACACCGGAGTAACGCGCGATGAACCGTTCCGCCGAACTGGAAGCCAGCCTGCGCGACGCCTTCGACCCCGAATACCTCGAGATCGTCAACGAAAGCCATTTGCATGCCGGACATGGCCATCATGACGGCACGGGCGAATCACATCTTCGCATCCGCATCGTTTCCAAAGCGTTCGCTGCGATGAGCCGCGTGGAGCGGCACCGGGCCATCAACGCAATTGCTTCCGCCGCGATCGAGGACGGCCTGCACGCGCTTGCGATAGAGGCCCGCGCGCCCGGCGAGGCGTCAAGCCGCTAGGTCTGCAGGTTGCGAATCCGCAGCTTGGTGATCCGGTTCTTTTCGCGCCGCATGACCACGAAGCGCTTGCCGTAGAAGGTGAAGGCCTGCTTTTCCTCCGGGATCATCTGCGCCTCGTGGATCACCAGTCCGGCGACGGTGGTTGCCTCGTCGTCCGGCAGTTCCCAGTCGAGCGCACGGTTGATGTCGCGGATCGGCACCGACCCCTCGACGATTACCGAACCGTCGGCCTGGGTCTGCACGCCCGCCACGTCGATGTCGTGCTCGTCCGAGATTTCGCCGACGATCTCTTCCAGAATGTCCTCTAGCGTCACGAGGCCGCGCACTTCGCCATATTCGTCGACGACAACGGCGATGTGGGCCTTGCGCCGCAGGAAGGCGTTGAGCTGGTCCTTGAGCGGCGTGTTCTCCGGCACGAACCAAGGCTTGGAAGCAATCTTCATGACATCGAACTTCGAGATATCCTCCTGTGCGGCAATGAAGCGCAAGACATCGCGCGCATGGACGACCCCGACAATGTTTTCGGGATCATCGCGCCAGACCGGCATGCGGGTATAGGGGCTCGCGGTCACCTGCTTGATGATCGCTTCGGGTGCATCGCCGCCATTGACCGACAGCATCTGCGTGCGGTGGATCATGATGTCGGAGACCTCCAGTTCGTGCAGGTCGAGAATGCCGCCGAGCCGGTAGCGGTCGTCCTTGATCACCGAGCCTTCGCGGGCAAGTATTTCGACGGCGCCGCGAATTTCTTCATGCGCCGAAAGCATGGATTCGCCGGCGTCGAGGTAGACCCCGAAAATGCGCAGGATGGCGCGCACGATCCAGGCGGCGACCGCGGCAAAGGGCGCGAACAGGAAGACGATGATTTGAACGATCGGCGCAACCGCGAGCGCGAACCGCTCGGCATTCGAGGAAGGCCCAGGATTTCGGCATGATTTCGCCGAAGATCACCACGACGACGGTCATCATCAGGGTTGCCCAGGCGATGCCGCTTTCGCCGAAAAGCGACAGGAACAGGGCCGTGGCTATCGCGGACGCCGAGATGTTGACCAGATTGTTGCCGATGAGCAGCGTTCCGATCAGCCGGTCGCGCTTGTTGAGCAGCGCATTTACCGTGCGCGCCCGCTCGTCCCCCTGTTTCTCCAGCGAATGCATCCGCCCGCGCGAGGATGCCGTGAGCGCCGTCTCCGAACCGGAAAAGAAGGCGGACATCACGATGAGCACCAGGAGAATGCCGGCATAGATCCAGTATTCGGTCGTCATCGGTCGAGTTTCCCTGAAAGAAAGGCCACCACTTCGGCGGGCGGCACGTCATCCGCTATATAGGATTTGCCGAGCCCCTTCGTGAGGATGAAGGTCAGCTTGCCGCGCTTTACCTTCTTGTCCTGGGTAATGAAGCCGAGAAGTTCGTCTGCCGGGGGCAGGCCGCCCGGGACTTGCGACATGGCGACGGGCAGCCCTGCCTTTGCGAGATGCGAGCGCACCGTGTGCACCGTGTCGGCATCGCAAAGGTTCAGGCGGTTCGAGAATTCATGCGCCAGCACCATGCCGATCGAAACGCCTTCGCCGTGCACGAGGCGCGCGCTGTCATAGTGCGTCGCGGCTTCCAGCGCATGGCCAAACGTGTGGCCCAGATTGAGCAGCGCCCGCGCGCCGGTTTCGGTTTCGTCGGCCGCCACCACTTCGGCCTTGGCCCGGCACGACGTCGCCACGGCTTCCTCCAGCGCCGGGCCGAAGGCGAAGATTTCCTCGCGGTTGCTTTCGAGCCAATCGAAGAATTGCGGCCTGTCGATAAGGCCGTATTTCACCACCTCGGCATAACCGGCGCGGAATTCGCGCGGCGAAAGCGTTTCCAGCAACGCGGTATCGGCAATGACCAGCACCGGCTGGTGAAAGGCTCCGATGAGGTTCTTGCCTTGCTGGGCATTGATGCCGGTCTTGCCGCCGACCGAACTGTCGACCTGCGCCAGCAGCGACGTCGGGTATCTGGACGAAGTCCATGCCGCGCCGCGTCACCGCTGCCGCAAAACCCGCGAGGTCGCCGATGACGCCGCCGCCGAAGGCGATGACAAGATCGTTGCGCTCCAGCTTTTCCGAAAGCAGGCGGTCCACCAACGAGGCGAATACCGGCATGGACTTCGTCGCCTCACCGGGATCGAGCGTGATGGTGACATGGCCGATGCCGGCGTCGTCGAGCGAACGCGTCAGCGTTGCGCCATGCAGGGAGCCGACATTGCGGTCGGTAACGATCGCCACGCGCGCGCCCGGCCGAAGCTGCGCGATCATCGATCGCCGGCCTGTTCTAGAAGGCCGCGCCCGATGCGGATTTCATAGGCGCGCGCGCCAAGTTCAACCTTGACGGTTCTCAAGGCTCTCCCCCTCTCCGGCTGTCGCCGGCTTGTCGTCCGATCGGATGGCCCGCAAGCCAATCGTGAAGCGCCTGCAATACATCGTCGCGGGTCTCGCGCTTGGAAAGGCGCGAGGATTCGACGTGGATATCGGCAAGTTGGTAGACGGGTTCGCGCCTTGCCAGGAGGTCGGCAAGCGTCGCCTTCGGGTCCGCCGTCTGCAGCAACGGCCGGGCTTTGGGCCTGCGCAAGACGCGCGACATCAACAGGTCGATATCGGCCTTGAGCCAGACGGAGATTCCGGCCGCGGCGATTTCGTCACGCGTTTCCTGCGGAATGAAGGCCCCGCCGCCGAGCGACAGAACCAGAGGACCTTCAGCAAGCAGGCGGTGCACGACCCGCTTCTCGCCGCTGCGGAAATGCTCCTCGCCGAACTTCTCGAAGATTTCCGGTATCGACATGCCGGCCGCGGCGACGATTTCGGCATCGGAATCGATGAACCGCAGCTTCAGTTCGTCAGCCACCATGCGCCCGATGGCCGACTTGCCGCTGCCCATCATGCCGACAAACACGACCGGCCGGTTGCCCAGCATTTCGCGTATCGATCTGGTGCGGTCGGATTCACTCATCGGTAGCGTTGATATCCTTTACCGGACGGTATTGCGGCAGAAAGGGCGTTGCACACCATGGGCAGGATTTCGTCAATAGGCGCAAGTCAAGGGCGCCAAACCGCTTGTCAATCGGGCAGGCATTTTTCATAAGGATAGGCAACCGCCGCGGAGGTTGCCAAAAGTGCCCAGTCTCATCCGATTTCTGGTGACGATCGCGATACTTGCCGGTCTCGTCTTCGCGGGCATGTTCGCGCTGGCGACCTTTGTCGAGCCCAACCAGCGCGAAATGACCGTTCGCATTCCAGCCAACAAGCTCAATCCGCAATAGCGGGTCCCATGGCGGAGGGACAATTGCGCCAGGGCCACCTTGTCGAATCCTTTCTCGAGATGATGAGCGCCGAGCGTGGGGCTGCGGCAAACACGCTTTCAGCGTACAAGCGCGATCTCGATGCCTGGGGCGGGCATCTTTCCGGCGCGGGATCTGATTTCCTGCGCGCTGCACCCGATCATGTGCGCGGCTTCATGGAAAAGCTCGCCGGCGCGGGAATGGCGGCATCGACACAGGCCCGGCATCTATCGGCAGTGCGCCAGTTTCACCGCTTTCTCTTTTCCGAGGGACTTCGGGGCGATGATCCTTCGAGCCCCGTGGCGAGCCCGAAACAGGGTCGTCCCCTGCCGAAGATCATGTCGGTCGCGGAGGTCGACCGCCTGATCACGCAGGCGCGAGCCGATGCGCAGGAAGCGCAGACGCGGCGCGGTGAACTTGCCGCCATCCGCCTGCTGGCGCTGCTTGAGACGATCTACGCGACCGGAATGCGGGTCAGCGAACTGGTTTCCCTGCCCGCTTCCGCGGCCCGGGCCGAGCGTTTCCTGACGATCACCGGCAAGGGCAACAAGGAAAGGCTGACGCCGCTTTCGCCGCCCGCCCGCGAGGCGCTGGGCAACTGGATGGCGGCGCGCAAGGCCGCGAGGGCTCGCGCCGTCCCCATGGCTCTTTCCGGCGGATTCGGCGAGCGGACATCTGTCGCGGCAGGTTTTCGCCCGTGATCTCAAGGCGCTCGGCGCGCGTGCCGGCATCGCCGCGGCGCGGCTGTCGCCGCATGTGTTGCGGCACGCCTTCGCCAGCCACTTGCTGCAGAACGGCGCGGATTTGCGTGTCGTCCAGCAATTGCTGGGTCATTCGGACATCTCGACCACGCAGATTTATACCCATGTCCTCGACGAAAGACTGCGAAAGCTGGTCGAGGAGAATCACCCGCTTGCCACGGCATTGCCCATAAAAGACTAAGTCTGGGGCATTTCCTGAAAATTATTGGTTGAAATCGGACCAATATCCATGGTGCAACGCAAAATCTTGACATGACAGCAGGCAAAAGCCAGTGTGCCCCGCATTTTGCGGGAGGGGTGAACGTGCCCGGGCTCCCAGCTTTCCAGGATATTCATGCGCAGCTATCTCGAGTTTGAAAAGCCGGTCGCCGATCTTGAGGGCCGCATCCACGAATTGCGTTCCATGGCGCAATCCGACGACAATCTCGACCTGACCGTCGAGATCGACAAGTTGGAGACCAAGGCCCGCGACACCCTGTCGGACCTCTATTCGAAGCTTACGCCGTGGCACAAGACGCAGGTCGCGCGCCATCCGGACCGGCCGCATTTCAAGGACTACGTGTCGGCCTTCATCACCGAATACACGCCGCTGGCCGGTGACCGCTATTTCGGCGAGGATCACGCCGTGCTGGCCGGTTTCGGCCGTTTCGACGGCCAGGCGATCGCCGTGATCGGCCACGAAAAAGGGTCCGACACGCAGTCGCGGCTCAAGCACAATTTCGGCATGGCGCGCCCGGAAGGCTACCGAAAGGCCGTGCGAATCATGGAACTGGCGGACCGGTTCGACATCCCGGTCCTGACGCTGGTGGACACGGCGGGAGCCTATCCCGGCGTCGGCGCCGAGGAGCGCGGACAGGCCGAGGCGATTGCGCGTTCCACCGAAGTTTGCCTGAAGATCGGCGTGCCGCTGATATCGGTCATCATCGGCGAGGGCGGATCGGGCGGCGCCATCGCGATTGCCACCGCCAACAAGGTGTTCATGCTCGAGCATGCGATCTACAGCGTGATTTCGCCCGAGGCGGGCGCATCGATCCTGTGGCGCGATTCGACCCGCGCCAAGGATGTTGCAACCGCCATGAAGATCACCGCGCAGGACCTGTTGCAGTTGGGAATCATCGACGGCATCATCGAGGAGCCGGTCGGTGGGGCGCATCGCGAGCCGGGCGTCGTCGTCGAGGCGGCGGCTGCCACGATCCGCCAGTCGCTGGCCGAATTGTCCGGCATGGACCGCGACAGCTTGAGGCGAAGCCGGCGCGACAAGTTCCTGGCAATCGGCCGGAATCTGGCGTGAGCCGAAATTCCGCCGCTTTTGGGTCGATACACAAAGCGGTGACTTTATGGGTAACGGCTTGTAAATCTGCCTCCGCTAGGCATTAGAAAGCCATGCGGCATATTGCGGGAAACATGGGTTCCTTGATCGGCAATCTTCGCGCCTTGTTGTCGGCCGCCTTCCTGGCGGGCGCGCTGGCGCTCGCGGGTTGCCAGGGACAGGGCGGAATCGACGATTTCTTCCCCAAGGCTGAAAAGCCGCTGCCGCCCGATGTCGTCAAGACCATGAAGACCAAGGCCATGACTTCGGCCTCGCCGATCATGGTTCGCATCTTCAAGCAGGAGAATGTGGTCGAGGTCTGGAAGGCGACCAATACAGGGCGCTACGATCTCCTCAAGGAATATGAGATCTGCAAGTGGTCCGGCAAGCTCGGGCCGAAGTTCGTGGAAGGCGACCGGCAGGCGCCGGAAGGTTTCTACACGATCAATCCGTGGCAGATGAACCCGAATTCCGACTATTATCTCGCATTCAACCTTGGATATCCCAACAGCTTCGACCGGGCTCATGGCCGTACCGGCACGCATCTGATGGTGCATGGCGCATGTTCTTCCGCCGGATGCTATTCGATGACGGACGAGCGCATCGCCGAAATCTTCGCGCTTGCCCGCGAGGCTTTCGAGGGCGGCCAGAAATCGTTCCAGGTCCAGGCATTCCCCTTCCGCATGACGGCGCAGAACATGGCCGAGCACCAGGGCAACGAGCATTTCGACTTCTGGAAGATGCTCAAGGAAGGCTACGACCATTTCGAGATCACGCGCATGCCGCCCAAGGTGGATGTCTGCGACAAGCGCTACGTGTTCAACCGCCTTGCGGAGGAGGAGAAGGCGTTCAAGCCCGCGGAGGCTTGCCCCGCCCCGACCGTTCCGTCTTCGCTCGCGCTCGCCTATGGCAAGCTGATCAGCAAGGAAGACGAGGTTTTCCAGAAGGCGCTCAAGAACAAGGCGGTCAAGGAGGCCTTCGCGGGCCGCAAGTTCGAGGCGCCGGCGAACGCCTCGCTGAAGCCGGCCGAGATGCCGGTTCCGGTCTCCCCGGCACTCCCGGTCACGACCGCCTCCGTTCCCGGCCAACCGGCCGCGGCTGGCACGCCGGCCGCAGTTGCCGCCCCGCTGCAGGCTCCGGTGCCGACGCCCGCGCCTTCCCCGGCAGGCGGCGTCTCCGCACCGGCAAGTGCCGCACCCACGCCAAAGCAGCCGGCTACCGCCAACGGACTTTGAACCGCAATGGCTATTGCGCCCGGTGAGCGAATGCGCATGATGCGCGCGCATTCCATCGGACCGAAAATGATCTCCTTCCTTGAACGCATCTCAATCGAGCGGCTGGATGACCTGCGCGGTGCTGACGCGCACGAAATTGCAATGCGGATCAATGTCGAACTCGGGCATAGGCACATCAACGCGCAAGGCGTGAAGGCGCTCGAAAACCTGATTTCATTGGCCGAGGGCGGTCCGGGCAGATGACTGCGCAGTCGGCTGGCCCAGGTCACAGCGCGCGCGTGTTCGTCGTGGCCGCGGCGCTGGGCGTGACGCAGACGATTGGCTACGGCACGCTCTATTATGCATTCGGCGTGCTCGCGCCGAGCATGGCCGCCGATACCGGCCTGAGCCTGACCGTGGTCTACGGCCTTTTCTCGATCGCATTGCTTGCGGGCGGGCTTGCAGCGCCGTTTGCAGGGCGACTGTTTGACCGGCACGAACCGGCAAAGGTCATGGCGGCCGGTTCGCTGGTTTGCGCCGCGACCCTCATCCTTTGGGCATTGACGCCGGGCACCGCCGCATTCGCCGTCCTGCTCATTGCGGTGGAAGTGGCATCGGTGCTGGCGCTCTATGAAGCGGCTTTTGTCGTTGCCGCGCATCTGGCGCCCCCGGGCCAGGCGCGCCGAACCATCACGGGCATCACCTTCCTCGCCGGATTTGCCTCGACCATATTCTGGCCCCTGACGCAGTACCTCGCCACGCAAATGGATTGGCGCGGTGTGTACCTTGTCTATGCCGGCCTGCATCTTCTCATCAATCTTCCGGTCCACATCTGGCTCTGGCAACAGTTCAAGGCAGGTTCCAAGGGGGGCGTCACGGAACCTGCGCCCGCCGCCATCGAAGACGGAACGCTGCCGCAGGCGCTAAGGGGCCGCGTGTTCATGCTGCTGCTGGCCGGCTTCGCCGCCAACGCCTTCGTGATCTCGTCTGTGCACCTCCACCTCATCGGGATATTGGGAGGATTGGGCCTCGGCGCATCGGCGGCGCTCGTCGGCGCACTGATCGGCCCATCGCAGGTTGCCGCCCGCGTGATCGAATTCGCCGCATCGGGAAGAACGTCTATTCACGCCGCATCCATCGCATCGGCCGTCGCGCTGCCGCTTGCCCTTGCCGTGCTGGTTGCCGGCGCGCCCATGCTTTCAGCGGCGCTGGTCTTCGCGATCGTGTTCGGAGCGGGGCAGGGCCTCAGCTTCATCATACGCGGCGTGCTGCCGCTGGAACTTTTCGGCCGCCGCGGCTATGGCGCGCTGACGGGCAAGATCAATTCGGTGCGGCTGGTCATCTCGGCAACCGGTCCGTTCATCACGGCGTTCCTGTTCGAGCGTGCCGGCGCTGCCTTCGCGGTCGAGGCGATCCTCGCGGCAGCGCTATTCTCAGCCGCCGCCCTGCTGGCAGTCACGGTCATCGCCAGGCGCGCAGGCGCCTGACGGCTGCTGTCGCTTTTTTCAAACCAGCGCGCAGGGCCGCTGACCTGCATCCGCATGCGTTAAGCCGTTGTGGGATGACCCAGTCAATGTGAAAATTCGGCGTGCGGTTGGCGTTTATTACTGTGCACTTTACTCGATACGCGTATCTAAAATGTATTATAATATAACTATATTGAAATCTAACACGAACATCGATGTACTTAGCCAGAGTTTCCAGCCAACCGATTGACAGCTTGGTGAATGTTGCTTAGCACTCGCCATCGCTTTGATTTGTAAACAATATTACAGATATCGATCATAGTCGCTTATCTTTCAAATTGCAGGATAGTGAAGCTGCAGAGGCCAAAGCAAAGAGATGTCACTTCCAGCGCAAATACACAGGGCAATACCCTGCTCTCCTTTCACCTTCTTCGTTCTTCTGGCTTCCTTTGCATGTTTCTACGCAATCGAACTGACTACCCTTCCCCTTTCAATTGATGATGAGTATGCGATGGCGCGTGAGGACCCCAGTGTCTGGATCGCCCAGGGCAGGTGGACGGTCTTTGTCATGGAACTGCTGGTCATGCGTGAGCCAGTCCTGCCGTTCGTGCCGATTGCCATCTTTGGATCATGCCTCGCTGTCGGATATGTCATCTATCTCAATGCTATTGGCCGCAACCCGGACGCCGTCGCGTCACTCATCACCTTTCCGTTGTTTTCCAGCTTCCCGACCTGGTCATTCATCACGGAATTCCAGGCGAATACGCCAGCCATCGGCATCGGCGTTCTCGCATGCTGCGTTGCAATCGCACTGCTTCGGCCGATGCTGTACACGCCAAGTGCCTCTGCTGGCGCCTATTTCGCATGGGTGCCCAATGGCGCGCTCGCCAGCCTGCTGATCGCCGTTGCGGCTGGCACTTATCAGACGGTTCCCCTGCTTTTCGTCGTGCTTGGTCTCGCGGCCATCATGTTCGGTGCAATGGACGACCCGAAGGGTTCGGTCCGGATGGTGCTAAGGGGCGTGATCGTGCTCGCCATCGTCTGCGCGATTGGCTTGGCCCTCTATTTCATCATCTTGTCGGTGTTCCTCGCGATATACGCAACCGAGGTCGCGTACATCGACAACTTCATCCGCGTTGACCAGCTGCTCGAGCAGCCCGCAAAGACATTGGCAAGTTCGCTACAATTTGCGTGGAAGGTCTATTCCGGTGACAGAAGGTTTTACGTTGCCACCGCCTGGGCGTTCGGCATCGTGATAGCCCTCTCGTTCTTGGCTCTGGCGCTGACCCCGCAGTTAAAGAACAGACCCGCAGTCCACGTCTCCGTGATGTTCATACATGGGGCAATACTGCTGATACCCTTCGCCATGACGCCGATCGCGGGCGGCACGATGCCGATCCGGTCGCTCATAGGCGTGCCGGCAGTGATCTGGACCTGCGCCTATCTGACGATCACCACCCCTGTGGCTTGGCTTGGCCGCGCTTCATTGTACGTGACTGCCATTGCGATCTTCCAGACGCTCTATTCGGTCTATCTCTACCAGACGAACGGCATTGTGGTGCGTCAGCGGGATGCCGCCACGGCCGCGGCGATCTACCACAAGATTGCCGAGCAGCAACCCGAATGGGACAGATCCAGGATGTACCCCGTTCTGGTCTATGGCGCCTGGCCATTTAAGTCGCACTACAGGAGGGCATCTTCATCAACAGCGGGAGCGTCGTTTTTTGAATGGGACGGAGGCAACCGGTCCCGTGTGGTGTCTTTCATGAATATTCTTGGCTACCACAACATCGCAGGGCGCCCGAGCAAAAACAGGACGAATTCCTGGAAGTGGCGCGTGAAATGCCGGTATGGCCGGCAAACGGGTCTGTCAGGACCTATGGCGAAGTCACGCTAATCAAGCTCGGACCGATAAAATGAGCGGAACACGCTCCGGCTGCCGCATTCCGATGAACGATCTGAAGCGGATCCATGAAAGCTGTGCGGAGGACTTGAGGGCTGCAGTGACCGAGGTCATGGCCTCCGGATCGTGGATCAACGGCAAGAGGCTCTCCTCCTTTGCCGCCAGCTTTGGAAGCTATGTTGGAACCCGCCACTGCCTCGGTGTTGCAAACGGAAGCGATGCGCTGGAAATCGCATTCCGCGCGCTGAAGGACATACGCTGCCAGGGTCGCACCGAGGTCGTCACCGTCGCAAATGCGGGCGGCTACTCCACCACGGCATGCCGCCGGGCAGGGCTGGTGCCTGTCTACGCAGACATCGAGGAAAACACCCAGCTCGCCTCGATCGGTTCCATTCTCGCCGCCCTCACCGAACAATCTGCCTTTGTCGTCGTGACGCATCTCTACGGCGGAGTATTCGACGTGCAGGAACTCCGCCGCTGCATGAACGCCGCCGGCTACCAACACGTGCCCATCCTCGAGGATTGCGCCCAGGCGCACGGGGCCACAGTCGGTGACCAGAAAGCCGGCAGTCTCGGTGACATCGCCACATTCAGCTTCTACCCGACAAAGAATCTCGGGGCGATGGGAGACGCTGGGGCGATAGTGACCTCGGACGAGGAACTCGCCGCGGCCTGCCGCATGCTCTCGCAATATGGATGGTCGGAGAAGTACCGCATCGCGCGCCACGGCGGATGTAACTCGCGTCTGGACGAAATGCAGGCCGCGATCCTCTCCGTCCTCCTTCCCGATCTCGACAAGGCCAATGCCCGCCGCGTGGAGATATTGAACCGTTATGGGCGTAGCACACCCCCGGGGCTGAAGCTGGTGAGAAGCTCGAAGGGCACGGTCGGCCACCTCGCCGTCTTTCTTTGTGAGAAGCGCCAGGCCTTTCGCGCCCACATGGAAACGTCGGATGTTGCAACGGATATCCATTATCCGGTGCTCGATTGCGACCAGCCGGGCTGGCGAGGCCTTCCGCAAAGGCTCGCGCCAGGTGGCCTCGATGTCTCGCGTTCCAGCGTGGACAGGCTCGTCACGCTACCCCTGTTTCCCAATATGACGGCGGAGGAGGTGGAGCAGGTGTGCAAGGCCATTTCATCGTGGCAAGCATGAAAGACATGGCGAGTGTGAGCCCCACCGCCGGTGAGTTAAGCCCCGCATCAGCCGTCCGGCTGTCGCTGGTGATACCGGTCTACCGGAACGAGGAGAACATTGCAGACCTCGTCGCCGCGCTGAATGCGCTCGCCCGATCGCTGGGTGAACTGGAGGTGGTCTTTGTTGTGGACGGCTCGCCCGACAGGTCCGGAGAACTCCTCCTCGCCAGCCAGTCATGCATGAACTTTTCCAGCAAGGTGGCCTTTCACAGCCGGAACTTCGGGTCCTTTACGGCGGTGCGCACGGGGATGGAACTAGCCTCGGGCTGCCTGATCGCGGTCATGGCCGCCGATCTGCAGGAGCCGCCTGAACTCATCACCACATTCTTTCGCGTCCTGCGCAGCGGTGAGGCGGACATCGTGTTGGGCGAACGGACAAACCGCCAGGACAACTGGCTCCGGGACAGGCTTTCGAACTTGTTCTGGAGGACCTACCGCAGGCTGGTCATCAAGGATATTCCGCGCGGCGGAGTCGATGTCTTCGCCTGCACAAGGCAGGTGGCGGACTCGGTTCTGGGGATATCGGAACCCAACAGTTCGCTCATCGCGCAGCTGTTCTGGGTCGGATACCGCAGGACACTCGTTCCTTATGACAGACGGCCGCGCGAGAAGGGCACCAGCGCCTGGAATTTCTCGCGGCGTCTGCGCTACATGATGGACAGCATCTTCTCCTTCTCGGACCTGCCGATCCTGGCGGTGATGTATTTCGGAATCATCGGCTGCATCCTTAGCCTTGCCCTGGGCATCATCATCGCAATCCTGCGGCTTGTCGGACATATCGAGGAGCCTGGCTATGCGGCCCTGTCGGTCCTCATCACATTCTCGACCTGTGCGATATTGGCCGGGCAGGGAATTCTGGGGGCTTATTTGTGGCGCACCTTCGAGAACACCAAGCAGAGACCCTTGCGCATCATCAGCAGGCTGGTCACCAGCGAGAAGAACAGGGGCGGGCACGGTGACTGAGGACAGGAAGGACACGGGCAACGGCGGCATCTTCGTCCACTCCCAAGGGCTGTGCGAAAGCACGGCGGTGGGCGAGGGAACGCGCATCTGGGCTTTCGCCCACGTGCTTGATGGCGCGCGAATCGGCCGGGCCTGCAACATCTGTGATCACGTCTTCATCGAGGGCGACGTCGTGATCGGCGACAGCGTGACCATCAAGAGCGGCGTGCAACTCTGGGACGGGCTTCGAGTCGGTGACCGTGTTTTCATCGGCCCCAACGCGACATTCACAAACGACCGGTTCCCCAGATCGAAGCAATATCCGGAGACCTATCTGCGTACCGTGATCGAAGACGACGCATCCATCGGGGCGAATGCCACCATACTCCCCGGCTTGCGCATCGGGCGGGCGGCGATGGTCGGGGCTGGCGCTGTCGTAACACGCAATGTGCCCCCGCATGCGCGGGTCGTCGGCAATCCGGCGGTAATCATCGGCTACAATGAAACTCGCGGAGCGGCGCGCGCCGAGCTGGCCGACATGGAGAGTCCGGCCGCAAATCTGGGCACGAAGATCGGCAGTCGCCTGGATCTAACGGGAGGAGCCTTCCTCGAGCGGCTTCCAAACTTCACCGACATGCGCGGAAACCTAACGCCCTTGGAAATGGGCCAGGGCCTTCCCTTCCGACCTGAACGCATTTTCCTCGTCTACGACGTGCCAAGCCACCATGTTCGCGGTGAGCATGCGCATATCAGGTGCGAGCAGTTCCTCGTGGCGGCAAGCCGCGCGTTATCGATCGTGATCGACAATGGAAAGGAGCGTATGGAGGTGCGCCTATCCGACCCCTCGGTGGGCCTCTATCTTCCGCCCAAGGTTTGGGGCGTCCAGTACAAGTTCGAGCCCGGCACTGTGCTGATGGTGCTGGCTTCCGACCCATATGACCCGGCGGACTACATCAGGGACTACGACAGCTTCCTGGGCCACATCGGGCAGACATGAACGCGTGGCAGGATGCCTCGCGGCGCGCCGTGAAGCGAACCCTTGGCGAGGTCTCGCGCTTCGCCGGTGCCGGCGTGGTCAATACGCTGCTCACTCTCGCAGCCTACCAAGCCTTCCTGTTCGTCGTATCACCGGCCCTTGCCTATGCAGCATCGTGGCTAATCGGCATTGCTCTAGTCGGTATATTCTATCCCAGCTTTGTTTTCAGGCTCCGCAATGGTGGTCTGAAGGTACGCCTCGGAACAATCGGCATCTATGCGGTCAGTTTCATTCTCGGTCTGGTGACCGTGGAACTCTCGCTTCGACATCTCGGGCTCGAACGCTTGTCAGTTTTCGTGGCCTTGGCAGTAACGCTGACATTCAATTTCTTGGGTATGAAATATCTATCTAAGGTCTACACCGAAACTCGATTGACGAACTGCCGAAAGCCTCTACGCCCGTGAATGAACCGCAAGCACCCCCAGGGTCAAACGGACATTCCGATACAAAGACTTAAGTCTTTGAAAAACAACTTATACCAGCGCCCCGTGGCAGTGCTTGAATTTCTTGCCGGAGCCGCAGGGGCAGGACTCGTTGCGACCGATCTTGCCCCAGTCGCGGGGTTGTCCGGGTCGCGGTTCTCGCTGCGCAACGATCTCCACCGGCTCACCAACCAGCACTGCTGAATTGGCCAATCGGCGACAGCGAGGGATGCAGTTCGTGCATTTCCAGAGGCTCGGGCTCTTCGGGCGGCTGCTGCACCAGTTCGACCCGCATCATCTGCGATGTCACCGCCTGGCGCAGATTGTTCAGCAGGCTCTGGAACAGCTCGAAGCTCTCGCGACTTGTATTCGTTCAGCGGATCGCGCTGCGCATAGCCGCGGAAGCCGATCACCGAGCGCAGATGGTCGAGGTTGACGAGATGCTCGCGCCACAGATGGTCGAGCGTCTGCAGCACCACCGATTTCTCGACGTAGGTGATGATTTCCGGACCGAAGCGCTCCGCCTTTTCGGCGGCAAGCTTGTCCGCGGCCTCGGTGAGGCGCTCGCGCATGCCTTCGTCGTCGATGCCTTCCTCGGCCGCCCATTCCACGACCGGCAGGTCGAGGTTGAGCTGTTCGCGCACGGCCTGCTTCAGGCCCGGCCACGTCCCACTGCTCGGCATAGGCGCTCTCGGGGATGTGCTTGGTGACGAGTTCGTCGACGACCTCGTGGCGCATGTCGGCGACCGTTTCGGAAACATCCTCGCCGTCCATCAGCTCGATGCGCTGCTCGAACATCACCTTGCGCTGGTCGTTCATCACGTCGTCGTATTTCAGGAGGTTCTTGCGGATGTCGAAGTTGCGCGCCTCGACCTTCTTCTGCGCCTTTTCCAGCGCCTTGTTGATCCAGGGATGGATGATCGCCTCGTCTTCCTTGAGGCCGAGCTTCTGCAGCATGGAATCCATGCGCTCCGACCCGAAGATGCGCATCAGGTCGTCCTGCAGCGACAGGAAGAACTTCGAGCGGCCGGGGTCGCCCTGGCGGCCCGACCGGCCGCGCAGCTGGTTGTCGATGCGGCGGCTTTCGTGGCGCTCGGTGCCGACGACGAAGAGGCCGCCGGCTCCAGCGCCTTGCCGCTTCAGTCGCCGATCTCGGCGCGGATTGCTTTTCCTTGGCGGCATTGCGCTCCTCGCCGTCCGGCATGTCGCCGAGCTCATGCTGCGATGCGCATGTCGGCATTGCCGCCGAGCTGGATGTCGGTGCCGCGGCCGGCCATGTTGGTGGCGATCGTGACGGCGCCGGGCACGCCGGCCTGCGCGACGATGAAGGCTTCCTGCTCGTGGTAGCGCGCGTTGAGCACCTTGAAGTCCTTGACGCCTTCCTGTGCGCAGGCGCTCGGCCAGCAATTCCGACTTCTCGATGGACGTCGTGCCGACCAGCACCGGCTGGCTTGCGTTCCTGCGCGTCGCGGATCAGGTGGACGATCGCCCGGTACTTCTCCTCGGCGTGCGGTAGACCTCGTCGTCGTCGTCGATGCGCGCGACCGGCAGGTTGGTCGGCACGTCGACGACTTCGAGGCCGTAGATGTCCTGGAATTCCTCGGCTTCGGTCATCGCCGTGCCGGTCATGCCGGCCAGCTTGTCGTAGAGGCGGAAATAGTTCTGGAAGGTGATCGAGGCGAGCGTCTGGTTTTCCGGCTGGATCGGCACGCTCTTCCTTGGCTTCCAGCGCCTGGTGCAGGCCTTCGGAATAGCGCCGGCCCGGCATCATGCGGCCGGTGAACTCGTCGATGATGACGATCTCGTCGTTGCGGACGATGTAGTCCTTGTCCTTCTGGAACAGCTTGTGCGCCTTCAGCGCGTTGTTGACGTGGTGGACGATGGCGACGTTCTCGACGTCGTAGAGCGATTCGCCCTTCAGCAGCCCTGCCTCGCGCAGCAGCCCCTCGAGCTTCTCGGTGCCGTCCTTCGGTGAAGGTGACCGTGCGCTGCTTCTCGTCGAGTTCGAAATCGTTCGCGTCAAGCTGCGGGATGAAGGCGTTGACGGCGATGTAAAGGTCCGACTGGTCGTCGAGCGGACCGGAAATGATCAGCGGCGTGCGCGCCTCGTCGACCAGGATCGAATCCACCTCGTCGACGATCGCATAGTGGTGGCCGCGCTGCACCATTGCGGCCAGTTCGTACTTCATGTTGTCGCGCAGGTAGTCGAAGCCGAATTCGTTGTTGGTGCCGTAGGTGATGTCGCAGGCATAGGCTGCCGCGCGCTCGCGGTCGTCGAGGCCGTGCACGATCACGCCGACGCTCATGCCGAGGAAATTGTAGATGCGCCCCATCCACTCGGCGTCGCGCCTGGCCAGGTAGTCGTTGACGGTGACGACGTGGACGCCCTTGCCTTCAAGCGCATTGAGGTAGACCGGCGAGCGTGGCGACCAGCGTCTTGCCTTCGCCGGTGCGCATCTCGGCGATCTTGCCGTCGTGCAGGATCATGCCGCCGATCAGCTGCACGTCGAAATGCCGCAGGCCGAGCGTGCGCCGCGACGCCTCGCGCACGGTGGCGAAGGCCGGGCACGAGCAGATCGTCGAGCGAGGCGCCCGCGGCCAGCTTTTCCCTGAATTCGGCGGTCCTTGCAGCCAGCGCCTCGTCGCCGAGGGCCTTGAGTTCGTCTTCCAGCGCATTGATCGCCTGAACCTTGGGCTGCAGGCTGCGGACCAAACGGTCGTTCGTGGAGCCGAAAACCCTGCGTGCAATGCTGGTGAAAATGCCCATGAGGCCTCTCTGATGTGGCGCCGCGCGCCGCCGGTCGGCTCGGCGCGGGCCCGGAATTCTGCCGTTCGAAGTGACCTTAAAGTTCCGCCTTCGGGCGCAACAGTTCTGGACGCCGGGATTGCGGACAGATAAGAGGGGGCAATTGGCTTGTCAACGCCGGGCGCGCCTCGCGCCGGGGCGATCCAGCCACGGCATCATGATCGCGACCGCGCCAGCGCGCTGTCGGAAATTCCGGAGAAGGACCTGTTATGAAGACCAAAAATCCGCGCACTGGCGCGTATCGCCCCTTGCGATTGATCGCTGCAACGGCACTTGGCGCTTTGCCTGGCCTCGGGCGTTGCCAGCCTTGGCGCAGACCGATGAAGCCGTGGTCGCCAAGATCGGCGACAACGTCATCACCGAGCGCGACCTTGCCATGGCCACCGCGGACCTGGCCGAACAGTTCGCGCAAGTGCCTGAAGAACAGCGCAAAGCCGCGATTCTCAACGCGCTCATCGACGTGAAGCTCCTGGCGCTCAAGGGCGAGGCCGCCGGCCTCGAAAAGGAGGCTTCCTTCATTGCGCGGATGAACTTCCTGCGCCAGCGTGCCCTGCACAACCAGTATTTCCAGGAGAACGCGCTCAACAAGGTGACCGACGAGGAAGTCAAGGCGCGGTACGACAAGGAAATCTCGGCAATGCCCGTCGAGCAGGAAACGCGCGCCATGCACATTCTCGTGAAGACGAAGGAAGAAGCCGAGGCGATCATCAAGGAGATCGAAGGCGGCAAGGACTTCGCGGCGCTTGCCAAGGAAAAGTCCACCGATCCGTCGGCGGCCAGCAATGGCGGTGATCTCGGCTTCTTCGGCAAGGGGCAGATGGTGCCGGAATTCGAAGCCGCGGTGACGGCGTTGAAGATCGGCGAATACACCAAGACGCCGGTGCAGACCCAGTTCGGCTTTCATGTGATCCGCAAGGAGGAAGAGCGCGCCGTCAAGCCGCCTGAATTCAAGGACGTGGAGACCCAGGTGCGCCAGATCGTGGTGCGCGAAAAATACGCCAAGCTTGTCGAGGACGCCCGCAAGGAAGTCACCATCGAGGTGACCGACCCGAAGCTGAAGTCGCAGCTCGACGAACTGCAAAAGCCGCAGTGACTTGAAGGCATGGCCGGGGGGAAAGCATGAGCGCCAAGGTTTCGCCGCTTGCGCCGGAAATGGATTGCCGAGGTGCCGCCGATCGACGGCGTGCGTCTGGGCAGCGTCGAAGCGGGGATCAAGTACAAGAACCGCAAGGACCTGACGGCGATCGTCTTCGACCGGCCGGCAACCGCTGCCGGCGTCTTCACCCGCTCGAAATGCTCGTCGGCTCCGGTGGACTGGTGCCGCAAGCAGCTTGAAAAGGGCAAGGCGCGCTGCGTCGTCGTCAATTCAGGCAATTCCAACGCGTTCACCGGCAAGAAGGGCGTCGAAACCGTGCGCCTCACCGCGGACGCCGCGGCCGAGGCCTTCGGCTGCAAGAAAAGCGATGTGTTCATCGCCTCGACCGGCGTGATCGGAGAGCCGCTGAACGTTACGGGCTTCGCGTCGCATCTGAAGGCGATCGCGGCCTCGGCGCGGGAAGATGGCTGGGCCGACACGGCGCGGGCCATCATGACGACGGATACCTATCCCAAGCTTGCCACGGCAAGCTTCGAGGCGGGCGGACGCAGCTTCGTCATCAACGGCATCGCCAAGGGCGCGGGCATGATCGCTCCCGACATGGCGACGATGCTCTCCTTCCTGGTGACCGACCTGCCGGTTAGCGCGCCGCTGCTGCAGGCGATGCTGTCCAAGGCGGTAAAGCCGACCTTCAATTCCATAACGGTCGACAGCGACACCTCCACGAGCGACACGCTGATGCTGTTTTCCGCCGGCGCTCCGGGCGTCAAGCCGGTGAAGGATGCCAAGGATCCGCGAGTCCCGGCTTTCCGCAAGGCGCTGGCAACGGTGCTGCACGATCTTGCGATGATGGTGGTGCGCGACGGCGAAGGGGCGACCAAGCACGTCGAGGTTTCGGTGACCGGCGCGGTTTCGTCCGGCTCGGCGCGGCGCATTGCGCTTTCGATCGCCAATTCCCCGCTGGTCAAGACCGCGATCGCCGGCGAGGACGCCAATTGGGGCCGCGTGGTCATGGCCGTGGGCAAGGCCGGCGAACCTGCCGACCGCGACCTTTTGTCGATTTCCTTCGGCGATGTACGCGTTGCGCACAATGGCGCGCGCGATCCAAACTACAGCGAGGAGGCCGCGACGAACGTAATGCGCGGCCAATACGTTCCCATCCGCGTCGAACTTGGTCTGGGCAAGGGCAAGGCCCGGGTATGGACCTGCGACCTTACAAAGGAATATGTTGCCATCAATGGCGACTATCGAAGCTGAGCACCGCATGCCCAATGCCGACCTGGCGGTTGTGCGCCGGATAGAGGCGGTCGGTTTCCGGTCCTTTCCAGCCACCGCAACCCATTACGATGGAACATGGGCGATCCGCCAGACGGCCGCCCATCCCTCGAAGCGCCTCAACAGCGTGACGCCGCTCGACCCGAGCGACACGACAGAGCTGGCGCGCCGTCTCGAACTGGCCCGCCAGCGGTTCGAGGCTTTCGGCCGTCCGCTGGTCATGCGGTTGACCCCGCTGGCGCCGCCGGAGCTTTCGGCGATGCTCGATGCCGATGGCTGGGATCGGTTCGACGAGACGGTCGTCATGGCCGGGCCGATCGACAGGGAAATGTTTGCCGGCGCGGTCGACCAGCTACCGCTGCAAAATGTCGGCCGCTGGGTCGATGCGTGGATTTCGCTTTCGGGCGCCGATCCCTCGCGCAAGGCGGGAATGGTCGAGGTCATTTCAGCGATCAAGGCGGAATCCGGCCTGTTCCTGGTGGAAGAACCCGCCGGAACGCCTGCCTCCGCCGTGCGCTGCGTCCGGGACGGTGAACTTGCCGGCATCTTCGAAATGGCGACCGGAACGGCGAGCCGCCGCCGCGGGCACGCAGCCAATGTCCTTGGCAGCACCTTGAAATGGGCCGCCTCGCGCGGGGCGGCGACGGCGTGGCTGCAGGTCGTTTCGGACAACCGGTCCGCCATCGCGCTTTACGAGCGCTTCGGATTCTTCGAACTCTACCGGTACGACTACCGCAAGGCGCCGCAGTGAAGATCGTGCTTGTTGCGGCCGTGGCGCTGGTCGACCCGGACAACCGCGTGCTGATCGCGCAGCGCCCAAAGGGCAAGAGTCTTGCCGGGCTTTGGGAATTTCCCGGCGGCAAGATCGAACCGGGCGAAACGCCCGAGGACTGCCTCATCCGCGAACTGCGTCGAAGAATTGGGAATAACGACCTGGCGAAGCTGCCTTGCCCCGCTCAGCTTTGCTTCGCACACCTATGAGGATTTCCACCTGCTGATGCCGCTCTTACGTCTGCCGAAAGTGGGAAGGGACAGTCACGAATCACGAGCATGCGGCGCTGAAATGGGTTCGGCCGCTGCAGTTGCGCGACTACCCCATGCCGCCCGCGGACGAACCGCTCATTCCTCCGTTAATCGATCTTTTATAGCTTTAGCGCATTTTTATTCGAATTCACCCGATTCACCTGTGCCTGCGCGCCGGTAAGCGCAGCCTTGTCACGTTCGTGGAGTATCCGTATGCGCAGCCGGTCTTTCGTTTTGTCCAGCAATCTTGGCATGGCCTCAAAGGCGCCGACGCTGCGCTTCCTGCGCAATGAAGGCGGGGGCGCAAGCGTTCAGGCCGCGATGATTTTCGGCGCCGCAGGAATGGCCTTGGCGCTCGTTGGCGCCCCCCTGATGCAGGGCGCTGGAGAGCGCTTCGCGTCAGGCGCCACTGTGGACAGATGAGATCACCGGATCCGTCAGCACTGCAGAACAGGTACACGGTACGTCGCAGCGTGCTGCACGGCGGTGAGGAAATAGTTTGCGGTGGAACCGACAACTGTTTGAAACAATAAGTTTCTTGATCGCCTTACACGATCATTAATCCTTCAGATTAACCTCTGTTTGTCATTTGCCGTGTACAAGTTGTCTCATGTACCGGGATAGTGGATCGACAGATGTCCAAAATAATTCTCCAGTTTGCCAGGGATACAAAGGGCGCGACCGCAATCGAATACGGGCTCATCTGCTCGTTGATCGTCGTGGCGGTCATTGGCGGCATCACTGCGGTAGGCAACGCCTCGGTGCTGACGCTGGCCAACATCGCCGACAAGCTCTGAGCGGCGTAACGCGGTTTCAGGAAGTCCGAAAGCCGGCCTTCGCGGAACCTGGCTGAGCGGCTTCTGCTGGCTCTCATGCGGCGTCCACGCCGTCAGGTAGATGATGTTCACGCCGGCAAAAATCCGCCCGTCGGCGGAACTGGCCCGGGCCGCATATTCATCCTGCAATGCTTGTCGTCATATTTCTTGGCAGTGGCGGCGCAGTCTCCTTCAGCGCGCTGGTTGCCCCCATGGAACGAAGGTCGCGCACAAGACCGCCAACATCCCGTAGCGCAGCGTCAGGGTATCCGCGTCCGCGACCGGGAGCGCGAATCCGGCACGTTGCAGCAAGGCTCCGGCCTGGCGGATTTCCGCGAACGGATCGACACGCATGGCGGCGCCACCCGACAATCTCGTTTCCGCGGCAATCAATGCGGCTCGCAATTCGCCGCAGCGTGCCTTCGCCAGGTAGCGCCGCCATGAAAAGTCCGTCGGGCTTCAAGGCGCGCCTGACCTGCAGAAGCGTTCCGGGCAGGTCGTTGCACCAGTGCAGGCCGAATGCCGAAACGGCGAGATCGAAGGATTGCGGCTCGACCGGCAGATGATCGCGCGAGATTTCCTCGCCCATGCTGACTGATTCCGATTCCGGGCCGCGTTTCGGCAACGCTTCTTGCCATGGCAGGGGAAAGGCTGAACAAATCGAGCGCACGCGTGAAAGTGCGGTTGGTCACGGCAAGGCGCGAGCAGATTTCGGCAGCCGCGTGTTCGACGAGAAAGTCCGCGCCGGGAACCGCCATATGCTGCGAGCGGGCGCGGTGGGCGCGCAGGCGGCCATAGTCGAACAGTTCCCGCGGGCCTGGCTTGACGGTCATTGGCGGCCTCGCCGATCCGAACCCCTGGGTTGCAGGCAAAAACAAACTCGCGTCATCGCGCATTTTTTCCTATCGTGGCCATGTACACCTTTTATGGCCGTATCATGCGCTTTGCCAACTTCAAGGTCCCCGCCATCGCCGCGGCAGTCGCCGGTGCGGTTCGCGACATGGTCGTGCCGCCGACATGTCTTTCGTGCGATGCGCGGGTTGTCCGCCAGGGCGGCCTTTGCCAACGCTGCTGGCCGCAAATGCGCTTCATCGACAGGCCGTTCTGCGAGGTGCTGGGCATACCCTTCGCGCATGAGATGGGCGAGGGGGCAGTGTCGGTTCAGGCCATTGCCGATCCGCCGCCGTTCGACCGGCTGCGCTCCTGCGTGATCTATGACGACCTGGCGCGGGGGCTTGTTTCGGGGTTGAAGTTTGCCGACCGGGGCGATCTGGCGCCATGGATGGCGGGAATGATGGCGAGGGCAGGTCGCGAACTGTTCGCCGATTGCCGACTGCTCATTCCCGTTCCGCTGCATTGGCGCCGCCTTCACGAGCGGCGCTACAACCAGTCGGCTGAACTTGGGCGCATCATCGCGCGCAATGCGGGCCTCGATTTCGCGCCGATGGCGCTGGTCAGGCACAGGCCGACGGAACGGCAGGTCGGATTGTCGGCAAGCGCGCGGGCTCGCAACGTGCAGGGCGCCTTTCGCGTTCCGGTGGAAAGCCGCCCGCTTGTCGAGGGCATGGGCGTGCTGGTCGTCGACGACGTCTACACGACCGGCGCCACGGTCAAGGCCTGTGCGCGGGCACTGAAACGCGCTGGGGCCGCCAGGGTGGACGTGCTGACCTTTGCAAGCGTTCCCGGCGGCGATATATGAAGGTTTGACAACGTCGCGCATTGCTTCGAAAGACACGGGAAATATGGCAGAGGTCGTCATCTACACGCGCCAGTTCTGCGGCTATTGCTCCGCAGCCAAGCGGCTGCTCGATTCCAAGGGCGTGGGCTATGTCGAGCACGACGGCACGTTCGAACCGTCGGTGCGCGCCGAAATGGTGGAGCGCTCGAATGGCGGGCGCACGTTTCCGCAGATTTTCATCGACGGCAGGCATGTGGGCGGCAGCGACGACCTGCATGCGCTTGACCGGGCCGGCAAGCTCGATCCGCTTCTTGCGGCGAGGGGTGGCTGACCGATGGGATCGCCCGCAATCATTGCATGCGTACAGATGCGCTCCGGCATGGACGAGCGAGCGAACATTTCCACGATGCGCGAACTGGTGCGCGAGGCGGCAGGACTGGGTGCCACCTATGTCCAGACACCGGAAATGACGGGGCTGGTGACACGTTCGCGCGAACTCTTCGGCGCAGATTTCCCCGGACCGCAACAATCCTGTCTTCGCGGCTGCTGCGGAACTGGCGCGCGATTTGTCCATATGGCTGCATGTCGGCTCCACGGCGGTATTGGCAGGTGAAGGCCGCGCGGCCAATCGGGGTGCGATGTTTGCACCGGGCGGCGAGCGCATCGCCAGCTACGACAAGATCCACATGTTCGACGTCGATCTCGACAATGGCGAAAGCTGGCGCGAATCGGCGACCTACGATGCCGGCGACACCGGAATAGTCGTGCACGGCCCGCCGCTGCCGGCCGGAATGGCGATCTGCTACGATCTGCGCTTCGCCGACCTTTTCCGCAGCGAGGCGCTGGCCGGCGCGGAAATGCTGACCTGCCCCGCCTGCTTTACCCGCCAGACCGGCGAGGCGCACTGGCATGCGCTGCTGCGCGCCAGGGCCATCGAGAACGGCGCCTATGTCGCAGCCGCGGCGCAAGGCGGCACCCATGAAGACGGGCGCCAGACTTTCGGCCATTCCCTCATCTACGATCCCTGGGGCCGGCTGGCGGGCGAACTTGCCCATGACGAACCGGGCGTGCTCGTGTGCGAGATCGATCCGGCGCTGCCTGCAGCCGTGCGGCGCAAGATTCCGAACCTGTCGCATGGCCGCGAGTTTTCGATCAGGGTCGAGGGCCAGGGCGGTGTGCCCGACCAGGGCAAGAGCAAGGCTGCTGCGTCGTGATCCGCTATTCGCTCCAGTGCGACAAGGAGCACGGCTTCGAGGGTTGGTTCTCTTCATCCGCCGACCATGACCGGCAGAAGGAGGCGGGCCTCGTCGAATGCCCCGTCTGCGGTTCGCGCAAGGTCGGAAAGGCATTGATGGCGCCGTCGGTTGCCACTGCCCGCAAGAAGGAAGCGCGCGCCGAAGCCGCTGCAGCGCAGCAAACGGCGGTGATGAAGCCGGCAGGCGCCGATGCGCAGAAGCGGGAGATGCTTCGGCAATTGAAGGAGTTGCGCGACAAGGTCCTGGCGGACGCCGAGAATGTCGGCGAAAATTTCGCCGAGGAGGCGCGCAAGATCCATTACGGCGAGGCTGACGCGCGCGGCATCTACGGCAAGGCAAGCATCGAGGACGCCGCTTCCCTGGCGGAGGAAGGCATCGAGGTCATGCCGATCCCCGAGCTTCCGGAAGACAGCAATTAGAGGTTTTCCTACATCTGCTCGCGGCGGGAAAGCAGCATGTAGTTGACGTCCATGTCGCGCGAGAGGTCCCAACGGTCCGCAAAGACGTTGTAGAACACCCCCGTCCGGTCGATGACGGTCAGGCCCGCATCGGCAAGCGGACGCTCAAGTTCTTCCGGCCGCACCAGTTTCTCGTAGGAATGCGTGCCCTTGGGCAGCCAGCGCAGGACGTTTTCGGCCGCGACGATGGCAAGCGCCCAGGCCTTCATGGTGCGGTTGATGGTGGCGACGAACATCAGCCCGCCGGGCCTGCAGCATCGACGCGCATTCGCGGATGAACAGCGACAGGTCGGCGACATGCTCGACCACTTCCATGTTGAGGATGATGTCGAACTTCTCGCCGGCAGCGTTGAGTTCCTCGGCCGTCACGGCGCGGTAATCGATGTCGAGGCCGCTCTGGGCGGCGTGGATCTTTGCAACCTCGATGTTGGTCGGCGAGGGATCGGCGCCGACGACACTGGCGCCCAGGCGCGCCATCGGCTCGCGATAGCAGGCCGCCGCCGCAACCGATGTCGAGAAGGCGCAGTCCCTTGAACGGCTTGGCGCTGCGATGGTCGCGGCAAAAGGCGGAACAGCAGTGACGCTTGATGTAGTCGAGCCGCACAGGATTGAACTTGTGCAGCGGCTTGAACTTGCCCGCCGGGTTCCACCATTCGTGCGGCCAGCGCAGAAAAGCGCTCGACCTCGGTAGCGTCGATCGTGGTGCGTATTGCGTTTTCCACGGCTTTTCGTCCTCCCTCGGCTGCACCATGACAGGTGGGCTTTGTGCCCTTGCCGTCAAGTGCAGCCTGATCATAATCCTGATCGCAAGTTGCGGCAAATTTTCGCCCAAGCGCGGGTCCGATGGCGGATATTGCGGGGCGGTCGCTTTTTGTTTATGGAGACGCCGCTCGCTCCGTGGCTTTCCCGGAGCGATTTTGTTTGGCAAGGCGCGACACAGGAAAATCGGCCCGATGGCTCGTCTGGTCATGAAATTCGGCGGAACATCCGTTGCCGACATCGACCGCATCCGCAATGTGGCGCGCCACGTCAAGCGCGAGGTCGACGCCGGCCACGAGGTGGCGGTGGTCGTTTCGGCCATGTCCGGCAAGACCAACGAGCTGGTCGCGCTGGACACGGCGAAGCCTCGCCCATGCATGACGCGCGCGAATACGACGCCGTCGTCGCCTCCGGCGAACAGGTGACGTCCGGCCTGCTGGCGATCGCGCTGCAGGACATCGGCGTCGATGCGCGCTCCTGGCAGGGCTGGCAGATTCCGATCCAGACCGACAATGCGCATGGCGCGGCGCGCATCGATGGACATTGACGGGCGCATGCTGATCGAGCGCTTCGACGAAGGCCAGGTCGCGGTGATCGCCGGCTTCCAGGGCATCGGCCCGGACAACCGGATCTCGACGCTCGGGCGCGGCGGCTCGGATACCAGCGCCGTGGCGATCGCCGCCGCGGTGAAGGCCGACCGCTGCGACATCTATACCGATGTCGACGGCGTCTACACGACCGATCCGCGCATCGAGCCCAAGGCGCGGCGTCTCGCCAAGAGTCTCCTTCGAGGAAATGCTGGAAATGGCGTCGCTCGGCGCCAAGGTTCTGCAGGTGCGCTCGGTCGAGCTTGCCATGGTGCACAAGGTGCGCACCTTCGTGCGTTCATCTTCGACGATCCGGACTGCGCCGGGCATGGGCGATGCGACAATCCGCCCGGAACGCTCATTTGCGACGAGGATGAAATCGTGGAACAGCATGTCGTCACCGGAATTGCCTATGCCAAGGACGAGGCGCAGATTTCGCTGCGCCGCGTCGCCGACCGGCCGGGCGTTTCGGCCGGCATTTTCGGGCCGCTCGCCGAGGCCAACATCAATGTCGACATGATCGTGCAGAACATCTCGGAGGACGGCTCGCGCACCGACATGACCTTCACCGTGCCGGACGGCGACGTCGAAAAGGCGCTGGCAGTGCTCGAGGCAGAGCGCGAAGCACGATCGGCTTCGAGGTGCTGCAGAGCGACAAGGGACTGGTCAAGGTTTCGGTCATCGGCATCGGCATGCGCAGCCATGCCGGCGTCGCCGCAACGGCCTTCAAGGCGCTGGCCGACAAGGGCATCAACATCCGCGCGATCACGACGTCGGAGATCAAGATTTCGATCCTGATCGACGGCCGACTACGCGGAACTTGCGGTTCGTACCTTGCATTCCGTTTACGGTCTGGACAAGCAGTAAATTGCCTGAAGACAGCGCCGGTTTCGGTGCTATCACTCGGAAAGCGGACCGGAATTCCCGGCGCCGCGATCCAGTTGGATTTTCCGGCAGCGCCGTGGAGAAGGGCACGTATGCGAGGCGCAGCGGCAGGCCCACGCGTGCTGCTCAAGCGGCTCCGCGAGGTCATGGCGGAGCCGCTCGAGCGCACAGGCGCGGCTCGACAAGATCGTCAGCGCACATCGCCGCCAACATGGTGGCGGAGGTCTGCTCGGTCTATGTGCTGCGCGCCGACGGCGTGCTCGAGCTCTACGCGACCGAGGGCCTCAATCCGCGGCGCGGTCCACCAAGCGTCAGCTGCGGCTCGGCCAGGGCCTGGTCGGCACGATCGCCGCAACGGCGCGGCCGCTCAACCTGACGGACGCGCAGAGCCATCCGGCCTTCGCCTACCTGCCGGAGACCGGCGAGGAGATCTTACCACTCCTTCCTCGGCGTGCCGATCCTGCGGGCCGGGCGCACGCTCGGCGTTCTTGTCGTGCAGAACCAGACCAAGCGCACCTATGCGCGACGACGAGGTCGAGGCGCTGGAGACGACGGCGATGGTGCTCGCCGAGATGATCGCCGCCGGCGAACTGCGAAGGCCTGACCCGGCCGGGAATCGAGCTCGACCTGACGCGGCCGGTGCAGCTTTACGGGTCCGCCCTTCAACGAGGGCGTCGGCCTTGGCCATGTCGTGCTGCACGAGCCGCGCGTCGTCGTCACCAACCTCTTCGACGAGGATGTCGAGAGCGAAGATTGCGCCGGCTGCGAGCGCGCTCGGGTCGCTGCGCCTCTCCATCGACGACATGCTGGCGCGGCGCGAGGTTGCCATCGACGGGCGAGCATCGCGAGGTGCTCGAAGCCTATCGCATGTTCGCCAATGACCGCGGCTGGGTGCGCCGGATGGAAGAGGCGATCGCGCAACGGCCTGACCGCCGAGGCGGCCGTCGAAAAGGTGCAGAGCGACACCCGCGCGCGCATGATGCGCCAGCCGGATCCCTACCTGCGCGACCGGCTGCACGATTTCGACGATCTCGCCAACCGGCTGCTGCGCGAACTGGTCGGCAAGCCGCACGGACCGATCGAGGAACGCATGCCGCATGATACGATCATCGTCGCGCGCAACATGGGCGCGGCGGAACTGCTCGACTATCCACGCGACAAGCTGCGCGGCCTCGTGCTGGAAGAAGGGGCGGCGACCAGCCATGTGGTGATCGTCGCCCGCGCGCTCGGCATTCCCGTCGTCGGGCAATTGCCCAAGGGCGTCGTGTCGCTGGCGGAGAACGGCGATGCCATCATCATCGACGGCGACGACGGCATCGTGCATTTGCGCCCGCCAGCCGACGTCGAGACCGCCTATGCGGAAAAGGTGCAGTTCCGCGCGCGCAGGCAGGCAGCCTATGCGCGAGTTGCGCGACAAGCCCTCACGTCACGCACGACGGCGTCGATGTCGACCTGCTGATGAATGCCGGGCTGGCGGTGGACCTGCCGCAGCTTGCAGCAGTCCGGCGCCGCCGGCATCGGCCTGTTCCGCACCGAACTGCAATTCATGGTGGCGTCGCGCTTTCCCGCGGCCCGAGGAGCAGGAAGCAGCTTTATCGGAGCGTGCTGAAGGCGGCGGGCGGCAAGACCGGTCACCTTCCGCACGCTCGATATCGGCGGCGACAAGGTGCTGCCCTATTTGGCGATGCGGTCCAGGAGGAGAACCCGGCGCTTGGCTGGCGCGCGATCCGGCTGTCGCTCGACCGGCCGGGCCTGCTTCCGCACGCAGATCCGGGCGCTGCTGAAGGCATCGGGCGGGCGCGAGCTGCAAGGTCATGCTGCCGATGGTCACCGAGGTGCGCGAGTATCGCAAGGCGCGCGCAATCATCGACCGCGAGAGTCGCCATCCTGTCGCGGCTTCGGCCACCAGCTGCCGGCAAGCCTCAAGCTTGGCGCGATGATCGAGGTGCCGGCGCTGCTGTGGCAGCTCGACGAGCTGATGGCCGAGGTCGATTTCGTCTCGGTCGGCTCCAACGACCTGTTCCAGTTCGTCATGGCGGTCGACCGCGGCAATCCGCGCATGTCGAGCCGCTTCGATCCGCTTGTCGCGGCCGTTCCTGCGCGTGCTGCGCGCAGATCGTCGCAAGGCGGCAGCAGCACGGCAAGCCGGTCACGCTGTGCGGCGAACTGGCCGGCCGGCCGCTGCCGGCGATGGCGCTGATCGGGCATCGGCTTCCGCTCGCTTTCGATGTCGCCGGCCTCCATCGGCCCGGTCAAGGCGATGCTGCGCGAACTCGATGTCGGCAAGCTTTCGCGCGATGCTCATGCCGGCGCTCGAAGAGCCGATCGGCGGGCAGACGATCCGCGAATTGCTGCATCGACTTTGCCGACAGCCACGGCATTCACTATTAGCGGCAGCACCAGATCAGCCGCTTATCCCTGATGCGCGCCCGACGCGCCGGAACCCAAGATGCTCAACGACGAAAAACTCGACCAGCTCGTGAAGAGCGCACACCGGCATCGAACGCGAGATGTCGGCCAATCCCGATCCGGAAACCTATGTGAAGCTGGCTTCCGAGTATTCGTCGCTGGGCGAGGTGGTGGCCAAGATCCGGGAACTGCGCGACGCAGGACGAAGGCGCTGAGCCGGACTTGAGGAACTGCTCGCCGACAAGGCGACCGATGGCGACATGCGCGATGCTGGCCGAGCTGGAACTGCCCGAAATCGAGGAACAGATCGAGGCGCTCGACCGCGAGATCCAGCTGCTGCTGCTGCCGCGCGACGCGGCCGACGACAAGAGCGCAATCCTCGAAATCCGCGCCGGGACGGGCGGCTCGGAAGCGGCGCTTTTCGCCGGCGACCTGTTCCGCATGTATGAGCGCTATGCATCCGCCAAGCGGCTGGAAGGTCGAGGTGCTTTCGGCAAGCGACGGCGAAGTGGGCGGCTACAAGGAAATCATCGCCTCGATCACCGGCAAGGGCGTTTTCGCGCGGCTGAAGTTCGAATCGGGCGTGCACCGCGTGCAGCGCGTGCCGGAGACCGAGGCAAGCGGGCGCATCCACACTTCGGCCGCGACGGTGGCCGTGCTGCCGGAGGCGGAGGACGTCGATATCGAGATCCGCGCCGAGGACATCCGCATCGACACGATGCGCGCGTCGGGCGCCGGCGGCCAGCACGTCAACACCACCGACTCGGCGGTGCGCATCACGCATCTGCCGACCGGCATCGTCGTGACCTCGTCGGAAAAATCGCAGCACCAGAACCGGGCGCAATGCGATGAAGATCCTGCGGGCCCGGCTCTACGACATGGAGCGCCAGCGGGCCGACGACGCGCGGGCCTCCGAAGCGCAAGCGGCAGGTCGGGTCCGGCGACCGCTCCGAGCGCATCCGCACCTACAATTTTCCGCAGGGCCGCGTGACCGACCACCGCATCAACCTGACGCTCTACAAGCTCGACCGGATGATCGAGGGCGAAGGGCTGGACGAATTGATCGACGCGCTGATGGCCGATTACCAGGCCAGCCTGCTTGGCGCAGATGGACGAGAATTGACCACGGTCGCGGACCTGCTGGCCAAGGGCGAGGCGGTACTGGCGCAGGCGGGCATCGCGCAGCCAAGGCTCGACGCCCGCCTGCTGCTGCAACATGCGCTGGGCGCGGACCATGCCGGCCTGATCGCAAGGCTAGACGACGCGGCAGACGGAACCGGCTGCGGGCAGTATTCGAGGCGTCGATTGCGCGGCGTGCAAGCGGCGAACCGGTTTCGCGAATACGCGGCGAACGCGAGTTCTACGGATTGCCGTTCAAGATCAGTCCGGCCGTGCTTGATCCGCGACCGGAGACCGAAGCTCCTTGTCGACCGGGTTCTTGCCGATCACGGCGACCGGAAGGCGCCGTGGCGATTTGCCGATATCGGTACGGGGAGCGGGGCAATTGCGCTGGCGCTGCTCGCCAACCTGCCGGCAGCGACCTGTGTTGCGCTCGACATTTCCGCGCAAGCGCTGGAGGTGGCCGCGGAAAACGCCGCCAACCTGGGCTTGGCCGCGCGGTTTTCCCCTTTGCCCTCCGACTATCTGTCGAATGCGAGCGGTGAATTTCACTTTATTGTCTCAAATCCGCCTTACATTCCGGCGAACGAGATCGGGGGCCTTTCCCGCGAGGTTCGAGAACATGATCCGCTTGCCGCCCTTTCAGGTGGCGGTGACGGCCTCGACGCCTACCGCGCGATCCTGACGCAGGCAGCCGGGCATCTTTTGCCGGGCGGGCGGCTTTATCTGTGAGCTTGGCGCTGGACAGTCCGGGCAGGTTGCCCGGCTTGCCCGGGAGAACCATTGGGTGGTTTGCGGCGTTTACCATGACCTCGCCGCCATTGACCGGGTCATGGTGCTGCAGCGCGATGTAAACCATGGGTGAAACTCGCTGTTGCAGAAAAAGCTTGGAAATGGCAGACGAAATGGCTAGTTTGTTTGTGTGCAATGGCGGCGCGAATGAGTCGCGCTCATTGCCGGGAACGTTCCCTGCCATTTCAAAGATTGTGTGAAAACTGGCCGGTTTGCGGGGGCATCCAGGAACGTTCCGGTCAGGCCAATCTGTTTGTCAGGATTTGTCCTTGAGAAAGGCGGTTCCGCAGGACTGTGCACGCATGCGTGCCTTTGCTTGCGAAGACCAGAGACCGAAAGCTGGTTATGGCCGGCCGCCAAGGCCGGAAGCCAATCCCTTTGGACATGTAGAACCGCGAAACAATCGAAGACTGGACAGAACGAGAAGCTCATGAGGCAGCAACAACAACAGAAGAACCGCATGCGGGGCCGCGGGCGCAAGCAGCCCAACCCCATGAGCCGGAGCTTCGAAAGCAATGGCCCGGACGTGAAGATCCGCGGCAATCCCAGCCACATTGCCGAAAAATACACGCAGTTGGCGCGTGATGCGCTTTCGGCGGGCGATACGGTCATGGCGGAGAACTATCTCCAGCACGCCGAGCACTACAACCGCATCATTGCGGCGGCGAACGCCGTTCGCGAAATCGGAGCAGGGGCAGCAACGCTCCCAACCCGAATTTGCAGGCGGTTTTGACGACGAGGATGACGAAGACGGCGACGATCTTCGCAACATGAGCGGCGACCGCCGGCCTTCCGACCTGCGCCCGATGCAGCAGGACGACCGCCAGGACCGCCAGCGCGACGACAATCGGAGAGATGACGGGCGCCGCGATGACGGGCGCAACCGCAATTTCGACGGCAACCGCAACCGCAACGACGGCAACCGCAATGACGGCAACCGCAACGATTACCGTGATCGCAACGACCGCAATGACGGACGCGACCGGAATGAAAATCGCGACAGGCCGGAACGCCAGGACAACCGGGACCGCTTCGAGGCGCGCGACCGCCAGGATGGCCCGCGCCCGGAAAACCGCGACCGCGACCGGCAGGATTTCCGGCCTGAGCGGCAGGATCGCCCCGAACGGCAGGATAGGCAGGAGCGTGCTCCCCGTCCCGAGGGCGAACAGCGCGAACCGCGCCCGGCGCCGGTAGAGGCGCGTGCGCCGCAGGAAAACGCGCCTGAAGTCGAGCGTCCGCGCCGCGAGCCGCGGACCCGGCGCCCCCGCGTCACCGAGGAAGCCAATGGCCACACCGCCAAGGCGGCCGCCGGCGCGCCCGCATTGCCGGGCATTTCGAGCGATGCGGCCAAGCTGCCGGGAAGCCTGTTCGGCGTCGGTCCCGAGACCGTACCGGTACCCGGCGAAGACTGAGCCGCAGACCGACAAACGAAAAAACCCGGCAGAAATGCCGGGTTTTTTGTTGCCCTCTTTTCGTTGCGCCCGCCAATTCCCATATCAGTGCGGACAACGGGTCCGCCTACACGGGGGCCTGTCCACAACCGTTTCAGCCATGCCGCAATGCGGGTGGACGAAACAGAGGGAGCAAGGCAGATGAACATCGAAAAATATTCCGACCGGGTGAAGGGCTTCATCCAGTCGGCGCAGACGCAGGCGCTTTCGGCCGGCCACCAGCAGTTCTCCCCCGAACACATCCTCAAGGTGCTGCTCGACGATCCAGAGGGGATGGCGAGCAACCTGATCGAGCGCGCCGGCGGTCGTCCGCGCGACGCCAAGCTCGCCCTCGACGCCGCGCTTCAGGCAATGCCCGCGGTATCGGGCGGCAATGGCCAACTTTACATGTCTCAGCCTTTGGCGCGTGTGTTCGACACGGCGGAAAAGGCGGCAACGAAGGCCGGCGACAGCTTCGTGACCGTGGAGCGGTTGCTGCTGGCGCTGGCCATCGAGAAATCCGCCAAGACTTCGGAAATCCTTGCCAAGGCCGGCGCTCACCGCCAATGGCGCTCAACACCGCGCATCAACGAATTGCGGCAGGGCCGGACCGCCGACAGCGCCAATGCCGAAGCATCGCTACGAGGCGCTGAAGAAATATTCGCGCGACCTCACCAAGGATGCGCGCGACGGCAAGCTCGATCCGGTCATCGGCCGCGACGAGGAAATCCGCCGCGCCATCCAGGTGCTGTCGCGCCGCACCAAGAACAATCCGGTGCTGATCGGCGAGCCGGGCGTCGGCAAGACCGCCATCGCGGAAGGGCTGGCGCTGCGCATCGTCAATGGCGACGTGCCCGAAATCGCTCAAGAACAAGCGGCTGCTCGCCCTCGACATGGGCTCGCTGATCGCGGGCGCGAAGTATCGCGGCGAGTTCGAGGAGCGGCTGAAGGCCGTGCTCAACGAGGTCACGTCGGCTGCGGGCGAGATCATCCTGTTCATCGACGAGATGCACACGCTGGTCGGCGCGGGCAAGGCCGAGGGCGCGATGGATGCCTCCAACCTGCTGAAGCCGGCGCTGGCGCGCGGCGAACTGCACTGCGTCGGCGCGACCACGCTGGATGAATACCGCAAGCACGTCGAAAAGGACGCGGCGCTGGCGCGCCGCTTCCAGCCGGTATTCGTCTCCGAGCCGACCGTCGAGGATACGGTCTCGATCCTGCGCGGCATCAAGGAGAAGTACGAGCTGCACCATGGCGTGCGGATCACCGATTCGGCGCTGGTTGCAGCGGCAAACCTTTCGAACCGCTACATCACCGACCGCTTCCTGCCCGACAAGGCCATCGACCTCATGGACGAAGCGGCTTCGCGCCTGCGCATGCAGGTCGACAGCAAGCCGGAGGAACTGGACGAGCTCGACCGGCGCATCATCCAGCTCAAGATCGAGCGCGAGGCGCTGAAGAAGGAGAGCGACAAGGGAAGCGCAGGACGCGGCTCGAAGCGCTGGAGGACGACCTTGTCGGAGCTTCAGGAAAAGGCGGATGCGCTGACCGCGCGGTGGGAAAACGAAAAGCAGAAGCTTTCCGGCGCGCGCGACATCAAGGAAAAGCTGGACGAGGCCCGCATCGAACTCGAGCAGGCGCGCGCGCAAGGGCGACCTGGCGCGGGCCGGCGAGCTTGCCTATGGCGTGATCCCGCAACTCGAGCAGAAGCTGGCCGAGGCCGAGAACGACGACGGCGCCGACACGATGGTGGAGGAAGCCGTGACGCCCGGAGCACATTGCCCAGGTCGTCTCGCGCTGGACCGGCATTCCGGTCGACAAGATGCTGGAGGGCGAGAAGGACAAGCTGCTGCGCATGGAAGATGCGCTTGCCAAGCGCGTCGTCGGGCAGGGCGAGGCCGTGCAGGCCGTCTCCCGCGCCGTGCGGCGTGCGCGCGCCGGCCTCAACGATCCGAGCCGTCCGATTGGCTCGTTCATCTTCCTTGGCCCGACGGGCGTCGGCAAGACGGAGCTTACCAAGGCGCTGGCCGGTTTCCTCTTCGACGACGATACCGCGCTCGTGCGGCTCGACATGTCGGAATACATGGAAAAGCACTCGGTATCGCGGCTCATCGGCGCGCCTCCGGGCTATGTCGGCTATGACGAGGGCGGTGCGCTGACCGAAGCGGTGCGGCGCAGGCCCTACCAGGTCGTTCTTTTCGACGAGATCGAAAAGGCGCATCCGGACGTCTTCAACGTGCTGCTGCAGGTGCTCGATGACGGTCGCCTGACCGACGGGCAGGGGCGCACCGTCGACTTCCGCAACACGCTGGTCATCATGACCTCCAACCTCGGCTCGGAATATCTGGTGAACCTGAAGCGAAGACCAGGAAGCCTCCGCCGCCCGCGAGGAAGTGATGGCGGTGGTGCGCGCTTCGTTCCGGCCTGAGTTCCTCAACCGCGTGGACGAGATCATCCTCTTCCACCGGCTGAAGCGGGCCGACATGGCCGGCATCGTTGCGATCCAGCTCAAGCGACTGGAAGCCTTGCTTGTCGACCGGCGGATCGAGCTCGAACTGGGCGAGGACGCGGTGAAGTGGCTCGCCGAAAAGGGATATGATCCTGCCTATGGCGCGCGGCCATTGAAGCGCGTGATCCAGCAGTCGCTGCAGGATCCGCTGGCCGAGAAGATCCTCTCAGGCGAGATCCATGACGGCATGAAGGTGCGCATCCACGCTGGTTCCGACCGGCTGGTCTTCGAGCCGGTGGAACTGTCTCGGACAGCCAAGGCTGCCAAGGCGGCGTAACTCTGCAAAACCGGTGGCGGGCAGCGATGCCCGCCATTTGCGTTGTCATCGCGGTCGATTAGTGTCGCGCGCATGATCGATGCGCCCGCAGCTTCCCTTTCCCCCACCAGCCAGACATTCTGCCCGCCGCATCTGCGTGGGCATGTACTCGTGGCTGCGATCCTTGCCTCCAGTCTCGGCTTCATCGACAGCTCCGTGGTGCCTATCGCCATACCCGCGATCCGGGCCGATATCGGTGCGTCGCTTACCGAGGCGCAGTGGATGTCCAGCGCCTACCTGCTCATGGTCTCCGCACTGGTCATGGCGGGCGGCGCGCTCGGCGACCGCTACGGCCTGCGCAATGTCTTCGGCACGGGAATCGTGTTTTTCCTGGCGGCTTCCCTGCTTTGCGCGGCCGCACCGGATGCCCCCTTCCTCATTGGCGTGCGCGCCTTGCAGGGCCTGGGCGCGGCGATCATGATCCCGGGTAGCCTGGCCATCATTGCAAAGGCCTATCCGCCACAGGACCGGGGCAGGGCGATCGGCATCTGGGCGGCTGCCTCGGCCGCGACCTCGGGGCTTGGGCCGGTGGGCGGGGGGTTGATCATCGGCGCGACCGGGGACTGGGGCTGGCGGCTGATCTTCGCCATCAACCTGCCGCTCGGGCTCATGGCGTTGGCATTGCTGTTCAAGGTTCCCGCCGACCGGCCGGAGGGCGGGCGAAGGCTCGATCCGGCGGGCGTTGTCCTTGCCACGCTGGCGCTCGGAATCATGGCGCTGGGCCTTTCCGGCGGGCGGGCGGCCATTTCCGGCAGCGTCCCGGGTGGCGCGCCGGCGGCGGACTGGCCGATGATCGCGGCAGGTTTCGCGATTCTCATTGCCTTCCTTTGGTGGGAAAAGCGGGCGCGCCAGCCGATGATGCCGCTGTCGCTCTTTGCCGACCATGCTTTCGCGGGCGCGAACATCGCCACCTTCCTCATCTATTTCGCCTTGTCTGCGGTGCTGTTTTTCCTGCCGATGACGCTCATCACCGCCTGGGAAACCAGCGAGACGCAGGCGGCGCTCACCTTCGTGCCGATAACGCTGCTGGTCGGCGTGATGTCAGGGCCCATGGGCAAGGCTTCCGCAAGGCTCGGGCCGCGGATATTCATGGCGGCGGGCAGCGTGATTTGCGCGATTGCGTATGCCTGGCTCGCCATGACCATGGACCAGCGGCAGTTCTGGGGCGCCTTGATGCCGGCCATGGCGCTGATGGGTTTCGGCATGGGCGTACTTGTCTCGCCGCTCTCGGCAGCCGTGATGACCACCGTTCCCGACAGCCAGACCGGCATGGCTTCGGCCATCAACAACACCGTGGCGCGGCTCTCCGGCCTGTTCGCCGTGGCATCGCTTGGCGGGGTCATCACGGCGGTCTTCCTTGCCTTTCCCGGAACCGATCCTGTGCTCGCTTTCGGCCAGACGCCGCCCGCGGACACCCCGCTTGAGGCAGTGGTCGCCTGGAGGGGCGCCAGCAACGCGGCATTTTCCGTGGTCGCATTCATTGCTGCGGGAATGTGCGCGGTTGCCGCGGCGGTATCATGGGTATTTCTCGACGACCGGCAGGACAGCGCAACGGCATAGCCTCGGTCAGGGCCATCGATTGCTACAAGGCAGGGTCATCGTCGGTGTCTTCCTTGCGCGGCCTTTCCGGCTTGGGGTGCAGCTCGACCAGCCGCAACGCCAGCGCAAGGAGGAGGCCGCTGAGCGGCAGCAGCGCCAGCGAGGCGAGGGTCAACCAGTCGTCTGCGAACCGCGGATGCGAAAAGGTCTCCAGCACCGCGCGCAGGAACAGGACGAAGATGATGACCAGGATGAGTTCGGCAACCACCTGCTTTAGCTGGCCGATCTCGCGCACGCGCAGCCAGTCCGGAATGGCGATCCGTTCCTTCGGCTCTCCTGGATGGATGAACAGGGAATAGACGCCGTAGGCGAAGTACAGCAGGACGATGCCGATGAGAAACCGGTCCAGCGCCTCGATCACATTGATGACCGCGCCCATGCTGAAATCGCGCGGTTCCATGCCATCGAGCGGCGCGCCCGGCCGATAGGCGCGGTAGATGCTGAAGAGCCCGAGCACGAACATCAGCAGCGAGCCGGCAAGCGCGCCTATCGCCGCAAGGACGGTGAAGAACCGGGACGCGACGATGATGTTTCGTTCGATCTGCCTGAAATTCACCCGGTGTCTCCCGCGCGGACGCTACAAACGGTCCTTGCGTCAACGCAAAGGGAGCCGGCACGTTCCGCCGGATCAGGCGTGAGACATTGAAGCTAGAACTGGGCGAGCTGCGGGGTTTCGCCGTCCTCGCCCTCGTTGAGAAGCTCCTCGAGCCGCTCGCGTTCGGCGTTGAAGGCGGCCAGTTCCTTGCCCTTCAACTCCTGCCCCTTCGGCAGGCGGATGCGCATGGGATCGACTTTCGATCCGTTCACTTCCACCTCGTAGTGAAGATGCGGACCGGTCGAAAGTCCGGTCGACCCGACCAGTCCGATCACCTGGCCCTGGCGGACCCGGGCGCCTTTCTTGACGAAATCGGCGATCTTGCTCTGGTGCGAATAGGAAGTGACATAGCCGTTGGCATGGCGGATCACGGTCTGCTTGCCGTAGCCCGATTCCCAGCCTGCCGATTGCACGACGCCGTTTCCGGCCGCGATGATCGGCGTGCCGCGCGGGGCTGCCCAGTCGACGCCCCAATGCATCTTGCGATAGCGAAGAATGGGGTGCGTGCGCATTCCATAGGGCGAGCGGAACTTTCCATTGGGAACCGGCTGGCGCAACAGGAACTTCTTCGCGCTCTTGCCCGTCTCGTCGTAATAGTCGACCTGCCCGGTATCGGGATCGCGGAAGCGGTAATATTTACGCTCAAGCGAACCGGTCTTGATGGAGGCGAAAAGCACTTCCGACTTTTCCGTCGGTTTGTCCCTGCCTTCTTCCAGGGACATGAAGAACGACAGTTCGTCATTGGGGGTGATCGTCGAATTGTAGTCGACGTCAAAGGCGAAGATCCGGATGAGGCGGCTGGCCATCTCCACGTCGAGGCCCTCGGACAACGCTGCCCGGTAGATTGCGTCATAGACGGTGGGCAGCCGGGCGGAAGGCGCAAGCGTCACAGGCGCATTCGAAGCCGTGTTCTGGGGCAGCAAGACCGGTTCGGAACAATAGACATAGCGTTCGTCCTCGGTGCGCGCGATCGATACGAGATGCTGGCTGCCGCGGTAGACACTGACGCGCCCCGGCCGGGTGATCGCTCCCTCCGCATCTGCGGGCAGGATTTCGTGCGCGACGCGAAGGCGGTCTTCCGGCAACAGCTTGGTCGAGCCTATGTCGGCCGAGAGCACTTTTTCGAAAGTGGCCGCCGTTTCCTTCGACATGCCTTCGGCTTCCAGGATCAGCGAAATCGCCGCTTCGCTGCGTACCCGTATGACGCGCTCCTCGTGGCGGCGGGAGGTGCGGTCCTCGACCGGCTTCTTGACGGCCAGGGAGACGTTTTCCTCCGTGATCGTCACACCGGGCGAGGCAAGGAAGCCTGAATCCTGGAGGGAGAAACGCGACGGATCGAAATAGGCCAGCGAGGCAACGGAGGTCGCGCCGGTGTCGAGGCCAGGGCGCCGCATTGCGCACGAGTTCCTCGATGTCGCTTTCGCGCTGCGCCGGACCCTTGGCGATGCGATCGGGCTGCGACGGATCGAAGTCGACCACCGTTATGGTGACTTCGGACTCGACCTGCGCACCGTAGATCTGGTCGCTTGCATCGGCTTCGAGCTGCGGCCGGCTCCGCCTTGCCTGAGTCGGAGAAAACCGCCAAGCGCGTCGAAAGCGGGGTAGTCGGTATCGCGTTTGGGCGGCACGGCAAGCGGCGTCGACACCTTCAGGAACGGCCGGACCTTGACGACGTCGCGCTCGTCTGACCGCGTGACGTCGAGACCATCATGACGCGCGATGTGGAGATGTCGTCGACGACCGCACGCCCGGTCGATCCCCCTTACGGCGACGGCGGGAGTGTCGGCTCACCGCCGTTCCTGCCGGAGCTGACCTGCCCTTGCACCGCTAGGATGTCGCGCCCATCCAGCGCCGCGACAAGCGCGCCGCCCATCAGGAAGACGGAGACAAGGCCCGCAAGCACTGCGCCGGAAAGCCAGCGAAAGCTGACGCGGCGCTTGTCCGGCAGGCGCCTTCCGTTCTGCTTCAGCGGCGGGTGGTCACCCAGGA
>CAWJVP010000004.1:877500-931310 GCA_963846345.1 uncultured Alphaproteobacteria bacterium
AACGACTTCCCCGCTGTCTCCAGCATAGACTCAGTGAAATTGAATTCCCCGTGAAGATGCGGGGTTCCTGCGGTTAGACGGAAAGACCCCGTGCACCTTTACTATAGCTTTACACTGGCATTCGTGTCGGCATGTGTAGGATAGGTGGTAGACTTTGAAGCATGGGCGCCAGCTCGCGTGGAGTCATCCTTGAAATACCACCCTTATCACTATGGATGTCTAACCGCGGCCCGTTATCCGGGTCCGGGACAGTGTATGGTGGGTAGTTTGACTGGGGCGGTCGCCTCCTAAAGAGTAACGGAGGCGCGCGATGGTGGGCTCAGAACGGTCGGAAATCGTTCGTTGAGTGCAATGGCATAAGCCTGCCTGACTGCGAGACTGACAAGTCGAGCAGAGACGAAAGTCGGTCATAGTGATCCGGTGGTCCCGCGTGGAAGGGCCATCGCTCAACGGATAAAAGGTACGCCGGGGATAACAGGCTGATGACCCCCAAGAGTCCATATCGACGGGGTTGTTTGGCACCTCGATGTCGACTCATCGCATCCTGGGGCTGGAGCAGGTCCCAAGGGTATGGCTGTTCGCCATTTAAAGCGGTACGTGAGTTGGGTTCAGAACGTCGTGAGACAGTTCGGTCCCTATCTGCCGTGGGTGTAGGAATATTGACAGGATCTGTCCCTAGTACGAGAGGACCGGGATGGACGTATCTCTGGTGGATCTGTTGTCGCGCCAGCGGCATAGCAGGGTAGCTATATACGGACGGGATAACCGCTGAAGGCATCTAAGCGGGAAACCCACCTGAAAACGAGTATTCCCTGAGAGCCGTGGAAGACGACCACGTTGATAGGCCGGGTGTGGAAGTGCAGCAATGCGTGAAGCTTACCGGTACTAATAGCTCGATTGGCTTGATCGTTCTCATTGTCCATGCCCATCGCCTCGCCAAATGGCGGGCACGGCGCGTTTAAAAGACCAGTTTCACCATGCATTTCGCCGACCTGGTGGTTATGGCGAGGTGGCTGCACCCGATCCCATTCCGAACTCGGCCGTGAAACGCCCCAGCGCCGATGGTACTTTGTCTTAAGGCACGGGAGAGTAGGTCGCTGCCAGGTCTGCCAAATGCATGGTTTCACGAGATCTTCTCATCACGATGTCACATATGCCGGGCCGTCAGCCAGCGATGGCCGGCGGCCTTGGTCGTTCCGGCAATGCGGAACCTGCTAGCATAGACCGAGACATTTTGACGCGGGGTGGAGCAGCCCGGTAGCTCGTCAGGCTCATAACCTGAAGGCCGCAGGTTCAAATCCTGCCCCCGCAACCAGTTTTGTAGACTTTAAGAAATCGCCGCCCTTCTGGGGCGGCTTTTTTGTTTTGGCAGCAATATTTAGAATGCCGGCAAGGTTGCCATGCAAGTCGATTGCCATGGTCCGCTGTGCCCCTTCAGGCTGCGGGTGCAGCACGATTTTGTCCACTAGATCCCGGATGATTTCGATTGCTTCGTTACGGTGCTTTTCTTTCGTGAGCGCTTCGTGCAGCCGCGCGATTTCCCGCCGATAAACCTCCGCCATCTTCGGATGTAGCAGCGGAGGGGGCGTTTCGCTGCTCGCAACAAGTCGCTCCAATTCCTGCTTCCGGGCTATCCAGCGTCAGAATCTTGTCCTTCAACTGGTCAACCGCGGCACCGCCGGCGATCGCATCGATCAGCAGATTTATCTGGCGCGTCACCTTGGCGAGTTCCGACTCATGGCCTGCTCTGGAAGCAAGTGCATCCCTCCGCATCTTATTCATGTAACTGGCGTACTCATTGCAAAACTCAGCGAACAGTTCGGGCTGCATCAAGTGGCCAGCCAAGGCATCTAGGATTGTCGATTCAAGCACGTCGCGCCGCATCGTACGACGATTGTCGCAGGTGCCTTTGTTGCGAGCGCTCGCGCAGCCAATACGCGTGCTGTTTAGATTTGTAATGCCGCCGCCACAGACACCGCAGTGCATGAGCCCTGAAAAAAGGTAGCGCGGCTTCGCACGCCGCGATCGTCAGCCGCGAACTTGGCCTGCCCGCCATTGTCGGCACCGGCAACGGCACCGAATTGCTGCACGACCAGCAGGAGGTCACCGTTTCATGCGCCGGTGGCGACGAGGGTGTCGTCTATGAGGGGCGGGCGCAATTTGCAGTCGAGGAATTGCATCCCGGCTCCCTGCCGCAGACCCGCACGAAGATCATGCTGAACATGGCCAACCCCGCGGCCGCATTTCGCTGGTGGCGCCTGCCCGCCGATGGCGTGGGCCTGGCGCGAATGGAGTTCGTCGTTTCCAATGCGATCAAGGTCCACCCGCTGGCGCTGACGCGTTTCGACGAGATCCGTGACGAGACTGTTCGCGCGCAGATTGAGGCGCTGACCAAGGGCTATGCCGACAAGCGCGAATACTTCGTCGACAAGCTGGCGCAGGGGCTTTCGCGCATCGCCGCCGTCTATTTCCCCAATCCCGTCATCATCCGGATGAGCGACTTCAAGACCAACGAATACGCCAATCTGCTGGGCGGAAGGCAGTTCGAGCCGGCGGAAGAAAATCCGATGATCGGCTTTCGCGGGGCAAGCCGGTACTATTCGCCGCTCTACCGCGACGGTTTCGAGCTGGAATGCCGCGCCATCCGAAAGCTGCGCGACGAGATGGGCTTTTCCAATGTCAAGGTGATGATCCCCTTCTGCCGCACGCCCCAGGAGGCCGACAGGGTGCTGGAGGTCATGGCGGCCGCCGGGCTGGAGCGGAAGGAAGGCCTGGAGATCTATGTGATGTGCGAGATCCCCTCCAACGTCATCCTTGCCGGAGAATTTGCCCGCCGCTTCGACGGCTTCTCCATCGGCTCGAACGACCTGACGCAGCTGACGCTCGGCATAGACCGCGACTCCGAAGTCCTGTCGGCGCTTTTCAGCGAACGCGACCCGGCGGTGCTCTGGATGATCGAGAACGTCATCGCGAAGGCTCATGCCGCCGGCGTGAAGGTCGGACTGTGCGGACAGGCGCCAAGCAACGACCCGGCCTTCGCTGCAATCCTCGTCAAGGCAGGGATCGATTCAATCTCGGTGACGCCCGACAGCTTCTTCGCCGTGAAGCAGCATGTTGCGCAGGCCGAAAAGGGGTAGGCCGTCAGACTTCAGGCTGCATGGGTGGCGGCATCCTTGCCTAGCAGTGGACATTCGTCGCGTAGCCGGATCTGGGGCACCGAAAGGAAAGCGCCGCAAAGACACCGGCCCGCATCGAACGCCGTACCGCCTTAGCGAATGTCTGCTTGGCGGAATTGGCAATGCTGCTCTCTACGGCCGACTTGGGGCGCAAAGCTGCCGGTCATTTCACAGCGCCTATATTGAGGTACAGAAAGACGTCTTCGCGCCCCTATTCGGCCGCATACGACAACAATGAAGTTTTCCCAATCGGACATGGTGGCGGTCGCGGCACCGGCACGGCCCGGCAATTAAAGCGCTTTAGCAAGGGAAAGATGAGCTACCTCGCGCCTGCTATCGTCGAGGATTGCGAAGTGATAAGGTGTAAGCAGAAGGAGGCAATCAATGCGCGCCTTCATGCTGTCCGTATCCTGCATATTCTTACCGCTGTCGTGCCAGGCGGCAGAAATTCATGACGCCGCCAAGGCGGGCGACGTGGCTGCTATCACGGCTGCGCTGGACGCGGGTGCTGCCATTGACGAAATGGATGGTTTTGCCACCCCGCTTTATCACGCGGTCAACAGGCAGCACCTTGATGCGGCCAAGCTGCTTCTTGCACGCGGCGCAAATGTCAACGCCCCGACAAAGACTGGTGGTACGCCCTTGGCGGCAGCGGTGGCCAAGAACCGACCGGAGCTGATCAAGCTGCTTTTGGAAAACGGCGCGGATCCGAACTCCGCCGGCGGGTAAACAGGCGCCCCTTCATGTGGCAGCCAAGAATGGTTGCCTTGAATGTGTCGTGGCGCTGGTTGAAGCGGGTGCCGACGTAAATGCCAAAACTGCGGATGCCGTGCCCCTAACACCGATTCATCTCGCCAGATTGTACGAGTATTCCGAAATTTCCGATTACCTCATGGCGCATGGCGTCGTGCTGCCCAGGCCCGCGCCGATCTCGGAAAAACTGGCTGGCGCCGATGTCGAAAAGGGCCGGGCATATTTCGCCAGCAAATGCGACTCGTGCCACAGCTACGAACAAGGCAAAGCGAACAGAACTGGTCCGAACCTTTGGGAGGTCGTCGGGCGAGACAAGGCGTCGATGGCAGATTTCAAATATTCCAAGACGTTGCGGGATTGGGAGGGCGCCTGGACCTACGAGGATCTGAACACCTTTTTGTATGATCCAGTCCTCACCACCCCCGGCATCCGCCTCATGGAAATACAAGGGGTTTCAGACGAGGCAGAACGCATCAACCTGATTGGGTATTTGCGGACGCTAAGCGACGGGCCGATCCCTTTGCCTTAGGTTCGGATCTCCTGCGCAAGAGTGGGTGTACCAGATGAAACTGTTTCACTTTGGTTTGATGCCCTTGGCCGCATGTTTGGCTGTTGTCAGCGCTGTGCGGGCCGAGACCGGAAACGCCGAAGAAGGTATGGCGGTCTTCAAGCAGCGCTGTGCGGCATGCCATGAGGTCGAAGCCGGCGTTAACAAGGTTGGGCCCGATTTGCGAGGCGTGTGGGGACGAACCTCAGGCACCTTCGCAGGCTTTCTGTATTCCGAAGCAATGGCCAATGCGGGCGTGATTTGGGACGAAGCAAACCTCACCCGGTTTCTTCTCAATCCCAAGAAATTCGTTCCGATAGAACAAAATGGCCTTCAACGGTCTAAAGCGACCCGGAGAGCTGGAAGATATTCTGGAATATCTAAAGGCGCTCAAGCCGTAAAGTTCATTCCTATCAGACTGGCAGCTCCAGGCCCCGAAACTGCCGGCCGCTTTGCGCCCAAGAAGGTCATTCAAGAGTGTCCTTAATTTTTCAAAAGCAGACATCGTTTGTCTCGATCGGCGCTGGATCGAGTTCCAGACTACCTCCGTCGCTTCTTCGTAGCTATCTTCACGTAGTTTTCGAACCGGTCTAGCGGTCCTCCCAAATATGCCTTCCGGTGCTGAAACATTCACGGCCTGCGCACCGAATTGCCGCCCGCTACAATGGCATTGATCAGTTCGGCAACCGCCTTGTGCAGGTCGGCCTTTCCGTCGCCGGTTGGAGCATTTTCATGGCCAGCGGCTGCGTCCGTCAGTATCGCGAGGATTTCGGTCTCGGGCAGAATCTTGTGGTCGTTCAGGGCAAGCAGGAGCGACTTGCATATTGCTAGTGCGGCAACGCCCGAAACGTCTTGCTGGGTCGACATCATTGTGCCTCCGTGGGTTCACTTGGACGGCAGTCATCGACCGGCGCCTTTTGTTGCTACATCATCACGCAAATGCTGTAGGGTGAACTGATTGAGAGCAGCATCGCCCAGTTCAATTGAAACGAATGCAGGGCCAGTTCGGTCCGTATTGCCTGTTTCTGGTACACGATGATTCAAAACAGTCCGCTTGCGCGCAAGCTTGGCGCCTATGTGGCGTTATCCGAAGCAGAACTGGCCGTCCTTGCGGACATTCATCAAAAGCGACGGACCTTTGCCGCTGGGCGGGACATGGTGCATCAGGGGCAGTCGAACCAGTCGGCCTATATCCTTGCCGAGGGCTGGGTCTGTTCCTACAAGATCTTGCCGGGTGGGACGCGTCAGATCGTCGATTTTCAGATACCGGGGGATTTCCTCGGTTTGCGCAGCGTCCTCTTCAGGACGGCTGACCACAATATCGAGCCGGTCACGCGGATCGAAGCTTCGGAGGTATTGGTCAGCGATCTTCTCAAGGCATTTGCAGATACGCCCCGGTTGGCGACGGCAGTCTTGTGGGCTGCTTCGCGGGACGAGGCGATGGTGGTGGAGCACCTCGTCGATCTGGGACGCAGGAACGCCATCGAGCGAACTGCGCACTTCTTGCTGGAGCTCGGAGCCCGGCTCAAACTGGTCGGTCTTGGAACCAACGAGGGCTATGCCTGTCCATTGTCCCAGTACATGCTTGCCGACGCCCTGGGACTGACCGCAATCCATATCAACCGCGTGCTGCGTCAATTGCGGGAAGAAGGGCTTTTGACCTTCAAAAATGGATTTGTCACGTTCCTCGACTTTGGCCGACTAGTCGAACGCGCCGATTTCGACAAGGCGTATCTCGACCAGGACGGGCCGTTGCTCAAGTGAACGGCCAAAGCCCGGGAACATTCGTTCCAGCCAACTTAACCTGCATCAGCCCGCAAATTCGCAAATCCTGTAAAGATCAATCCAGGGAACGGACAAGCTCGTCACTACGGCGACGGCGCAATATTCGAGGCGAAGATGAATGGCTATGTCGAAAACATTGAAGCGCTGACGGAAGCAAACAGGCTCTTCCGCAAGGTGCTCTATACCGGTCGCCACCTGCAACTGGTGCTGATGGCTCTGCCCCCGCAAGAAGACATCGGCGAGGAAATGCATGCAACGCACGACCAGTTCTTTCGAATCGAAAAGGGCAAAGGCAAGATCTTCATCGATGGCCATGCCAGCAAGGTGAAGGCAGGCGATGCGATCATCGTCCCGGCAGGTGCCCGTCACAATCTGATCAATACCGGCGATGAATCCTTGAAGGTCTACACGCTTTATGGCCCTCCCAACCACAAGGACAAGGTGGTGATGGCGACGAAGTCGCAAGCGGAAGCATCGAAGGAACATTTCGACGGCGTGACCACTGAATGAAAGCCGGGCTCCGCCGCGATGACCTCGCTGGCAAGGAAGGCCAAGGCCTTACCTCGTTGGACAAAGAGATGCAGACCACAAATTTCAGCGGACAGTTCAGCAATGTGGGAGATGCGCTCGCGCTCGCCCAGGCCATCGTCGATACCGTGCATGAACCTGTTCTGGTGCTGGATTCGGATTTGCGGGTGATCGCCGCAAGCCGCTCCTTCTACGCCGCGTTCAAGGTTAGCCCCGACGAAACGCAGGGCCGGTTGCTGTACAAGCTCGGCAATGGCCAGTGGGATATCGCCAAATTGCGCGTTCTGCTTGAGCAGATCATTCCCGAGCAGAAAACGATCCAGGATTACGAAGTGGAGCACTTCTTCCCCGATCTGGGAGATCGCGTCATGTGCCTCAATGCCCGTCAGGTTCTGTTTGAAGGCGGCGCCAAGAGGACGGTACTTCTTGGAATCGAGGACGTCACCGAACGCCGAGCCAGAGAGCGCGACCTCGCCGACCTGCTTCGGCAAAAGGAAATCCTTCTGGGGGAACTCGAGCACCGGGTCGCAAACAGCCTGCAGATCATAGCCAGTATCATCTTGATGAAGGCTCGCGGAGTTGAGTCCGAAGAGACGCGAGACAACTTGCTCGACGCCCACAAGCGGATTGTCTCGATTGCCGCGGTACAGAAGGAACTTCATCCCAGCGCCTTCGCAGGCCAGGTGGAGATGGCGCCTTATCTTTCCAGGTTATGCGAAGCCCTGTCCGCATCGATCATGGGTGGAGTTCAAGCGGTCACGCTGGAGGTTGCGAAGGCCGAGGGAAGTACTTCGGCCCGTGACGCCGAAAGCCTTGGACTGATCGCGACCGAACTCGTGATGAACTCGCTCAAACACGCATTCCCTGCGCCAAGGCAGGATGGCCGCATTCGTGTGGCATTTGAGGTCAAGGGCGCCGACTGGAAATTTTCCGTGGCAGACAACGGTATCGGGCGATCAGACGGGGTTTTCGCCCAGAAGAAAACCGGACTGGGAACCGGCATCGTAAAGGCCTTGGCCCAACAACTCGAGGCCACTGTCGAAACCACCGCCGATGCCAATGGAACAACCGTATGCTTGACCCACGCGACATTCGCCAAAAGGCAAGAACGCGAAGTCCAAAAGCCCGATGCAACATTGGAAAAGTGCGACGCGGACGAACGCTTGACGACCGTCAATGCAAGCTGACCCGTAAGATACCATTATGAAAGTCTGCTTCTCATATTCACATTCGAAAGGACGAAAATGGACAAGGACAGGATCGTTGGCTCCGCCAAGGTAGTCAAAGGCAAGATCAAGAAGGCTGTCGGCTCGGCTGTCGGCGATGCCAAGCTCGAGGCCGAGGGAACGGTCGATCAGATCGAAGGCAATATTCAAAATACTGTTGGCGGTGTGAAGGACGCGATCAGGGGGAAATAGGCAAGTCACACGGGGAACTTCAATTCATGAACCGAAATTATCTCTACGTCGCCATTGGACTACTTGCCGTCGTCGCGGTGGTTCTGGGCTTTCAGGTCTACCAGGAGCGGCAGAACACGAGCCGCATCGAGATCGAAATTGGCGAGGGTGGCGTATCCATTCAAAAGAAGTAGCACCAGCTTCCCCGACAAACCGTTTCGCTTCGGCGCAAATGCCGTTCAGGAATTTCTTGTTTCAATCATGCAACGGAGAAATGCATCATGTCACTAGGGACCATCCTCATCATTATCCTCATCATTGCGCTTCTGGGAGGCTTCAGTGGTCGCCTTGGCGGTTATGGCTATGGTTTTGGCCATGGCGGCGTCGGTGTTCTCGGCGTAGTCCTGATTGTCGTCGTGGTTTTGCTGCTCATGGGGCGGATCTAACGCAAGGCGCTCGCACCCGAATGCGCTGATCGGCCTGGCGGAGACTGTTCCGCCGGTCAAAGCGCCATGGCGGCGACGCATAGCGATCGTTTTGAAAGTGCCTAAGCTCCCTTTTCAGGTTCGTGCACATTGATCGAAATCAGCATGGCCCTTTAGGCGACGGGCTATTATTCAAGCCGCTTAATACCAGAGATACACAATACTGGAGAGACACATGGCTACCGATACAAGATCAAAAAATCAGGATGACATTGTTCAACACCTGGAGCAACTTCGAGCTGATTTTGCTGCGCTTTCAGCTACGGTTGCCAAGCTTGCTTCCGAAGGTGCATCGGGAACTCGCGACCAGTTGCGCGAAGCTGCCGGCGCTGCCGCCAGGAAGACGGGCGAAGCCGGTCACCAGATCTACCGCGACGCGTCCGTGCTCGGCAGTGATGCGATTGATACGGCAAATGCGGCAGTTGGACAGTTTGAAAAGCAGATTGCCAGAAATCCCCTGACAGCAGTCCTTGCCGCGCTTGGCGTGGGTTTTTTCCTCGGCCTGCTGAGCCACCGCCGGTGATCAATCGGCTGCTACTCGCCACTGGCCTGGCCATTGCCAGACGGCGAGCCGTCGACGCGATGAGCCGACTGTTTTATTCATTTGCGGCCTACGCGGTATTGCTGCTGGCAGCGCTTGTGGCTGGCGGTTTCCTGACAGCTGCGGGATTTGTCTACCTCCTGGAGGTAGTCAGCGTCATCGAGGCATGCGCGATAATGGCGGGATTGTTCGCGCTGGTCGGCATGCTCGGGTTCGCGATTCTGCGCGTTTACGCAAATCGCGATGGCCGTACCGATACGGTGCCCGCAATTGATGGGTTGCAACCGGCGTTAGCCACCACCAAAGCCGACGAGCGATTGCCTGTCGGCATCATCTCTCTCGGGTTGCTGCTGGCAGCAGGATATGTCGCGGGAAGGTCGCTGAAGTCCAGGCGCGATAGGCTCAAGTGACCAACGGATCAGAAAAGGCCGAGTCGGTGTCGTACGGCGTAATGCCATCGGCAGTTCCAACCGGCACCGCTGAAACGGCAAATACAAGCATCCAGATTTTTGCAGTGTTCGTGGCCGCGATGTATTTCGGGCGCGATATATTGATGCCGCTCGCCACGGCAATATTGCTGACGTTTGCGCTGGCGCCGTTGGTTGGCTGGCTGGTGAAGCGCCATGTACCCCGCCCGGTTGCTGTCATATCCGTCGTCTTGGCGGCGTTCGCGGCAATTATCCTTTTTCTCGTTGTAATCGCATTCCAGTTGGGAAGCCTGGCCCAGAACCTTCCCCGCTATCAGGCCAACATCGAGACAAAGGTCGAGTCGATCAAGGATGCGCGCTTTGGCGAAGAGATGTTCGGCCGCATCTCCCAGATGATGGAACGCCTCGGGCGGGACGTGGAACAAAACGGCCGACCGGAAAACTCAAACGGCCAAGCTGTGGGGCAGGACAAGCCACCTCCGCTTCCCGTCGAGGTCGTGGAGCCCGCGCTCAAGCCGTTGCAATTGCTAAGGACGATCCTTGGGCCACTGATCGAGCCGCTGGCCACAGGCGGCATCATCATCGTGGTCGTAATATTCATGCTGATGAAGCGGGAGGACTTGCGTGACCGCTTCATTCGGCTCGTCGGAACAGGCGACTTGAATCGTACCACTGAAGCACTTCAGGACGCCGGCAAACGCGTAGGCCGGTATCTGCTCATGCAATTGGTCGTTAATACCGCCTATGCCATTCCCCTCGGCGCTGCCTTATGGATCATCGGGGTGCCCTATGCTGTCTTGTGGGGCATGCTGGCGCTGATCTTGCGCTTCGTCCCGTATATCGGGCCGATCATCGCCTCCATTTTTCCCCTAGCGCTGGCACTCGCAGTGGATCCCGGCTGGACTGTGGTTCTTTGGACCGCGGCGATTTTCGTCGCCCTTGAACTGGTCAGCAACAATTTTCTGGAGCCTTGGCTCTACGGGTCCCGGACAGGCTTGTCATCAATCGCCATCATCGTGGCTGCCATCTTCTGGACCTGGCTGTGGGGACCGCTTGGATTGCTTCTCTCTACCCCGCTTACGGTTTGTCTCGTGGTATTGGGACGGCACGTTCCGCGGTTCCAGTTTCTGGACGTACTTCTCGGAAATGAGCCCGTACTGGAGCCGTATCAACAGCATTACCAACGGCTGTTGTCAGGTGACCCGGATGAGGCAACGAGCCGCGCCGAAGAGTACCTTGAAGACAACCAGCTTGTTGCGTTCTACGAGAACATTGCCATTCCCGCCTTACAGCTTGGCGAACAGGACCGCGTCAGCGGCGCCATTGGCAGCATTCGCCGCAAACGCGTCGCCGAGAGTGCTCTCGCCGTCGTTGACAACCTCGAGGAATATGCGCGGGAAGAGGCAGTTAAATCGCTGGATGCCGATAAAGCCGAGCCGGCGGGTGCGGATGGTGGATCAAAAGCAGTCGAGAATGCGAGTGCGCCAACCAGGCAGGATGCGGCGCCAATCGAGTTTCCCAAGGGCGCCGGCAAGGTGGTTCTTTGCGCAGGTGGACGGGGAGACCTTGACGATGCCGCCGCCGCAATGCTGGCGCAGGTGCTCGCAGCGCAGGGCGCTACAGCCAGGCTGGCAACACATGATGCGCTTTTTGCCGATCGTTTGGCCAGAATGGATCTGGAGGACGTCCACACAGTTGTAGTCGGCTTTTTGAATGCGGCCTCTGAGACCCATGCCAAATACATCGTTCGCCGTTTGAAGCGGAGCAAACTTTTGCGCGTGGGGATCGTGTTCTGGGCCGATCCCGTAACCAGCAATGAGAATACGAGGCTGCTCGCCGCCATCGGATGCGACTTCATAGCCCGATCAATGACGCAAGCTGTTTCAGGCGCGCTTCTCGATGGGGATCCCGTGCAACTCAAAATACCTCGGCATTCGATAACCAAGAGTGTGTAAAACTGAACGGCTGTTCAGCGCACGGCATGCCATCTGCGCAGAAACACATTGCTGGCTTCTCCCGTTTACAGTTCTTCTCATATTATCCTGCCAAGAGCCTATCTCGATGGCGGAATTACCGAGCCACAAGCTCGCACTACTAAGTGGTTCTATTAACGCCGCGCTTCCCAGCATAGAAAATATGTTGTCGGATCATTTGGTGCGTCGAATTGCTTCATAAAGGAGCCATGACCATGCCGCTTTGGCAAAGAATACTGATTACGGTTGCTACCATGTTGGTGACGAGTTTTGTTGCCGGCCTGTTGTGGCGTTGGCTCTTTAATTCGGACATTCCGAGCTATCTGAGTGGCATTGTTGGCGGCATTACAGCGTTGCCGGTTTGGGAGCTGCTGAAGCGAAGCAAGATGCCGTGACGGTTTGACATGGCAGCACTGATCTTGTTCTGCAATGCGGCGCAAGTTGTTTCGGGGCCGGTTCGCAACACAAGGGCATCCAGCGGGCACGTTCAGGCGCCGCAGCCTATTTCGCGGGGGAAAGCGAAATGTGGAACGCTTAGATTGTCAAGCACTGGAGCGTTTGTCGGTGGCATGGCTGGGCAGTGCGCTGGAAGTCTCGGTCGCGTTGCATTCTGTGTCTAGTTCTCCACCGTCGCATACGCCGGGACAGGGCCTCCGCTGAATATATTTGTGCAGCGCAGCAACCGTTTGGAAGACCCAGCGTTCGGCTTCTCCTTCAACGCACGACGGAATGCGCAGTGAGAAATCTCGCCGACACGATTTTCAGACTGAAGAACCAACGTGATCGCAATTGGGCCACCGGCAAACCTGTCAGCGACAGGCTGGTTGACCTCTCGGGGTTCGGATCCAACCCCGGCGCGCTGCGGGCGAGAGTGTACCTGCCGCCGGACGCTTCAGGACGGGGCGCCGCTCGTGGTTGTGCTTCATGGCTGCACGCAGTCCGCTGCCTCCTACGATCACGGATCGGGTTGGTCCCGCCTCGCCGATGCACACGGGTTCGCACTGCTTTTTCCCGAGCAGCGCCGGTCGAACAATGCCCAACTTTGTTTCAACTGGTTCCAGCTGGAAGACACTTCCCGTGGCTCGGGCGAAGCACATTCCATCAAGCAGATGATCGACACACTTGTCGATCGCCACCCGATCGCCCGCGACAGGATTTTCGTAACCGGTCTTTCGGCAGGCGGGGCAATGGCGACGTCCATGCTGGCAACGTATCCCGATGTCTTTGCCGGTGGCGCAATCATCGCCGGGCTTCCCCATGGTATTGCCAAATCAGTTCCGGAAGCTTTCGATCGCATGCGGGGGCATGGGACGCCCGCAACGCCGCAGTTGCAGCGTGCGATTTCCGAAGCCTCGGTTCATGCGGGTCCATGGCCCACGATCTCAGTTTGGCATGGCGAAGCCGACAGCATGGTTGTTCCCTCCAATGCGGATCGCATCATTGATCAATGGAGGAACGTACACGCTGTTTTCGGTTCGCCACGAACCGAGACGGCCGAAGGTCACGAGCGGACCATATGGTTCGACAGGCAAGGAAACGTGGTGATGGAAAAACATGCCATCGCAAGAATGGGACACGGGACACCACTGGATGTTCGAACCGGTCTCGGCAATGCCGGTGCATACATGCTCGATGCCGGGGTCTCCTCGACATTGCGCATCGCTGGGTTCTGGGGGTTGGTCAATGCCGAAGAAGGCTATGTGCAGCCGCAAGAGCCTGATGCAACGACGCCCTCAAGGCCATCGCCGCCAGCCAAAGTCGCCGCATGACCACGGTGGCATCAGGAAGATAATCGAGGATGCACTTCGCAGCGCGGGCTTGATGCGATAGCCTGTAGTCAGTCCCTATTCAGATTGAGCTTTTGCATGCAGGAGATTGTCGTCCTGCGATCCACGCAATCTGTGCTCAACGCCAGAGGATGACAAAGCCAAAACCTCCGGTGAAAGCGAACCCTGTAGCAAGAACACGGGAGAGTGAGTTGGTGAACTGATAGGCCCCGGAATGGGTTTCGGGTTAAGGTTTGGATGGCTCTTCGACCTGCTGATCCTCGTGCTTGTGGTTTTGGCCATAGCGGCGCTGACCAAACATCTTCGGAAATGAAGGAAAGGACTTCTCAATGGCCTATACGATCGATCGAATGATCCCCGACGCGAGTATCGACGATGTCGACGCTCGCGCGCGAAAGGCACTGGCGGATCATGGCTTCGGCGTCCTGACCGAGATAGACGTCAAGGCGACGATGAAAAAGAAGCTCGATGTGGAGATGCCGGCCTATCGCATCCTCGGCGCCTGCAACCCGAAGATGGCGCATCAGGCCATCGGGATCGAACCGCGGGTTGGCGCGATGCTGCCCTGCAACGTGATCCTGCGCGAGGTTGAGGGCGGCGTTGAGGTCAGCGCCATAGATCCGGTGGCATCGATGCAGGCGATCGAGAACGCGGAACTGACGGCCGTGGCGGGCGATGTTCGCGACCTTCTGGCGAAAGCCGTCGAGGCGATTTGATTGCGCGCCGCCATTCTCGAATCTGGCAATGCGACTGCGCCCGTTCCGCAGGGCGTGAAAGGCGTCGTACACCTTAAGGCGCCGGGGCGCCGGGGCCCACGCAACATTCTAACGCGGCGACTACTCCAGATTCTGGCTGCAAAGCTGCCATTCCGCTTCCGGCCCCAAACCGGTCGTGTTGCCGCATCATGACGTATTTTGATCCGGCAGATTATTGGAACGCTAGTGATCTCATCATCACACGTCTGCAAACCGCGGGTCGAGCTGCCGTGCGAAGTTCGTTAGTGGGCGCTCTTGGCCCGATCGTCATGGATGAGCTTGAAAATCCGCTCCGAAACATCAGACGCCAACTGCCAAGCTGAGAACAGTTCGCTGTGTAGTGCGTCGAGTTCGGCGACCATTACGTCCCTTCCCTCGTCGTTCTGGATGGCGAAGTTGTGGTCACGAAAGAAGGTGTGTGTGAGCCGATTGCGTACTTCCAAGGCCGACGTGAAAATCCGCTTCATTTCGTCCACGTGGTCCAGGTACCGCTTCAGCTTCTTGTTGAGCAGGGCGCCCAACGTCTTCTTGTCGAGCTTCTGGAACACTGCTTGGGCTCGATCGGGGTCCGGCCTCTTGTGAAGATCATTCTCAAGTATGCTGGCGCCGTAGAAGATGTTCAAAATCTCCGTCTCGAACAGCTGCGCGGCTTCAGCCGCCAGTCCGAAGTTCCTGTAAACGTCGTCGCGTGTCGCCATGGCATCGGCCGAGTATCTAAGTGAACATAGCTGCGGGCGTAATAATTCAGAGCTTATTGCCAACGGCAAGCTCGAGGCAACCGATAGCGCCTTTTCATATCAACCCCATTGCACATGTGAGTCTATCAAAGGTTTTGCGGGCCCCCGCAACCAGACAACAAGCCGCCCTTCGGGGCGGCTTTTTTGTTCAGGCAGCAACATTTGGAATGCCGGCGAGGTTGCCATGCAAGTCGATTGCCATGGTCCGCTGTGCCCTTTCAGGCTGCGGATGCAGACCGATTTTGTCCACTAAATCCCGAAAGATCTCTATTGCTTCTTTACGGTGCTTTTCTTTCGTGAGCGCTTCGTGCAGCCGCGCAATTTCCCGCCGATATACCCCCGCCATCAGCGGATGTAGCCGCAAAGGGGGCGTTTCGTTGCTCGCAACAAGTCGCTCCAATTCCTGCTTCCGGGCATCCAGCGTCAGAATCTTGTCCTTCAACTGGTCAACCGCGGCACCGCCGGCGATTGCATCAATCAGCAGATTTATCTGGCGTGTCACCTTGGCAAGTTCCGACTCATGGCGTGGGCTGGTAAAGCAGGGGATTCCAAGCGAAATAGCGGCGCGCAAACCGGATCCGGCAGATTATTGAAGCGGCTAGTGATCTCATAATCAAACGACCGCAACCGCGGGTCGAACTGCCGTGCGAATTTCGTTAGCGGGCGCTGTTGGCCCGATCGTCATGGATGAGCTTGAAGATCCGCTTCGAAACGTCAGACGCCAACTGCCAAGCCGAAAACAGCTCGTTTTGTAGTGCGTCGAGTTCGGCGACCAATACGTCCCTTCCCTCGTCGTTCTGGATGGCAAGGTTGTGGCCAAGAAATAAGGTGTGTGTGATCCGGATGCGTACTTCCAAGGCCGAGCCGAGCCGGTTCGGTTTCCCGGTCACCGCGCAATGGTTATGGCGTTATATAACCTGTGAGCACGGTGCGAGATTGATCGCGCAAGAGAGCCATGACTGCAAGAATGCGTCCGGCGACAAGCAAGCCTGAACAGTCACGCCTGCGTCCGGACCCTCGGCACCCTGCCGATTTTTCGGGGGTGAGATCTGGCGCATAGCGAAAGCCATGTGCCGATGAAAGCCTTGCACGACGAACAATTCACAATGGTGTCGCGCGAAATGCCCTCGCTGAATACCTGGTTCGTCGAATGGCAATATTGGCAAAACACAATCACCGCTTGCATGCCCCGATCCTCCGAATTCCGAACCTTTCACCCGCTGGCAAACCGGAACGCGGCGGCGATGTTCCTCTGTGCGGTTCTGTACCAACGGTACCAATTGTCCTCGGGAGGGTGCATGATTTAACCTTGGGGAAGCGCGCATGTGTGCTCATCCGATTTCGGGAGCACGCCGTGACTGCACCAATCTTCAACAATCGGCTGTTGCGCGCGCTTGGGCCGGGCCCATCGGACAAGTTGGTTCCGATGCTGACGAAGGTTACCCTTGGATTGAGGGATGTCATTGAAACGCGCGGCGAGCCGGTCAAGCATGTCTACTTTCCCGAAAACGGGGTTATCTCGGTCGTAGCGCAGGCTGGCGACAAATCGACCGAAGCTGGACTTGCCGGCGACGAAGGAATGACTGGCGCCCAGCTGCTGCTGGGCGACCCCATGTCGCCGAACGGATGCATGGTTCAACTCGCCGGAGATGGATACCGCATGAAGGCCGACGACTTCGTCAGCTTTACGCGTCAGCATCAGGATTTTCGCGAATACCTGCTCAAATACCTCCAAACATTCCTGATCCAGTCCAGCCAGACGAGCCTCGCGATGCGCGCCTCGCTTGAACAACGACTGGCGCGATGGCTGCTGATGATCCATGACCGGGCGAGCGGTCCCCGCCTTGAACTTACCCATGAATTTCTGGGGCTCATGCTTGCCACTCGCCGGGCGGGTGTCACCGTTGCCTTGCACGAGCTTGAAGGCAAGGCGCTGCTGAAGGCGACGCGCGGGGTGGTCACGATTACCGATCGTCCAGGCCTCGAGGAATTGGCGGGTCCCTATTACGGCATCGCTGAATCCGAGTATCGGCGAATCATGCAGGTTGCCGCAATCGGACATAGTTCCGAACCGAACAAGCAGGACATCCATTCGAACGCCGAGGCGGCACGGCCGGACGGTGCCGCCTGAGATTGCATTGCTCGCGGCGACTTGGTCAGCGTGTCTTTTCGGTCCTCCAAAAGTTCTTGAAGGTTAGTTTGACTTGGGCTTGGCGCCGCTGCGCCGCTAAAGCGCAGACGCGTAGAGGCGATCGAGCGCCTCGGCAACCGCGACATGATGCAGGCAGGCTGGATCGAAACCGGTCCGGCCGGACACCCTTTCCAGCCATTGCACCGCCGCGCGGCCGCCCCAGTCGTCCGGGCCCGCGAACTGCGCCGTCGATGTGGTTCCGCGATGCAGCTCGGCCGAGAAATCAAAAAAGGACCCGCCGACATTGGCGAACCGCGCCGATGCCTTCGTGCCATGGAACGAGCCGGAAATCTCGGCGTCGCGGCCTATTGCCAGCTTCCACGAACAGGCGAGGCGAACGAGCGTGCCGTCTTGCGTGACCAGGCTGGCGAAGGCCAGGTCCTCGACGGTGTCTCCCGTGGCGGTCCATGGCTTGCCGGCTTGCCTCAGATGGCAATCGACGGACACGATCCGCGGGAAACCGAGCATCCAAAGGGCAAGGTCGACCAGATGGATTCCAAGGTCCATCAGACAACCGCCGCCCGACAGGCTCCGGTCGTAGAACCACGGCTTGTCGGGGCCGTAGCCATTGTGGAAGACGAGGTCGATCGTGTGGAGGTCGCCGAGCGCACCGCTTTCCACGAGATCGCCGATACGCTCGATGGCCGCGGCATGCCGGTAGGACAGGTCGAGGCCGAGCGGCAGATCGTTGCGCCGCGCCGCATCCACCACGGCGCGCACCTCGGCGGCCGAGCGGCCGAGCGGCTTCTGGCAGAAGACGGCCATGCCGGCGTCGAGCGCCTCGATCGACTGTTGCGCGTGCAAGGCGCTGGGCGTTGCGATGACGACGGCATCGATGCTTGAGGCGAGCATTTCCTCGAGGCTGCCGCAGATTTCGGCGTCCGGCGCCAAAGCCTTGGCGCTGCCGGCCATTTCCGGGTTCGGATCGACGATGGCCGCCGCCTGCGCCAATTCGGTGCCAAGAAGCGCCTTCATGCGCGCAAGCCCGATCCATCCGACGCCGAGGAAGCCGAGGCGGACGGGACGTGTACCGGCGTCTTGCGCGGACCGCATGACGTTCATCACATCACGACCAGTGCCTTGACGAAGCCCGGGGGTCGCGAGGCCGCGAGTTCGAGCGCGTCGTTCAGCCGTTCGAGCGGGAGCTTGTGGGTGAAGAGCGGGGCGGGATCGAGCCGGCCGCCGGCGACGAGCGAAAGCGCTTGCCTTATCCCTTCGCCATAAATGGCGGGGTCGCGTTCATGCGCGTTGATGACATCAAGGCCCCGCCAGTTCCAAAGCTGCATGTTGACCTGCCGCGGCCCGTCCTGATGGTAACCCGCGATCACCAGCCGCCCGCGGGTTGCGGTCAACCGCGTCGCAAGGTCGAGGGGCTGCTGATGGCCGGTGGCTTCGATGACGCAATCGAAGAGGCCATCCTGCGCGATGGCGCCGGCGGCGGATTCGACATCTTCGGGAGACAGGGCATGGCTTGCGCCCAGTTCCAGCGCCCGCGCCCGGGCGTCGTGTTTGCGACCCACCGCGGTCACACTGGCGCCCGACAGCACCGAAAGGCGGACAAGAAGCAGGCCGAGAAAGCCCGTTCCGATCACCGCAACGTTCTGCGCTGACCGCAGCCCGGCCCGCCGCACCACATTCACTGCGCATCCCAGCGGTTCGCCGGGCAGTTGCACGCCTGCAAGGGCCGTCGGCAAAGGGACCACCTGGCTGGCTGGGCCGACATCGTATTGCGCATAGCTTCTTTGGAAGAGGGTGGTGACCGGATCGCCTTCAATGAGACCGCGGACATCCTTGCCGACTGCGTCAACGACGCCCCACCCTTCATGGCCCAGTCCGCCCGGCTCGCCCGGAAAACGCATCCAGTCGGGACCGGTCCAAGGCGTCACGTTGGACGCGCAGACGCCGCAGCCGCGCAGCTTGACGCGTACCTCGTCCGGAGCCGGGTCGGGAAGCATGACCTCCTGAAGTTCGATAGTCCTGGGTGCGACCAGCACCGCAGCCTGCATCTTTCGGGGCGCTGCCCCGGCCTTCTTGCCGAAACCGGCGGATGCATGGGTGTTCATCGGCATTTTCCCCTTCGCGGCGCCGAACAAAAGCCCGGCGAGATTGTTCCGCAACGAGAAGCACGGCCGCAGAAGCACGGCCGCAGATCGGCGAAGCAGGAAGCTAAATCGCGGCGCCGCGCACAGGTCTTGCCGTACCGCCGACCAGTTGGCGCGGCGGAGCTTCTTCTTCTTCAACGACATCAACATCTTCATCCGGAACATTTGCCGCCGGACCTTGTTCGTGTGCCGGAAGGTCACACCGGCAACAAGGGAGAACGGCGTGGGCAGCATGGTGCTTGTAACGGGCGGCCTCGGCTTCATCGGCCGCCATCTCGTCGCTGAACTCCTGCGTCACGGATACGGCGTTCGCGTGCTGGACAGCATGGTCGAGCAGGTGCATCCCTCGCGCGAGCCCGACCGGATCGATGGCGCCGAATATTTCATCGGGGACGTGCGCGATCCGAGGCTGTGCCGGCGCGCGCTGAAGGGCGCCGACCACGTCGCGCATCTGGCGGCGGAGGTTGGCGTCGGCCAGTCGATGTACGAAATTTCGCGCTATGTCGGGGCGAACGAACTCGGCACGGCGGTTCTTCTGGAAGCGCTCATCGACCATCCGGTGCGCTCGATCGTCGTCGCATCGTCCATGAGCGTCTATGGGGAAGGCCGCTACAGCGACCGCGACGGGCGGCTTCACGACGACATCCGCCGCCGCAGCGACCGCATCGCAGCCGGGTCCTTCGATCCGGTCGATGAATCGGGAAATGCCCTCGAGCCGGTCCCCACGGATGAGGGGAAGCCGGTAGACCTGGCTTCGATCTATGCGCTGACGAAGTACATGCAGGAACGGGCCGTCATGATCTTCGGCGGGGCGTATGGCGTGCCTGCCGTCGCGCTGCGGCTGTTCAACGTGTACGGCGCAGGGCAGGCGCTTTCCAATCCCTATACCGGCGTTCTTGCAAATTTTGCATCGCGCCTGGCCAATCACCAGCGGCCGCTCGTCTTCGAGGACGGGAGGCAGCGGCGCGATTTCGTGCATGTGGAGGATGTCGCCCGGGCTTTCCGGCTGGCGCTGGAGGAGCCCGCCGCCGCCGGCCACGTCATCAATGTCGGAAGCGGGCGCTCCTACTCGATCTTGCAGGTGGCGGAACTGCTGGCGCAGGCCATGGGCGTGCCGGAACTGACGCCGGAAATCCTCTCCAAGGCGCGCAGCGGCGATATCCGCCATTGCTTCGCCTCCACGGGCCGGGCGCGCGAACTGCTCGGCTTCGTCGCCGAACACAGGCTCGAAACAACGCTCGGCCCCTTTGTCGAGTGGGTGCGGGGCGAGACTGCAATCGACCGGAGCTCCCAGATGCGCAACGAGCTTGAACGGCGGGGGCTTGTAGCATGAGCTCCCGGCTTCATCCCGCCCAGGCCGGCTTCGGCTTCGTCGAGTGGTTCCGCCCAGGCGAGTACGAGCGTACCGAGGACGTGCTGCCGGAAATCGTCGCGTCGGGTGCGACATGGCTGCGGACCCACCTGTCCTGGGCCGAGTACCTGGCGCCGGGCGGCCAGGAGTGGTTCGACTGGCTGCTGCCCAAGCTTGCTTCCGATCTCGATGTCCTGCCTTGCGTCCACTACACGCCGCCCTCGCTGTCGCGCACCGGCAAGACCTCGGGCGCTCCCCGCCGCCTGCAGGACTATGCCGACTTCGTCGACCATGTGCTGGATCGGTACGGCCATCATTTCCGCCATGTCGAGCTTTGGAACGAGCCGAACAACCTGCTCGACTGGGATTGGCGAGCCGACCCCGACTATTCCCAGTTCTGCGAGATGATCGGCGGAGCCGCCCACTGGGTGCAGAAGCGCGGGTGGAAGGCCGTCCTGGGCGCGCCGTGTCCTTTCGACCCTTCCTTTATCAACCTCATGGGCGAGCGGGGTATTCTCGAAGTCGTCTCGGCTGTCGGCTTTCACGGTTTCCCGGGCACCTGGGACAGCGACGAAGGAAGCTGGAGCGGCTGGGATCTTCATCTTGGAGAGCTGCGGCGGATCGTCGACACCTACAATCGCGACGCCGAGATCTGGGTTACGGAAACCGGCTACTCCACATGGCGGCAGGACGAGGTCGAACAGGTCCGCCGCTTCATGGCGGCGCTGACGGTCCCGGCGGAACGCATCTATTGGTACAGTTGGCGCGACGTGCCGCACGACGTGGCGGTGCAGGAGGGGTTCTGGTTCGACCCGCGCCACTACCATCTCGGCGCGACCGGGCATGGGGGCCGGCCCAAACTGCTCGCCCGGCTGCTGCACGAGGGCGGCATACGCCGGGTCCAGGAACTCTTCACCCTTGCAAAGCCGTCGATCAACTCCGGCGTTGCCCCGGTCGTGATCACCGGCGGAAGCGGGTTCATCGGCTCCAACCTCGCCGCTTCCTACCTTCTCGAAGGCAAGGACGTGGTCATCCTCGACAGCCTGGCGCGACCGGGCGTCGACGCCAACCTGGCCTGGCTGTGCGAAGAGCACGGCAACCGCGTTCATACCTGTATCGCCGACATTCGCGATACCGGGCAGGTCCGCGACGCGGTCGAGGACGCCAGCCTTGTGTTCCACCTGGCGGCGCAGACCGCAGTGACAACCAGCCTGGACCGCCCGGTCGACGACATGGAAATCAATGTCCGCGGCACGCTCAACGTGCTGGAAGCGGCGCGCGCGGGACGCCGCAAGCCGGGCGTGATCTTCGCCAGCACAAACAAGGTCTACGGCGCACTGGAGGATATCGAGACGGTATTGACCGCCGGCTGCCATCGACCGTTGGATCCCGCGATTGCACGGCGCGGCATCGGCGAGGAACGCAGCCTCGACTTCTGCACGCCCTATGGCTGCTCCAAGGGCGCTGCCGACCAGTATGTGCTCGACTACGCCAAGTCATATGGGATTCCGGCGGCCGTCCTTCGCATGAGTTGCATCTACGGCCCGCGCCAGTTCGGCACGGAGGACCAGGGATGGGTGGCGCATTTCCTCATCAATGCCCTCAAGGAAGAACCGGTCACGATTTTCGGCGACGGGCGCCAGGTCCGCGACGTCCTTTATGTCGATGACGCCGTTGCCGCCTACCGCGCGCTGCACGCCGATATCGGCCGGATCGGCGGACAGGCTTTCAATTTGGGCGGCGGGCCGCGCAATGCCGTCAGCCTGGCGATGGTGCTGGGGGAAATAGCGCGCATTACCGGCACCCCCGTTGAAACCCGCAGCGAACCCTGGCGCCAGGGGGATCAGCTCTATTTTGTTGCCGATACATCCAGGCTGGAAAAGGCAACCGGATGGCAGGCCACGGTGCCCTGGCGCACCGGGTTGTTGCGCCTCGCGCGATGGCTTCGCAAGGAGCGCTTCGCCCAGACCGTATTGCCGGGCAGGCTCACGGCATGAGCAGGACCTCGTTCGCCGCGGCAGGGTCTGTTCCGCTGCACGCGCGGACACACTGCCGATCGTCTCCCGCAGTGATCCTGATGAGCGTTGACGCGGTCGGCGGCGTCTGGCGCTACGCGATGGAACTTGCAAGCGCACTTCCGCGCAGGGAATATCGCATCGTCTTTGCCGTCCTTGGTCCCAGGCCGGCGCGCGAACAGGAGAGAGAGGCCCGACAACACGGCGATGTCGTGTGGGTGGACCAGCCGCTCGACTGGATGGCCAGCGGGCCGGAGCAACTATCGAACGTAGGCCCGGCTCTTTCTTCCCTCGCCGAAGAGTGCGGAGCGGATCTCTTCCATCTCAACCTGCCCTCGCAGGCGGCATGCCTCAACACCCGCCTTCCCATCGTCACGGTGGCTCATTCCTGCCTGCCGACCTGGTGGAGCGCTGTCAGGAAAACGCGGCTTGCGAAGGAGTGGAGATGGCACCTTCAGATCAACCGCGACGGCTTCGATGCTTCGAACGCCGTCGTGGCCCCAAGCGCAAGCCATGCCGGAGCCGTGGCGCACTGCTACGGACGCATCGACGGCCTGGAGGTGGTCCATAACGCCATTGCCGCATCGCTGAATCACGAGCCGCGGGAGCCGATGATCTTTGCCGCCGGCCGCTGGTGGGACGAAGGCAAGAACGGCAAGGTGCTTGTGGCTGCAGCGCCGCTTGTCGAATGGCCGGTCGTGATGGCCGGGGCGGTCGCAGGCCCCGATGGCCAGTGGCTGGAACCGGGTGGTGCGCGCATGTCCGGACCGATCGCGCACGATCAGGTCCTTGACCAGATGCGGCGCGCGCAAATCGTGGTTTCGCCCTCAATCTACGAACCCTTCGGCCTGGCTGCGCTGGAAGGAGCAAGCTGCGGCGCGGCGCTGCTCCTTTCCGACATACCCACCTACAGGGAGTTGTGGGACGGCGCCGCCGCCTTTTTCGATCCGTCCGATCCCGAAGATCTCGCGGCCAAGGCCGGCAGCCTGATCGGCGATCCGCAACTGCGCTCAGCCCTTGCCTCAAAAGCGTTCGCCCGTTCCCGCACCTTCACGCCCGAAGTCCAGGCGAAAGCGATGGACAATATCTACAGCCGGCTTCTTCGCCGGCCTGCGGCACTTGCGCCGGAGACAGGCTAGATGCGGTTCTTGTTCTACACCCATTCCCTCGTCTCCGACTGGAACCATGGAAACGCGCATTTCCTGCGCGGGCTGATGCGGGCGCTGCAGGCGCGCAACCACCAGACGCTGGCGTTGCAGCCGGCGGATGGCTGGAGCCGCACGAACCTGGCCAGGGAACCGGGCCCGTCTCCCGAGCAGCGTTTCGCCGAGGCGTTCCCCTCGCTGCGCTGGCAGGACTACGGGCCGCAATTCGACCACGCGGCGGCCTGCTGCAACGCCGATGTCGTGATCGTGCATGAATGGACCGAACCCTCGCTCGTCGCCCGCATCGGCAAGATGCGCCGCGAGGGTGGCCGGTTCCTCCTACTATTTCCACGACACCCACCATCGGGCGGTGTCCAGCGAGGCGGAGATCGCCGCCCTCGACCTCGACGGGCTATGACGGCGTGCTTGCCTTCGGCGAGACGCTGCGAGAGCGCTATCTGGCCGCCGGCTGGGGGCGTCAGGTCGAAACCTTCCACGAAGCGGCGGACACGGAACTCTTCAGGCCGCTGCCGGGTATCGCGCCCGCGCATGATCTCGTGTGGATCGGCAACTGGGGCGACGGTGAGCGGACCGCGGAACTGCACGAATACCTGATCGAGCCGGCGGGGCGGCTCGGCCTCGACGGCAACGTCCACGGCGTGCGCTATCCGCAAACGGCGCGTGACGCGCTGGAACACGCCGGATTGCGCTACGGCGGGTGGATCGCAAATCACGAAGTTCCCGCGGCGTTTGCCCGCCATCGATTCACCGTCCACGTGCCGCGGCGGCCCTATGTCGGATCGCTGCCGGGCATTCCGACGATCCGCGTGTTCGAGGCGCTTGCCTGCGGCATTCCGCTTGTCTGCGCTCCCTGGGATGATGCGAGGGCTTGTTCCGTTCTCGGTCGGACTTACCTGATCGCCCGCAACGGACGGCAAATGGCCGGTCACATGAGAGCGCCTGCGTGACGATCCGCAACTTCGGGCCGCGCTTGCAGCCAGCGGGCTCGAGACGGTGAAAGCCCGCCACACCTGCCACCACCGCGCCGAGCAGCTCTTGTCGCTGGTTGAGCGCGAGAGGACGGGAAGCATTGCGGAGGCCGCGGAATGAAGATCGCCTTCTATGGTTCGAGCTTGCTCTCCTCATACTGGAATGGCGCCGCCACCTATTACCGGGGGATGATAAGGGCGCTGTCGGAGCTGGGTTACGCAGATCACGTTTTTCGAATCCGACGCATTCGACCGCCAGCAGCATCGCGACATCGACCCGCCGGACTGGTGCGGCGTGGTCGTCTACGAGGCAAACCCGCAGGCGATGGCCGCCGCCGCCGCGGCAGCGCGAGACGCGGATATCGTCGTCAAGGCAAGCGGCTGCGGCTACGAGGACGAGGCGCTTTTCGACCTGCTGATCGCCAACCGGCATCCCGGCTCGCTGTTGCTTTTCTGGGATGTCGACGCGCCAGCGACGCTCGCCGAGCTTTCAGCCGAACCGGATCATCCCTTGCACCGGCAACTCTCCCGAACGGATCTCGTGCTGACCTATGGCGGCGGCGATCCCGTGGTGAAGGCCTACCGCTCCCTTGGCGTGCAGGGACTGCGTGCCGCTCTACAACGCGCTCGATCCACGCGATCATCATCGCGTGCCGGCCCAGGCCGCGTTCGCTGCCGATCTTTCCTTCCTGGGGAACCGCCTGCCGGACCGCGAGGCGCGCGTCGAGAGCTTCTTCCTCGACGTGGCGGAGCGGCTGCCGGGGAAACGTTTCCTGCTTGGCGGCTCCGGCTGGCACGACAAGCAATTGCCGTCCAACGTGCGCGCCATCGGGCACGTACCGCACGGCCGACCACAATGCCTTCAACTGCTCGCCGCTCGCCGTGCTCAACGTCAGCCGGGAAAGCATGGCATCCACCGGCTTCTCGCCTGCGACGCGCGTGTTCGAGGCCGCCGGCGCGGGAGCCTGCCTCATCACCGATGATTGGGCAGGTCTCGACCTCTTCCTGAAGGACGGCGAGGAGGTGCTGAAGGCGAGGGACGGCAAGGAGGTCGGCGAAAGGCTGCTGGCGCTGGATCGCCCAAATGCGCGGGCAATCGGCGAGCGGGCGCGCCGGCGGGTCCTTGCCGAACACACCTACCAGGCCCGCGCCGCGCAGTTCGATGCGGTCATTAAGAACCGGCTGGCGCAACGGATGACGGAGGCCGCCGAATGAAGCCGCTGTCGATCGTCGTGCTGGGCCTCTCGCTTTCTTCGTCATGGGGCAACGGCCACGCCACCACCTACCGGGCCTTGCTGTCGGGCCTCGGCGGGCTTGGACACCAGGTGCTCTTCCTCGAGCGCGAACAGCCCTGGTACCTGCAGAACCGCGATCTCGTCGAGCCGGATTATTGTTCGCTGCGGTTCTATGCGAGCGTCGCAAGGTTGGATGCGTGGCGGAGGCGATCGCCAACGCCGATGCCGTAATCGTCGGCTCCTACGTTCCCGACGGAATCGAAGTCATCGACACAATCGCAGGGTTCGGCCCTCGCCTCGCCTGCTTTTACGACATCGACACGCCCGTGACGCTCGCATCCCTTGCCAGGGGCGAGGAAACCTACGTCGCCCGGCGCCAGCTTCCGGGCTTCGATGTCTATTTCTCGTTTTCCGGCGGGCGGGCGCTCGACAGGCTGCACCGCGATTTCGGCGTCGGGCACGCCGAGCCGCTTCATTGCTCGGTCGACGCCAGTGCCTATGCGCCGACCGGCGAGGAAAACGGTGGGACCTGGGATATCTCGGCACCTACAGCGCGGACCGGCAACCTGCAATCGACGAACTTCTGGTCCGAACTGCAAGGCTGGTGCCTCACGGCCGCTTCGTGGTTGCGGGGCCACAATATCCGGCGACGATCCGCTGGCCGGACAATGTCGAGCGCATCGAGCACCTTCCTCCCCGATTGCACCGCTCCTTCTACAGCCGGCAGCTCTACACGTTGAACGTGACCCGGGCCGACATGATCGCCACCGGCCATTCGCCGAGCGTGCGGCTGTTCGAGGCAGCGGCCTGCGGTACGCCGGTGATCAGCGACCGTTGGGAGGGGCTCGGCGACTTCTTTCCCGAGCCTGAGGCCATGAGCACGGCCGCGACGGCGCAAGAGGTCGCGGCGATACTTGCGCGCGGTCCAGACGCCGCCGCGATGCAGGGCAAGGCGGCACGGCGCATCGCGCTCTCGCATCATACGGGTCTTGCGCGGGCGCGCGAACTGACCGCCGTGCTGCGGGCGGCGCAAAACCGCAAGAAGGAGGCCGCGGAATGAGCGGGCAGGGTTCGCGGGACGACACGGCGAGGCGGGTGCGCGAACTCGGCCCCTGGTTCCAGAACATGAAGATCGGTGGCATCCAGACTGCGCCCGACCACTTTCTGGGGGACTATCCACAGAACAAATGGGAAGGTTTTGCCCATGTGCTTCCCGAGGATCTGGAAGGCCGGTCAGTCCTGGAAATCGGCTGTAACGCGGGATTTTATGCCCTCGAGATGAAACGGCGCGGCGCTGGCGAGGTCGTTGCGATCGACCATGACGAGCGCTACCTCGAGCAGGCCCGCCTGGCGGCACGCGAGCGCGGGCAACAGATCGACTTCCGGAAGATGTCGGTCTACCAGGTCGCGCAGTTGCGGCGGCGCTTCGACCTCGTGCTGTTCATGGGCGTGTTCTACCACCTGCGCCACCCGCTGCTGGCGCTGGACCTGATCCATGAACACGTGGCGGACGACCTGCTCCTGTTCCAGTCGCTGTCGCGCGGCGCAGGTTCGGTTCGCCCGGTTGCCAAGGACTACCCGATCTCGGAATGGGAGGTGTTCGACCGCCACGATTTTCCCAGGCTGCATTTCATCGAGCACAGCTACGCCGCCGATCCGACGAACTGGTTCGTACCCAACACGGCTGCCATGGAGGCAATGTTGCGCAGTTCGGGCTTCGAGCTCCAGGCGCATCCGGAACGGGAAGTGTACTTGTGCCGAAAGGTCCGGCGGCCGCCGTTCATCGAGCCGCCTCCATGCTAGGCGTCGGCAGCGTTCAGCGCTGCCGCCGGGGCGTGCTTTTCTCTTGGTGCCGGTCGCGTATTTCATATCTCAGGGGCCGCCAACTCCGAATGCGACTGCCCTCAAACACTAGTGATCCAATGCGCCAAGCCATCGGCCAGGACATCAAAGGCGGCGCGGACGGGTGGCAAGTTCTTCTGGTCCTCATGCATTGCGAGCCAGCACTCGAGGTCGATCTTCACCGCATCCGCAAGCACGGGAACGAGGTCCGCGTTGTGCCGGGCCATGGCCGCCTGCATCATGCCGATCCCGAGGCCGGCGCGGATCGCCTCGACCTGCGCCACGTCGCTGTCGACCCGGAAGGCGAAGATGTCACGGCTGATGGGGAGTTTCGAACCGGCGACCGCGCGCGCCGAGTGGTCGTCGCGGTCGAAACCGATGACGTGGTAACTGCCCAATTCCCCGATCGTGGCAGGCAGACCAAAGCGCTCCGAATAATTTCGGTGGGCAAAAAGCCGTAGCGGGACCTGCCCGATCCGGCGGGCGACAAGGCCCTGCTGCGCCGGGCGCACCATCCGCACGGCGATGTCGGCCTCGCGCCGCAACAGGTCGTCCGTCTGGTTGTTGAGCGACAGCTCCAGCACGATTGACGGATGGCGCTGGCGAAGCTCCGCCATGATCGGCGGCAACACAAAGGTGCCCATGATCTCGCTGGCGGTGATGCGGACAGTGCCGCGCGGGTCGCTGCTGTCACCGCCGGCCTTTGCCATGCGCGTAAGCGAGGCAAAGGCCAATTCCATCGCTTGCGCATGCGGCACGAGTTGCAGCGCCGCCTCGGTCGGCGCGAGCCCGCCGGGGGAGCGGGTGAACAAGGCGACACCGAGGCCCTGCTCGAGTTCGTCGATGTGCCGCCCAAGCGTCGGCTGCGTCATGTTCAGCGATCGCGCCGCAGCGGACAGGCTGCCGCGCCGCACCGCCGCCAGGAAGGAACGCAACAGGGTCCAGTCCGCGAATTCAGCCATACGTAAATGTATAGCAATCCTACGCAGTTCATCAATTCATGTTTTCCAAGCTTGTCATATATTCGGTGCAGTTGATGGAGGCATTGATGGACAGCACAGGCAAGGTCGGTACCGCGCTCGTCCTCGGCGTAACCGGAGGCATTGGCGGGGCCATCGCGAAGGCACTGGCAGCCAGGGGCTGGACGGTCCGCGCGCTCACCCGCCGCAAGCCGGAAGCGCGGCCAGCCATGGCTTTCCCGGTCGAATGGCGCGAGGGTGACTCGCTCGATCGAAATGCCGTTGTTGCGGCCGCCGAGGGCGCCTCGATCATCGTCCACGCGGTCAACCCGCCGGGCTATGCCCGCTGGCGCGAGGTCGGCCTGCCGATGCTTGCCAACACCATCGAGGCGGCCCGGCGTTGCGGCGCGACGATCCTCTTCCCGGCGAATGTCTATGTGTTTTCATCGCATTCGCCCGACACCGTAGACGAGGCGACGCCGAAATCGCCGCAGACCCGCAAGGGGCAGGTGCGCCTTGAAATGGAAGAGATGCTGGAGGCGGCAAGCCGCGAAGCCGTGCGAACCATTGCCGTGCGTGCGGGCGATTTCTTCGGCCCGGGCATTGAAAGTTCCTGGTTCTCGCAGGCGCTCGCCAAGGGCGGAAAAGATGCCAAGGTCCTGCGCGCGCTTACCTCCGCTGGCCACGCATGGGCCTATGTGCCGGATCTCGCCGAAACCTTCGCCCGCCTTGTCGACCGGCGCGATACGCTGGCGCCTTTCGAACTCGTTCATTTTGGCGGGCATTACGATGCCACGGGCCGGGAGTTGGCGGAGGCAGTGCGCCGGGCAACCGGGCGGCCTGACCTGCCGATCAAGCCCTTCCGGTGGATACAGGTCTGGCTCGGCGCGCCCTTCGTGCCGTTCCTGCGCGAGGTGCTGGAAATGCTCTGGCTGTGGACGCATCCGCTGCGGCTCGACAATCGCAAGCTTGTGGCCCTGCTTGGCGAGGAGCCACACACCCCGCTCGACGAGGCCGTTGGCGCGGCGATCCGCGCCAGGGACTGAACTTCAAACCTGAAACAAGGACACCGAACATGAAATCCGCAAAGCCTGCGGCGCCGCTGTCGCGCGCCGAAAACCATGTCCTCATCGCCCTCGTGATGGCGCAACTCGTGATCTTCCTCATCCCGCTGATCGTGCTCGGCAACGCCATCGGCTGGCCCGCCAGCCTGCGCCTGCCTGCCGCAGAGGCGCTGCCGCTCATTGCCCGCGAAGCGTTCGGGGTGCAGGTCGGCTATTGGGGCTATCTCGTCACTTCAATTGCCCTTGTGCCGCTGGCGCTGGCGATGCGCCAGTATGCGATCCGCTCAGGCATGAGCGGCCTGCTGGTCGACAGCGCGGCCGCAATCGGCGTCGCCTCCGGGGTGCTCAAGACGCTCGGTATCGTGCGCTGGCTCATCGCCATGCCCTCTCTCGCAAGTCTTTACGAATCGAGCACCGATCCGGTGGTGCGCACCGCGGTCGAGGTCAGCTACCGTGCGCTCAACGGCTATGCCGGCAGCGTCGGCGAGTTGCTGGGCGTGCAACTTTTCTCCGGCATGTGGCTGCTGCTCACCGGCATCGTGCTGTTCCGCCTTGGCTTTCGGGTGACAGGCCCCTATGCGGCGGTGATCGGCGCGCTCTTCGTGCTGACCGCGCTGCGCACGATCTTCCCGGCGCTCGAAATGCTGCAGGCGATCCTGCCGCCCGCGGCGCTGATCTGGTTCCCCGCCTTCGCCTTCGTGCTGTGGCGGCGGGGGTAGGCTAACCCGCCTCCCGCGCGACGAGTTCCTTGTAGAGCTGGCGGATGCGGATGGTCATGGGGCCGGGGGCCGCGAACTTGCGGCCGTCGATCTCGTTCACCGGCGTCTGCGCGCCGAAGGTGCCGGTGATGAAGGCCTCGTCCGCGCCGTAGGTTTCGACCAGCGAATAGTTCTTCTCGAAAACCGGAATGCCGTTATCGCGGCAGATGCGGATGACATTGGCCCGGGTGATGCCCGGCATGCAGTAGTCGCCGGTCGAGGTCCAGACCTCGCCGCGCCGCACGATGAAGAAGTTGCAGGAATTGGTGGTGTTGACGAAGCCGTGCGGGTCCAGCATCAGCGCCTCGTCGGCGCCGGCCTTTTGCGCGGCGATGGCGGCAAGCACGCAATTGAGCTTGGAATGCGAGTTGAGCTTGGGGTCCTGCGTCAGCGGCAGGCCGCGATGGATCGGCACGGTGGCGAGCCGCACGCCGCGATCGAAGCTCTCCTGCGACGGGCGCGAATGCTCCATGATGATGACGATGGTGGGTCCGCTGCGTGAAAGTCGCGGGTCCTGGAATGGCTTGGCCTTGACGCCGCGCGTCACCATCAGCCGTGCATGGACGTTCTCGCGCATGCCATTGGCGGCGGCGGTGTCGTCCAGCGCCTGCTTCAGGCCGGCCCGGTCCATGCCGATGTCGAGGTCCACCGCCCTTGCGGCCTCGAACAGCCGGTCAAGATGGGCTTCGAGGAAGGCCCATTTGCCGTTGTAGAGGCGGATGCCCTCCCACACGCCGTCGCCGAGCAGGAAGCCGAAGTCATAGACCGAGACCACGGCCTCCGCGCGCGGCACGATCTTGCCGTTGACATAGATGCTGATGTGCTTGTTGCGCTCGTCCGGATCCGCGTCGTGGGTGGAGACCTTGCCCTGTTCGCTCATGTGCCTGTCCTGCCTGCTTTTTTCCGCACGAGATTGGCCACAGCTGGCACCGCAGCCGCAAGGCCCGGGTCCAGAAGATTACAGCCCTGTAATAAAACTTCGCCACCACCCTTGTCATGTCGAGTGCGGCTTCCCAAATCTACGCAGTTCCGGGCCCCTCTGGCAGGTCCAAACCCTGTGATGTCGGAACAACTCCCGTTTTTGTACGAAGAGAAGAGGATCCCGGCATGGATTTCCTGGTTGCCTCGATGTCCGTTGAATGGATGTCGAAACCCGTGTGGATGTGGCTCGCATTCATCGGCATCGTCATTGCGCTGCTGGTCTTCGACCTCGGCGTTCTCCACAAGAATTCGAAAGAAATCGAGGTCAAGGAAAGCCTGGTGCTTTCCGCCGGCTATATCGGCCTCGCCATGGTCTTCGGCATCTGGGTCTGGTGGTATCTCGGCGCCACTGCCGGCATGAACTACTTCACCGGTTTCGCGGTCGAAAAATCGCTGGCGATGGACAATGTCTTCGTCATCGCGATGATCTTCGGCTTTTTCTCCATTCCGCGCGCCTACCAATACCGGGTGCTGTTCTGGGGCATTCTCGGCGTCATCGTGCTGCGCGCGATCATGATCGGCGTCGGCGCGGCGATCGTCACCCAGTTCAGCTGGGTGCTCTATCTCTTCGCCGCCTTCCTGATCTTCACCGGCATCAAGATGATCCTGTTTGCCGACAAGGAATACGACGTCGCCAACAACCCGGTGCTGCGTTTCATGCGCAAGCATTTCAACGTCGCCGACAAACTGCATGGCGACAAGTTCTTCGTGAAGCAGCCCGATCCGAAGACCGGCAAGATCGTCACCTTCATGACACCGCTTTTCGTGGCGCTGGTGATGATCGAGATCGCCGACGTGATCTTCGCGGTCGACTCGGTGCCGGCGATCTTCGCGATCACGACGGACCCGTTCATCGTCTACACGTCGAATATCTTCGCGATCCTCGGCTTGCGCGCCCTCTATTTCGCGCTGGCGGCGATGGTGAACCGCTTCCACTATCTCAAGTTCGCGCTGGCGGCGGTGCTGATCTTCATCGGCGGCAAGATCTTTGCCGCGGACCTCATCGGCGTCGACAAGATTCCGCCCGTCGTGTCCCTCGTGATCACCTTCGGACTGCTGGCGGCCGGCGTCTTCTATTCGCTGTGGAAGACGCGCAACGAGCCGTTGGCCAAGCCGGCGGAATGAAACGGGGAGCGCGCCGGCCAGTTCCGGCGCGCGATCCTTCAGCCGAAGGCGGCGGCGAGCATGCTCTCGACCGCCTGCCTGTCGGCCTCGTCGAAGGCATCGGCGTAGTTGGAATCAAGGTCCAGCACGGCGATCAGTTCGCCGTTCCGGAGCACCGGCGCGACCAACTCGGACCGCGTCGTCGACGAGCAGGCGATGTGGTCGGGAAACGCGTCGACATCCGGCACGATGATCGTTTCGCGCGCCCTTGCGCACGCGCCGCAAACGCCGCGCGAAAACGGAATGACGAGGCAGCCATGCCCGCCCTGGTATGGGCCGATCTTCAAAAGTTCCGGCGCGACGACGCGGTAGAAGCCGACCCAGTGAAAGCGCTCGAAGCCGTGGAACAGTTCGCAGGCGATGGTCGCCATCTTTGCGACATCGTCGTCCTCGCCCTCGATCAAGGCGGCAATGCGGGCGGAAACCTCCGGCCAGCTTTCCGGCGCGCCCCTGCTTTCCATCATCCGGCATCCGCGATGGCGTCGAGCGCGGCGAAATAGCCGCGGAAGCCGAGGCCGACGATCACGCCGCGCGCGATTCCCGAGATGAAGGAGTGGTGCCGGAATTCATCGCGCGCATGGACGTTGGAAAGATGCACCTCGTAGACCGGCAGTTCCGCGCCCGAAAGGGCATCGCGGATCGCCACGGAGGTATGGGTGTAACCGCCGGCATTGATGACGATCGCGGCGCACCGGCCGCGCGCTCCGTGGATGGCGTCGATCATCGCGCCTTCGTGGTTGCTCTGGAAACACTCGACATCGAGGCCGAGCGTCTTGCCATGCGCGGCGCAGGCCGCTTCAAGGTCGGCGAGCGTCTTGCTGCCATAGATGTGCGGCTCGCGCAGCCCCAGAAGGTTGAGGTTCGGACCGTTGATGATGAGCACTTTGGCGGCCAAGGCTTTTCTCCCTGAATATCCTTTCATGCGGTAGCAGGAATGCGGCATCGGAAAAAAGTCCGGCTGCCATGCTTGTGCAACAACTTGTCCCCGCCCTGCCAAACCTTGCTGCATGATCCGGCGCAACGGAAAACAGGCAGGAGCAAGCCATGGCGCAGCAGGCGCAAACCGAATTGCAGGACGCCGTCGAAAGGGTCTCGGCGGATCTGGGCGTCGAGGCCGCGGCGCTGCTGGCGGTGGTCGAGGTCGAAAGCGGCGGCAGGCTGCATGCGCGGATAGACGGGCGCGACGAGCCGCTGATCCGCTTCGAGGGGCATTATTTTCACCGCCTGCTGCCAGCGGCAAGGCGCAATTTGGCAATTGTCGGCGGCCTTGCCAATCCGGTTGCCGGCAAGGTGCGCAACCCGCTGACGCAAGCGGGACGGTGGCGGATGCTTGCCCGCGCCTGCGCGATCGATCGCGAGGCCGCGCTTTGCTCCGTTTCGTGGGGCATCGGCCAGGTGATGGGCGCGCATTGGCGCTGGCTTGGATATCCCGGTGTCGAAGCGCTTGCCGCCGAGGCGCGGTCGGGCGCGGAAGGGCAGGTGAGGCTCTTTGCCCGCTTCATTGACGCGGCGGACTTGAAGGGAAGGCTCAACGCGCATGACTGGGCCGGTTTTGCCCGCGCATACAATGGTCCGGCCTTTGCGCGCCATGGCTATCATACCAAAATGGCGGCAGCGCATGCCCGCATCACGGGCGCGCAAGCCACCCGGCCAAGGCACGCGCTGGCCGTGTTGCGGCTCGGCTCTCGCGGCGCGCCGGTCGAAGCGCTGCAGCGCGACCTGCGCCGGCTCGGCCATCCCCTGATCGCGGATGGCGATTTCGGCCCGGCAACGGAGCAGGCGCTGAAAGCTTTTCAGATGTCGGCCGGGATTGATGCCGACGGTGTTTTCGGCGCGCGCTCGCTTGAGGTGATGGCGAGGGTTTTGCCGCCCGTGCCGTTGGCGTGACGCTCCGGCTTTTCACGCAAGGCATGGTGGTGTAAGCGGGACGCATGAGCACCAGCCAGAATGCCAAGCAGAAAATACTCGAAGCCATGATGAAGGCCGCGCCGGTCATTCCCGTGGTCATCATCGATGATCCGCGCAAGGCCGTAATGATGGCGCGCGCGCTGGTCGCGGGCGGCCTGCCGGCAATCGAAGTCACGCTTCGCACTGCCGCGCGCACTGGAATGCCTGGCGGCAATCGCCGCGGAGGTCGAGGGCGCGATACCGGGCGCGGGCACGGTGCTGGAGCCGGCACAGATCGAGGCCGTCACGGCGGCCGGGGCGAAATTCATGGTCAGCCCGGGGACATCACCCAGGCTGCTCGATGCGGCTGACGACAGTTCCGTACCACTGCTGCCCGGCACCGCTACTGCAAGCGAGATCATGGCGCTCGGCGAGCGCGGCTATCGGCATCTCAAGTTCTTCCCGGCATCGGTCGCGGGCGGCGCGCCTTATCTCAAGGCATTGTCGTCGCCGCTGCCGCAATTTCGCTTCTGCCCGACGGGCGGAATTTCGCTGGCCAATGCGCGCGAATATCTTGCCCTGCCCAACGTGCTGTGCGTCGGCGGTTCATGGGTTGCGCCGGCCGAAGCGGTGGAAAAGGGCGACAGCGCCGCGATCGAGGAACTGGCCAGGCAGGCGGCTTCGCTGCGCGCGCACTGACGCCGATCCGCCGTTCTGCCTTGAAATGCCGCGGTCATGTTCCCATGCTATCGGCTGCAAATGTTTTCGCCTTGGAAGGGACTTCGCGATGTTTGATGCAAAGAAACTGCTCGACCAGTTCATGGGCGCAGCCGAAACCTATGCCGGCAAGGAAAATGTAGACAAGGTGAAGGCGGCCATCGCGGCCAATCCGGGCATGGCGAAGGCGGCCGGTATCGGCCTTGCCGCCGTCCTGATGGGTACGAAGTCCGGGCGCAAGCTCGGCGGCAGCGCGGTGAAGCTTGGCGGCCTTGCCGTTGTGGGCGGGCTTGCCTACCAGGCATACCAGAACTGGCAGCGCAAGCAGGGTATCGAAGCCGGCACGCAGCCCGCGGAACTTTCGCCGCCACCGTCGGACTCTGTCTTCTCGACCGCCGGCGGGACCGAACAGGATCGCGCCAAGGCCTTCCTCGTCGCCATGATCGCCGCTGCCAAGGCCGACGGGCATATCGACATGGAGGAGCAGAAGCGCATTCACGGCCGCATGGACGGTCTCGTCGATGCCGAAGCCAAGGCTTTTCTCATGGACGAGATGATGGCGCCGAGCGACATCGACCGCATCGCCTCCATGGCGAACTCGCCCGAAATGGCCATGGAAATCTACGCCGCCTCGTGCCTGGCGATCGACCTCGACCATGCCGAGGAACGCGCCTGGCTCGACAATCTGGCGGCACGGCTAGGCCTCGATCCGGCATTGACCGAGGAAATCGAGCAGTCGGTCACGCGCGATCGGGCCACCGCCTGACGGGCCTTATAGCACGCGTCCGATAATCCGAAGGATCTGCGCCTCTCGTTCCTTCACAGGCAGAGCGGACAGGGTCTTGAGCCGGCCTGCAGCCAGCAGGTCGGCAAGTCCGTGCGCGATCGCCCACACGCCCTGCAATTCGCTCAAAGCCTCTGGGTCGGCAGCCGGATCGCGGCCGGTGGCCTCTTTCACCTGCCGCTGCAGCATATGGTAGCTGTCGTTTGATGCGACGGAGAGTTCAGGATTGGCGAAATCGGGCCTGTCCGATGAAAAGATCAGCCGGAACAGCGCCGGCGACGCACCGGCAAACCGTACATAACCAAGCCCAGCCGCCTGCAGTTGCGACATCGGATCGGCAGGCGCCTCGGCCATTGCAGCCTTCTGCACGGCAAGGAAACGGCGGAAGCCTTCCGCGGCCAGGGCAGTCAGCAATCCTTTCACATCGCCGAAGTGATGCGCCGGCGCGGCATGGCTGACGCCCGCGCGCTTGGCCACGGCGCGCAGTGAAAAACCCTCGATCCCGGTGCGGGCAAGTTCTTCCTCCGCAGCGCGCAGAAGCGCGGCCCGAAGGTCTCCGTGGTGATATTGCGCGCGTGGCGCAGCGTGGGCTGCATCGTTACCGGAACTTTCCATGCGGCCTTCATAAAACGCAAACCCGGTCTTGACAATGTCAACATTGGCGGGCAGGCTATCTTGACAGTGTAAACATGGAGGCCCGCAAAGTGGATCCGGACAGCCTTTTCCAAACCGCAAACACGATGGTGCTGCCGGGATGGCTGGCGCTGCTGGCGAGCCCCTTCATCGGCAAATGGGCGGACCGCATTGCCGGCCTCGCAATACCCGTGCTGCTTTCGATTGCCTATACCGGCCTCGTTTTCGCATTCTGGTCCGGTGCGCAGGGCGGCTTCGACAGCCTTGTCAATGTCGAGAAGCTGTTCCAGTCGCGCGAGATCGTGCTTGCCGGCTGGATACACTATCTGGCCTTCGACCTTTTCGTCGGTGCCTGGGTGGTGCGGACGGCAAGGGCCGAGAAGATCCCGTTCCTGCTCGTCGTTCCCTGCCTGCCGCTTACCTTCCTCTTTGGCCCGGCAGGATTCCTGGCATTCCAGGCAGTGCGGTTCATCCACGCCAACATGCCCTCGACGGCTCATAAGGGAGAAGCAGCATGAACACGATTGCGGCCAGTCCTTCCCGCGCGCAGTTCGCAAGGTCCGGCTTCGGCCTTTCCGAACTGTTCCGCCGCGAGCCGTATTTTGCGGCGATCGCGAGCCTGATGGTGATCGCGATGGCGCCGACGCTGTTCGCCATGGCGGTGGATCCGCGCCAGTTCCAGGGCATCGACATCTGGGAGAAGCCGCTGAAATTCCAGGTGGCGCTTGCCGTCTATCTCGGCACGCTGGCGTTGTTCGCGGGCTGGCTGCCGAAGGGCATGACCGGTCGGCTGACCTACCGCATTTTTTCGGGTGTCGTTTGCGCTGCCGTGATCGCCGAAATGGTGTGGATCGGCGGCGCTGCAGCCAACGGAATCGGATCGCATTTCAACGTCGCCGATCCGGTGATGGGCGCGCTCTACGGCCTCATGGGCGTCCTCGCGGTCACGCTGACATCGGCAAGCCTTGTCTACGGCATCGCGTTCCTGCGCGATCGCAACAGCGCGCTTGATCCCGGCGTTCCGCCTGTCGCTGGGGCTGGGTCTGGTGCTCACATTCGTCATGACCCTCGTCACGGCCGGCTACATGAGTTCGGCGGCGGGCCACTGGGTGGGCGGCAATGCATCCGACGCGGAGGCAATTGCCCTCATGGGCTGGGCGCGCGATGGCGGCGATTTGCGCGTGGCGCACTTCTTCTCGACCCATGCGCTGCATTTCATTCCGGCGGCAGGTTTCGTTGCGGCATCGACGCTCAGGCCGGATGCGGCCAAAGCGACGGTGTGGATCGCAAGTATCGCCTACGCCGCCTTCACGGCCTTCACTTTCCTGCAGGCGATTGCGGGCCGGCCATTTCTTTCTTTCCTCTAAACGCGGCGTTAACGATCCGTTAAGAAATTGAGCGCAAATTTACGTAATCCCGCAGCCTCGAAGTCCTCCCCGGGGCGCGGTCATGAGAGGATCGCTTCTCTCCCGTGCGATCCGGTCTAAAGGCGGCGTGTCGGTTCAGCGCCGCCTTTGGCTTGAATCCCCGCCATTTTTCATTGATGAGTTCATCGCTGAAAATGCAACGGGAGGAACTTTGCATGGCGCAGACCGCAATCATCACCGGGGCCGGCACCGGCATCGGCAAGGCTTGCGCATTGGCGCTGGCGCAGGCTGGCTGGAATGTCGTCCTCACCGGCCGGCGGCAGGACCTTCTCGACGCAGCCGCTTCGCAAGCAACCGGCGGCAAGGCGCTGGCGATTGCCTGCGACATCACCAAGCCTGCGGATGTGGAGGCGCTTTTTTCGCGCGCTGTGGAAGCCTTCGGACGCGTCGACCTGTTGTTCAACAATGCCGGGGCATCGTTGCCGGGCAAGACCATCGACGAGATCGACCCGGCCGACTGGGACCGCATCGTGGCGGTAAACCTCACCGGCTCGTTCCTGTGCGCGCGGGCGGCCTTCGCGCAGATGCGCAAGCAGAAGCCGCAAGGCGGGCGCATCATCAACAACGGGTCGGTATCGGCCTATGCGCCGCGGCCCGGCTCCGCGCCGTATACTGCTACCAAGCACGCGATCACCGGCCTGACCAAGACGCTGGCGCTGGACGGGCGGCCCTTCGACATCGCCTGCGGACAGATCGATATCGGCAATGCGCTCACGGAAATGGCGATGCCGATGACGAAGGGCGTGCGCCAGGCCAATGGCGAGATCGCAATTGAAGCCACGATGGACGTCCGGCACGTCGCCGACGCACTGCTGCACATGGCCGGCCTGCCGCTGGAGGCAAACGTGCTGTTCATGACCGTGATGGCGACCAAGATGCCGTTCGTCGGCAGGGGCTAGAAAAGCGAAAGGCCGGATGGTTTCCCATCCGGCCCTCAAACCGTCAGAAGATTATTGCCGGTCAGCTCGAGCAGGTGCCGTCCTTGACCTTCGACGTGCCTGCCTTCTTGCGGAAGCAGTCATTGGGATAGGTGAAGCCGTTGCAGCCGCAGACGGGCACGTATTCCTCGGTGCAAACTTCCGGCATCGGCTCGCACATGCCTGCCTCGTTCGCGCTGCCGCAAGTGCCGCCGGCGATCTCGCAGAAATTTCCTTCGCCGCAGGCGGTCAGGTTCTGGCCGCTGCAGGCAGGCGCCGCCGGCGTTGCGGCCGGTTCGGACGCGGTTGTTTGCGCGGGCGCCGGCTCGGGCACCGGCTGTTCTGCCGTCGCCGCGGGCTGTTCGGTTGTAGCCGCGGGCTGTTCGGTCGATGCTGCAGGCTGTTCGGCCGGCTGCGCAGGTTCGGTCATGGTAGCCGCGGGCGGCTCGCCCGAACCCGGCTCATCGGCAAGCGCTGGCAAGGCAAACACGGACAAGGCAATGGCCGCGAAGGCTGCTATGATTTGGTTCTTCATGTCGGGATCTCCCCTTGGGTTGCCCTTTCTTGGAGGAAAGCGCCAATTCTTGCAATCGCGCGCTCGATGTTTTCATCGGAATTCGCGTAGGAAAGGCGCATATAGCCTTCGCCCAGAATGCCGAAGTCCGGCCCGCCGATGGTCGCGACGCCGGCTTCCTCCAGCAGCGCGGATGCGAGCCGCTTGGCCTTCCAGCCGGTCTTCGAGATGTTGGGGAAGGCGTAGAACGCGCCCTTCGGGGTGATGCAGGAAACGCCCGGCAGCGCGTTCAGCCTCTTCGACCACCATTTTGCGGCGCCGGTCGAAGGCCGTCATCATCTGCGCGACCGCGTCCTGCGGGCCGTCGATGGCGGCGATGCCGGCGAACTGCGCCGGCGCGTTGACGCAGGACCAGCAGTTGACCGCGAGCTTGCGCACCTTGTCGTAGAGCGGCCGTCGTCGGCCAGATCGACCAGCCCATGCGCCAGCCGGTCATCGCCCAGGTCTTCGACCAGCCGTTGAGCACGATCAGCCGGTCGCGGATCTGCGGATATTTCAGCAGCGAGACATGCTCCTCGCCGTCATAGGTCATGGCGTCGTAGATCTCGTCCGACATGATCGCGACGTCGGGGTGCTTCTCCAGGCCCGGCGACCAGCGTCTCGATCTCGGCGCGCGGCGTGACGCCGCCGGTCGGGTTGGCGGGCGAATTGAGGATCAGCAGGCGTGTGCGCGGGGTGATCAGCGACAGCGTCTCCTCGGCCGAGAAGGCGAAGCCGTTCTCCTCGCGGATCGGCACCGGCACCGGCGTCGCGCCGGTGAACTCGATCATCGAGCGGTAGATCGGGAAAGCCGGGATCGGGATAGAGGATTTCCGCGCCCGGTTCGCCGAACATCAGGATCGCGGCGAACATCGTCACCTTGCCGCCCGGCACGATGATGATGCGCTCGGGCGAGACCTCGACGCCGGTGGTCGCCAGCGTGCGGCGCGCCACCGCCTCGCGGGCCGCAAGGATGCCGGTCGCCGGCGTGTAGCCGTGGTGGCCGTCGCGCAGCGCCTTGATCGGCTGCCTCGACGATGTGCGGCGGCGTCTTGAAGTCCGGCTGGCCGATGCCGAGGTTGATGATGTCGCGGCCCTGGCTGGCAAGGGCGGTCGCCCGCGCCAGCACGGCGAAGGCGTTTTCCTCGCCGATTCGACTGAATCCTTCGATCGTGCGCAACATGGCCCTGCCTTCCGGTTGTTCGACATCCAAATCTCTGGCAAGCCACAACGGTTTTGGCAATGCCGCGAGGGTTGGGCAATGGATCTGAAGAACTGGAAAGGTTGTCCGCGTCCGCGAGCGGACGGTGCTGGAAGGCCGGTATGTGCGTCTCGAACCGCTCGACCCGGCGCGACACGGCGACGATCTCTTCCTTGCCGCGACCGAGGGCGATGCGCAGGCGCGGTTCCGTTATCTGTTCGAGACGCCGCCGGATACGCGCGCCGAGTTTTCCGCGTGGCTGGACAAAGTCGCCGCCAGCGAGGACCCGCTGTTTTTCGCGGTGATCGACAAGGAAACCGGCATGGCGGTCGGGCGCCAGACCCTGATGCGCATCGATCCGGTTCACGGCGTCATCGAGATCGGAAGCATCCATTGGGGTCCGCGCATGCAGAGGAGCCCCAAATCGACCGAGGCACTGTTCCTGCACGCCCGCCACGTCTTCGATGATCTCGGCTACCGGCGCTTCGAATGGAAATGCCACAACGAAAACGCGCCTTCCAAGGCGGCGGCGGACCGCTTCGGCTTCACTTACGAGGGCTTGTTCCGCCAGCACATGGTGGCGAAGGGCGCGAACCGCGACACGGCGTGGTATTCGATCATCGACAAGGAATGGCCGCGCTTGCGCGCAGCCTATGAGGCGTGGCTCGATCCCTCGAATTTCGACCCGAATGGCGTGCAGAAGCGAAAGCTTGCCGAGTTGACGGCGAGTGCAGGCTAGCGCGCGGGCGTGAGCGTCAGGATGGCATGGTCCGGCCAGACCGAGACCAAGCCTTCGATTTCGTCCGAGGAGAACTCGGCTACCCGTTCGCCGGATGCGGAAGCGAGGACGATGTTGCCTTGCCCGTCTTCCCACCAGCGCTCAGCCTGCGAGAACAGTGCGCCATTGCAATCCGGCGTCTTCACCAATGCTCCGGCGCCGTCGCCGTGCGCCATGGTCAGGTAGCAGCCCGGCGCTTCCATGCCTGTGCCTGCCACGCGCCAGCGTGTCAGCGGCGCTTCACGTTGTGATTCAGATTGCAGTTCCGTGGCCGCTTCGCGCTCTTGCGGTCCGGCGTACCAGATCGCGCCTGCCACGGCTGTCAACAGCATTATGCTTCGCATGGACTTTGCCCCTTGTCCCGGCGGCGATTGTTGCCGCTAGGTCAAGTCTGCATCCTGGAAGGTTAACGGATGGTTACTCGCGCGGCGGCGGGCAGGTGGAATCGCGTATGCGCAGTTGCGGGGCGATCAGCACCTTTTCGCGCGGGGCCTCCTCGCCCGAGATCGTGGCGATCATTGCGCGCGCAGCGAGGCGGCCCACTTCCTGCTGGCCGTTCCAGACAGTGGTCAGCGCCGGGGCGGCGATTTCCGCTTCCGATATGTCGTCATAGCCGGTGACGGCGATGTCGCGACCCGGTTCGAGGCCGATCGAGCGCAGGCCGCTCATGACGCCGATCGCCACAAGATCGTTGAAGCAGACGATTCCGGTCGGCCGCACGCCGGATTCGAACAAGGCCCGCACGCTGTCGTAGCCGGCCTTGCGCGTTGCCGACGATCCCACCTGCCATGCAAGATCCGGTTCGATCCCGGCTTCGCGCATGGCCGCGAGATAACCTTCGCGCCGGTCACGCCCGGTCGACGTCTCGCGCTTGCCGCCGATGAAGGCGATTTTCCGGTGGCCGAGGTCGACGAGGTATTTCGTCGCCATGTAGATGCCCTGGCGGTCGTCCCCCCGAAAAACCGGGACTGGGCTGCCTTCGACCCAGCGCGCGATCATCACGACGGGCAGGCCGTTCCTTTCGATGCTTTCGATATCGGCGGCGGTCGTGCCGATGGCCGGCGACAGGATCACCCCGTCCGCGCCGAATTGCAGCAGCGTGTCGATGAAGTCGGTCTGGATCGCGATGTCGTCGTGGTGGTTGCACAGCAGGAAGGTGCGCCGCGAATTGCCCAGTTCCTCCTCGATCGCCTTCAGGATCTCGGCAAAGAAGGGGTTCATGATGTCGTGCACGACCACGCCGATGATGCCCGAGCGCGACGTGCGCAGGCTCGCGGCACGGCGGTTGTAGATATAGCCGAGCTCGACGGCCGTCTTCTTGATCTTCTCGCGCGTCAAGCCTGCAACGAGCGGGCTGTCTCGCAAGGCCAGCGAGACGGTCGCGGTCGACACGCCGAGATGGTCTGCAATGGTGGAAAGGGTTGTCTTGGCCAGCTTGCCGGTCTCCCGCATTGTCACCGGACCCTATCGATTGGTTTCATGTCTGATCAATGGCCGCTTAAAACTTGCGCTCATGTTTCCCGGCCCGCATGTCCTGCCCTTCCGTCGAGGCTGGCAAGGATGCGGTCAAGTATCTTGTGCAGACGCTTGGCGTCCTTGTCGCGCAAGCGGTCGAATGCGGCTGTCTCCGCGTCGCGCCATGCCGTATCGATCTGCGCCAGCAGCGCCGAGCCCGCCGGCGTCAGGTGCACGAGATTGAGCCGGCTATCGTTCTGCGACGCCTGGCGCTGCACAAGGCCCTGGCTCTCCATCCGCGTCACCATCTTGGTGACGGTGGGCGGCCTGACGCCAAGGTCGGCGGCAAGCGACCCCATGGTCTGGCCGTTCTTGCGCGAAAGCGATTTCAACAATGCATCCTGCCCGGCGTAGACGCCGAGATCGAGCAGCAGGCTGGCGCGCAGCGATCGGCATAGCCGCGCCGCATAGATCAGCTTGCCTGCAAGATCGTGCTCCTGTGACATGCAGTGCTCCTCCCCGCAACCGCCGCCTGCATGCATAACTATTGTTGTTTGCCGGCAAATGTCAAAGCGGTGTAGACAGCGGGCGAACAAACCGGCTGCGCACCGAGGACGGGAATATGGACGGCAGGAGAATCTGGCTCAGGCAGCCGCTGGCGATCATGGCGGAAGCAGCGGGTGGCGGCATTGTCACCGACGGCTCGCGGATTGCCGAACTGGTGCCCGCCGGAGGCAAGCCATCGGCGCCGGTGGACGAGGTGTTCGATTGCTCCCGGCACGTGGTCATTCCCGGGCTTGTCAACACGCACCACCATTTCTACCAGACGCTGACGCGCGCCCATCCCGACGCCATCAACAAGGAATTGTTCGACTGGTTGATCGCGCTCTATCCGGTCTGGGCGAAGACCGTGAACCGCGACTCGTTCCGGCTGGCGACGCGGCTCGCACTGACGGAACTCCTCATGAGCGGCTGCACCACCGCGAGCGACCATCAGTATCTCTACCCCGCGGGGATCGAGGATGCGATGGACATCCAGGCGGAGGAGGCAGAGGCACTCGGCATGCGGATTACCCTGACGCGCGGTTCCATGGACCTGTCGCAAAAGGATGGCGGCCTGCCGCCGGACAGCGTCGTTCAGGACATCGATGTCATCCTGGCCGACAGCGAACGGGTAATTTCGCGCTATCACGACGCCGCACACGGCTCGATGCGGCAGGTGGCGCTTGCGCCTTGCTCGCCCTTCTCGGTTTCGACGCGGCTGATGAAGGAAAGCGCCGCGCTTGCGGCGCGCTGCAATTGCCGGCTTCACACGCATCTGGGCGAGACCATCGACGAAGAGAACTACTGCATCGAGCGTTTCGGCTGCCGGCCGGTGGACTATCTGGAGGAGTGCGGCTGGCTCAACGACCGGACCTGGCTCGCGCACGGCATACACTTCGACGATGGCGAGGTGGCCAGGCTCGGCCGCCACGGCGTCGGCGTATGCCATTGCCCGACGTCGAACATGGTGCTCGCGTCCGGCACGCTGCCGCACGGTGGAACTGGAAAAGGCCGGCGCACCGGTCGGGCTCGGCGTCGACGGCTCGGCGTCCAACGACAGTTCCAACCTGATGGAGGGCGTGCGCCACGCGCTGATGATCGGGCGTCTTTCCTACGGCGCGGCGGGCGTGACCCATCTCGACGCGCTGCGCTGGGCGACGCAAGGCTCGGCGCGGCTGCTCGGCCGCAGCGACATCGGCGTCATCGCCCCAGGCATGGAGGCGGATCTGGCGCTCTACACGCTCGACGAATTGCGTTTTTCGGGAGCGGGCGATCCGTTGGCGGCGCTGGTCCTTTGCGGGGCGCACCGGGCCGACCGTGTCATGATCGGCGGCAAATGGCGGATCGTCGACGGGGTACCGCCCGGCGTCGATCTGGCGAAGCTGCGCGAGAGCCACGGCATCGCCGCACGCGCCGCATTGAACAGCTGACCATTTTGACTGGCAATGCGCGCGGCCAAGGTTTATTTATCGGCAAGAACCGATGAAGCGGCGCTTTGCCGCCTGAAGGAATGGAAAGCAAGATGAGCGAACAGACCACCGCCGCGGCCGGCGAACGCGTACCGGTTACGGTGCTGACCGGCTATCTCGGCGCGGGCAAGACCACGCTGCTCAACCGCATCCTGACCGGCAATCACGGAAAGCGCTACGCCGTGATCGTCAACGAATTCGGCGAAGTCGGCATCGACAACGACCTCATCGTCGAATCCGACGAGGAAATCTACGAAATGAACAATGGCTGCGTCTGCTGCACCGTGCGCGGCGACCTCATCCGCGTGGTCGAGGGGCTGATGAAGCGCAAGGGGCGCTTCGACGCCATCGTCGTCGAAACCACCGGCCTGGCCGATCCGGCGCCCGTCGCGCAGACCTTCTTCATGGACGACGCGGTGCGCGAAGGCACGGTGCTGGATGCGGTCGTGGCGCTTGCCGACGCGCGCCACCTGCCTGATGCGCCTCAAGGACAGTCCGCGAGGCCGAAGACCAGATTGCCTTCGCCGACGTGGTCCTGCTCAACAAGACCGACCTCGTCAACGCCGAGGAGCTTTCGCGGGTGGAGCAGGTGATCCGCCAGATCAACCCGACGGCGGAAATCCACCGTACGGAACGGGCCAATGTCGATCTTGGCAAGGTGCTTGAACCGCAACGCCTTCGACCTGCAGCGCATCCTCGACAACGACCCGCATTTCCTCGAAGCGCAAGACCATGACCACGATCATGAGTGCGGTCCCGACTGCGACCACGATCATCATCATGGCATCACGATCATGATCACCATGGCCACGACAATCATGACCACCATGGCCATGACCATCACGAGCATGGCGGCCACAAGGGGCTGGACGCGCGCATCCACGACACGACGATCGGCACCGTGTCGCTGGTCGGCGGCGAAATGAACCCGGACCGGTTCTTCCCGTGGATAGAGAAGATCACCCAGGCCGACGGGCCGGACATTCTTCGGCTGAAGGGCATCATCGCCTTCGCGGGCGATGAAGAACGCTATGTGATCCAGGGCATCCACATGCTGATCGAGGGCGACCACCAGCGGGCCTGGCGCGAAAGCGAGAAGCGCGCAGAGCCGCCTCGTCTTCATCGGCGCGCAATCTCGACCGGGAAAAGCTCGAGCGAACCTTCGCCGCCTGCGCCGCCTGACCGATGCCGACCATTGCGCCAATCGACACCGGCGCCCATGTCGAATGGGCGGGATTTATCGGCGACACGCCCGCATTCGCCATGACGGACGGGGCGGTGGTGCTTGTTTCGGGCGGCGAAAGGCGGATCGAGATAGCCGGCGGGATCACCTGCGCGGCGCTGGCGCTGGACGGTTCGGCGCTGGTGACCGGCGGCGAGAACGGCACGGTCAACAGCGTTGCGGGCGACGGTGCGGCGCGGGTGGTTCGTGAAGGTACCGGCAAGTGGATCAACGCGCTCGCCTGCGGACCGGGCGGCGCCATAGCGGTTGCCGCAGGCAAGAGCGGGGCTGTGATACCGCCTCGCGGAGCTCCAGCCGACTTCACTTGCGAGCGCACCATCGAGGCAGTCGCCTTCGCGCCCAAGGGCCTGCGCATCGCGATTGCCCGCTACAACGGCGTCGAGTTGCGGTTCGTGGGCACGCAAAGCCCGCCGCTGTTCCTGGAATGGAAAGGCGCGCATATTGGCGTCACCTTCTCGCCGGACGGCCGGTTCCTCGTGACGTCCATGCAGGAAAACGCGCTGCATGGCTGGCGGCTTTCCGACAACCGAAACATGCGCATGACCGGCTATCCGGCGAAGGTGAAGTCGGTGTCGTGGTCGCCCAAGGGCAAGTGGCTCGCCTCTTCCGGCGCGCCGGCGGCAATCGTCTGGCCGTTCTCCGGCAAGGACGGCCCGATGGGCAAGGCGCCGAAGGAACTGGGCTCGATGGGGCAGACGCTGGTCACGCAGGTCGCCTGCCATCCCGTCGAGGATGTCGTGGCGATCGGCTACCAGAACGGCATGGTCCTCGCCGTGCGGATCGACGACGGAAAGGACGCGGTGCTTCGGCGCGGCGGCGCCGGCGCGATCAGCGCGCTGGGATGGGACAGGGCAGGGCCGCAGGCTCGCATTCGGCTGCGAAAGCGGAGAGGCTGGCGTGGTGGACATTGCAGGATAGAAAGCCATCTATGCCTCGCGGGGTTATGCGCGGGAGCATGGGCAAGGGGGAAAATTGGACACACTCACCCGGATGCAGGCATTCATAGAAGTGGTCGATGCCGAGGGCTTCTCGGCGGCTGCCCGCAAGCTCGGGCGCTCCAAGGCGCTGATGTCGAAATATGTGCGCGAACTGGAGGACGATCTGGGCATCCTCCTCCTCAACCGCACCACCCGCCAGTTTTCGCTGACGGAAGCCGGGCAGCAATATTACGACCAGGCCAGCGACATCTTGCGCCGGATCGGCGATCTGCAGGAAAGCGTGCGGGAGACCGGTTCCGGCCTTCGCGGAAGGCTCAGGGTATCGGCGCCGCGCTCGCTCACCGATCTCGAGATCGGATTGCCGATCGTCGAATTCGCCGCCGAGTATCCGGAGATCACGCTGGAGCTCAATCTCGACGACCGGATCGTCGATCTGGTGGAGGATGGCTACGACGTCGCCATCCGCATTTCCAAGCTTACCGATTCAACGCTGATCGCCAAGAAGCTCGCCGAATTCCGGCTGGTGCTGTGCGCTTCGCCCGAATTCATCGAAAAGCGGGGGAGGCCCGAAAAGCCGCGCGACCTGCTGCAGTTTCCGGCGATCGTCGACACCAACTGGAAGGGCAAGAACAATTGGCCTTTGCTGGACGACGACGGGCGCGAGATCACCGTCACGGTCAATTCGCCATTCGAGGTCAACAGTCCGGAAGTCGCCAAGCGAGCGGCACTGGCAGGCCTGGGCCTGACGATGGCGCCGTATTTTTCGGTCGAGCGGGAAATCAAGAGCGGCGCGCTGGTGAGCCTTCTGGAAAACCGGATTCCCGCAAACAGCGGCGTTTACGCGGTTTATCCGCACCGCCGCCATGTGCCGGCCAAGGTTCGCGTGTTTGTCGACTTCATGGCCAGATGGTTTCGGGAGAACGGGCTGGCCTGATCTTTCCTGTGGTAAGCGCCAACATTCCGCCTGAATGGCAACGCAGACACGCTTCGCACGAGGTTGAATTGCCGATGAAAAGAGCTGCTCCACTTGCATTCACAGCCGCGCTGGTGCTGCCTGCCGTCGCATTCGCGCATCCGCACGTGATGGTGGAGGCGAATCTGGAGATCGTGCGCGATGAGGCCGGCCAGGTGACGGAATTGCGCCATGTGTGGCGGTTCGACGAGCTTTTCTCCACGACCGTGTTGGTGGACTTCGACGCCAACGCCGACAATGCACTGCAACCGGAAGAACTCGAGGAAGTCTCGAAGACCGTGACGCAGTCGATCAGCGAGCAGGACTGGTTCACCGAGGTGCGGTCCGGCAACGACACTGTGGAGATCGTCGGACCGGACAAGATCATGGTCGACTATCAGGACGGCCAGTTGCTGATGTTCTTTCCTGCCCGGCTCAAGCAGCCGGTCAGCACGGCTGCCGCGCCGTTTCGCGTTTCGGTTTCGGACCCGACCTATTACGTGGCCATGGAAATCGCCGACGAGGTCGGCGGTGCAGGTCACCGGCAATGGCGCATCGTGCAAGGCGGAGATCTACCGGCCCGACTTTGACAAGCTGCTTTCGGAAAATCCCGCCGCGCTGACGGAAGAATTCTTCAACGATCCGCAGAATGCCTCCCTGAACGACCAGTGGATGAGCTGGGTTACCCTCAAATGCGCCTGACAGGACTGAATGTCGCGGTGATCGTGGCCCTTGCCGCGGCCTGCATCGGAACACTGACGGCGGGAGCCGAGGCGGCAAATTCGCTGGGACTAGGCGCGCCGGAGCAGGCGATCAGGCCTGAAGGTTATTTCGCCTCCACGCTGATGTGGATCCAGCAGCGCCAGCAGGATTTCTACCGCCTGATGACGGGCGAACTCAAGGGCATGCGCGACGACGGTTCGCACATCTTCATGCTGGCCGGCCTTTCCTTCGCCTATGGCGTCTTCCATGCTGCCGGACCCGGGCACGGCAAGGCGGTGATTTCCTCCTACATGGTCGCCAACGAGATCGCGGCCCGCCGCGGCATCGTGCTGGCCTTCGCCTCGGCATTCATGCAGGCGCTGACGGCAATCGCGGTGATCGCACTGCTTTCGGTGGTGTTGCGCGGTGTCGGCATCAAGATGGCCGACGCGACAAAATGGCTTGAAATCGCCAGTTTCGCCGGCGTGACCGCGCTCGGCGCATGGCTGCTGTGGCGCAAGGTATTTGGCGGCGGCCACCATCATCATGGGCATGACCACGCCCACGGGGCCGTTGCCGCGACCCCGCGCGTCCTGGAGCACGCCCATGCGCACGGCCACGCGCATCTCGAACCCGCGCACGCGCATGCCGGCCATCATCATGACCATCACCATGACCATCAGGGCCATGCCCACCCTGGTTCGGGCAATCCGGCGCATGGCGAGCCGGGGCATGTGCATGACCCGTCCTGCGGGCATCTGCATGCGCCTGACCCGAAAATGCTTTCCCGCAAGGATTTCAGCTTGCGCGACGCCTGGTCGGCGATCCTGGCGGTTGGCCTGCGCCCCTGTTCGGGGGCGCTGATCGTGCTGACCTTCGCCTTCCTCAACGGCCTTTATCTTGCCGGCATCGCCTCGACATTCGCAATGGCGCTCGGCACAGGGTTGACGGTCGCGGTCCTCGCTGCCCTGGCTGTCTGGGCCAAGGACGCGGCAATACGCGTCGGCGGCGCCGCCGAACGCGGCGCGGCGGTGCAGCGGGCGATCGAGATCGGCGGCGCAGCGCTGGTGTTCCTCTTCGGCGCAACGCTGCTGGTGGCCGCCCTGGCCGCCTGACCGGCCGTCACGTCATCGTTGCAAACACCCGGTTGGCGCTATTGCAGGTCGCGTCGCCGCAGCCGCTTGACTCGTGCCCGCGATACCCGTTTACGTTGGCTTAACCAGAAAAAAGAACTGGAGGGGAAGAGCATGGCGGCAGCGCTGGCACTCAGTCGGGCTATCGACTGGATCAACACATTCATCGGAAAATCCGTAGCCTGGCTGGTTCTTGCTGGCAGTCCTGGTCAGCGCCGGCAACGCCATCGTCCGCAAGGTGTTCAACATGTCGTCGAATGCCTGGCTGGAACTGCAGTGGTATCTCTTCGGCGCGGCCTTCATGCTCGCCGCCGCCTATACGCTGCAGCAGAACGAACATATCCGCATCGACATCTTCTACGGCAGTTGTCGCGGCGCACGCAGCACTGGATCGACCTGTTCGGGCATGTCTTCTTCCTGATGCCCTTCGTGCTGCTGATGAGCTGTCTACTTCGTGCCCTATGTCGTGCACGTCCTTCAGGAGCGGCGAGATTTCGACCAATGCCGGCGGGCTGATCATCTGGCCGGCCAAGGCGCTGCTGCTGATCGGGTTCGTGCTGCTGGCCTTGCAGGGCATTTCCGAAATCATCAAGAAGATCGCCATCATGCGCGGCGACATCGACGACCCGCACCCCTTCGTCTCGGCGCATGAGGCGGCCGAACTGGAGGGCGAACAGTCGGCTTGCCGCAGGAGGGAGCACGCAATGATGGAGCTCATCGCGCAGAACATGGCGCCGATCATGTTCGTCAGCCTGGTCGTCTTCCTGCTGCTCGGCTATCCGGTCGCCTTTTCGCTGGCCGCCAACGGCCTGATGTTCTTCGTCATCGGCGTCTGGCTGGCGCCCTATTCGAACGGCGACGATCACGCTGGACTGGCCGCTGCTCTACGCCATGCCGGAACGGTTCTGGGGGGTGATGTCGAACGAGACGCTGCTGGCCATCCCGTTCTTCACCTTCATGGGGCATCGTGCTGGAACGATCCGGCATGGCCGAGGACCTGCTCGACACCATCGGCCAGCTGTTCGGCCCGATCCGCGGCGGCCTTGCCTATGCGGTGATCATCGTCGGCGCGCTGCTGGCGGCCACGACCGGCGTTGTCGCGGCCTCGGTCATCGCGATGGGCCTGATCTCGCTGCCGATCATGCTGCGCTACGGCTATGACCGGCGCGTCGCCTCCGGCGTCATCGCCGCCTCGGGCACGCTGGCGCAGATCATTCCGCCCTCGCTGGTGCTGATCGTGCTGGCCGACCAGCTGGGCCGCTCGGTCGGCGACATGTACAAGGGCGCGCTGCATCCCGGGCCTGGTGCTGACCGGCCTTTATATCGGCTACGTGCTGCTGCATGTCGATCTTCCGGCCGCAACTGGATGCCTGCCCTGCCGCTCGAGGCGCGCACGCTCGGGCACGGCGTCACCTCGCTGCTCGTGGCGCTCGCGGCGGTCGCCGTCGCGTCTGGCCTACGGCGCGCATGTCTTGCTGCAGCCGACGGCATGGCGCCAATGCCGACATCCTGGGGCGCCACGATCGGCATCGTCGCGGTCTATTTCGCTGGCGGTGCTCGACAAGTGACTCGGGCATCAACCTGATGTCGCGGCTGGCGCAGCAGGTCATCATCGTGCTGATCCCGCCGCTGGCGCTGATCTTCCTGGTGCTCGGCACGATCTTCCTCGGCATCGCCACGCCGACCGAAGGCGGCGCGATGGGCGCGGTCGGCGCGATGGTGCTGGCCGCGGCGAAGGGGCGGCTGAACTTCGACCGTGATCACGCAGGCGCTGGCCTCGACCACGCGGCTGTCGTCCTTCGTGCATGTTCATCCTGATCGGCGCGCGGGTGTTCTCGCTGACCTTCTACGGCGTGAACGGCCATGTCTGGGTCGAGCATCTGCTGGTCTCGCTGCCGGGCGGCCAGACTCGGCTTCCTGATCGTCGTCAACGTGCTGGTGTTCCTCCTGGCCTTCTTCCTCGACTTCTTCGAGCTGGCCTTCATCATCGTGCCGCTGCTCGCGCCCGGCGGCCGAGAAGCTGGGCATCGACCTGATCTGGTTCGGCGTCATCCTCGGGGTGAACATGCAGACCTCGCTTCATGCACCCGCCGTTCGGCTTTGCGCTGTTCTACCTGCGCTCGGTCGCGCCGCAAGGTGCCCTATCTCGACAAGGTGACGGGCAAGAAGATGGAGCCGGTCACGACCGGCCAGATCTATTGGGGCGCGGTGCCCTTCGTGGTCATCCAGGTGGTCGATGATCGGCATCGTCGATCGCCTTCCCGCAGATGGTGATGCACTACAAGGGGCCGGCCGATCGACGTGCCGATCGAGACTTCAAGCTTCCCGCTGCCGGCGGCTGCGGGCTTGGGGCTGCCGCCGCTTGGCGGCGGCCTGGCGGCCGCAAGTCGGGCTTCCGGGATCGCAGCCTGGCCGCGCCGCAGCCGGGCCGGACCTTCGCAGCCGCCCAAGGTCGACGCCGGCGGGCATTTCGCCGCCGGCCCGCTGCCACTGCAAACTGCGGCGCAACGAAAAAGCCCCGGAGCATCGCCCCGGGGCCTTTTTCAGTCGTTGGCTGGCGAGGCTCAGAGCTTGCCGTTGCGCTGCTGGACCATCATGAAGGTGTCGTAGTTGTATTCGGCGATCTGCGCCCACAGATAGGCGTCCCGCTTGAACGCCACCTGGCTGTCCTAGATCTTCTTGAACGTCGCGTTGGTGGCGTCGATCTCGGCATAGACCTCCATGCGCCGCGTCGAAAGCAGGCGTCGAGGACGTCCTGGCGGAACGGACGCAGCTGCGCGCCGTTGGCCACCAGCGCTTGCAGCGCCGTCGGGTTCTTGTAGTCGTAGCTCGCCATCATGTTGGCGTTGGCCGCCTCGCAGGCGGTGTCGCAGGATCGCCTGGTAGTTGGCCGGCAGCTCGTTCCACTTGGCCAGGTTGACCATGGTGTGCAGCGTCGGGCCACCTTCCCACCAGCCGGGATAGTAGTAGTAGGGCGCGACCTTGTAGAAGCCGAGCTTCTCGTCGTCATAGGGGCCGACCCATTCGGCGGCGTCGATCGTGCCCTTTTCCAGCGCCGGATAGATGTCGCCGCCCGGCGATCTGCTGCGGCACGACGCCCAGCTTTTCGATGACCTTGCCGGCAAAGCCGCCGATGCGCATCTTCAGGCCCTGCAGGTCGGCGACCGAGTTGATTTCCTTGCGGTACCAGCCGCCCATCTGCACGCCGGTGTTGCCGCAGGGCAGGCCGTAGAGGTTCTGCGTGGCATAGAATTCGTTCATCAGGTCGATGCCGCCGCCGTAGTAGAGCCAGGCATTCATCTGGCGGGCGTTCAGGCCGAACGGAATGCCGGTGCCGAGCGCATAGGTCGGGTCCTTGCCCCAGTAGTAGTAGCGAGCGGTGTGGCAGCCTCGACCGTGCCGGCCGACACCGCATCGGCAGCTTCAAGGCCGGGAACCAGTTCGCCCGCCGGGAAGACCTGGATGTCGAAATTGCCGTCGGTCGCTTCCTTGACGACATACTTCGACATCGTCTCGGCCGCGCCGTAGATGGTGTCGAGCGACTTCGGGAAGGACGAGGTCACGCGCCAGGTGATCTTGGGGTTGCTCTGCGCGATGGCCGGCGCGGCCAGCGCGGTTGCAGCCGTGGCGCCTGCGCCTGCGGTCGCGGCGCGTTTGAGAAACAGGCGACGATCCATTACAATTCCTCCTCAGGTGTTTTTGGTGTGGGCGCTGCCCTTGCCGGCTAGCGGTTTGTGAAACTCGCATGCAAGGCGTGCATGTTCAAGATGAATTTCCGCTACCGGAGCTG
>CAWJVP010000005.1:0-104653 GCA_963846345.1 uncultured Alphaproteobacteria bacterium
AAGCGCCGCAAGCGCAGGCCGAAACGGCACTCCAACGGCGGGAATTTGTCCCGCTTGGCCGTGGAGGCAATCAGCGGGGCGAATGCTCCACCCGATCGCCCGACTGGCGCAAGGCCGGGGGCAGACCCGTCTGCCGTTTCACGGACAGAAGTACATGCGGTTGCCGCCACGGTCCGCGACGCCTTGGCAGCGGGCGGCGAGGCACGAAATTCACGCAGGCGCAAACGGCGCGGCGGCGGCGCACCTGCCGGCGGCAAGGCCGTCTTCGAAGCTTTGCCCGGCATCCCCGTCAATGAAGACGCCGGCGCGGCTTCGGGTGTTCGCCGTCGCAAGCGGCGGCGCGGCGGCAAGCCGGGCAATGCCGCAGGCGACGCCTCGCGCTATCTGCGTGCGCCGGTGCGCCCGGTTCCGGCCCCTACTTACGACGCCGCGCGGATGAAATCGCATAACGGCAACGGCGCGGCCGTCCTGCCCGACAATACGGGAATGCAGCCCGTTGCCGTCGAGGCTGTGGCGATCGCGCGCAAGGGTGCCCGGCGCCCCGTCTTTGCCGCGCTTGACCTTGGCACCAACAATTGCCGGCTGCTGATTGCCGCGCCGGACGGCCCGGAGCGATTTCAGGGTGGTCGATGCCTATTCGCGGATCGTGCGGCTGGGCGAGGGGCTGGCGTCGACGGGGCGACTGCAACCGGAAGCCATGCAGCGCGCCATCGAGGCGCTTTCGATCTGCGCCTCCAAGCTTGCCGGACATGCCGTAGCCGGCAAGCGGCTGATCGCCACCGAGGCATGCCGGGCGGCTGCGAACGGACAGGAGTTTCTCGACGCGGTCCGCGCAAGGACGGGCCTGGAACTGGAGATCGTCGACCGCGAGACGGAGGCGCGCCTCGCCGCGGAAGGTTGCGGCAGCCTGATGGATCCCAAAGCCGAGGGCGCGGTTCTCTTCGACATTGGCGGCGGGTCGACCGAACTCATCCTCGTGCGGCGCGGAAAAGACAACCGGCAACGAATTTCGGGCCAGATCGAGGGCTGGACTTCGCTGCCGCTGGGCGTGGTCAATCTTTCCGAACGCCATGGCGGGCGCGTCGTGTCCAGCCATTCCTTCGATGGCATGGTGGCCGAGGTGCGCGAGCACCTCGAGCGATTCGAGGCGCGGCGCCGGCTGGACGACATCTGGAACACAGGGCAGACCCATCTGCTTGGCACCTCCGGCACGGTGACCACCATTGCCGGGGTGCATCTGGAATTGCCGCGCTATGACCGGCGAAAGGTGGACGGCATCTGGCTGTCGGACACGCAGATCGAAAAGGTGGTCGGCGATCTCATGGCGATGGACTACGACAGGCGGGCGCGCAATCCGTGCATCGGGCGCGAGCGCGCCGACCTGGTGCTTGCCGGTTGCGCGATCCTGCAGGCGATCCGGCTGACCTGGCCTAGCCCGCGGCTGCGCGTCGCTGATCGCGGCCTGCGCGAAGGCATTCTCAACGACCTGATGCATGATGCCGGCGTATGGCGGACAGACCGGCGCGGCGGGCGCGGCCGGCGCAGGCGCAGCGGAGGCATGCAATGAAAAAACCCGAAGGCGGCGGCAAGGGCGGCAAGCCCACATCGGGTCGCGGCGATACCCGCAGCTTGAGGACGCGCGTCAAGACCGCCAAGGGCCGCAAGCTGTCGTCGACGATCTGGCTCGAGCGGCAACTCAACGACCCTTATGTCAGGAAGGCGAAGGCGGAAGGCTACGCTTCGCGCGCCGCGTACAAGCTCAAGGAGATCGACGACCGCTACCAACTGCTGAAAAAGGGAGCGGTGGTGATCGACCTTGGCGCGGCGCCGGGCGGGTGGACACAGGTGAGCGTCGAACGAACCGGTTCGACGCCTTCCGATATCAGGGTCGTGGGGATCGACTATCTCGACATGAACCCGGTGCCGGGCGCAACGATCCTCAAGCTCGATTTCCTGGATGACAGCGCTCCGCAAAAGCTCATGGAGGCGACGGGCGGGCGGGCGCCGGATCTCGTCATCTCGGACATGGCCGCGCCGACCATCGGCCATCGGCGGACCGACCATATCCGCACCATGCACCTGGTCGAAGTTGCACTTGATTTCGCAATATCGGTCCTGAAGCCCGGCGGGCATTTCCTAACGAAGACTTTCCGGGGCGGTACCGAGGCAGCGCTGCTGGACCGGATGAAGCGCAACTTCAAATCCGTGCATCATGTCAAGCCTCCGGCCTCGCGCGACGAGTCCGTGGAACTCTACCTTTTGGCGAAGGGGTTCAAGGGCCTGTCACAAAACGAGAATTTCATCTGAAATCATACGTTTAGGTCGTTAGGCAGGCGTTTACCACGCGCAGAGTTCGCCGTGCGGCGAAGTTTGCGATGCATGCGCAAACTAGCTTTTTCCGTATTTGAACAATGCCTTGTTTACTTCTTTGCTGCACCACTTGGTTTGTGTTCGGGCGGACCTTCAAAAGGTTGCAATGATAACCACCAAACCAGCGAGAACAGGCAATTCCGGGAACCTGCCGGAAATCCTGACGCCGTTCATTTCCGTTGCCGTGGTGACCGGTTTGTTGAGCGTTGCCGCAATCGTCGCCGCCCTGGTCCTTCCGGACAGATACGTTCCATATTTGACATTCCTGCCGGCTGCGGTCCCGCTGCTTGCAAGCTTCTTCCTGTGGCGACTGCTTGCGCCCAGCATCGGCGCCGTGATGGCCGTCCCGGGAGGGGCAGCGACCCTGGTGGCGGAAGAGCGCGGACAGGGCGGCATGCCCAGCACTGGGGATGGCCATGACGGCCGCAAACCCGCAGGCGCGCTGTCGACGGTGTTTACCGATCCGTTGACGGGCCTGGCAAACCGGTCGCGCATGCACGAGAAATTCCGCCGTCTGGTCGAGGGAGCGGGCAATGGTCCGGTCTCGTTCACGATCGGCCTGGTCGACATAGACGGGATGAAGCCGATCAACGATTTGTTCGGGCAAAAGGGCGGCAACGAGGTACTGAAGCAATGCGCGGCACGGCTTGCCGCGGCGGTCGAGGACGACGGCTTTGTCTGCCGCTATGGTGGCGACGAATTCGGCTTCATTTTTCCGGGCGTCAGCGACGAGCGCAAGGCGGCGGAAAAAGGCGGACTCCTGCAGAGCGTGCTGCTCGCGCCGTTCGATCTGGAAGGCAGCGCCGTGCGGCTGTCGGGTTCGTTCGGATTTGCCGTCTATCCCCAATCGGGCGAGACGATCGACGAGATCATGAGCAGCATCGATACGGCGCTCTACCATTCCAAGCGCCACGGCCGCGGCCGGGTCACGGTCTACAGCCGCGAACTGGAAGACTTCGCCCGCGAGAATGCCAGGCTCGAACAGGCGCTGCGCAGCGCCGTCGCCAACAACGAGGTCGCGCCGCACTTCCAGCCCATCATCTCGCTCCAGGACGGCAGGCTGCTCGGCTTCGAAGCCCTTGCACGGTGGATGCACCCCGAGCTTGGCTCGGTCGCGCCGGCCAAGTTCATTCCGCTGGCCGAGGAACGCGGCATCATCGCGCCGCTTACCGAATCGCCTGCTGTTGCAGGCGGCGCGCGTTGCCGTCGATTGGCCCGACGACCTCTTCCTTTCGTTCAACCTTTCCAGCGTGCAACTCGTCGACCATGCAACGGCGCGATGCATCAAGGACGTGATCCGGCGCGCCGGCCTGCCGCCGCACAGGCTGGAGATCGAGGTCACTGAGACGGCCATCATGTCCGATCCGGAAACGGCTTCGATGATCATCGATGAATTGCACGATGCCGGCATCCGCATTTCGATGGACGATTTCGGCACCGGCCAGTCCTCGCTCGGAAGGCTGCGGGAATTGAAGCTCGACAAGGTCAAGATCGACCGCGCCTTCATCATGGCCATCGGCGAGGACAAGCCGGCCGAGCACATCGTGCGCGCGATCCTGGAAATGTGCGCCGGCCTCGAACTCACCGTCGTCGCCGAAGGCATCGAGGAGTTGCGGCAGGCCGAAAGCCTCAAGCGTTACGGCTGCCACGCCGGGCAGGGCTACCTCTTCGGCAAGCCGCAGGATGCGCAAAGGACCATGGGCTATATCCGCGAATTCCAGCGCGACCGGGGTGTCGAAACCCGCACGCTCGCAGCGGTCGTCTGAGCGCCTCCACCCCTGAACCGACAGCCGAACTACCTAGCCGTAAGTAGCGGCTACGTAGGCTTCGTTCGTAATTTAATCATACCGTACCGTAGTTGTCGTCAATGGCGCCGGTGCGGATGGCGGACCATAATCCCGCCTCGACAGATCAGCCGACGAATGCGGCAAAATCGGAACCCCGATGGGGGGCATCTCCGGGGCAACCGGGAGAGACCATTGGGCGGTGGCGCCGCGGATGGAAGCATCCGCGGCGGTCCATTTTCCACCACCGTGGCAAAGGACTGTTTCCAAGGACTGTGGCCAAGGACTGTGGATTGGCGAAAGCGCCAACTTGCCAGCCATGGCGGTTGCGGCCATTGCTTGCCCATGGCCAAGCTTTATTTCAGCTATGCGGCGATGAACGCCGGAAAGTCGACGCTGCTGCTGCAAGCGGCGCACAATTATGCCGAGCGCGGCATGGAAACGCTGCTGCTGGTTTCGTCCATCGACACCCGCACGCGCACCGGCGAGATAGCCTCGCGCATCGGGGTGGCGCGCGAAGCGGAGATATTCGACCGCAACGACAATCTCTTCGAATTGATCGGCAAGCGGCTTTCCGAGCGCAAGCTTGCGTGTGTGTTCATCGACGAGGCGCAGTGGATGCAGGAGCATCAGGTCTGGCAGCTCGCCAGCGTCGTCGACGAGCTGGGCGTTCCGGTGATGTGCTACGGACTTCGCACCGATTTCCAGGGCATGCTGTTTCCGGGCAGCAAGGCGTTGCTGGCGATTGCCGACGAATTGCGCGAGGTTCGCACCATTTGCTGGTGCGGCAGCAAGGCGACCATGGTGGTGCGCCTGGGTGCGGACGGCAAGCCCGTGGAAGAGGGTGACCAGATTTTCGTTGGCGGCAATGAAAGCTACGTTTCCTTGTGCCGCCGGCACTGGTCGCGCCGCGATCTGGGGCCGGGGCAGTTCAAGGCGGATTGATCCGGCCGGAATTAGCGGTGGACAATGCCACCCGCGCCTTGGCAAACTCGGCAGGCGCCATTTGCCCGGAGATCTCCATGAGACTGCCGCCCGCCGTTCTGGCTGTTTTTGCCCTCGTTGGCCTCGCCGGCACAGGGGACGTTGCGGCGCAATCCAACGCGCCGGTGCGCCTCGGCGTTCTGACTTGCCAGGTCGATGGCGGCACCGGGAAGATCATTGCTTCCTTGCGCGAGCTTTCGTGCATTTTCGAGAATGTCGATGGCCGTCCGATCGAACGCTACGCCGGCGAAATCCGCCGATACGGCATCGATATCGGCAAGACGCAGTATTCCGATATCGGCTGGGCGGTGTTTTCCCTTACCGGTTCGGGCGGCAGGCCGGGCGCGCTGCAGGGCAAGTATGGCGGCGCTGTCGCTGGGCGCTTCCATCGGTTACGGCCTCGGTGCCAATGTGCTTGTGGGCGGGCTGGAGCGCTCCTTTGCGCTGCAACCGCTGAGCCTCGAGACAAGCCGAGGCTTCAATTTCGCGATCGGCGTGGCATCGCTGCAACTGATCGCCGTGGGAGCGTTCCGGTGACTGCGGCGCATCCAGGACATGACCACCCAGACCACGACCATGACCACGACCATGGCGGATCGCATCTCGACGAGATGGACATAAGGGTCCGCGCGCTTGAATCGCTGCTGGTCGAGAAAGGCTATCTCGATCCTTCGGCGCTGGACGCCATCATCGAAACATATGAGCACAAGATCGGCCCGCGCAACGGCGCATGCAGTGGTCGCCAAGGCATGGAGCGATCCGCAATACTTGCAGCGACTTCGCGACAAACGCGACCGCGGCGATTGCGGAACTGGGTTTCGGCGGGCGCCAGGGCGAGCATATGCGGGTGGTCGAGAATGCACCGGGCGTCCACAACATGGTCGTTTGCACGCTCTGCTCCTGTTATCCGTGGCCGGTGCTCGGCCTGCCGCCGGTCTGGTACAAGAGCGCGCCCTACCGCTCGCGCGCCGTGAGCGAACCCCGGGCAGTCTTGTCCGAGTTCGGCGTCAGCCTGCCGGCTGAAACCCAGATCAGGGTGTGGGATTCGACGGCGGAAGTGCGCTATCTCGTCATACCCGTGCGGCCCGATGGCACCGAGGGCTGGAGCGAGGAACGCCTCGCGGCACTCGTCACGCGCAACTCGATGATTGGCACAGGCCTGGCGCTTTCGCCGGGTGAAGAAACATGAACGGTCCGCACGACATGGGCGGCATGCAGTGCTACGGGCCGGTAGACCCCGAGCCGGACGAACCGCTGTTCCATGCCGATTGGGAACGCCGCGCCCTTGCCGTCACCGTTGCAATGGGCGCGACCGGCATGTGGAACATCGACATCAGCCGCTCGGCGCGCGAGAGCCTGCCGCCGGACGTGTACCTTTCGTCCAGCTACTACGAAATCTGGATCCGCGGCCTCGAAAAGCTGCTGGCGCAACGCGGCATCGCGGCGCCCGGCATGTCCGCAAGCGGCGATGCTGCATTGCCCGTGCGCGTGCCCGACGGCGATGCCATGCGCAAGGCGCTGGCCGCGGGCAGCAATGTGGAGCGGGAGCCGAGCGGCCCGGCCGCGTTCGAGGCAGGACAAGCGGTCCGCACGCGCAACATCAATCCGCAAGGCCACACAAGGCTGCCGCGTTATGCCCGCGCGAAGGCCGGGGTCATCGAGACGGTGCAAGGGTGCCATGTCTTTGCGGATTCGCACGCGGCCGGCCGCGAGGATCCGCAATGGCTCTATACGGTGAGGTTCGCCGCCACCGAGTTGTTCGGCGCTGATGCAGACAGCAGGCATTTCGTGTTCATCGACCTTTTCGAGCCCTACCTTGAGCGCTGAAGAGCAACTGGTCGCGCATTCACAACGCATTCCGCTGGAATGCGGTGAACCGGTGTTCGCCGAGCCGTGGGAGGCGCAGGCATTCGCAATGACGCTGCGGCTTCACGAAACCGGGCTGTTCACGTGGCCCGAATGGGCGCAGGCGCTGGGCGGCGAGATTGCCGTGGCGGGTCCGCACGCTGACCCTTCAATATACTACCGGCTTTGGCTATCAGCACTGGAAAAACTGTGCTGCCACAAGGCTTTGCTGAACCCGCAGGCTATTTCCGCACGCCAGGACGAATGGCGGAATGCCGCTGCGGCAACCCCGCATGGCCAGCCGATCGTGCTCGAAAGCAAGCGATAATCACTTCATCGGCCATATTTTACGGCATTGCTTCAAAATTTCTTATTCACCTCCTATATTGGCGGCACTGCATTGGGCCCAGCGGGAGAGCTTCATGGCGAATTTGAGCGTGTTTGATTCCGAGATCGAGAAGACCCGCCAGTCGGTCGAGGAGATGAAGAAGAAGCTGGAGCAGTCCGGCGTGGTTCTCGACAAGCTCGCAAAGGCCGAAACGATCGGGCAGGTCGATTTCGACATCGAGAATGCCCGCATCGAGGACGTGCTCAAGCAGCAGAAGGTGATGGAAGGCAATATCGCCGACCTGATCATCGGGCTCGAGGACGCGACGAACGTGTTCGGCACCGAGTTCGAGAGCATGAAGAGCTACTCGATGTGGGAAAAGCTCGTCGGCATCTTTTCCAAGCAGTCGATGCAGCGGATGCGCTCGGAGCGCGTGCGCAACATGTCGCTTGCTTCGAATCTGCAGGAACTGCTCGCCAAGTCCGACCGGATCGTCGGCATCTTGAAGGGCGCAGAAACAGGCGCTGGAATCGCGCTACAAGGCATCCGAAACCAGCCTCAAGACTGTGCTCGAGCCGCCGGCAGACGACTTCCAAGTCGCTTGAGGCGACGCAGGCGCGCATCGAGGAGCTCAATCCTGATGCTTCTCGACCTCGAAAACCGGATCGCCGCCTCGACCGACCAGAAGCAGCGCGCGGAACTGGAAAGCCAGCGCTCGACGCTTGCCACCGAATACAACAAGATGCAGGCGCGCGAGCAGGAACTGCTGGCCGAAAGCCAGACGCTGGAGCGCTATACCTCGATGTTCCAGACCTTCGTCGACTCGCTCAACAACCAGCTTGCCGCGCAGCAGACGCTGATCAACAAGCTGGAGATCGACACCGAGCAGCGCGTGGTGCTCTACAAGGCGCTGGAGGACTCGCTCGAAGACCGCCGCCCAGCAGGATGTCGCGCACAAGATCAACACGCTCGGCAACAAGGTCGACACCGCAGCCGAGGAGACGATGGCAGGCATCGGCGCGGCGGCCGCAAAGCCAGATCGGCGACCTTCTGGAACTGCACGAGAAGAACATGCTGTCGACGAAGGACATCCAGCGGCGCAAGAAGCTGGCCGACGACGCCTTCGCCCGCCGCTTCGAGGACGTGCTGCAAAAGCACAATTCGTCGAACTACGTCGCCTCCTGACCGGCGCCGTTATGCAAAGCGATGGAGCCGCAAGACACAGCCGCGACCCGCTATTTCGCCGCCATGAACCGTGCGCTGGACGGGCTCGACACCTGGCTCAACGACCAGGACAGCCCGCTCTACAAGCACGACCTGATCGGCGCGGTGGTGACGGAATATCTGGCCCGGTTGCGCGGCTCGCTGACCAGCTGGCAGGACCGGATCGCCTTTGCCGACAAGTTCCGCATTTCGCGGGCGGAAAGCGGATTTCCGGTCTATCCAGAACCTGCTGGAACTGGAGAACGACCGGCGCGAGGCGAAGAAGCGCCTCGCAGCCATGCCGGACGAGGACACCATCCGCAAGGAAATGGTGGATTTCATCCTGACCAAGAAAGCCGTGCCGACCGCCCTGCAGACGCACCATGGCCGAGCGGCGATATCTGGCATCGCTTGAAAGCGGCAAGCACTTCTCGCCGCTGTGCCTGCCGCGCACCATACGGGTTTCGGTCAACCCCAAGACGAGCCGGCCTTACTACATCGTCCATTGGGGCTATTACGACGGCACGGCAAATCTGCCGATGGTCTACATCGCTATCGCTGGAGGATTCTTCGACCGACATGGTCGACACGCTGGTGGATGACGGCAAGCTCAAGCGCGGCATCGACATTCCGCTGCCGGTGGAGGGCCTGCTCAACCCGGCGCTGGCGCACCAGTTCGACGATTTCTGCGACAAGAACTCGGCCTATTCGCTGACGCTCGCGACCATCGCCACCAGCCTCGACAAGGATTTTCCGACGCTGCATCCCAAGCAGTTGCGCCGCTTCGTGCTTGGGCCGTTCTACCATTCGGAGATCACCGTCAACGGTGCGGTCGTCGACAAGGTGCTGCAGAAGGTGAAGCGCCCGGAAAACCAGTGGATGCTGACCTGGACGCTGCAGGAAATCTATTCGATGAACGAAAAGCCCGGCAAGCGCGGGCTGTGGAGTTCGCAGCCGCCGCAGGAGGAATTCTTCATCAATACCGACAATCTGGAAGCCGCGCGCATGGGCGTTTCCGACTATTGCGAGGCATGCGCTGGTGCCGCACGAGGCCTATCAGGCGATCTATGCCGAGGGGCAGGCGGAGACGATCTTCGCCGGCTACGAGACGCACATCATTTCGGGCGACAAGGTTCTGCGGAGGATTTGAACCGATGGACATCGGACTGACCGCGCTTTCGGAAGCGGATATCGCCAGGCACCTGCCAGCGGCGCAAAGCCTCGTCACGCGCTTCACGCTGCTCGAAGCAGCGCCGCGCGAAAGCGGCGTCGAGATCGCGGGGACGCGGCAGGCGTTTCGTGCCGACGGTTTCGACCTCCGGGCGTGAAATCTGCGCGCGAGGTGGAGTTCGCCAAGACGCTGGCCTCGGTCACGCCGCAGGACACGATGATGTCGCCGGCGCAGCACAACATCCTCTACAAGACGCGGCGCGCCATCGCGGTTTCGCTGGCGGTTGTCGGACCTTTTCGCCCGCCAGACCGGCCTCGACGCGCTGCACCAGCGCAATGCGTCGGCGGTGCTGCAAGGCGCGGAGGCCGACCAGTTCCGTTCGCTGATGGAAGCCTCGGCCTATGTCGCGGCGTTCGCGGCGTCTGCCTACATCAAGCAGATTGGTGGAAGGCGACGGGGAATCGACATCCGACGTCGCGCGCGCCGGCCTTCAATTTCGCGACGCCGACCGATGCGCTGAAGGGCTTCGTCGCCGGCCTCGACGCGGCCGCGCAGGGTTCTGCCGACGAGGTCGTCCTTGGCCAGCGCATCCGCGCCGCGGCCGATGCGGCTATCGAGGATCTGTTGTCGCGCAAGGCGCGGTTCTCCGGCCTTGGCGCATTCGAGCAGACGCATCTGCGGGTCGACCGCGACGGTTTCGAACTCAACGGTTTCGACGTGGCGCCGGGCGCGCGCGGCAAGCCGCTGGTCATGACCTTCAAGAAGCCGGACGAGATCATCGGCAACCACATCGCCAAATACCAGGCGATGAAGCTGGCCAAGATGCTGATGGCCTATGATTTCGACCGGCAGCTCAACCCGTTCGTGGAACTTGGCGGGTTCCTCTTCACCTTCATCGGCGACGGCGCGCCGGGCACCGGCAAGACCATCCTGATCCAGATGATCGCCGGCCTGATCCACGACTATTGCCAGATCGCCGGCTACGGCTTCACCTACGAGAATTTCGGCGTCGACCAGATTTCGTCCTACCAGGGCAAGTCGGGCCAGAACTGCAAGCAGTTCATCAACAACGTCATCAATCCGCGCACCATCGGCTTCGGCACGGTGGACGACATCGACCAGGTGGCGGCGAAGCGCTCCGACGACCGCGCCTCGGCCGGCCAGCAGGAAGTCACCGGCGGTGCTGATGGAGAGCTTCGGCGGCGCCAAGACGGTGGTGCGCGGCAATTGCTCCTTCGGCATGTTCTCCAACTATCCCGAAAATGTCGACGATGCGCTGCGCCAGCGCGCCGGCGCGCGGTGGCTGGTCGACGGGCCGCAGACACGGGCGGACTACATCGACATCTTCGCGCTGCTCGCCGGCAAGAACCACAAGATTCCGCTGGGCGAGCACACGCTTTTCGAGGCGCAGGCGATCAAGAAGGCGGTGAGCGAAGCCTATGAGGAGCATTCGAAGCCGCAGGAGGAGGGGCTTGCGGCGGTCTACGAGCGCTTCCTCAAGGAGCATGGCGAGCTCAAGACGATGGTCGACATCGGCACATATCTGCACATGATCAAGGAGGCCGAGCCGCGCTTTACCGGCCGCGCCATCAAGAACGTCACCGACGCGATCAAGATGCGCGCCATGGATATCGACCTGCCGGACGAGTGGTTCGAGAAGCCCGAAACCTTCATGCACAAGCCGTATGACGAGAAGAAAGCGATGATCGAGGAACTGCGCGGGCCGTTCACGATCGAAATGGTGATGCAGGAGATCAACCGCTACGCCGACAGCGAGTTCCGCTACTCCGACCGGGCCGACGATACGGCGGTCAACGACATCATCCGCCGCGAGCGGCAGCGCGAAAAGGCGGTGAAGCGCATCGGCGAAATGAAGGCGGACGGGAGCTGGGCCGGGTAAGCGGTCAGCAAGGCGGGTTCATTGTAAAATGTACAGGTCTTGCTTATATTCTGGCCAGACTGGCCAGAATAGGAGGTGAAGGTGGACGAGGTTGGAATTCTCGAAGCACGCAACAATTTCAGCACGCTGATCGAACGCGTCGAGAAGGGCGGGGAAGTCACCATTACCCGGCATGGCAAGCCTGTTGCGCGCATAGTAGCGGTGGATGGCGACCGCGCGGAAAGGGCAAAGAGGGCTGCCGAGCGCATTCGCAGGCGACGCGAATCCCTGCCGAAAGACATGCTCGATGGACTGTCCATCAAGGATTTGATCCAGGAAGGCCGGATGTGACTCTCGTCGTAGATGCCTCCTTGATCATTGCCGCCGTCATGCCCGATGAGGACAGTGAAATCGCCAGCACAGTGCTGGATCGCATTGCCAACGAAGGCGCCGTCGCACCCGGTATCTTCACGTGGGAAGTGGCGAACGTTCTTTCGATCGCAATTCGTCGCAAGAGGCTGTCATACCAGGATGCAGAGGACATCCTCGAGGACCTGGCGGACCTCGACATCGTTTGCGAAGCAACTGAAGCAGGCCGGGTGCGTGCGGAGGTTTTCGGATTGTCACAGCGCCATGCGCTTTCTGTCTATGATGCAGGCTATCTTGAGCTGGCGCGGCGGCTGAACGCGCCCCTCGCAACGCTCGATCGCCAACTTGCCCGCGCTGGACGCGCCGAGGGCGTTGATACTGATCGGCGAGATCGAGTGAAGACATGCAGCGCCTGATTGAAAACAAGCTCATCTACGGCCAGTTGCTGGAAGTCTCCGAGCCGCATCTCGTCGCGCGCTACAACCAGGCGCTGGAAGGTCTTTCGCTGAAGAAGGTCAAGCTCGACAAGTTCCGCATCGACATGGCCGGCTTCTCGCCGGAAGTCGCGGATGCTCTGGACGACCAGCAATATCTCGACCCCAACGGGGTGAACAGGCGCTTCATCATCCTGACGCCGGAGCAGATCGACCTGCCGGTGATCAACACGGCGTTTTCGAACACGGAAGACCTGCTCTACCAATTCTTCGAAAAGAACGCGAAGGCGCTCTTCGCCATCACCATCAAGGACGTGCTCTACGGCGAGATCGAGGACAGCGTTTTCGAGGTCAAGGACATCGAGGATCTGCTGTCGATCGAGCAGGTCGAATTCCGCGTCTCGACGCCGACAAATCTCCTTGGCAAGACCAGCGAACTGCAGTTGATGATCGACCGGCTGCTGAAGGAGCCGGAAGCCTGGCGCGACAACGCCATGCTCGAGAAGATGGCGGAGCACGCCAAATCCACCGGCGACATCCGCGAGAACGCACTCGTGCCCAAGGAGGTGATTTTCCGGCAGAACACCTTCTGGACCTCGCATTTCGGCGGCGTCTACATCTTCATCGAGGACGGCCAGACAACGGTCATCGGCAATCCGGCCGCAAAGGGGTTCCGCCGCACGCGGCCCTGGCAGGTCGCCTATATCGACATCAAGGATCACGCGCGCGTCTATGAATTCCTCGCAGGCACCGGGCGCATCGATCCGCCGCGCGGATCATGGATTGAGAAATCCGGGCTCATCGAGGACCGGGCGCTGATGCTGGCGACCTTCATGGCGATGGAAGCCGATCCCAAGGCCGACCTTTCGCGCGTCGATTCGCGCTGGGCCAGCGCCTGGGTGGCGAAAAATGCAGCGCTGGTGGAGCGCGACGGGCGTCTGCCGCTGATGAACTGGGTCAAGCGCGAGGCGCCGGGCTGGGGCAGCATCGACATGGACGAGATCGATCCGGCGAACCGCTTCCTGATCAGCCGCGCCAATCCGGAACATGCCGATTTCTATCTCGTAAATCGTCTGATTTCGGAGTATCTGCCCTTTGACTACATGACACGGTTCGTGTTCAACAAGCCGGGCTTCTATCGCGACTACGAAACCTGGCCTGAAAACTATCGCGACCATGTGGTAAAGAACATCCGCGACAACTATCTCAACGACAAGAAGGCGCTCAGGCGACGCCTCTACAAGTAAATCCGCCAGTCATTGCTTGTGCCGGGAAACGACCCGCACGGAAAGGGTGAATATGCTTGACCCGGTCATCCAGTTCTTCACGCGTGTCTTTGCGCTGATCGGGCGCGGCATCGGCTGGGTCTTCGCCATCCTGCTATGGCCCTTCATGGCGGCCGGCCGCTGGTACACCAAGCGCGGCTGGATCCTGCGCGGCGTGATCGGCCTGATCGTGCTGGTATGGCTAGGGATGTATGCCTATTTCCTCTGGCAAACGCAGCGCTGGGTAAATTTCAATCCCGACTACGTCGCAAGCATGGGCTTCGATGCCTACGCAGCCCGTCCAGGTTCACCGGCTGAAGGCCAGCAGAACCCGTGCGGCAAGTCGGCCACCATCCAGGCGGCTGCCAGCCTCGTGGACTTCAACGTCAACCAGAACCACTGGGTGCCGTCGATGTTCGCGTCCAAGATCGGCTTCTTCGGAATTCCGTGGAAGTACACGCCGTTCTTCGACAACAAGGCGGCGTTCCAGCTCGGCATCAACGAAATCATCCGGCGTACCGCCCAGGAGGGCGTGGACCGGCTTGGGCGCGTTCGCGGCACGTCGCAGATCGACCAGAATCTCCAGAACGCGCGCGAGAACATCTACTACAAGGAAGACCTGTGGTACTTCTCGCTTCAGCCCGTTCGGCTTCACCACGCCGACCCCGACCCGCTACCGCGAGGCCGTCCGTAACTTCAACGCGTTCAACACCGACCTTGAGGCATGCCGGGCCGTGTTCGACCCGCGGGCCGACAATCTGCTGCGTTTCATGGAGCAGATGTCGAGCACGATCGGCAGCACGTCGGACATCCTCAACGACCAGATTCGCGCCAGCGACGCCGGCTGGTTCGATCCGCGCGCCGATGACCGGTTCTGGTTCGCCTATGGCCAGCTCTACGCACTCAACGGCATCATGTCCGGCCTGCGTTCCGATTTCCGCGACGTTGTCGCCGAGCGCAACCTGACGCGGACCTGGGACGAGTTGTCGGCGCAATTGAGATCGGCGCTCAACATCCGGCCGCTGATCATTTCCAATGGCGACGAGTCGGCATTCATCATGCCTTCGCATCTGGCAACCATGGGCTTCAACCTGCTCCGGGTGCGCTCGAACATCACCGAGATGCGCGATATTCTCGACCGCTAGTCCCGGAGCAGTGCTCCGGCACAACTTCACCTAGACCAGCGCTGCAATCGAAACGATGGCGATCGCGAAAGCGATCGTCATTGCTATTTCGAGATCGTACATCAGGCTTGCCTCCAAAAGCGTCACTTACGTTACAACTGTAAATTGAAATTTACAACCATGAGTGTCTCAAACGTGTGACACTTCTGCCGTGTCGCAATTGCCGCATTGAACGGCCTGTTTTGAACGGCAGGAAAGTCCCATTCAGGATTTAAACCGATCGCCGGGACTCCGGCGTTTTTCGCCAGAAGGGGAACGAAATGGCCGAATTCAAGACCGACATCGAGATCGCGCGCGCCGCCAAAGAAACTGCCGATCAAGGACATCGGCGAGAAGCTCGGCATTCCCTACGAGCACCTGCTGCCCTACGGCCATGACAAGGCGAAGATTTCCGCCGAGTTCATCGCGTCGAAGCGCGGCGGCAAGGACGGCAAGCTGATCCTCGTGACCGCGATCAACCCGACGCCGGCCGGCGAAGGCAAGACGACGACGACCGTCGGCCTCGGCGACGGCCTCAACCGCATCGGCAAGAAGGCGATCGTCTGCATCCGCGAGGCGTCGCTCGGACCCAACTTCGGCGTCAAGGGCGGAGCGGCCGGCGGCGGCCATGCGCAGGTCGTGCCGATGGAGGACATGAACCTCCATTTCACCGGCGACTTCCACGCCATCACCACGGCGCACAACCTGCTGTCGGCGCTGATCGACAATCACATCTACTGGGGCAACGAACTCGGCATCGACACCCGCCGCGTGGTCTGGCGGCGCGTCATGGACATGAACGACCGGGCGCTGCGCGAAATCATCTGCTCGCTCGGCGGCGTCGCCAACGGCTATCCGCGCGAGGCCGGTTTCGACATCACCGTCGCTTCGGAAGTCATGGCGATCCTGTGCCTGGCCAACGACCTCAAGGATCTGGAAAAGCGGCTCGGCGACATCATCGTCGCCTACCGGCGCGACAAGACCCCGGTCTGTGCCCGCGACCTCAAGGCCGATGGCGCCATGACGGTGCTTCTGAAGGACGCGATGCAGCCGAACCTCGTGCAGACGCTGGAGAACAACCCGGCCTTCGTGCATGGCGGCCCGTTCGCCAACATCGCCCATGGCTGCAACTCGGTCGTTGCGACCACGACGGCGCTGAAGCTTGCCGACTATGTCGTCACGGAAGCCGGTTTCGGCGCCGACCTTGGCGCCGAGAAGTTCTTCGACATCAAGTGCCGCAAGGCCGGCCTCAAGCCTGCCGCGGCCGTTATCGTCGCGACCGTGCGCGCCATGAAGATGAATGGCGGCGTGAAGAAGGAAGACCTCGGCGCGGAGAATGTCGATGCCGTCAAGAAGGGCTGCGCCAATCTTGGCCGCCATATCGAAAACGTGAAGCAGTTCGGCGTGCCGGTGGTCGTGGCGATCAATCATTTCGTCACCGACACCGACGCCGAGATCGCGGCGATGAAGGACTATGTCGCAAGCCAGGGCGCCGAGGCCATCCTTTGCAAGCACTGGGCGCATGGTTCGGCCGGTATCGAGGAACTGGCGCACAAGGTGGTGCAGCTCGCCGAAGGCGGCTCCGCGCAGTTCTCGCCGCTTTATCCCGACGAGATGCCCCTGTTCGACAAGATCGACACCATCGTCAAGCGCATCTATCGCGGTTCGGAGGCGATTGCCGACAAGAGTGTCCGCGACCAGCTGCAAGGCGTGGGAAGAGGCCGGACTACGGCAATCTGCCGGTCTGCATGGCCAAGACGCAGTATTCCTTCTCGACCGATCCGAACCTGCGCGGCGCGCCGACCGGCCATGCCGTGCCGGTGCGCGAAGTGCGGCTTTCCGCCGGTGCCGGTTTCGTCGTCGCCATCTGCGGCGAGATCATGACCATGCCGGGCCTGCCGAAGGTTCCGTCGTCGGAAAAGATCTTCCTCAACGAGCAGGGCCAGATCGAAGGACTGTTCTGACCGCCGGGCCTTGAGGTTCGGCAGGCTTTCGCGTAACGGCTGCCCTTCGAAAAGCGAGGGCAGCCATGAATCCTGCAGCTCAGGCCGTCTTCGGCAACGCCACCCGGATTGCCGCCGCCAGCATTGCGGTGGCAATCGCCGTGCTTGCCCTCAAGGCGGTGGCGGCCTGGCTTTCCGGCAGCGTTGCGCTGCTTTCGGATGCGGTTGAAAGCATCGTCAATGTCGTGACCGCGGCCGCGGCGCTCGCCGCCGTTCGCTACGCCGCCCGGCCTGCCGACGAAAACCATCCCTATGGCCATGACAAGGCTGAATATTTCGTCGCGCTCCTGGTGGCGCTGCTCATCGGCGCGGCCGCATGGTCGATCTTCGAGCGGTCCATCGATGCATGGAACGAGGCGGCGCCCGTCGCGCCGCCGCCCTCGGCCTATATCGCAAACATCGCGGCCGGCCTGCTCAACGGCGCCTGGTGCTATGTGCTGGTCACGCGGGGCAAGGCGCTGCGCTCGGCTGCGCTCGAATCCGATGGCTGGCACCTGTTTTCCGACGTGCTGTCTTCGGCCGGGGTGCTGGTCGGCGTCTTCCTGGCACAAATGACCGGGCTTTACTGGTTCGATCCGCTGCTTGCCGGGCTCGTCGCGATCAACATCCTGTGGTCGGGCTACAAGCTGCTCAAGATGTCTGTAGCCGGATTGATGGACATGGCGCCCGACAAGGAAACGCAGGAGGCGATCGCGCGAGGCCATCGCGGAATCGGGGGCGGGTGCCTTGCAGGCCCACGACATTCGCTCGCGACGTTCGGCGCAAACGACGTTCATCGAGTTTCACCTCGTGGTTTCAGGCGACATGACGGTGGATGCCGCCCATATCCTGTGCGACCGTATTGAGAATGCGCTTCGGCGCGACATCCCCGGCGCGCGGATATCCATCCATGTCGAGCCGGATCACAAGGCCCATGCAGAAGGCGGCATTGCGCTCTGATGCCGGGCGGCGAATCGGGCCGCCTCGCCATTCCCTGCAAGTCATCGGCAAGTCAGGCGGGGAACTGCAATTTATCAAACATAAATCGTTGAAACGCTTGAGTTTTTGAGCGGATTCGGGTGCAACCGGCACGTTAAAGTGATCTTTACATATACAACCTAAGGTTATATACATCGATCAACACACGGCAATGCCGCCGTGTCCCGAACACAGCGTGCCGTACCCCCCTGCATCAAACGGCACGACGTGTACCAGTCTTCAGCGTCCCTGCGGCTGGTTGAGGGAGAGGGGAGATCCGGACCAAACCGCCCGGTCCGGATCTCTCCCATCCTCCCGTGCGATCTCTCCGCGAGCGGGCCCTTGCGCCCCGCGGCTTCCGCGTCTAAGAATTGCGCCATGAACAACAATCGCGCGCGCAATTGGTGGTGGCAGGTTCGCTGAGGCGGCCTCGCGACCATTCGCGCGCGTATGGAAGTCAAGCCGCCAGGGACCGCCCGGCGGCTTTTTTGTTGCCGGTTCGGCCCGTGCGGGCAAGCGGGAAAGAAGGGCCATGACATCGCAGACCATCGAGTACACAACCAAGGGCGGCATTACCGTTTCCAGGCAAAGCACGCCGGACGAGTACAAGACCGCGATAGCCCGCACGCTTGACCGCGTCGATGTCAGGCGCGGCGCGATCTTTTCGTCCAACTACGAATATCCCGGCAGGTACACGCGCTGGGACACGGCGATCGTCGATCCGCCTCTGGGGATCGAGGCCAATGGCAGGGACGTCGCCATCATCGCCTACAACAGCCGGGGCGAAGTGCTGCTTGAAGCGGTTGCGGCGCATCTCAAGGGGCATGAGCATATCGCCTCCATGGCGGTTGCGAAGTCGCGCATCGACATAAGGGTGGCCGAAGCCGGAAAGGTGCTGGCGGAGGAAAACCGGTCGCGCTCGCCGACCGTCTTTTCGGTGGTGCGAGCCATCGTCGACCTCTTCTTCAGCGAGGAAGACGCAAATCTCGGCCTTTACGGGGCGTTCGGCTACGACCTTGCATTCCAGTTCGACCACATCGAGAAGAAGCTCGCCCGCCCGCAGGGCCAGCGCGATCTCGTGTTGTATCTGCCTGACGAAATCCTGGTGGTGGACCATCACCAGGCCATCGCCTGGCACGACCACTACGAATATTCCTTCGGCGGCAAGACGACGCGCGGCCTGCCGCACGGCACGGCCGACCAGCCCTTTACCGGGGCCGAAATCGACCCGCCGCGCGGCGACCACCAGCCAGGCGAATATGCGAGGCTCGTGGAGAAGGCGAAGGAGAAGTTCAAGCGCGGCGACCTGTTCGAAGTGGTGCCTGGCCAGACCTTCTACGAGCGCTGCACCACCCAGCCGTCGGCGATTTCGCGGCGGTTGAAGGAGATCAATCCCTCGCCCTATTCGTTCTTCATCAACCTTGGCGACAACGAGTTCCTGATCGGCGCGTCGCCGGAAATGTTCGTGCGGGTCGTCGGCCGGCGGATCGAGACCTGCCCGATCTCCGGCACCATCAAGCGCGGCGCGCGACGCGATCGAGGACTCCGAGCAGATCCTCAAGCTGCTGAATTCGAAGAAGGACGAGTCCGAGCTTACCATGTGCTCGGACGTCGACCGCAACGACAAGAGCCGCGTGTGCGAGCCGGGCAGCGTTCGCGTCATCGGCCGCCGCCAGATCGAGATGTATTCGCGGCTCATCCACACGGTGGACCACATCGAGGGACGCCTGCGCGCCGACATGGATGCCTTCGACGGCTTCCTGTCGCATGCATGGGCGGTGACGGTGACCGGCGCGCCGAAGCTGTGGGCGATGCGCTACATCGAGGAAGTCGAGAAGAGCCCGCGCGCCTGGTATGGCGGTGCGATCGGCATGGTGCATTTCAACGGCGACATGAATACCGGGCTGACGCTGCGCACGGTGCGCCTCAAGGACGGCATTGCCGAGGTGCGCGCCGGCGCGACGCTGCTCTACGATTCCGATCCGGTAGAGGAAGAAGCACGAGACGGAGCTCAAGGCCTCGGCCATGCTCGCGGCGGTGCGCGAGGCGGGCAAGTCGCAACGAGGCGGGCGCCAAGCGTTCAGTGGCGCGGGTCGGCGAGGGGGTGAACATCCTGCTTGTCGACCACGAGGACAGTTTCGTGCACACGCTGGCGAACTATTTCCGCCAGACCGGGGCGACGGTGACGACGGTGCGCTCGCCGGTGCCGGCGGAAGTCTTCGAACGGATCGAAGCCCGACCTGGTGGTGCTGTCGCCCGGGTCCGGGCACACCGAAGGATTTCGACTGCGCCGCGACCATCAAGGCCGCGCGCCAGCGCGGTCTGCCGATCTTCGGCGTCTGCCTTGGCCTGCAGGCGCTGGCCGAAGCCTATGGCGGCCAGTTGCGGCAACTGGCGATGTCCGATGCACGGCAAGCCGTCGCGCATCAAGATCATGAAGCCGGGCATCATCTTCTCCGGCCTCGACAAGGAGGTGACCGTCGGGCGCTACCATTCGATCTTCGCCGATCCGGTGCGCTTGCCAAAGGACTTCACCATCACGGCCGCAAACGTCGGATGGCATCGTCATGGCGATCGAACACCGAAGCGAGCCGGTGGCGGCGGTGCAGTTCCACCCGGAATCGATCATGAGCCTTGGCGGCGAGGCCGGCATGCGGATGATCGAGAATGTCGTCGCGCATCTGACGAAACGCCGAAACAGCCGCGAGGCAGGCGAGCGCGTTGCATGAGTTTGTAGTGCAATTCGAAACGCGGGCGCTGCGGCGCCCGTCTTCTTTCGGGGATGGTTCAAGTCCAGTTGCGACCTATTCGCATCTGGCTTGACAAGAAAGCAGTATTGCCTACTTTTGCAGTTGCAACTTAGTCGCAACAAAGACAAGGTGGCGCATGGGTATCCCCGATGTCCGCGTGTTTTCCGCAAGAGTGCTGGTGGCTGCCTTGGTCGCCGCGAGTTTTCTCATGCCGCATGGCGCAATCGCGGCCGAGCGGCTGAAGGTTGTAACCACCTTCACGGTGATTGCCGACATGGCGCGCAACGTCGCGGGCGACGCGGCGGATATCGAATTCGATCACCAAGCCCGGTGCAGAGATCCACAATTACCAGCCGACGCCGCGCGACATCGTCAAGGCGCAGGGCGCGGACCTGGTGCTATGGAACGGGCTCAATCTCGAGGCCTGGTTCGAGAAATTCTTTGCCAATCTGCGTGACGTGCCGTCGGCGGTGGTCAGCGACGGCGTCGTGCCCATCGGGATAGGCGAGGGGCCGTACAAGGACAAGCCCAATCCGCATGCCTGGATGTCGATCGACAACGCGCTCATCTATGTCGAGAACATCCGCAAGGCGATGAGCGAGGCCGATCCGGCAAATGCGGCGGTCTATGCGGAAAACGCTGCGCGATACGGCGCGGAATTGAAGGCGCTGGCCGAACCGATCCGCGCGGCGATCGCCACCATACCGCAAGGCCAGCGCTGGCTTGCAACCTCGGAAGGGGCGTTCAGCTATCTCGCCCGGGACCTCGGCCTGAACGAACTCTTCATCTGGCCGATCAATGCCGACCAGCAAGGCACCCCGCAGCAGGTGCGGCGGGTCATCGACCAGATCCGCGAGCACAACGTGCCGGTGATCTTCTCGGAAAGCACCGTCCCGCCAGACCCGGCCCAGCAGGTGGCGCGCGAAACCGGCATCGCCTATGGCGGCGTGCTCTACGTGGATTCGCTCAGCGATGCGGACGGCCCGGTGCCGACCTATGCGGACCTTCTCAAGGTCACCACGCAAACCATCGTGGACGGACTTTCCGGCGCGGTGGTGCAGTAACAACCATGCTTGAACGCGTCACCCCATCACAAGTGCAAGCCGGTCCGGGCCTCGATGTCGAGGACGTGACGGTCACCTATCGCAACGGACTGACGGCGCTTTCGCACGCAACGTTCTCGATCCCGCGCGGCACGATAACGGCGCTGGTGGGCGTCAACGGTTCGGGCAAGTCGACGCTGTTCAAGGCGATCATGGGTTTCGTGCCCGTGGCGGGCGGGAGCGTTCGCATCCTTGGCATGCCCGGCGCACAGGCGCTGACGCAAGAACCTCGTCGCCTATGTTCCGCAGGCGGAGGAGGTCGACTGGAACTTCCCGGTCCTGGTCGAGGACGTGGTGCTGATGGGGCGCTATGGCCACATGAACTGGCTGCGGCAGACGCGCCCGGTCGATCGCGCAGAAGGTGGACGAGGCACTGGCGCGCGTCGGCATGGAAGCCTATCGCAAGCGCCAGATCGGCGAACTTTCCGGCGGCCAGCGCAAGCGGGTGTTCCTTGCCCGCGCGCTGGCGCAGGAGGGGCAGGTGATCCTGCTCGACGAGCCGTTCACCGGCGTCGATGTCACGACCGAGGAGCAGATCACGCAATTGCTGCGGGAGTTGCGCGACGAAGGCAAGGTCATGCTCGTCTCCACGCACAATCTCGGCAGCGTGCCGGAATTCTGCGACCGCGCCGTGCTGATCAACCGGCGCATCCTCGCGCTCGGGACCGACGGAAGAGGTGTTCACCCAGGCCAACCTGCAGACCGCCTTTGGCGGCACGCTGCGCCACTACGTGCTCAGCGGGGCGCAACTTGCATGACGACGAGGACGCGCGGCAGGTCACGGTCCTGTCCGACGACGAGCGGCCCTTCGTCATCTATGGCGAAAAGGACGGGAAGTAGGCCATGACCGCCTATTTGCTGGAGCCATTTTCCTATTCCTACATGGTCAATGCCATGTGGGTCAGCGCGCTGACCGGTGCCGTCTGCGCCTTCCTTTCCGCCTACCTGATGCTCAAGGGCTGGTCGCTGATCGGCGATGCGCTGTCCCATTCCATCGTTCCGGGCGTTGCCGGCGCCTACATGCTGGGCTTGCCGTTTTCGATCGGGGCATTCCTGTCCGGCGGGCTCGCAGCAGGCGCGATGCTGTTCATCAACCAGCGCACCAAGCTGCGCGAGGACGCGATCATCGGCCTCATCTTCACGGGCTTTTTCGGCCTCGGGCTGTTCATGGTGTCGCTGTCGCCGACGCCGATCAACGTGCAGACCATCGTGCTTGGAAACGTTCTTGCCATTGCGCCGGGCGACATTGTCCAGCTTGCCATCATCGGCGGCGTTTCGCTGGCGATCCTGACGCTCAAGTGGAAGGACCTGATGGTGGCGTTCTTCGACGCGAACCATGCGCGGTCCATCGGCATCAATCCCGACCACATGCGGGTGCTGTTCTTCACGCTGCTGGCCGCGTCCACCGTTGCGGCCATGCAAACGGTCGGCGCGTTCCTGGTCGTGGCGCTGGTCGTGACGCCCGGCGCGACGGCCTATCTGCTTTCAGACCGGTTCCCTCGGGTGATCCTGATTTCCGTGGCCGTCGGCACGCTCACCAGTTTCGCGGGCGCCTATGCCAGCTATTTCCTCGATGGCGCGACGGGCGGCATCATCGTGGTGCTGCAGACGCTGATCTTTCTTGCCGCGTTCCTCTTTGCGCCCAAGCATGGCTGGCTTGCAGCGCGCGCCAGGACGAGGGAAGCGCTGGCCGGAGGTGGCGCGGCATGATGGCGATGCTGTTCGAGCCGTTCCAGTACCCGTTCATGCTGAACGCTTTCGCGATCACGCTGCTCATCGCCGTGCCGATGGCGATGCTGTCGTGCTACCTGGTGCTGAAGGGCTGGTCGCTGATGGGCGATGCCGTCAGCCATGCGGTGCTGCCCGGCATCGTGATCGCCTATATCCTCAACCTGCCGCTGGCGCTTGGCGCCTTCGCCGCTGGAATGATCTGCGCGCTGGCGACGGGTTTTTTGAAGGAGAACAGCCGCGTCAAGGAGGACACCGTCATGGGAGTCGTCTTCTCGGGCATGTTCGGGCTCGGCATCGTGCTCTATGCTGCGGTGCCCACCAATCTGCATCTTGATCACATCCTTTTCGGCGACATGCTTGGCGTGTCGCAGGCCGACATGATCGAGACCGCGGCAATTGCCGTGGTCGTCGCCGGTTTCCTCGCCTTCAAATGGCGCGACCTGCTGGCCGCCAGCTTCGACGCGCAGCATGCCCGCGCCATAGGCCTGCCGGTGCGGGTGATGCACTACGCCATGCTCGCGGCGATCTCGCTGGTCGTTGTCGGCGCGCTCAAGGCCGTCGGCATCATCCTCGCCGTGGCGTTCCTTGTTGCGCCAGGTGCGATTGCCTTTCTCCTGACGCGGCGTTTTTCGTCGATGCTGGCCGTCGCCGTAGCGATCGCGGCCGGCAGCAGCCTTGCCGGCATCTGGCTCAGCTTCATCATCGACAGCGCGCCGGCGCCAACCATCGTCGTCATCATGACCGGGTTGTTCGTGCTGGCTTTCGTACGCACGCTGGTGGTCCAGAGCCGCGCCGGCGCAAGGCCTGCCTAAAGGCGCTTGCAGCGGCCCGCACCTGCCATTATGGTCACTGCCATGAACATGACCGGAAAATTGCGCGCGCTGGCGCTGCTTCGCCTTACCGGCGGCCGTCGGGCCCGTTTCTAGCGGGGCGCCCGGCGGTCGATTTCGCCGCCATGCGGCCTGCCCCCTCTTCACAAAACCTGAAACTGAATGGCGAACGCATCCTGCCGGATCGCGCGCCGAAGAAACGGACAAAGCCCATGCCCGACACGGCAACCAAGACGATGCACAATGCTGCACGCAAGTACCAACCCTACCCGCAAATCCCGATCAAGGACCGGACCTGGCCTGACAAGGTCATCACCACGCCTCCGGTCTGGTGCTCGGTCGACCTTCGCGACGGCAACCAGGCGCTGATCGACCCGATGGGGCAGGACCGCAAGGAGCGCATGTTCAAGCTCCTGCTCGACATGGGCTTCAAGGAAATCGAGATCGGCTTTCCCTCCGCCTCGCAGACCGACTTCGACTTTGCGCGCTGGTGCGTCGAAGAGGGCAACGTGCCGGCGGACGTTTCGCTGCAGGTGCTGGTGCAGTGCCGGCCGGAACTGATCACCCGCACCTTCGAGGCGCTGCAGGGCGCGCACCGGCCGATCGTCCATTTCTACAATTCGACCTCGCGAATTGCAGCGCCGCGTCGTGTTCGGCAAGGATCGTGCCGGCATCAGCAGATCGCGACGGACGCAGCCAAGATGATCACCGACATGGCGGCGAAGGCCGGCGGCGGCTACCGCTTCGAATATTCGCCGGAAAGCTTCACCGGCACCGAACTCGAAGTATGCGCTGGAGATCTGCAATGCGGTGAGCCGAGATCATCGCAGCCGACGGCCGACAACAAGCTGATCCTCAACCTGCCGGCGACGGTCGAAATGTCGACGCCCAACATCTATGCCGACATGATCGAATGGATGTGCCGCAATCTCGACAACCGCGAGAACATCATCATCTCGCTGCATCCGCACAATGATCGCGGCACCGGCGTCGCGGCGACCGAACTCGGCCTGATGGCGGGCGCGGACCGCGTCGAGGGCACGCTGTTCGGCAATGGCGAGCGCACCGGCAATGTCGACATCGTCGACGCTGGCGCTCAACATGTTCACGCAGGGCGTCGATCCGCAGCTCGACTGCTCCGACATCAACCGGATCAAGGAGGTCTACGAGTATTCGAACCAGCTGCGTCATTCCGGAGCGCCACCCCTATGTCGGCGAACTGGTCTACACGGCGTTTTCCGGCTCGCACCAGGATGCGATCAACAAGGGCATGAAGGCCTATCGCAAGGCCAACAAGGAGCTGTGGGAAGTGCCCTACCTGCCGATCGATCCGCAGGATGTCGGGCGCACCTACGAGGCGATCATCCGCATCAACTCGCAGTCGGGCAAGGGCGGCATCGCCTACATCCTGCAGGAGGATTACGGCATCAACCTGCCGCGCGGGCTGCAGGTGGAGTTCCGCGAGGTCATCCAGGCGATCACCGACCGTGAAGGCAAGGAGCTGCCGTGCCGGCGCATCCACGAGCGAGTTCCTCAAGGCCTATGTCGAACAGCCCGATGCGCGCATCCGCTTCGTCGATCACCAGACCTATCCCGGATCCGGAAGCGAAAGGCGTGCGCATGCTCGAGGCGGAAATCATCGACAATGGCGTGCCGATGAAGATCACGGGGCGCGGCACCGGGCCGATCGACGGCTTCGTCGATGCGCTGTCGCGCCATCTCGACCTGCCGCTCAGTCGGTTGCGGACTATTCCGAACACTCGCTGCAGCGCGGCTCGAACGCGGCGGCCATCTGCTACATGGAAGTGGAAGCGCCGGGCGGAAAACTCTTCGGCGTCGGCATCAACAAGAACATCGTCGCCGCATCGCTGGAAGCAATCGTGTCCGCGGCAAACCGGCTGCTGGCCATCGCCGGGCAATATCGACGCGTAAGGAGTGGCCTGCCGCCGGCGTTCAGTCGGCGGTAGGCAGCCTTCGCATGGTGAATTCGATGATGTCGCCCTCGAGCACGCGCCAGCTTTCGACCTCGCTCCAATAGGCCGCCCGCGGGTATTTCTTCAGGAATGCCCGGGCCTGCTTGCGGGCCTCTTCGCGCGGCAAGGTCCAGCTTTCGCGCTTCCACAAGGTCGAGGGTGGAAGGCCTTCGCGCGATGGCGCACGGGCCTTCCAATCGCGGTTCGCCTCGCGCATTTTCTCGACGCGGGCATGATTGCGAAGCGCCTGGCCGGTGAAGTTATGTTTTCTGTCATCACCCGACATCTGACAGTTCCTCACATTTCCGGTGGAAATGCTGCGCCTTCAAAGGTGTTTGCGTCAAGTAGAATGCGGACAAGTGGCGGTGGTTGCTTGCAATCTGCGCAATCCACCTGATAATGCCTTGGAAAGGCTTGCTGTCGTGCGGCGGTGAGGCTCGAGGAATGACGCATCAATGCGTCGATACAAGGATGGTATAAGCAAGCATGTCCGGTTTTCGTCCCAACGTGCCGCAGGGGCTGCCGGCGGATATCGAGGCAAAGAAACTCGCCGCCCGTACCTGGTTCGAAAGCCTGCGCGACCAGATCTGCGCAAAGTTCGAGGAGCTTGAAGGCGAGCTGGCCGGACCGGGAAGCGAGCTTGAAGCAGGCCGCTTCGAGCGGTCGGAATGGCGCCGCGACGGCGAGGGCGGCGGCGGTGTCATGTCCTTGATGCGCGGCCGCGTGTTCGAGAAGGTAGGGGTTCATACCTCGACCGTATATGGCGAGTTCAGCGACGAGTTCCGCGGGCAGATCCCCGGTGCGAAGGACGATCCGCGGTTCTGGGCGTCCGGCATTTCGCTGATCGCCCATCCGTGGAACCCGCATGTTCCGACCGTCCACATGAACACCCGCATGGTGGTGACGACCGGTCACTGGTTCGGCGGCGGCGCCGACCTGACGCCGATGCTGGCCGAGCGGCGGACGCAGGAACATCCCGACACGCAGGCATTTCACAAGGCGATGAAGTTCGTCTGCGACCGGCATGGCGCCGTGGCGTCGTATGACGACTTCAAGAAATGGTGCGAGGAGTATTTCTATCTCAAGCATCGCGGCGAGATGCGCGGCGTCGGCGGCATATTCTACGATTACCTCCATTCCGCCGAAGACAAGGGCGGATGGACGGCGGATTTCGCGTTCACGCAGGATGTGGGCCGCGCGTTCAACGTGGTCTATCCGGTGATCGTGCGGCGGAACATGAACCTGGAATGGACCGAGGCGGAGCGCGAGGCGCAACTCGTCCAGCGTGGCCGCTACGTCGAGTTCAACCTGCTCTATGACCGCGGCACGGTGTTCGGCCTGAAAACGGGTGGGAATGTCGATTCCATCCTCTCGTCCATGCCGCCGCTCGTCCGCTGGCCTTGAACTGCCCCGTCACTGCCCCATTCCTTATGTAAACTGTCAGCCGTTCAACTCGGGGGGAAACCGGGAGAAAGGCCATGAAGGAATTTCAGTGCGGAACCCTTGTGCCGGGATGTGACTGGCACACCCGCAACGACGACGAGGCAGAGATCGTCAAGAGCGCTGTCGAGCACATGCGCGGCGTGCATGGCGAGCAGATCATCCGCGAAAGCATGGTGGAAGCGATCAAGAAGCGCATCCGGCCAGCGCAGGACGAGGCCGCCTGAGGCTCAGTCGCCGGAGTGCCATCTCCAGCAAGTTGCGCCTTGTCCAGCTTGAAGCCGCTCTCGATCCATCGGTCCTCGAGCAGGGCAAGGCGCTTGCCCATTTGCGGGCCGGGCTCATTCCGGCTGCGATCAGATCCTTGCCCTTGAGCGGGAAGGCCGGGCGGCTGGAATTTCGCGGCGCGCGCGATCATCGCCTCGCGCTCTCGCCGCTCGGATTCATCCTTTTCGCCGGGCGCTTCCTGCAGGCGCGCACGCTCCAGCCGCAAGCGGTCCAGGATCGCCATCGGGTCGCCGCGATAGAGAATCTTTGCAAGTTCGCCTGCCTCGGTGCCCGTCTTCGGCAGCGTTGCGTTGGCCCAGGCAAGCAGGCGCGCGCCTTCGGCATTCGAAAGCTTGAGCCGTTCCGCCAATGCCTTGACCGTTTCGATGCGGGGCGGGATCATCGCCATCAGGCGCAGCAACGGGTCGGGCCGCCAACCAAGCGACTTTTCCGTCGCTGCCAGGCGCGGAATGAGGTCCGCGCCCCAGTTGCGGCTTTCCGGAAGTACGATGTCGAGCACGCCGGCGGTTCGAATCCAAAGAACGGCGCGAACCGGATCAGGCGCCGCCAGCAATCGCCGGAATTCGTGCCAGACCCGCTCGGCGGACAATCCGGTCAGCCCGTCCTTGGCACGCACGCACGCCTTCAATCCTTCGGCGTCCGGCCGGCCATGGCCGTACCAGGCGAAAAAGCGGAAGAAGCGCAGGATACGCAGCCGGTCTTCGGCGATGCGCGCCGCAGGGTCGCCTATGAACCGGATCCGGCGGGCCATGAGGTCGCCATAGCCGCCAAGTGGATCGAAAATCCGGCCATTGCGGTCGCAATAGAGCGCATTGAGCGTAAAGTCGCGGCGTTGCGCATCCGACACCCAATCCGTGCCGAACCGGACGACCGCATGGCGGCCATCGGTCTCGATATCCTCGCGCAAAGTGGTGATCTCGAACCCCTTGGCGCCTGAAACCGCCGTCACCGTGCCGTGGTCGATGCCGGTCGGGACGACCTTGATCCCCGCCCGCAGCAGCACATCCGTGACATGCGATGGGACCAGCGTAGTCGAAAGATCGACATCGGTGATTGCCTCGCCCAGCAGCGCATTTCGAATCGCCCCGCCATTGACGCGGATTTCGCCGCCCGCATCCTCCACCGCCGTCATGATGGCAATCAGCGCAGGGTCGCGCAGAAAGCCGGACTGTTCCGTGGAAAGGCTGCCTGGCGCTTTCAAGCGAACAGCCTGTCGTGCAGCAGGCGCAGGATGCCGGCCGTCACGCCCCAGATGTAGTGCTCGCCGTAAGGCATCTCGATGAATTGCCGCTCGGCGCCCTGGAACATGCGGCTGCCACGGTGGTGGTTCGACGGCTCCATCAGGAAGGCCAGCGGCACTTCGAAGATGTAGTCGACCTCCTGCAGGGTTTGCCGTCATTTGCGCCACGCGGGTCGATCATGCCCAGTATCGGCGCAATCCTGTAGCCGGAACCCGTCAAATAGTCGGGCAGCCGGCCGAGAACCTCGACGAGCGCCGGGTCGAGGGCGATTTCCTCTTGCGCTTCACGAAGGGCAGCCGCCTCCGGGCTCTGGTCCTCCGGATCGATCTTGCCGCCCGGGAATGCGACCTGTCCGGAGTGTGAGCGCAGATTGTCGAGGCGCTTGGTCAGGATGATGTTCAGCCCGTTCGCGCGCTCTGCGAACGGGATGAGAACTGCCGCCGGCTTGACCGCGCGCGGCACCACCCAGTCGGCATAGCCGGGACTGTGGATGTGATCGCCCTGCGTGTCCGCGAGTTCGACAGCCAACCGCTCACGCGCAAGCCGGCGCAGATCGTCGGAGGCGAAGCGGGCAAGGTCCGGGCGCAATCTGGTTTCCAGCATTTTTCGCGGGGCTTTCAGGCTTCCGACAAGCGGCGCGACAACTCGTCCGCCGGCATGATCGGGAAAACCTCTCCTTTGCTCCTGACCGCATACATCAGTCTGCCGCCGATTTCCATTTCCTCGCCGAGGCCGACAAGTTCGTACATTACCGGGCGGGAAATGAGCGCATCGAGCCGCCCCCGTACGCGCAGATAGGGCTTCACGCCATCGTTTCCCCTGGCGGTCTCGAAGCGCAGCGGATGGTCGGCTCCCGCCTCGACCAGATCGCCTGTCTGGGTGCGGAAAGTGAGCACCTGCTCGCCGTCTTCGGCATGCGCGTTCATCTCCACGGCAAGGAAATGCGCGTCCTCGACCCGGATGCCGATCTTTTCCACAGGCGTCACGAGATAGGTCTTGCCGTCCTCGTCCTTGCGCAGGACGCTCGAAAACAGCTTTACCAACGGCATGCGGCCTATCGGCGTGCCCAGGTAGAACCAGGTGCCGTCGCGCCGGATTTCCATGTCGATGTCGCCGCAAAACGGCGGATTCCATTTCTCGACCGGGGGAAGCCCCTTGCCAGACGCGCCGGCCCGCTCGATCAGGGCGGCAAGGCCCGACGCCCCGCCTTTGTCGCCTGCCAGATGATCGTGTTTCGTTTTCCATCTTTGGAAAGATACCCCCGCAGGCATGAATGGCAAGTTGAACAACTTGTAATTGGGAGGCTTGCGCCTACCATGATAATGCCTTGGCCAACGCCACAATTGTCTCCCTTTCCGGTCTTAAGCCTGAACGGAAGGCTAAAAGCCAGTCCGGCCCACCATGGAGCAAAGCATGAGCGCGATAGACCGCACCCTTTCCAAGACCGAAGAAAAGGAGATCATCGCGGCGGCCGAAAAGGCGGTAAGCGATGTCGCCCGCGTGCGCGAAGCCATCGCGAAGGTCATCTTCGGCCAGGAGGATGTCGTCGAACGGGCGCTCATCACCATTCTTTCCGGCGGCCACGGCCTGCTGGTCGGCCTGCCGGGCCTTGCCAAGACCAAGCTGGTGGAGACGCTCGGCACCGTGCTTGGCCTCGCCGAGCAGCGCATCCAGTTCACGCCGGACCTGATGCCGTCCGACATTCTGGGCACGGAAATCCTGCGCACCGAGCCCGACGGCAGCCGTTCGTTCCAGTTCGTCAAGGGTCCGATCTTCGCCCAGCTGCTGATGGCCGACGAAATCAACCGCGCCAGCCCGCGCACCCAGGCCGCGCTGTTGCAGGCCATGCAGGAATATCATGTGACCATCGCCGGCCAGCGCTACGACCTGCCGCGCGCCGTTCCACGTGCTCGCGACCCAGAACCCGCTGGAACAGGAAGGCACCTATCCGCTGCCGGAAGCCCAGCTCGACCGGTTCCTGATGCAGATCGACGTGATTTATCCGAGCCTGCAGGCGGAGCGGCAGATCCTGTTCGAGACGACGGGCATCACCGAATCTCAGGACCGCGGAAGTGCTGACGGCCAAGAATCTGCAGGAACTCCAGACGCTGGTTCGGCGCATTCCCGCCGGCGCCAGCGTCGTCGAGGCCATCCTCGAACTCGTCCGCTCCGCGCGGCCCGGCGGCGTCAAGGATGAGTACGATGCCTATATCGATTGGGGTCCGGGACCCCGCGCCAGCCAGGCCCTGATGCTGACCGTGCGCGCCCGCGCCATGTTGCAGGGCCGGCTTGCGCCATCGGTCGACGATGTTCTGGCGCTGGCCGAGCCGGTGCTGCAGCACCGCATGCAGCTTTCCTTCGCCGCCCGTGCCGCGGAGAACCGGGTCACCGTCCGGGACGTCATCTCGGAACGAAAGAAGCGGATCGGTTGATGACGGCAGGCGAACGGGAGCATCGCGCTTGAGCCCGCCTATCGGGAGTGCCGCACCGCGCGAGACCAGCCGCGAGACGATGGCGCGCGCCCGCGCCCGGGCAGCGCTCATTCCCGACCTGCTGGTCGAGGCGCGCAAGGTCGCCAGCAACGTCTTTGCCGGTTGGCACGGGCGTCGCAAGCGCGGCATCGGCGAGGATTTCTGGCAGTTCCGGCCCTATGTGCCCGGCGAGAACATGGCCGCCATCGACTGGCGCCGCTCCGCGCGCGATGACCATGTCTATGTCCGCGACCGCGAATGGCAGGCCGCGCACATGGTCTGGCTGTGGGTGGATGAATCGCCTTCGATGCTGTTCAAGTCGCAGACGGCGCGCGTGTCCAAGCAGTCGCGATCGCTGGTCGTTGCATTCGCGCTCGCCGAACTGCTTGCGCGCAGTGGCGAACGCCTTGGCTGGCTCGGCGTTTCGCGACCGATCACCAGCCGGCACGCCGCCGAAAGGCTTGGCGAAGCCTTGATCGCCATGCCGCCGCAGACGCGCTTTCCGGCCGGCACCGAAGTGCGGAACCACAGCGACGTCGTTCTGATCTCCGATTTCCTGCAGCCTTTGGACGAGATTGCCGACCGCATCCGCTCGATGGCGCGCAACGGCGCGCGAGGCCATCTGGTGCAGGTGGTCGATCCGGCCGAGGAGGATTTCCCCTATGCGGGCCGCGTCGAATTCACCGACCCCGAGACCGGCGAGAGGCTGACGGCCGGAAATGCGCAGGCGCTCAAATCGGGCTATGGCGCGCTGTTCTCGCAGCATATCGAGGAAGTGCGTGCGCTCGCCCGTTCCTTCTCGTGGAGCCACACATTGCACCATACCGACAAGCTGGCATCGCAGGCGCTCGCATCGCTGCATGTCCACATGACGCAGGGCAGGGGAACGCGCTGATGCTTGGCCTGCCGCTCGCCTTCGCCACTCCGATGATCCTGACCGCGCTGGTGCTGCTGCCGGTCATCTGGTGGCTGCTGCGCCTGACGCCGCCGCGTCCGCAGACCGAGCTTTTTCCGCCGCTGGCCATTCTTGGCGCGGCTGGTGCGCAAGGAAGAGACGCCGGCGAAGAGCCCGTGGTGGCTGACGCTGCTTCGCCTGCTGATGGCGGCGCTGGTAATCCTCGCAATGGCAGGTCCCGTGCTCAACCCGCGCGCGGCCAAGCTTGCCGGGGAAGGGCCGGTCGCCATCGTCCTCGACAATGGCTGGGCCTCGGCGCCGGACTGGGAAGACAGGCGCGACGCGGCGCTCGCCCTCGTGGGCGAGGCGGAGACCGCAAGCCGCACCGTCGCTTTCGTCGAGACGGCGGGGCTCGATCCGTCCGCGATGCAGCCGATGGATGCCGCCGCGGCGCGGGCAATCCTGTCCGGCATGGAACCCAAGCCGCTCAAGCCGGACCACGCGGCAGCAGCCGGAGCGCTTTCGCGCCTGATTTCCGAAACATCGCCCGGCTCTGTGTTCCTGCTTTCGGACGGGCTTTCCCGCACCGGAACAGACAGTCTTGCCGCAGCCATGGCAAACGCGGGCGGCCAGCGTTCGGTCATAGCCGCCCGGACCGACCGCATCGTTGCCCTCGACACTGTCCGCAACGACCCCGACGCAATGACCGGAACGGTGCTGCGCACCCCGTCGCCTGAAGCCTCCGCCGTGACCGTCGAGGCATTCGATCTGAAAGGACTGCCGCTGGCGCGGCGGACGGTGACGTTCGAGCCGGGCGCAGACAACGCGCAGTTCCGGCTGGACGAGCCGGTCGAATTGCGCAACCAGATCGTGCGCATCTCCGTCACGGAAATGAAGAGCGCGGGAGCGGTGCAGCTTCTCGACGACCGCTTCCGGCGCAGGCTGGTCGGCCTCATTTCCGGCGAGGCGGCGGATGTTTCGCAGCCACTGCTTGCGCCGCTCTACTACATCGGCAAGGCGCTTTCGCCCTTTGGCGACGTGCGCGAGGCATCCACGCCGAACCTTGCCACCGCCGTGCCGGAACTCATCGGGCAGGGCGTGTCGGCGCTGGTGCTCGCCGATGTCGGAACCATTCCGGAAGAGACCGAGAAGACGCTTTCCGACTGGATCGCCAAGGGCGGCATGCTCATCCGCTTCGCCGGCCCAAGGCTGGCGGCTGCCGGGAATTCGGCGCTGCTGCCGGTGCGCCTGCGCGAAGGCGACCGTAGCCTGGGCGGCGCGCTATCGTGGGAATCGCCCAAGCCCGTCGCGCCTTTCGAGCGCGGCTCGCCCATTCTTCGGCCTCGAGCCGCCAAAGGAAGTGACGGTGCAGCGTCAGGTCCTGGCGTTGCAGGATTTCGATCTTGAGGCCAAGACCTGGGCGGCGCTGGATGACGGCACGCCGCTGGTGACCGCCGAACGGCGCGATGCGGGCTGGATCGTTCTGTTCCATGTCAGCTCCGACGCCACCTGGTCGAACCTGCCGATTTCCGGCACCTTCGTCGACATGCTGCGCCGCGTCGTCAGCCAGTCGAACTCGACCGGCATTCGCGGCGACGGCGGCACCGGCGATGTGCGCCTGCCGCCGCTCAACATTCTCAACGGGCGCGGCGAGCTGATGCCGCCGGACGTGGCGGTCAAGCCCGTGGTGCTTCGCCAAAACGAAACGCCGAAGGTAAGCATCGACAACCCGCCGGGCTTCTACGGCACGGAAGATGGGTTCCTCTCGCTGAACCTGTTCGAAGGCGGCGAGAAGCTGACACCGCTCGACCGGTCGATCTTCGGCGGCGGCGTGGAGGTTTCGTCCTTTGCGCGCGACGCGGCGGTCGACCTGAAGCCCTGGCTCCTTGCGCTTGCGGCTTTGCTCCTGGTTCTTGATTGCCTTGCCGTGCTCTGGATTGCCGGCTCGCTGCAGCCAGCGAACTTGCGCCGGCCTGCCGCGCGCGGAGCCGCCACGAGCCTGGTGACCGCACTGGCCCTGGCATTGGCATTTACGGCAAATCCGCCGCGCGCCATTGCCCAGGATGGCGATGCCGATTTCGCCGCCGCCCTGACCACGCGGCTTGCCTATGTCGTCACCGGCGACAGTGCCGTCGATGAAATCAGCCGCGCCGGACTGACGGGGCTGACGCAGTTCGTCGCCGGCCGGACGGCGTTGGAGCCGGGCGAACCGGTCGGCCTCGATCTTTCCACCGACGAGCTTGCCTTCTATCCGCTGATCTACTGGCCGATCAGCCTCAACGCGCCGCTGCCCGATGCCGCCACCATGGCGCGCGTCGACACCTTCATGAAGCAGGGCGGCACCATATTGTTCGACACCCGCGACCAGGGCGGTGGGGTGCTCGGCGGCACGGCGAATTCGCCCGAGGCGCAAAGGCTGCAGCTGATGCTGGCGAGCCTCGACATTCCCCCGCTCGAAGCCGTGCCGAGCGACCACGTCCTTACCAAGGCATTTTACCTGCTGACGGAGCTTTCCCGGCCGCTATACCGGCGGTGACCTGTGGGTGGAGCAATCGGTGGTGCGCAATGTCGAGGACGCGACCCGGCCGGCACGCGCGGGCGACGGTGTCTCGACCATCCTCATCACTTCCAACGACCTTGCGGCTGCCTGGGCAATCGATTCGGGCGGACAGGCAATGTTCCCGACGGCTTCCGCCGACATCACCCAGCGCGAAATGGCTTTCCGCTCGGGGGTCAACATCGTCATGTATGCGATGACCGGCAACTACAAGGCAGACCAGGTGCATATTCCCGCGCTTCTCGAGCGGCTGGGCCAGTGAGGGTTCGATGAACTTCAACCTTGCCTTCGCCCCGCAATTGCCGATCTGGCTGATCGTCCTGCTCGCCGTCGCCTCCGGCCTGCTGGTGCTGTGGGGCCTTTGGTCCGGCGTGCGCGGCTCGTGGGTACGTGCCATCGCCTGGACGATCATCGTGCTGGCGCTGACCAATCCATCGGCGCAATTCGAGGAGCGCGAACCGCTGAAGAGCGTCGCCGTCATCGTCACGGATGCGAGCGGCAGCCAGAAGCTCGACGGGCGCACGGAACAGACGGAAGCGATACGCGCCGCGCTCGCCGAACGCTTCGGCAGGCTCGACGCCTTCGAGATTCGCGAGGTCACGGTCGAGGACCTGGTTTCGGCGACCACGGATGTATCGACGGCGTTGTTCCGCGCGCTCGGCGGCGCGCTGCAGGACGTGCCGCCCGACAGGGTCGCCGGCGCGGTGATGATAACCGACGGTCAGGTGCACGACATTCCGCAATCGCTGGCGCAGATCGGCATCAACGCTCCGGTACACGCGCTCATCACGGGCCGCGACGACGAACGCGATCGCCGCGTTGTCATCGACCAGGCGCCGCGCTTCGGCGTCGTCGGCGAGAGCTATGAGGTGGATTACCGCGTGCTGCAGACGGGGTTTCCGCGAGAGCAGCGGGCCGGTGACGGTGACCGTGCTGCTCGACGGCGAGCCGGTGGCAACGGATGAGGTTTCGCCCGGCATGCCCGCCCGTTTCGTCGCCGAGGTGGCGCATGGCGGCAAGAACATCATCGAGTTCCGCGTCGAAGCGGATTCGCGGTGAAATTACCGACGTGAACAACCGGGCTTTCGTCACGCTCAACGGCATTCGCGAGAACCTTCGCGTGCTGCTGGTGTCGGGCGAGCCGCATCCGGGCGAGCGCACCTGGCGCAACCTGCTGAAGTCCGACCCGTCGGTCGATCTGGTCCACTTCACCATCCTGCGTCCGCCGGACAAGCAGGACGGCACGCCGATCAACCAGCTCTCGCTGATCGCGTTTCCGACGCGCGAATTGTTCATCGAGAAGATCGACGAATTCGACCTGATCATCTTCGACCGCTACCGGCACCGGGGCATCCTGCCGCTGGTCTATTACGACAACATCGCGCGCTATGTACGCGATGGCGGCGCGCTGCTGATCGCAGCGGGCCGGAAATCGGCGAGGGCGACAGCATTGCCGGACCGCTTGGCGATGTGATGCCGGCAACGCCGGACGGGCGGACGATCGAGGCAAAGTTCAAGCCGATGATCGCGGAAACCGGACTCAAGCATCCCGTCACCCGCGGTCTCGACGGCTGGATGGACGGCAAGCCCGAGCTGGGGTAGCTGGTTCCGCTCGGTCGGCGCGACCGGCATCAAGGGCAGCACGGTGATGACCGGCAAGGACGACGCGCCGCTGCTGGTGCTCAATCGCGCCGACGAGGGGCGGGTGGCGTTGTTCCTGTCCGACCATCCCTGGCTCTGGGCGCGCGGCTATGAGGGCGGCGGCCCGCATGTGCAATTGCTGCGGCGGACGGCGCACTGGCTGATGAAGGAGCCTGAACTCGACGAGGAGCGGCTGACTGCCGTCTCGGACGGGCGCAAGGTGCTGATCCAGCGCCAGACGCTTGGCGATGCGCCGGGCGACGCGGTGGTGCGCTCGCCCTCGGGCGCGGAAGTTGCCATCAAGCTCGCCGCCGGCGATCCAGGGCTGTTTTCCGGCGAGGCGGATGTGGGCGAGTTCGGCCTCTATAGCGTCGCCAATGGCGATCTCACGGCGCTGGTCCATGTCGGGCCGCCCAATCCGCGCGAATATTCAGAGGTGACCAGCACTACCGAACTGCTCGCGCCGGTTCTGGAAGAAGCACGCGGTTCCGTGCGCCGTGCATCGGCAAGCGACATGCCCCGGCTCGTCCCGGTCCGCCAGGGTGCGCGCAGCTTCCGGCCAGAACTGGATCGGGCTGGAGAACACGCAAGCCAGCGTGTTGAAGGGCATCAACCGGATCCCGCTGTTCTCCGGCCTTCTGGGCCTGGGGCTGCTCATGCTGGCGCTGGCTGGAATGTGGGCGCGCGAAGGGCGCTGACGAGAAACCGGTACTGCAAAAGCAAAAGGCCGGCGTGATGCCGGCCTTTTTCTGTTCGCAACAACAGATGGAAGTTCAGAGTACGACGACTTCCGCGCCCACGCCGACCCGCTTGTACAGGTCGATCACATGCTCGTTGATCATGCGGAAGCAGCCATTGGACGAAGCCGTGCCGATAGACTGCGGCTGGTTGGTGCCGTGGATGCGCAGGTAGGTGTCCTGCTTGCCCTGGTAGAGATAGATGGCCCGCGCGCCGAGCGGATTGTCCGGGCCGCCGTCCATTCCCTCGGAATATTTGCCGTACTTCTTCGGATCACGGGCGATCATTTCCTTGGTCGGGATCCAGCGCGGCCATGGCTGCTTTGCCCCTACCGTCGCCTTGCCGGTGAACAGCAGGCCTTCCTTGCCGACGGCCACGGCATAGCGCAGCGCGGTTGCCGGAGATTCAACGAAATAAAGGTACTTCGACTGGGTGTCGATGACGATGGTGCCGGGCTTGTACCCCTTGAAGGGCACGGTCACGGGAATGAATTCCTCCTTGACCTTGAACTTCTTCTTTTCAGGAACGGATGCAAGCTTCAGGTCATATTCAGACTGCTCGGGCGAGAGGGCTTCGTCCTCCGGCTTGGGCGCATCGAACAGGCCGAAGAAGAATTTCGGCCGCGTGCGGGCTACCACTTCGCCCGGCGCTATCCTGGCTGAAACCTCGACAGGCTGTTCCTTTTTCTTGAACAGGCCGCCTTTCTTGGCGGGCTCCTTGGCCTTCTCGTTGGCCGCGACCTTCTTGTCCGACTGCTTCTTGCTGGCAGTCTTCTTCTCGGGCTTCTTGCCGGTTTCCTCGGCGGCGACTTCGCCGGCCGGCTGCTCTTTCGCGCCGATCGGCTTCTTCAGCACGACCGCCGTGCTTGCCGGCTTGGCCGGAGCGGCGCTGGTCGCAGATTGCGTTACAGCCGGAGCTGCCTTGGCCACGGCGGGTGCCGCATTCGCCACGGTGGGCGGTGTCGAGGGCAGCGTCAGTTTCGGTGCCGGAAGGCGGATATCGGCAGTTGCCGCCGGTGCGGCAGGCGCCGGCGCCTTGGCCGCGGCAAGCGCGGGCGGGGTCGATGCGATGGTCGAAGACATCGCCGGCGCGGTCAGCACCGCGGAAGGCTTGGGCGTCCCGGCGGCCGGACTGGCGACGGTCGGCGACTGCTGCGCTAGCGCGGGCGCGGCCGCGACCGTCAGTGCAATGGCGAATACGTATGTGAATGAAGAGCGGTTTTTCATGTGTCAATCCGGCACGAAGGTTTCCGGCGGCAAGCCGGTCGCAAAAGGTCAGCGGGAGGCATGGAACCCAGTCGACGTGCCCCCGCTGCATCGCACAACCTGTAAATCCTTAATTTCTCATGTCAACGCGTCGCGGGCGCTGTCCGAAAAGATTCACCGCGGCGTTGCATTATTGCAAATGCCGGGCAGCCCGGCCCTTGTACCTTGCGAGGGCGCCGTCCTCGAGCTCGCAATAGAGCGTGCGCGCCGGATCTGCAGGTCCGGGAAGCAGTATCTGCCCGTGAGGCACGACCTTGAACCCGAATTTGCCATAGTAGGGTTCGTCGCCGACAAGAATCACGAACTTGTCGCCGCGCGCGCGTGCCGCAAAAAGCGAGCGGTTCATCAACTCCCGGCCGATTCCCATGCTCTTGTATTGCGGCGAGACGATCAGCGGCCCGAGTACAAGCGCGGGTTCGGCGCCGATCAGTATGCGGGTGAGCCGAATCGACCCGGCAAGGCTTTCCTTGCCTTCCGCATCCTGCATCAGCGCTACGAAGCTCAGATCCGGTTCGGGGCAAACGCCCTCGCGCAGCCGGAATGCGGCGCGCGCGAACCGCCCGGGTCCGAAGGCCTTGGCGGAAAGGGTCTCGATCTCATGGTCGAGGTCGGGCGTCTCGGGACGAATCCGAAGGGTGAAGTAGATCATTGGCGTGTTCCGGCAGAAGTGGGCCTTGGCCCGGCCGGAACGCGCTGCGTGGTGTCAGCGCTCCAGCCGGATCGACGTGCGCGAACCGGACGCTGCAAGCGCCGGCCGGGCATTCATTCGTCGTCGCAAACTGGACATCGCTTTGGTCTCGCGTGGGCCGGCGGATTCTCTTGCGGGAATTCTGCCGAAATCGGTGGCGCGAATACCACAAGCTTGCAGTCGCGTCCAATGGAAATAAGGATCCGGAACGGCGGGGTCTACGCAGCGTTCACCCAAAGGGCCGGTTGCATGCGCCGCACAGGCGCATAGATAAGGGACAACCCGAGAGCGAGGCGTAAAAATGGGATTGCTGGTTGATGGTGCATGGCGCGACCAATGGTACGACACGTCGAAATCCGGCGGCAAATTCGTCCGCTCTGCCGCAGCGTTCCGCAACTTTGTGACGGCAGACGGGGAAGCCGGTCCCTCGGGCGTTGGCGGGTTCAAGGCGGAGGCCGGCCGATATCACCTATACGTCTCGCTTGCCTGTCCCTGGGCACATCGAACGCTCATCTTCCGCACGCTCAAGAAGCTTGAGGACGCAATTTCGCTCTCCGTAGTCGACTGGTTCATGGGCAAGGACGGCTGGACCTTTCACGAGCGCGACGGCGTCGTGCCCGATACCGTCAATGGCGCCGAATTCCTGTGGCAGGTCTACAAGAAGGCGCAGGACGACTATTCGGGGCGCGTGACGGTGCCGGTGCTTTGGGACAAGGAGCGCCAGACGATCGTCAGCAACGAATTGTCCGAAATCATCCGGATGCTGAACAGCGCCTTCGACGGGCCGGGCGCTGCGGACGTCGATTTCTATCCCGAGCGGCTGCGCGGGCGCATCGACGAAATCAACGAACGCGTCTACGCAACGCTCAACAACGGCGTCTACCGCTGCGGGTTTGCCACCAGCCAGGAAGCCTATGAGGAGGCCTATGGCGACCTGTTCGCAACGCTGGACTGGCTGGAGGAAATCCTGGGCAGGAACCGTTATCTGGCGGGCGGGCGTATCACCGAGGCAGACTGGCGGCTTTTCACCACGCTCATCCGTTTCGACGCCGTCTACTACAGCCACTTCAAGTGCAACCGGCAGCGGATCGAGGACTTCCCGAACCTTTCCAACTACCTGCGCGAATTGTTCCAGGTGCCGGGCGTGAAGGAAACGGTGAATTTCGAGCACATCAAGGGGCACTATTACGCCAGCCACGACATGATCAACCCGACGCGGATCGTCCCGCTCGGGCCCCGGCTGGACTACTCGCGGCCGCATGATCGCGGGCGTTTGCCTGCTCACCAGTAGGGCGAGGCGGCTTCCCCGGCAATTTCGGCGAGGCGGCGGGCGGTGCCGCGTGAAACAGTGTCGGGCAGCATCGACGGCGCGAAGAACCGCGCCTCTGCGATTTCAAGATTGGGCTTGAACTCGCGTACCCGCTGCCATTGCGGGCAGCGGTATAGAAGGACGTGATCGCGGGCGCCGAGGCTGCGGTTGAGGTAGACGCCGAAAAGCCCCGCATCGCCGGTCAGGCACAGCCCCGCTTCCTCGCCGAGTTCACGGTCGACGGCCTCGAGCGCAGTTTCGCCGGGCGAAACGCCACCGCCGGGAAAATGCCAGCCGGGCATGTAGGTGTGGCGAACAAGCAGGATGGCTCCTTCGCCATCCTCCACGAATGCGCGAACCCCGATGGAAAGCGGCGCGGCGTAGAGGCCGGCGCGGTGGCGCATCCAGCGGGCGATTGCGGTCATACGCATGGCGCCGTCACCCGGCGTGACCTTGTGCTAAGACGGTGTCTGCATTATTCGCGGCTGTCATGTTCAGGCTGGCCCATCTTTCGGACATCCATCTGTCGCCAATGCCCGTCTTGCGGCGGCGGCAGCTCATGTCCAAGCGCATCACCGGTTATGTAAACTGGCGGCGCAACCGCGTCCACACCCATCAGCCGGAGGTGTTGACGAAGCTTCTTTCCGACCTTGCCACGCGAAATGCAGACCACATCGCCGTCACGGGCGATCTCATCAACCTTGGCCTCGAGGCCGAGATCCTCAATGCGCGCGAATGGCTGGAGCTGCTGGCCCCGCCTGAAAAGGTGACGGTCGTTTGCGGCAACCACGATGCGTATGTGCCGGGCGCGCTGGCAAAGGCGCTGGAGCAGTGGCAGCCCTTTGTGGCGGGCGATGACAAGCGGCAGATCCGCGGCCAGCAGGATTTCCCGACGCTGCGCCGGCGCGGCATGGTGTCGATCATCGGCTGCAATTCGGCGCGTGCCACCATGCCCTTCCTGGCTACCGGCTTCTTTCGCGCAGGGCAGGCGAGGCGACTTTCCACGATCCTGGCGAACGAGGGCAGGGAAGGGCGGTTTCGCGTCGTGCTGATCCACCATCCGCCGGTTCGCGGCGCCACGAACCCGTCGAAGCGCCTCAACGGGCAGTCGCTGTTTCGAAGGGTGATTGCAGAATACGGCGCGGAACTCGTGCTGCACGGGCATACCCATTTGAACACGATCCACACCATTGCGGGACCTGACGGGCCGGTGCCGGTGGTCGGCGTTCCGTCAGGTGCGCAGGCGCCGCTCGCGGCGATGCGCAAGCCGGCGGCGCGCTACAACATCTTCGATATCGCCCAAACCGGAACGGGCTGGTCCGTGGCCATGGAGGAATATGGCTATGGCGGGCCGGGATCGGCGGTCGAACTGGTGGCAAAATTGCAGCTTCGCTGACGCGGCAATTCCATTTGCCAAGCGGATGCCAATTTCCTAACGGTGGCCGGTCTTCAACGCTCCACGGGTCGTCCCGATGAACAGCAACCACGGTTCCCTGCCGCGCGCCTGCCGCGCCGTTGCCGATGCCGCCGGTGCGGCCGGACTTGAGATCGACATCCGCATCATGGACGCCAGCACGCGCACGGCCGAGGAAGCCGCGGCTGCCTGCGGCTGCGAGGTCGGCCAGATCGTCAAGTCGCTGGTATTCCAGGGCAAGGAAAGCGGCCGGCCGATCCTGCTCCTCGTCAGCGGGGCGAACCGGGTGAAGGAAAATGCCGTAGCGCGGGCGATCGGTGAAAAGATCGTGCGGCCGGATGCCGATTTCGTGCGCGAAAAGACCGGCTTTGCCATTGGCGGCATTCCGCCGCTCGGCCATGCGGAACCGCTCGAAACCTGGTTCGACAACACGCTTTTGCAGTATCCGGTCGTACATGCGGCGGCGGGAACGCCGAATGCGATTTTCGCCGTCGATCCGCACAAGCTGCTGGCGGCCTGCGGCGGGCGGGCGATCACCGTTCACGAGTGAGGCTGCTGCGGCCAGCCGCCGGTCTGGCGCAGGGCTTCGCCGAGGACGATCGCACCCGAGAGTGCAAGGTTGATCGAGCGCGCGCTCGCGGCCATGGGAATGAGCAGGCGGGCATCCGCGGCGGCATGAACCTCGTGTGGGACGCCTGCCGATTCGCGGCCGAGCAGGATGAGATCGCCGCCGCCAAAAGCGAATTGATGATAGGGCAGCGACGCGCGCGTCGTCAGGAGGACGAGGCGGCGGCCTTCCCCGCGCCGCCAATCCTCGAAAGCTTCCCAACTCGAATGCCGCCTTGTCGCCGCGATTTCGAGATAGTCCATGCCGGCGCGGCGCAAGGCGGCGTCATCCATCCGGAACCCGGCGGGTCCGATGACGTTCAGCACCGTCCCGGTGCAGGCGGCGAGCCGGAGCAAGGTTCCGGTGTTGCCGGGAATGTCGGGCTGGTATAGCGCGAGTTCCGGCGTGGGGATGGGACTTCCGGCGTCCGATCCGCCATTACGTAACGTCATGTGGTCTCCCCAGGTGGAATACCGGCAACAGGTTACAGGATGTTCATGCGCTTGTTGTTGCCCGCGAGGGACAAAGCGCCATAAAGAGATTGGCGGAGCGCTACAATGTTTGACTGGTTTGAAAAACGCATAAATCCCTTCCCTTCCGAGGAACCCGTTCGCCCGCCCAAGGGGCTGGTGGCGTTCTGCTGGCATTATTCGCGGGACGTGTGGCCGTGGCTCGTCGCCATGTCGGTGCTGTCGGCGCTCATTGCCGTTGCCGAGGTGGTGGTCTTCGGCTTTCTTGGCAGCATCGTGGACTGGCTGTCGGGAGCGGACCGGTCGACATTCCTGGAGACGGAGTTCTGGCGGCTCGCCGGCATGGGCCTGTTTGTATTGGTCGTTCTCCCGGTGCTGGTTTTCCTGCACTCGTTGATCATCCACCAGACGCTGCTTGGCAATTATCCGATGATCGCGCGCTGGCAGATGCACCGCTATCTGCTGCGCCAATCCATGTCCTTCTTCGCCAACGAGTTCGCCGGACGCGTCGCGACGCGCGTGATGCAGACTTCGCTTGCCATCCGCGAGGCGGTGATGAAGCTGATGGACATCCTCGTGTTCGTCGGCGTCTATTTCATATCGGTGCTGTTTCTTGTCGGTTCGGCGGACTGGCGGTTGATGCTGCCGTTGCTGTTGTGGCTCGTGGTCTACAGCGGCCTCATCGCCTATTTCGTTCCGAAAATGCGCGATGTGTCGGAAAAGCAGGCAGATGCCCGCTCGATGATGACCGGGCGGGTCGTCGACAGCTACACGAACATCAACACGGTCAAGTTGTTCAGCCATGCCGGCCGCGAGGCGGATTATGCCCGCGACAGCATGTGGGGTTTCCTCGTGACCGTGTACGGGCAGATGCGGCTCGTGACGCTTTTCCAGGCGCTGATCTATTTCAACAATTGCCTCGTCGTGTTCCTTGTCGCGGCAACGGCGATCTGGCTCTGGCTTGGCGCGGCGGTAACCGTTGGCGCGATCGCCGCGGCGACAGCGCTGGCGCTTCGCCTCAACGGCATGTCGCAGTGGATCATGTGGGAAGTGTCGGGCCTGTTCGAAAACATCGGCGTCGTGCATGACGGCATGTCGATGATGACGATCCCGCACGACGTCAACGACAAGGCCGGCGCAAAGCCGATCGCGGTTGCGCGCGGCGGCATCGAATTCGACCATGTCCGCTTCCATTACGGCAAGGAAAAGGGCGTCATCGAGGACCTGTCGCTGGCGATCAAGCCGGGCGAAAAGATCGGCCTGGTCGGCCGTTCGGGCGCGGGCAAGACAACATTGGCAAACCTGCTGCTGCGCTTTTATGACCTTGAAGGCGGGGCGATCCGCATCGACGGAATTGACGTGTCCACCATCACGCAGGACAGCCTGCGCGGGCAGATCGGCGTCGTCACGCAGGATACGTCGCTGCTGCACCGCTCGATCCGCGACAATATCGGTTACAGCAAGCCGACGGCGAGCGATGAAGAAATCATCGAGGCTGCAAAGCGCGCCAAGGCGTGGGACTTCATCCAGTCGCTGGAAGACCAGAAGGGCCGCAAGGGCCTTGACGCGCATGTGGGTGAGCGCGGCGTGAAACTTTCCGGCGGCCAGCGCCAGCGCATCGCGATAGCGCGCGTTTTCCTGAAGGACGCGCCTGTCCTGGTGCTGGACGAGGCGACATCGGCGCTCGATTCGGAAGTCGAGGCGGCAATCCAGGAGAATTTGTTCGAGTTGATGGAAGGCAAGACCGTCATCGCCATCGCGCACCGGCTTTCGACCATCGCGCAGCTCGACCGGCTGGTGGTGCTGGACAAGGGCCGCATCATCGAGACCGGCACGCATTCGGAACTCGTCGCCGGCGGCAAGCTCTATTCCGAACTTTGGGCGCGCCAGTCCGGCGGTTTCATCGCCGACGACCTTCCCGATGTCGCGGAACTCAAGGGAGCGGCCGAGTAGATGGCCGTTCTCGATCCGGTTTTCCGGCTGTTCGAAAGCTGGATCGACCCCTTCAAGCCGCGCGAAGACTACCAGCCGCCCGACCGGCTCGCGCGCGTTCGTGTGGCATTACGTTGGCCAGGCCCGCTGGGCGTTCGCGGCGATGCTGCTCTACGGCTTCCTCAACGCGATCGTGGAGGCGTCGCTTTTCACCTTCGTCGGCAGGCTCGTCGACATCATGACCTCCGTCGATACCGCCGGCACCCGGGCGCAGGGGTGGGGCGGCCTCGTTGCCGAGTATGGCCATGAATTGCTGTTCATGGTGGGCGTCATCGCCATCGGCCGCGCGATCGTCATCGCGTGGGGCGCGCTGATCGAGGAGCAGGTGATCGTGCCGGGCTTCTTCACGATGATGCGTTGGCAGAGCCACAAGCATGTGGTGCGCCAGTCGCTGGGTTTCTTCCAGAACGATCTTTCCGGGCGGATCAGCCAGAAGGTCGTCCAGTCGGGCCAGGCGACGGGGGACATGATGATCTCGGCCCTTCAGATCATCTGGTTCATTGCGGTCTACGCCTTCACGACGCTGGGGCTGCTGGCTGCGCTCGACTGGCGGCTGGGCGCCATCGTGGTGCTGTGGATTGCCTGCTTCATCGTTATTGCCAGATACTACGTTCCAAGGATCCGCGCACACGGCAAGCAGGTTGCCGAGGCGCTTTCGGTGCTGACCGGAAGGCTGGTGGACGGCTATTCCAACATCGCCACCGTGAAGCTCAACGCAGGCACGCAGCAGGAGGAAGGCTTCATCGACGAAGCCATGCGCGGGCAGCGGGAGCAACTGAAACTCTTCACCCGCCAGCTTTCGGGCGTGCGGATCACGCTTTCATCGGTCAGCGGACTGATCATGGCGCTGATCGGCTTCATGAGCGTCGATTTGTGGCTGAAGGGGCAGGTGACATCCGGCGAAGTGGCGTTCGCGCTGGCGCTGACGCTGCGGCTCAACCTGCTGCTTGGCCGCTTGATGGGCAATCTCAACGGCTTCTTCCGCGCACTCGGCACCACGCAGAACTCAATGGAGACGATCGCGCAGCCGCTCGGCCTTGTCGACCGGCCCGGCGCAGCGCCGCTCGTCTACAAGCGCGGCGAGATCAGGCTGGAGCATGTCGGCTTCCACTACGGCAAGGGCAGCGGTCTGATCGACGATCTGTCGCTCACGATCAAGCCGGGCGAGAAGCTGGGGCTGGTCGGGCCGTCGGGCGCGGGCAAGTCGACGCTGGTCAGCCTGATCCTGCGCTTCTTCGACGTGGAGAAGGGCCGCATCCTCTTCGACGGACAGGATGTGCGCGACGTGACGCAAGACAGCCTGCGCACCGCTTTTTCCATGGTGCAGCAGGATACGGCGCTTTTCCACCGTTCGGTGTTCGAGAACATCGCCTATGGCAAGCCCGGCGCGACCATGGACGAGGTGATGGCGGCTGCCCGGAAGGCGCGGGCGCACGAGTTCATCACCGGTCTTTCGGACGGCAAGGGGACGGCGCGGCTACGACGCACGGGTGGGCGAGCGCGGCGTGAAGTTGTCGGGCGGCCAGCGCCAGCGCATCGCGATCGCGCGGGTATTCCTCAAGGACGCGCCGATCCTCATTCTCGACGAGGCGACGAGCCAGCTGGACTCCGAAATCGAGGCGGCTATCCAGGAAAACCTTCTCGACCTGATGCGCGGCAAGACGGTGATCGCCATCGCGCACCGATTGTCCACCGTGGCGGCGCTCGACCGTCTTGTGGTGCTGGACAAGGGCGCGATCGTGGAGGAGGGCAACCACGAGGCGCTGTTGCGCATGGGCGGCCTCTATGCTGCGCTCTGGGCGCGCCAGTCAGGCGGGTTTCTCGCCGACCGGCTCGAGGATGTCGACTGAGGCAGCCTTTTCCATTCTGCTGCATTATTGACCAGTTTCGTGTTGCAAAGCTGCGTTTTCAGGCATAACGCGGCAAGGCAGGTGCGCTTTGATGCGTGCCTGTCCAACTCCCCGGCGGCAAATCTTGGCCTTCCACGTCCGACATCCCGTTCTGCTCTCGGTCGAGCCCGGTCATGCGCCCTGGGCGTTCGCGACCCTGTTCTTCATCGAGTTGATGGCGCGCGCTTCGCTCGTCACCGTGATGCCGCTTCATGCCTATGCGCTTTTCGGCAACAAGGAGACGGTGAGCCTTGCCTATACCAGCGTCGCCAGCGTGGCGCTGATTGCCTCCTTCCTCATTCCGTTCATGATCCGCGCATTCTCGCGTCGCTGGAGCTATACGCTGGGGGCGCTGTTCGTGGCGGTTTCCGGCTTGCTGCTCGCCACCGACACGGTGCCGGGCCAGCTTGGCGCGATGTTCGCGCGCACCTTCGGGGCGGCGACGCTCAACATCACGCTCAACCTCTACATCATGGACTACATCCACAAGACGCAGCTCGTTCATTCCGAGCCTCTGCGCTACGCGGTTTCGACCGTGGCGTGGATCGTGTCGCCGCTCATCGGCGTCTATTTTTACGAGAGCTTCGGCATCTGGGCCGCGGCCATCGTTCCCGCGCTTGGCGCAGCCTCGCTGATCGCGGCTTTCTGGTATTTGCGGATGCGCGAGAAGAGCCCTATCAGGCCGGGACGGTCGCAAGCGATCAACCCGTTCGCTTCCATCCTCCGGTTTGCCACGCAGCCGAGATTGCGGCTCGCATGGCTGATCGCCTTTGCGCGCTCGGCCTTCTGGGTGACGTTCTTCATCTATGTGCCGATCCTGATGATCGAGGGAAAGATGGGGCCGCTCAGCGCGGGCATCGCGATCGCGGCGGGTAACGCAATGCTGTTCAACAACCTTCTGGTGACGCGCTGGGCGCACCGCTATTCGGTGCGGCGCATGCTCACTGCGGCGCTGGGGGGCGGCGCGTTCTTCACGCTGCTGTGCGGGCTTGCCGGCGTGCCGAACGCACTTGTCGCAGGCGTCATGATCGTCACCGCCGCCTTCTTCATATCCATGCTCGACGGGCTTGGCCCGATCCCGTTCATGCGGGCGGTGCATTCGCATGAGCGCGCGCAGATGACCACGGTCTACCGGACCTATCTGGACGCCTCCGAACTGCTGCCGCCGGCCATCTACATCTTCGCGTTCATGGCCTTCGGATTTTCCGGGGCGTTCTATGCCCTTGCCATGATGCTTGCGATTGTTGCCTGGCTGGTCTGGGTCTACATACCAAAGAGCCTTTGACCATGAGCCTTTACGAAATCGCGGCGCTGGCAGCCGCCTTCTGCTGGGCGATTACCGGCGTCATCACCGCCGGGCCGGCGCAGCACCTGGGCGCGCTGGCCTTCACGCGCATCCGCATGACCATGGTGCTGGCGATGCTGGGGGCCTTCGTAGCATTCACGGGCACATGGCGCAGCATCGGGACCGAGGCGCTGCTGCCGCTGATGGCCTCGGGCGTCATCGGCATCTTCCTCGGCGATTCCATGCTGTTCGCGACGATGAACCGGATGGGCCCGCGCCGCACGTCGATCCTGTTTTCCCTCAATGCGCCGCTGGCAGTGGTGCTTGGCTGGCTGGTGCTGGGCGAGCGACTCTCGGGCCGCGAACTGACCGGCATCGCACTGGCATTTTCCGGCGTCCTGCTGGCCATCGTCTTCGGCAAGCGCAAGTCGCAATTGCACCAGTGGGAAGAGATCAAGGGGCCGCTGTGGATCGGCCTCGGCCTTGGGGTTCTCGCCGCGCTGGCCCAGGCGGGAGGATCTTTGATCGCGAGGCCGGTGATGGAAACCGGGATCGACCCGGCGGCAGGATCGCTGGTGCGGGTCGGCACTTCCATCGTGTGCTTCTACCTTGCAATGCTCATTCCCGGCGGTCACCTGAAGGCGCAGAACCCGATGACGGCGAAGATTGCCGCCGTGACTGCATTCTCCGGATTTCTGGCAATGGCGGTGGGCATGACGCTGGTGCTGTTTGCCCTGCGCGGCGGCGAGGTTGGAATCGTCTCGACGCTGTCGGCGACGACGCCGGCGCTGATATTGCCGCTCTTGTGGCTGAAGACCGGCGAGGCTCCCGCGCCCGCGGCATGGGTCGGCGCGGCGCTTGGTCATTGCCGGCAGCGCCATGCTTTTTTCGAGTTAGCTCGCGGATTCGCGCAGGATCTCAAGCTCCAGCCACGCTTCCTCCTTGTGCGCCAGCATCGCCTCGCGCTCCGCCAGCGCGCCCGTTGCGGCGTCGAACTTCTTGCGGTCGCGGGCGTAAAGGCCGGGGTCCTCGAGGATCCTGCGCAGCTTCGCGATTTCGCCCTCCAGCCTGGCGATTTCGCCCGGCAGCGTTTCGAGCGCGTGCTTCTGCTTGAAGGAGAGCTTCTGCGGCTTGCCTTCATTTGCCGGGCGGGCGCGATGGCGTGGCTTTGTCCCTGGAAGCGGACGCCGCGGCGGCCTTGCGCGCGGCGACGCCGGAGCCTTTCTGCGCCACCATGTCGGAATAGCCGCCTGCATATTCGCGCCACACGCCGTCGCCGTCCGAGGCGATGACGCTGGTGCAGGTGCGGTCGATGAAGTCGCGGTCGTGGCTGACGAGGATCACCGTGCCGGAATAGTCGGAAATGAATTCCTGCAACAAGTCGAGGGTTTCAAGGTCAAGATCGTTGGTCGGCTCGTCCAGCACCAAAAGGTTCGAGGGCTGGGCAAGGCCGCGCGCCAGCAACAGGCGGCCACGCTCGCCGCCCGAAAGCACGGCGACAGGGGTTCCGGCCTGTTCGGGCGAGAACAGGAAATCCTTCATGTAGCTCATGACATGCTTGTTTTCCGTGCCGACCTTGACCGTGTCGCCGCGTCCGCCGGTCAGCGCCTCGCGCAGTGTCCATTCCGGTTTCAACGCCTCGCGCTTCTGGTCGATGACGAGCGGCTCCAGCCCGATGCCGAGGCGCACCTCGCCGCTGTCGGGCGCCAGCCTGCCCATGATGATGCCGACCAGCGTGGTCTTGCCCGCGCCATTGGGGCCGACAATGCCGACCCTGTCGCCGCGGTGGATGATGGTCGAAAAATCCCTGACCACCGCGCGTTCGCCAAAACCCTTGGAGACATTCGTCAGCTTGGCGACGAGCTTGCCCGATGCCTCGCTTTCATTGCCGGTGATCCTGACGGTGCCTTCGACTGAACGGGCGGTCGAGAGCTTCTTTCGCAATCCCGCGAGTTCATCGACGCGGCGCATGTTGCGCTTGCGGCGGCCAGACACGCCGTGGACGATCCAGTGCTGTTCGCGCTCGATCTTGCGGCCAAGCTTGTGGCGCTCGGCCTCCTCCTGCTCGAGGAAGTCGTCGCGCCAGTCCTCGAACTTGCCGAAGCCGAAATCGAGGCTGCGGGCCGAACCGCGATCCATCCACAGGGTACGGCGCGACAGCCGGTCGAGGAAGCGGCGGTCATGGCTGATCAGCAGGATCGCCGAACGCGAGCGGGAGAGTTCGTCCTCAAGCCACTCGATCGCAGGCAGGTCGAGATGGTTGGTCGGCTCGTCGAGAAGCAGGATGTCCGGCTCCGGCGCCAGCGTTCGCACGAGCGCTGCCCGGCGGGCCTCGCCGCCCGAGATGTTTGCCGGACTTTCATCGCCGGTCATGCCGAGCGCCTCGAGCAGCCGCCGCGCGCGGTGGGGATCATCGCCCGGCGCAAGCCCCGACAATACGTAGGAGATGACATCGGCGTGCCCGGCAAGGTCCGGCTCCTGCGGCAGGTAGCGCAAGGTGACGCCGGGCTGGACGAAGCGCGTTCCCGAATCGGGTTCGATCATGCCTGCCGCGATCTTGAGCAATGTCGACTTGCCCGAGCCGTTGCGGCCGACGAGGGCCACGCGGTCGCGCGCCTCAAGCGACATCGATGCGCCTTCGATCAGCGGCGTGCCGCCGAATGTCAGGTGGATGTCTCTCAAGAAAGAGAATCGGAGGGGCCATGGAGACTGCCGGTTTTGCTGCGGAGCGACGTGTTTGCCCGACGCGGCGCGCCATTTCAATGCCGGCGCGCCGGCCTGCGCTTGGCAGAGGCCGCGACATTGTGCGCAAAACGTGGCCCGGCGCTTGAAATGGGCATTTCCGCGGAATATGACACCATCAAACCATTGCCGTATCCGGCGTGGATTCCCTTTGATCCGCCATCCGACGTGGATGGCGTTCTGGATTGAATGCGAAAGGACTTTCTCCCGTGAGCGCAAATCCGACCGCCAATGAGAGCGAGCCGACACGCCGCGACTTCCTGTATCATCGCCACAGGCGCGATGGGCGCCGTGGGCGCGGCAGCGGCAGCCTGGCCATTCATCGACCAGATGAACCCCGACGCCTCCACGCGGGCGCTGGCCTCCATCGAAGTCGATGTGTCGGCAATCGAGGAAGGCCAGGCGATCACCGTGAAGTGGCGCGGCAAGCCGGTGTTCATCCGCAACCGCACCGCCAAGGAAATCGAGGAAGCCAAGGCCGTTGCGCTTGACGAGCTCAAGGATCCGATCGCCGAGAACGCCAATCTCGAAGCCGGAGCGCCTGCAACCGACGAGAACCGTTCGGCCGGCGAAGGCAAGGAAAACTGGATCGTGATGATCGGCTCCTGCACCCATCTGGGCTGCGTGCCGGTTGGAACCAGCGGGCGATTTCGGCGGCTGGTTCTGCCCGTGCCACGGCTCGCACTACGATACCGCCGGCCGTATCCGCAAGGGACCGGCGCCGCAGCAACCTCGACGATTCCGGTGTTCGCATTCACTTCCGACACCAACATCAAAATCGGCTAAGGCCCGGAGAGAGAAACAATGAGCGCAGGACATTCAACCTACACGCCCAAGTCCGGCTTCGGAAGTGGCTGGACGCGCGCCTGCCGCTGCCGCGCCTGGTCTATGACAGCTTCGTCGCCTATCCGGTGCCGCGCAACCTGAACTAGCTGGTACACGTTCGGCGGCATCCTCTCGATGATGCTGGTCGTCCAGATCCTGACCGGCGTCGTGCTGGCCATGCACTACGTCGCCAACACGGCGCTGGCATTCCAGATTCGGTCGAGCACATCATGCGCGACGTGAATTCCGGCTGGCTGCTGCGCTACCTGCACGCCAACGGCGCGTCGATGTTCTTCATCGCCGTCTACATCCACATGTTCCGCGGCATGTATTACGGCTCCTACAAGCAGCCGCGCGAAGTGCTGTGGATCCTCGGCGTGATCATCTTCCTCCTGATGATGGCGACCGCCTTCATGGGCTACGTGCTGCCGTGGGGCCAGATGAGCTTCTGGGGCGCAACGGTCATCACCGGCTTCTTCTCGGCCATTCCCGTGGTCGGCGAATGGATCCAGCAATTGCTGCTTGGCGGCTTTGCGGTCGACAATCCGACGCTGAACCGCTTCTTCTCGCTGCATTACCTGCTGCCGTTCATGATCGCCGGCGTCGTCATCCTGCACGTCTGGGCGCTGCATGTGACCGGCCAGACCAATCCGACCGGCATTGAGGTCAAGGACATCGCAAGGACACCGTGCCGTTCACGCCCTATGCGACCATCAAGGACGCGTTCGCCATGGTGCTGTTCCTGTCATGCTCTTCGCCTGGTTCGTCTTCTACCTGCCGAACTACCTCGGCCATCCGGACAACTACATTCCCGGCCAATCCGCTGAAGACGCCGGCGCACATCGTTCCGGAATGGTACTTCCTGCCGTTCTACGCGATCCTGCGCGCCATCACCTTCAACATCGGGATCCCGTTCACCGACATCGTGCTGATCGACAGCAAGCTCGGCGGCGTGCTGGCGATGTTCGGCTCGATCGCGGTGCTGTTCGTGCTGCCGTGGCTCGACACGTCGCAAGGTGCGCTCGGCGATCTACCGTCCGCTGGTACAAGCTGTTCTTCTGGATGTTCGCGGTCGTATGCGTGTTCCTCGGCTGTCTCGGCTCGCGTCCGGCGGAGGGCATCTACACGCTGCTGTCGCAGATCTTCGACGCTCTACTACTTCGCGCATTTCCTCATCATCCTGCCGCTTGCTCGGCCTGTTCGAGACGCCGAAGGAACGGCCTGCCGAGCATCACCGAAGCCGTGCTTGAAAAGCAGAGCGGCAAGGCGCTCGAGCGCCCAGCCGGCAGAATGACCGGGAACCGGGGAAACAGAACCATGAAACTGAACACTGCTCATCTCCGGAATTGCCCTCGCGGCTGGTCATTTCGCTCTCCGCCGGCGCCGCTTTCGCGGCCGAGGAGGGTGACGGCGCACACGCCCGCACTACCCGATCAACAAGCCGCGCCACGTCGAGTGGAGCTTTGCCGGTCCGTTCGGCCACTGGGACAACGGCCAGCTGCAGCGCGGCCTCAAGGTCTACAAGGAAGTCTGCTCGGCCTGCCATTCGATGAATCTCGTGGCATTCCGCAATCTCGAGGACCTCGGCTATACGCCGGAGCAGGTGAAGGCCTTCGCGGCCGAATACACGGTGACCGGACGGACCGAACGCACGACGGCGAGATGTTCGAGCGCCCGGCGGTGCCGTCCGACCATTTCCCGTCGCCGTTCCCCAATGTCGCAGGCTGCCGCCGCGGCCAACAATGGCGCGGCTCCTCCGGACTTCTCGCTGATCGCCAAGGCGCGCGCGCCGGAACGCGGCTTCCCGACCTTCGTGTTCGACATCTTCACGCAGTATGCGGAAAACGGCCCGGACTACATCTACTCGCTGCTGACCGGCTACGACCAGGAAGTGCCGGAGGGCGTGGAAGTTGCCGGAAGGGACGCACTACAATCCGTATTTCATCGCCGGTCCAGCGCTGGCCATGGCCAAGCCGCTCGTCCGACGGCGTCGGTCACCTATGACGACGGTTCTCCGGAGACGGTGGACCAGTATGCCAGGGACGTTTCGGCCTTCCTGATGTGGGCTGCCGAGCCGCATCTGGTGGAGCGCAAGGCGCTCGGCTTCAAGGTGTTCGTGTTCCTGGCGATCTTCGCCGCCCTGCTTTATCTCGTTCGCCAGCAGGTCTGGGCCGACGTGAAGAAGCCGAAAGCGGCCTGACGATTTGTGTCATTGTGCAAACCAAAAAGGCCCCGCAAGGGGCCTTTTTCATGCGATCGCCTTGGCTAATTGGCGTTCGGCCAGCATTCGATCAAGGGCATCAAGTCTGCCCAGTTTCCGAACAAGCATGTCATTTGGCAAGGTCTGAAGGCGGAAACGGACAATGCTGGGTACCGAAAGGCCTGTTGAACCCCGTTCTGATATCGCGAAGTCGGACGGCCATGAGGTTTTCTTCGCGGTCGTGATCATCGCGACTACAGTCCAGCCATTGGTCCTGTTGAACTCAGCTGAAGAAATCACCAGCACTGGCCTTCGCTTTTTCACGTCGATTTCATGAAATGGAAACGGCACGACAACCACATCATGCCTCTCACAAATCACGCCAAGCTTCCTCGTCTTCAGGGCTGGACCACTCAGCGAAAAGGGCGGACCCTGACGCAAGAAATTCGTCAGCCAAGTGAACTACGGCCACGCCAATCCTTTCGCCCTTTCGTTTCGCGAACCATTCGTTCCATATGGATTTCATCGCGCCTTCCGGCTTGATGCCCATGACAAGCCTGCCATCCTTTCCAACCCGCATCCGTCGCCACTTGCCTATCACGCCGTCTGTAGCCAAGGTAATGGCCTCATCCGGGCTCAGGCTCTCCAAGCGCTTTTTCAAATCGGGGTCTGAAATATGCTTGAACCAGATTGTGTGATCTTCGATTCTGACTTCGTCCATCATGGCCGAACTCCTCAGTATGGGGGTATGGTTTAAATCATAGCCACCCCCTCCTTGAAATTCAAGGACCCCCCCTTTTTTTCGAAAGGTAAACTCTCTTGCTGGACCAGACGCTTCGCGATGCCATTCGCACCATTCCCGATTATCCAAAGCCCGGGATCATGTTCCGCGACATCACCACGCTGCTGAACCAGCCGCGCGCATTCCGGCGGGCCGTGGACGAGCTGGTGCATCCCTATGCCGGTACCGGCATCGAGCAGGTGGCGGGAATCGAGGCGCGCGGCTTCATTCTTGGCGGGGCGATAGCCCACCAGCTTTCGGCCGGGTTCGTGCCGATCCGCAAGAAGGGAAAGCTGCCGCACGAGACCGTGCGCATCGCCTACAGCCTTGAATACGGCGTCGATGAAATGGAGATGCACCGCGATGCGGTGCGTCCGGGGCAGAAGGTGATCCTGGTCGACGACCTGATCGCGACCGGCGGCACGGCGGAAGGCGCGGTCAAGCTGCTGCAGCAGATCGGGGCCGATGTCGTTGCCGCCTGTTTCGTGATCGACCTGCCGGAACTTGGCGGACGCAGGAAGATCGAAGCCCTCGGCGTTCCCGTGCGCACATTGATCGCTTTCGACGGTCATTGAACGGACCGTTTCAAGCGTGGCTTGACCTTGATCAAGCGGGTTGGCCGCTTTGCCGATATATTGCGTTTTGTGAATTTAACGCAATGGAGGCAGTCATGTTCACAAACAATGTCGGTATGATCGATCGCGTCTTGCGGATTCTGGTTGGCGCAGTCCTGCTGGTCGCCTTCTTCATCTATCCCAATGCGTCATGGCGGTACTGGACGCTGATCGGTATCGTACCATTGCTGACAGGCGCACTCGGCACCTGCCCGCTCTATTCCATCTTGGGTCTGTCTACTTGCCCGACAAGGACTGTGTGACGCGCTGGCGCCCGGTCAGGTATTGAATTTGAACAGCATGACGTCGCCGTCCTGCACGACATATTCCTTGCCTTCGTCGCGCGCCTTGCCGGCTTCCTTGGCGGGCACTTCGCCGCCGAGGCGGACATAGTCGTCGATAGGCGATGGTCTGGGCGCGGATGAAGCCGCGCTCGAAATCGGTGTGGATGACGCCGGCCGCCTGCGGGGCCTTGGTGCCCTTGGTGATGGTCCAGGCGCGCGTTTCCTTCGGGCCGGCGGTGAAATAGGTGATGAGGTGCAGCAGGTCGTAGCCGGCGCGGATCAGCCGGTCGAGGCCCGGCTCCTTCAGGCCCATCGCTTCCAGGAATTCCTGCTGCTTCCTCGTCGGGCAGCTGCGCCACTTCCGCCTCGATGGCGGCCGAAATGACCACGCGTCGATGCGCCCTGCGCCGCGGCCATTGCCTCGACCGGCGCGTATGCTCATTGCCGGTCGCGGCATCGGCTTCGGCGACGTTGCAGACGTAGAGCACCGGGTGGGAGGTCAGCAGGTTGAGGCCCTGTCGAGGATGGCGACGTCCGTCGGCATCGAATGCCTTCGCAGGAGCCGCGCCGGCTTGCCTTCCTGCAGCAGCGCAAGCGCCTTCTCCATGATCGGCAGCATGGCCAGTGCTTCCTTGTCCTTGCTGTGGCGCGCTTGCGCATCTGTTCGATGCGCCGCTCAAGGCTTTCAAGGTCGGCCAGCATCAGTTCGGTTTCGACCGTCTCGGCATCGGCGACCGGGTCGATCCGGCCCTCGACATGGGTGATGTCGTCGTCTTCGAAGCAGCGCAGCACATGGACGATGGCGTCGACCTCGCGGATGTTGGCGAGGAACTGGTTGCCGAGGCCTTCGCCCTTGGATGCGCCGCGCACCAGGCCGGCAATGTCGACGAAGGAGATGCGGGTCGGGATGATTTCCTTCGATCCGGCGATCGCGGCGATCTGCTTGCAGGCGCGGATCGGGCACCGCCACTTCGCCGGTGTTCGGCTCGATGGTGCAGAACGGATAGTTCGCCGCCTGCGCCGCCGCCGTGCGGGTCAGCGCGTTGAAGAGGGTGGATTTGCCGACATTCGGCAGGCCCACGATGCCGCATTTGAAACCCATGATCAGATCTCTTTGGTCGGATGAACCGGCGAACCGGTGAAAGAACTTGGCGCGTTTCGCGCAACGATGCGCCGGTTTAATGCCTCGGCAGGCAAATGGCCATAGCGAGGCACGCTAGCTGTCGCCGCCGAACAGCTTTTTCAGCATCGCGGCCATGGGCCCGGTCTCCGGGAACTTCGCCTTCGGCTTTGCTGCCGCGGGCCTGGCGGATGTGGCTTTGCGCCTTTGGCGCGGCTTGTCTGCGGCTTTTCCTCCTTGCCGCCCATCGCGAGCGCCACCTTGTTCATGAAGGTGGCATCATCGCCCTTCGCCAGCAGCGGGAAATTGCTCGGCAACGGCGTCCAGCAGCGGTTCGAGCCATTGCGCATCGGCCTTGGCGAAGTCGCCCAGAACATGGCGTTGCACCAGATCCTTGTGCCCCGGGTGGCCGATGCCGAGCCGCACGCGGCGATAGTCATTGCCGCAATGGCTGTCGATGGAACGGATGCCGTTGTGCCCGCCTGCGCCGCCGCCGGTCTTGACCCGCAGCTTGCCAGGCGGCAGGTCCAGCTCGTCATAGAGCACGATCAGGTCCGAAGGCTCGAAGCTTGTGGAAACGCAAGGCCTCGCCCGACCGCCTCGCCCGATAGGTTCATGAAGGTCTGCGGCTTGATGAGCAGCACCTTTTCGCCGGCAGATTTCGCCTTCGGCGATCAGCGACTTGAACTTGTTGCGCCAGGGGGAAAAGGAATGGCGGCGGGCAATCGCGTCCGCCGCCATGAATCCGATATTGTGCCGGTTGCCCGCGTAGGACGCTCCGGGATTGCCAAGACCTGCAACGACAAGCATGGGCGTGCTCCGGCGCAGGATGCGGCCCGCGGCGGCGCGGGCGCGCGGTTTACGCGGCGGGTTCTGCCTTGTCGTCCTCGGACCGTGAGGCCGACGAACCTGCGATGGTCGCGATCGTGAAGTCGCGGTCGGTGATCGTCGGCCGCGTATTGGCCGGCAATTTCACATGCGAAATGTGGACGAATCGCCGATATCGAGCCCAGCGAGGTCGACCTCGATGAATTCGGGAATCGCCATTGCCGGGCATTCCAGTTCAACTTCGTGGCGCACGATGTTGAGCACGCCGCCGCGCTTGATGCCGGGGCAGGACTTCTTCGTTGAGGAAGTGTACCGGAACTTCGACGATCACCTTCGAGTCCTTGGAAATGCGCAGGAAATCGACATGCGTGATGAAATCGCGCACCGGATCGGTCTGGTAGTCCTTTGGCAGGACCTGGTGCTTCGTGCCGTCGACATCGATCGTTGCGATCGTCGTCAGGAAGCCGCCGGCATGGATGCGCATCGTCACTTCCTTGGAGGGAAGCGCAATCGCAACGGGGTCTTTCTTGTCGCCGTAAATTACGGCTGGCACCATGGAATTGCGGCGCAGTTCACGGGCGGCCCCCTTGCCGGTCCGGTTGCGCAGCTGTGCCGAGAGCTCGTAGGTATCGTGGCTCATGGATCTGCCTTTCGAGGTTGTTGGGGCATCCGGCAGCCTTGGCTTGCCGGACTTGCCGCTTTGCCTGGTGCAAAAAGCGACAAACCCGCGCTGCCTCCAAGGGTGTCCGCGCGGGCGCGTGCGTTATAGGGGAGGGGGCAGCGAAGCGCAAGCGGGCTGTCTGCTTGTCATCGGGATGTCATTTGGACATGGTTCAGCCCGCCATCTGGAGCAGAAGCAATGCCTGCCGTGCCGTTTCGAGAGTTGTTTGCCGTATTCGGGCGGATCGGGCTTTTGTCCTTCGGCGGACCGGCAGGCCAGATCGCGCTCATGCACACGGTACTGGTGGAAGAGCGGAAATGGCTCGACGAAAAGCGGTTCCTGCATGCACTCAATTTCTGCATGCTCCTGCCCGGACCCGAGGCGATGCAGCTTGCCACCTATGCCGGGTGGCTGAAGCGCGGCGTGTGGGGCGGCATCCTTGCCGGCATGCTGTTCGTGCTGCCCGGCTTCGCGGTGCTGCTTGCACTTTCGATCGTCTACGCCAGTTTCGGCAACATCCCGGCAATAGAAGGCCTGCTGTTCGGTCTGAAGGCGGCGGTGCTGGCCATCGTGTTCCAGGCGCTCGTGCGGGTGGCTAAGCGCGCGCTCAAGGGCCGGGAAAGCGTTGCGATCGCCATTGCCGCCTTCGTCTCGCTTGCGGCATTGCGCCTTCCTTTTCCGCTGGTGATCGCGATGGCCGGGCTCGTCGGCTGGGCGCTGTCGCGCGGCAACGGGCAAGCGGAGGAGGTCGAGACCGATCCTCGCCAGAAGCGCAAGCCGTTCGGGCATGTCGCCGGAGTTCTCGCTTGGGCGATCGCGCTGTGGCTGGCGCCGCTGGCGGCATTGACTGTCGCCGATGCCGGCGTTTTTGCCGAGTTGGCGCTCTACTTCTCCAAGGCGGCGATCGTCACCTTCGGCGGCGCCTATGCGGTTCTGGCCTATGTCGGCCAGCAGGCCGTGGAGGTCCATGGCTGGCTTTCGCCGGGCGAGATGCTGACCGGGCTCGGCCTCGCCGAGACGACGCCCGGGCCGCTGATCCTGGTTCTGGTCTTTGTCGGCTTTCTCGGGGCATTTCGCGATGCCGGCGGGTTTGAGCCCGTGCTTGCCGGCGCGCTCGGGGCGTTCGTGACTGCCTGGTTCACCTTCGTCCCGTGCTTCATCTGGGTGTTTCTCGGCGCGCCCTTCATGGAAAGGCTGAGGGGCAACAGGGCGCTGTCGGGCGCGCTCGCGGCCATCACTGCAGCGGTGGTCGGCGTGATCGCCAACCTGTCGCTCTGGTTCGCAATGCATGTGCTGTTCGGGGAAGTCGCGTTTGCGCAGCTCGGTCCGGTCGGGATCGATGTGCCGGTGCCAGCAAGTTTCGACTGGCGCGCGGGGTTGATCGCGATCATCGCCGGGCTCGCTGTGTGGCGGGGCATCGGACTGGCGATCGTGATCCCGGCGGCGGCGCTCGCCGGGCTGGCCCTGACGCAGATGGCCGCCTAGTCGAAAAGGCTCGAAACCGATTTTTCCAGCGCCGTGCGCTGGATGGCCTCACCCATCAGTTCGGCGACCGAAACCACGCGGATGTTGTGCGCCGTCTCGGTGGCGGCGGTGGGCTGGATGGAATTGGTGATGACCAGTTCCTTCAGCTTCGATGCGGTGATGCGCGCCACGGCTCCGCCTGAAAGCACGCCGTGGGTAATGTAGGCAGTAACGGAGGATGCACCCATGTTCATCAGAGCGTCCGCGGCATTGCACAGCGTGCCGCCCGAATCGATGATGTCGTCGACGAGGATGCAGTCGCGGCCGCGCACGTCGCCGATCACGTTCATGACCTCCGATTCCCCGGGCCGGTCGCGGCGCTTGTCGACGATGGCGAGGGGGGCCTCGATGCGCTTTGCCAGCGCGCGGGCGCGCACGACGCCGCCGACATCGGGCGAGACAACGGTCACGTTCTCGAGGCTGTAGTTCTCGCGCACGTCCGAGGCCAGAACCGGCACGGAAAACAAATTGTCGGTGGGTATGTCGAAGAAGCCCTGGATCTGCGCGGCATGCAGATCGAGCGTCAGGATGCGGTCGGCGCCGGCCTTGGTGATCATGTTGGCGACGAGCTTGGCAGAGATCGGCGTGCGCGGGCCGGGTTTGCGGTCCTGGCGGGCATAGCCGAAATAGGGCAGCACCGCGGTGATGCGCCGCGCCGACGCGCGCATCAGCGCGTCGATCATGATCAGCAGTTCCATCAGATTGTCGTTGGCGGGGTAGGAAGTCGACTGCAGGACGAAGCAGTCCTCGCCGCGCACATTCTCGAGGATCTCGACAAAGATTTCCTGGTCGGCGAAGCGCCGGACACTCGCCTTGCCGAGAGGTATTTCAAGGTATTTGGTAATCTGCTCTGCAAGGACGCGGTTGGAGTTGCCTGCAAAGAGTTTCATGTGCCGTCAGCCTGCCGGTGGGAGCGTGCGGGCTGTATAGGGGAAGCTTCGCCGGCTATCAATGGCGCAAGGCCGATTTCAACATATGCCGGAACTTGCGAATCAGCCCGGATTGCCGCGGGTGGTCATCCAGGTGCGCAGGCTGCTCATGGTGGTGTCGGCCACGCGGGAATATACATCGGGCTTGATACCCACCCACGGGTCGCCGGTGCTGCCACCGCTGCGTTCCTGCCCGGAAATGCGGTGAACACGCGCGCCGCTGCTGTCCAGGACGTCCCAGACATAGACCAGGATGGTTCCGTTGCCGTCGTTGAGCGCGGAGAAATAGCCCTTGATCTGGAATTTCGCTCCCTGCTCGATCGACACGACCACGGGAACCTTTTCGTTCTTTGCGGCCTGCCGCATCGAGGACGCAAGGCTGGTCACCGCCGATTGCGGCGCGCCGGTAACCGGCAGGAATGAAACAGGTTCCAGCGGAGAGCCAAGCGATGCCTGCTGGGTGGTCGCGGGCTTGGCGCCAGCCGGCGCGGCCGTTCCTCCTGTCGCCAGGGCGGCATCGGGACCAGCGGGCGCGGCTATCTGGGGCGCCAGGGCGGTCTCGCCCTGGATATCGGCAGGCGGAACCTGCCGCATCTGCGCCGTTGGCGCCAAACCGTCCGTCACCGAGCCGGTATTGCATCCAGCAAGAGCGGCCGCCGCGGCGAACGCCACAATGGCGCTGCGACCGGAGCGGATCGCCGAAAACACCCGCGAAGCGACCATGGCAACCTCTTTTTCGGCGCAGGACCGCGCCATGAAACGATTATCAGATACCGCCAACTCCCCCCGGCGGTCAAACCCTGAGATCGGTTATCGGACGATCAGGTCGATTTCGTGTCTTGAAAGTGACTGTGGACCGGCTTTTCTGGTCACGAAACTCTGGCCGAGCGTCATCGCCGTTTCCGTATCGCTGTCTGCGATGATCATGTGCAGGAACAGAACCATGTTTTCCTCGATGATGGTCGAATTGTCGGCATAGATCATCGGCGCGTCCATCCAGGACGGCGCGAAGCTGGCGCCCAGCGAATAGCCGCAGGCGTTGAGACGGTGGCGCGCCATGCCGGCTGCATCGAGAACCTTGGCATGGGCGTCGAAGATCGCGGAGATCGGATTGCCGACCTGTGTCGCCTCGCGGCACTGCACGAGCGCTTCGCGGCAGGCTTCGTAGAGCTCCAGATGGCGGGGAGTGGGCTTGCCGATGATGATCGTGCGCATCATGGCTGCGTGGTAATGCGCCCAGGTTCCGGCCCATTCCAGCGTCAGTTGGTCGTTCTTGTTCAGCTTGCGCCGTCCGGCCTTGTACCGGCACAAGAGCGCATCCTTGCCTGACCCGATGATGAACTCGTTTCCGGGATAGTCGCCGCCGGCCTCGAATATGGCCGAATGCATGGCTGCAAGGATCCGGCCCTCGTCAGCGCCGGCCTTTGCCTCGGCGATCGCCGCGTCCAGCGCCGCGTCGGCAAGGTCACCGGCCTTCTTCACATGGGCAAGCTCGGCCTTCGACTTTACCATCCGCAGGCGAGGGACAAGGTCGCTCGCATCGCGCAGTTCGCCGAATCCCTTGAGCCGGGTTTCCAGCGCCACGCCGTTTTTCGCGGTCAGTCCGACCGTGCCGTATTCGATGCCGATGCTCGCGCCTACCAGGTCCATTTCCGACATCAGGCTGTGCAGGTCCGAGGTCGGATCGAGCCCAGCGCGGTCGGTCCAGATGACGATGTTCTCGATGATGGAGGTGTGCCGCGCCTGGCGAAGGTCCGGTGCGCGGGTGAGGAGTGTCATCTCGCCGCTGCGCTTCACCACAAGGCACTGGAAGAAGCAGAAGCCGAAAGTGTCATAGCCGGTGAGCCAGTACATGCTCTCCTGCGCGAAAAGCAGCATGCAGTCGAGCTTTCGCTCGGTCATGGCCGCCACGAGCCTCTCCATCCTGCCTTCATATTCGGCCTTGGAAAAATGAAGCGCCATGACTTACTCCCTGATCAAAATCGACGATATCTGGCGGCCATAGTCAGGCTCACCCCGGTGTGTCGTGCGCCGGTACGAGAAGAACCGCTCCGGATCGGCATAGGTGCACTGGCCTGTCCACCTGGAATCGATGCCGGCGGCGGCAAGCCGCGAGAGGATATAGGCGGGCAGGTCGAAAAGGGCATGGCCCGGCCGTGGCGCGGGCTCAAGAAAGCTCGCGTTGGCGCCATCAAGCGCCAGCAACCTTTCAACGAATTCGGGTCCGACCTCGTAGTTGCGCTGGCTGATGGTCGGCCCGAGCGAAGCTGTGATCGAGCCACGCCGCGCCCCGAGACTTTCCATTGTCTCGACGGTGTTTTCCAGGATGCCGCCGGTCGCGCCTTTCCAGCCGGCATGGGCGGCGCCGACGATGCCTGCCTGTCGGTCCGCGAAGAGTACCGGGCCGCAATCGGCCGTGAGTATGCCCAGGGCAAGGCCTGGAACATCCGTCACGACAGCATCGGCCTCGGGGCGCACGCCGTCCCACGGCTCGCGCACGACTAGCACGTCGCTCGAATGCGTCTGGTGCGGCGTTGCGATGAATTCTCCGCGCGCGCCAAGGTGTCGCGCCACCAGCGCGCGGTTGGCCAAAACGGTGTCGCGTTGGTCCGACGAGCCGAGGCCGGTATTGAGGCCCGCGTAAAGGCCGGATGACATTCCGCCCTTGCGGGTAAAGAAGCCGTGCGCCACACGGTCAGTAAAGGCATCAAGGCCTTCGCAGGTGACCGGATCAAGCGCCGTCATCGTCGATGCATTCCGAATATGCCGCATTTCATGGCCGGGAGAGTGCTGCGGCGAAAACGGCGTGTCAATTGCCGGATGGCTCCGCAACGGCGTTCGCACCCGAGGGGAAGGGCGGAAGGCCGTTCATTGCGGATGCGTTATGTTTTGCGCAAAACCCGATCACCTTGAAAAGCTCCCCCATCTTGTCGGGAAGCACGAGGCGTTCGGCAGCAATCCGGATTCGTTCCCGTTCAGCGACGGGCCGTCCGGCGCCCAGCATTCCGGCGCGCTCGGCAATTCCCATGGCAAGCAGGAAGTCGCCCTGCGTCATGACCGGCGAGACCCACGCGCCACTCTTCAAGGCGGCATTGGCAACAGCGGCGAAATCGACATGGCTGGTCATGTCGGCAAGGCCGGGATCGGCAAGGGGATCGGCCGGCGCGTGGGCGCGCATTGCCTGGAATGTGTCGCCGAATCCCGCTTGCGAATGGCCGTAGTCGATGAGCAGTGCCGCGCCGCCGCCTTCCGCCAGCCGCGATGCCAGCGTCTCCACCCATGCCTCGCGCGCCGGGGCATATTCGAAGACCGATCCGTCAGGTTCCAATTCATGCCCCGCCGGCAATAGCGAGATATCCGCAAGCGCCGGTCCGAGCATGGATTCCAATGCGCCGTCGCCCGAAAGGCCGATGCAGCGCTCGCGCCAGATACCGCCGGCCCGGACGAACTGCCGGCATGGCAGGACATCCAGGAACTCGTTCGCCACGAGGATGAGCGGCCCGTCCTCAAGCGCTTCCAGCCGGTCGGTCCAGCCGATTTCGAACGGCATTTCCTTCAACGTCGCGCGCTGCTCGGCAACCATCGCCGGGCTTGTTTCGACAAGGCGGACCATTGCCGCCTCGCGAAAACCCGGCACGGTCGCTGCCGCGCGCAGAAGGTCGTTCATCATCGTTCCAAGGCCGGGACCTGCCTCGGCAAGCACGAAGCGGGCAGGGCTGCCGATTGCCTGCCAGGCGGCGGCGCACCAGATGCCGACGAGTTCGCCAAACATCTGGCTCACCTGCGGGGCGGTGATGAAATCGCCGCCGGCGCCGATGGCGGTCCGGCTGGCGTAGTATCCATGCTGCGGGTCGGCCATGCAGATGTGCATGTATTGTGCGAGGCTGATCGGCCCGGTCGCTTCGATCAGACGGGCGATTTTCTGCCGGAGGGGCGATTCAGGCAACGGGCGCTTGCTCCCCCTTGCGCATGGCATGGACCATCGCCCAGATGCCGATCGCCAGCATGGGCAGCGAAAGCACCATGCCCATGGTCAGCCAGCCGCCATAAAGATAGCCGATCTGCGCGTCGGGAAGCCGGAAGAACTCGACGAAGATGCGCGCAAGCGCATACCAGGAAATGAAGGCTCCGGCGACGAAGCCCGGCGTCTTCAGTTTGAGCAGGCCGTGGGTGAGCAGGCGCAGGAGCGCCAGCAGCACCAGGCCTTCGAGCAATGCCTCGTAGAGCTGGCTGGGATGGCGCGGCTCGGGCCCTGCCACCGGAAAGATCACCGCCCAGGGCATATCGGAGATTCTTCCCCAAAGTTCCTGGTTGATGAAATTGGCGACCCTGCCAAAGAATATGCCGAAGCCGGCGCTCGCGGCGACCACGTCGAACATGGAGAGCGCATTGAACTTGCGGCTTCTGGCGAACAGCATCATCGCGATGATGGTGCCCAACAGCCCGCCATGGAAACTCATTCCGCCTTCCCACAGCATGAAGATCCGCATCGGCTCGGCGATGAACTGCGGCAGGTCGTAGAAGAGCACATATCCGGTTCGCCCGCCCAGGATGATGCCGGCCACGGCCCACATCAGGAAGTCGTCGATATCGAGCACGCCGAACGGCGCCTTGCCGCCCCACAGCCTTTCATTGGAGACCAGCGCGCGGGCATAGAGCCAGCCGAGCACGATCCCCGCGACATAGGCGAGCCCATACCAATGGATGGACACCGGGCCGAACTGGATGAGCACCGGGTCGATTTGCGGGAAAGGAATGGCAAGGAGCGGCATCGCGTGTCCGTTTGTTGCTTTCTTCGCGACTATTGGCACATGGCGGCGGGGGCCGAAAGGGCTTGCGGCGCATTGAAAGAACCGCCGCGCGGGACTAGGTGTTTGTCTCAAACAGGAGTGAGCCACATGTCCCAGGGTCCAAACAAGCTGTTCGACGACTTTGCCAAGCTGATGACGGATGCGGCCGGCGCCGCCCAGGGTTTGCGCCGGGAAGCGGAGACCGCTTTCAAGACGCAGGCCGAGCGTTTCCTGAACGAAATGGACATCGTGCGCCGCGACGAGATCGAGGCCGTGCGCGAGATGGCAGCCAAGGCGCGGGCCGAAAACGAAGCGCTGAAGGCGCGGATCGAGGCGCTTGAAGCGCGATTTGGCGCTTCGGGCGGGGCGGCGGCGCCCAAGGCCTGAACGCGCGCAGAAATATTTTTCCACAACCTGGCGCGGCGAAAACCGGAGTCGGCTGAATCACTTGGGCCGAAACGTGAATCCCGCATGGCAAGCGTTTGCGGCGTCTGGAGCAGTGATCTCCAGGCGCGAGGCTGGCGCCTGATTCAAGCGCCTATACACTGAAATTACAGAATGATTCGCGACGGGGCATTGGCAGGGCCGTTGCGGATCCGATGACCTCCATTGCGTGTCGCGCGGGGAGGACATGACCGATTTCTGTGAAAAGAGCATTCGCGTGGTTGCTAGCGTTGCATCGATTCAGCGAGACAGGCAGTGCCGGGCTGCGGCGGAAGCGAGGAAGAATGAGTCTTCTGGAAATCGAACTGGAACGGGAAATCAATCCGGTCGACATGATCGAGCATGTCGCCGCGACGAATGAATGGGAGTTCGAGCGCTCCGGCGACAATGAAATCAACATCACCGTTTCAGGGCTGTGGGCGGACTACGACGTCTCCTTCTCGTGGATGGAGGACTTCGAAGCCCTGCACCTTGCATGCGCCTTCGATCTGAAGGTTCCGCAGCGCCGCATGCAGGAGACGATGCGGCTGCTGTCGCTGGTCAACGAACAACTTCTCATCGGCCATTTCGACCTGTGGATGAAGGAAGGCGCGATCATGTATCGCCAGGCGCTGCTGCTCAACGGCGGCGCGGAGCCCAACGGCGAACAGCTCGAATGCCTGCTGATGAGCGCGCTGGAGGCGTGCGAACGCTATTACCAGGCATTCCAGTTCGTCATCTGGGCCGGCAAGGGGGCGCAGGAATCGCTCGACGCCTCCCTGTTCGAAACCATGGGCAACGCCTGAACTGCTGTCTTTCTTGCGCCTGCTTGAGCGCGGCACATTTCCGTGGCAAGCAGGCGACATGAGCGACATGGACGAATTCAAGCTGGTGCTGGTCGGCGCCGGCAACATGGGCGGGGCAATGCTGGGCGGCTGGCTCGCCCGGGGCTTCAATCCGCAATCAATCACCGTAATCGATCCGGCGCAGCCGCAATCCTTCAAGGACAAGGGCGTTCGCGTGGAAGCGGCGCCGCCTCCCGGGCTGGTCGCCGACGTTCTGATCCTTGCCGTGAAGCCGCAGATCATGGCCGCGGTGCTTCCGGCGGCGGCAGCGCTGGCCGGTCCCGATACAGTCACGGTTTCAGTGGCCGCGGGCCAGACGATCGCCACGATCGAGGGGGAACTCGGCGCAGGCAGGGCGGTGGTGCGCACCATGCCGAACACGCCGGCGCTTGTCGGCCGCGGCATCACGGTTGCCTGCCCGAACGCGGCGGTGACTTCACTGCAGCGCAGCCGCGTCGATGCATTGCTAAGGGCGGTCGGAAAGGTCGAGTGGGTCAATGACGAAGCGCTGATCGACGCCGTCACGGCCGTTTCGGGTAGCGGGCCGGCCTATGTTTTCCACCTCGTCGAAGCAATGGCTGCTGCGGGCGAAAGAGCCGGGCTGCCGCCGGAACTTGCCGCCGTGCTGGCGCGCGAGACCGTCAGCGGCGCGGGCGAATTGCTGGCTCAGTCCGACCTTGCGCCATCGAAGCTGCGCGAGAACGTGACCTCACCCAAAGGCACAACGGCAGCCGCGCTGGAAGTGCTGATGGGCGAGGGCGGGCTGACGCCGTTGATGGAAAAGGCGGTCGCCGCCGCGCACAAGCGCGCGAGGGAACTGGGAGCGAAGTGACGTGGACAAGCCGGAGACGATTTCGATCGACGATTTCCTCAAGGTCGACATCCGCATCGGCACCGTGATCAAGGCCGAGCCGTTTCCCGAGGCGCGCAAGCCGGCCTGGAAACTGACCATCGATTTCGGCGAGCGGATCGGCGTGAAGAAAAGCTCGGCGCAGATCACCGTACACTACAACCTTGAAGATCTGGTCGGGCGGCAGGTGCTGGCGGTGGTGAATTTCCCGCCGCGCCAGATCGGGCCGATGCTTTCGGAGGTGCTGACGCTCGGATTCGCCGACGAAAACGGCGCCGTTGTGCTCGCCCGGCCGGACCAGCCGGTGCCGAACGGGGCACGGCTTCACTAGGTTTCAGACCGGCAATCTCACCACGGCCCTCAGCCCGCCCTGCGGACTGGTGTGAAGATTGATGTCGCCGCCATGGTTGCGGGCGATGTCGCGCGCGATCGACAGGCCGAGGCCGGTGCCACCCTCGTCCTGGTTTCTCGCCTCGTCCAGCCGCAGGAAAGGCTTGAAGACTTCCTCGCGCTGGTCTTCGGGAATGCCCGGTCCGTCATCGTCAAACGCGATCGTCACGAAACCGCTGCCTACGGTCACGCGGATCAGCAGGCTGTCGGCATGCCGGAACGCATTGGAGACAAGGTTTGCGATGAGCCGGGCCATGGCATTGCGCCGGACGCGGACCACGAGGCCGTCGGGGCAGCGTATGTCGAGCGACTTGTGCTTTACCGCAGCCTCGCTCTCGTGCCGCTTCAGCAACTCGCCCAGTTCCACGGGCTGCACGGGTTCGCTGGCCTCGCCGCGGGCGAAATCGAGATAGCCCTGCAGCATGCGCTGCATCTCGTCGACATCGGCCTGCAATTCCTCGACGTCGCGGTTTTCGCCGACCAGCGCCAGTTGCAGCTTGAAGCGGGTGAGGATGGTGCGCAAATCGTGGCTGACGCCGGTCAGCATGGCCGTGCGCTGCTGGATCTGGCGCTCGATGCGGTCGCGCATCTGCAGGAAGGCGAGGGCTGCCTGGCGCACTTCGCGGGCACCGCGGATGCGGAAATCGCCCGGCAGATTGCGTCCCTTGCCGAAGCTTTCGGCTGCTTCCGCCAGCTGCTGGATCGGCCGTATCTGGTTGCGCAGGAATGCGATGGAGACGATGATCAGGAACAGTGAGGTGCCGACCATCCACACCAGGAAGATGTGGGTGTTGGAGGCGTAGGCTGAACTGCGCTTGGCGAAGACGCGCAGGACAGCATCCGGCTTTTCCAGGCGAATGCGGATTTCCAGCAGGTTGGAATCGCCGACCGTGTCGATCCAGAACGGCCGGTTGATCTGGCGTGGCGACTTCCTCGCGCAGGACATCGTCGAGAATGGAGAAGAACGGCTTCGGACCGGCGTCGGGAAACGGTTCGGGCGGCAGGATGGCGATGTTCAGACGCAGCCTTTCGCGCGCAATTCGCTCGACCACGTCGAAATTCCCCGGCTGCGGGTAGCTTTCGATCACGTCGATGACCGCGGCGATGTCGCGCGGTCACCGCCTTTGAAAGGCGCTGCGTCACGGTTTGCCAATGCCGCTCCATGAAGACAAAGGCAACCACGCCCTGCAGCAGCACCATCGGCGCAATGATGATGATCAGCGAACGGCCGAAGAGGCCCTTCGGCATGCGGCGCGCCACGGCCCGGGCGAAAACGCCGCCATGGATTTCGCCGCAGGCCGCACGCTCGGAAAATCGCTGGTCTCTACCGCCAATGGCCTGTTTCCGTGGAACTTCAGCGACCCCTGCGCCAGGCAGGCGACTGCGCTCAATCTACACAAAGCCTGTAGCCGACGCCACGGACCGTCTGGAGCCATTTCGGATTGGCGGGGTCTTCCTCGATCTTGCGGCGCAGCCGGTTGATCTGCACGTCGATCTTGCGCTCGCCCGACGCGCCGGTGTCCCCGCCCAGCAATTCGTGGCGCGGCACCGTGTCGCCGGGGCGCGCGGCGAAATGCGCAGCATGATTTCCTGTTCGCGGTCGGTCAGCCGCACATCCTCGCCGTTCGGCGCAGTTCACGCTTCTTGACCGAAAACATGAACGGCCCGAACGATACCTGCTCGAACGCCGGCGCGGATGGCTTGCTCGCGCGCTTGAGGATGTAGTTGATGCGCAGCACCAGTTCGCGCGGCTCGAACGGCTTCGACAGGTAATCGTCGGCACCGGCCTCAAGGCCGGTAATGCGGTTCTCGGTTTCTGCCAGCGCTGTCAGCATCAGGATCGGGCACCGGCGTTCTTTTCGCGCAGCGAGCGGGTGAAGAGCACGCCGGTCTCGCCCGGCATCATCACGTCGACGATCAGGAGGTCGAATTCCAGCGATTCAAGCTTGCGCCGCGCTTCGGCGGCGTCGGCAGCCACGGAAACGCGGAAGCCGTGTTCGGCGAGATAGCGCGACAGCAGTTCGCGGATGCGGCGGTCGTCGTCGATGACCAGCAGATGCGCCGCATCGTCGGGGACGGGCTTCATCGGCTTGATCCGCACGGCGATGGTGCGATCGATGGCGTTGCGGTCATGGAATGCTCCCGCGTTCGTTGCCCTTTGGCCGTCAAGACCGGCCCGGCGGTTATTCTCACTTGGGGTTGATCATTTCGCGCATAAATCGCGAAATGATCAAGTCGTCCCCGAGCCCGCTGTTCTTCAGTGCCGTGCCGATGCGGCGGGACTGTGGCCGCGACAGCTCGAGGATCAGCTCGCGGCCCGGCCCTGGTCGGGAAAAGCAGGCGCTGCCGCCGGTCCGACTGGCCTTCCACCTGACGGATGTGGCCGGCATCGATCAGTTGCCGCAGCACGCGCGACGAGGCTTTGCTTGGTGATTCCGAGGATCGTCAGCAGTTCGGCGACGGTCATTCCGGGCTGGCGGTTGACGAAATACAGCACCCGGTGGTGCGCCCGGCCGAAGCCAAAGCCTTGCAGGATGCGGTCGGGATCGGCGGTGAAATCGCGATAGGCGAAGAACAGCAGTTCGATGTTGGCGAGCTGCGGAATCTCTTGCGCGGATATCGGCTCCATCACCAGTTCATCGGAATTCGCGCCGGCGGCCAGCGGCCTTTTGTTTCAATCCCGTCGCTTCCTCTTTTGGCGGTTTGCGCGTCCAATCGGCATTGCGGAAATATGTCAGTACTATTGACATAATTTTCCATTGCTCCTACGGCATTTTGTCAAACGAGCGCGTCCGATTTTTGCGGGTGCAATTGGCAAGAAAAGCGGGCTACTCGACGGGAGAGAAGAGATGGCACCGTTCCTTATGACCGACTTGGAGGGCGAAATCTGGTTCAACGGCGAATTCGTGCCGTGGGCGGACGCCAAGGTCCACGTGCTGACGCACGGCCTGCACTATGCCAGCTCGGTGTTCGAGGGCGAGCGCGCCTATGGCGGCGAGATCTTCAAGCTCGACGAGCATACGCGACCGGCTGTTCTGATTCGGCGGCACGTGCTCGGCTTCGAGATTCCCTATTCCGTGGACGAGATCAACGCGGCCATGCCAGGAAGCTGCTGGCAGCGCAAGGGTCTCGCCGATGCCTATGTCCGGCCGATCGCCTGGCGCGGCAGCGAGATGATGGGCGTTTCGGCGCAGAACAACCGCATCAACGTCGCCATCGCGATCTGGGAGTGGCCGTCGCTACTTCAAGCCGGAGGAGAAGCTCAAGGGCATCCGCCTCGACATGGCCGAGTAGCGCCGGCCCGATCCCGGCGACCGCGCCGTCCGCAGTCCAAGGCGGCCGGCCTCTACATGATCTGCACGCTCTCCAAGCACGCGGCGGAGCGCAAGGGCTATGCCGACGCGATGATGCTCGACTGGCGCGGCCAGGTCGCCGAAGCGACCGGCGCCAACATCTTCTTCGTCAAGGACGGCGTCATCCACACGCCGACGCCCGATTGCTTCCTCAACGGCATCACGCGCCAGACGGTCATCGATCTCGCCAAGCGGCGCGGCTTCGAGGTGGTCGAGCGCGCGATCATGCCGGAGGAACTGGCGGGCTTCGAGGAGTGCTTCCTCACCGGCACCGCGGCCGAAGTGACGCCGGTTTCCGAAATCGGTGCAGTACAAGTTCACGCCCGGCGAGATCTGCAAGATCCTGATGGCGGACTATGAAGCCGAAGTTCGCAAGCACCAGGCGGTGAAGGCGGCCTGAGCTGTCTTATTGCTGAAACATGCCAGTTTGTAAAAAGCGGTGCATGGAATGCTCCATGCGCCGCTTTCGTTTTGTGCGAAAGTCGAATTCGGGTTAACGCTAGGTAGCTCCGGGGGACCGGGTAGGATCTTCCGCTCTTTGCGGAACACACGGGAGAAACACTAATGGAAATGCTTGTACCTATCATCATTCAGGCGATCTCCGGGATGGTCGGCGGTGGCGTGGTCGGCGCAGTCGTGAAGCAGGCGGCAGTCGCCCTGGTTCCCCGCCTCCTGGCCGGCGCGGTCGGCGGCGTCGGCGGCGGCTTGGCGCTCGGTCCGCTGATCGGCGGATTGCTCGGCGCGGGCGCAGGCGACCCGGCAGCAGCAGCAACCGGCATGGACACCGGCGCGCTTGTCAGCCAGATCATCGGCGGTCTCGTCGGCGGCGGCGCGCTGACCGGCATCGCCGGCGCGCTGATGGGCAAGAAGGCGTAAGCTTCACGCCATTTTGGCGAGGGCGGCGGGGCAGATGCTCATCGCCGCCCTTTTCTTTTCCGGCCCCTGCGGTATCTAGGCCCCCTCGCCAACCGATCCGGGAAGCATCAATGCCACAGGAACAAGGGCTGCAGGCCGCGATACTGCCCGTGACGCCTTTCCAGCAGAACTGCACGCTGATCTGGGACCGAGCGACAGGCAAGGGCGCCGTCATCGACCCGGGCGGGGATGTCGAAGACATCCTCGATGCGATCCACCAGGCAGGCATCACGGTGGAAACGATTTTCCTCACGCACGGCCATATCGACCATGTCGGCGGCGCGGAAGCGCTGAAGACCGCATTGGGCGGCGTTGAAATTCACGGGCCGCACATCGCGGACAAGCAGCTTTGCGACGGCATAGAGCGGCAGGCGCAGATGTTCGGCGTGCCCGGCCAGTTCCACAATGTGTATCCGGACAAGTGGCTGGCGGAAGGCGACACGATCAATATCGGCGGCCATCCCTTCGAAGTGTTCCACTGTCCCGGCCATCGCTCCGGCCACGTCGTGTTCTTCAACCGCGAGGCCCGGCTTGCACTGTGGGCGATGTGCTGTTTCTCCGGCTCCGTCGGGCGCACGGACCTGCCGGGCGGTGACCACGACGCGCTCATTTCGTCGATCCGGAACAAGCTGCTGCCGCTGGGCGACGATGTCGCCTTCATTTGCGGCCACGGTCCGGGAAGCACCTTCGGGCGCGAGCGCCAGACGAACCCGTATCTGCGTTGAGTGATGAAGGATGAGCGTGAGGGATCGGTATGCTTCCAAGAGGCGTCTCACGCCAGGAAGCATACCGGCCGGGTCTGGTGGGGTCGTCGCCGGCACTCCGGGTTTGGGATGAGCGCCGATCCCTCACACCTCAATCATAAAGCAAACATCGTTTCCGGGCTCGTTAACCGGAAAACAAAGTAAAATCGATCGAACCCGGCCGGCAAAGCCAAGGCCTGCGCCGGCCGAAAGGCGCTCAGCCAGCCCGAAGGTTGACCGCCTTTGGTCCCTTGCCGCGCTTGTCCGGTTCGGTGTCGTAGCTGACCTTCTGGTTCTCGGCGAGCCCGTTCAAACCCGAAGCCTGCACGGCGGAGATGTGGACGAAGATGTCCGGGCCGCCATTGTCCGGCTTGATGAAACCGAAACCCTTGTCTGTATTGAAGAACTTCACGGTGCCAGTCTGGCTCATGCGATGCTTTCCGTCATTGTCGGCCTTTAGGCCGGACCACCAAAACGCCTGACCATTGGCGAAGCGGTTTCGCTGTGCGCCGCCGGAGGCAGGTTATGACCCTCATCCCCAGGGAATCCGGTCTGGGCAGGCACATTTTGACGTCGAGAAAGCAGCGTTGTTATCGCACTCTTTCAAAGGCTTGCCGTTGCCGGAAAAGCCTCAGGAAGCGCACCCGGGATTTTTTCGGCGTTCCCGGTTCGCCGTTTCTGCAGTTATTCCCCGTCGCCATGTTGCCCTGAGGGTTGCCGGCAACCGCAGAAAATGCGGTCTTTCAGTCGAGTTCGCAAAATGCCCGAACGTTGAAAAGTTTGATGTCTTTTGCACGGAAAGACAAGCGAAACTTTTACTACCCGACAAGCCGGCATGAAGGGGATGCGCCGGCCCTCAGCCGAACATGCGCTCGCCCTGTTCCTTGATAACCAGCTTTGCCTTGCGAACGGATGCCTCGGCGGCTTCGTCACGGGAGGCGAACATGTCGGCGCGCACCATGCGGTGTTCCTTCACGGCGCCGTCGATTTCCCGCGAAATCACCGCGCAAAGACGGAACTGGCCGCCTTCCGCGATCGGGGCCGGGCGGATGTTGAAGCCCTCGTGCTCGATGGTTTCAGCTTCCGGGCTTGCAGTTTCGCCGGAAAGGCCGAACAGCTTTCGCAGGAAAGACATCGCTTTGCTCCGTTCGAATGGAGCATCAATCTTGCACGAAGCAGCGGCCAGCGCCTAGCTTCATTTGCCGCTCGCCGTTGCAAGGAGCTTCAGACCCGCCACGACGAATGGCGCGGCATGCATCAGGAAATCGAAGATGTCGATCGGCCGGTGCAAGGTTCCGGAGCCAAGCATCTTGAGCTTTTCCCAGACATGCGGCTCGGGAAAAAACGGTGCCAGGCCAAGCGTCAGGCAGGCGACGATGACAAGGCTCCAGGGCAGTTTGTCGAGCATTTCGGCGGCAGCGGTCACGGGATGACTTTCTATATATTCGAATTTTCTAATATATAGACGGACGTGCCGGATTGCGCAACGGTGTTGCCGCAATGCGTTCGAGTTGAAGAGACGAGGTGTTCGGGTAGCCGGCCGGCCGCGCCTTACTGCAGCATTTGCAGGCATTTACCGGCTGAAAGGGCGCTCGACTTCGCTGTCGTCATGCCGACCTCGCCTGCCTTGACCATGGCGGTGACCTTTTCGCGCACCAACGCTCGCAAATCGATGCCGGGCGCAACCGACGGACTTACATTTGCGTAGATGGTCTTGGCCTCGGCAGGAAGCGTCGCCGCGCAGCTGTCGGCTTCCGGCTTTGCGGCAAGCGCCGTTGCCGGGAGCAGCAGTGCAAATGCGAGCAAAACCACGCTTCTCATCGATTTCGCCTTTTCTAGCTGTCGAGGAAGCTGCGCAGCTTCCGCGAGCGGCTCGGATGCTTGAGCTTGCGCAGCGCCTTCGCCTCGATCTGGCGGATGCGCTCGCGGGTGACCGAGAACTGCTGGCCGACTTCTTCGAGCGTGTGGTCGGTGTTCATGCCGATGCCGAAGCGCATGCGCAGCACGCGCTCCTCGCGCGGGGTCAGCGAGGCGAGCACGCGGGTCGTCGTTTCGCGCAGGTTCGCCTGGATCGCCGCGTCGATCGGCAGGATCGCGTTCTTGTCCTCGATGAAATCGCCGAGATGCGAATCTTCCTCGTCGCCGACCGGCGTTTCGAGCGAGATCGGCTCCTTGGCGATCTTCAGGACCTTGCGCACCTTTTCGAGCGGCATGGCCAGCTTTTCGGCCAGTTCTTCCGGCGTCGGCTCGCGGCCGATCTCGTGCAGCATCTGGCGCGAGGTGCGCACGATCTTGTTGATCGTTTCGATCATGTGCACCGGAATGCGGATGGTGCGCGCCTGGTCGGCGATCGAGCGGGTGATCGCCTGCCGGATCCACCAGGTCGCATAGGTCGAGAACTTGTAGCCGCGGCGGTACTCGAACTTGTCGACCGCCTTCATCAGGCCGATATTGCCTTCCTGGATCAGATCGAGGAACTGCAGGCCGCGATTGGTGTATTTCTTGGCGATGGAGATGACGAGGCGCAGGTTGGCCTCGACCATTTCCTTCTTGGCATGGCGCGCTTCGCGCTCGCCCTTCTGCACCTGATGGACGATGCTGCGGAATTCGGCGACTCGAGATGCCGGTTTCGGCGGCGAGGTTCTGGATCTCGCGCGCGGATGCGCCTGATCGTTGTCCTTCTCGTTCTTGGCGAATTCCTTCCAGCCCTTGCCGGCAAGGTTGGCGATGCGACTTCATCCAGTTCGGGATCGAGTTCGGAGCCGGAATATTCCTTGAGGAAGTCCTCGCGCTTGACGCCATAGCTTTCGGCCAGGCGCAGCAGCTTGCCTTCGATTCTGCACCAGGCGCTTGTTGATGTCGTAGAGCTGCTCGACCAGCGCCTCGATGCGGTTCTGGTTGAGCGACAGCGACTTGACCGCGCGTGATGAGCTCGTCCTTGCAGCTCCTTGTAGCGGCGCTCCTGGGCCGGCGACAGCGTGCCGGTTGCCGCCAGCCGGTTTTCGACCTGCTGGTCCTGCAGCTTGCGCAGCTTCTTGTAGGTGTCGGCGATGGTGTCGAAGGTCTCCATGACCTGCGGCCGCAGTTCGGCTTCCATCGCGGCCAGCGACAGGCGAGCTCTCGTCGTCGTCCTCGTCGTCTTCTTCCATGCGGGCATGTCGCCGCCGACATTGGTGATGTCGTCTTCGCCATCGCGCGCGCGACGCGCGGCGCGGCGCTCTTCCTTGCGGCCTTGCGGTCTGCCTCGTCGATCCGGGCGCTCGATCGGCGGCGCGGCCTTGGCTTCGGGCCCGGCATAGGTCGCTTCGAGGTCGATGATGTCGCGCAGCAGGATCTTGCCTTCGTTGAGTTCGTCGCGCCAGATGATGATGGCCTGGAAGGTCAGCGGGCTTTCGCAAAGCCCGGCGATCATCGTCTCGCGGCCGGCCTCGATGCGCTTGGCGATGGCGATTTCGCCCTCGCGCGACAGAAGCTCGACCGAGCCCATTTCGCGCAGATACATGCGCACCGGATCGTCGGTGCGGTCGGTCGGCTCTTTCTTGGCTGTGGCGGCGACAACGGCCGTGCCGTCTGCTCGGCCAGTTCGTCGGCGTCTTCCTCGGCGTCGGCCGGTCTGCTTCCTCGGCCTCGTCGGCTTCTTCGTCCTCGACGACGTTGATGCCCATGTCGGACAGCATCGCCATCGTGTCCTCGATCTGCTCGGAGGTCACTTCCTCCGACGGCAGGACCGAGTTCAGCTCGTCCATGGTGACATAGCCGCGCTTCTTGGCGGCCTTGATCATCTTCTTGACGGCGTCATCGGAAAGGTCGAGCAGCGGGCCGTCCTGGGTTTCAGGCGCGCCTTCCTCGTCTTCGGTTTCTTCCTTGGTCGGTGTCGCCATCTGCTGACCTGGTGTTTTTGCCATGGGCAGTTGTGTTCCTCTGGTCACTTCGGGACCGGGCAGGGATGTTTCGGTTTCGGCCGAATTCGGGCCGGGCCATCTTTCAGTCCCGCAATCGCGAACCGGACCGCATCGAGCGCCTGCTCTCAATGCGCTGATTCGCAACGCTTGCCGAATCACCCGCCCTGCAATGCGTCTTTCCGTTAACGCCAGCCGGGTTAAGCCCGGCTTAACCATTCGAGGCGGCGCAACGCAGGATGAACGCGTTTCAGCCTTTGCTTGCCGCCTGTTCCAGATCCGTCTGCGGAAAATATGGTGATTCCGGCAAATTAAAGTCCCGTCAAGCAAAAAAAGCCTAGAAACTGCGGGCCGGTCTGCCAGAGGGGACGCCAAAGCCTTCGATCAGGGCCTCGGTGCCTGCCTCTTTTTCGATTTCGTTGCGGATTTCCACGAGACGGGCGAGATTTTCCTCGCTGTCGTCCATGGCAAGCGCACCTTCGGCCGCCTTGAGTTCCATAAATAGGGTGTGAGAACGCAGGTGCAAGAGATGCGCCTGCCGCCAACCGTCCACGGCGTCCTCGAAGGCCGCGTCCGGCAGTGCCTGCCATACCCTGTTTTCGGCAAGCAGCGCATCCATGCGCGAAAGGATCTCGCCATGCCCGCCGCTTTCAAGATAAGCGCGCAGGGAAGCGGCATCCGGCCAGGGCTGCACCCCTTCCCAATGCGCAGCCATGTCGACGACGCCCTGGTGCACTTTGCGGGCATCCGGGCTGACAAGGGGCAGGGCGGCGAATTCGTCGAACCACTCGGCCGAGGATCGCCGGGTGATGGATAACGCCCACGACCAGCACCGCCTCGCGCAGCGGGATGCGTGCCGATCCGCGCTTGACCAAGGAAGAGTTGAGCAGGGAAGGGCTGGCCGCAATCCGCCCGGATGTCGCCGGTCTCCGCCCGCCGCCGCCGGAAAAGCCGCCGCCGCGCCTGTCTTCGCCGCGCCCGCGCCAGTTGCCTCGAACGGACTGGCCCGGCCCGCCGAAGAATGCGGACAGCCGGCTCGCCATGTCCTGCTGGTAATGCCGGCGCACGTTCTCGTCGCTGATCTGGGCGACCACTTCCTTCAGCCGGGCTTCCAGCGTCGCGCGCTTTTCCGGCGTGTCGAAGGTTTGCGCGGCGGTCTCGCGGCTCCAGACCATGTCGGCAAGGCCGACAGCCTCGTCCAGCACCGAGGAGAACGCCGCAGGTCCGCCTTCGCGCACGAGATCGTCGGGGTCCTTGCCTTCCGGCAACAGGGCGAAGCTGACGCTGCGGCCAGGCTTGAGGCCGGCCAGAGCGAGATCCGCCGCGCGCCATGCGGCCTTGATGCCCGCCTTGTCGCCGTCGAAGCACAGCACCGGCGTTTGCGCCATGCTTCCAGAGCAGTTCGATCTGCGTTCTGCGGTCAGCGCCGTGCCGAGCGGCGCGACGGCGTTGTCGAAACCTGCCTGGTGCAGCGCGATGACGTCCATGTAGCCTTCGGCGGCGATCACCGTGTCCGCGCGCATGGGCAGGCTGGCGAGCGCGGGCGAAATTGTAGAGCACGTTGCGACTTGTGGAAGAGGTCCGTTTCCGGGGAGTTCATGATATTTGGCCGGCACATCGGCCCGCAGCGCCCGGCCGCCAAATGCGATGATCTGCCCGCGCGAGTCGGGGATCGGAAACATGACGCGGTCGCGGAACCAGTCATAGGAAACCGGAATGTCGGGGCCGTGCACGCACCAGTCCGCAGGCCTCCATCTGCTCCTTGGCGACGCCCTTGGCCGCCAGATGCTCCTTCAGGCCGTTGCGGCTGTCCGGCGCATAGCCGAGCCGGAAGGTCTGCTGCGTGCGCGCGCTGACAGGCCGCGGTCGCGCAGGTAGGCGCGCGCCTTGGCGCCCGCGGCGCCCTGCAGCTGCTCCTCGAACCAGCGCGGCCGCCATTTCCATGACTTCATGAAGCGTCGCGCGCTTTTCCTCGCGCGCGCGCTCCTCTCGGCGTGAAGACCGGCATTGCCAGGCCCGCCTGCGCGGCCAGCCGTTCCACGGCCTCGGGAAAGGAGCATGCCGTCCAGCTCGACCAGAAAGCGGAAATGATCGCCCGAAACGCCGCAGCCGAAGCAGTGATAGCGGCCCTTGCGGTTCTCGGCATGAAAGCTTGGCGACTTTTCGCCGTGGAACGGGCAGCAGGCCCAGTAGTCGCCGCGCGATGCGTTCGTCTTGCGCTTGTCAAAGGTCACGCGCGAGCCCACGACATCCGAAATGGGAAGCCGGTTCCTTATCTCATCGAGAAAGGATGGTGGGAAACGCATGTCTGAATGGTACCTGAGCCTGTTTCTTCGGCCCCACGGGCTATTCAAATTTTAGGTTCCGGACCGAAAATTGCAAGTGAAGATGCGGCGGGCCACAGAATTCCGGGGAGGCGTGGAATTCACAAAATTGACGCAAGGGAAAGCTGTCCTTGCTTTTTCCTTGATAAGTGCCGAAATGGTAGGTGGTTTGGGTCAATTGGGGGCCGTTCACGACTTCCTGTCTTGCTGCTTGCGAGAGCGGTGACGCGCGAGCGCAGGCGGATGGCCGTGTGCGGTTTGGTACAGATGAACAAGATGGGCGATGAAGCCCTCGCCGCGCTCACGATGAGCCTGGCGAGCGGCAAGGACTTCCAGAACTCGCTGGAAGAAATCAAGAGCGTGCTGGGTGTGGAGCATGCGATCTATCACCTAACGCCGACAGCGACGCCGGGCATGGACATTCCCTTCGTGCGAACGACCTACCGGCCCGAATGGGTGATGCGCTACATCATGGCCAACTACATGGTGACCGACCCGGTGATGCTGCACGGCCTTTCCGACGCCAAGCCGTTCTTCTGGTCCGACCTGCCTCGCGACGGGGCGGGCGTGGACGCGTTCTTTCTCGACGCCGAAAACCATGGCGTCGGCAATTGCGGCTATACCCACCCGATTGCCGATCGCGGCGGCAAGCGGGCGATGTTCACGGTCAATGCCACTGCCGATCCGCAAGTCTTCAAGGAGTGGATCGGCCCGCTGGAGCGTCACATCCGCGACATTGCGCTGATCCTTCACAAGCGGGCCCTGGCTGAGATCGGGGCGAGCGAACCGGTGCCGCAGCTCAGCCGCCGGGAGATCGAGTGCCTGAACTGGACGGCTCAGGGCAAGGATGCCACGAGCATCGCGGAAATCCTGCAGATCTCCGAACATACCGTGCGCGACTACCTCAAGTTCGCGCGCACGAAACTTGGCTGCGCAACGATCGCCCAGGCTGTGTACGAGGCGGCGCGGCTCAACCTGATCAAGCCCTGAACCGCTTCAATCGCATGAACGCAGGCTTAACGGCCGGTTCCGGCGGCGTTCAAGCGCAATCTTTCATGATCGCTCCTGTTGATGACAAAGCCGCCGGCCACCCGGCGGCTATCCAGCAAAGGAGAATGAAATGGCAAACGTCCTTGCATCCACAGGAAAGAAAATCGCGATTGCCGCCGCGCTGGCGCTCGGTCTTGCCGCCAATGCACAGGCAGCGGGAATATCCGGCGAAATCACCATCCAGCACGGGGGCGGCTATCATGGCGGCCATGGCGGCGGCTGGCAGGGCCGTCCCGGCGGCTGGCATGGCGGCCACCGCGCGGAATGCCGCCCGCGCGAAGCGGTCGACAAGGCCTGGCGCCAGGGCATGCGCCGTCCGGGCGTCGAGCGGGTTGGACGCCGCGACATCGTAGTCGCGGGCTGGTTCCGCGGCCACCGCGCGGTGCTGGTGTTCGACCGCTACAGCCCGCGTTGCCGCGTCATCGGCTCGCGCGGCATCTGACGCCTGCCTTGCGCAGGCACGAAGGCCGGCCCGCGAGGGGCCGGCCTGCCCGCTCGAACCACTTTCCTGCGGCAATGCATCCGGTCTTGCCGCTCGCGGCCAAAGCGTCTATCTCTCGCCCTGCGTGTCGCAAAGCGCGATCACCGGCAGGGCCTGTAGCTCAATGGTTAGAGCCGGCGGCTCATAACCGCTTGGTTGGGGGTTCGAGTCCCTCCGGGCCCACCATTCAGTTCATGCGACAACCGCAGCCTGACGCGTCTCTGCGAATGTCTCAAACATTTCAAACGCTTCTCTCTGCTCAGCGATGCAGAGACCCGGGTTTGGCGTCCAGTGTGGCGGCGTTTGCGCCGTTGTGCAGGGCGTCGTCTCTGTGGCAGGTTTTCCTGCCCAAGTGTTGAGTACAGCGATCATGGCCATGATCGGGAAAGATCGTCAGGAATTTGGATTGGCTGGCGATCAGGCAACAGGCGTGGTGGGTTGCAAGGTCCAGAAGCTGTCATTCAGGCGAGAACGGTATGCAGCGTGTCAGTCTTCCCGGATAGCAGGATCGCTTCCTGTTCATCCCAGCCAAGGGGCAGGGGACTGAGACGGGATAGTCGCAGCGGGGTCAGGTGATCGGGCTGGCTGCCAACAAGGATTGCCTCGACAATACGCGGCGAGAGGAAGGCAAGCGGCAGCAGCCGGCTGACCTCGGAGGGATCGGTGCCGTTGAGCGCGGCGACCTCCGCAAGTGTTCTGCCGCTGCCGTCCGTCAGATCCGCCAAAAAAACCTGCGCACGGATCAGCAGGTCGATCAGTGCTTCATCGGGTTCAGCCTGAGAGCGGCTGCCATCCGTGACGATCAGTCTGGTCTCGACGCCGCGCCGCCGGATGCTCAACAGCCGCTCGACAACAATCGGTGGCTCTGAAGTGCCAGGACCTGCCTTGCTGCTTTCCGCACTTGCAGGATCAATCCAGCGCATCAAGCCGATGCGGCTGAACTCGATGCGGATGCCGGATGGCCGCAGTTCCACGCGGCGGATCAGTTGCGTAGCGATCTCCTTTTTCTCGGCCGGCGGCATTGCTGACCATTCTTCGGCCCGCCGCAGCGCGCTTGCTGCCGCTTCACCAGCGGCAATTGCACCTGAGCCTGTTCCGATGATCTCCGTGATCCTGCCCGCCGTTGCGCAGCAGTGTCAGCAGTTCCTGCTCCACCAGCCCGTCGAGCCGTTCGGCCCGGATCCGCCATCCCGACGCCTTGGAAGCTCCATTGCTTCCGCGCCCGATCGATCTTTGCGAGATGTAGTATCGGTAGCGCCGACCGCCCTTGGCGGTGTGGGAAGGCGCAAGCCGGTCACCCTTCTCGTCAAAGGCAATGCCTGTAAGCAGATGAATGTCCGGATGGCTGGTTGGATGACTTCTCGCAGGCGCCTTTGAAGCGAGCAGTTCCTGAACCTTGCTGAAGGTGTCTGCGTCGATGATCGCCTCGTGCTCGCCCTCGTGCAGTTCGGCGCGGTGGCGGATCTTGCCGATGTAGATCGGGTTCGACAGCAGGTGGAACAGATTGCCCCTGGCGAACGGTCTTGCCTTGTAGCTGCCGTTGCTGGACTTGCGTGGTGTTGGCCGCCGCACTTCCAGTTCCTTCGACTGCAACTCATCCGCCAGCCTTTGGACGGATCCAAGTTCGAGGTAGCGGGCAAAGATCTGCCGGACGAGTTCCGCCTCCTTCTCCTCGATCAGCAGCTTGCGGTTCTCGACCCGGTAGCCGAGCGACACCACGCCGCCCATCCACATGCCCTTGCGCTTGGAGGCGGCGATCTTGTCGCGGATGCGCTCGGCCGTCACCTCGCGCTCGAACTGGGCGAAGGACAGCAGCACGTTGAGCGTCAGCCGGCCCATCGAGGTGGTGGTGTTGAATGCCTGCGTCACCGAGACGAAGGAAGCGCTGGCTGCATCGAGCACATCCATGATCCTGGCAAAATCACCGAGCGAGCGGGTCAGGCGGTCGATCTTGTAGACCACCACGATGTCGATCCGTCGCTCCTGGATGTCCGCCAGCAGGGCTTGAAGGGCAGGGCGCTCCATCGTGCCGCCGGAGATGCCGCCATCATCATATCGTCCCGGCGCCAGCCGCCAGCCGAGCCCGGCCTGCGAGGCGATGTAGGCCTCGCAGGCCTCGCGCTGGGCGTCGAGCGAGTTGAACTCCTGGTCCAGCCCTTCCTCGGTCGACTTGCGGGTGTAGACCGCACAGCGCAATGATTGCTGCATGGTCACAACCCGAAGAACCGCGGTCCGGACCAGTGGGCGCCGGTGATGCGCCGCGCGATCGCAGACAGCGACTTCCACTTTTTGCCGTCGAAGATGAAGCCGTCTTCGACCACCTCGACGACATGGTTCCTGCCGTTCCATTCACGCAGCAGCCGGTCTCCGGGATGCAGCCTGCGCCGGACCGCTGGTGACTGCGCCTGCCCGCCCAATGGTGACTTAAGTTGCTCAGCTGCCGCCGGTTCGAGCAGATCAGGTGGCAGGCGTCGGCCCTTGCGCTTGGCTGCTACAAGAGCCGCGAGCCGTCGCCTCGCTTCCGGGCTCAAGCCGCCGAGCTTCTTCGTTTGCAGCGACCAAGCTGCCGAATGCTCCAGCAGCGGTCGCTTGACGCCTTTCGGCGGCGGACAACCATGGGCAGCCTGCCAGCGCCCGGCAAGTTCGGCGCGGGTCAACTCGCCCAGGGCAGCGAGCTGTTCAGCGGTTGTGATTGATCGGTTGGACATCGCGCGCCTCATTCCGGCTTGTCGCTGCGCTCGATGCGGTAGCGTCGCATGCCGTCCTTGCCGATCTCCGAGACCAGCGGCAGGCCAAGCTTCTTCCTGACAGTGCCGGACAGAAAACCCCGGACCGAGTGCTTCTGCCAGCCACTCGCCTCGACCAACATGTCCAGGGTAACGCCCTTTGCCGATGCCAGCTTCTTCAGGATCAGGTTCTGCTTGCCTGCGCTGATGGCGTTCGGGGCTCGTAGTCTTGGTGGCAGAAGTCTTGATAGGTGGAATCGGATTGATCGTTTTCGATCGCGGTCATGGTGCTCTCCGTCGCCTGGGCAGCGGAATTGCCGCCTCACTGACGGAAGCCCGCAGTCGGGCGGGCCATGACCTTCATCCGGCACCAGTCAACGCCGGTGTCAGAAAAGCAATGCTTCCTTGCGGCAGGAAGTCAAATGGCAAGGCGCGAAACCGGTCCAGAAATCGGCACGCTGCCTCGGTACGGAAAACGAGTTGGAGTGGACATGCTGACAAACTGCCTGACCAACAGAAACCCCGCGGTTCAGTGCGTCAGATAGTCTGATGAAAAGCCTTAACGTGATCGCTTCACCTGAAGATGTCTTTCGGCGCATTGGCAGAGTTGGATCAGTCGTTTGCCAGCCGAAGTCACAGGGTAGATTCAGCGCATCCATTCGAGCGAAGTGCCTTAGCTTCTTGTAGAGAATCAACAGTGGTGAATTTCGTCACTGCGACGCGGAAGTCTGTATCCGTTCTGGCGGTTTAGCGCCCCATTTCGGTCGAAATTACTTCTTTCGCCGGTACCCAAAAGCAGACACCGTGAAGCTCTACAGTTGGCTCATATGCGCCGGATCTTGCCCTCGTTTCCGCGGATCAAGCTCCAGAATTTGCACATTCATTTGAATATTTGCGATCGTCTATTCTACCCTACTGTCACCCCAAAGATCATGCCTACGGCCGCCGTTGCCGCCATCGCGAGCATGCCCCATAAGGTTACCCGCGCTGCGCCCCTGACAAGGCTTGCGCCACCTGCGGAAGCACCTGCCGCACCCAGTACGGCAAGGGCCACTACGGTCGATGCCGCGACCAGCACAGAAATCTGTGCTGCCGGTACAAGAAGCACGACGATCAGCGGCACCACCGCACCCACAGCGAAGGTCAGGGCCGACACCGCCGCAGCCTGGATTGGATGGGCTGTAACGGTCTCTGAAATGCCGAGTTCGTCGCGTGCATGCGTGCCAAGCGCGTCGCGCTCCGTCAATTGAACAGCAACTTTCCCTGCAAGGTCGCGATCCAGTCCCCGCGCGACATATATCTGCGTGAGTTCCTTGAGCTCAGCCTCGGGCGTTTCCGCAAGTTCCCTTGTTTCACGGGCCATGTCCGCCCGCTCGGAGTCGGTTTGGGAACTGACCGACACATACTCACCCGCAGCCATCGACATCGCACCGGCAACAAGACCCGCCAGCCCGGCGATCAGCACCTCGGGCTTTCCCGAACCGGCTGCGGCGACACCCACGACGAGACTTGAAGTCGAAACGAGGCCGTCATTGGCGCCCAGTACAGCAGCGCGAAGCCAGCCGATACGATGCACCATGTGGACCTCTGAATGTGAAAGTCGGCTCATATTGCAGCTCCTCTCAAGGTCATTAATCCGGGGTCACGACCGCAGGTATTCGCGAAGCCGTCTCATAGGGATCGATCGGCGACGGCGTATCAGCAAAAAGACGTCCTGATCCTATGCTCTTTGTGCTTCCGTCGTCACAACGCATCAGGAATAGGGCGTCGAATCTGTATCTCTTCGCGAGCATTACGCCCTTCTCGGGCCCCGAAACCATCAGTGCAGTCGCCCATGCATCAGCTTCGGCGCAGCTTCGCGCCACAACCGTTACCGATGCCGGCGATGAAAGAAGCGGTGCGCCGCGGCGCGGATCCATCGTGTGGGACAGTCGGCGGCCTTGCACCTCAACCCAGTGGCGATAGTCGCCTGAGGTGGCGACAGCCGTGTCTTGGAGAGCGAGCATGGATTGGGGCGCGCGGCGTTTCGGGTCGGGCGATTCCACCGCAATCGTCCATGGCTCCCCGTCTGGCCGCAAACCAAGCGCGCGCATCTCGCCATCGATGCCGACGAGGCCATTCTCAATGCCGAACTTGCGCAGCGTCATCGTCAGGCGGTCCACGCCATATCCCTTGGCGATTGCATTGAGGTCCAGCGCTAGCGGAGCGATCTTGCGGGCGATGCCCTCGCCGATTTCCAGTGCGGAATGGCCAGGAATGCGTGGCGCGGTCATCGCGTCGCGGATACGTTCGGGCGTGGCTTTTCTTGGACCAAAACCCCATGCCTTCACCGCATCGCCCATGCCGATGTCGAAGGCTCCGCCCGAGGCGCGCCCGATCTCGATGCCGAGCCGCAGAACTTCCATCAACCCTTCAGGCACCGCTACCCATGACCCCACTGGCGCCGCGGCAAGGCGCATCAGCTCGCTGTCGGGCTTCCAGGTGGACATCTGCGCGTCCACTTCATCGACTGCAGCTTGCAGTGCCGACCGCACAGATTGATGGTCGAAATTAGCGGTTGCGTAAAACAACGCCGACCAGCGCGTGCCCATCGTGGGGCCGTTAAGAGCATGGCGCACATGATCAGTAGACATCTTCGACATATCGCCCCTCTGCCTTCAATGCCAATGGCGTCAGGCCTGTGGGCGCCAGGATGTCGGTCAACGCAGCGGCGACTCCCGCAGCCATGTCGCGCCCGCCGCAAACCATCACGCGCGCGCCATCAAGTACAAGCCCGGCTATGGAGGCTGCTTCATTGCGCAGCGCGTCCTGCACGTAATGCGGCCGCGCTCCGCGCGAGACGGCGATGACGAGGCGGGAAAGGCGTCCTTCCTTCTGCCAGCCCTCTATCTCCTCGCCATAGAAGAAATCACTGGAAGGGTCCCGCATCCCGAAGAAGAGATGGATGGGGCGCCGGCGCGCATTGTCGCGCACGAAGCCGGCCAGAGGGCCGATACCAGTGCCTGCGCCGATCAAAATCAACGGCTTTCGGCTCCGGCCTGGCTGGAACGCAGGATTGCGGCGCAGGAAGGCAGAGACCCTGCCGCCAGGCTCAAGAGCGGTCAGCTGGCCCGAGCAAAGGCCGCCCTGGTGCTTTTTCACCACGATCTCGACGAAGCCGTCCCTCGATGCAGAGGCCAACGAGTAGAGGCGCGGCACCGGCGAGCCTTCGGGCACGATGCCGATCAGGTCGCCAGCCCGAAAATCGGAGAAGCCCTGTCTCGTCAGGCGCTGCCAGAGCGTCGTGCGCGGCGCGGCGAAGCGCAGGATTGCGGTGGGCGCTTGCACTTCGGCGCCGTAGTCGCGGCGCGAAATCAAGGTCAAGGTTTCGGTTGCGGGAACGATCGGCTGGTGGGCAAGCTCCAATTCGAGCCCGAGCGCATTCCCGAAGGCTCGTCCCCAACGCGCAAAGTCCTGATGAGACTGGCGGTCCACGGTGTCGAACGGCATGAGTTCGGACCACCCCTTCGCCTCGGCCGCCGACGTGACGGCCTTCGCAAAAGCGCAGTATGCCGGGAAACTGCGGTCGCCGAAGCCGAGCACTGCTAGCGGTACGCGGGGCGCGTGATCGAGCGAACCCAGCCGGTCGAGGAAGCCTTTGGCGGATGCCGGCTCATCGCCATCGCCATAGGTTGCGGCGAGAACGACGATCCGCTCGGCCCGACCGTAGCGGTTCGGGGCGAAGGCAGACATTGGCGCTGTGTGGACGCTCTGCCCGGCCTTTGTGAGAGCGGCGTGCAGCGTCGCGGCGAAACCCCAGGTGCTGCCGCCCTCGCTGCCGACGAGCAGGATCGTTGCGGCGCGGTTTGCGGGCTGGTTGTCGCGGATGCGCGGTCGCCCGCGCCGGCCAGCCAGCCATGTCAGTACGCCTGTAGCGCCCATCACGGGCACGCCGAGCGCAATCAGTCCCAGTACCAAACCGAGCGTGGCGGCGCCTTTGCCGGTGTGCAGCATGTAGACGGTTTCCGAAGTGCGCTCAAAACCTGACAGGTCGGCCCAGGCCAGAAGTGCTCCGGTCCCCTGGTCAAGATAGCCGGTACCCTGGTCAGTCTTGAGCGTGAAGACGTCAGTCGCGTCGCCGGGATAGGGAAAGCCCAGTTCCCGCATCTCATCGACCTGTGTCTGGCGAAGCAGGTCCATCGCGCCGGGCGCAAAGCCGGTTCCACCGCTCACGGTGGTCGGGACGGCGAGCGCCGTGCCGTCATCGGGCAAAAGATCGAATGTGGAAGCGGTCATCCAAAGTGCTGTGACAGATGACAGGACAAGACCAATGACTGCGACACGGGCTATCTCGACGTGCAACCGGCCAGCGAACGGACCGCGAAGACGCGCAAACCAGCGCCGCCATCCACCCGCGCGGCGCGCGACCAGGGCGGCGCCTGTGAGCGAAAGCAGAAGCATCGCCGCCGCGCCCGCTGCCATGACAATCCGTCCGGTATCGCCCAGAAAGAGCGAGCGGTGCAGGTTCGTGAACCAGCGTTCGATCGGGTCCGGGTCGGCAGGGGCCACGCCCTGTCCGGTAGCTGGATCCACCACGGCCGCACCGGGCGCGCCCTGGTCGAACCAATAGACGGTGATCTGCCCTGAGGGTGAGCGGCGTATCTGTTCGACGCCCGGATAGGCTGCCTTTATGCGTTCGGCCAGGCTGGCAACAGTCAACCCCGCCTCAGGCCGCGGCGCTGACAGGTGCTCGACCGTGGGAAAGATCGAAAGCGCCGCTCCGCTGAGCGAAAGGATCGTGAGCAAAGCCAGGGCCAGCAGACCCGGCCAACGATGAAGTCTGCGGACCATGGCTTTGCCACCCTCACATGTCGTAGGAGAAGCTTGCGACGTAGCGGCGCCCGGTGACCGGAGTACCCGCTCCCGCGGTGGTCAGTGGCACAGTGGCGTCGTTCGGGCTGTCGCGCATATCTTCGACCGCGGCGTCGATGTGTAACGTGTAGCCTGCATCGAACAACGCATCGGCAAGATCGACGGTAATCTCGAGCGTGCGCCCCGCGCCGACGCTGGCCCCCGTGATACCGTTGATCTGGGCCGGGTCACCGCCCGTGGCGCGGTACCAGTCGGCCAGGTGCTCATAGTATTTCGATTTCCCGCCGGCCATCCAAAGACTGCCGGCATAAGCGCCATTCGCGTCGGTCACATAAAGGGCGAGGTAAGCGCCATCGCCACCATAGTTCTTGAGCGTCGTGGCGAGCGTCACCGGGCGCGCCAAAGCAATTCCTGGAAGCGTCAGTGCGGTGGTCAGCGCGAGGGCTGCGATAATGGATTTCATGGAAGAAGTGCCTTCTTGCTCGTCGGTTGGGAAAGGACGGTCTCGCGCGGCTTACTTCACCTGCACCTTTGGAAGCGCACCGTTGCCGAACAGCCCGTTCTGCGGAGGCGTGGTTGCGGTGGCTGGAGCCGGGCCGCGGACTTTGCCTTCCCCATCTTCATCATCATCGTCGTTGTCATCATCATCTTCACCCTCATCTTCGTCATGCCCTTTGCTGTCATGCCGGATTTGCTCGTCATCATCGTCGTCATCACTGGCGAAGATGAACGGAAGCGCGGTTCGCCCGTCGTCTTGTGTGCTTGCGAAAGAGTGCACCCCGGCGACTGCCGGGATGCGCATTGCGCTCCAGGCCGACAGCCCCATTGCAGTTGTCAGGGCCGTGGTAGCGACGAGAACTGAAACGATCTTTTTCATGCCAATGGTCTCCTTTGATCTGACGGTTTCAATTTGGAGAACCGACCTGAGGGCTTCCTGACAGGGCCATGTTTCCTGCGTCAGCTTTCCGTCAGGAATAAAAATTGGCCCCGCGAAATTGGCGGGGCCTGCAAATTCGAAGAACCATTCGGATGAAAACGCATTCGGGCGGGGTCGCCCAGGAACTGTGCGTCAGTCCGTGTCGCTTCCTTCCCGATTTAGACGTGGATGATCGTCCTCATCGTCCTCGTATTCGACCTCCAGGATCTCAAGCGTGGCCGGATGCACGGTAACTTCGATCCGGCGCCCTTCGGGGTCGATGCCGTCTATCTCGTAGCAGCCGTCGTCGATCTTTATGCGACGCACCGACCAGCCGCTCTCTCTTGCCAGTTGCGCGACTGCATCGCGCGTCTGCCATTGCGCCATCGGTACGAAACAGTCGTCATCGGCAAACGCCGTCCCGATGGGGAGGACCGCGAGAAAGCCCAGAATTGTCAATATCATCTTCATGGGCCAAACTCCTCGATGCGGCCAGCTTGCAGTGTTCATGCGCTGCGAAGCTGACGGGATCCTGAAGCCTTGGTCCAGGCAGGTTCAGCTTTGTGTAAGCCAAACGCATCATCAAGGGTCATTGGAATAGGAACGGGACCGGTTATGCGCATCTTGCTGATCGAGGACGATACGGTTCTGGGCGCAGCGGTGCGGGACCAGATCGCGGGCGACGGACAGTCTGTGGACTGGTTTATGCGGCTGGATGCGGCAGGCGAGGCTGTTCGTGGCACTGCCTATGACCTGATCCTGCTTGACCTGATGTTGCCAGACGGCCGCGGCATCGGTTTTTTGAAAGGCTTGCGCGCCCGCGGCGACGTCACGCCCGTGATCATCCTGACCGCACTGGATCAGGTGTCGGACCGGATCGAAGGGTTGAATGCGGGCGCTGACGACTACCTCGTCAAACCCTTCGACCTTGATGAACTCTCGGCCCGGATCGGCTCGGTGGCGCGGCGCTACAGCGGCAATCCCAACCCCATCGTCACCCACGGGCCACTGGAAATCGACCTCGCCGCGCGCAGCATCCGCAGGGACGGCAAGCCGGTCCAGTTGACAGCCCGGGAATGGGCACTTTTCGAAGCCTTCCTGTCACGTCCCGGCCAACTCCTTTCCAAGGCGCAGTTGGAAGAAAAACTCTACGCCTTCGATGCGGAGGTGGATAGCAATGCCATCGAGGTCCATGTCAGCCGTTTGCGCAAAAAGCTGGGGCCGCTAGTCATAGATACCGAACGGGGCCTTGGCTATCGCCTTGGCAAGCCATGAGGCCGGCATGGAGCCTTCAGGCCCGGCTCGGGCTGTTAATGGGCGTGCTACTGACCTTGCTGTGGATCGCTGGCGCCTCCGTGACCGCCGTGATCCTGCGGCACGAAATGGACGAGGTCTTCGATTCCGCGCTTCAGGAGACCGCCCAGCGAATCCTGCCACTTGCTGTCGTGGACATCGTGGGGCGGGAGGATGCCGGCGTAACGCAACGCCTTGCCCCCATTCGCGTTCACAAGGAGTTCTTCACCTATATCGTGCGCGACGCCGACGGTCGCATTTTGCTGCAGTCGCATGCCGCGGATCCCGCGATCTTTCCCAAATATGACGGACAGGGGTTTCGACAGACTGCAACCCACAGGCTTTACAATGACGAAGCGCTGCAAGGTACGATTCGTATCACGGTCGCCGAACCGCTGGATCATCGCGCGGCGGTCGCGCGCGATATTCAAATCGGCCTCGGATTGCCTTTGCTCTTCGTTGTGCCCGGTGCGCTCCTGATCATCATTCTTGCGGTGCGAGCGAGCCTGGCGCCCTTGCGCCGGTTTCGCGAGAGGCTGGAGGCGCGCAATGCACAGGATATGTCGTCGGTTCCGATTGAAGGCCTGCCCCGAGAGATAGTCCCGATTGCCGATACCCTGAACGGGCTGCTCGACCGGCTTAAGGCAGCCTTCGATGCCGAACGCAGCTTTGCAGCCAACGCCGCCCATGAACTGCGCACACCGCTTGCGGGGGCGATCGCGCAGGCGCAGCGCCTCAGAACGGAAAGCGGAGACCCGGGTGCCAAGGCGCGCGCCGCCGACATCGAAGCTACGCTCAAGCGCCTGACGCGGCTCTCGGAACGCCTCATGCAGCTCGCGCGAGCCGAAGGCGGACGCCTCCGACTGGATCAAACTTCGGACTTGCGGAACGCTGCGCGAATAGTGGTCGAGGACATCGCGCGTTCTGCCCCGAACCGCGTGTCATTGAAGCTCCCCGAGCGGCCCGTGATTTCCGACCTCGACCCGGACGCCTTTGGCATAGTGTGCCGAAATCTCGTCGAAAATGCTCTGCGACATGGCTCGGAAGGCACTCTTGTCGAGACTACACTGATGCCGGATGGGCAGTTGATTGTAGCAAACGAAGGACCGGTCGTACCGTCTGCAGCCCTTCACGGACTGACAGCTCGGTTCGAGCGAGCGAGTGCAAGCACAGACGGCAGCGGCTTGGGCCTTGCCATCGTCTCCGCTATTGCGGATCGCATTGGAAGCCACCTTGTCCTGACATCTCCGCGCCCTGGCCGGGAAAGCGGGTTCGAGGCACGCCTGAAGCTTCCGGTCTGTTGAGGACATCTCAGTTTATCCAGTTGCTGCCTTTGGCATTAGTTCACTCCGAAGCAAGTCCCCGACAATCCGGGTTCCCTCGTACTTGCGCTTCGCGCGTACTTGGGCCGCTCTTGTAGCTAAATACTCAGTCTGTGCGTATTTAAGTGCAGTTGTCCGAGCTCCATAAACCTCGGTTTATTGCGCCCCAATAAACCGGATGCCAATTTCGCCGGCATATCCGCTTTCGCATGGTGGTCCCGCGTTCAGCCGCAATGATTCGGTCGAACACCAACGAGCGCCGCATCTGACGCCGGCGCGCCCAAAGGAGCCATGACCATGAAGAAATCAATTCTGTTGGCCGCCATTTCCTGCCTGATGGCAGGCACAGCCTTTGCCGGAACCCTGGACGATGTCATTACCGGTCTTGCGGCAGAGGGCTATGTGGTCAAGGAAGTCGACAAGACGTTCCTCGGCAACTACAAAATCGAAGCGTACAAGGGATCGATCGAACGCGAGGTCGTCTACAACCCGACGCTGGACCAGGTCCTGCGCGACAAAACCGACGACGACGGCGATCACAGTTCGAGCGTGAGCCACTCGAATGACGACAGCTCGGACGACGCCGAAAACGAAAGCGGCGACGACAGCGATAGCGGCCGTGATGGCGGCGAGGGCGAAAGCGAAGGCGAGAGCGAAGGTGAAAGCGAAGGCGATCCGGGGCGAGGCGACAGCGACGGCGATCGCGAAGGCGAGAGCGAAGGCGAGAGCGAGGGCGAGAGCGAGGGCGAAAGAGGCGGCGACGACTGATACGGCAAACGCGCGACGGCAGCCTCGAAGCATCCACATCCAGATGCTGCCGTCAGCGATCCGACTGACATCCTTCCGCGGGAGTGCCTGGAACAATGGGCATGCTGGCAACCAATGAAGACGCCACCTCTAAATCCAAAGCGCTCGGTAACTCCCGCCGCCGACGGGTCCTGCTCATTCTGATCGGATTTCAGCTGGCGCTGTCGATCCTCTTTCTGATCGAGTTCGTCACCTACTATGTGGTCGGCTACAACAACATGCCTTGGGAAATCGTGGAACTCTACGAAATCTCGGAAGGGGTGTTCGCCCTAGCCAGCATCGTGATCAGCATATCATTGATTTTCATGCTGTTGCGTCGCAATCTCCAGATCGAAACGCAGCTGAAAGCCGCTACCGGCGCCTTTCATCAATTGATGCGGGAAAGATTTGAGGCTTGGCAGCTTTCGCCTGCGGAAGCCGAAGTGGCCCTCTTCACGATCAAGGGCTTGTCCAACGCTGAGATTGCCGGGATTCGTGGCACTAGCGAGGGAACGGTCAAGGCCCAGAGCAACGCAATTTTCCGCAAGTCCGGCGTCAACAATCGATCGCAACTGCTGGGTATTTTCGTCGAAGAGCTGGTTGGAGGTTCGATCGTTCCGGAGTTTGGTCAAAAACAGTCCGGCGGTCTCGACGCCACATGAAATTGCTTGCCGAGAACATCAATCATCGCGAACGACCTTCGGCAGTTTGTGTGCGATGCCCTTGTGGCAATCGATACAGGTGGTGCCGCCCGATAGATCGGTTCCCATAGCAACTGGCTGCATCTTCTCGCGCGACCGCGCGCGCTGATGATCGAACGCCATGGCATCAAAGCTATGGCAATTGCGACACTCCCTGGAATCCGTCGCCTTCATGCTGTCCCAGACATGGGTGGCAAGCTCAAGCCGCTTTGCTTCGAACTTCTCGGGCGTATCGATGCTCCCGAGGAATTTATGCCAGAGCTCATTCGAGGCCTGAACCTTGCGAACCATCTTCGGAACCCATTCGTGCGGGACATGGCAATCGGAACAGATTGCTCTGACACCCGACGCGTTCTTGAAATGAATTGAGGTCTTGTATTCCTCGTAAACGGTGTCGCGCATCTCATGGCAGGAGACGCAAAATTCCAGCGTGTTCGTTGCCTCCATTGCTGTGTTGAAGCCACCCCAGAAAATGATCCCGGCAATCAATCCGATGCCAAGAAGGATACCCTGCCCGACAAGGGCACTTGGTCGCGTAAACCAGTGCCACAGGCGCTTGATGAGTGTGAGCATGTAAGCTGCGTCCCCGTTGCGTAATGTCAACCGGGAAGGCTATCCCCGGCTGACTGCTTGTTGGGTGATGGCTGTCAGGCTATTCCTTGGGAAGGGTGGCCAGAAATGCGACCAGGTTCGCGGAGACCTGATGGTCGATAGCGCGAAGCGCCGGCATTGCTTCACCGGGCTGGCCGTTCAAGACCTTGTGCATGACTTCCCAGGGATTGCTGGAAAGCGACCCCAGAGGCGGCATCTCTTTCGGCAGCTTGCCGTCCGCCCCATGACAGCCGATACATGCGGTCATGTAGACTTGCCTGCCTGCGGCCGCATCGCCTTTGGAAGCTTTTGCGGCAGCATCGACGTATTTCGGCCAGTCGATTTGCCCAAACACCACGAAGTTTGCGAGGTCGTTCAGATCTTCTTCCGCGAGTTTGTCGCCGTAGCCATGCGCATCGGCTTTGAGCAAGGCGACCACTGCTGCAGGATCCCCGCCTGCCATGCCATTTATGCCCTTGATCCCGGAAGCATGGCTTCCGGTTGCATAAGCACCAGCTGCTCCGAGGCCATCCCAACCGTGGCATTCCTTGCACCGCCAGTTGCTTTCCGCATCGGCGGCATACTTTTCGTTTGATGCCGGGTAGAGCTTGTGGGGCTCTTTCGGCGGCTCTGCTTTGACCACTTTGTACCATTTGTCATAGAGCTTGCCGCCGCGAGCAATCGAGCCCTGATCGGGTTCGGCATAGGCCACTCCCGCTGCCAGGACACCCGCAGCAACAACTGCCGCCGCCCCTAGTCGAAAGACTTTGTAAAGTGCGGTCATCTGTAACGTTCCTCCATTTTGGCGCTTCATGAATGAAGGCGGCACGAACCGCACTTCGTTCTAACAAGGAGCCTCGGTTTCGGAGGGTGCATTGACTTCAATCAACGCGCGTGCGGAAAAGAGTCTTCGTCGGAAAGTAGAATGATCCAGCAGCTCGATCGCCTGTTTTTGGAGCGGCGGTCGAGCGCAGCGGACCGGCACTCTGGTGGCAGCAATTCAACGTCCTGGCCCAAAACCGGACCGTCCGGTCCGGCCCCAGAAATGTAATACAGCTCTGCGCCCTATTTCGGTCGCTCACTGGTCTCTGCCTGGAAGCCGACATTCCGCAATTTTCCGGCTGAGGTGGGTTGTCCATCACGTGTGAGCGGCCCGTTCGAGCACGACCTTGGCAGGTAGGGCATTGATGCAGATGGTGCCGTCACCGCGGCAGGCACCTCTACCGTCACTTTGAGACCATGATCGGACCATTCCCGTTCCACCGACCCCTCGAGTTGCCGCCGAACAGTGGCATCGCCAATTACAGTTCCAAATCCGGGTCGCCTCGTTGATGGTAAAGGCGGTCCGCCAGTTCGCTCCAGCTTAGCGTAAGGAGCCTCGTCGCGGATCCGCCTGCCAACTGACATCTACTCTTCCTTTTTGACAAGAAAGCGCGCCATGGGAGGCAGCGTCGACTGCCAACTCATGGATGAAAAGCGCCAATGGTTGAACGACGTTGGGTGCCAACATGAGTTCATCACCTTTCAGCCGAGCACGCTTTGCACCGTATGGCTCGATCTGCGTGATAATAGTTTCGCGTAAAGGGATTTCATGCCAGCCATACTGCGATAGCAGCGCATGCGCTCGCGCCAGCGCCCGAACACGCTTCTGGACGGAAGCTGCATACCGAGCTGGATTTTCGGATCGGCTCAGGCGGACGATGCTGTCGACCAGCGCGAGCGCATTATTTGCGCGGTGATCGACCTCCATAAGCAGCCTGTGCTCCGATATTTCAAGTGCTTCGATCCGGCGGTAACTGGTCCGGTCGATCTGCGACGCGAAATGATAGATGACCCGACCATCATCATCGTGGATCGGACTGAGATGAAGCAGGTTCCAGAAGGCCGTACCATCCCTCTTGTAGTTCAGCAGCTCTACGTTGACCTCGCGCTCCTCCTGAAGCCCGGCCCGGATCTCCGCGACGGCAGCGGCCGACGTGCCTGATCCCTGCAGGAAGCGGCAGTTGCGTCCCAAGACTTCCTCTGCCTCATATCCCGTGAGGTTGAGGAATGCCTGGTTGGCAAGCACGATGGGGTCATCTGTCTGCCTGGCGTCCGTAACGACTATCGGCATGCGTGTGCGCTCAAAGGCCGCTGCGGCGAGTTCTTTCCGATCCGCAAATGCTTGTTCCGTTACCGCGGCAGGCCGGTCACCGTGAAGGGCAGACGAATCTCCTGTGTCCATGGATGCTTCCTTGATCCGACGGCAGCCATCATAAACGCCGAGAGGTGTCGAAGCGTTTCAAAAGAAAAGCGGCAGCCACCAACTAAAAGGTCCTGCGGTGAAAGTGGCGTTCAGATCTTCCACGACCTCGCCAACCATTAAATCGTCAGCATGCTTCCGGGACTTCGCGCCCGCCAAATGAATGATCCGCTGGCGCGGGCCGAATTGGAGCAGGTAGGCGCACGGGTGCGCGCGATTGGCGAAGTGCAGGACCTGTTGCAAAGTTCGGCGATGCTCAATCGGGTCGACGCCACCGTGCTGTTGCGCCGGCTATGCGAGCACCTGCAGAAAGCTATTACGGTCACATCAGTTTCGCCGGAGACGAGGGTCAGGTCCTTGACGCTGCCAAAGCGACTACCCTAGCCATAATCGAAAACGAGAGTCATCACCAACGCCATCAAGTATGGCAACGGCGCGGTTGCCGTTACCGCATCGCAGATACAATCCGAGTTCATTTTGAGCGTCAGCGATGTGTTTCGGCGTGCAATTTTGACCCCCTAATGCGGGGAATCGGCGTCCAATTTTGACCCCCCTGTTCATGGTGTTCTGCGACCATCCGCTTTTCTCGTTTAGCGGATGGAGAGGGGATGAAGTCGGTGGATACGATCGCCCGCGTTCGGCGCGCCTTTTACGTTCAAGGGTGGTCGGTCAAGCGGATTTGCCGTGAGTTGCATCTGTCGCGCAACACGGTCCGCAAGGTTCTGCGATCCGACGACACGGCCTTTTCCTATGAGCGAGAGCGGCAGCCGATGCCGAAGATCGGTCCGTGGCAGGACGAGCTGAACCGTCTTCTTGTGGCCAACCATGGCAAGCCGTCTCGCGAGCGGCTGACGCTGATTCGCATCTACGAGGAGCTTCACGCCCTTGGGTACGCGGGCAGCTACGATGCCGTCCGGCGCTATGCGAAGAGCTGGGCAAAGGAGCAGGGATCGGCGGCCGCCGATGCCTATGTGCCGCTGTTCTTCCCGCCGGGCGATGCCTATCAGTTCGACTGGAGCCACGAGATTGTTGTGATCAACGGTGTGACGACGACGGTGAAGGTCGCCCATGTCCGGCTCTGCCACAGCCGGATGATGTTTGTGCGGGCCTATCCGCGCGAGACGCAGGAGATGGTCTTCGATGCCCATGACCGGGCGTTCGCCTTCTTCGGCGGCGCCTGCACGCGTGGCATCTACGACAACATGAAGACCGCGGTGGAGACGGTGTTCGTCGGCAAGGACCGCCAGTACAACCGCCGCTTCCTGCAGATGTGCAGCCACTATCTGGTTCAGCCGGTCGCCTGCACGCCGGCATCGGGCTGGGAGAAGGGCCAGGTCGAGAACCAGGTCGGGCTGGTGCGCGAACGCTTCTTCACGCCGAGGCTGCGCTTCAAGAACTATGACGAGTTGAACGCCTGGCTGCTCGACAAGTGCATTGCCTACGCCAGGGCCCATCGTCACATCGACCAGCCGGATCGCACGATCTGGAACGTGTTCGAGGAAGAGCGCGGCAAGCTGGTGGACTATCGCGGCCCCTTCGACGGCTTCCATGCGGTCCCCGCCTCGGTGTCCAAGACCTGCCTGGTGCGCTTCGACAACAACAAATACTCGGTGCGCTCGACCGCTGTCGGCCGACCGGTCGAGATCCATGCCTATGCAGATCGGATCGTCATGCGCCAGGACGGCGTCACGATCGCCGAACATGCCCGCTGCTACGGACGCGGCGAGACGATCTACGATCCTTGGCACTATGTTCCGGTTCTTGCCCGCAAGCCGGGGGCCTTGCGCAACGGTGCGCCGTTCCGCGCATGGGTTCTGCCATCGGCAATGGAGCGGGTGCGGCGCAGGCTCCGCGACGCCGATGACGGCGACCGGCAGATGGTGGCGGTCCTGGCAGCCGTCCCTGACGACGGCATCCAGGCGGTCGAGGCTGCCTGCCAGGAAGCGCTCGACCAGAACGTCTGCTCATCCGCAGTCATCCTCAACATCCTGGCGCGGCGGCGTGATCCGGCACCCGCCACGAACATCCTCACCCCGGAGGCGCTCCGCCTGGTTCATGAACCGCAGGCAGACTGCGCCCGCTATGACAGCCTCAGGAGGGCAAGCTGATGGAACGCACACAGGTTCTCGAACTGATGGGCACGCTGAAGCTCTACGGGATGCGCGGCGCCTATGACGAGGTCATGGCGACCGGCATCAAGCGCCAGCACGAGCCGCCGCGGATCGTCGGCGACCTGCTGTCGGCGGAGATTGCCGAGAAGCAGGCGCGCTCCATCAAGTACCAGCTCACCATCGCCAAACTGCCGCTCGCCAAGGATATTGACGACTTCGACTTCGCCGGCACGCCGGTCAACGAGGCGCTCATCCGGGACCTCGCCAGCGGCATCTTCGTGGCAGATCAGCGCAACGCCGTTCTGATCGGCGGAACCGGGACGGGCAAGTCGCATCTGGCGATCGCCATAGCCCGGGCATTGATCCGTGGCGGATCGCGCGGCCGCTTCTACAACGTCGTCGATCTGGTCAACCGGCTCGAGACCGAACACCGCAACGGCAAGCAGGGCCGCATCGCCGATTACCTCACCCGGCTCGACTTCGTCGTGCTCGACGAACTTGGCTATCTGCCCTTCGCGCAGGCCGGCGGGCAGTTGCTCTTCCATCTGATCAGCAGGCTCTACGAGCGCACCTCGGTCATCGTCACCACCAACCTGGCGTTCGGCGAATGGCCCGCCAGTCTTTGGCGATGCCAAGATGACGACGGCGCTCCTCGACCGGCTGACGCATCACTGCGAGATCATCGAGACCGGCAACGAATCCTGGCGCTTCAAGAACCGGTCCCAAAGCTAAAGCCGATCAAAACCCTGCATCCGCACTTGGCCTGCCCTCTGCAATCCCGGCCAGCGCCGGGCAGGCCAAGCGCTCATCCGCTTATCCCAGGGGGGGTCAAAATTGGACGCCGATATGGGGTCAATATTGGGCGCCGATTGACAGTCAGCGACGATGGCCCGGGCGTACCTGAAAACTTCGATCTCGAAAACAACAACCGTTTTCGCATGCGAGTTCGCCAAGATGATGGCCGAAAGCGTTGGAGGCAGCCTCCAAACCACGAAAGGTACTGGTCCCGGCGCGTTGTTCCGAGTGGATGTGCCGGTTTAACGCGCATCCCTGATCAGGGTTGTGACAAGTTGAACGAGCTTGCGAATGTCATAGGGCTTGTGCAGGAAAGGCACGTTCCGAGGCAGGTTGCCAACGTGGTTTGCAGAAGAGACGACCACTGCGGTCCTTGGATAAGCGCGGCCGACATGCTCGGCCAGTTCAACCCCGTCCATGCTGCCCGGCATTGTGACGTCGGTGACAACGGCGCTGTATTCGCACTTGCTGAGAATGTCTGCAGCCTCATCTGCGGTGGAGGCTTCAGTGACATGGAGGCCGGTATCTCGCAGGACATCTGCCAGGAAAATTCGGATTATCGGCTCATCCTCGACGACGAGCACCAAATCGGCACCATTAAAAGCTTTTCGCATGATCGTCGCTCCATTGCTCTGTTCTGGAATATAATGAAACGAATTGTTCCTTCTTGATAAGAAATATTTAGTAAATATGGGATAAATAACTTCTTGTTCTAATAGATTACGCTAAGTCAAACACGCCAAGCGTTAACTTTAAGCAAATATTGATTTGACCGCGATATTTACTCCCAGATCAATCGAGAGCGGGTGCCATAAAAAAACCCGCCGGAGGTCATCTGGCGGCTTGGTCTCGACCCCAAGGCAGGGGCATCGAAGCCGGGAACAATCGTTAAATGCCCTTTGGGCAAGTTGGTTCCGTTTTTATTCAAAAGTGCCGTGTTCTCCGCCGTGGTGCGCAACGCAGCAAACGAACGGCCAGGAACTCCTCGCTCGAAATCGACCTTGTTCAACGGCTGCTATTTGATCCTCGGCCGCCGTGAACGGACTGTCCGTTCACGGCCCCTAATCTGCCAGTCAGCATTGTTCCCCAATTTCGCCCGTTAGCAATACGCCCACAGCGTCGAGGATGTCCACATCGAGGACGGCAATCTACACCTGAGCATCCTTGAACGGCTTTCCGACCTGAAATGAACTTTGCCGAGTCGAGAAACTCGAAAGATTTGCAACTGTTCTTCAGTATCTCTGGCCAATCACAATTGGTCCGACGATGGTTTGCCTGTACTGATCCTCGCAGGAGTTTCATCCATTGCAGCAGGTGGCGAGAGTGCATCGACCTGGTCGTCATGTCTGCCGGCCGGAAAGGCGCAGAGTTCTGCCAGGAAATCATCCAGCCAATGCGCCTTTTCGGGAAGCAGCACATCGCCGGCTTCTAGGCGATGCGATTCGATCGACATGCGTTCGGCCTTGGATCCGCTCGGCCTTACCGCAATCGGCGTCGGAACGTGCGGGACCGTCGGGACAGTTGACAATGACATGTCTTGCAGGCCATGCATATACACATGTACTGACGAGTGGTCGGACGCAGTGCGACTTGGAATGAACTGGCACGTCTACGGCTTCTACTCGTGACTACGAAACAGTAGGTTTCGCCCAGTGTGCGCCGCGGGAATATTTGCCGTCTTGAAGTCTGCAGTCAATTTAGTGCAAGTTGCCCCGATTGGCAGATGCCAGCTTTTCGAACGGAAAATGCCGCAAATTCTCCTGACCACGGACAAGCCAGTTTTGAACATAATCAGGAAGGCGCCTGATAATGGAAATTCGTCGCCGGCATCCGTGTAGGGCGAACGCATCACGTTCGGAGAGCGCATCAGGGCATTGCGAAAGGCTCGGCACTGGACGTTGAAGGAACTCGGAGACCGGAGCGGCCTGGCCTTCTCGACGATCTCAAAAGCCGAGCGAGGGATAATTTCTCTCACCTACGACAACATTCTCAAAATTGCCTTCGCCTTCGACATGGGCATGAGCGAATTGTTGTCGGAAGCGGGGACGAAAGCGCGAGTTCCGAGATAGCCGGTGGCGGAGGGCACGCACGTCTTCGAGAACCCATATTACGTGATGAACAAGCTTTGCTCGGCCCGCAAGAATAAGCGGATGATGCCGGTACTTGCCACCATGAAGGCGCACAGCGTCCAGGAATTCTCACGCTTCATCAGTCATCCGGGCGAGGAATTCGTGTACGTGCTGGAGGGACAACTGACCTTCCAGATCGAGGGCCATGAGCCCCGGGTTCTCGAACCAGGCGACAGTGTCTATTTCGACAGCGGGCTGGGCCACGCATATCTGAGCACCGGAGAGTTGGATGCCAAACTGACGTCGTTTGTTGGCATCCTGCAGGGCGACGACAGCGAAGCCTACATGCACGACGGGCAGCGATCGGTCATGTGACCTGAGGCCGTGATCGTTGAAAAGTTACCGATATCGAAAAACCACTTGTCATATAGGAAAATTCTGTTTCAGATATTTTCATGTCTGGAGCGGGTGGACTTCATTGTCATCGGTGGGGGTATGGCGGGAGCATGCTGCCTATCAGCTTGCCGCCGACGCTTCCGTCTTGTTGCTCGAACGTGAAAGTCAGCCGGGGTATCACACGACTGGCCGATCGGCGGCCGTCTTCACCGAAATCTATGGTAATGCCGCGATCCGCGCGCTGACTGTTGCCAGCGGGCCGTTCTTTCGTGATCCGCCCCAAGGTTTCTGCGATGCGCCGTTACTTACATCACGGCCGCTGATAATGTTGGCGCGCCAGGATCAGACGGACGAGGTCCACCAGTTTTACGAACAAGCAGTCAAGCTGGTGCCGACCGTCCGGATCATAGACGCAGATGAAGTCATCCCGACTCCTGCCGGCCCTGCGCAGCGACTATGTATCGTGCGGCCTCCTGGAAGAGGATCCTGCGACATCGATGTCAACGCCGTCCACATGAGCTTTTTGCGTGGGCAAAAATGCGAGGCGCGCAAACGGTCAGCAAGGCTGAGGTAACGTCGATCGTGCGATCGGCGGATGGCTGGACCGTTGGACATCGGCAGGCAGTTTGAGGGCAGCGTTGTTGTCAACGCTGCCGGTGCAGGGGGATGAAATCGGCGCCATGGCCGGCACGAGGCCGATCGGACTCGGTGCCGATGCGAAGGACGGCTTTCAGGTTTCGTTTGAACCGCCCTTACCAGTCGATGACTGGCCGACAATCATGGATATTTCGGAGGAATTCTATTTCAAACCGGAAGCCGGCAAGCTTCTGGGGTCACCTGCGGACGAGACGCCATCGCCGCCGTGCGATGCACAACCGGAAGAACTCGATATCGCCATAGCGATCGACCGCATATGTGCGGCTGCAGATTTCGACATCCGGGTGCACAGCAAATGGGCTGGGCTCCGCAGTTTTGTTGCCGACCGCACGCCGGTCGTAGGCTTTGACGAAGTCGTTCCCGGTTTCTTCTGGCTGGCGGGGCAGGGTGGCTACGGTATCCAGACCTCGCCGGCGTTGTCCCGCCTTGCGGCCGCCCTCGCTCGGCATGGACAGCCGATTCCCGCGGACATAGCATCCTTGGGTATCAGGAAAAGTCGACGCTGTCGCCGGGCACCGCGCCGCCTCCGTTCTGCAGTGCATGAAAAAAGCAGTTTTCAGAATCGACCAGAAAAACAGAGGTGAGCAATGAGCATGAAACTCCTGACAAAAGCATTACTGCTGGCAGGCTCGGTGTCGGCTCCGGCCGTACAGGCATCGGCACAGGATGCCAAACCGATCGTACTTGGTGCAGCTATCGCACAGACCGGCTTTATCGCTGCGATGACGCCGATCCCGCCAAAGCCGGCGGAGATGGCGATCAAGGAAATCAACGATGCCGGCGGAGTACTTGGACGCCCGCTGAAGATGATCTATGCCGATACAAAAAGCGACATCCCCCAAGGTGCCGTCGCGGCAATGGAGGTGCTCGACCAAGGCGCCGACGCGGTTATTGTCACCGGCGATTTCGATTTCGGCGGAACGGCGGCCCGAACTGCCAACGCGCAAGGCAAGTTGGCCATCTCGCCCTTTGCCGCCGATCCGAAATTCGGCATCGAAGGCATAGGGCCCTATGCGTTCACATTCTCCACTGCCAGCGATACAGTCGGTACGGTCCTGGCAGAATCGCAACTTCAAAGGGGTGGAAGACCGCGTACGCGCTGACACAGACCAATATCCAATATGACCTTTCCGTAAGTGCAGCCTTTCAGGCCCGTTTCAAGGAGTTGAACGGTGAGGCCGCACTGCTCGGCACCGACACGTTCACGATGGATGATACGACGATTGCCACACATATCACCCGCATCAAGGCGCTCGATCCGCAACCCGACGTACTGCTGCTGGCGACCTTTACTCCGGCAGGACCGGGTGCAGTACGCCAAGCTGCGAGCGGCCGGTCTCGACCATGCCAATCCTCGGTGGCGAGGACATGGACGGCGACTACTGGCTCGAAAGCGTGCCCAATCTCAGCAACTTCTATTTCGCAGCGATGGGCTCGATCTTTGGCGATGATCCCCGGCCGGAAGTGAACAAGTTCATCGCGGACTTTACCGCGCTGCATGGTGGGCATCCTTCCACCGCCCACACGCTGACGGGATACTCCGTGATCCAGGCCATCAAGCTGGCAGCGGAGCGGGCCGGCAGCGTCATTTCAGACGCAATGAAGGTGGAGTTCGAGAAGTTCAAGGACGAGAAGCTCCTTGTCGGCCCGACCAGCTTTAATGAGAAAACCCACATCAACTTCATGCGTCCAATGGTGATCATGCAGGTTCAGGACGGCAAGCACAGCTTTGTCGAAATGCGCACGCCTGAGAAAATTCCGGGCCGCTAGCCAAAGATCGGAATTGACGTGAACATGTCCGCCGGCCCCGTTACAAGCACCCTTTCGGCGCGAGGGGTCGGCGTTAATTTCGAGGGCCTCAGAGCTCTCGAGAGTGTGGACCTGGAACTGACGCGTGGCGAGATCCTGGGTCTAATCGGCCCCAATGGAGCCGGCAAGACCACACTGGTCAACGTGCTCAGCGGATTCCAACAGCCGACCGAGGGCAAGGTGCTGTTCGAGGGTGCCGACGCATCGAACTGGCCTCCGCATGTTTTTCCGCGCAACGGGATAGCGCGGACATTCCAGGCCGCCCGCCTCTTCCCCGAACTGACAGTCTTTGAAAATGTTGAAATGCCTGCCGTCGGCCTCGGATATTCGCGCACCAAGGCGCGCGCGCAGGCCATCGATATTCTTCGTTTTCTAGGCCTGGAACATCGCGGAGGCATCGCGGCGAATGCGCTTGCCTATGGCGAGGAACGTCTCGTGGGTGTGGCGCGTGCGCTTGCCCTAAATCCCCGGTTCTTGTTGCTGGA
>CAWJVP010000006.1:0-71989 GCA_963846345.1 uncultured Alphaproteobacteria bacterium
GCTCGTCTCCACCCGAAAAGGGTTTTTCACGCTGGCCCGCAATGGTGAGTGGCGCATCCGCGATGCGGATTTTCTTGGCGACAATGTGACGCTCGCCATGCACGACCCGCGCAACGGCTATCGCTATGCGGCGCTCGACCACGGCCATTTCGGCGTGAAGCTGCACCGCAAGAAGCCCGGCGGCCGTGGGAGGAAATCGCCACGCCCGCCTATCCGCCCAAGCCGGACGATGTCGTCGACACGGACGGCTGGGGCAAGGTGCTGCCATGGACGGTGATGCGCGTCTGGGCACTGGAGCCGGGCGGACCGGACCAGGAAGGCCTGCTGTGGTGCGGCACCATTCCCGGCGCGCTGTTCCGCTCCGACGACCATGGCGAGAGCTGGACAATGGGTGAAGAGCCTGTGGGATCACCCCTCGCGCAAGCGCTGGATGGGCGGCGGCGCGGACTGCCGGGCATCCATTCCATCTGCGTCGATCCGCGCGATTCCAACACCGTGCGCCTCGGCGTTTCCTGCGGTGGCGTCTGGCGCACGCGCGATTGCGGCGAGACCTGGGACTCACGGCCAACGGCATGCGCGCCGAATTCCTGCCGCCCGAACAACAGGGCGATCCGGAAATCCAGGACGCGCACATGCTGGTGCAAAGCCCGTCCTCGCCGGATCGCATGTGGGTGCAGCATCACAACGGCATTTTCCGCTGCGACGATGCGCAGACCTGGACGGAGATTTACGACGTGCCGCCTTCCTCGTTCGGTTTTGCGGTCGCGGTACATCCGCGCGAGCCCGACACCGCCTGGTTCGTGCCGGGCATCAAGGACGAGAAGCGTTATCCGGTGGACGGCGCGCTGGTCGTGACCCGCACGCGCGATGCCGGCAGGAGCTTCGACGTGCTGACCAACGGCCTGCCGCAGTCGCACGCCTATGATGTCATCTATCGTCATGCGCTGAGCATCGATGACAGCGGCGACAGGCTTGCCTTCGGTTCCACGACGGGCGGCCTGTGGCTGACGGAAGACCAGGGCGACCACTGGCGCGAGATCAGCCACACATTGCCGCCCGTGCATGCCGTCCGCTTTGCCTGACGCTTGCAACTGCGGCAGAAAACCGTTGCGCCGGGGCAACAAGCAACTCTGCTTGCGCCCCGGCGTGGCAATCTGATTGCCGCTGCCTTGTTTTTGCCCCCAGTCGCCGCTTAAGCCCCCGCTCCCGATTTATTCGCCAAGGCGAAGGACATTCACATGCAACCCGGTTTTGTACGTTCGGCCATCGTGCTCGGCCTTCTCGCCTGCGTCGGGCCGTTCGCGATCGACATGTACCTGCCGGCGATGCCGATGATCGCCGCCGAGTCTCGACACGGACATCGCGGCCGTGCAGATGACGCTGAGCCTTTACTTCGTCGCCTTCGGCGTGGCGCAGCTGGTCTACGGACCGCTCGCCGACATGTATCGGCCGCAAGCCGCCGCTCTACGTCGGGCTCGCGTTGTTCCTGGTCGGCTCGATCGGCTGCACGCTCTCGCCCTCGATCGAATGGCTGATTTCCTCGCGCTTCGTGCAAGGGCATCGGCGGCGCGGCGGTAATGGTCATTCCGCGCGCGATCATCCGCGACCTGCATACCGGGCCCGCAGGCGACGCGCCTGATGGCGATGATCATGCTGGTCATTTCGCGTGTCGCCGATGCTGGCCCCGCTCGGCGGCAGCGGGCTGATCGCGCTGTTCGGACTGGCGCTCGATCTTCGTCGCGATGATCGTGCTGGCAGCTGCTCAGCATCGTGCTGACCGCGCTGATGCAGCCCGAGACGCTTGCCAGCGAAGGACCGCGTGCCGGTCAACGTGCCGCAACCTCGTGCGCGGCTCGCTCGACCTTTTCCGCGATCCCTACTTCATGGGGCTGACCTTCATCGGCGGCTTCGGCATGGCGAGCTTCTTCGTCTTCATCGCCAGCGCATCCTTCGTCTACACCGACCATTACGGCCTGACGCCGACGCAGTTCAGCCTCGCCTTCGCGGTCAACGCGATCGGCTTCTTCACAGCCTCGCAGATTCGCGGCCGGCCTCGGCGAACGCTTCGGCATGACGCGGGTGATGCTGCGCGCCGTCGATCGGGTTTGCTGTCTGCGCCGTGGCGCTGCTGGCGATTGCGCTCGTAGCACCCGTCAGCCTCTTCGTGCTGATGGCGATGCTGTTCCTCGCCAATGCCTGCCTCGGATTGGTCATTCCCACCGCGATGGTGATGGCGCTCGACGATCATGGCGACCGCGCGGGCCTTGCCTCGTCGCTCGGCGGTACCCTGCAGATGGTGGCCGGCGCGTTGATGATTGCGTTGACCGGCCCGTTCTTCGACGGAACGCCGCTGCCGATGATCGCGGCCATTGCGCTGTGCGCCGTGATCGCGCTCGTGCTGGCCGTGCTGGTGCTCGGACGCACCGTTGCCGCCGAGCCGTCAATCGCGGAATAGGCTCACTCCCAGTCGAGCACGACCTTGCCGGAATTGCCGCTGCGCATCGCCTCGAAACCCTCGATGTAGTCGGTCGATGGGCGAGGCGGTGGGTGATGATCGGGCTGATGTCGAGCCCGCCCTGGACGAAGGCGATCATCTTGTACCAGGTCTCGAACATCTCGCGGCCATAGATGCCCTTGAGCGTCAGCATCTTGAAGATGACCTTGTTCCAGTCGATCTCGAAGCCGGCCGGGCGCGAATGCCGAGGATGGCGATCTTGCCGCCATTGTTCATGGCCGCGATCATGTCGCGGAAGGCAGGCGCTGCGCCCGACATTTCCAGCCCGACATCGAAGCCCTCGATCATGCCGATCGCGCGCCATCACGTCGCGCAGGTTCTCGTCGACGGCATCGACCACATGTTCGACGCCGAGCCTTCTTGGCGAGGTCGAGCCGCAGCGGATTGATGTCGGTGATGACGACCTTGCGCGCGCCGACCCGCTGCGCCACCAGCGCGCCCATGATGCCGATCGGACCGGCGCCGGTGACGAGCACGTCCTCGCCGACGCAGATCGAACGAGAGCGCGGTGTGCACCGCATTGCCGAGCGGATCGAAGATCGCGGCGATCTCGTCGGGCACGTCGTCGGGGATCGGCACGACGTTGTGCTTCGGGGATGCAGACATATTCGCGCGAACGAGCCGGGCCGGTTGACGCCGACGCCCAGCGTGTTGCGGCAGAGATGGCCGCGGCCGGCACGGCAGTTGCGGCACTGGCCGCAGACGATGTGGCCCTCGCCCGAAACGCGCTGGCCGACGTGGTAAGCGCGTCACCGCCGCGCCGCGTCGCGCGATCGTCGCCGACGAATTCATGGCCGGTCACCATCGGCACCGGCACCGTCTTCGCCGCCCATTCGTCCCAGTTGTAGATGTGGACGTCGGTGCCGCAGATCGCCGACTTCTGCACCTTGATCAGCACGTCGTTCGGCCCGAGCTCGGGAATCGGGACCTCCTCCATCCAGATGCCGGGCTCGGCCTTGGCCTTCACCAGCGCCTTCATCGTGCCTGCCATCGATCATTCCTCAGATCACGCCGAGTTCACGGCCGGTTTCGGCAAAGGCCTCGATTGCCCGGTCGACGTCCTGCCGGCGAATGCGCGGCCGACATCTGCGTGCGGATGCGGGCCTGGCCCTTCGGCACCACCGGGAAGGAGAAGCCGATGACGTAGACGCCGCGCGTCGAGCATGCGCGTCGGCCATGTCGCTGGGCGAGCTGCGGCGTCGCCGAGCATGACCGGAATGATCGGATGGTCCGCGCCGGCGAGCGTGAAGCCGAGCTTGGTCATCTGCGCGCGGAAGCGCGCGCGCATTGTCGAAAAGCCTCTCGCGCAGCTCATCGCCATTCTCGATCAGGTCGAACACCTTCAGCGAGGCGGCGGCGATCACCGGCGCCAGCGTGTTGGAAAAGAGGTAGGGCCGCGAGCGCTGGCGCAGCCATTCGATCACCGGCGCCGGCCGCCGTGTAGCCGCCGGAGGCGCCGCCCAGCGCCTTGCCGAGCGTGCCGGTCACGATGTCGACCCGCCCTTCGACGCCGCAATGCTCGGGCGAGCCGCGGCCGTGCTTGCCGACGAAGCCGACGGCGTGGCTGTCGTCCACCATCACCATGGCGTCGTATGCTCTCGGCCAGGTCGCAGACGCCGTTGCAGGTTGGCGATGATGCCGTCCATGGAGAACACGCCGTCGGTGGCGATCAGCCGGAAGCGCGCGTTCGCGGCCTCCTTCAGACTCGCTCTCCAGTTCGCCCATGTCGTTGTTGGCATAGCGGTAGCGCTGCGCCTTGCACAGCCGCACGCCGTCGATGATCGAGGCGTGGTTGAGCGCGTCGGAGATGATGGCGTCTTCTTCGCCAAGCAGGGTCTCGAACAGGCCGCTATTGGCGTCGAAGCAGGAGGAGTAGAGGATCGTGTCCTCCATGCCGAGGAAACCGGCAATCCGCGCCTCCAGCGCCTTGTGCTCCTCCTGGGTGCCGCAGATGAAGCGCACCGAGGCCATGCCGTAGCCGTAGCGGTCGAGCGCCTCGTGCGCGGCCTGCGTGATTTCCGCGTTGTCGGCGAGCCCGAGATAGTTGTTGGCGCACAGGTTGATGACGCTGCTGCCGTCGGCGAGCTTTACCGTTCCCGCCTGCTTGGAGGTGATGACACGCTCGCGCTTGAACAGCCCGGCTTCCTTGAGTCCGGCCAATTCGGCTTCCAGATGCCCGATCAGTGAATGCGCCATGCCGCCTCGCAAAGCCAACGGTCCCGATTACATCTAATCCCCGGGGCCCCGCTTTGGCACCCTCAATCGCGGCAGGAAGTGGCAAAATCCGCAGGACGGCAGCCGGAGGCAACATTGCGCCGGGGAATCTTGCCGGTGTCGCTTCCTTTGCAGGCGAATCCGCTATGCTTTCGTCGAACGGAAACTTGAGGAATTCGGTTCATGAGAAAACGCAATCCCGTCCTGATCAGACTGGGGATCTTCGCCATCGCCGTCGGGGCGATCTTCTTTGCCGCCATGGCGTGGCTGGCGCCGCAAAGCAATGACCCTGTCGAACTGATGCGCATCGCCGGGCAGGCGGCTGGCGTTGCCGTCGGCCTTGGTCTGGCGATGCTGCTTCTGGGCCTCGTCGGCAAAAAGCCGGCCTGATGCGCACGAGCGCGCCCGGCTTGGCCGGACGCGCTGCACGAGGCGGTCGAAGCTTACTTGTTCTTGACGATGATCGGGGTCAGCAGGTCGCCCCAATTGCCGTTGCCGCAATGGTGGCGCGCCGAGCGGATCAGTTCCACCGAAACGCCGGCCTCGACTGCCTTCATCACCGACTGGTTGAGGCGGTGCAGATCGTTGGCGAGACGGCGGATGGCCGCCTGCTCGTCGGTGTTCATCGCGGAGGCCATGTTCCTCGGCGCGTTCCTTGACCGGGGGCTTTGCACTGGCGTTCATGGGTTCTTCTCCTCACCGTGTTGGTTGAAACGGGCGGCCCGTCGCCGCCCCGCGATTGTCATTCCGCCGCCGGGCGGAACTGTGCGTGCTCGGTCGATTCCTTCATCGCGGTGGTCGAGGACTTGCCGCCCGTGATCGCCAGCGACACGGCATCGAAATAGCCGGTGCCGACTTCGCGCTGGTGCTTGGTCGCGGTGTAGCCATTGGCCTCCGCCGCGAATTCCGCTTCCTGCAACTCGGAATAGGCCGCCATCTGCCGGTCCTTGTAGCCGCGCGCCAGTTCGAACATGCCGAAGTTGAGCTGGTGGAAGCCGGCCAGCGTGATGAACTGGAACTTGTAGCCCATGGCGCCAAGCTCGCGCTGGAACTTGGCGATCGTCGCGTCGTCGAGGTTCTTCTTCCAGTTGAACGACGGCGAGCAATTATAGGCGAGCTTCTTGCCGGGATGCGCCTTGTGCACGGCCTCGGCGAATTTCTGCGCCTGCTGCAAGGTCCGGCTTGGATGTCTCCACCAGATCAGGTCCGCAATGCGGCGCGTAGGCGATGGCGCGCGCGATGCAGGGCTCGATGCCGTTCTTCACCTGGTAGAAGCCTTCCGCGGTGCGGCCGGCGTCGTAGTCGACGAAGGGCTTGTCGTTCTCGTCGATGTCGGAGGTCAGCAGCTTGGCGGCCTCCGCGTCGGTGCGGGCAACGATCAGCGTCGGCACGCCCATCACGTCGGCGGCGAGGCGCGCCGCATTGAGGTTGCGGATATGCGCCGCGGTCGGGATCAGCACCTTGCCGCCGAGATGGCCGCACTTCTTTTCCGACGCGAGCTGGTCTTCGATAGTGCACGCCGGCAGCGCCCGCCTCGATGATAGGCCTTCATGATTTCGAAGGCGTTGAGCGGCCCGCCGAAGCCGGCTTCCGCGTCGGCAACGATCGGCGCGAACCAGGTATCGACCGACAGGCCCTTGCCTTCCTGACGTCTCGATCTGGTCGGCGCGCTGCAGCGTGCGGTTGATGCGCTTGGCCAGTTCCGGTGCCGGCATTGGCCGGATAGAGCGACTGGTCGGGATACATGGCCGAGGCCGTGTTGGCATCAGCCGCGACCTGCCAGCCGGAAAGATAGATCGCCTTCAGCCCGGCGCGGACCATCTGCATCGCCTGGTTGCCCGACAGCGCGCCCAGCGCGTTGACGAAATCTTCCTCGTGGATGAGCTTCCACAGCCGGTTCGCGCCCATTTCCGCCAGCGAATACGTGATCTGCACCGAGCCGCGCAGCCGCTTCACGTCGGCCGGGCGAATAGGGCCGCTCGATGCCGTCGAAACGGCCCTGCGGCGCGGACGGAACGAGGTTGTAAAAATCGGTCATGGCGGCTTTCCTCTGCTGCTGACTGTCGTTTCGGCCGCCTGCTTTTTGCGAGCGGCCAATGTCATGGATTTACATTGCACTGCAAAAAAGACCAACCGCTCCTTCCAAAACTGGGGATTAATTGGGGTCACGCTGTATTGCCTTTGACAACGTGGGCTTGTAATTTTGTCACAATTGTAAAGGCCGCGTATGCTGCGCCAAAGCTTGTAAAGAGCTGTAAATGGCTGAGCAGAAGATCTTCGCCGGCCCGCGCATTCGCCGCGTCCGCCACCAGCTTGGGCTCACCCAGACCGCGATGGCGGAAGGGCTTGGCATTTCGCCGTCCTATCTCAACCTGATCGAGCGCAACCAGCGTCCGCTGACCGTGCAACTGCTCCTGAAGTTGTCCTCGGCATACAAGCTCGATCTCGAGGAACTGCACGGCGAAGCGGGCGGGTCCGCGGCGGCGCTCAAGGAAGTGTTCGCCGATCCGCTGCTCGCCGGCGAAGTGCCGGGACCGCAGGAAATCGTCGAGATTGCCGAGGCCGCGCCCAATGCGGCGCTGGCGATCGTCAAGCTTTACAAGGCCTGGCGCGAATCGCGCGGACCGGCTCTCCGATCTCTCCGACATGCTGGCGCGGCAGGGCCTAGCCACGACGACCGCATCCGCGCCGCCTGCCGTTCGACGAGGTGCGGGAGGTGTTCGAGACGCGCCCGAACCATTTTCCGGCCATCGAGGATGCGGCGGAGGCCTTTCACGCTGAACTCGAACCGGCGGGCGACCTGCTGTCGCGCTGAAGCGCTGGCTGAAATCGCGGCACGACATTTCCGTACGCCTGATGCCGGTGCACGCAATGCCGCTGTGGCGCCGCCGCTTCGACCGGCACTCCATGCGGCTGTTCCTTTCGGAGCGGCTTTCGCCCTTCGACCAGCTTCGCGAGATGGCGATGGAAGCCTGCCTGCTGAGGATGCGCGACACGGTCGTTGCCGAGATCGAGGCGCTTGAAGCTCGGCTCCGACGAGGCCCGGCGCCTTGCCCGTTTCGAGATCGCACGCTATGCCGCGCATGCGCTGATGATGCCCTATGACGCCTTCCGCTCGGCGGCGCAGCGCGCCCAATACGACATCGACGTGCTTGCTTCGCGCTTCGGCGTGTCGTTCGAGCAGGCGGCAAACCGGCTGACGATGCTGCGGACGGACCTCGGCGCCCCGGCATTGCCGTTCTTCCTGCTGGAGATCGACAATGCCGGACATCGGTTTCCGCAGGGCCGGCGCGCAGGGCTTTCCGCCAGGCACGCTTCGGCGGCCACTGCCCGAAGCTGCCTGTTCATGCCGCCTTCGCCCAGCCGGGGCAGATCCTGGTCGAGCGCGTCGAGATGCCCGACGGCGCGGAATTCCTCACCATCGCCCGCACGCTGGAAGGCCCGCAGGCCGCATTCAACGAGCGCGCCCGCCGCACCGCGATCCTGATCGGCTGCGACATCGGGTTCGCAGGCGAGACGGTCTATGGCAAGGCGGTGCTCAGATCCGGGCCTTGGCGCCACCGCCGTCGGTCCGGCCTGCCGTGTGTGCGAGCGGCAGGGCTGCCTTGCCCGCGCCGAGCCGCCGATCACGCGCCCGCTCGGCCTCGATGAAATGGTCACGGGCCTGTCGGCGTTCGATTTTCAGTAGGCTAGTTCGCGCTGGTTGCCCCAAGCGAGACCGGGTCCGCCTGCGGAACGGAACCGCTTCCGCCGGGCGACGCCGGGTTGCCGAGGGCAGGCGCACGCGTCAGTACCGGGTTCGCAAGCGAGCCGCCGACCACGAGCCGGGCTTCGGCAGCCGGTGTACCATCCGGTGATGGCTGGCTGGGGGTGAGCAGCATCCTCAAAGCCAATCCGCCCTGCGTCAGGTCGGCGCGTCCGGCAATCTGTGCCAGCACCTTGCTGTTTGAAACGGCAATGCGGTTGATCTCGGCATGGCTCCGGTTGAGCGTGACATTGGCCTCCACCGTTCGGAAGGCGGTTTCACCGGCAAGTTTGGGAGCGTCCGGGTTTGTGCTTTGCGACTGGCGCATCAGGTCCGCGAAATCCACTCCGTAAAGGACCCCGTTCTCGATCTTGCCCGTGATGAGACCTGTCAGTGCACCGCGTATCTCGGCCATGCTGGCGCCGCTCGATGCGAGCTTTGCCTCCAGCGAAGCTGTTCCCGAAAGCGGGAGGCTTTCGGCCCCTGCCATCTTGATCGCGGCGGCCGCATCGATGGCGCTGGCAATGGCGTCCAGTTCGGCATCGTACAGCCCCTGCTGCCTGCGGATCTTGAACTTTGCTGTCAGCGTTCCCCCGAATGCCGATGCATTGCCAAGTTCGAAAGCCGCTTCGCCTTTCTGCAGGGACACCGTGGCCGCGATATCGCTGAGCAAAAGCCTGGCAGCCTTCGCGGTGGCCGCCGAAATGCGCAGGTCGATATCCATTGCAAGCATGGGCAGGCTGTCAGGTGCGGTCGCCGGCTCGTCGTCCCGAGCGGTCAGGTCGGCCAAATATGGCGTCAGGTCGACCTGGCCAGCCGCGATCGTTCCGGCAAGCTTTGGAACTTCCTTGTCGAAGGACAATTGAAGCGCACCGCTGCCGGAATTGCCGTCGAGTTGCACATCGGCGCCGGTAAAGGCGAGCCGGCCGGGCGTGGCGTCCAGCTTGCCGGATATGCTGAAGGAGGACAGCGTCGATCCGGGCGGCAATGTCGCGGCGTACAATCCTGCCAGGCGCCGCAGCGACGGCGTCGTCAGCGTGGCATTGCCGGCCAGATGAAGGTCGGCGATGAGGTTTGCTTCCCCATCGAAGGAGAAATCCACCGCGCCCGAGGAAAGTTTCGCGGTGAAAGGCGCAGTTCCCCCCGACAGCAAGAGAAGCGGCTGGCTGCTGCCTGCACCGAACTTGAATGCTTCGTTGCGCCAGATGAAATTGCCGCTCATCGACCAGTTCGACGACGTTCCGGGCCAGGACAGCTGGCCATTGAAATTGGTGAATGTCTCCTGCCTGCCGGTTTTGCGGTCGTCGTAATTTACCGTTCCATCGATGATTTCCACTGTTCCCAGCGGCAGTGTCGCTATGCTTGCAAGATCGGGTTTCTGACCGGCAGGGGTGGCTTCACGCGCAGCACGTGCCGCATTGAGCACGTCCCGGACGCGGCCCTGCGGGAATGTCCAGCTTGCCGTGCCGTCGCCATAAACCCGCAAGTTGAACTGCGGCCGCACGAACTTGTAGTTGGACATCTCTGCCCGGCCGGTAAGTGCCGGCAGGATCTTCAGCCGGCCTTGCAGGCGTTCCATGCGCAGGAAGGGCGCGTCGGTCGCGGCGGCATCGGCGTCGTTGAACACCACGTCGCTCAGTTCGAAGCCGAGAAACGGATTGAACGTGATCCGCGGCGTATCGCGGAAGGTCATTTCACGACCGGTGAGGGATACCGCGCTGTCTAGGATCTGCTGCCTGACGCCTTCGCCCGACACGAAAAGCGGCAGGGCCGACAAGGCCGCAACCGCAACAACCAGAACAGTCAGCACCGCATAGACGATTCGTCTCATCAACCATTTCCACGCCGCAAACGAAAACATAAACCATTGCGATTGCGGCGCTTTTAAAGGCATCGCATGCTGAGGGCGATGCAGGGACGAATTTGCCCGCTAGTTTCAGCGGGACGTGTGCAAGCTTTGACAAAAGCCGGCACCCAGCGCAATAGACACGCCTGTTTTTTGGCAGGGAGTACACCGATGATTAGCGAAGCGCCCCTGTTCGTCCCTTCCGTGGAACGGATGCAATCGAGCCGGATGAAGGCATTCATGGCCTGGCTCGAGAACAGGACCGGCAAGCCCTTTGTCGACTATTCATCCTTGCACGCCTGGTCGGTCGCCGAGTCAGAGGCATTTTGGGACGCGGTCTGGGATTTTTGCGGCGTCATCGGCGAAAAGGGCGGAAGGCTCGCGGAAGATCTCGACAAGATGCCCGGCGCCCGTTTCTTCCCCCAGGCGCGGTTGAACTTTGCCGAAAACCTGCTGGAGCGCCAGGGTGCGCCCGAAGCAATGGTCTTCCGGGCCGAGGACAAGGTCTCGCGCAGGCTGTCGCGCAACGAGCTTTCGGTCCTCGTTTCGCGGATCCAGCAGGCGCTTGCCGATGCGGGCGTCGGCAAGGGCGACCGGGTGGCCGCGATGATCGCCAACATGCCGGAGGCGATTGCCTTCATGCTCGCGACGGCCTCGCTTGGCGCCATATTTTCCTCCTGCTCTCCCGATTTCGGCGTGCAGGGCGTCCTTGACCGCTTCGGCCAGATCGAACCCAAGGTTTTCGTCGCCTGCGACGGTTACTGGTACGGCGGCAAGGAGATCGACATCGCGCCGAAGCTTGTCGAGATCGCAAGCTCCCTGGGCGCGGCGCGGACGGTCGTTGTTCCGCTGCTGCAGCGGGCCACGCAAACCGCGGCGCTCATCGAAAATGGCGTTGCGCTGGAGGACTTCATTGCTCGCTTCCCGGCCCGCCCGGTCGAATATCTCAAGGTGGCGTTCAACCATCCCCTCTATATCCTGTTTTCCTCGGGCACCACGGGCGTTCCCAAATGCATCGTCCATTCGCAGGGCGGCACGCTGATTGCGCATCTGAAGGAACAGCAACTCCATTGCGAACCTGTCGTCAGGCGACCGGTTTTCTACTTCTCGACCTGCGGCTGGATGATGTGGAACTGGCTGGCGAGCGGCCTCGCGTCGGGCTGCACGCTGATGCTGTATGACGGCTCGCCCTTCCATCCCGACGGCAATGTGCTGTTCGACTATTGCGACCAGGAGCGGATAAGTTTCTTCGGCACCTCGGCAAAGTTCATCGACGCCGTCCGCAAGTCTGGCCTTGAACCGGCGAAGACGCACGACCTGTCCAGCGTCGCCACGATTGCTTCGACCGGTTCGCCGCTTGCGCCGGAAAACTTCGATTTCGTCTATTCTTCGGTCAAGCCCGACGTCCATCTCGCATCCATATCCGGCGGCACGGACATCGTTGGCTGCTTCGTGCTCGGCAATCCGCTGCTCCCGGTCTGGAAGGGCGAGATCCAGTGCGCCGGCCTCGGCCTTTGCGTGGAAGTGTGGAATGATGACGGCCAGCCGGTTATTGGCGAGAAGGGCGAGCTGGTTTGCACCCGGCCATTCCCCAACATGCCGGTGATGTTCTGGAACGATCCCGACGGCGGCAAGTACCGCTCCGCCTATTTCGAGCGCTTCGACAATGTCTGGCGCCATGGCGATTTTGCCGAATGGACGCCGCATGGCGGCATGATCATCCATGGCCGTTCCGATGCCACGCTCAATCCGGGCGGGGTGCGCATCGGCACCGCCGAGATCTACAACCAGGTCGAACAGCTGGAGGAAATCGCCGAAGCCCTTTGCATCGGGCAGGACTGGCAGGGCGACGTGCGCGTCGTGCTTTTCGTGCGTCTGGCCCCCGGCATCGTCCTCGACGACGCGCTGGTTGCAAAGGTGAAGGCGAAGATCCGCACCGGCGCCTCTCCGCGCCATGTTCCCGCCAAGATAATTGCGGTGAACGACATCCCCAGGACCAAGTCGGGAAAGATCACGGAACTGGCGGTGCGCGACATCGTCCACGGCCGCAGCGTTAAGAATCGCGAGGCACTCGCAAACCCTGAGGCGCTGGCGCTGTTTCAAAATATCGAAGAATTATCAATGGAATAGCCTGTAGCAAAGGTTAATATCTGCTAACCGCAAAATTAACCTTGCGAACATGCTTCACGCAATCGTTAAAAATCAGACGACCAAATTAAGTACTTGGCAAGGGTTGGCGCGCAATCTGGATAGCGACACAGGGGTTGTCGTGCGTTTGGGCGGAAAGTTCCGCCCCTTGTTCCGGATCGTCCATTTCGTCTCCACGAAACTTATTGAGCGGGTCGTTCTGGCCCGCTTTTTTTTGCTCCGCCCCTTCTTCAGCTTCGCATGCCGCTGATTGTGGCCGCGCGCTGCAGGCGGCTGAGCAGCAGCACCGGGATCGCACCGATGGCGACAATCAGCAGGGCGGCGGTGGCTGCTTCCTCGAACCGCGCGCGCGAGGCCAGTTCGTAGACATGGGTGGCGAGCGTCGGGAAATTGAACGGGCGCACCAGGATGGTTGCCGACAGCTCCTTCATGGTGTCCACGAACACGAGCAGCCCGGCCGTGGCGATCGCCCGGCGCAGCAATGGCAGTTCGACGGTCAGGAAGGTTTGGCCTGCGCTTCGGCCCAGCGTCCGCGCCACCATTGCCACATGGCCGGAGAGCCGCGCATAGCCTGCCTCCACCGAGCCATGGGCAATTGCCAGGAACCTCACGCGAACATGCGTAGATGATGATGAAGGCGGTGCCCGAAAGAACCAGGCCGGTCGAAAAGCCGAGATAGTGCCGCGCCAGGCCGTCGACCGAATTGTCAAAGCGCGTAAGCGCAAACAGCAGGCCGATCGCCAGCACCGAACCCGGGATGGCATAACCCAGGGTCGCCGCCCGGACCAGCAGCATCGCCTTGCGCGAACGCCGGTTGCGCAGCGCCGAAAGCAGCACAAGCGCGGCAAGGCAGGCGGCAGCCGCGGTCACGGCCGAGACGAAGACGCTGTTGCCCGCCGCGCGTGATCAGGCGTGGATCGGCGAACAGGTCCAGCCGGGCGAGCGCATAGTCGGCCATGACGAACACCGGCGCGGCAAATCCGGTCAGCGGCGGCAGCAGGCATAGTACGGCCACCAGCCAGCCGGCCGGGCCGGTGAGCCTGATGCGCGCCAGCGTCGCCGATGCCGCCATGACGCACCGCGTAGCCCCGCGACCCGCGAGAGCGTTGTTCGAAGTAGAGAAGCATGCGCCACGATCACCAGCATCATGCAGGCGATTTGCGCCGCCCCCGCAAGGCTTCCGCGATTGAGCCAGGTATCGAATATGGAGAAGGTGAGCGTTCGCACGCCCAGTATTTCGACCGCACCGATGTCGTTGAGCGTTTCCATCATCGCCAGCGCCACGCCTGCAACGACAGCCGGCCGCGCCAGCGGGAGCGCCACGAGGAAGAATTGCCGCGCGCCGCTTGCGCCGAGCACCCGTCCCGCCTCGATGACGGCGCCGCCCTGCATTTCGAAAAGCAGGCGGCAGGTGAGATACACATAGGGGTAGAGCACGATCCCCATGACAAACACGGCGCCGCCGATCGATCGGACGTCGGGAAACCAGTACTGCGCCGGAGCGGTTACGCCCAGCACATCGCGAAGGAGCGTCTGGATCGGCCCGGTGAAGCCGAGAAGCTCGACGAAGCAATAGGCCGATATGTAGGTGGGGATTGCCAGCGGCAGGACCAGGAACCAGTGCACGAAGGACCGGCCGGGAAAATCGTACCGGCTGACCAGCCAGGCCGCGCCGATGCCGATGGATGCCGCCGTCGCGCCGACCCCTGCCATCAGCATCAGCGTGATGGCGAGCGAGCCGGGCAGCACATTGACTGCCAGGTGCCGCCAGACGCCTTCGACATTTCCGGTGGCCAGCACGAACAGCGAAACCACGGGGACAACGGCAAGCAGCGCGACGAGGATCGCAGCCGCCAGCAGCGGCTTGTCGCGGATGGCAGCCCGGCGAGCCGGGGCTCGCTTCTTGCCGCCGTCCGTTGATGCCGGCGCGTTGGATGGCGCGGGATTGGTCATTGCACCAGCCTATGGCCGCGCGGGGGCCTTGCGTCAAGGAACCCGATCAGTCCGCCAGCACGCGCTGGGTGGGGAAATGCACATGCGCAATGGTGCCTTCGCCCGGCGTGCTTTCGAGGTCGAAATAGGCCCGGTTCGCCTCCACCAGCGCCTTGGTCAGCGGCAGGCCGAGGCCCGTGCCCTGGCCGCGGCGCTCGTCCGTGACATTGACCTGGTGGAACGGTTTCATCGCGTGCTCGATCTCGCGCTCGGTCATGCCGCGCCCCGTGTCGCGCACGCGCATCACCACTTCGCCATTGCCCTCGTAGACGGTCGAGACGATGACCTGCCCGTTGGCCGGGGTGAACTTGATGGCGTTCGACACGAGGTTGAGGATGATCTGGCGGATCGAGCGCGCATCGGCGACGACACGCGGAACGGCGCGCGACAGCGACGTGCGGATGATGATCCGCTCGGCGTTCGCCTGCGGCTGCAGCAGCGCGACGGTTTCGGACACCAGCTGGTTGAGGTCGACCGCCTCGTAGGTCAGTTCCATCTTGCCCGCCTCGATCTTCGAGATGTCGAGGAGGTCGTTGATGAGATCCAGCACATGCACGCCGGAACGGTTGATGTCGCGCAGATAGCCACGGTAGCGGTCGTTGTCGATCGGGCCGAAGCGCTCCTCGATCATCACGTCGGAAAAGCCGATGATGGCGTTGAGCGGGGTGCGGATTTCATGGCTGACGCGGGCAAGGAATTCCGACTTCTGCTCGCTGGCGCTTTCCGCCGCGCGCCTTGCCCCGACCAGTTCTTCCTCCGCCTTCTTCCAGGGGGTGATGTCGCGCAGCACCGCGCAGAACTTCTCTTCCTGCCCCATGCGGCCGAGCGTGATGAACAGCGGGATCAGCCCGCCCTTCGCATGCCGGCCGATGACCTCGCGTCCGTTGTTGATGAGGCCCGCCACGCCCGGCTCCTTCAACTCGCGCATGTATTCCTCGACAGCGCGATGGCTTTCCTTGGCAAAGAGTTCGGTGAGCGGCAGTCCGGCGGCATCGCGATGGTTGACGCCGAACAGCGCTTCCGCCGGCGCATTGAGCAATTCGATCTGGCCTTCGCGGGTGGTCACCAGGATGCCGTCCGTCGCCGTGTCGAGAATATTCTGCAACTCCGCGACGCGGGCCATGTCGACCGCAGCCTTCTCCCCGCCATTGGGATGGACGGGCGGGCGGAAGCTGAGCAGCAGCGCCCGGCCGCCGAGCCAGGGCACGCTTTGCAGGAGCGGGCTTACCTGGACCGAAGATCCGTCGCGCCGGCGCAGCGGCAGGGCGCCATTTGTCCCCCGTCGCTGGCCGCCATCGCCTTCGGCAGGAGAGAACAGCGCATCGACGCCGCCCGCCGCGAAAGCTCGTCAAGCGAGGCGTAGCCGGTGATCGCAAGCAGTTCGGGGTTGGCGTAAAGCGTCTCGCCCATGCGGTAGACGAGGACCGGGACCGGCAGCTTCTTGAGAATGGCGGCGTCGCCTTCGGTCATCGCCATCTGCCGCAGCGTCCCGGCCTTCGGGTTCGCCGTTGGCCGCCTCGAGACGCGCCGCCGGTCGGTGGCGTCTTGTGCTGTTCGGGTCGGTCGTGGGTGCGTTCGCGGGCAGGGTCTCGACCGGGAAGTCGGGCTTGCCGGCTTCGTTCCGGCGGGCTTGGCCGGCACCTCCTCGACCAGCTTGCGTCCGATTTCCTGGAATGCACGCGCTTCCGTCTTGCTCAACTCATCGCCGCGGTCGCGCTTTCGCGACGTCAGGTCGACCACGTTGCCGCCGCGATGGCACGGTCCCCGCAGGCGTGCGGCCATTGCCGTTCGGCGCATCGTGATCGTGCAATTCATCGCGGTCGATCGGACGCAAGCGGCGGCTGACATCGTGCCCGGTGTCGCTGCCGTGCGAAACGTTCATTCGCGCTTCCGGCTTTGGCTTTGCAGGTCCCGAAACAAGCGCGAGGCCGGTTTCGTCGGGATCGACGATAACATCGGCCGTCCGAATGATCCCGAAGCCGCGAAACCCGTCGAACTGGCGTGCGCCGGAAAAGGCCGGCAGGGCGGCCAGGTCGACGGGCACGACAAGGTCCGTTCCCTGCACCGGCCAAAGCACGGACTTGCCCGACCAGGTGTCGCGCTTTTCAAGCAATCTCTGGATGTCGCCCGAGCCATCGAATCCGAAGACCTTGGCGACGTCGCCCCATCGGCGTCCGACGATGTCGGCGGCATTCGGCCCTACCGTTTGCGCAAGCTCCGGCGAAACCGAAAGAAAGATCTGGCTGTCGTCCACGGTCCAGGCAAAACGCACGGGTTCGGTTGAGGAAGTGAATACGAACTCCTTCGCCGGCTGAACACGTTCGGCGGCGCCGGCACTTTCGTCGTGGCCGGAAGATTCGCCGATCAGGTCTTGCGGTGCGGTTTCGTCTTCGTCTTCATCCGTGATCGCCTCGATCAGTTCGGGTCGTCCCCAACTGCCGTCGTCCGCTTCCTCGGCCGGTTGCGCGCCGCCACCCGGGCCCTCGATTGCAGAGCGCGCCCAGTCGTCCTCGGCGAAATCCTCGTCGATAGCGGCTGCGGTGCCTGCTCTTCCGCAATTGGTGTCTCTGCCGCAACTGCCACATCCGCCTGCGCTGTGTGGTCCTGGTTCGCAGGACCGGTGACGGACGGCGTGCGCACGTCCTCGTCCGGCTGGATTGCTTCGCCACTTACGGCGCTGGCGCCCAGATACCATTCATCCAGTTTCGCCTGCGACTGGTGCTGGCTCCCAGGCGTCGTCCGCTTCCAGCGCAGGTTCCGCCAACGGCTCGACGCCTTCGTCCGCGGGCAGTTCCGCTTCAGCCGATCGAGCGCTTTGTTGCCTCGTGGCTTGGCAAATCAGGTGCCGGCTGGGACTTCTCCTCGACCAGTTGCTGCCGCTGCGAGCCAGCTCTCCGCGGGCATGGCTTCGGGCGGCTGCTCCGGCGCCAGGACCGGTTCTGCTGCTCAGCCGATTGCGCTTCGCTTGCGACCAGGAGCAGGCGGCAGGGTTTTGCCTGACCTTGCGACAATCGCGTGTCCAGACATTGCCGTCGAGGTCGCGATAGCTCGCGCCGAACGATGCGGCTTGCGAATTCGCGGCGCGCGACATGGCTTCGATTTCGTCCGCGTTGAAATCCGCCTCGGCGAACTTGCGGGTGAAGGCTATCGGCAGGCCGTATGTGTCGAGCACGCGCTGCACCGGATATCTCCTCCATCGCGCCAAGCGCCTTTGCGCGGCCTCGTGTTCGCGCAGCGGCTTGAACAGCCGCTCGTCCTTGCAAGTCACGAGCACGCCGTCGCCGGGTGTATCTGCGGTGCGAGCGCGCACTGGATGAACTCGGTCCGTGGCCGCGCGCCATTCGAAATCCGCGCACGATTGCCTCGTCGCCGTCTAGCTGCGCAGCGGCATCGCGAAATTGGCGCATCAGCGGACGGGCGGCATCGGACCGTGCAGCGAGCGCCCTGCGATGGAAGCCGCTCGCCAGCGAGTTCAGCGCCGGCGGCGTTGGCCCAGAATGGCCTGACGAGCTGCTGATCGAACAGGATCGCTGCGTCGACGACAGGAACAGGCCAGCCAGTTGCGGCTAGTGCTCAGGTCGAGATAGACTGGTTTTCGATGTCCATCGGCTGCAAATCCGGCCCGTGCCTGTCTTGTCCGGCATCGTCGCGCGACGGCCGCAGCCTCGAAAGTTAATACAAGGTTAATAGCTTTTAGCGCCGTTCGCGGTCCACACATTCAGGCGTCGCGGCCAGCGGATTTCTCGCTTGCGAAGGTTAACCGCGCCTGCCGCGAAGAGCGCGCAGGAGCGGCCTTTTGCCAGTGCAATTATTGTGCATCGCACGAAAAATGTTGCACTGCACAATGCTTGCACTATATAGGCTTCGCGCTTGAGTTTTGGCACCTCCGCGTCCGAGCCGCGCACGAAGTTTCAACTGACGGAGACAGACATGAGCACCAAGAACCCCGCTGCCGAAATGATGGAAAAGGCCCAGGCCGACATCGCCAACATGAGCGAAACCTTCCGCCAGATGGCCGAAAAGGGCGTTGCGCAGTCGACCGACGCCTACGCACAGTTCAAGACGATGGCCGAGGACGCAACCTCTGCCGCACAGAAGTCCTTCGACGCAATGCGCGAAGGCGTGAGCGAGCTTTCGGCCAAGGCGATGGAAAACGCCAAGGTCAACGCCGAAGCAGGCGTCCAGTTCGTCGAGAAGGTCTCGAAGGTCAAGTCCTTCGCGGAAGTCCTCGAGTTGCAGGGCGAATTCTTCCGCACCGCCTTCGAGCGCCTTTCCGTACAGGCAAAGGACGCCCAGGAACTCGCCATGAAGGTTTCCGAAAAGGCGCGGCTCCGGTCAAGGCATCTGCCGAGAAGGCGACCGCCATCGTGACCAAGGAAGCAAACAAGGTCGCCAAGGCCGCCAAGGCAGCCTGAACGCGATCTGAAATCGAATGCAAGGCCACCCCTTCCGGGTGGCCTTTTTCGTTTCCAGGCATTCGCCGGACATGAATATCCTGCAGGGTGGGCGCAAGGCTTGCAAATTGTGCGGGCAGGCGTTATCTCGCGCCTTGCCGGACGCCACGCCGGTATTGATGTGCGGTTGTAGCTCAGTTGGTTAGAGCGTTGGATTGTGGCTCCAGAGGTCGGTGGTTCGAGCCCACCCAACCGTACCATTTCATTGTTTCGCGATGATCCTGTCCCGGCCGGCGCTGAAACGCGCACGCAGTTCTGCCTTGCCTCAAAATCAAACGATTGATTAAAACATACGTTTGATTTATGCTGCCGCCAGCAGACAGGAAAACTCCATGCTCAGGGCAAGGCGCAACAATCCCCCCCAATCGTCGCAGGGCGAACCGCCGGCGGACAGTACCCCGCAGTCGCTCGTCGAAGCTGGGTTGAGGCTTTTCGGCCTGAAGGGCTATGACGCGACTTCCATTCGCGAGATCGCAGGCGAGGCGAAGGCAAACGTCGCATCGATCGGCTATCATTTCGGTGGCAAGGACGGGCTGCGCCGCGCCTGCGCCGAACACGTCGCGGCGACCATCCGTGTTTTTGCCAGCGCCGCATTCGCGGAAGGGCCCGATCCCTCCCAACTCAACGCCGGCGAGGCCCGCGAGCGCCTCCACGGCTTCGTGGCGCGGGTCGTGCCCTTTGTCCTGACCGACAAGCGGGCGCGGCTGATGATGCACTTCATGATCCGGGAAATGGCCAATCCCTCCATCGCCATCGACATTGTTTACGGGGGAGTCGTCGAACCGACGCACCGGCGCATCTGCGCGCTCTGGGCCGCAGTCACGGGCGAGGAAGCCGAGAGCGAAGCGGTGAGGCTGGCGGTCTTCGGCGTGGTTGGCCAGGTATTCTACTTCCGCTTCGCGCAGGAGATCGTGATGCGCCGCATGGCATGGAAGGAATATGGAAGCCGCGAGGCGGCGGCCATCGCATCCGAAATTTCGGGGCTCATGGACAGCGCGCTGGACCGCCACATCGCGGCAAGGAGCGGCAAATGAGCGCCTGGTTCTGCATTCTGCCTCTTGCCTCCAGCCTCTTTTCTGCCTGCGCGCCTGCCGAGCCGCTTGCCGTAGGCTATGTCGAGGGCGAATTTGCGCTGGTCGCACCCATCGGCACGGCGCGGCTGCTCACGCTGGAAGTGCGGCGCGGCGACCATATGGCGGCGGGCGAAGTCATCGCAGGGCAGGAAACCGAAGACGCGGCGCTTGCCCTTGCCCGTGCCGAAGCAGCGCTGGCGCAAGCAAGGGCAAGACTTCGCAATCTGGAGGAAGGCCGGCGTCCGCAGGAGATCGCGGTGATCGAGGCCAATCTGCGATCCGCCAAGGCGCAACTGGCGGATAACGAACGCCGCCTCGCCCGCCTCACCAGCCTCAACACGCGCGGGTTCGCCGCCGAAGCCGAGGCGCAGACGGCGCAGACCGCGGTCGAGGTCGGCCGTGCGCGAACCGCCGAACTCGAGGCCGAACTGGACGTGGCGCGACTTCCGGCCCGCGACGCGGAGATCATCGCTGCCCGCGCAGCCGTCGAGGAGGCGGAAGCCGCACGCAGAACCGCACAGTGGCAGCTTGACGAGCGCACCATCCGCGCGCCTGCCGACGGCGTCGTCAGCGACGTGATCCTGCGCAAGGGGGAGATCGCCGGGCCGACCGCTCCCGTCGTCTCGTTCCTGCCGGACGGAGCGACCAAGCTGAAACTGTATGTGCCCCAGTCCGCGCGGGCCGGCATGCAGCCGGGTACCCGCCTTGCCGTGCGCTGCGACGGCTGCCCGACGGGCAGACCGCAACGGTCACCTATGTGGCGGACGAGCCGGAATTCACCCCGCCGGTGATCTATTCGCTCGAGAACCGGCAGAAGCTGGTCTACCTGGTCGAGGCGCGCCCGGAAGGCGAGCGCACGGTGCTGAAGCCCGGCCAGATCGTCGATGTGCGACTGGCGGAGCGGCCGAGATGAGCGCGCATCGCCGTCCGCGGCCTGACCAAGCGTTTCGGCGACGCGCACCGTGGTCGACGATGTGTCGCTGACGGTCGGCAGCGGCGAGATCGTCGGCTTTCTCGGGCCGAACGGCTCGGGCAAGACCACGACGATCCGCATGATGTGCGGCCTGCTGACGCCCGATGCGGGCGAGGGGCACGGTGCTCGGCTACGACATCCTGCACGCGAGAGCCGCGCGATCAAGCGCGAGGTCGGCTACATGACGCAGCGGTTCTCGTTCTACGAGGATCTGACGCATCGCGGAGAACCTCGACTTCGTCGCGCGGCTCTACCGGCTGCGCCCGCGCGCAGGCATGTCGACCGAAACGCTGGACGAGCTCGGCCTGACCAGCCGGCGCAAGCCAGCTGGCCGGCACGCTTTCGGGCGGCTGGAAGCAGCGCCTGGCGCTGGCCGCCTGCATCATGCACAAGCCGAAGCTGCTGCTGCTCGACGAGCCGACCGCCGGCGTCGATCCCAAGGCGCGGCGCGAATTCTGGGACGAGATCCACCGCCTGCGCCGCAGACGGGCTGACCGTGCTGGTCTCGACCCACTACATGGACGAGGCCGAACGCTGCCACCGCATCAACTACATCGCCTATGGCAAGCTGATGGCCAGCGGCACGGTCGGCGAGGTGGTCGCGCGATGCCGGCCTGACGACCTTCGTGCTCGAGGGCCGCGGACTGGCCGAGGCTGCGCCGCGAGCTCGCGCAGGCTGCCGGGCGTCGAGCAGGTCGCGCCGTTCGGCAGCACGCTGCATGTCGTCGGGCACCGACGGCGCAGCTGCTGCGAGCAATCGGTGACGCCGATCGCCGCGCACGACCGGGCTGTCACCGTCGAACGGGCGAGACCAGCCTCGAGGACGTGTTCATCCAGTTGATGGCGCAGCATCGCAGGACAACATGCAATGACGCGGCTGGCTTCTCCTTCGCCCGCCTCGGCGCGATGCTCGCCAAGGAGTTCATCCAGATGCGGCGCGACCGCATCACCTTCGCGATGATGCTGGGCGTGCCGCTGATGCAGCTCGTGCTGTTCGGCTTTGCCATCAACAACGATCCCAAGGGCCTGCCCGCCGCGCTGGTGGCGCCGACGCAGGACCACTACACCCGCGCCATCGTCTCGGCGCTGGAGCTGACCGGCTATTACCGCTTCACCCATGCGCCGACGCAGCGCGGCGGAGGCCGAGGCGCTGATGGCACGCGGCGACGGTCGTCCTTCGTCGTCACCATCCCGTCCGATTTCGGCCGCGCGGGTGGACGCGCGGCGACCAGCCGCAGATCCTGATCGAGGCCGACGCCACCGACCCCGCCGTCGCCTCGGGCGCGATCTCGACGCTTGGCACGGTCGCGGCCGACGCGCTGCTGCGCGAGACGGGGCCGAGGCACGAGCGCCGCCGAGCTCGCGCCCGGCAAGCTGGAGGTCGTCGTGCACCGCCGCTACAACCCGGAAGGCATCATCGCAATACAACATCGTGCCCGGGCCTGCTGGGCGTCATCCTGCAGATGACCATGGTGATGATGACCTCGATGGCGCTGACCCGCGAGACCGAGCGCGGCACGATGGAGAACCTGCTGGCGATGCCGGCGACGCCGCTCGAGATCATGCTGGGCAAGATCCTGCCCTATCTCGGCGTCGGCGCGGTGCAGGTCGTCGGTGGTGCTCGGCGCGGCGCAAGCTGCTCTTCCAGGTGCCGTTCGTCGGCATCGCTGTCGCTGCTGCTGGTCGGCGTCTTCCTGTTCGTGCTGGCGCTGGTGCTGCTCGGCTACGCGATCTCGACGCTCGCGCGCACGCAGATGCAGGCGATGCAGCTGACCTTCTTCTTCTTCCTGCCGTCGCTGCTGCTGTCCGGCTTCATGTTTCCGTTCCGCGGCATGCCGGGCTGGGCGCAGGCGCTGGGCGAGATCTTCCCGCTCACGCATTTCCTGCGGATCATCCGCGCGGTCATGCTGAAGGGCGCCGAACTACCTGCCGTGCAGGCCGAGATCGGCGCGCTAGCCATCTTCGTCCTTGCCTATGCCGGCCTGGCCTTGATGCGGTTCCGCACCACTCTCGACTAGTGCGCGGACTCGCACGCTCGCAGCCACGTGCAGATCAAAGCCAGCGCAATGAACGCAAGGAAGTTTCATCGACGCCTAGTTGGGAGGCCCAGTTGCTCCAATTGGAGTTGCCTTGAAAGCGGCATTTGACCCGTTCTCACTTTGCCGCCACTGCCCCGGTGACATGCCACTCCATCGACGAAAAGCATGCACAAACGAACTTGCGGAAGCGTAGTCCAAGGTGATCGCTATGTCGGTGACGCCCAAGGTACCCAGCATAAGCAACTCCCTCGCTACCGCATAGCGAACTTCATCCTTGATGGCCTCGAACGTCGTGCCCTCATGCCGAAGCCGTCGTCTCATTGCACGCGGGTGCAGGCCTAGCCGCACGGCCACATCTTCCATCTTTCCCTGTGCCATCAACAAAAGCGGGCGAAGCAGGTGGCGGACATGTCCGCCCGTCTGCCGACGCGAAATTCCCAAGGTCGAAACGAGCCTGGCGCGTGCCTGTTCGTGCAGGCCGGCATCCGCCTCGGGCAACCCGAAGGCAAGGCTCGAGAGCGTGAGCAGCAAGCCCGTCTGACTTTGCCCGAACCTGACCGCGCAGCGGCCAAGGCGCTGATAGGGAGCCGGGTTGTCCGGTGCAGTCCGCGAGAGCAGTATTTCTTCTGGGCCGACTGCACCCTTGGTGAGTTCGGCAATTATATTGCACCCGACCGCAAGAACCATGTCGTAGATCTGGTGTGAGACGCGCACCGACGGGTTATAAACTCCGTAACCGAGCATGACATCTCGATCGGACCGTATGAGATAGACCGCACCGCCAGTCGAGTTGCTGATCTGAAAGGAAACGAACTCGGCTAGCGCCTCTCCCAACGTGGCTGCGTGCCGCATCACAACCCCAAGCGGACCAAGCGCGGTCAACGTTTGGCGCTGGCCAAGCATCATTCCTATATCGTCGCGACCCGTAGCGATGCAGGCATTGTCCAGGATAGCCAGGTAGGCCCAATACGGGATGAAGCAGTCGGGTCGCAACTGGTCCAGGGAGACGCCGGTCCCTTCCAATACGGCATCGATCCCGACTCCGAGCTCTTCGAGCAATGATGGAAGCTGCATCAAGGATGCCGCGCGCTGCATGGCGATTGGTGCTTCTTTTATCGACAGCGGAGTGTCCTCAAATCGCAACCGGTTTAGCGCAAACGTCCTTTAACCTACAGCTCCGATCTATTGAGCAGAGGCCTGACACCATGACAAGAACATTGGCAATTACCGCGCACGTGCTTGTGGGCTTAGTGGTCGGTGCGCTGGCTTCGCCGGTCCGGGCTGAAACCTACGAAATGACCACACCTGTCGCACCGGGGGTGGCGACACCGGACACGCTGGAGACCGCTATCGGCACCTTAAAGCTGCGGGACGGCTTTCCCACTTCCCGAAACCACACAAAAGATTTGGGACAATCTCGACCGTTCGCGGGCACTGCAGGCCTATCTGCTTGCGATCCCGATCGTGAACCAGGCGGGGATGCGCGACACCTTGCTGAAGTTCGGTCCCGTCAACTCGACTAACGTGATCTGGGAAAATCTTGTCGATCCAAAAACGGTCGAACTGACAGCCAATGACAACACGATCTACAGCTTCATCTGGATCGATACCAAGCAAGGCCCGGTGGTTGTCGAGATTCCACCCAAGGTGCTCGGCACGATCAACGACTTCTGGTACAAATGGGTCGTGGATGTAGGCATCACCGGCCCTGACAAGGGTGAGGGTGGAAAGTACCTGATCCTGCCGCCCGGCTATACTGGCGGGGTGCCGGACGGCTACATCGTCGTGCGCCCCACGACCTATGGCATGTGGACGGTTTTCCGCTCGTTTCTTGTCGATGGAAAAACCGGACCGGGTGTCGAGGGCGTAAGGAACAGTCTCAAGATCTATCCGCTGGCGCAGGCCGCCAATCCGACACCTGCAAAACTCGTAAACGCCTCCGGCATTGCGTCAAACTTTGTGATGCCAACGGACTATTCGTTCTGGGAACTCCTGAACAAGGTGATCCAGGAAGAACCGGCCGAGGGCTCCGACCCGACCACGCTGGGCCTTTTCGCCTCTATCGGAATCGAGAAGGGCAAGCCATTTATGCCCGATGCCCGCATGAAGGCCATCTTGACCGATGCAGCCGATATCGGCGCGGTGACGGCGCGAGCGCTCGCCCTCGACATCCGCGGCCGAGACGCCTTCTTTTATCCCGACAGCAAGAGCAGCTGGCGGCTACCGTTCTTCGGCGGCTACAAGTTTCAGTCCCAACCCGGCGTGTCGAACCTCGATGGCGCGGCCTTCTACTATTTCTTCGCGACGGGCGTGACGCCGGCGATGGAGGAGAAGATGGTAGGCCGCGGATCGCAGTATCCGTGGACTGCACTCGATGGCGAAGGAAGGCCGTTCGATGGCGGCAGGAATTACAAGCTGACTTTGCCGAAGGATATCCCGGTCAAGGACTTTTGGTCGGTCATCGTCTACGACGTCCAGACCCGCTCGATGCTGCAAACCAACCAGAAGGCGCCGAGCGTTTCCAGCCAGAACAAGGATGTGAAGACGAACGCCGATGGATCGGTCGATGTCTTCTTCGGGCCCAAGGCGCCGGAAGGCATGGAAAGCAACTGGGTCCAGACCATTCCCGGCAAGGGCTGGTTCACAATCCTGCGTCTCTACGGCCCGCTGGAGCCGTGGTTCGACAAGAGTTGGCGGCCTGGCGAAATTGAGCTGCGGAATTAGGCTTTCCGAAGAAAGACTTGCAAACTAATGGCTCGCTTCCCGGCATTTACCTTTGCCGAGAATACGACGTGGCTAGTGCGACATCAGCACCGGAACGGTCATTGTCTTCAGCAAGGTCCGCGTGACGCCGCCAAACAGCAGTTCGCGCAATGGCGAATGGCTGTATGCGCCCATCACCAGCAGATCGACCCCGGTGTCGGAAACCCGGTTCTCGATCACGTCTCCGATCGGGATGCCGGCTGAGTATTCGTTGGAAACGCTGACCGCAATGCCGTGCCGGCTGAGCGCTGCGGCTATATCGCTTGCCTGCATCGCGGCGCTGTGCTCCGCCGTTTCCTTGCCGTCGACCACGAGGATTTCCACCGATTGCGCGCGGTGCAGCAGCGGCAGGGCGTCGAATACCGCCCGGGCTGCCTCCTTGGAAGGGCTCCATGCGATGACGACGCGCTTGGGATCGACCGGCGCGCTCGTCACATACGGCAGCACCAAGACAGGCCGGCCGCTGTCGAACAGCAGCGTTTCAAGATCGGCGAACATCGTTTCCAACTCGTCCGGATCGGCCTGCTGCACCACCACGAGGTCGGCGGCATTGGCCGAGGCGAGCGAAGCGGTGGCACTGTCGCCCGCGAAAGTCTCCATGCCGCGAAAATCATGGGCAATTCCCTCGCGCTGGCATATGCCGGTGAAGGATTTGCGCACCCGCTCCATGCGGGCCCGCGATGCCTCGATGGCGCCTTCGTCCACGCTGACCAGATCGCCCGCAAGAACGGCTACGTGCGCCGCCGGCGAAGGCTCTGCATGGATGCCGGTAACATGGGCGCTGAAAGCCCGGATCAGCGGAAGCAAGCGCTCGACAAGGCGGGGCGTGTCGCTTTCCCCGCGCAGGATGGCTGCCATGGTCTTGTAGGGCATGATCGTTCCCTCCCTTTTCGCGAGAAGCCTGTTTGTACCATAGGAGCACAACGGGACATCGCATTGACAAGGGTCAAACGGCTGCCGGCGGAGCCGCGTTCCCTAGAAGAGGTCGCCCTGTCCTGCCGGTCCGCTCTTGCGGACCGGCCTTGCCGGCTTTGGCTCGCCGCCGCCCGATTTGGTAACCGCCTCGATCGTGCCGTCGCGCAGCTCGGCACTGAACGCCTCCCCCGGCGAAAGCTGGCTGGCGCTGGTGACGGCGTTGCCGCTTGCATCGCGCAGCAGTGCGAAGCCGCGACTAAGCACGGAGCGGTGCGACAGGCTGGAAACGAGCCGCCACGTACCGTCGAGGCGCTGCCTTGAATGCAGCGCGATCCGCGCGAGCGGACGGTACGAAAGACGGGCGGCAGCGCGCGACAGCGTTTCGCGCTTGCGCTGGTTCGATGCGCGCAGGCTGGACGAAAGCCGCTTGCCGCATGTTTCGAGATCCCGCTTTGCGTAGGCGAGCCGGTCTTCCAGTTGACGGCGGCTCAGCCGCCCGGCGGCATTGGCGAAACCCCGGCGCTTGCGGATGATGGCAAGCTCCAGCCCCCGGCCCAGCCGGGCCGCAACTGCGTCCAGGCGTTGCCGCGGTTCCGAAAGGATGGATTCGGGCGTACCAAGCCCGCGCCTTGCCGCGCTGAGTTCGGTGCGCGCCTGCGCAAGATTCCGGCTCAACGCGGCCCTCAGCTGGCGCGCCAGCCTGGCGATGCTTTCGTCGAGTTCCGCCTTTACCGGAACCGCCATTTCGGCCGCGCCCGTTGGCGTGGGCGCGCGCCGGTCGGCGGCAAGGTCGATCAGCGTCCAGTCGGTTTCGTGGCCAACCGCGGAGATGAGCGGAATTTGCGAACCCGCGGCTGCGCGCGCCACCGCCTCGTCGTTGAATCCCCACAAATCCTCGATCGATCCGCCGCCGCGCGCCACGATGATGAGGTCGGGCCGCTTGAGGCGGCCGCCAGGCTCGATGGCGTTGAAGCCGGCAATCGCGTTGGCGACTTCCGCGCCGCAGGTTTCGCCCTGCACGCGCACGGGCCAGACGATGACATGCAGCGGAAACCGGTCGGCAATGCGGTGCAACACGTCGCGGATCACGGCCCCCGTTGGCGAGGTCACGACGCCGATCACCATCGGCATGTAGGGCAGGAGCTGCTTGCGCGCCTCCGCGAACAGGCCCTCGGCCGCCAGCTTGCGCTTTCGTTCCTCGAGCAGCGCCATCAGCGCGCCGACACCGGCAGGTTCGAGGCTTTCCACGACGATCTGGTATTTGGAGGTCCCAGGGAACGTGGTGAGCTTTCCGGTCGCCACCACCTCCAGGCCTTCCTGCAGTTTGGGCCGCAGGCGTGCGAAGCTGCCCTTCCAGATCACCGCCTCGAGGCGCGCACGATCGTCCTTCAGCGCGAAATAGCAGTGGCCGGAAGAATGCGCGCCACGAAAGCCGGTGATCTCGCCGCGTACGCGCACCAGCCCGAAACGGTCCTCAACCGTGCGCTTGAGGGCAAGCGAAAGCTCGCTCACCGTCAGTTCGGCGAGATTTCCTTTCGCGGTGGCGGGCTCGGTGCCGGTTTGCGCCTCGGGTTCCATATGACCATCCGGATGTTTCCCGGAAGGTCTACCAGATTTCGCTCCGGGTTCAGAAGGCGAATTCGCGCGCCGACTGTGGACGGAAGCCGCGTGCAGCCACAAGCACCAGAAGCGCTCCGGCCGCCAAAGTCAGCGACCACCAGGAACCGGCGGCAAGAAGCCCCGAAGAACCTGCCCAGAAGATCGACGAGAAAGCCTCGGCGAAGGTCGCCACCTTCGAGGAGGTCTGGCGCCTGCGAAAGTTGCTGCGCCGCGCCTGGCTGCGGAACCACAACTGGATTGCGACCGCCGAAACCGACGCAGCCGCGACGCCCAAAAGGCAGGTGAGAGCAAGCACCGGATCAAGGAAGGACAGGACCAGCACGATCGGAGCAATGATCGCGCCGATGACGCACAGCACCGCCTCGATCTTGGCGCGGATTACCGCGCCATCCTTGACCGGGGCCGTGGCGACGAGCTGCGGGGCGTCCTCGCCTGAGATTGCAAGCCATGCAAGGCCGCCCGCCAACTGGCCCGCCGCCATCACCAGCACCGGGACCAGCACCACCGGAAGGCTGCCGTTGTCGCCGAACCCTTGCCACAGCATGAAAGCCGGTGGCACGAGGTAGAAGACCTGCATCAGCGTTTGCGAAATCAGCCACTGGTCGCGGGCAAGCAGCTTCCATTCCTTGTACCGCAGCGCCGATGCGATGGAATGGGCGCGAAAGCCGTTGCTCGCGCGGTTTCTTCCCTTCTGGGATTGCGCAATGCCTGCAGCCGCCAGCACCTTTTCGCCAAAGCCGTTGGCAAGTATCGCGATGGCAAGCGCGAAAATGGCCGCCGAGGCGCCAATCACCGCAAGCAGCGGCCATGGCTCGCCCATGACGGCGCGCGCGGGATACCAAAAGAGGCTGCCCGGCCCGGGCGCATGCTGGCGCACGAGTTCGGAGGTGATGAAACTCATCCGCGACATCGTTCCCATCGAGGCGATTGCCGCAAGCTGTATGCCGATGACGAACATGGCGCCGACAAGCGCTGCGGCGATCTGGGCGATGGTGCGGGTGCGCCGCGCGCCGATGACGCGGAACAACAGGACCGTGAGCGAAACGGCAAGCACGGTGGCGACGGTTCCCATGCCCAGCATCACCGGATAGGCCGCAAGCCAGCCGGGGCCGTCCAGGAATGCCAGTACGTTGATCGCCGGGGACGCCAGCATGATCGACAACATGGAGGTCGAAAGGGCGATTGCGCCGATCCTGACGGCGAAGAGTTTGCGCGGCGAGGCAGGCGACGCGAGAATGAGATCAAGGTCAGACCGCGAGTAGAATGTCCGCGTGACCAATTCCATCGCTTGCGAGGCCATCAGCGAAAACGGCAAGGCAAGCATCGCCGAAATCAGGATGAGGCGCCCGGTCAGCCCTCCGGCTTCCGTCTGCAACGCCGGACCGATGATGGCGAAGGCAATGACGTGCAGCACCACCGCGGCGACCACCAGCACGGCAAGCACCTGCATCTCGCGGCCGCGCTTGCCCGCGGTCATCATCCCCATGAAGTCGCGCCAGGAAAGCAGGATTTCGTGGCGCGCCAGCCAGGCTGCTCCGCCCGGCCTCACGCGGCGCTCGCATGGAGCGAGGGATCTTGCGCGACGATATCGAGGAAGACTTCCTCCAGGCTGCCATCGCCCTTGCCCGCCCGCTGGCGCAATTCCTGCAGCGTGCCTTCGGCTACCAGGCGGCCATGCGCGATGACGCCGATCCGCTCGGCCATGCGCTCCGCGACTTCAAGGATATGCGTGGTCATGATCACGGTGGCGCCGCCGCGAACCCGCTCCAGCAACACGTCCTTGACGAGGCGCGCCGACGCGGCATCGAGCCCGGTCAGGGGTTCGTCCAGGATGATGAGCCGGGGGTCGTGGACGAGCGCGCCGGCCAGCGCAACCTTCTGCCGCATTCCCTTGGAAAGTCCTTCGCAGCGCTCGTGTGCATGCGCGGAAAGCTGAAGCCAGCCAAGCAGGTGTTCCGCTCGCCCGGCAGCCTGCTTCGGCTCGACGCCCCAAAGGCCTGCCACGAACTCGAGGTATTCGAGCGGCGTCAGGCGGTCGTAGATCATCGGCTCGTCCGGCACCCAGGCCGTTACCCGCTTGGCCTCGACAGGGTCGCGCTGGCCATCGCGGCCAAAGATCGAGATGCTGCCCGAAATCGGGGCGCAGCAGTCCGGCGACCATCCGCAGGGACGTGGTCTTTCCCGCCCCGTTTGGCCCCAGAAGGGCATAAAACTCGCCGGCGCGAACAGTCAGGTCGAGACCCGCGACTGCGGGGCGATCGAACCGTTTGTGCAGATTCCTGATTTCAAGCGCGTGCATTCACCCGTCCCTCGCCGACCCTGACGGTTGGGCACGCTAGAACAAGCCGGTTCAGGAAACGTAAAGTTCCTTGCCGGGAGCCTGCTATCTTCCGGTTTTTCCGCCGCCGAAGAACTGCTCGAATATCTGCTCCACGCCGCGCTGGTACTCGCGCTGGGTCGCCCTGCCGGTCTCGAACATCTCGCCGAACAGGTCTTCGAGCCCGCCCCTGGTGGTGGGTTGCGGTTCGCCGTCCTCGGGCGGCCGGTAGGACCTCTTCCGCTGCGCGGGTGGTTCCGGTTCAGGCTCCGGCTCCGGTTCGCGGCGGTAACGCGGCTCGGCCTCTTCCTGCCTGCGATAACCGGGTTCCTGCTCCCGGCCGGGCCGGTAACGCGGCTCGGGTTCTTCGTATCGCTCCTGTGGCGGTTGCTGCGGCTCGGGACGCCGGCCCCGCAACATTTCCTCGAAAATACCCCCGAGCGGATTGTCCGGATCAGCCCCGCCTCTGCCGGGATTGCCTGCCCGTCCCGTCGGCCGTCCGCCGCCCAGCATTTCCTCGAGGATTCGCCCCAAGGGGTCTTCCGCGCCCTGCGGCACGGGCCTGCCGCCGCCCGGTTGTCCGCCGCGCATCATTTCTTCCAGTATCTGGCCCCAGGGATTTCCGGCGCCGCCGCCAAATCCGCCGCCGCCGCCACGATACCCCGAACCGCCGCCCATCATCTGCTCGAGGATGCGGCCAAGGGGGTTCGCCGCGGCGCTCGCTTGCGCGGCCTGCGCCTGCCCGGTCATCTGCCGGAACATTCCGCCCATGAGGATGGGCGCAAGCATGGGCAGCATCTGCTTCATCATTTCCTGCGACAGGCCGGTCGCCTGCGCGGCCTGCGCCGCAATGGCCCGGCTGACTTCCCTGGAGCCGAACAGGTCTCCCAGGATGGCGTCGCCATCCTTGAGGCCGCTCTTGCCGGTTGCGCGCGAAGGATCGTCGAAATAATCCTGGTGACCACCACTCGCCAGCGCCGCCATGAAACGCATGAATCCCATCGGGTCGGAGACATTGCGCTTGAGGCCCTGCGAAAATGCCGGCATCAGCGCCTCTGCCGCGCGCTCGGCTTCGGCACGCGAAATTCCCATCTGACGTGCGATCACGTCCATGGCCGCGCCGTTTCCGCCCTGCATCAGAAGTTCCATCAAGGGGATCATGACCATCTCCTGTCACCAACTTATCTTAAAAAGAAGACCGATATCGGTCAATTTTAAGTCGGCATTAACCATGGCTTTCTAGATTTCACTTAAGTTGAAAGAAAGCCAAGCAGGAAAATGCCTTTGCAGAGCCCAACCAAAGACCTGACTCCCAGTTTCCTTTCGATGCCCCGGCTCTCCGCCCGGCTTCGGCGGTCCGGCCATGTTTTTGTGGAGGGGCAAGGGACAGGCTTTGCCTGCGCCATCGCATCCATCTCCGCCGACGGCGCGGTGATCACGGCGCAGGGGTGGTTGGGCGTTCCTGACAGGTTCGAATTGCTGATCAAGCCGGATGGCGTACGGCATGCCTGTGTGGTCAAGGCACGCAGGGGCAATATCCTGACCGTGGCTTTTGAAGTTCCCGCTGACCTCCCAAGCGCTGAAACGTTATCTTTACCGCTTCCGTTAGCCGATAAATAATTCCGATATAGGACAATGTACTTATTGCCTCTTTCGGAATTAACAAATGGTTCAGCCAGCTGCAGTTGCGGAGGTTTTGCCGGTACAGGGCGGACAGGATCACCGCGCCGCGCCGCGCCGCCGCGTGCTGTTGAAGGGCCTTGTTTCGCTGGACGGGCTGTTTACGGCCGAACCCTGCACCGTGCGCAACATCAGCGACACCGGCGCAATGATCATCTTCGAACATCCCGCTGTCGTGCCGACCCGCTTCACGCTGATCATCGACCTGCTCGGCTTCAAGGTATTGTGCGAGCAGGTATGGCAAAAAGGCCTGACCTACGGTGTAAGGTTCACCTCCGGCCGCGAGGAAACCAGCTATCGCCGCAGGCAGGTTCTTTCGACTTCGGAAAATGCGCTGTCAAAAAACGCGACCCGGCAGATCGAACTGTCCGCCGTCCTCTACGTCGCTCCCGAGGAACCCGAGCCGGAACCCGAGCCCGAGAAGCAAAAATTGATGCCCAGGCCGACATTCGGCAAGCGTAGCGGGCCTCTATAGGCGTAGTCGTCGATCAGGCGATCAACGTCGCTTTCCAAGCGTCTTGATATTCGTCCGGCAGCCGCTCCGCGGCATGAGCCCCAATCGCGACCGTTTCCATCAGCCGCGCCTGGCCGTGGCTTCTGGAGGTGTGCCAATTACAATCCGCGGATGACGAATAATTCATTATATTCATTAGTGAACTCATCAACGTATGCGTGGCATTTTTGGCAGCGTTAACTCGTTGCCCCATAGGGTGCCTCAGTCATGCATGAAGAACCAACTACCATTGCCGCTGCGACTCCGGATTGCGCGGTGGAAGCAAGAAGGGAAAAGCGCCGGCGCACACTCATGACCGGCATGATTTCGTGCGAGGGCTTTTTCACTGGCCTATCCGTGCACTATCCGCAACATCAGTGAAAGCGGGGCCATGATCGCGACCGAACAATTGGTCGCGCTGCCTGCCCGGTTCACCTTGTTCGTGGAACTGGCCGGCTACAGGGTCGAGTGCGTTCCAGCCTGGCAAAAGGGCACGATATACGGACTGCGTTTCGTCTCGGTACCGCAGGAGACTAACTTCAGGCGCACCCAGTTTGTCGCGACATCGGAAAATGCATTGTCGGAGCGCACTGTACGCGAGATCGAATCCCGCGCTCGCCTGTCACCGGATGAGACGCAGTCCAACATCAACAACCGCCGCAAAGTCGCGGCGCGGCCCTCTTTCGGCAGGCGCGTCTGATCCGCAAGGGCGCCTAGTAGGCGTATTCGTCGAACAGGCGATGAATGTCGCCTTCCCACGCGCCGTGATACTTGTTCAGCAGCCGCTCGGCCGGCGTCAATCCGCTCGCGACCGTTTCCATCAGGGGCGCCAGGAACACACGCTCATCCTGCCCGGCGCTGTTGCGGATTGCGCGCTCCTCAAGCCCGGCCGCCGAGAGCTCCAGCACATCGCGCGCGACGTCAAGCAGCGGACGCCCCGCGACGGTTGCCTTGAGGCCGAGCGCCGGCACCTCGCGCCCGGTAACGGGCTACTTCCTGAGCCGTCCAGTCGCGGGTCAGGGTGTCGGCCGCGTGGAGCGACGACTGGCTGTACATCAAGCCCGTCCAGAACGCCGGCAGCGCGCAGATGTCCCGCCACGGGCCGCCATCGGCGCCGCGCATCTCGAAATAGCGCTTCAGCCGCACGTCGGGAAAAAGCGTGGTCAGGTGGTTGTTCCAGTCGCCGACCGTCGCCATTGCGCCTCGGGCACCGCGCCTTGAGCGCGCCCGACATGAACTGGCGGAAGGTGACGTGCGTGCAATCGTGGTACCGGCCGTGCGCGGATGACGAAATACATCGGCACGTCGAGCGCCCAGTCGACATAGCGCTCGAAGCCGAAATCCTTGTCGAGCATGAAGGCCTGGAAGCCGCCGCGCTGGTTGTCGGTGTCGAGCCAGACGGCGGAACGCCAGGACAGCAGTCCGTTCGGCCTGCCTTCGGTGAAGGGCGAACGGGCGAACAGCGCGGACGCCAGCGGCTGCAGCTGCTTGCGACACCTGCATCTTGAGGCGCATGTCGGCTTCGCTGGCAAAAGTCGAGATTGGTCTGGATCGTCGCGGTGCGGTACATCATGTCGAGGCCGCGGCTGCCGACCTTGGGCATGTAGCGGCTCATGATGGCATAGCGGCTCTTCGGCATGCGCGGCGTTTCGTCCAGCGTCCATTTCGGGCTGCCGCCCACGCCCAGGAACGTATGCCGAGCGGCTGCGCGACCTTCTTGACCGTGGCAAGATGCGCATTGGACTCGCGGCAGGTCTCGAAGATGTTGGAAAGCGGCGCGCCGGACAGTTCGAACTGGCCGCCCGGCTCCAGCGAGATCGCGCCCTTGCCGTCTGGGTCGGCAAGGCCGATGATGCGGCCTTCGTCGATGATCGGCTCCCAGCCCAGCGCGCGGCGCATGCCTTCCAGCAGCGCGCGGATGCCGTTCTCGCCCTCATAGGGCACGGGGCTGTAGTCATTGGCGTAGAAGCCGAATTTCTCGTGCTCGGTGCCGATACGCCATTCGTCGCGCGGCTTGTAGCCCTTTTCCAGCCACTCGACAAGCTGGTGCCGGTTTTCGACCGGTGTGAGGTCAGTCGTGTCGCGCGCCATGCTGAATCGTCTCGCCACGCCGGATAAGCCGGCAAGCATATCGGCGGTCGCGGTCGAGATATTGCCCGCCCACCGGCTCGGCAAGCGAAACTTTCTTGAACAATCATTGCCGAATTGAACAGCGCTGGGCGTTAAGCCCGATCAACGCCAGTCGCCGGCAACCGCCTGCACCAGGGCCAGCGCTGCCACCGCGGCGGTGTCGGCCCGCAGGATGCGCGGGCCCAGCGGAATCGCGGTCACGAACGGCTTTGCCCGCAGCACTGCCCGTTCGTCGGCCGAAAAGCCGCCTTCCGGACCGACCAGGATGCCGAGCGGCCTGCCCTCAAGCGGCGCAAGGCAATTGCAGTGCATCGGCCTCTTCTTTGGATTCGTCGCAGTAGACGAGCGCGCGCTGCGGCTCCCATGCTTCGATCAGCTGCGCAGCGCAATCGGCTCGCAGCAGTGCGGAATTGCGAGAATGCCGCATTGTTCCGCCGCTTCGACGGCATTGGCTTGCATCCGCTCGATATTCAGCCGCGCGACCTGCGTGTGCTGCGTGATCGACCGGTTGCAGCACGCCGGCGCCCATCTCGACCGCCTTTTGCACCATGTAGTCGAGGCGCGCATGCTTAAGCGGGGCGAAGCAGTAGATGAAGATCGCTCGGCAGCGGGCTGTGGCCGGGTTTGCCGCGCGACGCCAAAGCCGCGGATTTGCGGCCCGCCGGTGCGACGTTTGCCAGCCATTCGCCGTCGCGCCCGTTGAAGAGCAGAACGCCGTCGCCTTCCTTGAGGCGCAACACGTTCAGCAGATAGTTGGCCTGCGCCCGGTCAAGCTCGACCGACGCCCCGCCGGCCTTAGATCCTGCGTCGTGAACAGGCGTTGCGTGCGAAAATCGTAGCGGTCCATGTCCCGACATAAGGTCGGCTTGCGCCTTTTGATCAAGCGGCTATGCGCTCGCATGCCAATGCGGGCGGTAGCCGGCCTGCAAGGCGTCGACCACGCATTGCGGACGTTACGAGCAACGGCGCTTCGCCGGGCAAATCGGCAAAAGCGACCGGCGCGCCGTAACCGTCAAAGCTCCATGGCAGGCGACCGCCCATCGTGTACCGCGAAGTACCTGTCCGGGCAACACGATCATCGCGCCGTCCGGCAGTGCGTGCATTTCGCCGCGCCGTGAGCGCGCATGGCGGCGAGTCGCCGGGAGGATTGCCGGCGTTCCCGGTGCAGGATCTCGTCCATGCCGGACGCGTCCGGCGCCGTGAGCCCGTTGCCGATGGCGAACGCCGCCTGCGAAGCGCACGTGCATCGGCGCGGCGGCAGGCAAAGCAGGGCCGGTGTCCGGCGGCGAGCGCCGTCACCTCGTCGAGGAAGAAGAGTTCGCTCCAGCCCGGCTTCGTCCCGCCTTGTGGTTGCGGCCCCAAACGTCGCGGCGCACGCCCTTCCAATGCAATGCGCAGGCGATCCAGGCTTCGTCGTCCAGCGCCGTGCCGGAAAGGCGGTCTTCGTGTCGGGCTCGTGGATGACGCCGCGATTTCCGGTGAGCATGCCGCGCGCGCTGGCCGGGTGGAGCGATCCATCCGGCGCCACGCGGTTCTGCAGCGGCATATCAGTCCTCGACGACGATGATGTGCAGCCGCACCGGACCATGCGCGCCGAGGATCAAGCGTCTGCTCGATGTCGGCCGAACGCGACGGGCCGGTGATCATGTTGACGGTGCGCGGCATTGCGCCGCTTCGCCTTCTTGCGAAGCCTGGCGAACATCGCCTCGTAGTTGACCGCAATGTCGGCGGCGTCGACCAGCACGATGTGGTTCTCCGGCAGGAAATTGACCGTGGTCGGGTTGTCCTTGCCCGACAGCAGGATCAGCGTTCCGGTCTCCGAAATGCCGCCGAAGGCATGGCTGAGGCCGGAGAGATCGCTGCCGTCGCTCGGACCCGCGAGGATCTGCGGCCCGCCCTTGGGCCATGCTATGCTTGCAAGCCGAGGATCGGCGCCGCACCGCAATTGCTGCGGCAAATTGTGGTCGCGCAGGAACTTGACGACCGCCGCGCCCGCCTTGGCCCGCTTGACGATCTCGACGCTCGCCGCCGCCTCGGTGGCCTTCTTCACGAACTGCGCGACGACGCCATGCCCGCCGTCCTGCGACAAGGGCAATATCCCGGCGGGGTGTCCTTTCAGGCGGCTTTCGACCAGCCCGCGTCGAATGGCGTCCTCGCCGGCGCGCTTGTCGCCGAGGCTCGCCCGCACCTTCGCAAGGATCGCGTCGCGGCTCATCGGGCGGCTCCCTTCCGTGCCTTCCACTGCGCCATGAAGGTCTTGCCCTGCGGCGCGGGCAGGTCGCGGTGGCGTCGTCCACGCGCCCGCGAGCGGGAACCATTTGAACCGGCCCCGCCCGGCGCTGAGCATCCGCATTGCCGGCATCGCGATACCCGTTGCAAGGCGATAGACGCCAGGCCGCTTCGCCGCCCAGGCCCACAGCTTCAGATTGCTGCGCATGCTGGCCGGCGTCAGATGCTGCTCGAACTCCGTTCGCGCCAGTGCCGCATCATCTTCGGCAGCGGGATGTGCATCGGGCAGACCGCTTCGCAGCGCCCGCAGAAGGTCGAGGCGTTGGGCAGGTGCGCCGACTTGTCGACGCCGATCAGCGACGGCGTCAGCACCGCGCCCATCGGGCCGGGATAGACCCAGCCATAGGCATGCCCGCCGATCGCCTGGTAGACCGGGCAGTGGTTCATGCAGGCGCCGCAGCGGATGCAGCGCAGCATGTCGCGGAACTCGGTGCCGAGCATGTTGGAGCGGCCATTGTCGAGCAGGACGACGTGGTACTGCTCCGGCCCGTCCGGATCGCCCTTGCGGCGCGGCCCGGTCGAGAGCGTGGTGTAGACGCTCATCTCCTGGCCGGTCGCCGAGCGCGCCAGCACGCGCAGGATCTGGCTCACGTCCTCCAGCGTCGGCACGATCTTCTCGATCGAGGCGACGACGATGTGCATGCGTGGCAGGATCTGCGTCAGGTCGCCATTGCCCTCGTTGGTGACGATGACCGATGAGCCGGTCTCGGCGATCAGGAAGTTGGCGCCGGTGATGCCGACATCGGCCTCGAGGAACTTTTCGCGCAGCACGCCGCGCGCCTCCAGCAGCAGGCTTTGCGGCTCGCGACATCGGCCGGTCGGCCGGCAGATGCGTGTGCGCCTTGCGGAAATCCTCGCGCACCTGGTCCTTGTTGAGATGCACGGCCGGCGCGATGATGTGGCTCGGATGCTCGCCGCGCAGCTGGATGATGTATTCGCCAAGGTCGGTCTCGACCGGCGTGATGCCGTTGCTTTCCAGGAAATCGTTGAGCGCCGATCTCCTCGGTGATCATCGACTTGCCCTTGGTGACCGTCTTGGCGTCCGCCTTGCGGCAGATGTCGAGCACGATGCCGCGCGCCTCCTCGGCATCGGCGCCCAGTGCACATGCCCGCCAGACGCCGTCACCTTCTGCTCGTAGGCTTCGAGATAGAGGTCGAGATTGTCGAGGACATGGTCCTTGATGGCCCGGGCGCTGTCGCGCAGCTCGTCGAATTCCGGCAGCGTCGGCGGCGGCCTTGGCGCGCTTGTCGATGAAGTTCGACTTCACATGCCGCATGCGCCTTTTGCAGCTGCGCGTCGACGAGCGCCTCGGCGGCATTGTCCTTGAAGGCGGGGGAGGTGATCTCGACCATTCAGCGGCTTTCCCCGATCGCCGGGCGTGTCGGTCATTCCGGCCAGCACTTCGGCGACATGGCGCACCTTCACGCTGCTGCCCTCGCGCTTCAGCTTGCCGGCCATGTTCATCAGGCAGCCGAGGTCGCCGGCCAGCAGCAGGTCGGCGCCGCGTTTCCTTGATCGCCGCGGTCTTGTCCGTGACGATGGAATTGGAGATGTCGGGATACTTGACGCAGAACGTGCCGCCGAAGCCGCAGCACACATCCGCGCCCTTCATCTCGGCAAGTTCGAGCCCCGACAACGGAGGCGAGCAGCTCCCGCGGCTGGCGCTGTGACGCCGAGTTCGCGCAGGCCCGAGCAGGAATCGTGATAGGTAGCCGTTGCCTTGCAGGCTGGCATCGACCGCCTTGATGCCGCGCACATCGGTGAGGAAGCTGACGAGCTCATGCACCCTTGCGCTGAAGGCCAGTGGCCCGCTGCTCCCAGGCGGGATCGCTTCTCGAACAGTTCCGGATAGTGCTTCTTCAGCATGCCGGCGCATGATCCCGATGGCGCGACGACGAAGTCGATAGCCCTCGAAGGCCTCGATCACCTGCTTGGCGATTTCCACCGTGTCGGCCCGGTCGCCCGAATTGTAGGCCGGCTGGCCGCAGCAGGTCTGTGCCTCGGGCACGAATACCTCGCAGCCGCAATCCTCGATCAGCTTGACGGCGGCAAAGCCGACGCTCGGCCTGAACAGGTCGACGAGGCAGGTCACGAACAGCGCAACGCGCGGTTTGGTCTGGATGTTCAACAATCGCTCCCGTCAGCCATTTCGAAACCTTGCGCGGCTGCCAGCCTCGTCGCGCCGCGCGAGCCGCAGCCCGGCCACGCGTTCCCGGTCGGCACGCCGTTCCAGTTCCAGTGTTGCCTCGATGATGTGTGAGATATGGGCGCGCGCGGCTGCTTCCGCGCCCGGTCCGTCGCCGGCGACGATCGCATCGTGGATCGCGCGGTGCTGGTCGAGCAGCTTCAGGCGCCCGTCCGGCGTCTGGTAGAGCCGCGTGCGGTTCTGGAAGATGCCTTCCGACAAGAGCTTGTAGCAGGAGCGCAGCGTGTGCAGCAGCACCAGATTGTGCGCCATTTCGCCTATCAGCGAGTGAAACTCGATGTCGGCCTTCGCTTCCGCTTCGAAATCGGCTGCTTCATGCGCTGCTTCCATCCGGGCGATGGTTTCGGTCAACAATTCGCGGTCTGCCTGCGTGGCGCGCGTGGCGGCAAGGCGGGCGGCAATCGCCTCGACCTCGCGGCGGTATTCGAGATAATCGAGCGTTGCGCGCGAATGCGAGGCGAGCAGCGCCGTGATTTGCGGCGAGAACACCGTGCCGATGACATCGGCGACATAGGTGCCGCCGCCATGGCGGCTTTCGAGAATGCCGCGATCCTCAAGATGCTTGATCGCCTCGCGCACGATGGGCCGCGAAACGCCGGTCTCGATCGCCAGTTCGCGCTCGCCCGGCAGCCGGTCGCCGACGCGCAGCACGCCTTCCAGCACCAGTCCCTCGATCTGGTGCGCGACTTCCTCTGCAGAACGGGAATGCTGGATCGGGCGGAAAACGTTCATGGTGGAAAAGACTAGCGGCATGGCCAAAATTGGTCAATTTGTTTTACCTGTCGATGCCAGGCTGGCCGGCAGGCGCGCTCATCCGTCCTGTGGCGGCGTGATCCGCCTTCATGTTAGTTTCGTACGCAGTGGGCGCTGAACCGGGGGATTGGAATGGCGACAAAGTTAAAAGCAAGCGGATCGACGCCCCGCCGGCCTTGACCTTTGCCGAACACCCTTCGCGCGCGATGGCGCTGGGCGAAGTCCACGCGCGTCCGTTTCCCGAAATACCGCCATCGAGCGTGTTGCTGCATTTCGCCTTTGCCAGCACCGATGGCGGCGCCGGCAGCCGCGAGGTGATGGCGCGGCTTTGCGCGGCGCGCGGCGCGGCACAGCCCGATCCGGCGGCTCGTTACCATGCGATTGCGTGGGGGCGCGGCATGCTGCGCTGGGAAAGGCACGCGGAATTCTCGACCTTCCTGTGGGATGGACCGGCGCCAGAGCGCTTCATGGGCGATGTCGAGGGTCATCCCTTCAATGCGGGATTTGCCGAGGCCGGTCAGCTCGTCTCATCCTGCCGGGTCGAGGTGCGCCCGCATACCGGCGAGAACCTCAAGCTCATCGAACGCTTCGAGAAGCGCGCCTTGAGCGTCAACGTCCTTGAGGACGGCCAATCGCTGATTGCGACCGATTTCCGCCAGGATGCCAGCGGAATGACCATCTTCCTGATGCTCGAAAAAGGCATGAAGCCTTGGCGCATCGGCTATTTCGCCAAGACCGCCATAGAACTTGAAACCTACCGCGTGCTGACGCTTTTCGGCTTGCCCGTCGCGCAAAAGGTTTCTGGCGGTTTGGCGAGATTCGAGGCCGAACTTGGCCGCCTGACCACCGAAATGCAGTCCGAGGGGCAAGGCCAGGCACTGCTCGACCAGATGATGCTCCTGGCCGCCGAACTCGAGGCCGATTCGGCGGCAAGCCTCTTCCGCTTCGGCGCAACGCGCGCCTATGGCGACATCTTCGCGGAGCGCATAGCGGCGCTGGGTCCGGCGACCCTTCCCGGGCACAAGAATTTCGCGACGTTCCTGGAACGGCGCATCGCACCGGCGCTGCGAACCTGCAGTTCGGTGGAGGAGCGGCAGGCCAATCTCTCCCTGAAGCTGTCGCGCGCCGCCGATCTGTTGCGAACCCGCGTGGAAGTCGAGATGGCTAACCAGAACCGCGACCTTCTCGACGGTCTCAACCGGCGCGGCAAGCAGCAATTGCAACTCCAGCGCACGGTCGAAGGACTGTCGGTCGCCGCAGTATCCTATTACGTCGTGGGCCTGTTCTACTACGTCTCCCAGGCCTTCAAGGCCAGCCTGCCGGAATATCTCTCGCCGGCCGTGCTGACCGGCCTGTTCGTGCCGGTGGCCATCCTGGCGGTATGGTGGACTGTCCGCCGCATCCGAATCACGCATATCGACAAGGATTGAGATTTGCGCGGCGGCGGCAACAGTGGTAAAAAATAATTACCACTGTGCGAGGTAATGCCGATGTCCAGGATCGAGATGCCTTCTGCGGATCGCGCTGTTCTGGCGCGCAAACCCGAAATAGTGGCCGCCCTTTGCGAGGCGGCCGGCACCGAGAACGTCATTTACGATCCTGCCGAGACGCTGGCGTATGAATGCGACGCGCTCACGGCGTACCGCTGCGCCCCGCTCGCGGTGGTGCTTCCCCGCTCCACAAAGGCCGTTGCCGACGTGATGAAGGCGTGCTCGCGCTTCGGCGTGCCGGTGGTTCCGCGCGGTTCGGGCACGTCGCTCGCCGGCGGCGCGCTTCCGACCGCCGACAGCGTGGTGATCGGCGTGTCGCGCCTCAACCGGGTGCTCGAGACCAGTTTCGCCGACCGCTACATCCGCGTCGAGGCGGGAATGACCAACCTGTCGGTGTCCGCTGCTGTCGAGGCCGAGGGCTTCTTCTACGCGCCCGACCCGTCCAGCCAGCTTGCCTGCGCCATCGCCGGCAATGTGGCGATGAATTCGGGCGGCGCGCATTGCCTCAAATACGGCGTCACCACCAACAACCTTCTGGGCGTCACGCTGGTCACCATGGACGGCGAGATCCTCGAGATCGGCGGACCGTGGTGCGATCCGGCCGGCTACGATCTTCTCGGCGTGATCTGCGGCTCCGAAGGCCAGTTCGGCATCGTGACCGAGGCCGTGCTGCGCATCCTGCGCAAGCCGGAAGGAGCCCGCCCGATCCTGATGGGCTTCGATTCCAGCGAGGTCGCCGGCGCCTGCGTAGCCGATATCATCAAGTCGGGCGTGCTGCCCGTCGCGATGGAATTCATGGACGGGCCCGCCATCATCGCCTGCGAGAACTTCGCCAAGGCCGGCTATCCCACCGACGTCGAAGCGCTGCTGATCGTGGAGGTGGAAGGGTTCGTTGACAGGAGATCGACGACCAGCTCGCCCGCATCAAGGCAATTGCGGCGCGGCATTCGCCAAGGTCATGCGCGAGAGCGAGTCTGCGATCCAGTCCGATCTCATCTGGAAGGGCCGCAAGGCGGCTTTCGGCGCAATGGGCCAGATGGCCGACTACATGTGCATGGACGGCACCATTCCGACTTCGCAATTGCCTTTCGTGCTGCGGCGGATGAGCGAGATGGCCGGTGAATACGGCCTTCGCGTCGCCAACGTGTTCCATGCCGGCGACGGCAACCTTCACCCGCTGATCCTGTTCGACGCCAACAAGCCGGGCGACCAGGAAAAATGCGAGGATTTCGGCTCCGACATTCTCAAGCTCTGCGTCGAGGTCGGCGGCTGCCTGACCGGCGAGCATGGCGTCGGCATCGAGAAGCGCGATCTGATGCATCACCAGTTCACCCGCGACGACATGGAATTGCAGATGCGGGTCAAGGACGTGTTCGATCCGGCCTGGCTGCTTAATCCCGCGAAGGTGTTTCCGATGGATGTCAGCCATTCGCGCCGGATGAGGAATGCGCCAAGCGAGGCGGCTGAATGACGATGTACACGCCTGGATCCGAAGCCGCGATTTCGGAAATCGTCGCCGAAGGCGCCCGGACCAACCGGAAGATGACGATCAGGGGCGGCGGAACCCGCACGCTTTCAAGCAGCGCGCCGGCGGCCCGCGACACGCTCTCGATCGAAGGGCATTCCGGCATCACGCTCTATGAACCGGCGGCGCTGACCATCGGCGCCAAGGCCGGTACGCCGCTTGCGCAAATCGAGGCGGCGCTTGGCGGGCGAAGGCCAGCATCTGCCCTTCGAGCCGGCCGACTGGCGCCCGCTTCTGGGAACCAGACGGCGAGCCCACGATCGGCGGTGCTTTCGCCTGCGGCGTATCGGGCCCGCGGCGCATCCAGGCAGGCGCGCTGCGCGACAGCGCCATCGGCGTCCGCTTCGTCGACGGCGCCGGAACCATCGTCAAGAATGGCGGCCGCGTGATGAAGAACGTCACCGGCTACGATCTCGTGAAGCTGATGTGCGGCTCGCGCGGCACGCTCGGCGTTGTCACCGAGATCGTCTTCAAGGTGTTGCCGAGGCCGGAAACGGCAGCGACTGTGATCCTCCACGGCCTCGACGACGAGCGCGCTATCGAGGCGATGTCGGCGGCGCTGGGCTCCCCCTTCGACGTTACCGGCGCGGCGCATTTTCCAGGCGACGACCCGCGAACGTTCCTGCGGCTCGAGGGCTTCGAGCCGTCGGTCGCATACCGGTCCGGCGAACTGGTCCGGCTGCTTTCTATGTTCGGACAGGCGCAGGTTGCCGGTCGCGAGGCTTCGCTGGATCTGTGGCGCATGGTGCGCGACGTCCTTCCCTTTGCCGGGCGGGCCGGGGCTGTCTGGAAAATCTCTGTCCGGCCATCCTTCGCGCCGGCGCTCGTCTCGGCGATCAAGGCAAGCCGCGAGGCGCAAGCGCTGTATGACTGGGGCGGCGGGCTCATCTGGCTGCTGACGCCGGAAGATGGCGATGCCGGCGCTGCGCTGATACGCGGCGCGTTGTCGGGCAGGGGACATGCTACCTTGATGCGGGCGGGCAATCTGTCGGTCCCGGCCTTCGAGCCGCAGGCACCGGCAATCGAAGCGCTGTCGAAGAATCTGCGCCGCCAGTTCGACCCGCAGGCGATCCTCAATCCCGGCGCGATCTAGGCGATGGCGATCTTCGCGATCATCTTCGTGTTGCTGCCGGCAGCGGTCTATACCGGGCTATGCCTTTTGCCTCGCGGCCGGGCCGCCGGTTTGGGCATCGCCGGCGCTGCGCTGTTCGCAGGCATTGCCTGGGCGGGTACTCTGGCGATGGAAGAGCCGTCAATGGCGCGATTGCCGCTTGCCTTCGCCAGCATTGGCGTGGCGTTGGCCGCTCCGGTACAGGCGCTGCGCGCCGCGATCGGTCGGGCCCTGCCGAACTGGATGTATTTGACATTTGCCGCCCTCGTTCTCGTGGGCGCGCTCGGCCTGATGCCGAAATTGATGTACGGGGCTTGAGATGCAGACAGTCTTTTCGCCGCAACAACTGGCCGACCCGCATGTGGCCCATTCGGAAACGATCCTGCGCAAATGCGTCCATTGCGGCTTCTGCACCGCGACGTGCCCGACCTATCTGACGCTCGGCGATGAACTCGACAGCCCGCGCGGGCGCATCTACCTGATCAAGGACATGCTGGAGAACGGCAAGCCGGCGGACGAGCGCTGTCGTCAAGCATATCGACCGCTGCCTCTCCTGCCTCGCCTGCATGACGACCTGCCCGTCCGGCGTGAACTACATGCACCTCGTCGATCATGCGCGCGCCCATATCGAGAAGACCTACCGGCGCCCATTGGCCGACCGCTTGATCCGCGCGATGCTGTCGCAAGTGCTGCCCTTTCCGGGCCGCTTCCGGGCAGCGCTCACCGCCGCCCGGCTCGCGAGGCCTTTCGCAGGTATGTTCCGTGCAATTCCCGGCCTGTTGCCGATGGCGGCGATGCTTTCGCTGGCCCCGGCATCGCTTCCAAAGGCGAGCGGCGCGGCCGCAACGGGCACCCACAAGGCGGCGGGTGCCCGCAAGGGCCGCGTCGCCATCCTCTCCGGCTGCGCCCAGCCGGTGCTGAACCCGCGCATCAACGAGGCGGCGGTCGAACTGCTGACCCGCCTTGGCGTCGAGGTCGTCGTGCCGAAGGGCGAGGGCTGCTGCGGCGCGCTCGTCCACCACATGGGGCGCGAAGAGGAAGCGCTTGCCCAGGCGCGCCGCAATGTCGATGCCTGGACCGCCGAGATCGAAAATGGCGGTCTCGATGCGATCATCATCACCACGTCGGGCTGCGGCACGACGATCAAGGATTACGGCCACATGCTGCGGCTTGATCCGCTCTATGCTGAAAAGGCACGCAGGGTCTCGGCACTTGCCAAGGACGTGACGGAGTATCTCGCGACCATCGCCATGCCATCCAGCGAGGCGGGCAGGGGCATTCGCCTCGCCTATCACTCGGCCTGCTCGATGCAGCATGGCCAGAAGATCAAGGAACAGCCCAAGCGCCTGCTTGCAGCGGCCGGCTTCACCGTGGTCGATGTGCCGGAAGGCCATTTCTGCTGCGGCTCTGCCGGCACCTACAACATCCTGCAGCCGGAGATCGCCGGAAAACTGAAGGCGCGCAAACTGGCCAACATCGCGCGGACGCGGCCGGACCTTGTCGCGGCCGGCAATATCGGCTGCATGACGCAGATCGGAGACGGCGCCGGCGTGCCGGTCATCCATACGGTGGAAATTCTGAACTGGGCCCATGGCGGGCGCATGCCGCAAGGCATGCCGCTTGCCGCGCGTCTGGAGGCGGCGCAATAAAAAAGCCCGCGCGAAGCGGGCTTTTCGAAGGGCTGCGGTTGGTTGTCTTCAGCCGCCGAGGATGGAAGTCAAGCGCTCCGCCGATGGCGCCGCCAAGACCTTCCTTCACATATTTGCGCGCATCCTCGCCCGGTCCGACAACGATCACCTTCGTGCCGATGTCGACCTTCGAATAGAGATGCTCGACATCCTTGTTCATCATGCGGATGCAGCCGGATGACAAGTTGAGGCCGATCGACCATGGCTGGTTGGTGCCGTGAATGCGGTAGATGGTGTCGCGGCCGCCCTTGTAGAGGTACATCGCCCGTGCGCCGAGGGGATTTTCCGGTCCTCCCGCCATGCTGATCGGCAGGATCCGGCCCGCGGCACGTTCGCGCGCCCGCATTTCGGCCGGCGGCGTCCAGGTCGGCCATTCCTTCATCGCGCCGACCTTGACGGTGCCGCTCCAGCCGAAGCCCTCGCGGCCCACGCCGACGCCGTAGCGCGTCGCCCGGTTGTTGCCGGTGATGTGGTAGAGAAACTTGTTGTTGGTATCGATGATGATCGTGCCCGGCGCTTCCTGCGTGGAAACCATCACGCCGCGGCGCTTGAACTTCGAAGGAACCGACTTCATCCGCTGGCGCTGGGCGAGGTTCACCTCTTCCCACCGTCCCTCGCTGGCGTTGTAGACCAGCTCGGCGCGGGCGCTTGTCGCGAACGGAACACTGGCAAACAGGAACGCCCCTGCCGCCAAGGCCCCTGCAATGAAGGCTTTGCGTATCATGCGGACTTTTCTCCCTCCGGCGCGAACCCGATTTTCTGGACAAATACGGGTGATCGGTTTCCCGCCCCAATTTCTCCATCACGGCACCGTAATTGCCACAATCGCACCGCGCAAGGCAAGCCGCCTCACGAAAACGCGAGGCGGCAAAGGTGATGTCGGGATTTTTGCCTTGGCGCGAACGCCGCAGGTCAGGAAACGATGACTTTCGTCCCCGTTCCCACGCGCTCGTAAAGGTCGATTACGTCTTCGTTGCGCATCCTTATGCAACCGGATGAGACCGCTTTTCCGATGGTCCAGGGCTGGTTGGTGCCGTGGATGCGATAGAGCGAATCGCCAAGATACATCGCCCTTGCGCCAAGCGGATTTTCCGGCCCGCCCTCCATGTATGCCGGCAGGATCTTGCCGTTGGCGGCCTCGCGCTCGCGCATTTCCGAAGGCGGCGTCCAGCCCGGCCATTCCGCCTTGCGGGTGATCTTGTGCTCGCCCGCCCATTCGAAGCCGGGCCGCCCGACGCCGACGCCGTAGCGGCGGGCCGTGCCCTGCTCCTCGATCAGGTACAGGAAGCGCGCCTCGGTATCGATGATGATGGTGCCGGGCGAATAGCCGCTTTCATAGGAAACGATCTGCATCTCGAATTGCGGATCGATCTCCCTCTGGGCTTCCTTTGGCGAAGCGCTTGCCTGCTGCACCCGCGCAGACTGGCCCGCCTGTCGCTTGCTGCGCACCGGATCGGCCTGCAGCGGCGTGAAGCCGCTGATGGCGTTGGTCTTTCGATAGACGCGCTTGCTCGGCGCAGGGGCAAGTTCCACCCGGCGCTGGCCCGGAGCACCCGGCTTGCGCGAAAGCTGGGTTATCCATGGCGATACGAGGTCTGCCGAAAGGGCCGATGCCGGCGGCGGCGTGTACCGCTTCGTGGTCTGGGCCGCTGCGGGAAGGGCGACCAGGGCGGCAAGGATTGCCGCGCCGCAAACGGATGAGGCGGTTGGATTCATGACGTACACCCTACAAATCGTCGGTTTCCGGTGCGCGGAGGCGCCCGGTTAAGCACGTGTAAAGCATTGCCGAAAAATCCGAACCGAATGGTGAACGCGCCGGTAACCAGCGCGCTTCAGTTCAAACGTGGTAAAGGTCCGGTTTGCCGCATTGGTTAACGGCGCATTAACGCCGTTTTGCGTCCCTGAGCACCGCGGGAAGCAGCGGCTGCACCAATTCGAGCGTCGCCCCGTTCCGGATGCGCTTGTCATAGAGCATGTTGAGAATGACCCGGTCGAACCGCGTGAACGAGGTGTGCCGCGTGCGGTCGTTGAACATGCTTTCGGTGAGGCTCGGATGCTCGTTCAAAGGGCCGAGGCCCTGGAGGATCTCCTCCGCCTTGCAGCGGTTGAAAAGGGCCTCCCCCTCGTCGGATACGATCACGGCATCCGAACGGTTGATGCCGTTGCGCGAGAAAACCGAGCGCACGAGACATTTTCCGGGCGTGCTGGCGGTGGTGCGCCGGTAGACTTTTTCGCGCACCGTCGCCGCATAGTCCTTGCGGTCGACGACATAGACCGTGAAGTTGGCCCTGGCTGGCGAATTCACGACTTCCGCCCTGAAATTGCCGATCGACCGGTTCAGCGACAGGATGAATGCCCTGATCTCCGGAACACGGTTGCGCGATGCCAGGTTGACGATATGAAAGCGCACCGTGCCGTTGAACTTGCGCACATAGTTCGACTGGAAGCCCATCGGCGAATATTCCGCGCCGAACACGGTCAGGCTGAAGCCACGGATGAGTTCGGCATCGCTTGCCGCCCGCGCGCGAATGCGGCATCAAGGCAAGGGCGGCGGCAAGGATGAGGGCGCAAACCTGTCGGGTCAAATGAACTGCCTTGGGATATCCATTGCGGGGCGGGCCGGCAGGTTGCCGACGGCTGGTGGGCCGACTTGCATTTGCATCCCGAACCGCTGCAATTAAACGTATCGCACGCCTTTTGAAAAGGTGGGATTGGGGAAGACTCCATGCCGCAGCCGCTAAACGAGCCCGTGATCGCCGGATTGTTGGAAGGTGCCGACGGGCGCAAGCGTTGCCTGTGGCATGGCGGCGTGCCCGAATACGAGCGCTACCACGATGCAGAATGGGGCCGGCCTGTCGTGGACGACACCCGGCTTTTCGAAAAGATCTGCCTCGAAGGCTTCCAGTCCGGGCTTTCCTGGCTGACGATCCTGCGCAAGCGCGAGAATTTCCGTGCGGCTTTCCACGGTTTCGACATTCCCCGTGTTGCGGCAATGGACGAGGCGGATATCGAGCGGCTGCTGGGCGATGCCGGCATCATTCGCCACCGCGGCAAGATCGCCTCGACCATCAACAATGCGCGCCGCGCCTTGGAAATCCAGTCCGAGAAGGGCTCGCTGGCGGCATGGTTCTGGAGTTTCGAGCCGCCGCCGGACACCCGGCCGGAGAAACTGACCTGGGAATGGCTGCGGGCAAATCCGGTGTCGCCGCAGTCGGTCGCCATATCGAAGGACCTCAAGAAGCGGGGCTGGACCTTTGTCGGTCCCACGACCGTTTATGCCTTCATGCAGGCGATGGGCCTCGTCAACGACCACATCGAGGGTTGCCATTGCCGCGGCGAGATAGAATCGCTTCGCCGCAATTTCGCCCGGCCTCGCATCCGGCAATGACGAAACAGGCGCGATGGGCGCTGCCGTAGAAACCATTTCCGCTCACCGGTGCTAATTGGCAATGTTCTTCCACGTACCAACGAACCTGCTCCCATAACATCTGCCCGCTTTAAGGGGGTATGGGTGTCCGAATTCCTGCTTTTTCTCGTCGTCGGTTTTCTGGCGCAAGCCGTGGATGGGGCCTTGGGCATGGCCTATGGCGTCATTTCATCGACCGTTCTGATTTCGTCGGGCATTTCGCCGGCCCATGCCTCCGCGGCCGTGCACGCGGCGGAAGTCTTCACCACCGGCGCGTCCGGCATCTCCCACCATTATTATCGCAACATCGACTGGAAGCTGATGGCGCGGCTGGCGCCCTTCGGCGTCATTGGCGGCTGTCTTGGCGCATTCGTGCTGACCTCCATCGACGCATCCGTCATGCGGCCGGTGGTCACCACCTATCTGGCGCTGATCGGCGTGTGGCTGCTCGTCCGCTCGTTCCGCAAACTGCCCGCGCGCCCGGTACCCGCCTCGATGACCGCCCCGCTCGGCGCGATCGGCGGCTTTCTCGATGCGGCAGGCGGTGGCGGTTGGGGCCCGATCGTGACGACCGGACTTCTGGGGGCCGGCGGCGCGCCCCGCTATGTCATCGGCACGGTCAATGCCAGCGAGTTCCTGATCACGCTCTCGGTTTCACTCAGCTTCCTTGCGGCGCTGCTGACCGGGCATTGGGAGGAGGGCGGCGGACTTTCGGCGATGCTTCCCGCGGTTGCCGGCCTCATCATTGGCGGGCTTTTCGCCGCGCCGCTCGCGGGCCTGCTGGTCAAGAACATCCGCGAGAATGTCCTGCTGCGGGCAGTCGGGCTGCTGATCCTGCTGCTGGCGGGATACCAGACATGGCAGGCGCTTGCCTGATAGGCTGGCAAGGCGCGCGCCGGTCTCCCGCCGCGCGCCATCGGCTTACTTGCCCTGCTTAGCCAGCCATTCCTGCATGAACTTGATCTCGGGCTCCTGCGCCGCGATGATTTGCGTCGCCAGCGTTCGCAACTCTTCGTCCTTGCCGTATTTGAGCACGATCTGCGCCATCTCGACCGCGCCCTGATGGTGCGCGATCATGCCCTTGACGAAATCGACGTCTGCATCGCCGCTGAACTCCAGATCCATGCCGGTATGCATGCGCGCATTGGCCTCGGCGAAAGCCTTGCTGGACGGACCCTGGTCGCCCTTGACTGCGCCCATGGCGGACATGTCGTGTCCGCCCTCGGCACCCGTCTCGGCGGCGGCCATCATGTCGCGCATCTGACCCATCATCTTGGTCATTTCGTCCATCATTTCGCGCATTTGCGTCATGTTGCCGCCGCCCATCATCATGTGGCCTTGCCCCATCATGTGCTGGCCGTGGCCGGTATTGCCGCTCTCCTGGGCAATTGCGCCGGCTGCGCCAAGAATCGTGGTGATTGCAGCTGCTGCCGCGAGGTTTCTGATTTTCATCGGTTTGTTTCCCTGTAGCTGAATCGAATAACGCCCGCGCGGCGGTTGCCGGCGGTTACGGTGTCGTTTTCAATTCAGCTCACGCTCGGGGAGGCGGCGTCGCGGGTAGAGGCAGTTGCCCTTCCAGCTTGTCACAGCGGCGATGCGGCGGACATCGCTGTGGCGAGCGTGATTCAAGTGTGGCATGCTGCAGGGGCAGCGTGAGGCACGCTCCGCAAACCATGAAGTCCATCGCCGGCCCGTCATGCGCCGGTTTCTCCCGATGATGGGAGGAATGGCCGGCCTGCATGTGGATTTCCTGCTGGCCGGGCGCATGGCGCATCATCGCGCCCATGCCGAAGGGCAGGGTGACGATGGCCAGTGAGAGAAACGCCACGATGAACCGCATCCAATCAAGGTAAGGTGCCGGTCCTTGATCCGCAAGGCGTCCCTTGCCGCGCCTTTTGCCATCCGCTAGACGAAACGCATCCTTTCACCCAGCGAGTGCGCATGTCCGAATCGAAGAAGAAGCCGAACAAGCTCAAGGCCCGCCTGCCGCGCGGCTTCGTCGACCGCTCGCCCGACGACATCCGCGCCACCGACAAGATGATGGCCGACGATCCGCGAGGTCTATGAGCGCTACGGCTTCGATCCGGTCGAGACGCCGATGTTCGAATACACCGACGCGCTCGGCAAGTTCCTGCCCGACGCAGACCGGCCGAACGAGGGCGTGTTCTCGCTGCAGGACGACGACGAGCAGTGGATGAGCCTGCGCTACGACCTGACCGCGCCGCTCGCCCGCCATGTCGCCGAAAACATCAACGAGATCGCGCTGCCCTACCGCACCTATCGCGCAGGCTGGGTGTTCCGCAACGAGAAGCCGGGGCCGGGCCGCTTCCGCCAGTTCATGCAGTTCGACGCCGATACGGTCGGCGCGCCGGGCGTGCAGGCCGATGCCGAAATGTGCATGATGATGGCCGACACCATGGAGGCGCTCGGCATCGCGCGCGGCGACTATGTGATCCGGGTCAACAACCGCAAGGTGCTCGACGGCGTGATGGAGGCGATCGGCGTCGACCGATGCGAAGCCAGAAGCTGACCGTGCTGCGCGCCATCGACAAGCTCGACAAGTTTGGCGTCGAAGGCGTGCGGCCTGCTGCTCGGGCGAGGGCCGCAAGGACGAGAGCGGCGATTTCACCAAGGGCGCGGGGCTGGACTGACGCGCAGATCGACCGAGTTCGTCATGCTTTCGGTACATTCAAGCGGATCGACGACGTCGATGATCAGGATGCCGTCGGCAGTCGCGACAGCCTGACATTCGCTGAGACAGATTGCGAGTTAGAGGCAATGTATACGGCCTTTCGAGAACCGAAGCCTGACAGCAAGGCTTAGCGAACTTGATGCAATTGCGAGCATTGTCGCAGCGTCAGGCTACGGATGCCGACCGCATCACGCATCGACCCCTCCGTCGTCCGCGGCCTCGAATACTACACCGGCCCGGTCTACGAGGCCGAACTCACTTTCCGACGTCACCAACGAAAAGGGCGAGACGGTGCACTTCGGCTCGGTCGGCGGCGGCGGGCGCTATGACGGCCTCGTCAAGCGCTTCACCGGGCAGGATGTTCCGGCGACCGGCTTTTCCATCGGCGTCTCGCGCCTGATGACGGCGCTGAAGAACCTCGGCAAGCTCGGACGTCGACGATGTGCATCGCCGCCGGTGCTGGTCACCGTCATGGACCGCGACACCGAGAGCCTCGGCCGCTACCAGCAGATGACGCAGGAGCTGCGCAACGCCGGCATCCGCGCCGAGATGTACCAGGGCAATCCGAAGGATTTCGGCAACCAGCTCAAATATGCCGACCGCCGCGGCTGCCCCTGCGCCATCATCCAGGGCGGCACGAGCGCGCGCGCGGCGAGATCGTCGATCAAGGACCTGATCGAGGGCCGCCGCCAGGCCGAGGCGATCACCTCCAATGCCGAATGGCGCGCCGCCCGCGTGGCGCAGGTCACCGTGCCGGAAGGCGACCTCGTCGCGAAGGTGCGCGAAATGCTCGCCGCCGCCCGGGATGGCTGAGGTGGCCGGCACGCTCTTCAGCCTCCCCCTTGAGGGGAGGCGGGCGATCCAAGCCGCAGGCGCAGGAGAGCCGGTGGGGGTTCGTTCACCCCAACCCGCTCCGCATCGCTTCGCTCGGGCGAGCGCATCAGCCTCAGCCACCCCTCTCCCCCTTGCGGGGGAGATGTCCGCGCAGCGGACAGAGGGGGGTTTATGCCATGACCGATCTCCTCGCCTGGCTCGCTTCGCGCGGATGCACCGTGCCGCAGATCGGCCTGCTGCAGCCGGCCGATCCGTTCCTCGACACGGCGGGCGAGGATCTGCGCCGGCGCATCTTCATCACCACCGGCCAGCGCGGCGAGGCGCTTTGCCTGCGCCCCGAATTCACCATTCCCGTCTGCCTGCACCATCTGGCGGGCGGGGGCGCGCCGGCGCGCTACGGCTATGCCGGCACGGTGTTCCGGCAGCGGCAGGACGAACCGGCGGAGTTCCGCCAGGCCGGCATCGAGGATATCGGCGACACCGACCGCCTTGGGGCCGATGCCCGCTCCATCGCCGATGCGCTGGCGCTGTGCAACGAAGCGGCGGGCGGCAATGGCTGGCGCGTCACGCTCGGCGACCAGGCCGTGTTCGAAGCGGTGGTGCGCGCGCTCGGCCTGCCCTCCGGCTGGCGAAAGAAGCTCGCCCGCTCCTTCGGCGCGCCGGACAAGGTCGAGGCGCTGATCGCTTCGCTCGGAAGCCCGCGCGATCGGCCGAGCGGACACCCCGAGGAAATCACCGCCGCGCTGGAGGCGGGCGACGCGGTGGCGCTGGCCGCCGCGATTGCCGCGCGCATGGATGAATACGGCTTCGCCGCCGCCGCGAGCCGTTCGCCGGGCGAGATCGCGGCGCGGATGCTGGAGCAGGCGGCGCTCGACAATGCCCGCCTGACCGCGGACCACATCGCCGATTTGCGCGCCTTCCTGTCGATCCGAAAACCGCTCGGCGATGCGGGCGCGGCTTTGCGCGAATTCGCGGGCCGGCTTGATGGCGACATGGCCCCGGTGCTTGCCAATTTCGACGCGCGGATTGCGCGGCTGCAGGCCGAAGGCGTCGATCCGGCCACCATCACCTATGACGCCGCCTTTGGCCGCCCGCTCGATTACTATACCGGCCTTGTCTACGAGATCCTGCCGCCCGCTGGCGGAAAGCCCGTCGCCGGCGGCGGGCGCTACGACCGGCTGTTGACGCTGCTGGGCGCGCGTTCGGAAGTTCCCGGCGTCGGCTTCTCGGTCTGGCTCGACCGGCTGGAGGCGGCCAAATGAGCGTAACCATCGCCATACCCTCCAAGGGTCGCCTGCGCGAGCAGACGCTCGCCGCCTTCGCCGGCGCCGGCCTCAAGGTGACTGAGCCCGAGGATTCGCGCAGCTATCGCGGGCGCATCGAGGCCGTGCCGGAGTTGGAGGTTTCCTTTCTCTCCGCCTCCGAAATCGCGCGCGAACTTGCTTCCGGCAATATCGATCTCGGCGTCACAGGCGAGGATCTGGTGCGCGAAGCGGTGGCCGAATGGCAGTCGCGCATGGGAATAGAAGCGCGGCTCGGCTTCGGCGAGGCCGATGTCGTCGTTGCAGTACCGCAGGTCTGGTACGACGTCGACACCATGGCCGACCTCGAGGACGTGGCGGCCGAGTTCCGCGCCCGCCACGGACGGCGGCTGCGCATCGCGACCAAATACTGGCGCATGGCGCAGGAGTTTTTCTCCCGCGTCCACGGCATCCAGACCTACCGTGTGGTCGAAAGCCTCGGTGCCACCGAGGGCGCGCCCGCGTCCGGCCAGGCCGACGTGATCGTCGACATCACCTCGACCGGATCGACCCTGCGGGCGAACCATCTGAAGCTGCTGGAGGATGGCCTGATCCTGCGCTCGCAGGCTTGCCTCGTCTCCTCGCAGCGCGTGCGGCATCCACGCGACGCCGCACTGGTACGCAAGCTCGCTTTGGCGCTTGGCCGCGAAGGCGGTCAGTGACGCATCAGCCCGCCCAGGGCGCCCATGATCTCGCGGCCCGATTTGCCTGAAGCCTTGGCGACGTCGTTGAGGCTTTCCTGCGTGTCCGAGACCGTGTAGCCGCTGTCGCGCAGGGCCTTGGCAAGGCCTTCGCCATCCAGTCCGAACCAGGGCGCGGCGGTTTCGATGTTCGCCTGCCCGAATGCCTGAAGCGCCGCAAGCTGCGGCGGACCGCCGGTGCGGCCGGTCGCAGTCATTGCCGGAACTGCGAAGGCGATTGCAGCGGCAAGCGACAGGCCGGTCGCGATCGCCATCGGCGGACGCTTGAAATAGGTCAGGAACGAACGCCAGTTCTTCCACAGATGCAGGGCGAAGGGCAGGATCAGCACCATCGAAAGCCATTCATGCATTCCGTGGAAAGCCGCCTGTCCAAGGTGGAAGAACAGCGCCACCCCCGAAATCAGCGAAACGGCGAACAGGCCGGTGGTGAACGGGGTGGCATAGCGGGAAAGCAGGCTGGTCATCGCGGATCTCCAATTGCGTCCTCCCGGACCGGATTGAACAATGCCGCGCGACGAAAATCCCGTTAACTCTACGTAATGATGGCTGGTTTCGCTGCGGCGCACCGTCGCGGCCCTCAACAAAAAAGCCGCCCCGAGGGGCGGCTTTTCGAAGTCATGATCGGCCAGGGATCAGCGGCGGGCATCCACCGACCATGCGCCGGGTCCCGCTGCCGAGAGCGCCAGGAAACCGCCAGCGATGGCAAGGTTCTTCATCATCATGATCTGGTTGAACAGCGACAGCATGGCGTTCGCGCCTTCCGGGAAATCGGGGACGTTGATCGGGCTGCCATGGAACATGAACGCGGTGAAGACGCAGAATGCCGCCAGCAGATAGCTCGCGATCCTGGTCTGGAAGCCCGCGAGGATCGCGAGCCCGGCGGCTACCTCGAAGATCGCTGCCAACCAGGCCAGCGCGGTGGCGGCAGGCAGGCCCGCCTGCGTGATCATGCCTGCGGTCTGGCCGATATCGCCAAACTTGAATGCGCCCGACATGATGAACATGAAGGAAAGCAGGATACGCGCGACGAGAAGGATGATGTTGTTCATTGAAAGCTCCGGTTTAAATCGATTTGCGATTAATAGTGCCGAAGCGGCAACCCGTCGATGCGTTGCGGAACGCACGGATTGTTCACCAAATATGCCCTGAGCTTGCTTGCTTGAAGGACAACAAAAAAGGCCGCCCGGAGGCGGCCTTTCATTCAAGCGCGTTGGCTTGCAGCTTACATCATGCCGCCCATGCCGCCCATGTCGGGCATGCCGCCACCGCCGCCGCCCGATTCCTTCTTCGGAAGTTCGGCGACCATGGCCTCGGTGGTGATGAGCAGGCCCGCGACCGAGGCCGCGTCCTGCAGGGCCGTGCGCACGACCTTGACCGGATCGACGATACCCATGGCGATCATGTCGCCATATTCGCCGGTCTGGGCGTTGAAGCCGTAGGTGTTGAGCTTGTTCTCAAGCATCTTGCCGGCAACGATCGAGGCTTCCGCGCCGGCATTCGACGCGATCTGGCGCAGCGGAGACTGGAGGGCGCGGCGCACGATGTTGATGCCGGCTTCCTGGTCTTCGTTGACGCCCTTGACGGTGATGGCCGCGGAAGCGCGTGCAGGGCGGTGCCGCCGCCTGCAACGATGCCTTCCTCGACTGCCGCGCGCGTTGCGTTCAGCGCATCGTCGACGCGGTCCTTCTTTTCCTTGACTTCGATTTCGGTGACGCCGCCGACGCGGATGACGGCAACGCCGCCCGCCAGCTTGGCAAGGCGCTCCTGCAGCTTCTCGCGGTCGTAGTCCGAGGTGGTTTCCTCGATCTGCTGCTTGATCTGGGCAACGCGGCCCTCGATTTCCTTCTTCTTGCCGGCGCCGTCGACGATGGTGGTGTTCTCCTTGGAGATCGAGACCTTCTTGGCGCGGCCGAGCATGGCGAGGGTTACGTTTTCAAGCTTGATGCCGAGGTCTTCCGAGATCACCTGGCCACCTGAAAGGATAGCGATGTCTTCGAGCATGGCCTTGCGGCGATCGCCGAAGCCCGGAGCCTTGACGGCAGCGATCTTGAGGCCGCCGCGCAGCTTGTTGACGACGAGCGTCGCCAGCGCTTCGCCTTCGACGTCTTCCGCGATGATCAGCAGCGGACGCGACGACTGCACGACTGCTTCCAGTACCGGCAGCATGGCCTGCAGGTTCGAGAGCTTCTTCTCGTGCAGCAGGATGTAGGCGTCGTCGAGTTCGGCGAGCATCTTCTCGGGGTTGGTCACGAAGTAGGGCGACAGGTAGCCGCGGTCGAACTGCATGCCTTCGACGACTTCGAGTTCGGTCTCGGCGGTCTTGGCTTCTTCGACCGTGATGACGCCTTCGTTGCCGACCTTCTGCATCGCGTTGGCGATCATCTCGCCGACCGACACTTCGCCGTTGGCCGAGATCGTGCCGACCTGGGCGACTTCTTCCGAGGTCTTGATCTTCTTCGAGGCCTTCTTGAGGGCCGCGACGACTTCGGTGACCGCGAGGTCGATGCCGCGCTTGAGGTCCATCGGGTTCATGCCGGCAGCAACGGCCTTGTCGCCTTCGCGAACGATGGCCTGGGCCAGGACCGTGGCGGTCGTGGTGCCGTCGCCGGCAATGTCGTTGGTCTTCGACGCGACTTCGCGCACCATCTGTGCGCCCATGTTCTCGAACTTGTCTTCCAGTTCGATTTCCTTGGCGACCGTCACGCCGTCCTTGGTGATGCGCGGTGCGCCGAACGACTTGTCGATGACGACGTTGCGGCCTTTCGGGCCGAGCGTCACCTTCACGGCGTCGGCAAGAATGTCGACGCCGCGCAGCATGCGCTCACGTGCGTCGGCAGAAAATTTTACTTCTTTGGCAGCCATTGTCTGCTCCTCGATTATTTTCCGGATAGTGCCGGATGAATTTCAGGGTTTTGGAACCGGGTGTGCCGGCGATTAGCCGACTACGCCCATGATGTCGGATTCCTTCATGATCAGAAGTTCTTCACCATTGAGCTTGACTTCGGTGCCCGACCACTTGCCGAACAGGACGCGGTCGCCGACTTTCACGTCGAGCGCAACCAGCTTGCCGCTTTCGTCGCGAGCGCCCGAGCCGACCGAGACGATTTCGCCTTCGGACGGCTTTTCCTTTGCGGTGTCGGGCATGATGATGCCGCCCGCGGTCTTTTCCTCGGACTTGACGCGGCGAACGACGACGCGGTCGTGCAGCGGGCGGAACTTGATCTTGGCCATGATGTTTTCCCGTTGTTTGGTGAAGCTGGCCCCGCATAGTCCCCGCAGGGCCGTTCATTCTCTGTTAGCACTCGCGGAGTGTGAGTGCCAGCCGGGCGGAGATAGGCGCGGTCTGTCGTTTTGTCAACGGCGCGCGGCGAGAGGATGAATGATCGGAAGGCCGGTCAGGGCTGGCGCAAGCCTGTAACGGGGGCTTGGGCACCCTCCTTGCGTAGCGGCTTGGGGGGAGCCAGGAGCGGTCCCTGCGCCAGCCTTACATCCCTTTCGATCAGCGCGATGGCGTCTTCTTCCCTCGCCACGCCGGTGGCGATGAAGGAGATGTCCCTTGGTTGCGGATCGCCGCTGTCGAGCGCACGGACAATTTCATCCGGTTCCGCCGAAACATATTTGAAAAGCCCTGGCCTCGCGGATGCGCAATGGCGTTGCAGGTCGCTGCAGTCGGCAAGGCAAAGCTCGAAACCCGCTTCCTTGATGGCGTACAGCGCCTCGATTTCCGTGGGCCCCAGATTGTTGTAATCGGCGTGACTGATTTCGCATAGGAACGAGCCGCCAAGCGACTTGTTGGCGCGAAGAACTTCAATGATCTCGCGCCACGCCGCCTTGTCTGCCAGCGTCGCCCCGCAAAAGCGCCAGAACACTCCGCGTGCCTTTTCCTGCCGGGCAAGGTCGCGGCACAGCTTTATGCCCTGCAACAGCATGAAGCGGTCCATGGAAGCAAGCCGGCCTCCGCTCGACGCGGTATCGAACCACAATTGCGGTGCTAGCGCGCCTGACCCCTCCGTCAGAAGGTAGGGCAGCCCCGAAAGGTAGCGCAGCTTTCGGTCCGGAAGCCCCAGGACAGGCTGGTACCAGGCTTCGAACCGCCCGTTGGCGATGGCTTCCAGGATTTCCGGGGACGGACCGCGATTGCGCTTTTCCTGAACCGCGCGGATGCGCGCCGCAGGGTCGAGCTGCACCACATTGCCGGTTTCGGCTATCGGTTCGACACGCATGGCTGCGGGCGGCACAGCCTGTGCGGCAGGTTCGTTGCGGGTTCCCGATCTCAAGGTCTGGGCAAAGCGCGCCGGCGCGTTTGGCCCGGCAATTGCCGGCTCCGGCCTCGGCTTCTCCACGGTCGCATCCAGCTTCGACAAACGGCCCAGGATCATGCGCTCGAACTGCGCATTTTCCTCATTGCTGGTTGAAAGGCGATTGAGGACCTGCGTCGCAACAACCGCGCAAACAATGCAAAGCCCGACCAATGCGGCTGCTATTCCGTATAGTGCGATCCAAATGGTCGAAAGCTGCGGCAAGCCGCCGATTTCTGCCGCCAGCCACAACAGGGCCGAAACGGCCGCCCCGGCGATGAGGGGAAGTATGAAGAAAAACGCCATGTACCCACACGAACGAAACGCGTTGCCACCCCGGCGCAGCCCAAAAGCGCCATGCACTCACTATCGCTGAAAAATCATCCGCTTGGAAGCGAACCGCGTTGCCATGGTAAGGGAACATGATGAATTCGGCAGCCGGAGGCATTCTTGCATCGCCGAGTTGGCTTGACCGTGGCATCCGCCTTTGCAAAAAGCGGCGGTCGCATCCAGTAAAAGGCATGAACCCGTGACAAAGCCAGTTCCGCGCATTGGCGGCTTGAGTGAAATCGCGCCGCACTATGACGCCATATTGAGCGACGTCTGGGGCGTGCTGCACAACGGGGTGGCGGCCTGGCCGGGCGCGATCGAGGCGCTGTCCGCCTTTCGCGCCAATGGCGGCCATGTCGTGATGATCACGAACGCCCCGCGGCCGCATGGTCCGGTGCTGGAACAGCTTGAAAAGCTCGGCGTGCCCGATGGCGTGTTCGACAAGGTGGTAACCTCGGGGGACGTGACGCGCGAACTCATCGCCGAGAAGTCGCGCCGCGCCTTCCACATCGGCCCCGATCGCGACCTGACGCTTTACGAGGGCCTCGATGTCGAACTTGTCGACTGGCGCGATGCCGACAGCGTGGTGTGCACTGGCCTGGTCGACGACCGCACCGAGACGCCGCAGCATTATGCCCCGCTGCTTGCCGAACTTGCCGCGCGAAAACTGCCGTTCATTTGCGCCAATCCCGACATCGTGGTCGAGATGGGCGACCGGCTGCTTTGGTGCGCCGGGGCGCTCGCGCGCGACTACGAAGCGCTTGGCGGACAGGCCTTCATCGTCGGGAAGCCGCATCCGCACATCTACCGCTCGGCCCGGCATATGCTCGACGAAATGGCGGGCCGCAAAATCGACCCCGCCCGCATCCTGGCAATCGGCGACGGCATGCCGACCGACGTCAAGGGCGCCATGAATGCCGGCCTGGACCTTCTCTACATCAGCGCCGGGATCCATGCCGGCGAATATGGCGATGTCGAAAAGCCCGACGAGGTCAAGCTGTCCGATTTCCTTGCGAACCACCGGGCGGCGCCGGTCGCCTGGATGCCCCGGCTGAAGTGGTGAGCGCTGTGACCGAAGCCCCGTTCGAATGGGTTGGTCCCGACGACAAGCTGCCGGAGCATCTGCGCCGGGGCGTCGTTGCCATCGGCAATTTCGACGGCGTCCACCTTGGCCATCGCGGCGTGCTGGACGAGGCGCTGCGGCAGGCTGCCTCGCTGGGCGCGCCCGCGCTGGCACTGACCTTCGAGCCGCATCCGCGCACCTTCTTCCGGCCGCAAACGCCGCTGTTTCGCCTGACGCCGCCGGCCGAAAAGGCCCGCCTGTTGCGACAGCTCGGCTTTGCGGGGATGGTCGAGAAGCGCTTTGACGAGCAGTTTTCGATGATGCCGGCATCTTCCTTCGTTTACCGGCTGCTCGGGCAGGAACTGCGCGCGCGCCACGCCGTCGCCGGGTTCGATTTCCATTTCGGCAAGGATCGCTTCGGCACGCCGCAATTCCTCAAGGACCGGGCGGGCGAAATGAAGATCGGCGTCAGCCTTGTTGATCCGGTGCGCGATGCTTCGGGCGAGGTGATCTCGTCGACGCGCATCCGCAATGCGCTTGCCGATGGCGATATCGCCGCCGCCAACGGGTTGCTCGGGCGGCCCTTCAGGGTCAGCGGCCCGGTCATCGAAGGCAAGCAGCTTGGCCGCACGCTCGGCTATCCGACCGCCAACATGGAGCTGCCGCAGGAAGCCACCTTGCGCCACGGCATCTACGCGGTCCGCGTTTTCCGCGCCGACGGATCGGCCCATGACGGCGTGGCCAGCTATGGCCGGCGGCCGACTTTCGACAATGGCGCGGCGCTGCTCGAAAGCTTCCTCTTCGACTTTGCCGGCGATCTTTATGGCGAGGAACTGGCGGTCGAGTTCCACGCCTTCCTGCGCGGCGAGGAGAAGTTCGACAGCGTCGAGGCGCTGGTGTCGCAGATGAACGAGGATTCGCGCCGCGCCCGCGCTGCGCTTTCCGGCATTGCCGGATGAGCCAGAACACACTTTATTCAGGCTTCCCATGCTGGTAATAGACGCGTCATGTGCCTGTGCGTCCTGATTTTCATTCGAATTAGTCGCCCGGCCTCCGCCTGAACAGGGCGCGGGCGCCGGGCCGATGGACTGCGCCGTATCCGGCGCCGACCTTCCAACAGATTTCCGGGTGAAAGCCCAAAGGACTTCCAGTCCCCCGCGGCGCGGACGGCGCGGCGGGCAGAAAGCCAAGAACCGATGAACGACACGACGACCAAGACCGAGGGCCGCGACTGGAGCGAAACGCTCTATCTGCCCCAGACCGAATTTCCCATGCGCGCCGGCCTGCCCGAGAAAGAGCCGCAGATCATCGCGCGCTGGGACGAGATGCAGCTCTACAAGCGCCTGCGCGAGACCTCGAAGGGCAGGCCCAAATACGTGCTGCATGACGGCCCGCCCTACGCCAACGGCCATCTGCATATCGGCCACGCGCTCAACAAGATCCTCAAGGACCTGATCACGCGCTCCTTCCAGATGCGTGGCTACGACAGCAATTACGTGCCGGGCTGGGACTGCCACGGCCTGCCGATCGAATGGAAGATCGAGGAGCAGTACCGCGAGAAGGGCCTCGACAAGGACGAGGTGCCGGTCAACGAATTCCGCCGCCAGTGCCGCGAATTTGCCCAGCACTGGATCGGCGTGCAGTCGGCGGAGTTCCGCCGGCTTGGCGTCGAGGGCGATTTCGAGAACCCCTACACCACCATGGCGTTCAAGGCGGAGGCGAAGATCGCCGCCGAATTGATGAAATTCGCCATGACCGGCCAGCTTTACCGCGGCTCCAAGCCGGTGATGTGGTCGGTGGTCGAACGCACCGCGCTCGCCGAGGCCGAGGTCGAGTATCAGGACTATGAGTCCGATACGGTTTGGGTGAAGTTTCCGGTTGCCGACCTCGGACTGGTTCGAGGCGTCAGCCGAGCGGTAACGATCTGGCGAGAGATCGATGAACTTGCGAGCTTCGACGCATTGTCATCTGGACGACCACGCCTTGGACCATTCCCGGCAACCGGGCGATCAGCTATTCCAGCCGCATCTGCCTATGGCCTGTACGAGGTAACGGCGGCCGCCAATGATTTCGGCCCACAGCCGGGCGAGAAGCTGATCTTTGCCGACAAGCTGGCCGAAGAGATGCTTCAAGAAGGCGAAGCTTGAATACAAGCGCGTTGGGTGCCGTGAGCAGCACGCAACTGGCCACAATCACCTGCTCTCATCCCTTGCGCGGCCTCGGCGGCGGCTACGACTTCACCGTCCCCCTCTTCGACGGCGAGCACGTCACCGACGACGCCGGCACCGGCTTCGTCCACACCGCGCCCGGCCATGGCCGCGAGGACTTTGACATCTGGATGGACAATGCCCGCGACCTCGAAGCGCGAGGCGTTTCGTCTGCCATCCCCTTCACGGTCGACGATGCCGGCTTCTACACCAAGGACGCGCCGGGTTTCGGTCCGGATCGCGAGGGCGGGCCGGCGCGCGTCATCGACGACAACGGCAAGAAGGGCGATGCCAACCAGGCGGTGATCACCGCGCTGATCGAAAAGGGCATGCTCTTCGCGCGCGGCCGCCTCAAGCACACTTACCCGCATTCCTGGCGCTCCAAGAAGCCGGTGATCTTCCGCAACACGCCGCAATGGTTCGTCTACATGGACCGGCCGATCAGCCCGGTTCCCTCCGTGGCAGGGCAAGCGAGCGCAGCGAGTGCAAGCCCGCGAACGGACGGCGGCGCGGATGCGCCGGCGGAAAAGCAAACATTGCGCGAAATCGCCCTGCAGGCGATCGCCGATACCCGCTTCGTGCCCGCCGCCGGGCAGAACCGGCTGAAGGCCATGATCGAGCAGCGGCCCGATTGGGTGCTGTCGCGCCAGCGCGCCTGGGGCGTGCCGATCGCCGTGTTCGCCGACGAGAACGGCAATGTCCTCAAGGACGAGGCAGTCAATGCGCGCATCGTCGAAGCCTTCGAAAAGGAAGGCGCGGACGCCTGGTTCGCCGATGGCGCACGCGAGCGCTTCCTCGGCTCGCGACGCCAATGAGGCGTGGAACAAGGTCACCGACATTCTCGATGTCTGGTTCGATTCAGGCTCCACCCACGCCTTCTGCCTTGAGGAGCGCGAGGACCTCAAATGGCCGGCGGACCTTTACCTCGAAGGCTCGGACCAGCATCGCGGCTGGTTCCATTCCTCGCTGCTGGAAAGCTGCGGCACGCGCGGCCGCGCGCCCTACGACGCCGTGCTGACCCACGGCTTCGTCATGGACGAGGAAGGCCGCAAGATGTCGAAATCGCTCGGCAACGTGGTCACGCCGCAGGACGTGATCAAGCCAGTCCGGCGCCGACATTCTGCGCCTGTGGGTGGCGTCTTCCGACTATTCGGAAGACCTGCGCATCGGCCCGGAAATCCTCAAGACCACCGTCGACAGCTACCGCAAGCTGCGCAACACCATGCGCTGGATGCTCGGCACGCTGGCGCATGACCGCGGCACGGAAGTGCCGTGGCCGCAAATGCCCGAACTCGAGCGGCTGATGCTGCACCGCCTGGCCGAACTCGACGTGATCGTGCGCGAGGGCTACGACGCCTTCGACTTCAAGCGCGTGCTTTCCAGCCTGTCGAATTTCATGGTGGTAGAGCTTTCGGCCTTCTATTTCGACATCCGCAAGGACGCGCTCTATTGCGACGCGCCGTCGAGCGCCAAGCGCCTGGCGGCGCTGCAAACCGTGCGCGTGCTGTTCGACTGCCTGGCCAAATGGCTGGCGCCGATGCTGCCCTTCACCATGGAAGAGGCCTGGCTCGACCGCAATCCGGGCGAGGGCGTCTCGGTACATCTCGAGCAGTTCCCCGATGTGCCCGCCGAATGGCGCAACGACGCGCTCGCGGAGAAATGGGCGAAGGATTCGCCGCGTGCGCCGCGTCGTCACCGGCGCGCTGGAAATCGAACGCAAGGAAAAGCGCATCGGTTCGTCGCTCGAAGCCGCCCCGGTAGTCTACGTGGCGGACGGGGAACTGCTCGCCGCGCTCGAAGGGCTCGATTTCGCCGAAATCTGCATCACAAGCCAGATCACGGTGAGCAGCGACGCCCCGCGCCGCCGATGCATGGCGGATGGAAGGCGAAACCGCCGTTGCCATCGTGCCGCGCCGCGCCGAGGGACGCAAATGCGCGCGTTCGTGGCGCATCCTTCCCGAAGTCGGCTCCGATCCGCAATTTCCGGACCTGTCGCTGCGCGATGCCGCGGCGGTTCGCGAAATCGAATCCGGCCGGCGCTGACGGCGTGGCGGGTTTTCCCCCGCCTGTTGCACGCGATGGCCCGGCGCAGCCTGTGACCGCATTGTCACAGGCTCGCTTTTGCGTTAGTTTTCCGCAGCTTTTCGGGGTAAAAGCCGGATTGTGGCCGCATTTGCCCAGCAGTGACTAGTCAAAGTCCGGCAACTTCAGGGTTGTTTTCGAGAATGAGCTACAGGTCCCCACGTTCGATTTCCATCGCCGGCATGGCATGCCTTGCCGCGCTTGCGCTGTCGGGCTGCGTCGGCGGCACCACCTACGGCACCGGAGTGGCGCAGGAGGAGCAGACGCTCAAGGACGTGTACACCATGTTCAATCTCGTGCCGGAGAAGAAGAACATCGACTATTCCCCGCGCTCGGATCTTGTCGTTCCGCAGAACAAGCAGGCGCTGGTCGAACCGATCGACAGCGCCGCGACTGCGTCCAACGTTGCCTGGCCCGAAACGCCTGAGCAGCGCATTGCCCGCATCCAGGCAGCGGCAGGCGAAGTTGACGCACGCACCGGCGACGTCAGCATCGAGGAGCGCCTTCGCAAGAAGGAAGGTATTGCAGTCGAGGACGGCTACCAGAAGAAGTTCGCTGTCGGCCAGACCGACCGCGATGGCAATCCGCTGCTCGACAACGGTAACGAAATCACCCGGCAGGAAGTGCAGAAGGCCAAGGAAACACTGACGGTTTCGAAGAACCAGACGCGCCGTTTCCTCACCGAACCTCCGGTCGCCTATCGCAAGCCCGTCGAGACCGCTCCGTCGGGCGCCGAAGCCTACTCCGAAGAGGAAAAGGCCGCGATGGAGGAAGAGGAACGCAAGCTGAAGGCTCAGCGCATCCGCGATCTTGGCGGTCGCAACGGCTAACGCCGATCGCGCCTTCAAACTCCTCAGGCAATCGGCTCTAACGCCGTTCCGCGAAAAATTCCCTGAGCAGCCGTGCCGATTCCTGCTCGGCAAGGCCCGAATAGACATCGGGCGCGTGATGGCAGGTCGGATCGCCGAAAAACCGCACCCCGCTTTCCACCGCCCCGCCCTTCGGATCGTCCGCGCCGTAATACAGCCGGCGGATGCGAGCGAACGAGATCGCAGCCGCGCACATCGGGCAGGGCTCCAGCGTCACGTAGAGATCGCAGTCGGGTAGCCTCTGGCTGTCCAGCGTGGCGCAAGCCTGGCGAATCGCCAGCATTTCGGCATGCGCGGTGGGATCGTTCATCTCCAGCGTGCGGTTGCCGGCCTTCGCGATGATTTCCCCTTCGCGCACGATGACGGCGCCGATCGGCACTTCGCCGCGCTCGGCTGCTTCCCCCGCTTCCGTCAGCGCCGCCTTCATGAACTGTGACATCGCCCGCTCCGCCATATCCGGAAATTTCTCGCACGCGTTGATTTTCCTTGATAGGGACATCGCATGGGAAAACAACCGGCAAAATCGGGCCCTCGCTCCGACGGGCAGAAGGCGAATGCGGCCGCCGCGGCGGAGGCCGACGGGCGCGAACGCATCGCCAAGCGCCTTGCGCGGGCGGGGCTCTGTTCGCGGCGCGAGGCGGAAACCTGGATCGCCGCCGGGCGCGTGACCGTCAACGGCAAGGTGCTCGATACGCCGGCATTCACGGTTGGGCCCAAGGACAAGATCGAGGTCGACGGCGCGCCGCTGCCGCAGGTCGAGCGCACGCGGCTTTGGCTTTTCCACAAGCCTGCGGGACTGGTGACCACGGCGCGCGATCCCGAAGGCCGCCCGACCGTGTTCAGCGCCATGCCCAAGGACATGCCGCGCGTCATGTCGATCGGCCGTCTCGACATCAATACCGAAGGCCTCTTGCTGCTGACCAATGACGGCGGCCTTGCCCGCATTCTCGAATTGCCTCAGACCGGCTGGCTGAGGCGCTACCGCGTCCGCGCGCATGGCGACATAAGCCAGGAGCAGCTCGACACCTTGAAGGACGGCATTGCCGTCGAAGGCGTGCTCTACGGCTCCATGGAGGCGACGCTGGACCGCAGGCAGGGCGCCAATGTCTGGATCACGCTGGCGCTGCGCGAGGGCAAGAACCGCGAGGTGAAGAAGGTGCTCGGCGCGCTGGGGCTGACCGTCAACCGGCTGATCCGGGTGTCGTTCGGGCCGTTCCAGCTTGGCGACCTTGCCGAGCGCGAGGTGCGCGAGATCAGGGGCCGCATGCTGCGCGACCAGCTCGGACCGCGCCTGATCGAGGCATCCGGCGCGAATTTCGATGCGCCGGTAGTGCAACGTGGCGCCCCGGAGGAGGCGGAAAAGCCCGCCAGGCCGCAGAAAACCGGATGGAAAGAACGTCCTGCCCGCGGACAGGCCGCCGAGGGCATGCTTGACCGGCTCGACACCGGCAAGCGCGCCGAAAAGCCGGCAGGCAGGAAGAATACCTTCGCCAAGCCTTCGGGCAAGCCCGACGCGAAACTTGCGGGCAAGACCTCGTTCAAGACCGCGTCAAGGGGCGAGGACGCGAAAGCCGGTGCGGACAAGCGCCCTTCAAATTCCCGCGGCAGCCCCGCTGGCAACCACAAGGGTGGCAGCCACAAGGGCGGCTCCGGCGGCGGGGGCGGAAACAAGGCTCCACCGGCCGGCGGGCGGGGGCGCGGCAATGCGGATCGTCGCCGGTAAATTCCGCGGCCGGCCGATCGCCGCTCCTTCGGATGCCTCGATCCGCCCGACCGCCGACCGCACGCGCGAAAGCGTCTTCAACATGCTGGCCTCTCGCGGGCGCATCGATGGCGCCAGGGTCATCGATCTTTTCGCCGGCACCGGTGCGCTGGGACTTGAAGCCATGTCCCGGGGGGCGTCCTTCACGCTGTTCATCGAGGAGTCGGCGCAGGGGCGGGGCCTGCTACGCACCAATATCGAGGCTTTGGGGTTGCAGGGTTCGACAAAGATTTTCCGCCGCGACGCTACCGATCTGGGCATTCCCGGCACCATGGAGTCTTTCGACCTGGCATTTGCCGATCCGCCCTACGGCAAGGGCCTCGGCGAGCGGGCGGCCGCCAGCCTTGCCGGCGGCGGATGGCTCAAACCCGGCGCATTGCTGGTCCTCGAAGAGCGCGCAGCCAATGCTCCTTCAGTGCTTCCCGGATTTGGCCTCCTCGAGCAGCGCCGCTTCGGCGAAACGGTCATCGGCTTCTTCGAGCGGGAATGACGGCTCGCCGCGCAGATGAACAAAGATTTAGGTGTGATTGCCGGCGCGCGCCTATATTCGTCACAATGTTCGGTTTCTGATCCCCGCCCGGTTCAACCTTTCTTCGGGAGCGTCATGCGCAGCAATTCTCGCCTCCTTGCCATCGCCGTCCTCATCGCGGCGGCATTGTTCTTGCGCCTGCCCGCCTTCGCGCAAGAAGGTCCGCAGATCGTCAGCCGCACCCTCGGAAATGGTCTGGAGGTCGTCGTCATACCGGATCGCCGGGCGCCGGTGGTTACCCACATGATCTGGTACAAGGTCGGATCGGCCGATGAGGAACGGGGCAAGTCGGGGCTTGCCCATTTCCTTGAACACCTGATGTTCAAGGGAACCAAGACCTATCCGGAACGCGAATTCTCCCGCAAGGTCGCGGAAATCGGTGGCGAGGAGAATGCCTTCACCTCCACCGACTATACCGCCTACTACCAGAAGGTCAGCCCGCAGGCGCTCGAAATGGTGATGCGCTACGAAGCCGACCGCATGGAAAACCTTGTCCTGACGGACGAAAACGTCCTGCCCGAGCGCGACGTCATCCTCGAGGAGCGCCGCCAGCGGATCGATTCCAGCCCCCACGCAATCCTGGGGGAGGCCATGGGCGCCACGCTCTATGCGAACCACCCCTATGGCATTCCGATCATCGGCTGGCAGCACGAAATGGCCGCACTGACGCGGGACGATGCCATCGCCTTCTACGATCGGCACTATACGCCGAACAACGCCATCCTGATCGTCGCCGGCGATGTCGATACGGAGGCGGTCTTCGCACTGGCGCAGTCGACATACGGCAAGGTGCGGCGACGGGCGGAACCGGGCGTTCGCGTGCGATCCGCCGAGCCGGAGCCGCTGGCGGCCCGGCGCGTCACCTATTCCGATCCGCGCGTTGCCACGCCCTCCATCCAGCGAACCTATGCCGTGCCGTCCTACCGGCAGGCACAGCCGCGCGAAGCCGAGGCGCTGGACATTCTTGCGGTCATCATGGGCGGTTCTTCGGGCAGCCGGTTCCGCTCTGCCCTCGTCGTCGACGACCCGGTGGCAACGCATGCCGCCGCCTATTACGACGGCAGCGGCTATGACTACGGCGAGTTCACTGTTTTCAGCGAACCCTTGCCGGGCAATGCGATCGAGGCGATCGAAGCGAAGCTGGACACCATCATCGATCGGATCGTGAAGGAAGGCGTGACGCAGGAAGAGCTGGAAAGCGCCCGCGGCGTGCTGGTGCGCTCGACCATCTTCGAACGCGACAGCCAGTCCCGCATGGCGCAGATCTACGGCAGCGTGCTGGCTTCGGGCGGCACGATCGCCGATATCGTCGAGTGGCCCGATCGCGTGCGGCAGGTAACGCTCGATGATGTAAACCAGGCGGCGCGCAAATGGCTTGATCCGCGCCGCTCCGTCACCGGCCTGCTGATGCCGAAGGAAGGTTCATGATGAACGCAATATTCCGCACCGTCCTGGCGCCCGTCGCCGGAGCCTTCCTGCTCGCCGTCGCCTGTTTGCCGGCGGCCGCCTTCCAGATACAGGAAGTCACCAGCCCGCTCGGCATCAAGGCCTGGCTGGTCGAGGACTACACCGTTCCCATCGTCACCGTGTCCGCCGCCTTCAAGGGCGGTTCGGTGCAGGATCCGCCGGGCCGGGAGGGCCTTGCCAATTTGATCTCCACGCTTTTCGACGAGGGCGCGGGCGAGCTTGATTCCAAGGCATTCCAGGCGCGGCTGGAAAAGCTTGGCACCAGCCTGTCCTACTCCGACGGCAGGGACCGGTTCACCGGCACCATGCGCGCCTTGAAGGAAGACAGCGAAGAGGCTTTCGAGCTGATGCGGCTGTCGCTGACGCAGTTGCGTTTCGACGAAAATGCCATTGGCCGCATGCGGCAAGGCCTGAAGGCGCAAATTGCCAGCGACGCCAACGACGCCGCCGACAAGGCGACGCGCGAACTGCGCAACAGCCTGTTCAAGGGCCATCCCTATGCGCGCTCGTCACGCGGCACGGTGGAGAGCCTCGATGCGATCACGCGCGAGGAAATCGTCGCGCATTTCGGCAAGCTGTTTGCCCGCGACAATCTCGCCGTGGCGGTGGTTGGCGCCATGAACGCGACCGAGACCGCGCAGATGCTGGACAAGGTTTTCGGCGGACTGCCGCAAAAGGCGCAACTTCTTCCGGTCGGACCCGCCGACGTGAAATTCGGCGAGCAGATCGAGATGGAGGACAGTGGCAGCCAGACGGAAATCTCGCTGGCTTTGCCCGGCGTCCAGCGCAACTCGCCGAAATTCTTTGCCGCCTACCTGATGAACGAGATCCTCGGCGGCGGGGCATTTTCTTCGCGTCTTTATGACGAAGTCCGCGAAAAGCGGGGCCTCGCCTATTCCGTCGGTTCGTCGCTTTCGACCTTCGACAATGCCGCGTACCTGACGATCTCCACCGCCACGCGGGCAGATCGCGCCGACGAGACCTTGGCCCTGATCCGCTCGGAGATGCAGCGCCTCGCCAGCGAAGGTCCGACGCAGGCGGAACTCGACGCCGTCAAGAAATACGTGATTGGCTCCTACGCCATCAACAATCTCGATTCCTCGGCAAAGATCGCGGGCGTGCTGATAGCGATGCAGACACAAGGTCTTGGAATCGATTACATTGAAAAGCGCGAGGCGTTGATCAACGCCGTGACGCTTGACGAGGTGAAGGCGGTGGCTGCCGAGCTGCTGGGCGTCGAGCCGACTGTCGTGATCGTCGGCCCCGGCAGGTCGTGATCGCCGCATTGCCAAGGGGGCTTGGGACTTGACGGAAGTTGCACTGGTTCTTGGCGGCGGCGGCGCGCGCGGAATCGCGCATATCCATGTGCTGCAGGCATTCGACGATCTCGGCATCAAGCCGTGCGTCATCGCAGGTTCCTCCATCGGCTCGGTGATGGGCGCGGGCTATGCCGCGGGAATGAGCGGCGCCGAGATCGCCGATTATGCGTTGCGAACCTTCAGCAAGCGGGCCGAGGTCATGGCGCGCCTTTGGCGCTTGCGCCCGGATGGATTTGCCGCCGCGATCATGGGCGGCCTGCCGCGCGTGGGCGAACTCAACGCCCAGAAGGTCATGCGCGCCTTCCTGCCCGACGCTATTCCCGAACGTTTCGAGGACCTCCAGATCCCGCTGAAGGTTACGGCCACGGATTTCTTCGCGAGCACGCTGACGGTGCTGGAAAGTGGCGATCTGTTCCAGGCCATCGCGGCTTCCTCGGCGATACCCGTCGTGTTCCGGCCGGAAATCATCGATGGCCGCGTCCATGTCGACGGAGGCTTCGTCAATCCGGTGCCGTTCGATCTCGTGACGGCTCCCGGCCGCATCGTGGTCGCGGTCGATGTCATCGGCATGCCGCGCGGCAAGGACCGCAACATGCCGACGCGCATCGAGGCGGCCTTTGGCGCCAGCCAGTTGCTGATGCATTCGATCACCCGGCTGATGCTCGACAAGCACAAGCCCGACCTGCTGATCCGGCCCGAGATCAGCGATTTCAGGGTGCTCGACTTCCTCTACACCGAGAAAATCCTGAAGCGCACGGAGGCCACCCGCGCCGAGGTGCGCACGGGCCTTGAAAGGCTGCTTTCCGCCTAGACCGGCACCGGCATCCTGGCGAGCACGCGGAAACACACCACGATCGACAGCAGCCCGAACGCGACCGCGCCGATGCCCCATCCGGCGAGCACGCCCTCGGGGCCCCAAGCCATGCCGAAATGTACGAAGGGAATGACGCCGAGCGTCGCCCGTCCCCAGTTGAACAGCGTCGAATAGACCGCAAAGCCCAGATTGTTGAATGCCGCGTTGGAAACGAATAGCGCGCCGTTGAACATGAAGCTTCCGGCCACGAACAGGCAGAAGAACCGCAGCAACATGGCGGCATCCCCCGTTGCCCCGAAAAGGGCGATCAGTGGACCGGCAAGCATTGCCAGCAA